>NZ_SSOM01000031.1 GCF_029871235.1 Pseudomonas sp. BN411
CGGCACCGGAAGCGGTGCTTCCGAAAGCGTGCCTCTTCACCCCAGAAGGGAGAGGGGTGACTCCCGGCCATCCCTTGTCGCAATCCTGTAGGGGCGAATTCATTCGCCAAGCAGGACGTAGTCCTGCCGTAGGTTGGTCTGAGCGAAGCGAAGCCCAACGTGGGCCCCCGTGAATCGTTGGGCTTCGCCTGGCTGAGCCGCAACCTACGGAAAAGCGCGAAAATCAGGCACCGCCACGGAAACAGGAAACTCCCCAGGCGGTGAGCTTGAACGGCAGGTGGTAGTGCTGGGCAGCCGCACTGGTGCCGAAGCGGTAGACCAGTTCATCAAGGAACGGTGTTTCCGGCAGCTGCATCCCCCGCGCGCGATAGAAGTCCGCCACTCGCAGGCGGGCTTCGTAGACGCCTGGACGGCAGCGCTCGGCCAGCCCTGCCAGTTCGGCGAGCAGGCCGTTACTGCCGATGCGGCCGGCGCAGATCAGTTCGCGCGCCTCGCCCTCCAGCCGCTCCAGGCGCACCTCCAACCCTTCCGCCACGCTGCCGCTGGCCACATCCACCACATGGATGGAGATGCCGCCATTCATGACCAGAAGCCTTCATGGGCGGTAGCGGCTTCGGACTCCAGCATCGGCCCCAGTACGGCGATCTCACGCTGGCCACGGGCGAATACCTCGCGGCACGGCAGGGAGAAAGTGGGGTTCTCCGGGTGGGCGCCGGTCAGGCCGAGCAGCGCATGCTCCGACAGCGCGTAAATCACCCGGCCAATGCCGGTCCAGTACACCGCGCCGGCGCACATGCAGCAGGGTTCGGCACTGGTGTAGAGGGTGCAATGGGCCAGCTCTTCCGGGCTCAGGACCTTGGCGGCCAGGGCGGCGGCCGCCAGCTCGGCATGCTGGGTCGGGTCGCCTTCCGGCGGCATGGAATTGTTGCCGGCCTGGGCGATCACCTTGCCGTTGCGGTCGGCCACCAGCGCGGCGAAGGGATGGCGACCGCGCTCGCGGGACTCCTCGGACAGGCGGATGGACAGGCGCAGCAGTTCCAGGTCGAGTTCGCTGACACCGGCAGGAACGAGGTTGCTGAAGGTCATGGATAGCTCCTTGGCAGTAAAGGCGCGAATGCGCGAATCAGTCGGCCAGCTCGGCAGCTTCGCCCTGGCTGGCGGGCTCCTCCCGGTTGAGCAGGAGGTTGAGGACGATGGCGCTGAGCGCGCCGAGGAAGATGCCGCTCTCCAGCACCAGGCGCAGGGCGCCG
The DNA here is from genome assembly GCF_029871235.1 of Pseudomonas sp. BN411. Lineage (GTDB taxonomy): Bacteria > Pseudomonadota > Gammaproteobacteria > Pseudomonadales > Pseudomonadaceae > Metapseudomonas. Next base: position 1,251 of record NZ_SSOM01000031.1, read on the forward strand.
TGGAAGTGCTCGAACAGGGCCGGGAAGGACATGGGCAGCACGCCGATGCTCACCGATACGGCCACCACCAGGGCATTGCGGGTGCCCTCGAAGCGCACCCGAGACAGCTCCTGGATGCCGGCCACCGTGGTCATGCCGAACATCACGATGGCGCAGCCGCCGAGCACCGGGGTGGGCACGGCGGCGATCAGCGCGCCCAGCTTGGGGAACAGGCCCATGAGGATCATCAGGCCACCAGCGGCGGCCACCACGAAACGGCTCTTGATGTTGGACAGGGCGATGAGGCCGGTGTTCTGGGTGAAGGCGTTGTAGGGGAAGCTGTTGAACAGGCCGCCGACGATGGTGGACAGGCCATCGGCGCGGAACGCATCGCCCAGGGTGCGCTGGGTGATGGTGCGATCGGTGAGCTTGCCGATGGCCAGGCAGTTGCCGGTGGTCTCGGCCATGATCACCAGCATCGCCAGGGTCATGATGAGGATGGGCGTCAGGGAGAACTCCGGCGCGCCGAAGGCCATGGGTGCGGACAGTTCGAACCAGGCCGCCTGCCCTACCCGGCTGAAGTCGGTCATGCCGAAGGCGGCGGCGATCAGGCTACCGGCGAACAGCCCTATCAGTACGCTGAGGTTTCCGACAAAACCTGAGAAGCGCGCATGGATCACCAGGGTGATCGCCACGGTGGCCAGGCCCAGCAGCAGGTTGGCGGGTTTGCCGAAATCTTCCGCGCCGGGGTTGCCGCCGCCCAGCCAGATGGCTGCCGCCGGCATCAGGGAAATACCGATGATGGTGATCAGGCTGCCAATCACCACCGGCGGGAAGAACCTCAGCAGGCGGCTGAACACCGGCGCCAGAGCAATGGTGATGACCCCGGCGGCGATCACCGCGCCGAACACCTGGGTCAGCCCGTAGGCCTTGCCGATCATGATCATCGGCGCCAGGGCGATGAACGAGCAGGCCTGCACCAGCGGCAAGCGGGCGCCGAAGCGCCAGAAGCCGAGGGTCTGGATCAGGGTGGCAACGCCCGAGGTGAGCAGGTTGGCGTTGATCAGCAACACCACTTCAGCGGTGGAAAGGCCCAGGGCGCTGCCGAGGATCAGGGGCACGGCCACGGCGCCGGCATAGAGCACCAGCACGTGTTGCAAGCCGTAGGTGACGAGTTGGCGAACGGGAAGCAGCTGGTCCACCGGATGGGGATGGCTCATTGGGGTACTCCTGCAAAGCAACGTGTTCTTGTTTTTGGGTGTGGGTTGCCCAGCGATTCGAGGAGGCAGTGCTGGCTGAGGCGAATGATCTCCGCTTGCTCACGATGGAACAAATGAATAACCATCGTTCCTATCGATGGTTCACGAGAGGTTGGTCATGCGGTTTTCACTGGATCAGTTGCAGGTGCTGGTCACCGTTGCCCAGGCGGGCTCCTTTTCGGCGGCTGCGCGCCGGCTGGGGCGCACGCAGTCGACGGTCAGTGCCGCCATCGCCAATCTGGAAACCGATCTGGGCGTGGAACTGTTCGACCGGTCCACCCGCATTCCGGCTCTGACCGCTGCCGGCCAGAAGCTTCTGCTGGAGGCCGAAGCGGTGCTGGAGCGATGCCTGGCACTGGAAGGCCATGCCGACAGCCTGACGGAAGAAACCGAGCCGAGCCTGACCCTGGCCATCGAGGTGCCCTACAACACCGTGATGCCGGTGCTTTGCGAATTCGAACAGGCCTTTCCTTATGTGGACCTGATCGTCCGCCACCCGGTGTATGGCGACGTTGCCGGCATGGTGCAGAAGGGTGAAGTGGAAATGGGCATCGCCTTCTCCCAACCGGAATACCCGCGGGAACTGGAGTTCCAACAACTGGGCAAGCTAATCATGGTGCACGTCACCCACCCCGCCCACCCGCTGGCTCAGCTGTCCCAGGTCAGCTTCGCCGACCTGCACGCCCATCGCCGCCTGGCCTTCAGCGCCCACGCCAGCAAGCTGCCCAGCAGTGAATACCTGCGCACGCCCCAGCTCTGGCAGGCGGAAAGCTACATGGCGTTGCTGGAAATGGTGCGCGCGGGGCTCGGCTGGGCCACCCTGCCCCGCCAGCTTATTCATCGTGAACTGGTCAGCGGTGACCTGGTGGAGCTGCAACTGGTGGCCTATCCGCACACGGACTGGCTGGTGGGCGTGGACCTGCTCTGGCCACGTCGCCAGGGTCGCGGCAAAGCCAAGCGCTGGCTCAAGGAGCGACTGATGCGCAACAAGGTGTTTGAACTGGACAGCCAGGGCAAGGCAACGACGCTCTAGGACGGGGTTTCCCGGTCAGCCCCAAAGTCCAGCATTCTGAACACTCGTTTTAGATGCTGAACCGAAAAATATTTTTCTCTTTATAAAAATATCTATAAATATCAAACACTTAACTGATAAAAACCGATAAAAATCGGCCATTATTTTTTACGTTTTTCGTCGGACTCGTTTGACATATTAAACGGCTCTGGCAGGCTATATAGCAGGTCCCGACCGGAAATCGCCCCGACGATTGCCGGCAGTGCTCGGGATCTCAGGTAGCCCCAAACCTCACTGGAGCGCCTGCACAGCAACGATAGGCTGAGCCTGTCCCAAGGTGAAATATGTCCAACAGCAACATTGGCAATAAGAAACAGACCACTCGTAAACCGGTCGTCCTGATGTCCATGGGCGCCCAGGAACGCAAGGGCCACGACTACCAGGTGATGACTCACAAGTACATCGTGCCGCTGGTAGAAATCTCCGAATGTGTACCGGTCCTCGTGCCCACCTGCTGCGGCACCGAAGACCTCGAGCAGTACCTCGATATGGCTGACGGCGTTTACCTCACCGGTGCCGGCAGCAACATCGACCCGACCCTCTACGGCCAGGAAAACCTGACCCCGGAGAAAGGTCAGGACAAGGATCGCGACCTCTTCGACCTGCCCCTGATTCGTGCTGCCATCGAGCGCGGCCTGCCGATCTTCGGCATCTGCCGTGGCATGCAGGAAATCAACGTCGCCCTGGGCGGCGACATGTACCAGAAGGTCTATGCCGAGCCCGGCTTCAATGACCACCGCGAAAACACTGAAGACCCGGTGGACGTCCAGTACGCCCCGGCCCACAGCGTGCGTGTGGAGCAGAACAGCTGGCTGCACAAGGTCCTGGGTACCGACACCATTCAGGTGAACTCGCTGCACGGCCAGGGCCTGAAAACCCTCGGCAAGGGCCTCGAAGCCATCGCCCGTGCCGAAGACGGCCTAGTGGAAGCCATTCACGCTCCAAAACTTTCGCCTTTCCTCTTCGCGGTGCAATGGCACCCGGAATGGCAGGCGGTGAAGAACCCCGATTCGGTGAAGATCTTCGAAGCCTTCGGTGAAGCCTGCCGCAAGCAGGTAGAGCGCAAGACCAAAGGCAAGGCGTTCGACCACGCAGCCTGAACTACCCGTTCATGAAAAAGCCCGGCCATCGCCGGGCTTTTTCATGCCTGACTAACGGCTCGGAGCTGGTCCTGCTCTTGTAGGGTACGCCGCGCGCACCAGCCGTTTGCAGCGGTTCCGGGCCTCACTCCGCACTCGGTCCGCACAGCGCACCCTACGACCTGACGCCCTGCCCCTTTCCCAGCTTCGCCAGCCAGAGCGTCAGCACCACCACCACGCACATGCAGGCAAAAGCCAGCCAGGCGTTGGGCCAGAGCAGCGGCATGCCGAACAGGATCAGGCTGTCATTGCCGCCTGGAACCAGGGTTGCCCCCACGCCCATCAGCACTCCGCCGCAGAAGCACGCCACCAGATCGCGCGGGCTGGGCCAGCGGTGCTCCCAGAGCCCGGCGCTCCAGCCCCCTAGCAGCGCACCGGCGAACATCGCCGGCAGCAGCAGGCCGCGCAGGCCTAGTTCCATAAAGCGTCCGGTGGCCAGCTCGGCGAGGATGTCGGTGTAGGACCAGGCGCCAACACAGACGAACAGCAGCAGGAAGCTGACGCCAAGCACGATGGTGGCGTGATGCGGCGACCAGAGGGAGGCATCAGCCGAGCCGTTGTAGCGGTTCCAGGCCAGCCAGCCCAGCCGCGCCACCAGTGCCGCGATGATCAGGGGAACCAGGCCGATGGGCACCTGCTGCATCCACTCGGGAATCGCCACCGGCATCGCCGACGTCATGCCCAGGCCGTGCCCGGCCAGCCCGAAGCCGGCGAGAAAGCCCAGGGGCGTCGCCAGCCAGGCCCATTGCCCGGAGCCGATCCGCGCCACCACGCCGAACGCACAGCCGCCATTGAGAAAGGCGCCGACACCCAGCAAGGCGCCGCCCAGCGCGGCATGCCAGTGCAGCGGGAACCCCATGGGCACCATGGGCAGACGATCGAGGGCGCGCAGCAGGACGAAGCCGCCCAGCACCCAGAGGGACGTTTCCAGCAACGCGCGAAAGCGCGCCCAGCGGCGCCTGTACACCACCTCTTCCAGCGCGGCCACCATGCAGGTGCCACCACGCTGCACGGCAAAGCCCATCAACAGGGCCAGAAGCACGCTCGCCAGCAGGATCACGCCCTTGCCCTCCGCAGGCCGGGTCTTACGCCAAGATTAGCGGACGCGCAGCGAACGCAGCTGTTCCAGCATCCAGGCATGGGCGTCGCTGCGGGCGTACTTGGCATGGCTGTACAGCCGCAGCGCATAGGGCGGAATCTCGAATGGCGCGGGATAGAGCGCGACGCCGGCCACCTGCTGCAAGGTGCGGGCGGCATGACCGGGCACCGTCATCAGCAGGTCGGTGCTGCCGACGATGAAGGGCGCGGCCATCACGGTCGGCAACTGCACTGCCACCTCACGCTGCAGGCCCATGCCCTCCAGCACATGGTCGATGGCGCCGCTGGATTCGTTCCAGGGCGTCACCACCACGTGGCGCTCGGCCAGGTAGCCGGTGAGGTCCAGGGTGCCGCGTACGCGCGGATGGTCGCGACGGGCGATGACCAGGTAGTGGTCGGTCAGCCAGTCGAGCACCTCCACGCCACCGGGCAACTGGTCACGCCCCTCGCTGTAGCCAAGGGCGAAGTCGATGCGCCCGCTGGCCAGGTCCTCGATGGAGACCTTGCGCTCGGACTGCACCAGGCGCACGCGAATGCCCGGCGCCTCCGTCTGCAGGTGCCGCATCAGGGCCGGCAGCAAGGCGAATGCGGTGTAGTCGGTAGCCGCGAAGGTAAAGGTGCGCTGGCTGTTGGCCGGGACGAAAGGCTCCCATTGGCCCAGCCCTTCGGCGAGGGTCTTGAGCGCACTGGCCACCGGTTCCACCAGCAATTCGGCACGATGGGTCGGGTGCATGCGGTTGCCCTGGCGGATGAACAGCTCGTCGTTCAACGCATCCCGCAGCCGCCCAAGTGCGTGACTGAAGGCCGAGGCGCTGATGGCAAGTTCAGCGGCCGCCGAGGTGACGCTGCGATGACGGTAGAGGGCGTCGAAGGCGAGCAGCAGGTTGAGATCTAGACGGCGTAGAACGGAATGCATGACCTTCACTTTCCAATGATATAAATGTACTTCATGCACTCTAGCAAAGGCACTAGCATGGTTGCCTCAACCCTTTATGGAGATTGCCCGTGACCCTCTCGATCCGCCCTGCCCGGCCTGAAGACGCCCAACAGATCCTCGACTTCATCATCGAACTGGCGGTCTACGAGCGGGCCGGTCACGAGGTCATCGCCAGCGTCGAAGACATTCGTCGCACCTTGTTCGCCGAGAACGCGCCGTCCCGCGCGCTGATCTGCCTGAAGGACGACCAGCCGATCGGCTACGCGGTGTACTTCTACAGCTACTCCACCTGGCTGGGCCGCAACGGCATCTACCTGGAAGACCTCTACATCACCCCGGAACAGCGCGGCATCGGCGCCGGCCGCCAGCTGCTGCGGGAAATCGCCCGTGAAGCCCGCGCCAACGACTGCGGCCGCCTGGAGTGGAGCGTGCTGGACTGGAACCAGCCCGCCATCGACTTCTACCGCTCCATCGGCGCCCTGCCCCAGGACGAATGGGTTCGCTACCGCCTGGATGGCGATGCCCTGCGGGAGTTCGCCGAAGGGCGGGACTAGGCACCCGTCCTCGTACCCAATCACCAGGTCTGCGCGCCTCTCATCGGAAAGGATCGCCGCCCGCCCTGCTCACGCGTGACGGCGCCTTCACTTCAACCCGCTTTCCACCCAGAATTCGCGCAGCAGCCTGGCGCCTACCCGAACGCCATGGATGACCTCCGAGAATGGGTACAAAAGGATCTCATTGATGGCCACCGCCACTGCATACGTAGGCGTGAACATGAATCTCGCCCAGATCTGGGACGGCTACGTCAACGTCCAGACCAGCAGCCAGCTCCAGATCGTCTCTGGCGGATATGTCCAGAACTACTACGGTAACTTCTACTACAACGCACTAGGGCTAGCAGGCGGCACGCTGACCTCCACCAACTACTACGAATTCGGCACAAAGATCTACGAGATCACCGGCCTGAACCTCAGTGCCCTGACAGTCGAATCCTATATCGACGCAGAGGACGTCAATGGCCTGTTCAACTACGCGTTCTCGGGCAACGACCTCTTCAATGGATCTAGCCAGAACGACACGCTCAACGGTTACGGCGGCAGTGACCAACTGCTGGGTAATGGCGGCAACGACGTGCTTTACGGGGGTTTCGGCAATGACAGTCTGAACGGCGGCATCGGCGTCGACACCATGGTCGGAGACCTAGGCAATGACACCTACTACGTCGACAACACCGCCGACGTCGTCTCGGAAACCAGCTCGGCCGGGGGGACCGACACCATTGTCTCCAGCGTCAGCCGCGTCCTCGGCCTCAACCAGGAACACCTGACGCTCTCCGGCGCCGCCGCCATCAATGCCACCGGCAATGGCCTGACCAATACGCTCACAGGCAATGCCGCGGCCAACGTGCTCAACGGCGGTGTCGGTGCCGACACCA
>NZ_SSOM01000032.1 GCF_029871235.1 Pseudomonas sp. BN411
CCGCGAGAGGCGTGTGGGGCCATGGATGGCCCCTCTCGCCGTGCCCCCGGCGCAATGATGGAGCGAGGGAAGTCCGGCGAAGCCGGACCCGGATGCAGGGGCAAGCGTTTTGGTTCCTTTTGGGCGTTTGCAAAAGGGACTCGCCTGGGAAGGCGAAACCAGAAACATCCGCAGAACTCGGCAAGCAGCTTGGCTCGACGCTTTCCAGCCACACACCCACAAAAACAAAGACGCCAGCCCTTTGCGGGGCTGGCGCCTGGAATAAGAAATCGGGGCCGGTGTGAGGGCACCGAACCCCGGTGGACGATGCTGCGATGCGAGCAGGATCGCAGCCCGGCCACAAGGATCTCCACCTCCCGTACTGGCGAGAGGGAGTGCTAGGGAACTCTGGCGCCCAGGGCGCCGTGCCTGGTGGTGGATCAGTGGCGGCGATCCGGCCTCACCAGGCCCAGTTTTTCGATTCGGTAGCGCAGCATGTCCCGCGTCAGGCCCAGCAAGCGGGCGGACTTGGTGACGTTCCAGTCGGTCTTGTCGAGCATCCGGATGACCATGTCCCGCTCGGCCTCAGGCTCGGCGCCCTGGCCGTTGCCATTGCCGTGGGTGCGGTAGTGTCCGGAAGGCTCGTCCACCAGGGTCGGGCAGATGTGCAATTGCGCGGCGGTCACCAGTTGGCCCTGGGCCAGCAGCACGGTCTGCTCCAGCATGTTGCGCAGCTCGCGCACATTGCCCGGCCAGCTGTAGCTCTGCAGCAGGTGCTCGGCCTCGGCGGAGAACTGCAGCCCCGGCTTGCCATAGCGCTTGCCGTGCTGTTTGAGGAAATGCCGGGCCAGCAGCAGGATGTCGTCGCCGCGCGCGTACAGCCGTGGCACGCGGATGGAGATGATGCGCAGGCGGAAGAACAGGTCCCGGCGGAATTTCCCCTGCTGCACCATCTGTTCGAGGTTGCAGTTGGTGGCGCTGATGATGCGCAGGTTGACCTTGCGCTCCTTCACCGAGCCGATGCGGCGGATGGTGCGGTCTTCCAGCAGCTTGAGCAGCTTGGCCTGGAGCACCAGGTCCATCTCGCCCACCTCGTCGAGGAACAGGGTGCCGCCGTCGGCGGCTTCCACCAGGCCCAGGCGGCGATCCTTGGCATCGGTGAAGGCGCCCTTCTCGTGGCCGAACAGCTCGGCCTCCAGCAGATGCGCGGGAATCGAGGCGCAGTTGAACTCGACGAAGGGCCCCTTGCCCCGCGTGCCGTCGAAGTGCAGCGCACGGGCGATCAGTTCCTTGCCGGTGCCGGTCTCGCCTTCGATCAGTACCGCCGGCAGTTCGGCGTCGACCATGCGGCTTTCGGCATCCAGCAACTGGCGCACCATGGATTTGACTTCGAGCATCACTGGCGAATCGCCGATCAGCGCCGCCAGCCCGGCGTCCTGCGCCGCGCGGCTGTGGTAGAAGTCCAGCTTGTGCTCCAGGCGCTGCGCCTCCAGGGCCTTTTCCAGCAGCAGCTTGAGCTCGGCCAGGGCCACCGGCTTGGTCAGGTAGTGGAAGGCACCGGCCTTCATCGCCTGCACCGCGTCCTCGATGTTGCCGTAGCCGGTCATCATGATCGGCTTGATCTGCGGCGCACGGGCGCTCACCTCGCGGATCAGTTCATGGCCGCTCATGCCCGGCAGGGAGTTGTCGGTGAGCAGCACGTCGGGCACCTGGTCCCGCAACAGCTCCAGCGCCTCTTCGGCCGAATGGCACACCAGGGCCTCGAAGTTCTTGCGTTCGAGGTAGGTCTGGATATTGCCGGCCAGCAGCTCGTCGTCTTCGACAATCAATACGCTGTGTTCCATTACCTGCGCCCCCCAGCGACCTTGAAGTTCAGGCAGATGCGGGTGCCTTCGCGCTCGCGGCTGGTCAGGCTGACCTTGCCGCCAAAGCGCTCCATGATCCGCTTGACCATCACCAGCCCGACGCCGAGGCCGCCCTGCTTGGTGGTGTAGTAGGGCTTGAAGGCCATGGTTTCCTGCTTGCGCGTCATGCCCTGGCCGGTGTCGGTGATGGCCAGCAGCAGGCGCTTGCCGGAGCCGTCGGGCTTGACCTCGATGCGCAGCAGGCCGCCGCTGGGCATGGCCTCGATGGCGTTAGCGAACAGGCTGTTGAGCACCTGCGCCAGCAACACCCGGTGGCTGACCACCGCCGGCGCCGACTCGGCGTGGAACTCCACCCGCACGCCGGAGTGGCGAATCTGCTGGTCGAAACCATGCAGTGCCTCGTTGATCACCGCCACCGGCTCCACCACCTCGATATCTCCGGACAGCGGCCGCGCCGAGATCAGCAGCTCGCGGACCCACTTCGACATGCGGTCCACCTGGCTGATGATGTCGGCGATGTTCTTCTGCACCGGCGGGTCCACCAGTTCCTGGGCGAGCTCCGCGCTGGAGCGGATCGACGCCAGCGGATTGCGCAGGCTATGGGCCACGGCGGAAGACATCTCGCCGAGGGCGACGAAGGTCTCGTTGGCGATCAGCTGGCTCTGCTGCTGGGCCAGCAGCCCCTGGGCACGGCGCACGATCCAGAACAGGCCGAAGTAGATCAGCCCGCCACCGATGGCGGTGGCCAGCCAGATCAGCACGAAGCCGCGCTGGATGCGCTGCACCAGGTCGCGGGGCTCCTTGTAGATCTCCACCACCGACGCCACGTTGCCCTGCTCATCCAGCAGCGGAATGTAGTTCTCGATGAACAGGGTGCGCGGGGCGCGGAGGAATTTCTGCTCACTGCGCCCGCTGGTGACCTCGTCGTAGCTGGTGGCCACTTGCTGCGGCGAAGAGAAGGCCTGCTCCAGGTCCTCGTTGCCGCTCATGTCCCTCCCCACCAGCGCCGGGTTGGTGGACCAGACGATCACCCGGTCGGCGCCGTAGATATTGGCCAGCAGGGCATCGGGCAGCATCGCGATGTGGTCGAGGAATTCATTGCGCGCCCGCTGCCGCGCTTCCAGCATGCTCTGCGGGTGGTGGCCGTCCTGGCGGGCGTCCAGCAACTCGCCCATGGTCATGCTCACCGGCAGCGCCACGTGGCGGATTTCGGCCGAAGCGATGGACTGGATGAACTGCGAGCTGAGCATCGCGTCGCGTTCGATGCTCTCGGTCACCACGAAGCGCGTCGAGATGATCCCAAGGCCGATGGCCACACTGGCGATCACCACCAGGCTGACCAGCGAGAACCAACGCAACAGGTTGAATTGCGGCGGCGGGGAATCGCCGGTCTTGCCGATTGCGTACCTATCCCAGATCACCGACAGAGCGCTCATGGAAGCCTTCCTATGCGTTGCGTGATGGGTTCGTCCCGTCGTGCCAACCGGGGGGCCTTGGACGCTTGTGCCTGTGCATAAACCAGGCCTGTTTTGCCCAGGCACCGTGCAAGCCCCCTAGCACGCGGCCTCCCCGGTTTTCCCCAGGCTTTTCCCCACTCCCCCACCACCCCCAAATTCACCCAGTTCTGGGGGGACTCCCCCACCTCGGCGGCAGTGTCGGCGACTTTTTACGCCACAACCGAAAGCCTTGAGCAGCGCGGCCTGGAGAGGCGATTTCGCAACACTGGCACGCTCGTTGCGGAGGGCCGGGCAGCCAGCCTGTGGCACAGCGAATCCGCAGCAAGGCGCCCACATTGCAAGAGGGAAAGCTCATGCAACGCACACTCTCCAAGGCCACCACCTCGATCCTTCTCATCGTCGCGGCGGACCAGGCGCCCGCCGCCCTGTACGCCGTGGATCCCGGCCCCTACAACCCTGACATCGGTTCCTTCGCCGCCTGGTACCAGGACACCCACGGCCGCACCCTCGACCTCTGCCTGTCGAAGACGGTCAGCTCGCGGGTAGCCGGTGCCCCAGGTGCTCCCAGCTACATGTGCTCGCTACTGCCGGAACCGGGGGTCTACGACGACAACCAGCCTCTGGTGTTCCCCACCAACTTCCCGCCGGAAGCCTTCTGGTTCACCGCCGACGCCGCCATCGCCGATGCAGCCAGTGGCATCGACCTGTCGTACGGGGCCGCCATCGAAGCTGCCTTCGCCGTTGAAGAACCCGCAGAAGGCGATCAGATCAGCTTCGCCCGCATCCGCATCCGGGTGGATGTCCCCACCATCGGCACCTACACCGTCACCCACCCCTATGGCGTGGAAGTCTTCGAAGTCACTGCCGCCGAGTTCGGTACCGACGGTGGCCGCGCCATCAACATGACCCGCGACATCGGCATCGGCGCGCCGAAGACCTATGACGGCGCCCTGGGTGGCGACATCGGCCCGTTCCTGCGCAGCGTCAACGGTCCCTACATCGAGGTGAACCCGGAGACCAGCGCAAGCGAGCGCTTCATCGGCGACCCGAACATCAACGAGCCGGTCACCGGCAGCCCGTTCAACACCAACTACGTGCGCATCCAGGGCCCCGCTGGCATCGACGTGCGCACCAACCTGTTCGCCATCTCCGGCAAGCTCTCCGACGTGGAGCGCCCAACCCCGGTAATCGTCCAGCGCTCGACCTACTCGCGCGGCACCGCTGAAGCAGGTTCCAGCGCCCAGCAGGACGTCTTCGTGATGGCGCCACCACCACCCGGCACCGCCAGCTATGACGACGCTGCCGGAGCCGCCGTGGCCATGACCGAGGCCAACGCCACCGGCAACTGGTACGGCCAATCCACGGGCAATCCGTCGACACCGGCCAGCGTCACCATCCATGCCGACAACAGCATCGCCATCCCGGAAAACACGCCGACCACCGTGGGCGCACCGCTGGTGGATCTGGTTCGGATCCAGCGCGCCGAGTACAGCCTGAATTCCGGCCAACTGACCGTGGTGGCCAGCAGCAGCGACGAGACCAATCCGCCCACGCTCACCGCCACGGCCAGCAGCGGCGCAAGCATCGGCTCGCTCACCGGTGACGGCGCGACCAAGACCCTGATCACCGGCGTCACCCCCACCCCTCCGGCGACGGTCACCGTCACCTCGGGCAGCGGCGGCAGTGATACCGAAGAAGTGGTCATTCTTCCCTAAGCGAACCCAGAGCCGAGCGCTCAAGCGCCAGGAGGCAACATGAACAAGTGGCCCTGCCTGCTTCTCACAACCCTGGGTCTCGCCGTCGAAGGTATTGACGTGGCGGAGGCTGCCCTCGAGGCGGTCCACCTGGGTCCTTACACCGCATCTACCGGTTACTTCCCGCAGTGGTATCAGGATGGCGACGGCCTGAGCCTGGAGCTCTGCCAATCCAAGGCACTCAGCCCCACCGGCGGCTACATGTGCACCCTGCTGCCGGAACCGGGCCAGTTCGATGACCTGCAGCCGATGGTCTTCCCCAACAACTGGCCCAGCGAGTTGTTCTGGTACATGGCCGAGGCCAGCATCCCGGCCAACGCCGCCGGCTACGAGCTGGAGGTCTACACCGCCGCCATCGAGGCCGCCTTCGCCCTGGAAGTGCCCCGTGTCGGTGACCAGCAGAGCTTCGCGCGCATCCGTATCCGCGCCAACATCCCCGTGGCGGGAACCTATGTCGTCACCCACCCCTACGGCCAGGAGACCTTCACCGTGACCCCGGCCCAGGCCGCCGACAAGGGAGGCCGTCGCGCCATCAACATGACCCGCGATATCGGCATCGGTGCGCCGGGCATCTTCACCAGCGCCCTCACCGGCGACGTCGGCCCCTTCCTGAAAGGCCCTGGCTACCCCTATCCAGGCACCAATCCGGAAACCGGGGAGGCTGAGCAGTTCGTCGGTGACCCCAACGTTCCCTCGACAGTGACGGGCAGCCCTTTCGACACCAACTTCGTCGAGATCAGCGGCCCGGCGGGGACCATCCGCACCGAGTTGTTTTCGGTCTCCGGCAAGGTCTTCGACTCCCGTGCCGCCACCCCGGTGGAAATCGAACGGGCCAGCTACCGGCGCACCAGCCAGGGCACCCGCCTGGAAGTGTTCGCCAACGGTCCGGCCAACTCCGAGTTGTGCTACCGGGAAACCCTGGAGCTGGTGACAGGGGGCACGAGGCCTGCCTGCCTGGCAGACATGGACAATGACGGCAGCGGCTACTTCTTCGCGCATAACCCGTCGCCGTCCGTACTGCCGCCGTTCGTGGTGGTCACCGGTACCGACCCGGCCAATGTCACCAAACCGACCTCGGTTTCCCGTGAAGTCACGGACGTGGTGAAAGTCAGCACCGCTCGCTACAACTGGGCCGATCACTCGCTGACCATCGAAGCCAGTTCCAGCGATGAGACGCAGATCCCCGATCTGGCTGCCCAGGGCTTCGGCCGCATGATCAAGGCGGGTGTCCTGCAGACCCTGCGGGTAACCGACCTGTCCCAGCCGCCAGCCGTAGTCACGGTGAAGTCCGCCGCAGGCGGTGCCGATACCGAGCCGGTGGTCGTGGTCGGCAGTGCACCCGCAGAAGTGCCCAACCAGGCACCGGTGGCCGTGAACGACGGCATCAGCACCGGCTTCGGCGTACCGGTGACCATCAATGTGCTGGCCAACGACAGTGATGCCGACGGCGACGTCCCACTCAGCATCACCGACCTGACCCCGCCGTCCACCGGCCTTGGCACCGTGGACATGAACGGCAGCACCAGCGTGGTCTACACCCCGCCGCCCGTGGTCAACAGCCCACTCACCGCCACCTTCACCTACCGCGCCCAGGATGTACGCGGCAAGGCGTCGGCACCGGCGACCGTCACCGTCAGCGTCAGCCCGAACCAGCCACCTGTGGCCATCGCCGACACCGGCGCGACCCTGAACGTGCCGGTGACCCTGAACGTGCTGACCAACGACAGCGATCCGGAAGGCAACGTGCCGCTCACGGTGGTCAACCTCACCCAGCCGGCTACCGGCCTGGGCACGGCGAGCACCAACGGCACCACCATCACCTACACCCCACCGGCCACTGTCACCACAGCCTTCGCCGCCACCTTCACCTACCAGGCCCAGGACGCCCACAACGCCCTCTCCGCCCCGGTCACGGTGACCGTGCAGGTGACGCCGCCGCCGGCTGCCGCAGAGAACTTCACCGTCACCACCAGTGAGTTCACCCTGCGTTCCAACAACCGGGTGACCTGGAGCCTGGACGGCACCAGCTCGGTAACGGTCGGCAACAGCGTGCGGGTCCGGGTGACCAGCACCACCGGCCTGGTGGATCTGGGCAGCGTGGTAGTGCCGGCCAGCGGACGCTGGCGTGTGGCGGTCACCACCACCAACGTGGTCCCAACCGCCGCCCCGACGGCCACCATCACCACCTCCACGGGCACGGTGCGCACCGTGACCCTGACTCCCCGCTAGGAGCCTGGCCATGACCACCGCCGTCCTGTCGCGCACCGTCCTTCTCCTGGTTCTCGGACTCGGAAGTGGCGCGCCGCAGGCGGCGGACCTGATGGAAAACTTCGACCTGGCCGGCGGCAACGCCGACCTCGCCAGCCCACAAGGCGCGCCCCTGGACCAACAGGCCCTGGTGCGCCAACTGGGCGAGGCGAACGTCGCGCTGCTGACGCAGAACGGCCAGTCGCTGCTGGGACAGATCATCCAGAACGGCAGCGACCAGGAGGCCTACATCCTCCAGGAAGGGGTGCAGAACCTGGCGTCCATCTCCCAACAGGGCACCGGCAACCAGGCCTACATCTCCCAGAGCGGCGCCAACAACCGGGCCGGAATCGACCAGGTCGGCGCCAACAACAGCGCAACCATCGTGCAGTCCGGGGAAGGACTGAACAGCAGCATCACCCAGTACGGAAACGGCCTGAGCGTGCAGGTGATCCAGCACTGACGGCGCACTCACGACCCGAATGACTCGCAGGGAACCATCCCCAGGAGGCAATACCATGTTCCAGTACAAACCGCTTGCCGCTGCGATCCTGGCCCTGGTCAGCATCCAGGCCTTCGCCGACGACAGCATCTCGAACCAGACCCAGAACGGCTTCGAGAACGTCGCCGAAGTACAGCAGGACGCCGCCACGAGCACTGCAACCCAGGACCAGACTGGGGATGGCAACAACGCATACGCCGACCAGTCGAACGGCACCGGCACCCTGATCCAGACCCAGAACGGCCAGTTCAACGCCTCCACCGGCGTGCAGGACACCGAGGCCGGAAGCCAGATCACCCATACCCAGACCGGCGAGTTGAACGGCGCCCACAGCGAACAATGGTTCAACGACAGCAGCCACGCCACGGTGACCCAGGACGGTGACTACAACTCCGCCTTCAGCTTCCAGGACAGCCAGATCGGCAGCCGCGTCGAGATCAACCAGGGCGATTCGGAAAACATCGCCAACGCCGAGCAGATTGCCGGCACGGACAACCAGACCACGATCGACCAAGCCGGCATGGCCAACGAGTCAGGCACCTGGCAAATCGACCAGACCGGCAGCCGCATCGGTATCCAGCAGGGCGGCGAGCTGAACACCGCCTATGTGGACCAGAGCCAGGGCAACACCAACCAGGTGGACGTGTTCCAGACCGGCGAAAGCGGCTACCTCGAGGTCTGGCAGACCGAGCAAGAAGGTAGCCAGGTCAGCATTGACCAGGGCGGCGGCGCGCTCAACGAGTTGGTGGTCGACCAGAGCTTCGGCTCCGGCAACCTGGCCACCATGATCCAGAGCGGCGACACCAACGCCGCCTGGGCCGACCAGTACCAGTCCACCGACTCCACCACCACCGTGACCCAGGCCGGCAGCAGCAACCTCGCCCTGACCTACCAGGAAGGCGACCGCCTGGGCCTGACCGTCAGCCAGACCGGCAACGACAACAACGTCTACGCCAGCAACTGGCAGGGTGCCCAGGAAGGCGGCCAGTTCGGTGCCGACCAGGCCGTAGTGCTGAGCCAGGACGGCAACCGCAACACCGCCAACTTCACCCAGGAAGGCAACTTCAACGAGCTGTACTTCGACCAGGTGGGCGACGACAACACCCTGGCCATCAGCCAGCGTGACAGCAACAACCTGGCCGAAGGCTCCAGCGAAGGCATCGGCAACAACGTCGAGATGGACCAGTCCGGCAGCCTGAACCTGAGCCAGGTCTACCAGAGCGCCGGCGGCGGCAACACGGCCACCATCACCCAGGCCGACATGAACAACATCTCCGTCGTCACCCAGGCGGGCTGGGACAACCAGGCCACCATCACCCAGAGCAACTTCAACCAGAACTCCGTCATCGACCAGACCGGCACCGGCAACAGCGCCATCGTCGTCCAGCAGTAACTCCCCTCTGCCGCCGCCCTTCATGGGCGGCGGCCTTTTTCCCCATGCTCCTAGCCGCCCTGCTGGCCAGCGCCAGCCTCCAACTGCAACCCCAGGCTCCCGGCCAGGCCAGCGTGAGCCTGTGCTTCGAACCTGCAGGCGCGGCCATCCGGTATGAACTCCTGGTCACCACGCAGAGCCCAGCAGGCAGGAGCCAGTCGCGCCAGAAAGGCGTAGCCGAGCGTAACTGCCCGGTGCACAACAGCCTGAGGCTACCGCCGGGTACGCGAGTGGAAGCGCGACTGAGATGGTGGGTGGAGGGGGTGGAGCAGGTGGCTGTGGTGAGGGAGGTTGGTTTGTGAATTATTCTGCGGTGCGCCCGCCTGTAGGGGCGAATTCATTCGCCAAGCAGAACGCAGTTCTGCCATAGCGTGTGCACGCGGGAAATTACCCTCACCCCCGGCCCCGGCCCTGCGCCCCAGCCTGATCGCTTCGCGCTCAGGCGCTCATCGGCACTGGAAGCGGTGCTTCCAAAAGCGTGCCTCTTCGCCCCAGAGGTAGAGGGGTGACTCGCGCCGGAACCGCCTTGCCTCCCTGGCACCTCGGCCCGGCCAGGCACATTCCCTGTGGGGGCGAATTCATTCGCAAAACAGGACGCAGTCCTGCTCCCTGGCACCTCACCCCAGCCAGGCACCATCCCTGTAGGGGCGAATTCATTCGCCAAGCAGGGCGCAGCCCTGCCCTACTCGATCGACGCCTGCGCACCCATGTATTTCTTCAGCGAGGTCTGTTCCAGCGGCTGGTCCCCGGCGGCCTGCCACAGGCGGCGTTCCACGCCCTGGGCGATCAGGTGGGCCACGGCGGATTCGATGGCCGAAAGCACGCAGAGCTGCGCCGGTTCATTGGTGGTGTAGCCGGCTTCGGCCTCCAGCAGTTCCTTGAACTCGATGAACTTGAACACGCTGGCGCTCTGCCCCACCGAGTAGATGGTCTTGGAGGTCATCACATTGGCCAGGACCATGCCGCTGCGCACGTCCACCGCGCGCAGGTTCACCGAGACCTGGTCCACGCGGTATTCGTGGGAGGCGCCGATCCCCAGGTAGCGGGCGCCTTCGCCGCCGCTGCGGACGTTGGTGTCATACGCGATGATGCCGCCCTCCAGCAGCAGGTTGGCGGCCTGCAGCGGCGGCAGCTGGCTCTGGATGTTCGCCGGAGTGTTGGGCTTGTTCTGCGAGGCGCGGATGATCTTGCGTTCGGTCAGCACGTTCTGCAGGCCTTCGCGCTCCAGCACCATGAACCAGCCGCTGGCCTGCAGCGCGTCCACCAGCATGCTGGCAGCGCCTTGGGTGACGCTGGTGGAGAAGGAACTGGCCGGAGTCGGCTTGTACTGGCCGGTCTGGTCGCGGAACCCGTACACCGCCGCCACCAGCCGCCCCTTGGGCCGGGGCAGGTTGAGCAGGTCGTAGTAGGTCGAGGCGCGCGGGGTCAGGGTCGGGATCTGGTCCGCGGTATCCGCCGACATCGGCTGGCGCAGAGCGCAGCCTTGCAGGGTGGCGAGCAGCAGGACCAGCATCAGCACTCTGTTCATGGTCGTGGCTTCCTGTCGATGCCTGGATTAGGGGAGCAGGCCGTTGACGACGACTTCGGAGATTTCGCCCGTGGCGCGATCGGTGATCTGGATGGTCAGCTCACCACCGTCGTCGATCATGTTGACGATGAAGGAGTCGGTGGTGAGGCTGCCGGTGTTGCCGTCCTCGATATTGGTCAGCAACTGCGACAGCAGGCGCGACTCCAGCGAGCTGGTGAAGCGCTGGAGGGCGGATTGCCGGCTGGCGGCGGACGAGCTCGAATCCGGGTCGTCGTGATCGTTCTGCGCCTGGGCGTTGTTCAGCAGCCAGGTGCCGTTCAGCGGGTTGCCGCCGAACGCGGGGTTGACCGGGGTGTACACCAGCTCGGTGGCCTGGACCGAACCGACCAGGCCGAATCCGAGCAGCCACAGGGCAAGTCTGTTCTTGTTCATAGCTCGTCCCTCTCCATGTCGTGCGTGTCTTGCAGGAGGCGCTGCAGCTTCTGCTGGGCGATGGCCTCCAGCACCAGGTCGGCCGCCGCGTAGGCGGTGGGTTTGAGTTCGGCGGTGTTGGGCGGGAGAAACTGGCGGTAGAGCACGCGCTGTTCGTACTCCACCCAGATCAGGCTGCCCCAGCGGGCATCGGGGCGTTCGCGCACCACCAGGTTGAAATCCAGCTTGCTGGTGTCGCGCAGGCGCTCGCTGAAGGAGCGATAGAAGTCGTGGCCGATGTGGGAAATCGTGTAGTCGATGATGAAGCCCATGATCTCGTCGTCATCGGCGCGTGCCGTACCCAGCGCGCAGCACAGCGCGATCACGGCCAGCACCGGTGCGCGGCTCATGGCGCCACCCCTTTCGGCGCGCCTTCCATGAAGGCCTTCTCGGCGACGAAGCGCCAGTCGGCGTAGCTGCCCATGCCCTCGAACTCCACCCACTGCGCGGGGAAGTGCGCCTGCTTCAGCGGCCGCTGGCGGGACTGGCTGTAGACGCCGGCGATGCGCCCGTCGAAGGAGCGGATCAGGCCCCAATCGAGGCTGCCGGTCACGGGGTCGGGATAAAGCCGGCGCAGGTGGCGCGCAGCCTGGGGAAAGCGGTTGTCTTCCAGCAGGTCTTCCAGGGCGGCGGGGTACTGAGACACGCCGTTCGACGCCCGGTAGTAGCTGCGCAGGGCCTGCGCATACTGGCTGCCGACCCAGAGCAGGTCCCGCTCGCGGGCACGCTGGCTGGCGGTGGACCAGAGCTGCCCCGCACCGGCCAGCGCCATCCCCATCAGCATGACGAGGAAGAGCACGCCGAGGTAGGTGAAACCCTGCTCACCAGTCCGCATAGAGGCTCCCGTCCCGCGCCCGCCCGGGGGCGCCGCTCTTGACGTCGTAGACGCTGCCCGGCGCGCCATCCGGTGGCGGTAGTGCCACCCACAGGTCAGTGCGCTCGGTCATCGGGTCCAGCGGCAGGGCGCGCAGGTAGCGCTGGGCAACCAGCTCCTCTATCGAATCAGGATAGCGCCCGGTGTCGCCGTAGAACTGGTCCAGGGCCTCGCGCATGACCGAAAGGCTCTGGCGCAGGGTGGTCTCTTTGGAGTTCTCCAGGCTGGAGAAATAGCGCGGCGCGGCGATGGTCATCAGCGTGGCGATGATAGCCATGACCACCAGCAGTTCGATGAGGGTGAAGCCCTTCTGCCGTGCCATGTTCACCACTCCCGGTACGGCGTGCCGTTGAGGCCGTCGCCCTTGGCCAGTGAATAGACGTCGAACACGTCCACGCCGGGGCGCGGGTCGTCCGCCGGGCTGGTGTAGGCGCG
Organism: Pseudomonas sp. BN411; assembly: GCF_029871235.1. Lineage (GTDB taxonomy): Bacteria > Pseudomonadota > Gammaproteobacteria > Pseudomonadales > Pseudomonadaceae > Metapseudomonas. The sequence continues at coordinate 12,545 of NZ_SSOM01000032.1, forward strand.
CAGGCCCCAGCTTTCTGCCGGTTCCTCGCGCGCATCGGCGAAGGGGTCGCGGGGAATGCGGCGCAGGAAGTAGATGCGATCGCCCTTCACGCTGCGCAGGTCGCGCACCCCATCCACCAGCACCTGCAGCGACGGCGGGTAGCCGGTGCTGGCGGCGGACTTCTCGATATGCCCGGCATCGGCCGCCAGCTTGTAGGCGTCGATGGCGTCGCGGATTTCGTAGAGGGCGACCTTGAGTTCCTGCTCCTTGCCCCGGCGGATCACCGTTTCGGCCAGCGGCGCGGCCATGCTGGCGAGCAGGCCGAGGATGGCCATGGCGATCACCAGTTCGATCAGCGAGAAAGCAGCCTGGCGTTTCATGGTTCAGGGCCTCCCGCTGATGGGCGTGGGCGTGACCACCACCGCCGGTGCGTCGGGCAGTTCCACGCCGAGAGCCTCCACCGGGCCGCGCACGGTTGGCACGCGCATGCTGCTCTCGGTACCCGACGGGAACTCCATGTCGTAGGGGCTCTGGTACGGCAGGTTGCGCACGATGCGCGGGGTGATCGACAGCACCAGCTCCGACTTGGCGACCTGGTCGTTGTTGCTGCCGAACAGCCGTCCCACGCCGGGGATGTCGCCGAGGCCGGGAATCTTGTTGCCGCTGTTGGCCTGGTCATTGCGCACCAGGCCGGCGAGCACCTGGGTCTCGCCGTCACGCAGGCGCAGGGTGGTCTGGGCGTTGCGGGTATCCACCTGGACCGGGATGGTGCCCTGCTGGGTCGGCGGCAGCGAGGTGGCGTTGCTCACCTCCAGGGCGATCTTGATGGCCACCTCGTTGTTCAGGTGCACCGTGGGCTGCACCTCCAGCTTCAGGCCGACGTCGAGGTAGGTGATGCTCTCGGTGATCACCGGTCCCTGGGTGGACGGCACGGCGGTGGCACTGACGATGGGCACCCGCTGACCGATGTGGATGCGCGCCTGTTCACGGTTGCTGACCCGCAGTACCGGGCTGGCCAGGGTGTTCACGTCGTTGTCCTGGGCGTTGATCTTCAGCTGCGGCGACGGCGAGATGCTGATGCGGCTGGAGTCGATACCCTTGAGCTGGTCGAGGATGGACACCGGCTGGCCTTCGTCATTGAGCACGCCGAAGGTGTTGGGCCACTGCAGGCCGAGGTCGACGATGCGCTTGCGCGACACCTCCATCACTTCCACTTCCAGCACCACCTCGGGGTTGGACTGGTCCTGGGCCTGGAACAGCTTCTCGGCCATGCGCACGGCGTCGGGCGTGTCGCGCATGGTCAGGGTGTTGAGGCGCTCGTCGATGAACACGTCACGGGTCTTGAGCAGGGTCTTGACCAGGTTCATCGCGGTCGCCGCATCGGTGTTGGTGAGGTAGAAGGTGCGCATCACCAGGTCCTGGTAATCCTTCAGCTTCTGCGGCGAATCCGGGTAGACGACGATGGTGTTGTCGTTCACCACCCGCTGGTGCAGCTGGTTCTGTTGCAGCAGCAGCTCCACCGCATCCTCGATGGGCACCTCGCGCACGAAGATGGTGGCCTTCAGGTCCGGGCGCACATCCTTGTCGAAGATGAAATTCAGCCCCGAGGTCTGCGCCAGCACTTCGAAGATCACCTTCAGGTTGGCATCGCGAAACTCCAGGGTGACCGGACGATCCAGGCGCGAACGCAGCTGCGGATAGGGCGCGACGGAGCGTGCCTGGACCACCTCGATGCTGCGCTGCAGCTCGCGGGCGCCGTCGTGTTCCGGGTCCAGTGCGAGGATGCCGCGCACCTGGCGCGAGGCCCCCACCACATCGCCCCGGCGCAGGTCGGTCTGGCCCTGGCGCAGCATGTCCTGGATGTTGCGCTGCTGCTCGATCACGTGCAGGCCGTCCAGCGCCCGCTGGTTGTGCTTCTCGATGCGCAGCACCCGTTCGTAGTTCAGTCGCGCGGTGGCGAAATCGCGCTGGGTGCGGGCCAGGTCGCCGTCGCTCAGCAGCGCCTTCACCGCGCGGGCGCGCTGGGTGGTCACGGCCATCTGCGCGCCGACGTCGTTGGGCGACTCGCGGGCTTCCTGTTCCAGCCTGGCCAGCCCCTCTTCGAACTGGCCGGCGTCGATCAGGTCCAGCCCTTCGCGCTGGGCCAGGTTGGTGGTGCAGCCGGCGAGCAACACCAGGGCCAGGTAATACGCCAGGCGTTTCATAGCGCACTCCCCACGTCCAGGGACTGGGCGACGTCCAGGGGCAGATAGACCAGGGTCATGCGCTCGGCGTCGATGCGCTGGACCTTGTAGGTCTTGTCGATCAGGTCGCCTTCGCGCACCACCAGCACCTGTTCGCCGCGCAGCAGGAACACCTGCAGCGCCCGGCGATCATCCAGCTTGCCGATGAACTTGAACGGCAGCGGCGGCGCCGTGGGTTTGGCCGGCGCTGGCGGCGGCAGCGCGGAAGCGGCCATCGCCGGCGCGGGCGGTGGTGCCACGTACCAGCTCTGCGAGGCGAACAGGTCGGCCGCCGGAACCGCCACCTCGGGCGCGGCGGAAGGTGCCACGGCCGGAGCCGACGCGTTCTCGGCCGTTGCCGAGCCCAGGCGCTGGACGCGCGGCATGGCGCGGGGTTCGGCCTGGTCGCCGAAGAATTCAGGAACCGCCGCCAGCACGGCGGCCGAGCCGAGGAAAGCCAACCAGAACAGACGGCGTGCCATGGTCACCTCGCCAGATACAGGGTCATGCGGATGCGCCCTTCGAGTTCCGAATCGGCGATCTGCTTGCGTTGCAGTTCCACCTCTTCCAGGGCCAGGGCCGGCAGTTGTGTCTGCAGGCCATGGAGGAAGCGGCGCAGTTGCGGGTAGCTGCCGCGCACCGGCAGCAGTACCTGGTAGCGCGCCAGGCGGGTCTTGGGATCGAGTCCGAGGGCGTATTCGCCACGGGCCAGGGAAATGCCCTCCTCCTGGGCCAGCCCGTAGATGCGGTCGATGGCGCCGGTGGCGTCCAGTTGCGCCGGCAGGTTGCGGCGGAAATCCTCCAGCTGCGCCGACGACGCGCCGCTGGCTGGCCTGCTGGCCGCCGGGGCGGCTGCCGCCGCGAGTTGCCCACGATCAGCCGCCAGCTGGCGCTCCATGTTCGCCAGGGCCTGCCGTGCCGGCAGCAGGCCCAGCACGGCGTAGCCCAGCGCCACCAGCAGCAGCGCGCCACCGACCAGGCCCGGCCAGCCGAGACGAAGGGCCTGCTCGATGAGGATCAGCCTAGGGACGCGCATCCTTCACCCCCCAGCTCGCCAGCAGGTTGAAACGGATGGGCCGCTCGGCCTGCTCGGCGACCATTTCATGGTTGAGCAGCGAGACATCGCTCAGGGCGTCGCTGGCTTCCAGTTCGCGGTGGAAAGCCAGCATGGCCGGCAGGTCGCGCGCTTCGGCGGCGATGCGCAACTGGCCCTTGCGGGCATCCGGGGCCAGGGACAGCAAGGCGATGTCCTTGCGCGGCTGGGATTCGAGCATGGCGAACAGGCCGTCCCAGGGCAGGTTCATCTGCGCGGTGATGCGGCGCATCTCCGCCACGCTGGCAGCCCTGGCCTTCTCCTCGCTGGCCGACATGGGCGCCTGGCGCAGGCCACGCTTCTGCAGTTGCTGCTCGACGCGTTCCAGTTCGGCGCTGCGGGCTTCGCGTTCATCGCAGGTACGCAGGTGGGCGCCGAGCATGAAGACGGCCATCAGCATCCCGCCGCCCAGGAGAATCCAGCCGGGGACGGTGGAAATGGCCTTGCGCTGAAAGTCGAGATCGATCGGGCGCATGTCAGTTCACCGTCATGGCCATGGCAAAGAGTGGGTCGCCTTGTGCAGCAGCCGGCAGTTCAAGCTCCAGACGGGCGATAGCGTCGGTGATCGAGCCCGCACGGCCGGGGGCGTGCAGGTAGCAATTGACCGGCCGGTCCTGCTCCAGGCTGTGGAGCTCGCCTTCGCGGGCGATCAGGTCATTCAGGGCGGCGTCGCTGTCGTCCAGGGCCACCGAGCGCACGGCCGCCCAGCGACCGCCACGGGCCAGCAGCAGGTTGCCGCGTCCGGGTTCGGCCACCAGGAAGAGAAAGTCGTCCAGCACCAGGGCGGCGCGGTGGCGGTTGAAGGCCGCCATCAGGTAAGGCTGTACCGAAGCGAGCCGCAGGCCGTTGGCCTTGGCCACGCTGCGCAACTGGGCCAGCAGCTCCTCCGGCATGGCGGCGGCCAGGCGTGGATGGCCGGCAGCTTCGGGCGACAATTTCAGGCTCCAGCCGTCGCCGAGGGCGCCGTAGATGTCCTCGAAGCACAGGCGCGCGTAACCGGCCAGTTCCTCGGGGCTGTTGATGGCCTCGCTCCAGGGCACCAGGCAGAAGCGCGTGTAGTGGCTGGAGAGGACCACCCGCAGCTCCGCGCGGCCGGGTTGGCGTCCGGCCAGCAGGGACTCCAGCGCCGCCACGGCGCCCGGCCAGGCCAGACCGCCGACTGAGTCGAAGTCGACGCTGCCGAGCCAGCGCTGGCCGCGGCTGCGGTACAGGCCCACGCTGCGGGGCCCGAGCACGGCGGTGCAGGCCTCAGGCCACAAACGTGACACGGTTGATCTCCTCCAGCGTGGTGCGGCCTTCGCGGACCAGGTCCAGGGCCGAGGTGCGCAGCAGGCGCAGGCCGCGCTTGACCGCCAGGTCCTTGATGCGACTGATGGGCTGGCGCTCGATGATGAGTTGCCGCAGGTCGTCATCCAGGCGCAGCAGCTCGGCGATGGCGGTGCGCCCGCGATAGCCAGTGCCCCGGCAGCGGCCACAACCGGGGCAGCTGACGAAGCGGTACTGGTGGGCGCTGGCGGGGTCGATGCCGGAGAGCAGCAGCTCCTCCTCACCCGGTTGCACGGCCTCGGCGCAGCTCGGGCAGGCCAGGCGGATCAGGCGTTGGGCGAGCACCGCGTTGAGGGCGGAGACGAAGCTGTAGGGGTCCACCTCCATCTGGCTGAAGCGGCCGATCACGTCGAAGACGTTGTTGGCGTGGATGGTGGTGAACACCAGGTGGCCGGTGAGTGCCGACTGCACGGCGATCTGCGCGGTGTCGGGGTCGCGGATCTCGCCGACCATGATCTTGTCCGGATCGTGACGCAGGATGGAGCGCAGGCCACGGGCGAAGGTCAGGCCCTTCTTCTCGTTCACCGGGATCTGCAGCACGCCGGGGAGCTGGTACTCCACCGGGTCTTCAATGGTGATGATCTTGTCCACGCCGTGGTTGATCTCGGTGATCATCGCGTAGAGCGTGGTGGTCTTGCCGCTGCCGGTGGGGCCGGTGACCAGCACCATGCCGTAGGGCTCGGCGGCAAGCCGGCGCAGGCTGCGCAGGGTGCTGTCCTCGAAGCCCAGGGACTCCAGGCGAACGCCGTGGACCTGGTCGGCCAGGTCCTGCTTGTCGAGCACCCGCAGCACCGCGTCCTCACCGAAGATGCTCGGCATGATGGATACACGGAAGTCGATCTGCCGGCCATTGATGCCGATCTTGAAGCGACCGTCCTGGGGCACGCGCTTCTCGCCGATATCCAGCTCGGCCATCACCTTCACCCGCGAGATCACCTGCTCGGCCAGCTCCACACCGGGCACCCGGCTGGAACCGCCAAGCACGCCGTCGATGCGGTACTTGATGGACAGGCCGCTGCCGGTCATGCCCAGGTGGATATCGCTGGCATGCAGCTTGAGGGCGTCGTAGAGGGTGGAGTTGACCAGCTTGACCACCACGCTGGCGTCTTCGCTGATGCGCGCCAGGGAGAGAGTTTCCAGGGCCTCGCTTTCCTGCACCGAGCCGGCTTCGGCCTGCAGGGATTCGACGGCGTGGAAGCTCTCCTCGTGGCGTTCCAGGAAGGCAGCCAGCTCGCGCGGGTGGACCAGATGGAGCGGCGCGCCCTGGCGTTGCTCCTCGATCCAGGCCAGGCGGGTTTCGTCGAAGGGGTCGGCGAATACGCCGAGGGTCTGCCCGTCCAGCTCCAGCAGGACGAACTCGCGCTTCAAGGCGTGCGCCAGGGAAATCCGCTCGAAACCGGGGATACCCCGGCTGAGGTCCTCGAAGGCCAGCACCGGGTAATGCAGGGTGCTGCCCAGGCGCCGGGCGAACAGATCAGGCGGCAGGTCGGCCAGCTCGTCCAGGGCATCCACCAGACGATGGCCCAGCTCGGCCGAACGTTTGCGCGCGGCGCGCATCAGTTCGGTATCGAAGCGCTCCGGTACAGGCTGCGCGAGGAGTTGGCTGTCCATGGTCTTGCCTCCAGGGGCCGTGGCGCTCCGGCCTTGCCGGAGTCCGCCCTCGCTTGGACATACGCACGCATCGTGCCAGCCGTTTCTCGCGTACGAAGGGTCTCTAAGTCGCTGATTTCAAATGGGGGTGAATTACCCGCCACCGGGGGTTCCCCCAAAACCGGGGGAATGGCCGAAGCGGGCCAGCGGCTGTCCCCAGAAGTGGGGGAAGGCATTGGTGGGAGCCCTGCGGGCTCCTTTGCGATTGAAATCGCCCCCACAGAAAAGCTGGGCCGGTGTGTAGGGTGGATGTCGCTCTTTACATCCACCATTGGCGCCCGATCGGGGCTCCGATGGTGGACCGGTGAAGCGTGGTCCACCCTACGGGGCCGCTGCGCGGCCCTTTCGCGAATGAATTCGCCCCCACAGGGACCGTGCTTCCGGCTAGGCACGGAGCGACCGGCGCGAGTCACCCCTCGCCCTCGGGGAGAGGGGCCGGGGGTGAGGGCATTCCCCGCCGCGCGGAACACCATGGGAGCCCTTCGGCCTCCTTTGGCGATTGAAATCGCCCCCACAGAAAAGCAGGACGGATAGCGCCCCTACAACGCCACCAACACTTCCACCCGGCCCTTCGCGCGCAGTTTCTCCAGCGCCGCTTCGCGTCCCTGGGCCATGCGCTGGGCGGTGAGGTACTGGCGCACCAGGGCCTTGGCGCGGGTGGCGTCCATGGCCGGGTCGAGCTGGGGCTTGAGGCTTTCGTAGGCCGTATTCACTTCGCCCTCACCGGGCGGGAGCACTTCGGCCAGTTCGTCCAGCACGCGGCTGGCGGCCAGTTCGTGGCGCAGGTAGTCGCGGTAGCCGGCCTCGTCGAAACCGGCTTCTGCCAGGGCACGGTCGAAGCCCTGGGTATCGGCGAAAGCGGCCTTCATCTCCGCCAGGCTGGCGCTGATCTCCTCATCCGACACCGTCACCCCGAGACGCCCGGCTTCCTGCCACAGCAGCTCCTTGTCGATCAGCTGCTGCAACGCCTCGCGCTTGAGGCGCTTGTAGGCCACCGGGCTGCGGATGGCGCCCACCTGGCGACCCTGGATCTTCAGGTAGTCGGCGAAATGCCGCTCCAGCCGGAAGTTGCTGATATCGGCGCCGTTGACCCGCGCGGCGATGCCGGTTTCCCCGGCCAGCACCAGGGGCGTGAGCAGGCCGATGACCAGCCCGAGCCATGGATTCCCGTTCATGCGCTGTCCTCCCCTAGAGTCGCTTGTCCACCTTGATGAACCGGCCCAGGGGCCGAAAGCTCCGGTCGCGCAGGTCCACGGTGACGATGTGGGCGCCAGCCAGGCCCGTGCGCTCCCCCGGACCGAAACTCAGGGCCGGGGTCAGGCCGGTACGGAATCCGTGCAGGCCTTCCAGGGAGCTGACCAGTTTGTCGCGGCTGACGTCGCGTCCCGCCCGCTTGAGCCCCTCGCTTAGCAGTACCGTGGCGCAGTAGGCACCGACCTGCAGTACCGCGTCCTGGCTGCCGAGCCCCTGACTGCGCCGAATCTCCAACAGGGCTGCCTCGCCCTCTGGCGTCCAGTCGGCGGGCATGAAGGGATAGGCGAGGAACAACCGCCTGGAGAAGCGTGGCGGGATGCGCAGGGCGCTGCTGGCCACCTGGGACGAGGCGGCGAACAGGTACGGCGACAGGTTCGCTGCCTGGAGCTGGTCGGCGAGCCGCGCGAAGGCCTCCGACTGGCCAAGGAAGAACACGCCCTGGGCACCCTTGGCGGCATGTCGCAGGACACTGTCCCCGTTGTTGGTGTCGTAGCCCAGCAGGCGTACCCGCGACCAGCCCTGGTCCATCAGGCGCAGCGCCAGGTCTTCGGCCAAAACCTGCTGATGAGCATCGCCGGGATAGGCCACCAGGGCTTCCGGCTGCTTCAGCCCCAGGTCGCTGCTGGCGTAGCCGGCCAGGGCGAAGAGTTGTTCGCGCAATCCCGGCAGGGCGTTGAATACCAGGGGGTTGGCACTGGCTTCGTCGAACAGCGCAAGTGGCCCCACCAGCGGTACACCCGCCGCACCGATCCGCTCGGAGAGCTCGTCACCCAGCGCCGGCACCATGGGCGCCAGCAAGGCGAACACCCGGTCCTCGCCCAGCAACTGATCCAGCGCCCGTTTCGTCGCCTGCAGGTCCGCACTGGAGTCGCGCACCACCAGCGTCAGTCGCCGGCCATGGATGCCACCGGCATCGTTGACCTGGGCCAGGGCGCCGCGCAGCACCGCCTCCACCGTGTGCCCCAGTTCCGCCAGCGGCCCACGGGTCGGCAGCAGGGTGCCAAGGCGCAGTTCACCCTCCTCCACGCCGGGGTCGCGGTCCTCCTCCAGCCGCTTGAGGTAGGCGGAGAGGCTGGCCATGTCACGCAGGGACATGACGAAGCGCGGCATGGCCGGATCGAGCCGGTTACCGGCGGGGTCGACTCCCTCGCTCACGGCGCGGGCCAGTGCGCCGTCATCGTAGGGACCGTGGCTGCGGCCGCTGGCCTGCATCTGGCCGTAAGGCAAGGCGAGCCGCCGCCAGGTGATGTCCGGGGGACGCACACCGCCTTCCGGCCGCCCCCGGCCATCGGCGCCGTGACAATTGGCGCAGGGCATCAGCGCCGCCGGCACCAGGGTGTCGGCGGCACCGACCCGCGCGCTGATCTCGCCGTTGGCCGAGCCCACGCCCTCCAGGTAGATGCGCCGGCCAGCCGCCTCTTCGGGGCTCAGCTCCAACGCCAGGGCTCCGCCCGCCTGAGCGAGGAACGCAACCAGCAACAGCGCCCGCCACATGGCCGCCACCTTCAGCGTCCAGCCACGGGCATGGTCATCAACTGCAGGCGCTGGGCGATGGCGTTCACCGGCGCATCGGGGCGGATCTTGCTCCAGCGTTTGTTCGGCACATCACCGGCGATCAGCAGGGTGGAATGGGCTTCGGGGCTTTCCCCCAACTGCCCCAGGCGCGCCAGCACCCGGTCCATGTTGGCCCTGTCGCCGGTCAGGAAGATCCAGTTGGGCGAATCCACTCTGTGCTTGGCGGCGAAGGCCTTGAGCACGTCCGGCGTGTCGTTCTCGGCATCGCTGGACAGGGAGATGAAATAAACCTGCTTCGCCAGGTCCTCGCCCATGGCGTCCCGCACTTCCTTGAGCTTGCGGGTGATCAGCGGGCAAGCGTCGTTGCAGTGGGTGAAGATCACGTTGAGCATCACCAGCCGGCCCTTGAGCACGTCGCTGTAGAAGCGCACCTCACGGCCGTTCTGGTCGCGCAGCAGGGTATCGGTAAAGTAGGTCTGCGCGTCCGTGGTGCCGCCGGCCTTCAGGGTTTGGGCGGCGGGCGCGTTGGCTGGTGCGGCCTGCTGGCTTGTATGGCCTTCGTGGGCACTGGCGCCGCTGGCCATTGCCAGGGCCAGGACGAGCGGGAGCAGGCGCTTCATGGATGGGTCTCCTGGGCGAGTGCGTCGTGGCCGCTGTGTTCGCGGGCGGCACTGAGTTCGTCGACCCGCGCCATCAGCACGGCGGGATCGGTGAAGCCATAGAAGCGGGTCCACTGACCGGTGCGGCCATCGCCCACCATGATCAGCGGCGGGTGGTCCTGGTAGTTGGCAGTCCAGGTGCCAAGGCCCTTGAGGGTGTCGGCCACCGCTTCGCTGCTGCCGGTCAGCCAGCGCCAGCCCAGGCCGGCGTCGAAGCGCCCGGCGTAGTCGTGGAGGCGTTCGGGGGTGTCGCGCAGCGGGTCGATGCTGAGGGAAATCAGCTGCACGTCGCGGCCAGCGCGTTCGCCCAGTTGTTTCTGCAGCTTCTGCAGGATCGCCGAGATCACCGGGCAGACCGTGGTGCAGCTGGTGTAGACGAAGCCCATGACGACGATGCGGTCGCCCACCAGGTCGTCCTTCAGGCGCAGCTCGCGGCCATCCTGGTCCAGCAGCGGAACATCGGCGAAAGCCACCTGGGCGCCTGACTGAGTGCTGGCAGGTCCCTGGTGCTGGGCATGGGGATCGGCAGCCAGTGCTGCCATGTGCGCTGCATGTTCTTCCGGGCTGTGGTCCGCCAGCGCCGGCCCGGCCATCAGGCCCAGGGCGAGCAGTGCGGCGATGCCTGACTTCAGGGGTTCCATGGCGTGCTCCTCAGGGGTTGTTCCGGGCCTGGGCCGCGACGGCGCGCAGGCTGGCGTAGGGTTGCGAGCCGAAGGGCATGCCCAGGGAGGCCGACCCCACGTGCAGGTAGTAGGCGCCGGCCTGTGGCGTCTCGATGGGCGCCTCATAGACCCCCTCGCCCACTTCCACCGCCGCCACCTCATGGGGGCGCGAGGCCGGCGCCTGGAAGTAGCGCACCCGCAGGTCGGCGATACCGGCCTTCGGCTGGTCGGCGTTGCCCTGGAGGATGCGGAAACGCAACTGGGCGGTGGCGCCCACGGTCACCTGCAGCTGGTCGATGAGGAATTCCACCCGTGGCTTGCTGCGTTGGGCGACCAAGGCTTTGTTGGGCTGGACCTCGGCGCTGAAGCAATGGGCGATCTTCGGCTGATTGAGCATCACCGCCAGGTCGAACCTGCCCGGCGCCGGCAGCTTGATCCGGCTGCTGAACAGGCCCGGCTCCACCTCGCGCATGCTGCGGTCGATGACCCGCGCGGCACGGGAGGTGTGGCCCCGGTTGAGGTAGCCGGTCATGGGGGCGTTCATGCCTTCCATGTAGAAGTAGGTGGTGTTGTCCACCGGGTTGACCACGAACACCGCACCCTCATCGCGGGCCTGGCTGAGGCTGTCGGCCAGCGGCAGGTCGCCGGCCAGCTTGGGCGCCGCCGGACCGGCCTCGAAGGCCTGGACGATGAGCTGCTTGCCGGTGCCCAGGGACTCCAGGTTGATCATGCTCACCTTGGGCGAGGCCAGGCCGCGCACGTAGGCGTAGGCGCGGGTGAACACCAGTTGGTAGGGCTCGGCGGTGACCTCGGCGCGCTGGACGATTTCGTCGCTGCCGGCGTCCAGCACCAGCACCTGGTCGTCCAGGCTGTTCAACGCCAGACCAAAGCGACCGTCCTGGGTGAAGCGCAGCGGCCCCAGGCCCTGGCCAGCCTCGATCACCTTGCGCACCTTGAGGCTGCGGGCGTCGATCACGGTGATGCTGCCGGCCTTGCCGTCGCTGACGTAGAGCGCGCCGGACAACGGTGAGACGGCCAGCGACAGTGGGCTGGGACCGGTTTCGATGTCTTTCAGCTTCTTCAGTGTGGCAATGTCCACCACCGTCACCCGGCCGGCCTCGCGGCTGCTGACGAAGGCATGGCGCGAGTCGGCGCTGAAGGCGATTTCGTGGTGGCCGCCGCCGGTGGCCAGGGTCGCCACGGTCTTGCGGGTCTGGGTGTCGATCACGGTGACTCCACCTTCTTCGCCACGCCGGGCATTGTTGCCGACCCACAGGTAGCGGCCGTCCGGCTGCAGCGCCACGCGCACCGGCTCGGGGCCGGCGGGCAGGTTGCCCAGCACCTTGAACTCGCTGGTGTCCACCACAGCGACCTCGCCCGCGCTGGGCATGGAGACGTAGAGCAGGCGGTCATCGGCGCTGGCGGCCCAGTCCATCGGCGGGCGCTTCAGGGCAATGCGAGTGAGGGTGCTGGTGATGCCGCCGACCGAGGTCACCGGGTCGATCACGGTGAGCGCGGAATCCTTGTTCATCACCACCAGGTAGTAGCTGTTCAGGTCCACCAGCGGACGGGCACTGAGCACTCCCTTGAGGTAGGTGCCGATGCGCACCTTGCACTGGTCCGCCTGGCCTTCCGGCAGCGCCTGGTCGAGCCAGGCACCCGGCACCTGCCCCGCCAGGGGTTGGCCGGTGTTGGCATCCGTGAGGCGCAGGCGGATATCGGCGAACATGCCTTCGGTGAGCACGCCGTTGCTGCCCAGCGGCCGGGCCTCGAACTCGATGGCCACGCCGTCGCGCACCAGGCGCTGGGAAGCGCCGGCAGGTGCTTCGGCGGCGGACAGATGGACAGCCAGCAGACCGGAGAGCAGCAGGCTGGAAGCTTTGTGCAGGGCTTTCATCTGATGTCCTTCCCCTCGTCTGGACCTCGCCCTGATGCAGGAGCAATGCCTGTGCCAGCCGGGAAAGATCATTGAACTCAATAGGTTGCGAACGAGGAGAAGGATCGCCATCGGAATATTCCCCACCCATTTCCCCCTCTTTTGGGGAACGCTGAGTTGGCGAGTGCGATACAGCCTGACACTACCCTCACCCCAACCCTCTCCCAGAGGGAGAGGGGGCTGTCCGTGCCGGCGTTCAGTCTGGGCACAATCCTGTGGGGGCGAATTTATTCGCGATGCAGGACGCAGTCCTGCCCCCCGAAAAAGAAAATCGCAGGCCATGCCTGGCCTGCGATTTCAGTGTTTTGGTGAGCTCCGATGATGGGTATCGCTTCGCTCAACACCATCCTACGGATCCGTTGGGTTTGATCTGCTCCCTACGGCTCGCTAGTCACCCGCAACAGCCCCCAGACCCCGCCGACGTTGCCGAAGGCGGCGTAGTCCCGGTACAGGTAATCCCCCGGCACGCCGTTGGCGCCACCGGCACTGGGGATCGACAGGCTGAAGTGCGCCGCCGGCAGCACGCTCTCCTGGGCGCCGATGTACAGGGCCGCCGGGTTCAGGCCGAAGCGTAGCGAGCCGATGCCGGCGTTCTTCTGCGGGTAGCCCCACTGGTCGATCTTCTCCGAGAGGAAGGGGTTGAACGCCCACACATGGCCATCGAGCTGGAAGGTCATGCCACGGCTGCCGCCGGAGGGCATGGTCACGTGGGTGCGGAACGGCTGGCCGGGCTTAACCTTCAGGATCGGGGTCACCGGGTCGCCGCCCACCAGCTCGTTGCTGTAGGCCATGTGCGCGTCGGGCACATCGCCCCAGCCTTGCCCCTGGGCGTGTCCGAAGGGCGCATCCGGGGCCTTGGCGAAGCGGTACCACAAGGGCTCGCTCCGGTAGTTCACCGCCATGCCGGAGTTGTCCTTGGGATCGGCCGGGATGCCGAAGCCTTCGGAGGCCATGTTTTCCACCGGCCGGCCACTGGCCCAACGCATGTTCAGCGACTTGTGCAGCACCAGCGAGAAGTCGCGGTACGGCGTGCCGGACAGCGGGGTCACGGTGGCGGCGGCGCGCGAGCTGGCGTCTTCGGTCCAGGTGGCACCCAGGGGGGCGATGCTCATGGCGCCGGACAGGCCTTTCTGTCCCTGCTTGACCGGGTCGGCCGGCAGCAGGTTGAAGCCGCCGAATTCCACCGGGGTCGCGGTGATGTTGTCGACGCTGCGGCCGAGCTGGGTCACCGGTTTGCCTTCACGCTCCAGGTGGCCGACGTAGAACTTGTACGCCTTGGACGGCCAGGCCCCGCCCGCCGCACCGCGCGGTTCGACGGTCTGCACCGGGTTGATGCCGACGTTGAAGCCGTCCGACTTGGTGATGTCGTAGGCCAGCAACTGGGTATGCAGGCCCACATGGCTGGAGGGTCGCATCATGTTGTTGTTGAAGGTGGTGGAGCCCTTGGCACTGTTGCGGTCGCGCTTCACCAGGCCCTGCATCACGGCGTAGGTGGGCAGGTCGGGCATCACCTGCGGCAGGCGGTTTTCCAGGGTGATGTTCACGCAGTCGCCAGCCGCGGCGCGCAGCACCAGGGGTTCCACCGGGACGCCGGGTTTCAGCTTGCCGGTGGATGGGTCCAGGTCCGCCTTGCGCACGTAGAGGATGGCGGTGGGGTCATGCAGCGGGCCGGACTGGCCGCCGATGGTGAACACCTCGCCATCTTCCTCATCCACCACCGTGACCTGCGGGATGGTCACCGGCCGCGGGTTGAACACCAGGGTGCCGCCCTGCGGATTGAGCGGGCCACCGGCATGCTGGCCGTCGCCGGCCGGGTCGCCAATGGTCAGGCCCAGCGCGTTGGGCAGGACGTCGTTGGCGAGTACCGCGACCACCTCGTAGTTGCGCTGCACCGTGGTGCGGGTGCCAATGCCATTGGGGTTGGGGCTGGTACGCGGGCACACGCCATCGAATTGCGTGGTGTTGCGTGAGGACACCGGGCGCGGGTTGTTGGGCAGGGCGAAGAGGTCGTTGCGCGGCTGGGTGTAGTTGCGCATCACGCCCCAGATGCCGTTCCAGTAGCCTTCGATGGAAGCGTCCAGGTTGTACAGGTAGTCGGCGGCGTCGAGGACGGTATTGCCGGACATCATGGCCACCGGGGCAACGAAGCCCATCTGCTCGGAAATACCGACCATCTGCGAGGCCTTCCAGCCCGAGTTGCCGCTGTTGCCGAAGCCGGTGCCCGAATGCAGCCACTTCACGCCGTGCAGGGTGACGTTGTGCTCCTCCTCATGGCCGCCTGCATGCATGCGCAGGCGCACATTGTCGCCGGAGTAGGCTCGCAGCATCGGGGTGAAGGGATCACCCGGCAGGTCGCCGGCGCGGTTGATGTGCGGTGGGAAAACGGTACTGGCACCGGTGGGGCCGGAGGCCGAGCTGATGGCGCTGGGCGCCAGGTTCAACGCCGGGATGGCGCGGTCGGTGCGGGTCTGCAGGGCATAGGCAAGATCGCCCGCCAGGCCGTCGGCCTGCATGCCGGGCTTGCCGTCCGGGGCCACCTTGTTGGGGTCGAAGACGCGCAGGGCCACGGGCTCGTTGCGGTAGTTCACGACAAACATGCCGGGGTCATCCACTGAGATGGCCTGTGGGCAGGGACGGCTCGGGCAGCCCAGGACCTGCCCGCCAGCGGCCTCGCGCACCGACTCGAAGAGGTTCGAACCGGACTGGCGCACGGGCGGGTTGATGGCGTAGCGGAAACTGTCCATGGAAGTCGGGTAGGCGCCCGCATCCGGGACACCATCAGGACCGGCACCGACGTAGACGCCCGCCTCGTAGGCATGCTGGAAGTCGCTGTACTCCATGAAGAACTCACGGAAGCTGTCGTTCTTGCCGTCGCCGTCCAGGTCGCCGGTGGCGATCACCGCCTGCCAGGAGGTCGGGCCGCCATCCTGCCGACCGCTGCCCAGCGGCTGGCCGGTCTCGGCGTGGTACCAGCTGGAGCCGGCCGGTTCGGTGAGCACGGTGGCGTAGAGGCCGACCTGCTGGTGGGTGGACGGACCGAAGTGGTCGTGGGTGAAGATGTTCCCCAGGCCACGGTCGACGTTGTAGGTGTTGACCAGCGGGTCGGCGAACCAGCGTTGCAGGGTCGTGCGGGCACCCAGCCAATCGGTCCGGCCGAACTGGCCGAAGTACGGGTGCTGCCTGGCCACCGGGCACTCCGTGCTGCCATCGCGGGCATCGGCCTCGGTGCAGTGGTTGTACTCGCGAATGGCGTGGATGCGCTCCACAACGGCGGCCGGCGAGAGTGTGCCGTCCTCGTAGTTCCAGCCATTGGCCGAGCCGTCGGAGGCGGTCAGGTCCCACTTCGGCAGGTGGATGTGCTGGCCGATGATGTCGGTGGGCGTGCGCACCTGGTAGTCATCCAGTTCATACACCGAGGGGATCAGGTTGGTGTGCTGGTACATGGTGCAGTCGAAGGTGTTCATCCGCATCACCAGCGGCTCCGGTGGCTGCTGCTTGGTGATCACCGGCCAGGCGTCTTCCCAGAGGGCGAGGATGCGGGTCTGCGGGAAGTGGTAGCCGACCTTGTTGAACACCGCGTCGAACTGGATATTGGCGCCCTTGTAGACGCGGGGGCGGTCGGCGGTGAACGCCGAGCTGCCGGTGAAGGACTGGCCATTGAGGGTGTCGCCACTGTTGTAGCGACCCAGCGAAGAAGCCTGGGTCAGGCGCTTGCCGGTGTCGTCCATGCAGGGCTCGTAGTAGGGCGCGCCGGGAACCGGCAAAGCGCCGTTGGTGCGGAAGTCCCTGGCTTGCACGGCGCCACCGGGCAGCACGGCGAAGCTCGGGTGGCTGGCCTTGGCGTGGAAGGCCATCACCGACTGTTCGACGTCAGTGCCCTCCTCCGGCAGGAACACGGCCTTGGCGCGGTGGACCACCTTGGAGAAGTCCAGGGCGCTGGTGACCACTTCCGCCTCACCGCCAGCGGACACGCCGTCGAGGGTGTGGCGCGGCAGGCCACCGTCCCAGCCGCCGGCCTGGGCCGGGTCGATGTTGGCCCACAGGGCCTTGCCCGAATCACGCAGGCTCTGGGCCTTGGCGCTGTCGAGCATGTCCAGTGGCGGGGTGCTGGGGCGCTGGCCAACGGTCTTTTCGATCCCACCGATCCAGAACGGGAAGCCGGGGTTCTTCAGGGTGCCATCGGCGTTGCGGTTGGCTTCACTGCGGTCCACCAGGGCGACGGAGCCCACGGCCTGGCGTTCGGCTTCGTGAGTGGAATCGTCGTCGCCTTCTTCGTGTTCGTCGTCATCGTCGGCCACGAGCGTTTCGCCGTATTTGGGCACAACGGCCACCTTGCCCGGCATGGGCGGCATGGCCTTGCCCGGCAGCGGGACGATGGCGGGAATCGGCGTGCCGGCGACGATTTCGCCATCCGGCAGGGCGCGGGCGCCGGTTGCCGGCAAGCCGCTGCGCAGCTCGAAGGGCTTCTTGTGGAAGCCGTCGTCGCCCTCTTCCGATACGGCCAGGCGGGTGCCTTCCTCGAACACGTCGTGGATGCGCCACATGGCCCACATGCCCTGGGCGAAATGCGGGTAGAAGTGGCAGTGGTAGATGGCATCGCCCGAGGTGCGGTTGCGGTTGCCGGAGCCGCCGTTGGCGATCTCGTAGGTGTAGCCAGAGCCCGGCCCTATGCCCTGGGCGTCGATGTAGTCGGAGTTGTCGTCATTGGGGTTGAACAGCCACTGGTGGCCGTGCAGGTGGAACACGTGCTGCTCGTAGCCGTTGTGGGTGTTGCGGAAGCGCACCGCGTCGCCGATGTAGCTGTGGGCGACGTTGGACGGCTCGGCGGGGAACAGCGCCATGGTCGCCTTGACCCCGGTGGTGCCCTCCGGTGGCACTTCGCCGGGGCGGATGTTTTCCAGGCCGACGTTGGCCGGCACGTCCACCTGCATGGCGATGTCGCCAACGGTGTGGGCGCTGAGGAAGAACTCCTCGTAGGCGCAGGACAGGCAGTCGTGCATGGGGCCGACGCCGAGCCGGTTGGCCACCACTTCAGCCCCGATGCCACCGGCGCCGTAGTTGATCATGAAGGAGTCGCGGGTGGGCTCCAGCACGTGGCCGAACACCGGGTCCGCCCAGTAGCCGGGGAAGGCCTGGGCGACGGCGTTCTCGTCGTGGAAGACCGAGGAGAAATCGCGGAACGGTTCCAGCCGGTTGGGCAGCGCCGGGTTGCGCTTGCCGTAGCTTTCCAGCGGGTAGGTGTACTGCGGGAAGGTGCCGTCGGGGTTGGGCCCCATGACCACGGCGTCGGTGTCGCTGGCGATGATCTCGCCGTTGTCCATCATGGCGATCACCGGCAGGCCGGCCTTGCCTTCCTCGATCCAGGGCGCGGCCTGCGGATAGCGAGCCTCGTAATCGATGATGGGCTGGCCGGCTGGGGTGCGGCCGGTGCTGGCCAGGCGCATCTCTTCTTCAGTCACCACGTTGCGGTAGGTGCGCGCGCCCTTGGGCAGCACCACCACCTGGGCGAACAGGCCATTGGCGGTGTTGCCGCCGGTGCCCTCACCACCGAAGGTGGCGCCGTAGCTGCTGGCGGCAAAGGCGCCCTCGCGTTCGGCATACAGGGTGTAGCTGCGGCTGCCGCCGGGCGGGATCAGGCTGTTGGGGTTGCGGCCTGCGTTGGTGGCGATATCGCCGATGTCGTTCACCGCCTGCATGCCGTTGACCTGGAAGCCGACGTTGCGGTCGGCGACCTGTTTGTCCTTCTTGAACAGCGGGTCTGGCGAGTTGTGCGGGTTGGTCTGGTAGGCCAGCAGGTTCTGCAGGTTGATGGTCAGGCAGTCCCCTGCGGCCACCCGCAGCACCAGCGGACGCGGGCGCTTGTCCGGACGCAACGCTACTTCGCCGGGCACCGCTGCACCGCCCCGGTTGAGCGGCACGTCATTGCGGTCCACCACGTCGCGGCGCAGGGCGAACATCATGCCGTTGATGTTCTGCGCCCCCAGGCGGTTGAACATCAACGGCTGGTCCAGGGCCACGACGTTGGCCACCAGGTTGCGTTCGCAGCGCACGGCCGCCTGCGCGTCCCCGATGGAAAAGAGCGCGCCCAGCAACAGCAGGGCACCGCCCAGGTAAAGGGATGCCCCCTGGGCACCAGGGGATTTGGGGTTTGCACTGTTCGAAGGGTTAGTCCGGTTCATCTTGGCTGACCTCGGTATCAGGTGCACGGATGCCAAAGAGGGCAGGACTGTCCGAGCAATGCCTGTGCCACCACAGGAAAGCCAATGGATTCAGATGGTTATGTGCAGGCCGGGGAAGTGGCCAGTAGTTTCCCCACCCGATTCCCACCCAATTCCCCGGTTTAGCGGGGAGCGGGATGTTGGGGTGTGGGAGTGCTGGGGGAAGCGTGAAGGACGGCTCGGTTGTTCCCATTGGCAGGCCTTCGGCCTGCTTGGCGACTGAAGTCGCCCCCACAGAAAAACCAGGACTTCGGATGCAATCGATGTGGGGGCGATTTCAATCGCTATGGGCAGCGCAGCTGCCCTTCTCCTCAGACGCTTTCATTGGCAGAAATCGCCCCCGCATCTGGGGAATTTCCCCACTAGCGGGGTCGTTTTGCGTCGGCCTGGAGGCGTTGGTAGTGCCCCAGGACGCTGGGCACATAACGCTGGGTTTCGGGGTAGGGAGGAATGGCGCTGCCATAGGCGAGGACTGCCCCAGGGCCCGCGTTGTAGGCGGCCAGGGCCAGGGAAACGTCGTTGTCGAACATCCTCATCATGCGCTTGAGGTAGCGCGCGCCACCGCGGATATTGGCGGTCGGGTCGAACACGTCGTGCACGCCCAGGTCCTTTGCGGTGTCGGGCATGAGCTGCATCAAGCCGGCCGCGCCCTTGGGAGAGAGGGCGAAGGGATCGTAGTTGGATTCGGTGGTGATCACGGCATGCAGCAGTTCAACGGGAAGGTCGTACTCGAAAGCCGCCTGGGCCACGATAAGGGCGTAGCGCGGAGCCTTTCTCGGCGCCCTGCGCGGGAGCTTGCGCGTTGGCTGGATGAGGTTCGGAGCCCTGACCAGCACTGGTCTTTCGCGGGCCACGCGCACCAGATTCCGGTCCGTTCGGTGGATGTTGGTGAGGAAGATGCTGCCGTTGGCAGAGACCACCTGATAGATGTCGGAGTGGGCTTCGAATGCGGTGGTCGCAAGGATGCTGAACAGCACCAGGGTGGGCACTTTCATCATTGTTCTCCCCTGTCAGGGCCAATGCGTTTCGGGTTTCCGAGTGCTGTAACGTCAGCAAAGCACGTGCCGAGTGATGCGATGGGCGGTGTGTCGCCCCTCTCGCCCGCTCGTCGTGCATAGCTCTTGCATAGCCTCCTCTCGCGACACCCACTGGAGGCTCCCATGAAGACCTTTCGTCGACCCGAACAGGGTTTTACCCTCCTCGAACTCCTGGTTGTGCTGGTGGTGCTCGGCCTGTTGGCTGGAATTGTGGCGCCAAAATATTTCAATCAACTGGGCAAGTCCGAGACCAAAGTGGCCCGCGCGCAGATCGAGGGACTGGTGAAGGCCCTGGATATCTACCGCCTGGAAGTGGGCCGCTACCCCAGCACCGAGCAGGGTCTTTCGGCACTGGTGGCCGCGCCGTCCGACGAGCCCCGCTGGGGCGGTCCCTATCTGCAGAAGGATGTACCCCAGGACCCGTGGGGACGTGCCTACGTCTATCGCTCCCCTGGTGAGAACGGCGATTTTGACTTGCTCACCCTGGGCAAGGATGGCCAGCCCGGCGGCGACGGCGACAACGCCGAAGTCACCAGTTGGCAGTGACCGCCATGCGCTTCCAGGTGAAGGCGGTACGCGCCCAGGCCGGGGTGGTAGCGCTGGTAGTGGAGGCGGCGAGCCCGGACGATGCCCGCCGCCAGGCCGAAGCCCAGGGGTTGCGGGTGCTGGCCATGCGCGCCGAGAACGGCTGGTCGCTGCGCGGCTGGCGGCGCCGGGAGACATTCCCGCTGCTGCTGTTCAGCCAGGAGCTGACCACCCTGTTGAATGCCGGACTGGCGTTGATCGATGCGCTGGAGAGCCTTGCCGAAAAGGAGGCCGACCCGCTGGCGCGCAAGGTGCTGGCCGGGCTGGTGCGGCTGCTCTATGAGGGCAAGTCGCTGTCCCAGGCACTGGCGCAGTTCCCGCTGGTGTTCCCCTCGCTCTATGTCGCCCTGGTGCAGTCCAGCGAGAAGACCGGCGCGGTGGGCGACGCCCTTGGCCGCTACGTGGCCTACCGTACGCGGATGGACGAGGTGCGGCAGAAGATCATCAGCGCCTCGGTGTACCCGGTGCTGCTGTTCATGGTGGGCTGCAGCGTGTTGCTGTTCCTGGTGGGTTATGTGGTGCCGCGCTTCAGCCTGGTGTTCGAGGGGCTGGGGTCCAACCTGCCCTGGCTGTCCCAGGTGCTGCTGCACAGCGGGCTGTTCCTGCACTCGCACCAGGCCGAGGTGTTTGGTGGTGCCGCCCTGGGATTGGTGGCGATGGTCGTCCTGCTGCGCCAGGAGGGCGTGCGCCGCGCGCTGGCTCGCCAGGTGGAACGCCTGCCGGCCATCCGCGAGCGCCTCCAGGTGTACGAGCTGGCGCGCTTCTATCGCTCGCTGGGCATCCTCCTGCAAGGCGGGATTCCCATCCTCACCGCCATCGACATGGTCCGCGGCCTGCTCGGCGCCGCCTCGCGCCCACGCCTGGACCAGGCCGCCGCGCGCATCCGCGAAGGCCAGTCGCTGTCCCGCGCGCTGGAGGAACATGGGCTGGCGACGCCGGTGTCCCTGCGCATGCTCCGGGCGGGCGAACAGTCCGGCAACCTGGGCGAGATGATGGAGCGCACGGCGGACTTCCATGACGAGGAAACCAGCCGCTGGATCGAATGGTTCGTGCGCCTGTTCGAGCCGCTGCTGATGACCTTCATCGGGTTGATCATCGGGGTGATCGTGATCCTGATGTACATCCCGATATTCGAGCTGGCGTCGAGTATTCAGTGAGGGGTTTCGTTGTCGACTCGTTCTCGGCGCCTGCCTGTAGGGGCGAATTCATTCGCCATGGGCCGCGCAGCGGCCCCGTCGGCATGTTGCCCTCACCCCCGGCCCTTCTCCCGGAGGGAGAGGGGTGACTCTCGGCCCACCATCGGCACAGGCCCTGTGGGGGCGATTTCAATCGCTATGCAGGACGCCGTCCTGCCCCTCGGGCAATCAGGAAAATCCAGGTCTAGTCTTGAGCCTGCCGGGGACGTAGCTCAGCTGGGAGAGCGCGGCGTTCGCAACGCCGAGGTCGGGAGTTCGATCCTCCTCGTCTCCACCAGAAAAAAGCCCCCGAAGGTGACTGGCCTTCGGGGGCTTTGCATGTCAGGCGTGGCCATAGGCGAGCCAGGCAAGGCCGCTCAGGGTAGAGGCAATGGCCAGGCTGAGGAGTTGGTGTTCCAGCATGAGTTCGAACGAAAGCATGGGGCAGTCCTCGTGTCCGGTTGGGAATCCAGCAGCCACGATCTTGCTTCGCCCTGTCGCGTCGGTCGATCTGTCAACTTTTCGCCCTGTAAAGAAAAAGCGCAGGTCGATGCCTGCGCTTGATTCGTTCCAACGAACTCAGGTCCCCTTCTTGGCCTGCTTCAAAGGTTCTTCGGAGCTGGACGCGGGACGGCGGCGGTCGGAGAGCACCCAGGCGCCGTCATACAGTTTCAGCGGAAAGCTCACTTCGCCGCCACCGCGCCTTTCCACCTGCATCGGCTGCTCGCGCGGCGCCTCCTGTTCGCGCATTGCCGCGCTGGGCAGGCCGTGGAGCACCACATTGCCCAGTTCGGGCAGCGGGAAAGGCTTGAGGAGGATAATGTCGATGCTGCGCTCGATGGCACGGTTGCACACTTCGATACTGGGGTGCGCGGTCATCAGCACCGCTTCGCAGCTATGCACGCCGCGAATGGCATCGAAGACATCGAAGCCGGTCATGTCCGGCAAGCGATAGTCGAGCACCAGCAGGTCAGGCTTGAAATCCGCAACGACCTGCTGGGCGATTGCGCCATTGGCTGCAGTGCGGACTTCACAGCCGAGCATCTCCAGGTAGGTCTGGAAGTTTCCGGCAAGAATTTCTTCATCGTCGACTATCAGTACTTTCTTCGACACTGCGGCTACTCCCCTGTCAGGAGATCGGACGACGGCCAGGCTGACCGCTGCTTGCATCCCTGCACGTTCCGAGCCAAGGCTGCATCGGCCGTCTAGGGCCGATGACTCCTAGAGTCTAGTTCGGAGGATATGTTTCACCAGACGAAAACCCCCGCCCTTGGTCGGGGAAAACCCCGTAAACGGGGCATTCAGTGCTGGTGACGGTCGGGGCGCTCCAGGCCCAGCTTGTCGATGCGATAGCGCAGCATGTCGCGGGTCAGGCCGAGCATGCGGGCGGACTTCGAGATGTTCCAGTCGGTCTTGCCCAGCACCTTCACCACCAGGTCTCGCTCGGCGTCGGACAGGCTCATGTTCTCGTCTTCCAGCCCCAGCGGGCCGCCGTTCACCATGGGCGCGGCGGCCTCGGTGACGCCCGCGCCCGCCAGCAGGCCGCGGCAGATGGTGAGCTGCTCGGGGCCGATGGTGTTGCCCGACGCCAGCAGCACGGTCTGTTCCAGCATGTTGCGCAGCTCGCGCACGTTGCCCGGCCAGCTGTAGCCCCTGAGCACGGCCTTGGCTTCCGGGCTGAAACGCAGCCCCGGCTTGCCGTAGCGCTTGCCGTGCTGGGTGACGAAGTGGTCGGCCAGGGTCAGGACATCATCGCCACGGGCGCGCAGCGGCGGCACCTTGATGGTGATGATGCGCAGGCGGAAGAACAGGTCGCGGCGGAACTTGCCCTCCTGGACCATCTGTTCGAGGTTGCAGTTGGTGGCGCTGATGATGCGCAGGTTGACCTTGCGCTCGCGCACCGAACCCAGCCGGCGGATGGTGCGGTCTTCCAGCAACTTGAGCAGTTTGGCCTGGAGCAGCAGGTCGATCTCGCCCACTTCGTCGAGGAACAGGGTGCCACCGTCCGCCGCTTCCACGAGTCCCACACGACGGTCCTTGGCATCGGTGAAGGCGCCTTTCTCGTGGCCGAACAGCTCGGCCTCCAGCAGGTGCGAAGGAATCGAGGCGCAGTTGAATTCGACGAAGGGACCCTTGCTGCGCGCGCCGTCGAAGTGCAGGGCGCGGGCCACCAGTTCCTTGCCGGTGCCGGTCTCGCCTTCGATCAGCACCACCGGCAGGTCTTCCCCGGCCATGCGTTCTTCGGCCGCCAGCACCTGGCGCACCATGTCCTTCATGTTGCGCATGGGCTCGGAGTCGCCGATCAGCCCGGTAAGCCCTGAGTCCTGGGCTTCACGCTGTTGGTAGAACGACAGCCGTTGTTCCTGGCGACGCGCCTCCAGCACCTTGTCCACCACCAGCTTGAGCTCGGCCAGGGCCACCGGCTTGGTCAGGTAATCGCTGGCGCCGGCCTTCATGGCTTCCACCGCGCCCTGCACGTTGCCGTGGCCGGTGATCATGATGACCTTGAGCTGCTCGTCCATGGCACGGGCGCGACTGATCAGGTCGCAACCGCTCATGCCCGGCAGGCAATAGTCGGTGAGGACCAGGTCCGGGTGCTGCGCCTCGATGATCGGCAGGGCTTCCTCGGCAGAACTGCAGACCATGACATCGAACTGGCGCCGCTGCAGATAGGTGCAGAAGTTGTCGGCCAGGATCTCGTCGTCTTCGACGATCAGAATGCTGTTACCCATAGCTTGTTATCCCCCTGCCGTGGCCCTGAAAGTCAGGTGCACGTTGGTGCCGGCGTTTTCCCGGCTGTCGATGCTGACATCGCCACCGAAGCGCTCGATGATCTTGCGCACCAGCACCAGGCCAACGCCCAGGCCGCCACGCTTGGTGGTGTGAAAGGGTTTGAATGCCATCTCCAGCATGGCCGGCGACATGCCGCTACCGGTGTCGCTGACGGTCAGTGTGAGCAGGCGGCGGCGCGCATCCGGCTCCAGGCAGATGGCCAGGCGGCCGCCGCGCGGCATGGCTTCGATGGCGTTGGAAAGCACGCTGCCCAGCAGTTGCTGTAGCAGCACCGGGTGGCTGACCACCTTGGGCGCCTGCCGGCTCTGCCAGTCCACCTCGATGCCGGCATGGCGGATCTGCGGTTCGTAGGCGGCCAGGGTTTCCTCCAGGGCGACCGTGAGGTCCACCGGCTCCTGGTCGCCGGAGAGCGGGCGGGCCGACATCAGCAGCTCGCGCACCCACTTCGACATGCGATCGACCTGGGTAATGATGTCGCCCAGGTTCTTGTGCAGCGGCCCCGGGTCCACCTCCAGCGCCAGCTCGGCACTGGAGCGGATGGAAGCCAGCGGGTTGCGCAGGCTGTGGGCGACGGCGGTGGACATTTCGCCGAGCAGGGCCAGGGTTTCGTTTTCCACCAGTTTCCGCTGCTGGTCTTCTACCAGGCGCGAGGCGTGGCGGACGAACCAGAACAGGCTGAGGTAGATGACCGCGCCACCCAGCGCGGTGGCGGTCCAGAGCAGGACAAGGCCGCGATTCATGCGGGCAATCAGGTCCACCGGCTCCTTGTAGATTTCGATGACCGAGAGCACCTCGCCCCGGCTGTCGAGCAGCGGGATGAAGCTTTCCAGATAGAGGCTCTGCGGCACGCGCATGAAGAAGTCTTCCGCCGGGCAGGCATCGGGGCCGTGATGCTCGGTGGTCACCGTATTGCGGCTGTTGACCGCCTCGTTCAGCTTGGCGCGCTCCAGTGAGTGCCCACCCACCAGCTTCGGATTGGTCGACCAGATCACCACCCCGTCAGGCGCATAGACGTTGGCCAGCAGCACATCGGGCAGACGCACGATGTGGTCGAAGAACTCTTCGTGGGACTTGACCAGCTGTTCGTGGGAGACGCCAAGACGAGCGCCATCGACTCGCTTGTCGAGGAATTCACCGAGGGTCAGGCCCGGCGAGAAGTTGCCGTGGATGACTTCGACGTCGGCAATGGATTTGATGAACTGGGCGCTGAGCATGGCATCGCGGTCGATGCTCTCGCGCATGAGGAAACGGGTTGCCGCCGAGCCGAGCAGAATGGCCACCACGAGGATGATCACCAGGCTCACCAGGGAAAACCAGCGGAACAGATTGAAGGGCTTGGCAGCCATCGCCATCTTCATCGAGACCTCCCCGTGTGTGACCGTCGGTTCGCTCGCAAGGCGAGTGTCAGAAAGGGCCGTCGGCCGGGCCGGCAACTCCTGCGCCGGCTCCGGGTAGTTATAGCGCAGGCCCCGTCGTCCGCGGCCCTACCGTTCAGCGGCGGGTGAGCGGTAGTCCTGGGGATTCCCCATTTCCCTACCCAATTTCCCCCCAGATCTGGGGAGCCAGTCCCCAGCGGTCGCCGAGCACATTCGTGCCATCAAGTGCGCGTTTTTTCGCCATCCCCGCGAGGCAGAGCGGGTGGAACCAGATGGCATGGGAGTTGCGCTTTCCCCCTGTCAACGACGGGCCTCCCGCCCATCGGAGCCGGACAAACGGCGAAGTTCATCGACTGGAAGGGCGACACCATGCACAACGCACTGCCAAAACTCGCGCTCCCGCTGCTTCTAGGACTCACGGTCGTCCCGGCCAAGGCCGGTCTCTATGCGGTCGACCAGACAACCTTTACCGAGGCCAACGGATTCTTCGCCGCCTGGTATCAAGACACCCACGGCCGCGCCCTCGACCTGTGCCTGTCCAAGGCACTGAGCACACGCGTACCCGGCTCGTTCATGTGCAACCTGCTGCCGACGCCCGGGGTGTTCGACGAAACCCAACCCATCGTCTTTCCCGGCAACTTCCCGGATGAGGCGTTCTGGTTCACCGGCGATGCGGCCATCACCGACGCCGCCACCGGCATCGACCTCATCTATGTCTCCGCGCTGGAGGCCGCCTTCAGTGGCGATGCGCCGGCGGCGGGCGACCAGATCAGCTTCGCGCGCATTCGTATCCGGGTGACGGTGCCGGTGGCCGGTACCTACACCATCACCCACCCCTACGGCGTGGAAGTGTTCGATGTGGATGCGCCCGGCACCCGCGCGATCAATCTGACCCGCGACATCGGCATCGGCGCGCCGGGAGATTTCGCTGGCGCTTTGAAGGGCGACATCGGCCCCTTCCTGCGCTCGGTGAACGGCCCCTATGTGGAGACCAACCCGGTGACCGGACTATCGGAGTCCTTCATCGGCGACCCGAACATCCTCGAAGAAGTCACTGGCAGCCCCTTCAGCACCAACTTCGTGCGCATCGAAGGCCCCAACGGACTGCGCGCCGAAACCCGGCTGTTCGCCATCTCCGGCAAGCTGTCGCAGGTGCCGCTGTCGACTCCGCTGATCGTCGAGCGCGCCACCTATTCCCGTGGCGGCGCCAACGGGGTGGCCCAGCAGGACTACTTCACCCAGGCGCCACCGGCCCCCGCCACCGTGACCTGGACCGATACCGCCGGCATCAGCGGCGCCATGCAGGGCAACGCCAACGGCGCCTGGTACGGCCAATCCGCCAGCAGCCCCGCCGGTAGCGGCAGCGTGTCCTTCACTGCCGACAACGCTGCAGCCATTCCCGGCAGCACGGCTACCACCCAGTCCGCCCCGCTGGTGGACCTGGTGACCATCAGCCGCGCCGAGTACAGCGTGGGCACCGGCCAGCTGACCGTGGACGCCAGCTCCAGCGACGAGACCGGCCAGCCCGCGCTGACCCTCGAAGGCCTGGGCACGCTGGTCGCCGGTCACCTGCAGCTACCGCTCAACAGCATTCCTCCGGCGACCGTGCGCGTGCTCTCGGCCAACGGCGGTTCCGATACCGAAGAAGTCCAGATTCTCCCCTGAGAACAACACTCACCCGCCGCCGGCGGGTGAACGGAGGCAGTCATGTTCAAATGGCCAGGAATACTCACCGTGGCGATGGGCCTGCTCATCGGTCTGCCGGTTGCCGAGGCGCAACTGGCAGCGGTGGACCTCGGACCCTACACCGCCGCCAGCGGCTACTTCCCGCGCTGGTACCAGGACGAGCCAGGCGTACCCCTGGAGCTGTGCCTGTCCAAGGCGCGCAGCTCGCGGGTGCCGGGTAGCTTCATGTGCACCCTGCTGCCGACCCCCGGTGTCTTCGACGACACCAAGCCCATCGTCTTCCCCGCCAACTTCCCCGATGAAAGCTTCTGGATGCTCGCGGAAACCGCCATCGACGACCCCGGCAACGGGCTTCAGCTGGATACCTATGTGGCTGGTGTCGAAGCAGCCTTCGCCGCCGAGGTGCCACGCGTGGGCGACCAGCAGAGCTTCGCGCGCATCCGCATCCGCGCCACGGTTCCGGTGGCCGGGACCTACACCGTCACCCACCCCTACGGCGTGGACACCTTCACCGTCACCGGGTCCGGCCGGCGCGCGATCAACCTGACCCGCGACATCGGCATCGGTGCACCCGGCGACTTCACTGGCGCCCTGGCCGGCAACATCGGTCCATTCCTCCATCGTGACGGCCCGCTGTACACGGAAACCAACCCGGAAACCGGCGAGACGGAAACCTTCATCGGCGACCCGAACCTGGCCGAGCGGGTGACCGGCAGCCCCTTCGGCACCAACTTCGTGCGCATCGACGGGCCAAACGGCCTGTCCATCCGGACCGAACTGTTCAACCTGTCCGGCAAGGTGTTCACCGGCGGCATCGCCAGCCAGATAGGCGTCGACCGCGCGACCTACAGCCGCGATGCCCAGCGCACCTGGATCTCGGTGTTCGCCAACTCCGGCGCCAATGCCACGCTGTGCTTCCGCGAGAGCCTCGACCTGGTTGGCGACCCGCCGTCACCCTGCCAGTTCCAGATGACCGGCGATGGCAGCGGCCACTTCTTCGGCCAGGACGTCGCCCCAGCCAGCCTGCCGCCCTTCGTGCTGGTCACCGCCAATGACACCAACGCCTCGGCGACCACCCAGACCCAGCCGCTGGTCGACGTCGTCAACATCACCCAGGCCCGCTACTCCTGGCCGGACAAGACGCTGACGGTAGAGGCGCGCTCCAGCGATGAAGTCGAGATCCCGGCCATGGTGACCGAGGGCTTCGGACGCTTGCTGCCGGTCAGTGGTGCGATCCAGCGCCTGGTGGCCGTGGGCATCGAGCAGCCGCCGGCGAAGATCACGGTGAAGTCCGCCGCAGGCGGCAGCGACACCGAGTTCGTGGTCATCGAAGGCAGCCCCTTCCCCCGCCCGGCCAACCAGCCGCCCGTGGCCAATCCGGACAGCGCCAGCACCACCGCCGGCGTGCAGGTGACCCTGGCCCTGACCGCCAACGACAGCGACCCGGACGGCAACCTGCCGCTGATCATCGACAACTTTGGCAGCGTCCCCATTGGCAACCTGCTGCAGAGCGGCAACGGCTCGCTGATCTACACCCCGCCGGCGCAAGTCGCCACGACGCAGACGCTGACCTTCACCTATCAGGTCCGAGACAATCTCGGCGCCCTCTCCGTCCCGGCCCTGGTGACCCTCACCGTGCAGCCGAACCTGGCGCCGGTCGTGGCCAACGACACCGCCACCACCAGCGCTGGCGCGCAAGTGACGATCAACGTGCTGGCCAATGATGTGGATCCGGAAGGCAATGCCATGACCGTGGTGAACCTGACGCCGCCGGCGGCCGGGAGCGGCACCGTCAGCACCAATGGCACGACGGTGACCTACATCGCGCCGGCAAGCCTGAACGCCCCCTTGACCGCCACCTTCACCTACCAGGTGCAGGACGCCATCGGCGCCACCTCCACCACCGCAACGGTGACCGTGACGGTGAACCCGGCGACGGCCGCCGATACCCTGGCGATCACCACGGCCAACGTGAAGTCAGGCAACAACGGGCGCGTTTCCTGGGACATCCAGGGCACCACGTCGCGGCCCCAGGGCAACCAGATCCGCATTGAAGTCACCACTACGCGGGGCGTGGTGCAGTTGGGCACCGCCACCCCGGCCGGCAATGGCCGCTGGAAGCTGTCGGTGAACAACACCACCACCTTTATCCCCAGCGCCACCCCCAGCGTCACCGTCCGCTCCACGTTCGGCGGCGTGAGCACCGCACCGATCAACGCGCGCTGACGGTCCGGCTCCAGTTACCCCCGGCCGCGCGAGGCGCGCCGGGGGATTTTTTTGTCCGGGGTTGATGGGACACCTTTCCCCGTGGGAGCGGACTCATTCACGATTCCCCCGACGGTCGGCACCTGAACAAAAAATGCACATCAACGCTTGAAAAACCGCGTTATCTCCCGATAATCGCGCCCCCTGCCCTTCCTGCCTCGCAGGCGGCCATGACCAACCAGTCAAGTTTCCACACAGATGGAAACGCTCGAAAACCATTGGAACCCTTGATGAATCGCGCCCTTTCTTCCCTGATGCTCGCCGGCAGCCTGCTGGCGGCCGGCAACGCCCTGGCCGACGGCCCCCTGCTGTGGCAGGACAACAGCCTGACCTACCTGTACGGCCAGAACTTCCAGATCAACCCGGAAACCCAGCAGACCTTCACCTTCGAGCACGCCAGCGGCTGGACCTTCGGCGACCTGTTCATCTTCGTCGACCAGATCAACTACAACGGCGAGGAAGATGCGAACCTGGGCAAAAACACCTACTACGGTGAAATCTCCCCGCGCCTGTCCTTCGGCAAGATGTTCGACCAGAAGCTGGAATTCGGCCCCATCAGCGACGTGCTGCTGGCCGCTACCTATGAGCGTGGCGAGAACCGCAACCAGAACTACCTGCTCGGCCCGGGCTTGGACCTCAAGGTCCCCGGCTTCGACTACTTCCAGCTGAACTTCTACTACCGCAAGCCCGACGGCATCACCAACAACCCGTCCGGCCAGTGGCAGGTCACTCCGGTGTGGTCCTACACCATTCCGGTGGGCAACTCGGACGTTGTGATCGACGGTTTCATGGACTGGGTGTGGAACAACAAGGACGCCACCTCCGACCGTCCGAACGACCTGCACGCCAACCTGCACTTCAACCCGCAGATCAAGTACGACCTGGGCAAGGCCATGGGCTGGAGCGCGGTGAAGCACTTCTACGTCGGCGTCGAGTACGACTACTGGAAGAACAAGTACGCCATCGACGACAACGGCTTCCTCGGCGACGACATTCTCGGCGGCACCGACCAGAACACCTTCAGCCTGCTGGCCAAGGTGCACTTCTGATATCCGTGGGGCCCGTCGCAACGGCGGGCCCCTCTGGCTTGCGCCATTGGGGAGGCAGGTGGAGAATGCGCGACAGTCTCAGCCTGCAGTCAGACAAGGAACCCACCGATGGCCAGCGACAGCGCCCAAGCTTCCCCTCGCACCCGGGGTGAGAAACTGGTTACGTGCGGCTGGCTCGCCCTGGCCGTCGCCATCCCCGTCAGCTGCATCTTCTCCAGCGAGCCCTTCGACTTCTCCGCAAGCCTCGCCGCGCTTTCCCTGATCACCCTCTGCGCCGCCTTCGCCTGCTGGCCGAAGCTCTTCATCGCCCCCATCGACTACAAGCACCTGTGCGACACCGTGCCCCGCAAGAGCCAGATCGCCATGAGCCTGTTCGTCGGCCTGACCGTGCTGCGCGGCTTCGTCGAACTGATGGCCTGATCGCCACCCGTTGCGTTGGGCTTCGCGTAGCTCAGCCACAACCTACAAGGCCCTGGCGAAGCGCTTCCGTTAGCCGGGGTCGCTGCTGATGGCCTGATCAGCACCCGTAGGTTGGTGCAGAGCGCAGCGAAGCCCAACATTCGGAGCCAACCCTTGCGTTGGGCTTCGCTTAGCTCAGCCACAACCTACAAGCCACTGGCACAGTGCATTCAATTCCAGAGCCCATGAAAAAGCCCCGCACTTGGCGGGGCTTTTTCATGCTTCGGTCGATCAGGCGCTAGCCGGGGTCGCACCGATGATCTCGGCACGGCTGCGCACGAACTGCGGCAGCAGAGAACCGGCGACCATGCCCAGCCAGCTGAACAGCAGGCCAGCCAGTTGCGGCGGCCAGAAGTCGGTTTCCTGGTAGGTCATTTCCAGCAGGCCCCAGGAACCGAGGCCGGCGAAGATGGCCAGCAGGGCGCCCTGGGTGGTGGCGCGCTTCCAGAACAGACCGGCGAACAGCGGCACCGCGGCGGCAACCAGGGTCACCTTGTAGGCGTTGCCCACCATCTCGTAGATGCTCGACTCGGAGTTCATGGCGAACAGGCCGGTGGCGAAGGTCATCGCCAGCACGCTGCAACGCATGGCCAGCAGGGCCTGGCGGTCGGTCATGTCGGGGATGAAGCGCTTGAGGATGTTCTCGGTGAAGGTCACCGACGGCGCCAGGAGGGTGCCGGAAGCGGTGGACATGATCGCCGAGAGGATCGCACCGAAGAACATGATCTGGGCGAACAGCGGGGTACGTTCCAGGATCAGGCGCGGCAGGATCATCTGCGAGTCTTCAGCCAGCCAGTGCTGGACCATCGCCGGATCGATCATCTTGGCCGAGTAGGCGAGGAAGATCGGCAGCATGCAGAAGCACAGGTAGAAGCAGGCACCGGTCATCGAAGCGCGGGCGGCGATGTTCTCGCTCTTGGCCGACATGACGCGGGCGTACACGTCCTGCTGCGGAATGGAGCCGAACATCATGGTCACTGCGGCTGCGAGGAAGGCAACGATGTCCTTGGCCGAAGTACCGTGCAAGAAGGTGAACTTGCCTTCGTTCGCAGCCTGGCTGATTACGGCCGCAGGGCCGCCAGCCATGTCACCGACCAGCCAGGTCAGGTAGAACAGGCCGACCACGATGATGATCATCTGCAGGAAGTCGGTCATGGCCACCGACCACATGCCACCGAACAGGGTGTGCAGCAGGACGATGAAGGTACCGATCATCATGCCCTGGGTCGTGGTCAGGGCGCCGTCGGACAGCACGCTGAACACTACGCCCAATGCGGTGAGCTGTGCAGCGACCCAGCCGAGGTAGGAGGCGATGATCACCAGGCTGGTGAGCAGTTCCACGTTCGGGCCGAAGCGCTTGCGGAAGAAGTCACCGATGGTGAGCAGGTTCAGGCGATAGAGCGGACGGGCGAATACCAGGCCCACCAGCATCAGGCAACCGAACGAGCCAAAGGGGTCTTCGACGATCCCGGCGAAACCTTCTTCGAGGAAGGTGGCGGGAATGCCGAGTACGGCTTCCGAGCCGAACCAGGTGGCGAACACCATTGCCACGACGAGGGGGAAGGACATGCTCCGACCACCGGAGGCGAAGTCGGTGGAGTTCTTGACGCGAGTGGAGGCGTAGAAACCAACAGCGACGGTGATCAGCAGGTATACCGCAACAAACCAGATCAGCATTTGTTCTTGTTCCAGAGGCACGCCCGTCGGGGCCAGGGCGCCTTGGGGGGGCGAACACCTCGACTGACGGAGTTTTTGTTATTGACGCGGAAGGGCCCGGTGCAACGCGAGGCTGGCGGGTACCACGGAGGCGCAGTCTGCCAAAGACGTAAAATATGTCAAACGATTACGGCGTCGATGAGCAAAAAAATCGACAGGATGCCTGTGCAAGTACGACACAACGATGAATGCAATGCCTTGATTTGAAAGGCCTGCGAACGTCAGCTTGTGACTCGTCAGTTTTTTATTTTTTACAGGCTCCGTTGATTAAGAAAAACACCAAGCTACCGTTCGTCGCCGTGCAGGAAGCATCTGCTAGCATCCACGCGTCACTCCCATGGAGCCGCTCCGCATGTACGCGCTGACCCCGCAGCAGACCGAAGCCTATCTGCGCCACCTGGACACCCCTGCTCCACAGCGTCCCGACCTTGCCAGCCTTGACCGGCTGATCGCCGCCCACCAGCAGCGGGTGGCTTTCGAGAACGTCGACGTGCTTCTCGATCGCCCCATCCACATCGACGCCGATGCGGTGTTCGCCAAGGTGGTGGAGCGTGGCCGGGGTGGCTACTGCTACGAGCTGAACAACCTCTTCGGCCGCTTGCTGCTCGCCCTCGGCTACCAGGTCGAAACGCTGGGCGGCCGGGTGCGCTGGGGCCTGCCGCTGGACGCGCCGCAGACCATGCTCTCCCACCTGATGCTGCGCGTGCTGCTGCCGGAAGGCCCGCATCTGGCGGATGTCGGCTTCGGCTCCGCCACCCCCTGGCGCGCCGTCCCCCTCGAAGGGCCGATGCCCGATGACCTGCCTTACCGGCTGAGCCCCCAGGTCGACGGCACGGGCGAGGTGCAACTGGAAAACTTTCGCGCCGAGACGGGCTGGGCGGCCTGCTACCGCTTCGGCCCCGAGGTGAACGCCTGGGTCGATTGCATCCCGCGCAACTGGTACACCTCCACTCACCCCGACAGCGTTTTCCGCAAGATGCTGATGACCGCCTGCAGCGACGGCGAGTGGCGCCTGACCCTGGCCAACGGCACCTTCAACAGACGCCACCGCGACGGCCGCCTCGAAAGTCGCAAGATCGAGGATGCCGCCGAGTTGGTGGAGGTGCTGAAGCACGACTTCCTGCTGAATCTCACCGACGACGAGATCGAGCCGCTGCGCATGAGGCTCGAGGGTCTGCTGAACGCTTGAACCTGTAGGGTGGATGGCGCTCTTCCATCCACCATCGGTGCCATGCCGGACCTCGAATGGTGGACCGGTGGAGCGTGGTCCACCCTACAGGTAGTTCACTCGCGCAAGAGGACATGCCCATGTCCACCGCCGACCATCTCATCGCCCTTCACCAGCAAGGCTTCACCCTTCTCCCCGGCGCGCTCGACGCCACCGCCGTCGCCACCCTGCGCCATCTGATGGACCAGCTTCAGCCCGTCCACTGGGACTACCTCGGCCTGGTGGACGATCACTTCAAATGCGTGTTCAACCGGGGGCCGGAATGGCTGCCCTGGCTCGACCGGCCCGGCGTGATCGAGCTGGCCGAAGCGGCACTGGGCGGGGATTGCCATGTGATTGGCCAGACCGCCTGGCGCTGCCATCCGGGCTTCGTCGGCGCCGAACTGCACCTGGATCACCTGGCGATGGAGCTGCCGGAAAGCCTGCTGGCCGATCCGTCCTTCACGCTGCCGATGCAGGTCTGCACCGCGCACCTGTACCTCGACGATATCGACGCCGACCTCTGCCCTACCCTGGTGATCCCCGGCAGCCACCGCGCCGGCCGCAAACCCCGGCCCGGCGAAACCCATTGGCACGGCAAAACGGCCGAGCCCGCACTGTGCCAGGCGGGCGATGTGCTGATGTTCCGCAGCGAACTCTGGCACGCCGGCAGCCGCAATCGCACCCACGACCGCAGCCGCTACCTGCTGCAGGTCCACTACGGCCGGCGCATGGTGGCGCAGAAGTTCTCGCCCTACCTGGACTTCCGCTTCAACCCGCAGGTGCTCGCTGCCTGCACGCCACGCCAGCGCCGGCTACTGGGCGACCACGAGGCTGCCGAGTACGACTGACGCCGAAAAACCGAGCAACCGCTTCCAGCCCAGCTCCCATGGGCAACCCACGCAGTTATCCCGAAGATATCCACAGGACGGCCCACAGATTTTGTGGGCATTCCCCCTTCGTGTGCGACGCGCTATCCGGACCTTCCGGGAGCGAATCCATTCGCGAAACTCCCCAGCATCGCAACCCATCCCGCGAGCACCACAATCACCTGAACAAAATCCGATCACCGCGCTGAAAGCCACGCAGATAGAGACCTCCAGCCATCCACCCCAAAGCTATCCACAGCTTGCCCCACAGAATCCGTGGGTATCCGCAACGGGCTGCACGCTCGACAGGGTTGCACCTCATTCGCCCAGGAAACGAGCAACCCGAACCAGCCCTTGCAGCACGGGCTCTGGCGCAATCCATCCAGACGATATCCACAGCCCGGTCCACAGAAAATGTGGGTACGTCGACGCCGGGCTGTTCTTTACTCAAGGCAAGCCTCCACGCAGGAATCCGTTCATGCGCGCCATCATCCCCGCCGCCCTGCTGCTTGCCTTGTCGCTCCTGTCCGGATGCGTCGGCTTCGTCCAGCACGATCCCTTGCAGGTGGACGTGGCGGGCATGGAGCCGATCCATGGCGAGGGCATGGAAATGCGCTTCAACCTCAAGCTGCGGGTGCAGAACCCCAATGAAAGCGCGATCCATTACAGCGGCATCGCCCTGGAGCTGGACCTCAACGACCTGCCGCTGGCCAGTGGCGTCAGCAGCCAGGACGGCACGGTAGAGGGTTTCGGGGAAAAGCTGATCGAAGTGCCGGTGACCATTTCCGCCTTCTCGGTGCTGCGCCAGACCTGGAACCTCACCGGCGGCAGCCCGATCCAGAATGTCCCCTATGCCTTGCGCGGAAAACTGGGGGGCGGCTTCTGGGGAACCCGGCGCTTCTCCGATGCCGGCGTGTTGAGCATCCCCGAGCCCATCGACACGCCCTGAGCCTCAGTTGCTCAGCACGAACCCAAGCAGTTCGTGGATTGCCAGTGGCAGCGCGATAGCTTCGGTGTCCACTTCCCAGTCCGCATCGAGTGGCGGTTCGTAGGGGCTGTCCAGGCCGGTGAAGTTACGAATGCGCCCTTCCAGCGCTGCCCGGTACAGCCCTTTGGGGTCGCGCCGGGCGCAGGCGTCGAACGAGGTGCTGACGTAGACGGTGGAGAACTCCCCCGGCGCGAACATCTGCCGCGCAGCCTCGCGATCGGCGCGAAACGGCGAGATCGCCGACACGATCACCACCAGCCCCGCATCCACCATCAGCCGCGCCACCTCGGCGATACGCCGGACGTTCTCGCGGCGATCCTCCGCAGACATGCCCAAGTCCCGGCACAGGCCGCCGCGCAGGTTGTCGCCATCCAGCACATAGGTGTGCAGGCCACGGGCGTTGAGCTCCACTTCCAGCGCATTGGCCAAGGTGGACTTGCCCGAGCCGGACAGGCCGGTCAGCCAGATGCAGCGCGGCCGCTGATGTTTGATCGATGCCCTGGCCCACATCGGCAGGGTCAGTTCGTAGGGAACGGCGTCACTCATAATCCCAGCCACTCGTAGTCACTTTCGTAAGCCCGCGATTTCTCCGAGCTGGGAGACTAGCAGCCGTTCTGCGCGAAAAGATTTGGATAGGGTCAAGTCGGTAAAGCATCCGATACATCTGACATACGAAATCGCAGAAACGGGCAAAGCAGTGCCAAAACCTTATATAATTCATGGTTTTTCGTGACACCGAAGTCGAGGTCCCCATGAGCACCCTGCCGCCCTGCCCCAAATGCAACTCCGAATACACCTACGAAGACGGCGCGATGCTGATCTGCCCCGAGTGCGCCCACGAGTGGTCCGCTGACGCCAGCAGCGATGCCACCGGTGATGACAAGGTGATCAAGGATTCCGTCGGCAACGTCCTGCAGGACGGCGACACCATCACCGTGATCAAGGACCTCAAGGTCAAGGGCTCGTCCCTGGTGGTGAAGGTCGGCACCAAGGTGAAGAACATCCGCCTGGTGGACGGCGACCACGACATCGACTGCAAGATCGACGGTATCGGCGCGATGAAGCTGAAGTCGGAATTCGTGCGCAAGGTCTGAGCCGCGAATCCACCCCGAAAAAGCCTGGCCTGTGCCGGGCTTTTTTGTGGGCCAGGCAGCGCTTCGTTCCCCTCTCCTGCTGTCATTCCCGCGCGGACTGACATGCGGAGGATTTTTCGGTTGTCCTCCATCGCCCCACCAAGCTAAACAGTCGTTCAACGAGCAGCAGGATGCCGGCGACAGGAACGACTGATGAGCCCCCAATTCCACAAGACCTACTACGAAGCCACGGTCGATCGGACCGCCTACCCTGCCCATTCGGGCCGCACCGACGCCAGGGTATGCATCCTCGGTGGCGGGCTGGCAGGGCTGTCCACCGCCCTGGGGCTGGCCGAGCGCGGCGTCACCGACGTGGTGGTGCTGGAGTCCCACGATGTCGGCCACGGCGCCTCGGGGCGCAATGGCGGTTTCGTCTTCGGCGGCTACAGCCTGGGCAACGCCGATCTGCTGGCCACCCTGGGTGCCGAGGAGGCGCGTCGCCTGTATCAACTCACCCTCGATGCGGTCGAACTGATCCGCCACCGCAGCCGCCACTACGGCATCGACTGCGACCTGGTGGACAAGGGTGTGATCCTCGCCAACTGGTTCAACGACCCCGCGCGCCTGGAGACCCCGCGCCAGCTGATGAAGCAGGCCTACGGCGTGGATTGGGAGTACATCCCGCCCGGCGAACTGAAGGAGATGCTCAGGACCGAGCGCTACTTCGGCGGCCTGCTGGAGCGCAATGCCTTCCACTTCCATCCGCTTAAGTACGTCTGTGGCATCGCACGGACACTGGCCAACCTGGGCGTCCGCCTCCACGAACGATCCCCCGCCCTGGCCATCGAGAAGCGCGCCGGCAAGTACGTGGTCAGGACCGAGGGCGGCGAGGTGCACGCCGAGCATGTAGTGTTCTCCGGCGGCGGCTATTCACGCGGCCTCCACCGCCCCGTCGAGCGCGCGGTGCTCCCCATCGCCACCTACGTGGTCGCCACCGAGCCCCTGGGCGCGCGCCTTGCGGAGGCCATCGATTGCGAGTCGGCGGTCTACGACACCCGCTTCGCCTTCGATTACTACCGGCCGCTGCAGGACAGCCGGATTCTCTGGGGCGGGCGCATCTCCATCCTCGACCGCAATCCGGAAGCCATCGCCAGACTGCTAAAGGCCGACCTCGTCTCGGTCTATCCACAGCTGGAGGATGTGGAGATCCAGTATTCCTGGGGAGGACTGATGAGCTACGGCCGCCACCAGATGGCGCAGATCGGCCAGGACGCCGATGGCATCTGGCACGCGGTGGGCTTCGGCGGCCACGGCATGGCGCCGACCACAGTGGCGGGCGAAGTGCTGGCCGACGCCATCGCCAACGCCACGCCGATTCCCGCCGGCTTCAGCCGATTCGGCCTGACCCGCACCTTCGGCCTCGCCGGGCTGGTGGCTGCGCAGATGACCTACACCGCCTTCCAGGCCCGCGATGCGTTCGATGCGCGGCGGTTGAATCGGTAATCGCGCGCGGTTGAACCGGCGTGATGGGTATCGCGGAGCTCAACCCATCCTACAGAGCACATTCCCCGTAGGATGTGGTGGAGCGAAGCGATACCCATCAAATAAATGGCAAGGAAGCCAAACCATGACCAACTACCGCCGCGATCACACGCCAGGTGCTACCTGGTTCTTCACCCTGAATCTTGCCGACCGACGAAGCCGCCTGTTGATCGACCAGATCGCCCTGCTCCGCGCCAGTTTCCGCTACTGCATGAAGCGTCACCCCTGGCGTATCAACGCCATCGTCATCCTCCCCGATCACCTCCATGCCCTGTGCACGTTGCCGCCAGACGACGCCGACTACGCCTTGCGTTGGCGACTGATCAAGACTGAGTTTTCCCGCGCACTTCCCTATGGAGAGCAGGCATCTGAAAGCCGGTCGAGCAAAGGCGAACGCGGCATTTGGCAACGCCGTTTCTGGGAGCACCGTGTCCGCGATGACGACGACTTCGCCCGGCATGTGGATTACATCCACCACAACCCACGCAAACATGGGCATGTGGAGCGGGTGGCGGATTGGCCGTGGTCATCGTTTCACCGCTATGTGAACGCGGGCATCCTTCCGGTGGATTGGGCGGGGGATGGAGGGGACATGGAGCGCGGTGCGGGGGAACGGTGATGGGTATCGCTCCGCTCCACCCATCCTACGAGTTAGTCATCTGCACGAACCTGCTCTTGTAGGATGGGTGGAGCTCCGCGATACCCATCAGCCCGAGCGCATGAGCTGAAGGAGAACACCATGGAAGACCAG
This sequence comes from Pseudomonas sp. BN411, assembly GCF_029871235.1. GTDB lineage: Bacteria > Pseudomonadota > Gammaproteobacteria > Pseudomonadales > Pseudomonadaceae > Metapseudomonas. The sequence continues at coordinate 51,631 of NZ_SSOM01000032.1, forward strand.
GACAAGGGTGTCGGCGCCACGGTGGTTGGCGGCGATTCAGGCGATCATCGATTCTGCCAAGGGAAATCGAGGTGGTTAGAAAGCTACCCACCAATGAAAAAGCCCGGCATTAGCCGGGCTTTTTTCATTCAACGCATCACTCAGCCGTTGCTGGGGAACGCGAACTGCGCCGCCTCGTGGCTGGCGCGCTGCGGCCAGCGCTGGGTGATGGCCTTGCGGCGGGTGTAGAAGCGCACACCGTCCGGGCCGTAGGCGTGGAGGTCGCCGAACAGCGAGCGCTTCCAGCCGCCGAAGCTGTGGTAGGCCACCGGTACCGGCAGCGGCACGTTGACGCCGACCATGCCCACTTCGATCTCGTCGCAGAACAGGCGGGCGGCTTCGCCGTCGCGGGTGAAGATGCAGGTGCCGTTGCCGTACTCGTGGTCGTTGATCAGCTGCATGGCGTCTTCCAAGCTGCCGACGCGAACGATGCAGAGCACCGGGCCGAAGATTTCTTCCTGGTAGATGCGCATGTCGGCTTTGACGTTGTCGAACAGGGTGCCGCCGACGAAGTAACCGTCTTCATGACCGGCGACGCGGTAGCCACGGCCGTCCACCACCAGCTTGGCACCAGCGGCCACGCCGTCGTCGATGTAACCGACCACCTTGTCGCGGGCGGCGGCGGTGACCAGCGGGCCCATGTCCAGGCCGCAGTTGGTGCCGGCGCCGATCTTCAGGCCCTTGATCTGCGGAACGATCTTCTCGACCAGCGCATCGGCGATCTGGTCGCCCACACACACCGCCACGGAGATGGCCATGCAGCGCTCGCCGCAGGAACCGTAGGCGGCGCCCATCAGTGCGCTGACAGCGTTGTCGAGGTCGGCGTCGGGCATCAGCACCGCGTGGTTCTTAGCGCCGCCCAGGGCCTGCACGCGCTTGCCGCGCTTGGTGCCTTCGGCATAGATGTATTCGGCGATCGGGGTCGAGCCGACGAAGCTGAGGGCTTTGACTTCCGGCGCTTCGATCAGCGCGTCCACCGCTTCTTTGTCACCGTTGACCACGTTCAGCACGCCCTTGGGCAGGCCGGCCTGATGGAACAGCTCGGCGATCAGCAGGGTGGAGCTCGGGTCACGCTCGGAGGGTTTGAGGATGAAGGTGTTGCCGCAGGCGATGGCCAGCGGGTACATCCACAGCGGCACCATGGCCGGGAAGTTGAACGGGGTGATGCCGGCGACCACGCCCAGCGGCTGGAAGTCGCTCCAGGCGTCGATGTTCGGGCCGACGTTGCGGGTGTATTCGCCCTTGAGGATTTCCGGGGCGGCGCAGGCGTACTCGACGTTCTCGATGCCGCGCTTCAGTTCACCGGCAGCGTCTTCCAGGGTCTTGCCGTGCTCTTCGGCGATCAGCTTGGAGATCACCGCTTCGTTGGTTTCCAGCAGTTGCTTGAAGCGGAACAGCACCTGGGCGCGCTTGGCCGGCGGAGTGTTGCGCCAGGCCGGGAAGGCGGCCTTGGCGGCGTCGATGGCCTGCTGGATGGTGGCGCGGCTGGCCAGGCCGACCTTGCGGTGGGCTTCGCCGGTGGACGGGTTGAACACGTCCGCGGTGCGGCCTTGGTCGTCGATGCGTTCGCCGTTGATCAGGTGCGGGATGAGGCTCATGGGTGGGGTCTCTTGTAGGGCTTTTGTCTTGGTGGCGCCGGAAGCATGGAGGGGTGGATATTTCCCTCACCCCAGCCCTCTCCCAGAGGGAGAGGGGGTTGTCCGTGCGCTATTTCAATTCGGTTTCCACGAAGACCACTTCGTGGTCGCTGGCGTTGATCACGTTGTGCTCGACGCCGGCCTTGCGGAAGTAACTCTGGCCGGCCACCAGGGGGGCGTGTTTGTCGCCCTCCGGGGTTTCCAGCAGCAGGGTGCCGTTGGTCATCGGCACCACGACGTAGTCGTAGCCATGGCGGTGGCGACCGGTTTCGGCACCGGGGGCGAAGCGCCATTCGGTGACGATCACCTCGTCGTTATCCACCTGCACGGTGGGCACGGCCTGCGGGCGCTGGCTCATCAATTCACGCCCTGCAGGGCCTGGCCGACGGCGTCGAACAGGCGGTCCAGTTCTTCCGGCTTGGCGTTGAAGGTCGGGCCAAACTGCAGGGTGTCGCCACCGAAGCGGACGTAAAAACCAGCCTTCCACAGGGCCATGCCGGCCTCGAACGGACGGACGATGGCGTCGCCGTCACGCGGGGCGATCTGCAGGGCACCGGCCAGGCCGCAGTTGCGGATGTCGATGACGTGCTTGGCGCCTTTCAGGCCGTGGATGGCCTTCTCGAAGTGCGGGGCCAGTTCGGCGGATTGCTGCACCAGGTTTTCCTTCTCCAGTAGGTCCAGAGCGGCCAGGCCAGCGGCGCAGGCGACCGGGTGTGCGGAGTAGGTGTAGCCGTGGGTGAACTCGACGGCGTATTCGGGCGTCGCCTGGTTCATGAAGGTCTGGTAGATCTCGCGGCTGGCGATCACCGCGCCCATGGGAATGGCGCCGTTGGTGACCTGCTTGGCCACGTTCATCAGGTCCGGGGTCACACCGAAGTACTCGGCGCCGGTCATGGTGCCCATGCGGCCGAAGGCGGTGATCACTTCGTCGAAGATCAGCAGGATGTTGTGCTGGTCGCAGATTTCACGCAGGCGCTGCAAGTAGCCGGCCGGCGGCACGATGACGCCGGCGGAGCCGGACATCGGCTCGACGATCACGGCGGCGATGTTGGACGCGTCATGCAACTCGATCAATTTCAGCAGTTCGTTGGCCAGTTCCACGCCGCCGGTTTCGGCAGCGCCCTTGGTGAAGGCCATGCCCGGCTGCAGAGTGTGCGGCAGGTGGTCGACGTCCATCAGTTGGCCGAACATCTTGCGGTTGCCGCCGATGCCGCCCAGGGCGGTGCCGGCGACGTTCACGCCGTGATAACCACGGGCGCGGCCGATCAGCTTGGTCTTCTGCGGCTGGCCTTTCAGGCGCCAGTAGGCACGGGCCATCTTGATGGAGGTGTCGGCGCACTCGGAGCCGGAGCCGGTGAAGAACACGTGGTTCAGTTCGCCGGGAGTCAGGTTGGCGATCTTTTCGGCCAGTTGGAAGGACAGCGGATGGCCGTACTGGAAGCCCGGGGAGTAGTCGAGGGTGCCGAGCTGCTTGGCCACGGCTTCCTGGATTTCCTTGCGCGAGTGACCGGCACCGCAGGTCCACAGGCCAGAGAGGCTGTCATAAATGCGGCGGCCCTGGTCGTCGATCAGCCAGCTGCCTTCGGCGGCGACGATCAGGCGCGGGTCGCGCTGGAAGTTGCGGTTGGCGGAGAACGGCATCCAGTGAGCGTCCAGCTTGAGCTGGCTGGCGAGGGGAAGCTGGGCGGTCTGCGGCATGTTCATGTATGGCCTCGAAAGTGTCTTGTTCTGAGGAACGACGCGCTACTTGCTGCCGACATTGCCACGGGCATAAAGTCACGAAAATCCAACTTTTCAAATCTTTAGGTTAGAGGTTGCTAAACCATGAGTACCCGCCGTCCCGAGCCGCTGGCGCAGGTGAGCGATTTCGATATCCGCCTGCTGCGCATCTTTCGCAGCGTGGTGGAGTGCGGCGGTTTCTCCGCTGCCGAGAGCGTGCTGGGCATCGGCCGTTCGGCCATCAGCCAGCAGATGAGCGACCTGGAACAACGGCTCGGCCTGCGGCTGTGCCAGCGCGGCCGTGCCGGTTTCGCCCTGACCGAGGAAGGCCGCGAGGTGTACCAGTCGTCCATGCAGCTGCTGGCATCGCTGGAGACCTTCCGGACCGAGGTCAACGGCCTGCACCAGCACCTGCGCGGCGAGCTGAACATCGGTCTCACCGACAACCTGGTGACGCTGCCGCACATGCGCATCACCCATGCGCTGTCACGCCTGAAGGAGCGCGGCCCGGACGTGCAGATCAACATCCGCATGACGCCGCCCAGCGAGGTGGAACAGGGGGTGCTCGACGGCCGCCTGCACGTCGGCGTGGTACCGCAGACCGCTGCCCTCTCCGGGCTGGAATACCAGCCCCTGTACAGCGAACGCTCGCTGCTTTACTGCGCCGTGGGCCATCCGCTGTTCTACGTGGACGATGCGCAACTCAGCGACGACCGCCTGAACCAGCAGGACGCCATCGCCCCCACCTTCCGCCTGCCGGCGGACATCCAGGCGCACTATCAGGTGCTCAACAGCACGGCCAGCGCATCGGACCGCGAGGGCATGGCCTTCCTCATCCTCACCGGCCGCTACATCGGCTACCTGCCGGACCACTACGCTAGCTTCTGGGTACAGCAAGGGCGGCTGCGGGCGCTGAAGCCGGCGACGCGCTTCTACGACCTGTCGCTGTCTTCGGTAACCCGCAAGGGCCGCCGGCCGCACCTGGTGCTGGAAAGCTTTCTGGAAGCGCTGGCCGCAACCAGTTAAGGAACCGGATCTTGTAGGGTGAATGTCGCTTTTTGCATCCACCAACGAGACCAAGCCCGGCACCGATGGTGGATCGGTGAAGCGTGATCCACCCTACGCTCAAGCCCCATTCCGGTGCAGCCCGGACAAATCCGCGAATAACCTGACCGATGCTCCAGTTTTGCTTGTAGGCGCGGTCATCCTGGGTTATCAGTGCTGTCGCCAACCCCCTCTTACAATAAGGAAGCCTATGACTTCACTGGTGCCCGCCCACAGCCCGAACCCTCCCACCAAGCCCGCCGGCCGCATTCGTCAGAAGAACGAAGAGCTGATCCTCGCCGCCGCGGAGGAGGAGTTCGCCCGCCACGGCTTCAAGGGCACCAGCATGAACACCATCGCCCTGCGCGCCGGGCTGCCCAAGGCCAACCTGCACTACTACTTCAGCAACAAGTTGGGCCTGTACATCGCCGTGCTGAGCAACCACCTGGAACTCTGGGACAGCACCTTCAACGCCCTCACCGCCGAAGACGACCCGGCCGAGGCGCTGGCCCGCTACATCCGCGCCAAGATGGAGTTCTCCCGTCGTCATCCGCTGGCCTCGAAAATCTTCGCCATGGAAATCATCAGTGGCGGCGGCTGCCTGGAAGCCCACTTCGATCAGGACTACCGCACCTGGTTCAAGGGCCGCGCCGGGGTATTCGAAGCCTGGATCGCTGCCGGCAAGATGGACCAGGTCGACCCGGTGAACCTGATCTTCCTGCTCTGGGGCAGCACCCAGCACTACGCCGACTTCAACACCCAGATCTGCCGCGTCACCGGCCGCAAGCGCCTGACCAAGGACGATTTCGAAGCGGCCACGCAGAACCTCATCCAGATCATCCTCAAGGGCTGCGGCCTGACTCCGCCCGCGACTGCCTGATGCCGTTCACCCTGTCCGCTCCCGCCGAGTACCGCGAGGAGATCAAGAAGAGCCGCTTCATTGCCCATGCCGCGCAGGTGACCTGCGTCGAGGAAGCGCAGGCGTTCATCGCGCGCCAGTCCGAGCCTGGCGCATCCCATAACTGCTGGGCCTGGAAGCTGGGTAACCAGTACCGTTTCAGTGACGACGGCGAACCCGGCGGCACCGCCGGACGCCCGATCCTCGCTGCCATCGAAGGCCAGGACTGCGATCAGGTCGCGGTTCTGGTGATCCGCTATTACGGCGGTATCCAGCTCGGCACCGGCGGCCTCGCCCGCGCCTACGGCGGCAGCGCCGCCAAATGCCTGCAAGGTGGCCAGCGCGTGGAGCTGGTAGCCCGCAGCCGCATCAGTTGCCATCCCGGTTTTGCCGAACTGCCGCTACTGAAGGCGCGCCTCGGCGACTTCGAAGCGCTGGTGGAAAGTGAAAGCTTCGATGCCGAAGGCGCCGAGCTGATCCTGGCCCTGCCCGAAGGTCGCATTGCCGGGTTCGAGCAGGTCCTGCGAGATATCAGCCGGGGACGGTTGGAAGTAAAGCGGCTCTGACCCTATCGAATACCACCCACATTTTCTGTGGAGCCCGCTGTGGATAACTCGTGGGCTTTTGCCTGACAGGCAGCAGCGGCGCGGCTTGGCGAGAACTGTTCGCTTTTTGCCCAATACCCGGCTTATCCCCTGCCCCAAACTTAAGCACCTGATTTCTGGTGCATTCCTCCGCGCACCAATGCAGCGCAGCAAGCGCTCGGCAGGTCCGCCCTTGTCCACGCCCAACGGGGAAAAGGCTGTGGATAAGCTTGGGAGTATCCGCCGCAGCCCAGGGCTGGCGAGCCTTGCGGAAAACTGATCAAAAAACAAACAAAACCAGGCAGACGAAGAGTGCCCGGCACTGGCGAATGAATCTGCCCAAACAACAGGTAAACTTTCCGCCATCCCCGCCTGATGAAGAGAATCCACCATGTACGAATGGCTGAATGCCCTGCCCAAGGCTGAACTGCACCTGCACCTGGAGGGTTCGCTGGAACCCGAACTGCTGTTCGCCCTGGCCGAACGCAACAAGGTGGTGCTGCCCTGGGCCGACGTGGAAACCCTGCGCAAGGCGTACGCCTTCAACAACCTGCAGGAGTTCCTCGACCTCTACTACGCCGGCGCCGATGTGCTGCGCACCGAGCAGGATTTCTACGACCTGACCTGGGCCTACTTGCAGCGCTGCAAGGCGCAGAACGTGATTCACACCGAGCCGTTCTTCGACCCGCAGACCCACACCGATCGCGGCATTCCCTTCGAAGTGGTGCTGTCCGGCATCCGACAGGCCCTGGAAGACGGTCGCGAGCAACTGGGCATCAGCTCCGGGCTGATCCTCAGCTTCCTGCGCCACCTCTCTGAAGACGAGGCGCAGAAGACCCTCGATCAAGCCCTGCCCTTCCGCGACGCCTTCATCGCTGTCGGCCTGGACAGTTCGGAGAAGGGCCATCCGCCGAGCAAGTTCCAGCGCGTATTCGACCGCGCCCGTGCCGAAGGCTTCCTCACTGTCGCCCACGCCGGCGAGGAAGGCCCGCCGGAGTACATCTGGGAAGCCCTGGACTTGCTCAAGATCGAGCGCATCGATCACGGCGTACGTGCCGTCGAGGACGAGCGGCTGATGCAGCGCATCATCGACGAGCAGATCCCGCTCACCGTCTGCCCGCTGTCCAACATCAAGCTCTGCGTGTTCGACCACATGCGCCAGCACAACATCCTCGACATGCTGGAGCGCGGCGTGAAGGTGACGGTGAACTCCGATGATCCGGCGTACTTCGGCGGCTACGTCACGGAGAACTTCGCCGCCCTGCACGAGCACCTGGGCATGACCGAGGACCAGGCCAAACGCCTGGCGCAGAACAGCATGGATGCGCGGCTGATCAAATAAGGCAGCCGCTGAATTCGTAGGGTGCGCTGCGCGCACCGGCTTCGACACTCTGTCAAACCGCTGGTGCGCGTGGCGCACCCTACCGGATCGGTTTCGGCGTTTCCTACAACGAAGCTGCCGGACGCGGCGTCAGCAACCGCAGGATGCTGCCGAGCAGCACACCGTAAAGCGGCACGAAGAGCACCAGGCTGATGGCCAGCTTTACGCCGTAGTCCACGGTGGCGATTTCCACCCAGTTCGCCGCCATGAAGGGGTTGTCGCTGCGCCAGAAGGCCACGGAGAAGAAGGCGAAGGTGTCCAGCAGGTTGCCGGCGATGGTCGAGGCCACCGGGGCTATCCACCACTGGCGCATCTGCCGCAGACGGTCGAAGACCTGGATATCCAGCACCTGACCCAACACGTAGGCGAGGAAACTGGCCAGGGAAATTCGCGCGACGAACAGGTTGAACTCGCCGAGAGCGGCGAAGCCCTGGAAGCTCGCTTCCTGGAACAGCACCGACACCACATAGGACGCCAGCAATGCCGGGACCATGACCCGTGCGATGACCCGGCGCGCAGCCTGCTTGCCCATCAGGCGAACGGTGAGGTCGGTGGCCAGGAAGATAAAGGGAAAACTGAATGCGCCCCAGGTGGTGTGCCAGCCGAACAGGGTGATCGGTAGCTGCACCAGGTAATTGCTGGCGATGATGATCAGGATGTGGAAGGCGATCAGGCCGGTGAGTGCCGGGCGCCAGACCGTGGGAGAAGCTGCGGGCATGGTGATTTGCATCCTTTTTGCCGATGGGGTGAGGGAACCCATGTCGCGGCCCCCTGGCCGACGACGGCGCGCATTCTAACTTGACCCACGCGTCAGGAAAAGACGGATCGTCCGGTGGCCCGCATCAGAACGACCAGTAGGATGGGTGGAGTTCGACGATACCCATCAGCCGGGCTTGATGGGTATCGCTTCGCTCCACCCATCCTACTGACTTTCGGGTCCGGCTCCGTTGAGGCTGCCACTTCCCTCATCCGAACGCGGCCCGCCCCGGCCCCTCTCCCTTAAGAGGAGAGGGGTGACTCGCGACGGCGAGGTCCAAACAATCCTGAAGCAGCTTGCGACCTGAAACTGAGCAACCGAGGTGGGGCAGCGACCTCGCCCCTTCAGGAGGCCGAGCGGAATCGTTGCAAAACGGAGCGAAGCGAAGTAACAGCCGAAGGCTGGCCCGAAGGGCGAGCGCAGCGAGTCAGGGGGACGAGCGGCATGGATGCCGCGAGAGGCGTGTGGGGCCATGGATGGCCCCTCTCGCCGTGCCCCCGGCGCAACGATGGAGGAAGGGAATCCCGGCGAAGCCGGGGCCGGATGCAGGGGCAAGCGTTTTGCTTCCTTTTGGGCGACTGCAAAAGGGAGTCGCCTGGGAAGGCGAAACAGAAACCCGAAGCGCACTCGGCAATGATCTGGCCACCAAGCCCAAAGCCAATTCACGAAAAAAGGGCCGCGATGCGGCCCTTAGTCGTTAAGCGTCTTGCGTCGCCCGGTCACCATCGACCAGGGCAGGTTCTCGCGCATGCGCACGCTTTCCACCAGCGCGGCGCCGACGTGCACAAAGGCCAGCCAGAACAGGCCGTCGGCCATGAACTCATGGATGTCCCGAGGCAGGTCCTCGCCCCAGAAGTAGTCGACTTCTTCCATCAGGAAGCCGGTGACGCCCAGCCCGACCATCAGCAGCAGCATGAGGATCATCACCAGCCCGCCCAGAGGCGAGTGACCCAGGCGGTGCATGTGGCCACCGGTCAGCAGCGCCTTGGCGTGGGCCACCAGGCGCGCCGGATGCGGCCAGAAGTCCGACCAGCGTGCAGGCCCGGGGCCGACGAAGCCCCAGACCAGGCGCACCAGCACCACCGCCACGGCGTAATAGCCGAGCCAGCGGTGCCAGCCGTCACCCGCCTCGTTGAGGAAGTAGTCACCGATGAAGGCGGCCACCAGGGACCAGTGGCCGATCCGCACCACCGGGTCCCAGAGGCGAACAGTCTCGGCGCTCACGGTTTAGTCCTCGATCTCCTGTTTGACCACCTTGCCGTCGACCGGGTTGAAGTAGATCTCGACCTTGCGCTTGTCCTTGTCCCAGCCGTAGATCTCGTAGCAGTTGCCGGCGGTGACCTTGAACTTCTTGATGTCGTAGCCCTGGGCCTTGAGGTCGTCCTGGAACTTGGTCTGGTCTTGCCACTGGGCCTTGTCGGCGGACGTGCATTCGGTCTTGGCAAAGGTCAGCGGGCTGACAAGGACCAGGGAAAGGAGCAGGAGCTTACGCATGGTATCGACCTCGAATTTTGCGTTGTATGGCGAAAGGCAATGCAAGGGTTTCTCATTCACTGCCATGACGATGGAGAGTAGGTCAGGCCTTGGCGGCTGTCATATGTCGGTCCGCCGATCTCAGCGGTGTTCGACAGCGAATTGTCCCCGACCTGCGTGTTTGGCCCGATAGCAAGCTGTATCAGCCTGTTTCAGAAGCTCTGCAGGCTGCGCGTTAGCGCTGTGGATGCAGGCGATGCCGACGCTGGCACCGACGCAGAATTCCTGCCCTTCCCAGGTCAGCACCAGGCCCTGGATCTGCGCGATGAGCCGCGCCGCCAGCATTTCCGCCTGGGGCAGCGGGCAACTGCGCAGGATCAGCGCGAACTCGTCGCCGCCCAGCCGCGCAAGTTGATCACCGGCCCGCACCTGGGCCTGCATCAGCCTGGCGAGCTGGCGCAGCAGTTCATCCCCGGCGGCGTGGCCGGCACTGTCGTTGACCTGTTTGAAGCGGTCCAGGTCGATGAAGCAGAGCACGCTGTTGCCGTCGTTCTGCAGTACGTCGCGGCAGCTTTCGGCCAGGGCGTCCTCGAAGGCCGAACGGTTCAGCAGTCCGGTCAACGCATCGTGGGTGGCGGCATAGCGCAGGTGTTTCTGCATGGCCCGTGCTTCGCTGACGTCGGTAAGCACCAGCACGCTGCCCAGCAGGGTGCCGTCACCCGCGCGCATGGGCGCGGCCTGGCCACGCAGTGCGATGGTGCCGCCGGCCGGATGGCGCAGCGAGGCCAGCCCCTGGAGGCTGGCGGCACTGCCCTGCTCCAGGCAGTCGCGCACCGGGTTGGGTACCAGACGGCCATCTTCGCCTTCCAGCAGCAGCACCTGTTCGATGGGCAGGCCCTGGGCCTCGTCGCTGCGCCAGCCGCTGAGGCGCTCGGCCACCGGGTTGAGGAAGCTGACCCGACCCTCAAGGTCGGTGGTGATGACGCCGTCACCGATGGCATCGAGGGTCACCTGCAGGCGTTCACGCTCGTCGCGCAAGCGCTCGGCGAGCTGGCGCAATTCACTGACGTCCCAGTTGGTGCCGACCATGCGCAGCGGTCGTCCCTGGGCATCGCAGACCAGCCGGGCGTGGCCCTTGAGCACGCGCTGGTCACCGTCGCCGCGACGGATTCGGAATTCGATGTCCAGGCGCCGACTACCCTCCCGGGCGGCCAGCACTTCGCGCTCGGCACGGGCGGCGTCATCCGGATGCAGGTGGGCGCGCCAGTCGGCGTAAGAGAGTTCGCCACCCGCCGTACGGCCGTAGAGGCGGTACATGCCTTCATCCCAGAGCAGGCGGTCGCTGGCCAGGTCCCACTCCCAGACGCCGACACCACTGGCCTCGGTGGCCACCGAGTAGCGCCGCGCCAATACCGCTTCACGTTCTTCGGCACGTTTGCGGCGGTCGATGTCTTCAATCTGGGAGATGAAATACAGCGGCTCTCCCTCGTGGTCGCGCACCAGCGACACCGCCAGCAGGCCCCAAATCTCCCGCCCGCTCTTATGCAGGTAGCGCTTTTCCAGGCGGTAGCTGTGGCGGCGCCCAGCGATGATTTCCCGCACCAGTTCGAGATCGCCAGCGAGGTCGTCCGGGTGGGTGACATCCTGGAAGTTCAGGGCCGACAGCTCTTCTTCGTCGTACCCGAGCATCTCGCAGAGTGCATGGTTGACCCGTTGCCAGCGGCCATCCAGCCCCACCAAAGCCATGCCGATGGCGGAGTGATCCATGGCGTCGCGAAAGCGCGTTTCACTGGCCGCCAGTTCGCGGCGACGCTTGCGCAGTTGCTCCACGGCCGAGGCCAGCAGCAGGGCTGGCAGCAACGCCAGCAGCAGCGGCAGGTAGATCAGCAGGTCGCGCCAGCCCTTCTCCAGATCCGGCGTTTCGAGCAGGCCGAGGGCGATGATCATCCCCCCGCTCACCGAAGCCAGCGCCACCAGCAGTGCAGTGCTGGCGAAGGTCAGGCGGACCGCCGCAATCATCAGCGGCAGGGCCAGGTAGACGAAGGGGAACGGCAACAGCAGCAAGGCGAAGGGCGTGCCCAGCAACACCAAGCCGCCATAGAGCAACAGTTCGCGCCGACGCCGTTCACCGAGGAATTCCCACCAGCCCTGCTGGCGCATCCACACGGCCAGGGGCAGCACCGAGACGGCACCGAGCATGGCGCCCTCGACCCAGTACATCCAGCCACGCTCGAAGGAGCCCACTCCCTGCCAGGCGAGGATGCTCGCCCCCAGGCTGGCACTGGCCAGCGGAGGCAACAGGGCACCGAAGAAGATGAACTGGAGGAAGGCACCCGGGCTTTCGTTCATCCGCAATGCGGCGCCACTGACCCGCAGCAGGGCAGCCGCGAGGATGACCTCCAGCAGATTCGGCGGAACGAAGCTGGCCGCCAGGGCAAGGGCATCGCCGAAGGCCAGGTTGGCCAGCAGATCGGCCAGCATCGCGGCCGCCAGCAGGGCCGGCCAGCGGCGCAGGGGCTGGTCCCAGAGCAGCGCCACGGCGAAGGCGTTGGCATACCAGAGGGTGGCGATACTGCCGGGCTGGCGCGACAGCCAGACGGCTCCCATGGCCAGCAACAGGTAGCCGGAGAACACCAGCAGCAGGGTTGGCAGGAGGCTTCCAGGCTCGCGGATGCGCGGCATCAGTCGAGTCTCCAACGGCTTGCGCCGGGCACGGGCCCGGCAGGGATCAGGCAGGTCGGGGTCAGGTCAGCCACGGGAACCTCCATGCGGCCACGGCTTATCCAGACGATAGCGGAACCTGGGTTACGAGCAATTCGATGCTCAGACGCCGACCTGCCCGTGGCCGACACTCAACGCCAGGGCGCGCCGACGAGCAGCGTGGCACAACGCGCCTGGACGAACTCGCGGAGCAGACGCACGGGCTTGCTGAGCTGGGCGCGATGGGCACAGATCAGGTTCAGCGGCGTGGCCTGGCCGAGGTACTGCGGCAGCACCAGCTCCAGGCGCCCGGCGCGGACGTCTTCGGCCACGTCCAGCCAGGACTTGTAGATGATCCCCTGCCCCGCCAGCGCCCAGCGCCGCACCACATCGGCATCGTCGCAGACGCGGTTGCCGGTCACTGCCACCACGAATTCGCGCCGGCCCTCGCTGAAGGTCCAGCGGTCGTGGACACGTCCCCCAAGCTGATAGAGCAGGCAGTTGTGGCCGGTCAGCGCTTCGGGTTGGCGCGGACGCCCGTGAGCTTCCAGATACGCCGGCGCGGCGCAGAGCACGCGACGGTTGCCGGGCACCAGGGGCAGCGCCACCAGGCTGGAGTCTTCCGGCTCGCCGTAGCGGATGGCGATGTCCACCGCCTGGCGGAACAGGTCGGCGACACGGTCGCTGAGGTGCAGGCGGATGCCCAGGCGCGGGTGTTCGTGCTGGAACTCGTCCAGCCAGGGCAGCAGCACATTGCGGCCAAAATCCGACGGGGCGGAAAGCTGCAGCACGCCGGCGATGTCCTCACGGCCGCCGACCAATTGCCGCTGCCCCTCGGCGAGGCTCTCCAGGGCATTGCGCGCATGGGCCAGGAATTGCTCGCCTTCCGGGGTCAGGCGCAGACTGCGGGTGGAGCGCGCGAACAGGCGGGTGTCGAGCTGCTGCTCCAGGCGCTTGAGCGCGGCGCTGGCCACGGCGGGCGAGACGTCACGCTTGCGGGCGGCGGCCGAGAGGCTACCGTGGTCAGCGGTGCTGACAAACAGGGCGAGATCGTCGAGGCGCAGCATTTTCAAAGCTCCATTGAAAGACTGTCGTTTTCTAGCCGATTTTTCTTGTTTGCGGAATAACCGAACATGGGGCCCATCCAGCCCTTACGCGGAGAATCCCGATGAAAGCCGTCGCCTACTTCCAGAACCTTCCCATCGATAACCCCGAGTCCCTGCAGGACATCGTGCTGCCTGAGCCACAACCAGGCCCCCGCGATCTGCTGGTGGAAGTCCGTGCCATTTCGGTGAACCCGGTGGATACCAAGATCCGTCGCAACGCCGCACCGGAAGCCGGCCAGCCCAAGGTGCTGGGCTGGGACGTGGCGGGCGTGGTGAAGGCGGTGGGCAGCGAGGTAACCCTGTTCCAGCCCGGCGACCGGGTGTTCTACGCCGGCGATCTGACCCGTCCGGGCGGCAATGCCGAGCTCCACCGGGTCGACGAGCGCATCGTCGGCCACATGCCCAGAAGCCTGGACTTCGCCCAGGCCGCCGCCCTGCCGTTGACCTCCATCACCGCCTGGGAGCTGTTGTTCGATCGCCTGCAGATCGCCGAAGGCAAGGCCGACCAGGGCCAGAGCCTGCTGGTGGTGGGCGCTGCCGGCGGCGTGGGCTCGATCCTCGTGCAACTCGCCCGCCAGCTCACCGGCCTGACGGTGATCGGCACCGCCTCGCGCCCGGAAACCCAGGCCTGGGTCCGCGAACTGGGCGCCCACCATGTGCTGGACCACAGCAAGCCGCTGGCCGAAGAACTGCGCCGTGCCGGCCTTTCCCAGGTCACGCATGTCGCCAGCCTGACCCAGACGGATCAGCACCTGGACCAACTGGTGGAAGCCCTGGCGCCCCAGGGCCGCCTCGGCCTGATCGACGACCCCGCCTCGCTGGACGTGGCCAAGCTCAAGCGCAAGAGCCTGTCGCTGCACTGGGAGTTCATGTACACCCGGTCGATGTTCCAGACACCGGACATCCTCGAACAGCACCGCCTGCTGGAGCGGGTCAGCCAGCTGATCGACGCCGGCGTACTGAAAACCACGGTGGGCGAGCACTTCGGCGCCATCAACGCCGCCAACCTGCGTCGCGCCCACGCCCTGCTGGAAAGCGGCAAGGCCAAGGGCAAGATCGTGCTCGAAGGGTTCTGAGCCGTTCTTTGTAGGAGCGAGCTTGCTCGCGAAAATTTGTGCTCGGACTACGCGAGCAAGCTCGCTCCTACAATTGGCGCAACGATTTCGTGGATGAGAAGACACTGACCGGCGAGCAGATGCGCTGGCGAACGGTCCGGTACGTGAGTGCGAAGAGACTAGACTTTTCTCGTCTCGCCAGCGGCCGGCTGCGCCGCATCGACCTTTCTCCGCCGGGGTTCAGGATGCATCCCACCCTCGCCCGACCCGTCATTCACGCGGGCCTCTACCTGCTGTGCGCAGGCGCCTGGCTCCTGGCCTGGGGGACAGGACCGCTCGGCACCTTCGGACTCATCCTGCTCACCACCCTGCTGATCTTCTTCCTCGAACGCCGCCATCGCCTGGGACGCGAGCGATTGCGCCAAGGCCTGCGACGCACCAACCTGCAATTGGAACAGGCACAGCGCGACGCCATCCTCGGCAACTGGGAATATGACCGCGGTTTCTCCTGGAGCCCCGGCGCCCAGCGCATCCTCGGCTGCGCTGGCGAAGACAACGTCGACGGCCTGCTCAATCGCGTTCACCCGGCCGACCGCAGCGGCGTGCAGCGTGCACTGGAATCGCTGATCCTCCACGGTGTCGCACTGACAGTGAACGCGCGCCTGAACCTGCCCAGCGACCAGCAACCGATCTGGCTGGCCCTGCGCGGCGAAGCCCAACCCGACGGTCGCGCCTTCGGCACGGTACAGGACATCAGCACCCAAAAGCGCGACGAGGAAGCATTGCGCGCCAGCGAGCTGCGCTTTCGCCAGCTGTTCGAGCAGACCCCGCGCATCGCCGTGCAGGGCTATGACCGCCAGCGCCGGGTGATCTACTGGAACCGCGCCAGTGAGCAGCTCTACGGCTACACGGTGGACCAGGCCATGGGGCGGTATCTGGAGGAATTGATCATCCCGCCGGCCATGCGCGACCAGGTGATTGCCGACATCAACAACTGGCTGATCGGCGGTACGGCTATCCCCGCCAGCGAGCTGACCCTGCAACGCCGCGACGGCAGCCCGGTGACGGTGTTCTCCAGCCACCTGCTGCTGCGCAACCTGCACAACCAATTGGAGCTCTACTGCGTGGACATTGATTTCAGCGCCCTGAAGTCCGCGCGGGACGCGCTTCGACAGAGCGAGAATCGTTACCAGGCGTTGCTGGAAAGCATCGGCCGGCGCACTCCCGAAGGCCAATCAAGCAGCGGGGAACAACGCTAGGGCGGGCGGCGCCGACCACCAGTCGGCTGTTTGACGCAGGTCATTTTCTGTCATCTCGGCGGGTCTACACTCATTTTCCCCGCCACTCGAAAGGGAGATGACTGAGGTGAAAATTCTCGTTCGTCCGTCCACCACCCAACAGGGTTCCAGCTGGCAAGTCTGCCTTGACCAGCATGCGGTGAGTTTCCGTAGCGAGGCCGAAGCACGTCGGTTCGTCACGGTTCTCGAGGAGCGCCTGAAAGCGCCCCACGTACTGCCGGACTGGTCACGACGATTGGCGGGTTAGCCCAATGGCGCCTGACCGTTGCGGTCGAGGCGCCAGGTCACTAGCGAGCAGACGACTGCCGCGCAGCCGCACAGGCTGATGACCAGGGCCAGGGGCATGGCGCTGCCGTCGTGCAGCCCCCCCACCAGGGCGGCGGCTCCCGCCGCCACTCCAAATTGCAGACTGCCCATCAACGCAGAGGCACTACCGGCGTTCTGGCCCTGACCGGCCATGGCGCAGGCCGATGCGTTGGGCAGGATGCACCCCAGGCTGGCGATGCAGCCGAACAGGGGCAGCAGCAGCGGCCACAGCGATTCGGTATGCAGGCTGGACACCACCAGCAGCGCCAACGCACACACCAGGTAGATCCAGATCACCCGACGCATCCAGAAGGCCGGCCCGCGATGGCGCAGCAGGAAGGCGTTCACCTGCGCGACGAGGATGAAGCCCGCCGCATTGGAGCCGAACAACCAGCCGTAGTGTTCCGGCGGCACGCCATAGAGCTGGATGAAGACGAAGGGCGAGCCGGCGATGTAGGCGAACATTCCGGCGATGGCGAAGCCGCCCGTCATGCCATAGGCGAGGAACTGCCAGTCGCCGAACAACCGCCGGTACTGCCCGAGGGCGCCACTCAAAGGGGCACGCGGCATGAGGCGGGACAGGGTTTCCGGCAGCCAGGCGGCAATGCCCAGCAACACCAGGGTGCTGAACAGGGTCAGCACCCAGAAGATTGATTGCCAGCCGAACAGCTCCAGCAGCAGGCCGCCCCCCAGCGGCGCCAGAATCGGTGCCAGCCCCATCACCAGCATCAGTTGCGAGAACGCCTTGGCCGAAGCAATGGGGTCGCAGAGGTCGCGAACCACCGCCCGCGACACCACCATTCCGGCGCAGCCACCCAGGGCCTGGACGAAGCGCGCGCCAATCAGCCATTCGAGGCTGGGCGCCAGGGCGCAGGCAACCGATGCCAGGGTGAAGATGGTCACGCCCACCAGCAGCGGCGGACGGCGGCCGAAACGGTCCGCCAGCGGGCCATAGATCAGTTGACCGAACGCCAGGCCGATGAAGTAGGAAGCGAGGGTCAGCTGCACATGCTCCACATCGGTGGCGAATGCCTTGGCCAAGGCGGGGAAGCTGGGCAGGTAGAAGTCGATGGCCATGGGGCCGAAAGCGCTGAGGGCGCCAAGGAGCAGGAGAATGCGGAAAGTCATGGTGATATCGGGCGCCATCCATTGCGGATAAGCGCCAGATAGTAACAGGGGTGAATAGGACTGCGGCGGAGCGGCTTTTCTGTGGGGGCGAATTCATTCGCTAACCGGACCGGCAGGTCCGGCGCTGCAGTCCGAAAGTGGGCGCTGCGCGCCCATCAGCGAATGAATTCGCCCCCACAAGTCTCTGTAGCCGCCTAGCCCTCGTGGACCTCCTCAGCCTTGGGAGTCTTGGGCGCCTTCCGGCTCTCCAGCCAGTCCGAAGCCTTCTCCACCAGCATGAAGAACATGGGGATGAGGAAGGTCGCCAGCATGGTGGCGGCGAGCATTCCGCCGATCACCCCGGTGCCGATGGAATGGCGGCTCGCGGAACCCGCACCGGAGCTGATGGCCAACGGCACGCAACCGAGGATGAAGGCCAGGGAGGTCATCACGATCGGACGGAAACGCAGCTTGGCCGCTTCCAGCGCCGCCTGCACCGGCCCCATGCCCTGTTCGCGGCAGAGCACGGCGAACTCGACGATGAGGATGGCGTTCTTCGCGCCGAGGCCGATCAGGGTCACCAGGCCGACCTGGAAGTACACGTCGTTCTGAATGCCCCGCAGCCACACCGCGAGGATGGCGCCGAACACCGCGAAGGGCACCGCAGTGACCACCGCCAACGGCAGGGTCCAGCGCTCGTACTGGGCGGCGAGGATGAGGAACACCATGATCAGGCCGAAGACGAACGCGGTACTGCCGGAGCCGTGGGACGCGAGTTCCTGGTAGGCAGAACCGATCCAGCCGAGGCTGTAGTCCTCACCCAGTACTTCGTTCGCCACCTCTTGCATTGCCTCCAGCGCCTGGCCCGAGCTGTAGCCCGGCGCCGGTCCGCCCAGCACCTTGGCCGCCGGGTAGACGTTGAAGCGCGCGTAGGAGTCCGGGCCGAGGATGCGCTCCACCCGCACCAGGGATGACAGCGGCACCAGATCGTCGGAGGTCGAACGCACATAGACCTGGCTGAGGTCATCCGGCTTGCGGCGGAACTCCGGCTCCGACTGCAGGCTCACCTGCCAGGTACGCCCATAGAGGGTGAAGTCGTTGACGTAGTAGCTGCCGAAGGTGGATTGCATGGCGGTGAATACATCGTTGATCGCCACGCCCAGGGCACGCGCCTTGGTACGGTCGAGGTCGATGTAGTACTGCGGCACGTTGGCGTTGAAGGTGGTGTTCACGCCCGCCAGTTCAGGACGCTTGGAGGCCGCGGCGACGAACTTCTGCACCACGGCTTCGAGCTGCTGCACGGTGCCGCCGCTGCGGTCCTGGATATAGGACTCGAAGCCGCCGGTGGTACTCATGCCGGTGATCGGCGGCGGGTTGAACGACATCACGATGCCATCCTTCTGCCCGGCGCCCATCTGCATGAAGGTGTGCGTCAGGTTGCGTGCATCGAGTTCCGGCGTGGTGCGCTCGCTCCAGTCCTTCAGCGGCACGAAGGACACCCCGGCGTTGCTGCGGGTGCCGAAGGTGAGGATGTCGAAGCCGGCGAAGGTCACTACGTCCTGCACCGCCGGGTGCTTCATCAGTTCCTCGGTGACCGTGCTGGTGAGTTCTTCGGTACGGGTCAGCGAGGCTGCCGGGGGCAGGAAGTAGGCGTTGAGCACATAGCCCTGGTCCTCGTCCGGCACCAGCGCACCAGGCACCCGCCCGAAGAGGAGGACCAGCAGCGCGATCATTCCGCCGAACAGCACAAGGCCGAGCAGCGAACGCTTGAGGAAGAACTGCACCCCGGCGCCATAGCCATTGGTCATGCGCTCGAAGAAGCTGTTGAACCAGCGGAACGGTGCGGCTGGCACACCATGGGTGGGCTTGAGCATCAGGGCACAGAGCGCTGGCGACAGAGTCAGCGCGACGATGCCGGAGATCACCACGGATACCGCGATGGTGATCGCGAACTGCTGGTACATCTGCCCCGCCAGGCCGCCAAGGAAGCCCACCGGGATGAACACCGCACAGAGCACCAGCACGATGGCGATGATCGGCCCGGTCACCTCTTCCATGGCCTCGATGGCCGCTTCGCGCGGGCCGATCTTCTTGGCCGACATCACCCGTTCGACGTTCTCGATCACCACGATGGCGTCGTCGACCACGATGCCGATGGCCAGCACCATGCCGAACAACGTCAAGAGGTTGATGGAGAAACCGAGCATGTACATGCCGGCGAAGGTGCCCACCAGGGAAACCGGAATCGCCAGTACCGGAATCAGGGTGGCGCGCCAGTTCTGCAGGAAGATGAAGACCACCAGCACCACCAGCAGCAGGGCTTCGAAGAAGGTCTTGATCACTTCTTCGATAGAGACCTGTACGAATTTGGTGGTGTCGTAGGGGATCTTGTAGGCGATGCCTTCGGGGAAGCGCTTGGCCAGTCGCTCCATGGTCGACTTCACCGCGTCGGCGGTGTCCAGCGCGTTGGCGCCCGGCTGCAGGTAGATACCGAACGCGGCGTTCTGCTGGCCGTTGAGGGAGGTCATCAGGGAATAGTCCTGGGCCCCCAGTTCCACTCGCGCTACGTCCTTCAGCAACAGGCTGGCGCCGGTGGCGTCGGAACGCAGGATGACGCTCTCGAACTCCTTGGGATCGGTGAAACGACCCTGGGTGGTCACCGTGTAGGTGAAGTCCTGGGGCTGGTTCAGCGGCTGCTGGCCGAAGCTGCCGGCGGCGAACTGGGAGTTCTGCTCGCGAATGGCGTTGACCACGTCGGTCGGGGTGAGGTCGTACTGCGCCAGCTTGTCCGGGCGCAGCCAGATGCGCATGGAGTAGTCCTTGGAGCCGAACTGGCTGGCATCACCCACGCCGGGAATCCGCTTCAGCTCGTCGATCACGTTGATCAGCGCGTAGTTGCTGATGAAGATCGGATCGCGGGAGTTGTCCGGCGAATACAGCGTGACCACCTGGAGGATGTCGGAGGATTTCTTCTCCACCTTCACACCCTGCCGGCGCACCTCTTCAGGCAGCTTGGCGAGCGCGGCCTGGACCTTGTTGTTGACGTCGATGGTGGCCTGGTCAGGATCACGGCCCACCTCGAAGTACACGGTCAGGCTCATGGCGCCGCTGCTGTCGGAGTTGGACAGCTGGTAGATCATGCCCTCCACGCCGTTGATTTCCTGCTCGAGCGGCGCGGCCACGGTTTCCGCAATCACCTGCGAGCTGGCGCCCGGGTAGACGGCGGTGACCGATACCTGGGGCGGAAGGATTTCAGGGTACTGGGCGATCGGCAGTGCACGCATGGCGGCGAGGCCAGCGAGCACGATGACGATGGATATCACCGCAGCGAAGACGGGTCTGTCGATAAAGAAGCGCGAGATCACGGCGTGCGCTCCTCAAGATTGCTTGGAAGCTTGTTCGGCGGCGGCCTTGCTGGCCTCCACCGCCTTCACCGGCGAGTCGGGGCGTACCTTGGGCAGGCCTTCGACTATCACGCGGTCGCCGGCGGAAACGCCGGACTCGATCACCCAGCGGCCATCACGGGTATCCCCGGTCTTCACCTGGCGCACCCGCGCCATGCTGTCCTTGTCGACCACATAGACGAAGGTGCCGCGCGGCCCCTGGGCCAGGGCGCGCTCGGGCAGGGTGATGGCCTGCGGGCGGGTGAAGCCCTTCACCAGGACACGCACGAACATGCCGGGCAGCAACTTCTGCTCGGGGTTGGGCACCACCGCGCGGGCGCTGACGGTGCCGGTGCCGGTATTGACGAAGCTGTCGGTGAAGTCCACGCGACCGGATAGTGGGTAGGTGGAACCGTCGCCGAACTTGAGGTCGGCGCTCAGCAGGCCATCGTGGGGCAGTTCGATCTTGCCGTTCTTCACGCCGTCACGCAGGCGCTCGGCCTCGGTATCCGGGTAGGCGAAGTTGACGTAGATGGGGTCGAGCTGGGTGAGCTGGGTGAGCAAGCTGCCATTCGGGTCGCCCGCCACGATGAGGCTGCCCTCGGAACGGGTCTCCTTGCTGGTCATGCCGGAGATGGGCGCTTCCACTGTGGTGTAGTCGAGGTCGATCTGACGGGCTTTCACCTCGGCCTGGGCGGCTTCGACGTTGGCCTTGCTCTGTTCGAAGTTGGAAATCGCGTTGTCCAGCTCGCTCTCGCTGGCGTAGCCCTTCTTCTGCAGTTCACGGGTACGTTTCAGATCACGTTCGGTCTGGCGGTAGCGCGCCTGTTCCTGTGCCAGGGCGCCCTTGGCCCGCGCCAAGGCTGCTTCGTAGGTACGCGGATCGATGCGGAACAGGATCTCGCCCTGCTTCACCCGGCTGCCTTCGGTGTAGGTGCGTTGCTGGAGGATGCCGCTCACCTGGGCCCGCACTTCCACCTCGCGATAGCCCGCAGTGCGCCCGGCGTACTCCAGGACCAACGGCAGCGGCGCGGCCTTGGCGGTCTCCACGACCACTTCCGGGGCAGGCGGTGCACCTCCCGGAGCATCGGCGGCACCAGCTAATCCAGCAAAACTGGCGCTTGCGGCGATTAGTGCAAGGCTAAAGGGAAGGCTGCGAACAAACGGCATAAGGTGTCTCCATACGGTGCCGAACTGGCAAAAAGAACAGGAGCGGAACTCTACATCCATATATGTATGTAAATGATTGTTTACCACGCAAAATCGGTAAACTCCGACCCCCAAACAAGAAGCCTAGACAGTATTGGCCCAACTGCTATGCGCAGAACGAAAGAAGAAGCAGAGAAAACCCGCGGTGCGATCCTGGTCGCAGCCGAACACTTGTTCCTGGAAAACGGTGTGGCGCACACGTCGCTTGAGCAGATAGCCCGTGCCGCCGGCGTGACGCGGGGTGCCGTTTACTGGCATTTCCAGAACAAGGCGCACCTGTTCCACGAAATGCTGTCCCAGGTGCGCCTGCCCCAGGAGCAGATGATCGACCGCCTCGGCGGCTGCAACGGGCAGGACCCGATGCTGTCGCTACGCGACCTGTGCCTGGAGGCCATCATCAATCTGGCGCGGGACGAGCAGCGCCAGCGGATCTTCAACATCCTGCTGCACCGCTGCGAATTCACCGAGGAATTGCGTGAGGCCGAAGAGCGCCATTACGCCTTCGTCGACCAGTTCATCCAGCTGTGTGATGCCCTGTTCGCACGGGCGCCCTGCCGCGAACGCCTGCGCCCGGGCATCACGTCGTTACAGGCTTCCCGTGCGGTGCACGGCCTGGTGATCGGTCTGTTCAGTGACTGGACCCGCGACCCGACGCTGTTCGACCCGCTGACGGATGCCGAACCCATGGTGGACGCACTGTTCCGCGGGTTGGTGAAGGATTGGGACTGATTCGAAATTTGCGTGTAGGGGCGAATTCATTCGCCAAGGGCGGCGCTGCCGCCCCACGAGACCCAAGTGGCGAACCTGCGGTCCGCTTTGCGATTGAAATCACCCCCACAAGGAGCAGGCTTCAGGCCGCCTCGGCCTGATAACCCTCTTCGCGGATCGCCTCCAGCACCTGCTCTTCCGCCAACCGACTGGCGACCCGGACTTCACCCGCCGCCAGGTCCACCTGCACTTCGGCAGCCTGGTCACGGGCCTGCACGGCCTGGGTAATGGCGCGGACGCAATGGCCGCAGGACATGCCTTGAACCTTGAATACCTGCATGGTCGTTCTCCTTTCGAGTGGAAACTGGAGCCAGTCTCATCCTTCCCACCATGGCAAGGTCAATAGGCCTTTTTGCAGCCTCCATCCGCACCGACGGGTTCATTCCGTGGAACTAGAATGGTGCTGTCCACCTCGCAGGAGATTCCCGCCATGTACGGCTTCCGCCCTGCCCTTCTGGCCCTGCTGGCCGCGCCCTTGCTGGCCCAGGCCCAGCCGCCGATCGACTACGGCGTGCTGATCATCTCCCGCGAGCGCATCGAGCTCGCCACCGCCTGCGACGTCGGTCTCTATCTGGAAGATCAGTTGGCCGCGCGGCTGGTACAGGGGCAGATCGTGTCCTTCAACCTGCCGCCGGGGCCCGTGTCGATCCGTCTCAGCCTGCTCGGACCGGGTCGCTGCAAGCCAGGCATCGAGCAATTGCGCCAGCAGACCATCACCCTGGGGGCCGGAGAGGTGCGCAAGTACCGTCTCGCGCAGAGCACCGAAGGCCTGTACCTGGTGCCGACCACAGCGGTGCAATGACCGCTTGACCTTACCCTTGTGTCAAGGTTGATCCTAGTTCGCAGATTAGGAGGATCAACCCATGACCCAGTCGATTTCCATCGATCTGCCCATCAGCGGAATGACCTGTGCCAGCTGCACTGGACGGGTCGAGCGTGCCCTGGCCAAGGTGCCGGGCGTGCAGACCGCCAGCGTCAACCTGGCCACTGAACAGGCCCGCGTCGAAGCCCCCGGCGATAGCCTGCCGGCCCTGGTGGCGGCCGTCGAGGCGGCCGGTTATCAGGTTCCCGCCCAGCGCCTGGAACTCGCCATCGGCGGCATGACCTGCGCCAGTTGCGCCGGTCGCGTGGAGCGCGCGCTGCGCAAGGTGCCGGGTGTAGCGCAGGTAAGCGTGAACCTGGCCAGCGAACGCGCCCATCTGGAGCTGTTCGGCCAGCCCGACAGCTCCGCCCTGATCCAGGCCGTGGAAGGCGCCGGCTACAGCGCCAGCCTGGTGGATGAAACCCGGCCCCCGGTCGATGACGCCGAGGCCCGCCTGAGCCGTGAGCGCTGGGCGGTACTGCTCGCCCTCGCCCTCGCCCTGCCGCTGGTGGTGCCCATGCTGCTGGAATGGTTCGGCGGGCACTGGATGCTGCCGGCCTGGGTACAGTTCGTCCTGGCGACGCCGGTGCAATTCATCCTCGGTGCACGCTTCTATCGCGCCGCCTGGAAGGCCGTGAAGGCCGGTGCCGGCAACATGGACCTGTTGGTGGCCATCGGCACCAGCGCCGGTTATGGCCTGAGCCTCTACCAGTGGTGGGCCGCACAACCCGGCCAGATGCCGCACCTGTATTTCGAAGCCTCGGCGGTGGTGATCGCCCTGGTGTTGCTGGGCAAGTACCTGGAAAGCCGCGCCAAGCGCCAGACCAGCGCCGCGATTCGCGCCCTGGAGGCCCTGCGGCCGGAACGTGCCACCCGCCTGCGCGAGGGTCGCGAGGAAGAAGTGGGCATCGCCGCCCTGCAACTGGGCGACCTGCTGGTGGTGAAGCCTGGCGAACGTTTCCCGGCCGACGGCGAAGTCAGCGAGGGCCAAAGCCACGCCGATGAAGCCCTGATCAGCGGTGAAAGCCTGCCGGTACCGAAGCAGCCCGGCGACCGCGTCACCGCTGGTGCCATCAATGGCGAAGGCCGGCTTCTGGTGCGCACCACGGCCCTCGGCGGCGAAACCGTGCTGGCGCGGATCATCCGCCTGGTGGAAGACGCCCAGGCAGCCAAGGCGCCGATCCAGAAGCTGGTGGACAAGGTCAGCCAGGTGTTCGTCCCGGCGGTCCTGCTCATCGCCTTCGCCACCCTGGTGGGCTGGCTGCTGGCCGGGGCCGGCGTCGAAACGGCGTTGATCAACGCTGTGGCCGTGCTGGTGATTGCCTGCCCCTGCGCCCTGGGCCTGGCTACCCCCACCGCGATCATGGCCGGTACCGGCGTCGCTGCACGTCACGGCATCCTGATCAAGGACGCCGAAGCCCTGGAAGTCGCTCACGCGGTGCAAGCGGTGGCCTTCGACAAGACCGGCACCCTGACCTCCGGCAGCCCGCGCATTGCCCACCTGGCGGCGTTGAACGGCGACGAAGGCGAATTGCTGCAACTGGCCGGGGCCCTGCAGCGCGGCAGCGAGCACCCGCTGGCCAAGGCGGTGCTGGATGCCTGCGCCGAACGCAACCTCGAAGCCCCCACGGTGGACGCGAGCCAGGCCCTGGCCGGACGCGGCATCCAGGGCCGGGTGAACGGCCGGCTGCTGGCCCTCGGCAACCGTCGCCTGCTGGACGAGCAGAAACTCCCGGCCGGCGACCTGGCCAATCACGCCAAGGCCTGGGAAGCCGAAGGGCGCACCCTGTCCTGGCTGCTGGAACTGGAACCGGAGCGCCGCGTGCTGGGCCTGTTCGCCTTCGGCGACACCCTGAAGGACGGTGCGGCTGACGCCGTGACGGCCCTGCGTGACCGCGCCATCCACAGCCACCTGATCACCGGCGACAACCGTGGCAGCGCGCGGGTGGTGGCCGAAGCGCTGGGCATCGAGTCGGTGCATGCCGAAGTGCTGCCAGCAGACAAGGCCGCCACCGTAGCCGAGCTCAAAGCCAAGGGCGCCGTGGTCGCCATGGTCGGCGACGGTATCAACGACGCCCCGGCCCTGGCCGCGGCCGACGTCGGCATCGCCATGGGCGGCGGCACGGATGTGGCGATGCATGCGGCCGGTATTACCCTGATGCGCGGCGATCCGCGCCTGGTGCCAGCGGCCCTGGATATCTCCCGGCGCACCTATGCGAAGATCCGCCAGAACCTGTTCTGGGCCTTCATCTACAACCTGGTCGGCATTCCCCTGGCCGCTGCCGGCCTGCTCAGCCCCGTGGTGGCGGGCGCGGCCATGGCGCTGTCCAGTGTCAGCGTGGTGAGCAACGCCCTGCTGCTGAAAACCTGGAAGCCGGAAGAATGATGCTTCCGCAAATTGGCACCGTGTTTTGTAGGGTGGGCTTCAGCCCACGAACGGACTCTCCGGTGGGCTGAAGCCCACCCTACGAGCTGGTGCGCTCCTGTAGGAGCCAGCTTGCTGGCGAAGGTTCGCGAGCAAGCTCGCTCCTACGGTCGAGCGCGTGCACAAGAGAGGAAATCGGTATGAACATCGGCCAAGCCGCGAAAAAAAGCGGGCTGACCTCCAAGATGATCCGCTACTACGAAGGCATCGGGCTGCTGCCGGAAGCGGGACGCAGCGACAGCGGCTACCGCCAGTACAGCAACCAGGACCTGCACACACTGGCCTTCATCAAGCGCTCGCGGGACCTGGGGTTCTCACTGGAGGAGGTGGGCCGGCTGCTGGAGCTCTGGCAGGACCGCCAACGCGCCAGCGCCGACGTGAAGTCCCTGGCCCGCGACCATATCGAGGCGCTGAACCGCAAGATCGCCGAACTGGCCGGCCTGCGTGACACCCTGCAGGAACTGGTGGATCACTGCCAGGGCGACCACCGCCCGGACTGCCCGATCCTCAAGGACTTGGAGTCAGGCGGCTGCTGCCACTGAAGACACGATCGATCACCGACTTGGGCAGCACCGTGATCGCGAGGCCGGTGAACACCAGTACGCAGGCGAGCCAGCCGCTCGTGCTGAGTTCTTCGCCCAGCAACAGCCAGCCGGCCAGCAGGCCGGATACCGGCACCGCGAGGGCGAAGGGTGTCACCAGGCTGGCCGGGTAGCGATGCAGCAGGAAACTCCACAGGCCGTAGCCGACGGTGGTGGCGAGGAAGGCGACGTTGAGCAGCGCGCCAATCCCGCCCCAGCTGGGATGGGTCAGGGCCGCCACTATGGCCTCCGGCCCCTCCAGCAGATAGGAAAGCGCCAGCAGCGGTAACGGCGGGATCAGGCTGACCCAGCAGATCAGCCGCAACATGTCCGTCGCACCGCTGCGCTTGGTGGCGATGTTGGAGAAAGCCCAGGCCAACGCTGCGGCGATCACCATCATGAACGCCACCAGGCTATTCCCCATCGGCCGGTCGATCCCGATCAGCACCAGTCCAGAGGCCGCCAGCACCAGACCCATCAGGCTCCGGCGGCTGGGGCGCTCGCCGAGGAACAGGGCGGCAAGCAGAATGGTGAAGAACACCTGGCTCTGCAGCACCAGCGACGACAGCCCCGCCGGCATCCCCATGTGCATGCCCACGAACAGGATGCCGAACTTGATCACCCCGAGCAGCACTCCAATCTGCACGATGCGCCAGAACGGCGCCGGCATCGGCCCACGCAGGAACAGCAGCGGCAGCGCCGCGAGGGCGAAGCGCAGGGCGCAGAACAGCAGCGGCGGGAAGTCCTCCAGGCCGACCTTGATGAACACGAAATTGACGCCCCAGATCAGGGTGACCAGTAGGGCCAGGAGAATGTGCGGGAGAGGCATGGCAAGGGCTCCGGGAATTGGGGCACACGCTAGCAGCAGGGCGCTGAAATGTATGGATACAGATTCCGGGGAAAACTGTGGTGGGCTGTATGGGGACTTGTGGGGGCGAATTCATTCGCGAATGGCGTCGGAACGACGCCCAAAGAAAAAGGGCCGCAAGCGCGG
This sequence comes from Pseudomonas sp. BN411, assembly GCF_029871235.1. Lineage (GTDB taxonomy): Bacteria > Pseudomonadota > Gammaproteobacteria > Pseudomonadales > Pseudomonadaceae > Metapseudomonas. The sequence goes on from NZ_SSOM01000032.1 coordinate 78,957, forward strand.
CCCTTTCTTTCAACCTGAAACCCTCACGCCTGCGACTGCAGGTAGTTCTCCAGGCCGATGCGGTCGATCAGGCCAAGCTGCTGTTCCAGCCAATAGGCGTGATCTTCTTCGGTGTCCTTGAGCTGGGCGGCGAGGATGTCGCGGCTCATGTAGTCCTTGTGCTTCTCGCACAGGGTGATGCCCTTGCTCAGTGCGGCGCGTACTTCGTATTCCAGCTTGAGGTCGGCGCGCAGCATGTCCGGTACGGTGTGGCCGGGATGGATAGTGCGCGGGCGCATGTCCGGGGTGGCTTCGAGGAAGAGGATGCGCTGCAGCAACGCATCGGCGTGCTGGGTCTCTTCTTCCATCTCGTGGTTGATGCGCTCGAAGAGCTTGTTGAAGCCCCAGTCCTGGTACATCCGCGAATGCAGGAAGTACTGGTCACGGGCAGCCAGCTCGCCGCGCAACAGGTCCTTTAGGTACTCCACCACTTCGGCTTGACCTTGCATCTGTCCATCTCCTGAAAAAACCAATGAGCAAGGATCGTGCGCCGCCCCGAACTGGTCAAGTGCGGCTCAGCCGCGCATCCACGGTGGCTCAGGCTCTTCCCGTACTTCCGGCGCGTCCTGTTCGGTAAGCGCCGCCTGGCGCCGGGCTTCATCGGCCAGGGCCGCCTTGATCTCGCGCATCACGGCATCCAGATCGGCGGCGTCTTCGGGCTCGTCGAAGTGACCGGTGAGCGGGGATTCCGGGGTCAGCTTGCCTTCCTCGAAGAGCGCCCACATTTCCTTGGCGTACCGGGTATACAGCAACTCGGGGGCGAATTGCCCGAAATAGGCCGCCATGTTGCCGACATCACGCTCCAACATGCGGAAGGCGTGGTTGTTGCCAGCAGCGTCCACTGCCTGGGGCAGGTCGATGATCACCGGGCCGTAGGGGTCTAGCAGCACGTTGAACTCGGACAAGTCGCCATGCACCAGACCCGCGCAGAGCATCTTCACGATCTCGCCGATCATGAAGGCATGGAATTCGCGGGCATCCTCAGGCGTCAGGTCGACATCGTTCAGGCGCGGTGCGGCATCGCCCTCGCCATCGCTGACCAGTTCCATCAGCAGCACGCCGTCGAGGAAGTCGTAGGGCTTGGGCACCCGGACACCCGCATTGGCCAGACGGAACAGCGCCGACACCTCGGCGTTCTGCCAGGTCTCCTCGCGCTCGCGGCGGCCGTACTTCGAGCCCTTGGCCATGGCGCGGGCATCGCGGCTGTTGCGGACCTTGCGGCCCTCCTGGTACTCGGCGGCCTGGCGGAAACCGCGCTTGTTGGCCTCCTTGTAAACCTTGGCGCAACGCAGCTCGCTGCCGCAGCGCACGACATACACGGAGGCTTCCTTGCCGCTCATCAGCGGACGCAGGACTTCATCGATCAGGCCATCTTCCAGCAATGGCTCGAGGCGCTTCGGGGTCTTCATGCAGGTGCTGCGGGTGCCTTCAAAGGAGAGGAGAGAATGGGCCGACGTTATACGGCATGCGGGCAGCGGCGGCTATCCACGCCGTGAAAGACCGCGACGAAGCGCCTCTATCCCATAGCGCACCTTGGCCGGCAGGGCATCACGGCGCGGGGTGACGATATACAGCCCCACCGGCGTCGGCTGCCACTCCGGCAACAGCGCCAGCAAGCGGCCGCTGGCCAGTTCCTCGCGGACTTCCGGCTCCGGCTGCAGCGACAGGCCAAGCCCGGCCAGGGTGAAGCTGCGCACCGCGAGGATGTTGTTGCAACCCACGCGCGGCTCCAGGCGCAGCCGTTGCTGCTCACCGCCGGGGCCGGTGAAGGTCAGTTGATGCTGCTGGCGCTCGCCGTTGAGGCTGATCCAGTCCAGCTCCAGCAATTGTTCGGGACGCTGGATCGGGCCGCTGCGGGCCAGATAAGCCGGCGCGCAGCAGAGCACCGCCGGCCAGTCGGCGAGGTGACGGGCCACCAGGCTGGAATCCTCCTGGCGGCCGACGCGGATGGCGAGATCGATACGCTGCTCCACCAGGTCGATCTGTTCGTCATGGAAGAACAGCTGCAGGCTCAACCCCGGATGGGCCTCCAGCAGCGGCGCCAGGGCCTCGGTCAGCATGCCGTTGGAAAAGCCCACGGGGGCGGCGATGCGCAATTCGCCCACCGGCGCATCGCGCAGTTCGGCCAGCCGCTGCTCGGCCTGCTGCGCCAACTCCAGCACCTGGGCGCAGCTCTTGTAGAACACCGCGCCGGCCTCGGTCAGGGTCAGCTTGCGGGTGGTGCGGTGCAGCAGGCTGACCTGGGTTTCCTCCTCCAGCTTGCGGATCTGCTGGCTGACCGCCGAGGCCGTCATGCCCAGCACTTCCGCCGCCGCCACCATGCTGCCGCGCTCCACCACCGTGGCAAATACCGCCATGCGCTTGAGCTGCTCCATTCGTAAGCTCCGCTTAATTGTGAAAGCACCTTTCGGCACTTTTTCCGCTGATTATCCAGCAGCGATTATGCGTCACCTCGCAACCTGCCATGGAGACGCACATGAAAATCGCCCTGATCGGCGCCACCGGATTCGTCGGTTCCGCTGTCCTCAGCGAAGCCCTGCAACGCGGCCACCAGGTGACCGCCATCGTCCGCCACCCGGAAAAACTGCCCCAGCACACCAGCCTCACCGCCGTGAAAGGCGATGCCTATGACGCCGCGGCCATCGCCCAGGCCGTCGCCGGGCATGACGCAGTGGTCCACGCCTTCAACCCCGGCTGGGGCGAAGCGCGGATTCGCGAACTGTTCATCGAAGGCACCCGCGCCATCTTCGCCGGGGTCAAGCAGGCCGGCATCAAGCGCCTGCTGGTGGTCGGCGGTGCCGGCAGCCTGTACGTCGCACCGAATCTGCAACTGATCGACACGCCAGACTTCCCCGCCGAGTACAAGGAAGGCGCGGAAGGCGCGCGCCAGGCACTCAACCTGATCCGCGAGGAACAGGGCCTGGACTGGTCCTTCATCTCCCCGCCCGCCCTGCTGGAACCGGGCGAGCGTAGCGGCCGCTTCCGCGTCGGCGGCGACCAGTTGCTGATGAGCGGCGAACACCCGGCGCGCATCAGCGTGGCCGACCTTGCCGTGGCCATCGTCGACGAGTTGGAACAGCCCCAGCACATCCGCCAACGCTTCACCGTCGGTTACTGAGGAGCACGCCCATGACCCTGACCGCATCCGCCCATGTCACCACCGCCACCCCGGCGCGCTACATCACCCGCCTGTGCAAACACTTCGCCCACCGCGTGCCGGTGAGCTACGACGAACAGCAGGGCCGCATCGAGTTCGACCTGGGCCTCGGCCTGCTCCGCGCCGAAGGTGACGGCCTGAGCCTGGCCGTGGAAAGCCAGAACACCGAAGGCCTGGAGCGCCTGAAGGACATCGTCGGCAGCCACTTCGTGCGCGTGGCCTGGCAGGAGGAGCTGACGCTCGTGTGGAGATGATCCCTGTGGGGTGAATTCATTCGAGCCCCGTAGGATGGGTGGAGCTTGCGATACCCATCAGCCCTGTCCGCATGGGTATCGCTCCGCTCCACCCATCCTACGAACTGTGGGGGCGAATTCATTCGCTAAGCAGGCCGAAGGACTGCCCTGGAATCTATTGGGGCGGCTACGCCGCCCTAGCGATTGAAATCGCCCCCACAAATGCACGATCCATCGCCTGCACCTACCGAAACAACTCACCAGGCGTCACGCCGAACAAGCCCTTGAATGCAGCAATGAACGCCGACGGCGATTCATACCCGCTGGCCAGCGCCACTTCGGTAACGCTGGCACCGCTCTCCAGGGGCTGCAGTGCGGCGAGCAAGCGCAGGCGTTGCCGCCACTGGCGAAAGCTCAGTCCCGTCTCGCGCTGGAAGGCACGGGTCAGGGTCTTCTCCGAGGTGTTCAGCCGCGCCGCCCACTCCCCCAGGCTGTGACCGAGATCCGGCTGGGCCACCAGTTCGCTGCACAACCGCAATAGGCGGGGCTCAGCCGGCATCGGCAGGGAGAACCCCGCCTCCGGCAAGGCTCGCAACTGGTCCAGCAGCACGCTAACCAGCCGCGCCTCGGCGCTTTCGCCCTCGGGGTACTCCACCGGCAGCTCACAGAAGGCCTTGATCAGCTCCCGCGCCAACGGCGTCACTTCCAGCACCCGGCAGCGCTCGGGAGCCCAGGCGCTGGCATCGCGACGCACGTAGAGACTGCGCATCTCGGCGTTCATCGACGTCACCACCTCATGCTCCAGCCCGGCTGGCACCCACACCGCCCAGTGCGGTGGCGCGTAATAGCTGCCCTCGGCGGTATGCACACCGAGCACGCCACTGATGGCATAGGAAAGCTGCACCCAGTCGTGGGTGTGACGGGCCGTCCAGGAGCCAGCACGCAGGCTTTCCGCGCGGGCATAGAGGGGGCGGGGCAACTGCTCGAGCCGGGGAATCTGGCGTTGCAGGTCGATTTGTCCGTTTGGCGACATATGTTGATCTCATGTCGTTAGACGGTCGGATTCTGCGCCCGTTAGTCTCCGGCCTCAAGTTCGCGCGATTTTGGAGGCCCCATGTCAGCACTCAAACCCCTGAAACGGCTGTTCACCGACTGGTTCCTCGGCGGCATGCTGCTGGCGGTCACCCTCGCCTGGCTGTTCCCCAATGTCGGCAAGCACGGCGGCACCCTGCATGCCGGCAGCCTGATCAACGCCGGGGTGTTCCTGGTGTTTTTCCTCCACGGCATCAACCTGTCCACCGAGCAGATCAGGAAGGGCCTGGGTAACTGGCGCCTGCACGTGATGGTGCAGATCTTCACCTTCGCCATCTTCCCGCTGTTCTGGCTGGCGGCGAACAAGCTGCTGGGCGGCCAGGTGCCGCCCGCCTTGATGCTGGGCTTCTTCTACCTCTGCGCCCTGCCCTCGACCATTTCCTCGTCCGTGGCCCTGACCGGCAGCGCCGGTGGCAACGTACCGGCGGCCATCCTCAATGCCAGCCTGTCGAGCCTGCTGGGGGTGTTCCTGACGCCCTGGCTGATCAGCCTGGTGGCCGACGCCAACGGCGGTATCGACCTCGGCCAGACCCTGCTCGACCTCAGCCTGCTGCTGCTCCTGCCGCTGGTGCTCGGCCAGGCGCTGCGGCCGCTGTGGGGCAAATTCTTCGCCCGCTACAAGCGCTACACCGGGATCTTCGACAAGCTGGTGATCCTGCTGCTGGTGTTCGCCTCCTTCAGCGACTCGGTGGCCGGTGGCGTCTGGCAACAGCAAGGACCGGAAACCCTGGTGGTGGCCTTCGTCGGCTGTGCCCTGCTGCTGGCGCTGATGCTCTGGCTGACCACCCGTTCCGCCCGGAGCCTGGGCTTCAACCATGAAGACGAGATCGCCGCGGTGTTCTGCGCCACCAAGAAGTCCCTGGCCGCCGGCGCACCGATGGCCGCCATCATCTTCGGCGCCAGCCCGGCGCTGGGCCTGATCCTGCTGCCGATCATGCTCTACCACCAGATGCAGCTGATCGTCTGCGCGGTCATGGCCGAGCGATATTCCCTGCACGGCCGGGCCCTGGCGGCCAGCACCGCCTGATCCTCCACCCTCGCCCCCACTGGGGGTGGGGGTGGCCCCACTTCTGGGTGGCATTCCCCACTCGCGTCAATGCCCGACGCCACTTCCCGCGCGCCAGCCTCATTGCAGAGCGCCTGTGCACTTCTGGCACAGCCGTTGCTCCATAGCGGGGGCAACTGCGCTGCACCCAGTTGCAGGCCAGGACGGCTGCATGCGTCCGAACGCAATCGTGCAATAGGGAGGTGCTTTCGAATGACTGACCCCAGACTGCTGTACGACCCCGAGCTGCTTCCCGAAGCCGCCCTCAAGGGACGGGTGGTGCCCACGACCGACCGCAACGAACAACCCTGGATTGAGTACGTGGCAGGGCAATGGGTCGTACTCAAGCGTCGCCGCGATGTGCCGACGGAACGGCGCAGCCTACACGCCATGCGCAAACACATCGACACATTGCTGGAGCAGGGCTGGAGCATCACCGGCCGCGACCCGGTGCGCCTGGAGCGCCACCATCAGGTCAAGGTCGTCAGGGGTGGCGTGCTGGTGGACGGTTAAGGCCCTCACCCTCCGCAGGACGCGGGCCGGCAAGGGTTTCTGCGGGGCAAAAAAAAGGGCGGCCCCGACATTGCGGGCCGCCCTAAATCACGGAGTTGCTTACATCGCGTGGCGGCGATGACTTGCCGCCACGGGTATTGGATTACTTTTCGAGGATCGCGGTCACACCTTGGCCACCTGCGGCGCAAATCGAGATGAGCCCGCGCCCCTCGCCCGCCACCGAAAGCAGCTTGGCCAGGTTGGCGACGATGCGCCCGCCAGTGGCGGCGAAGGGATGTCCGGCGGCCAGAGAGCTGCCCTTGACGTTCAGCTTGCCGTGGTCGATGGAGCCCAGCGGCTTGTCCAGGCCGAGGCGGGTCTTGCAGTACTCGGCGTCTTCCCAGGCCTTGAGGGTGCAGAGCACCTGGGCGGCGAAGGCTTCGTGAATCTCGTAGAAATCGAAATCCTGCAGCGTCAGGCCATTGCGCGCGAGCAGGCGCGGCACGGCATAAGCCGGCGCCATCAGCAGCCCCTCCTTGCCGCCGACGAAATCCACCGCCGCCGCTTCGCCATCCTTGAAGTAGGCGAGGATCGGCAGCCCGCGCGCCTTGGCCCATTCCTCGCTGGCCAGCAGCACCACCGAGGCACCATCGGTGAGCGGTGTGGAGTTGGCCGCCGTCAAGGTGCCGCGCGGGCCGCGCTCGAACACCGGTTTCAGGCTCGCCAACTTCGCAGGGTCGATGTCCGGGCGCAGGTTCTGGTCGCGGTTCAGACCACGGAAAGGGCTCATCAGGTCGTTCTGCCAGCCTTCGGCATAGGCTGCCGCCAGCTTCTGGTGGCTGGCGACGGCGAGTTGGTCCTGCTCATCACGGGGGATGGCCCAGGTCTGCGCCATCAGCTCGCAGTGCTCGCCCATGGACAACCCGGTGCGCGGCTCACCGTTGCGCGGAATATGCGGCGCCAGGTGGCGCGGGCGCACCTTCAGCAGGGTCTTGATCTTGTCGCCGGTGGTCTTGCCGCGATTGGCCTCCAGCAGGATCTTGCGCAGCTCCTCGTGCACGCCGATGGGCGCATCGGAAGTGGTGTCCACGCCGCCGGCGATGCCGCACTCGATCTGCCCCAGGGCGATCTTGTTGGCCACCAGGATCGCCGCCTCCAGGCCGGTACCGCAGGCTTGCTGGATGTCGTAGGCCGGAGTTTCCGGCGCCAGGCGCGAGCCCAGCACGCATTCGCGCGCCAGGTTGAAGTCGCGGGAGTGCTTGAGCACCGCGCCCGCCGCGAACTCCCCTACGCGCACGCCATGGAGGTTGAAGCGTTCCACCAGGCCTTCGAGGGCGCTGGTCAGCATGTCCTGGTTGCTCGCCGTGGCGTAGACGGTATTGGAGCGGGCGAAGGGGATGCGGTTGCCGCCGACGATGGCGACCCGGCGAAGCTGGGCCATGGTGACTCCTTGCGATGAGGGTTTGCAGGTTGCAGTGTCGGCTACAAGACTAGACGCCTGGATTGGCCGCCTTGCCGGCTGGCAGGTCAGCGCGGTCAATTGCGCGCAACCTGCGTCTGCGTAGAGTGGGCCCACTTTCGATTGTCCAGCAGGAGCGCTATCCCATGAACGACCGTTACCTCGCCTTCGCCAACTCCAATACCGGCCGGCGCCTGGTTTGCGCCCTCGGCCTGCCGGCGCCGGTGCGCCTGGAGCGCTGGATGGCGGGCCGCGCTCGACCGGTGGATGGTGCCCTGCTGATCGGCGGTTCAGGCAGCCTGGCCGAAGCCGCCAGCGCCGTGCTGAACAAGCTCACCGACCAGAGTTTTGCGGACGAAGACGGCCGCTTCGGCCTGCCGCGCTGGACCGCCGAGCACGGCCCGAAACTCAAGGCGCTGATCTTCGATGCCAGCGGCCTGACCCGCTTCGAGCAACTGATCGAGCTGCGCGACTTCTTCCAGCCGGCCATCAAGGGCCTGGGCAAGTGCCCGAAAGTGGTGGTCCTGGCCCGCGCCCCGGAAGCCACCAAGGACTTGGTAGCCGCCAGCGTGCAGCGTTCCCTGGAAGGCTTCACCCGCTCGCTGGGCAAGGAAATCCGCCAGGGCGGCAACGTCCAACTCATCTATGTGGGCAAGGGTGCCGAGGACCAACTGGAAGGCACGCTGCGCTTCTTCCTCTCGCCGAAGAGCGCCTACGTGTCCGCCCAGGTGCTGCGCCTGACCGCCTGCGCCGAGCAGGTGCAGGACTGGACCCGCCCGCTCGCCGGCAAGCGCGCGCTGGTCACCGGCGCCTCCCGGGGCATCGGCGCCGCCATCGCGGAAACCCTGGCGCGCGACGGGGCCGAGGTGATCCTGCTGGACGTACCCCAGGCGAAGGACGCCCTCGCCGGCCTGGCCGCGCGCCTGGGTGGTCGTGGCGTGGCCATGGACATCACCGCCGAAGAGGCCGCCGGCCAGCTGGTGGACGCGCTGCCGGATGGCGTGGATATCCTCGTGCACAACGCCGGCATCACCCGCGACAAGACCCTCGCCAAGATGAGCGACGACTTCTGGAATTCGGTGATCAACGTCAACCTGCGCGCCCCGCAGGTCCTCACCCAGGCCCTGCTGGACGCCGGCAAGCTGCACGACAACGGCCGCGTGGTGCTGATCGCCTCCATCAGCGGCATTGCCGGCAACCTGGGCCAGACCAACTACGCGGTAAGCAAGGCGGGCGTCATCGGCCTCGCGCAGAACTGGGCGCCGGTACTGGGCAAACGTGGCATCAGCATCAATGCCGTGGCGCCGGGCTTCATCGAAACCCAGATGACCGCCGCCATCCCCCTCACCATCCGCGAAGCCGGCCGGCGCATGAATTCCATGAACCAGGGCGGCCTGCCCCAGGACGTGGCCGAGGCGGTTGCCTGGTTCGCCCAACCGGGCTCCGGCGCCCTGACCGGGCAGGTGATGCGGGTGTGTGGGCAGAGCCTGTTGGGGGCCTGAGCCAAGGCAGCCGGCGCGAATCAAACCCCTGTAGGGGCGAATTCATTCGCCAAAGGGCAGCGCAGCTGCCCCAGTAGGCTCTGCTAGGCAGACCTTCGGCCTGCTCAGCGATTGAAATCGCCCCCACAGGAAGATCGCCCTCCTGAAACACCTGGGTCAGGACAGCCCCTTGTGGGGGCGAATTCATTCGCCAAGGACAGCGCAGCTGTCCCCTGAGGCCCTGAAGGGCAGACCTTCGGCCTGCTCAGCGATTGAAATCGCCCCCACAGGAAAATCACCCACCTGAAACATCTGGCTCTGAACAGCCCCTTGTGGGGGCGAATTCATTCGCCAAGGACAGCGCAGCTTTCCCCTGAGGCCCTGAAGGGCAGACCTTCGGCCTGCTCAGCGATTGAAATCGCCCCCACAGAAAAATCGCCCGCCTGAAATATCTGGCTCAGGTGAAGTGGCCTAATGATTCTGGACACCCCGATAGGGCGTTAAGCTGCGCCCAAGCAAGAGGTGTTCATGAGCAGAAGATCATTCAGTCCGGAATTCAAACTTGAGGCCGCCAGCCTGGTGCTGGATCAAGGCTATTCCATACCGGCAGCCTGTAAGGCGATGGGGGTAGGCCCAACTGCCATGCGGCGCTGGGTCGAGCAACTGACCCTGGAGCGCCATGGCAAGACGCCGGAACACGGCAAGGCCATGACGCCGGAGCAGCGGCGAATCCAGGAG
>NZ_SSOM01000033.1 GCF_029871235.1 Pseudomonas sp. BN411
CAACCTGCTCACCGCCTCGGCCGGCGCGGTGGACGTGTTCACCTTCAGCCTGACTGCGGCAGGGGCTTACAGCTTCACGCTGCTCAAGCCGCTGGATCATGCCGCCGGCAATGACGAGAACGACATCACCCTCAACCTCGGCTCCCTGCTGCGGGCCACCGACGCGGATGGCGACACGGTAACGGCCGCCCCCGAGAAACTGGTCATCACCGTTGACGACGACACGCCGACCGCGACCGGTACCGCCGCAAGCGGCACCGTCGACGAGGACGGCCTGACCGGGGGGATCGCCGGTGGCACCGGCGACGTGGCGGGTGCTGCGACCACCGCAAGCGGCAGCGTGACCGGCATCTTCCAGTCCGGTGCCGATGCGCCGTTGAGCTATGCCCTGTCCGCCGACACCAGCGGCTTGCCGGTACTGACTTCGGGCGGCGTGGCGGTGACCTACAGCGTCGTCGGCAACACCCTCACTGCCTCAGCTGGCGCGGTCGATGTGTTCACCTTCAGTCTCACGGCGGCCGGCGCCTACAGCTTCACGCTGCTCAAGGCCCTGGATCATGCCGCCGGCAATGACGAGAACGACATCACCCTCAACCTGGGCTCCCTGCTGCAAGCCACCGACAAGGACGGCGACACAGTGACGGCCGCCCCCGAGAAACTGGTCATCACCGTTGACGACGACACCCCGACCGCAACCGGTGCCGCCGCAAGCGGCACTGTCGACGAGGACGGCCTGACCGGCGGTATCGCCGGTGGCACCGGCGATGTGGCGGGCACGGCGACCACCGCTAGTGGCAGCGTCACCGGCATCTTCCAGTCCGGTGCCGATGCACCCCTTAGCTACTCCCTGTCCAGCAATACCAGCGGCCTGCCGGCGCTGACTTCGGGCGGCGTGGGGCTGACCTACAACGTCGTCGGCAACACGCTCACCGCTTCAGCCGGCGCGATCAGCGTGTTCACCCTCAGCCTCACCGCTGCGGGGGTGTACAACTTCACGCTGCTCAAGGCCCTGGACCATGCGGCGGGTAATGACGAGAACGACATCACCCTCAACCTGGGCTCACTGCTGCAGGCCACCGACAAGGACGGCGACACGGTGACGGCCGCGCCCGAGAAGCTGGTCATCACCGTTGACGACGACACGCCGACGCTCGCATTCGGCAACCTGATCGGGACCGGTACCATCCTTCCCCAATACGGGAACTGGAGCATGGCGGCCGGAGCCGACGGGCTGGGTGCAGCGGGTCTGGATATCTCGTTGGCCAATGGTCAGTTCACCCTTGTCAGGCCAGACAACACGACCACCACCGGGACCGGCACGCTCAACGAGCAATCGCCCTCACCGGATGCCAATGGCGCGTACCACTTCGCAGGTAGCCTGACCGGCGACTTCGACAACAACGCGACAACGGCCAACACCACCATCGACTACACGTTGACTGCCTTCGCCAATGGCACCTACGCCCTGGATCTGGTGCAAGGCTTCAGTTCGACGATCGTCCTCAGCAGTGCCGACGGCTCACTCGATGCGGGTGGCCCCGACCCTGTCCGCACATTGCTGATTCCCAGCCAGAATCCGCCGACCGTTCCTTCGCCCTCCGAGGAGATCGTGTTCTTCGGCGTAAACGCGGGCACGACCGCAGCCCAGGTACTGAGTGCCATCGTGCAGGGAGCGCCCGACCTCACAGAAGCGCAGATAGAAGCTGGCGGCTTCTCGTTCCTTGGCACGGCGGACGTGAACGTCAGCACATCCGGCATCGGCGTCGGCAACAACAACCTGGACGGAAACGGGACGGCCGGCATCAACAGCGGCGACGAGAGTTTCGTCATCAACCCCGAGACCTTGCTGACGGCCGTGAAGGTGTTCATCGACAACACGCTGCAGGGTTACAACCCGGCAACCGAAGAGCTGTATTACAGGATCTTCTTCGAGGACGGCACGAGTTCGGCCCAGACGAAGGTTCTTGCCGCTGACCTGGCCTCCGAGGCCGGAAACCAGAAGTCCTTCCTCGTCCAATGGGATGGCGCGAAGATGATCGACGCTGTTCAGCTCACGATGGGCCTGGGCGTGATCAAGGTGCCGGTGATCCAGTTCATCAAGCAGGTCGAGAACATGGCCAACGATATCCAGTTGGCATTCAACGCAACGCTGACGGACAAGGACGGGGACACGGCGACAAGTTCGTTCGACGCCAATCTGTTTGCGAACGACCCTAACGACCAGCTCTTCGACTACAGGATGGCTGGCACGATTGGTGAGCAGGATGCCTTCAACGTCGAACTGTCGGCCGCCGAGAACCTGTACCAGGTCAACGGCTTCGATGCGGGGCCGAGTCTGCGAGACAAGCTGGTGCTCATTGGCGATGCGGGCGCCGTTGTCCAATCGATCGACAACACCGGTGCAAACAGCATCGTGACAATCGACGAGTCAGGCGCACAAAACACGACCATCACCGTGGTCGGAGTCGACCTCCTGAACACTGACATTGTCTTTGGCAGCGCCTGACACATCGCCTGTGTGAAAAGAAGCGGGGGTGGCATGAGAGCCACCCCCGCATTTTTTGGCAGATCCCCGCGGGAGCCCACCCGCCATCTTCCGAGGACCGCTAAAAGTGAATGGCCTGACTCCCGCAAGGGAGCCAGGCCATTTTCATTGTGGAGGTCGGATCGGAAGGCTCAGTCCATTTCCACCCAGGTGGAATCCGGCGGCTCGCCGCCGCTGGTGAGCCCGTGCTTCAGCGCGTACATCAGCAGGTCGACGCGATTGATGAGGTTCAGCTTGTGATAGATGTTGCTGAGGTGGTTATGCACCGTGTGCTCACTGATGCCCAGGCGCGCGGCGATGCACATGTACTTGGCGGACGGGTCGCCGACGATGGCGCGAATCAGCTCCCTTTCGCGCAACGTCAGCTGCGAGTACCTCGCGCGTTCCGGGTCTGCATTCACGCGAACCTGCCCAGCTGCGGAATAGCTGGATAGTCCGCCGGCCCAGGCCCTGTCCAACCCGATGTCGCGGTGGTGGACCTTGATGATGGCGCGGATGATCGACTCCGTCGGGTCCTCCGCCAGCACAACGCCTCGGGCACCGGCGTCAATCGCCCGGGCAACGGGAACGGCCTCGTACAGCCCCTTGAGCAGCAGTACCTTCATCTCGTCTCCGCGGGTGAGCAGCGAGATGACGTCCAGCGGGTCGAGGGCATCCGGGAAGAAGCTGAAGAAAATGACATTCGGGCGCAGCTGATCGGCACGATCCAGCGCGTGGGCATAGGTACTGGCCTGGCCGCACACTTCCATCCGTGGTTTTCTGGCATTGATCAAGTCGTGGAGGCCCATCAGGACGAGGGGACGACAATCGATCAGCATCACGCGTATCGGTTGAGTGCGGGATTGCATTTACATTTTTCACCCCCTGACAGATGGACTCGTCTGGCGGGGTCGCGCGGACGGATTGCCCTTGTTGTATAGGGGGGAGACGGGGCAGTTTGCCAGCAGCTTCGGACGTCACGTTGAGTTGCCGGGATAAGCGGCCATCGGATCTCCTGACCCGACGAACGGGCGAATTTTCGCCGTGAGTTGGCACGCTGACGCGGCCTCCAGATGGTGCCTCAACTCATCCGTAGGGTGCGCCATGCGCGCCGATTACAGCGCGCCTCCTACCGATGCCCCGCTGGCCAAATGCACGAAGCCCCTGAAGACCGATCGATCTCCAGGGGCTTCGTCTTTCTTGCTGCAGGTCCCGCATCAAACCTCGAGGTCAGTGGACAGCGACAGCTCCTTCCAGGCTGCCACTTCGCCTTCCACCAGACTGTGCTTGTCGGCGATTCGCTGCACCGCGTCGCTGCCCAGGGCGAGGCGCTGCGGTGGGTTGGCGGCGTTCACCAGCGTCAGGATGGCGCCAGCGAACTTGCTCGGGTCACCCGGCTGGGCATGGTTGGCACCCTCGGCGAAGCGGCGCATGGCGCCCACGGTTTCGTCGTAGTCCGCCAGCTCCAGGGCGGTCTTCACCAGGGATTGCTCATCGAGGAAGTCGGTGCGGAAGAAGCCCGGCTCCACCACCGTGACCTTCACACCCAGCGGCGCCAGTTCCTGGTGCAGCGCTTCGCTGATGCCTTCCACGGCGAACTTGGTGGAGCCGTAAACACCCCAGCCGTAGTAGGACTGGTAGCCGCCCAGGGAGGAGATGTTGATGACGTGGCCGGAACGCTGGCGGCGCATGTGCGGCAACACGGCGCGGGTGACGTTGAGCAGGCCGAAGACGTTGGTGGCGTAGATGCGCTCCACTTCCTGCACACTGGTTTCCTCCACCGCACCGAGGATGCCGTAGCCGGCGTTGTTGAGCAGCACGTCGATGCGGCCGAAGCGCTTGATGCCCTCGGCCACCGCCTCATGGGCCTCGCTTTCGCGGGTCACGTCCAGGCGCACGGCCAGCAGGTTGGGATGGTCACCCAGGCGGGCAACGACGTCTTCCGGCTTACGGGCGGTAGCGATTACCGCATCACCGGCCGCCAGGGCCTGTGCTGCGATGAGGGCGCCGAAACCACGGGAAGCTCCAGTAATGAACCAGGTACGCATAGCAACTCTCCTGTGTGGGAGCCCGCACCGCGCGGGCTTTCTGTTCGAGTTGCGTTCACTGTATGGCTGGCGGACTCTTGTGATAATCCCAAGAAAATTGCATGAGCTTGTGATCTTTATTCAGCAATCTTCCAGGACGAAACCGCCCCCGTAGGGTGCGCCATGCGCACCGATTCGGCGTCAGATGAACAATGGTTGCGACCACAAACTCCGCTGGTGCGCGCGGCGCACCCTACCGAAGTATTTCGGAGCGAGGGCCGGCCCCGTAGGGTGCGCCATGCGCACCGATTCGGCGTCAGATGAACGCTGGTCGCGATCACAAACTCCGACGGTGCGCGCGGCGCACCCTACCGACCAGACCAAGCTACAGAGGTCGGCCTTGTGCTCAGCCCTGGATCAGCCCCTCGGCCTTCAGGGCCTCCTGCACGGCCGGGCGGGCCAGCCACTGCTGCCGCAGGCGGGCGATATTGGTCAGGCCGTCGAAAGGAGCGCCCAGGCGGGTCAGCCAGGTGGCGAAGACGCCGAGGTAGATGTCCGCCAGGGTGAAGCGCTCGCCCACCAGCCACTGCCGGCCTTCGAGGTGCCGCTCGATGTGCTCGAACGCTTTCAGCAATTGCACCCGTGCCTGCTCGCGGATACCGGGGTGCGCAGCTTCATCGGCCGAGTAGCGCTCGGGGCGGTTGAGCGGACGGAAGGCGGCGGTATGAACCTCCGCCGACAGGTAGCCCAGCCAGCCCTGGACCTGCGCGCGTTCGACGCTGCCGGTCGGGGCGAACAGCGCGGTGCCCGGCGCCTGGTCGGCAAGGAACGGCAGGATGGCGCTGTTCTCGGTCAGCACGGTGCCTTCATCCAGTTGCAGCGCCGGCACCCGGCCCAGGGGGTTGATCGCGTGAATGGGCGAATCAGGGACACGCAGGGCGACCTTTTCGATCTGGATCGGCAGCGCTAGTTCGCGCACGGCGATATGGGAAGCCAGCGAGCAGGCGCCGGGGGCGATGAACAAGGTAGTCATGGTCGATCTCTCCTCAGAAGGGCCGGCTGCCGGCCAGGCTGATGCGTTTCAGGCGGCGGCGCTGGGTCGCCGGGAAGCCGTTGCGGGCATGAAGGGTAGCCTGGTTGTCCCAGTACACGATGTCGCCCACTTCCCAGCGATGGGTGTAGGCGAAGCGCGGGTCTTTCAGGTGCTCGCGCAAGCGACCGATCAACTCGATGCCCTTCTCCGGCGCATAACCGGGAATCTCCACCTCGGTATGCACGCCGAGGTAAAGCAGCCGCCTGCCGCTTTCCGGATGGGTGCGCACCAGCGGGTGCTCGGTGCCCTGGATGGGGTCGATGTCCGGCGTGCGGTAGGTGATGCCGAGGTTGTAGCCGTCACGCAGCCGCACGAAAGGGTTGTAGTTGATCAGCTTGAGGCCATCGATCTCGCGACGGGTATTTTCATCCAGCGCGTTGTAGGCCAGGGCCAGGTTGGTCCAGGTGGTTTCACCGCCCTCCTCCGGTACTTCCAGCGCGTAGAGCAGCGAGCCTGCCGAGGGCGTCGGCGTCCAGTGATGGTCGCTGTGGGCCGGCAGGGCGATGTTGCTCAGCTCACCGTCTTCGGTATTGGCCACCTTGACGATGTCCGGCGCCTTGCCATCGGTGCCCGAGGACAGCACCAGGTAATCCGGATGGGGCTGGAACACCGAACCGAACCAGGAGGTGAAGCGCAGGTACTGCGCGTCATCCAGTTCCTGGTTCTTGAAGATCAGGATGTGGTGGTCGCGCAGGGCCTGCTTGAGGGCGAGGATCTGCGCCGGGGTCAGATCACGCCGGCCATCCAGGCCGTGGATTTCGGCTCCCAGGGGTGCGGCCAGGGGTTCGATGCGCAGCCCGTCGAGGGGCTGGCGCAGGGCAGTGACTGTGCTGCTCATGAGGTTCTCCCGTATCAGTCCGTTGGTGAATCAGAAGTCGTAGCGCAGGGTCAGGCCGGCGGTGCGCGGCTGGCCCACCGAGGCGGTGTAGGCGCCGTTGCTGAAGGCGAACGCGGTCAGGTAGTAGTCCTTGTCGAAGGCGTTGCGCACCCAGAGCGAGGTGTCCAGCAGGCCGTCGCCGAGGTCGGCGCGGACGCCGGCGGCGAAGTTCGCCAGGCCGTAGCCGTCGATCTTCGAAAGCTCGGAGTTGTCCAGCGTGCCTGCGGCCTCGGAGCGGTAGGAGTAGCTGGCGTTGACGTAGGGGCGCAGGCCGCTGCCGGTCTGCCAGGTGTATTCGCCGTTGACGTTGCCGATCCAGCGCGAGGCGCCCACCACCCGTTCACCAGTGAGGTCGCACTTGGCGGTGGGGGTCACGGTGTTGATCTCGCCGGGGCACGGCGCGTCCTTGAAGCTCAGGTAGGTGACGTCGTTGAACGAACCGTTGAAGTTCAGGGTCAGGCCGCGCAGCGGTCGCCAGGTGGACTCGAACTCGACGCCCCGGGAGCGCACGCTGCCGGCGTTGGCCAGCACCGACACGGGGGTCAGCGATGCCGCCGTGGTGGTCAGGGTCGTCGCCTGGTAGCCGTGGATACCGGTCCAGTAGATATTCGCGTTGAGCAGCAGACGACCATCGTCGAGGGTGCTCTTGAAGCCCAGCTCAGCGTCGTTGGCGCGCTCGGGGCCGACGATCAGCGAGTCGCTTCCCAGCCCCGCCACCGGCGCCACCAGGTTCACCCCGCCGGACTTCTCGCCGTGGGCCAGGCTGGCGTAGCCGAGCAGTCCGTCGCTGATCTTGTAGCTGAGGCTCAGCAGCCCGGACGGCGCTGCGTTGTGCAGGCCGAAGTCACCGGTATCCAGTGCCCCCAGCTGCGCCTGCCGTGCGGCAGCCAGCGGCCCGGTCAGGGGCGCGCCGCCCACCGGGGCGAAGCGGTGCAGGCGCGCCTGCTTCTCTTCGTAGGTGCCGCGCAGGCCGAAGGTGAAGTCCAGGCGGTCGGTGATGTGCCAGTTGCCCTGGCCGAACAGGGCGAAGCTGTCGGTCTCGATCTTGCCGTTGGTCTGGGTGGAGACGTTGTTCAGGAGGTTGCGGTTCACCCCGGTGAGGTACAGGTCGGCGAAGGGGCCGTACTGGGTGCGCGTGTTGTTGCCGAGGTTCTGGTTGAACAGGTAGGCGCCCACCACGTAGTCGAACGCGCCGCCGGTGGGCGAGGCCAGGCGGAATTCCTGGGAGAACTGCCGGTCGTGGACTTCGACCCCGCTGTCGATGATCGCCGAGACGTCGGTGAGGTCGGCATCGTTGTGCGGCACGAAGTGCCAGTAGCGGTAGCCGCTGATGGAGGTGAAGGTGTAGCCGCTGTCCAGGTTCCAGTTGGCCTCGATTGACGAGCCGCCCTGCCAGACATTCACCGACTGCACGGAGTCGATGTTCACCTCACGCTTCTTCACATCGAGCTGCGGGTTGGCGCCGATCAGCGCGGCACGCTGGCGGAAGCGGTCCGACACGCCATACAGGGCCCACACGCCGTTGGTGGAGTCCTCCTGGTTGTAGTCGGTGATCCAGCGCAGGCTGAAGTCTTCGTTCGGCTCGAACAGCAACTGCCCGCGCGCGCCCTCGCGTTCACCGCCGACGAAGGTGCGGCCGTCGTGCTGGTTGTCGATGTAGCCATCCTCACGGGTGCGGTAGAACGACAGGCGCCCGGCGACGGACTCGGTCAGCGCCCCGGACACCGTGCCCTTGCCCTGGAAGTAGCCGCGCTCGCCACCGGACAGTTGCAGGTTTCGCTCCGGGGTGAAGGTGGGCTTGCGGGTGCTGATGTTGATCACGCCCGCCGTGGTGTTCTTGCCGAACAGCGTGCCTTGGGGGCCGCGCAGCAGTTCCAGTTGCTCCACGTCGAGCAGGTCGAACACTGCCATGCCCGGACGGCCGAGGTAGATGTTGTCCAGATAGATGCCGGCGCTGCCTTCCAGGCCATCGCTCGCCGGGTTGTTGCCGATGCCGCGCACCGCAACGCTGGACTGGCGCGCATGGATATAGGCGACGTTGACGCTGGGCAGCACCTGCTGCAGGTCCTGCACCTTGTAGACCTTCTGCGCCTCGAGGCTGTCGCCACTCAGGGTGGTGATGGGCGTCGGCACTTCCTGCACGTCTTCCTCACGACGGCGGGCGGTGACGGTGACTTTCTCCAGCGCCGTGTCCTCCTTGGCGGCGGGCTTGGCGGCAGCGTCCTCGGCATGGGCTGGCGCGGCCAGGCCGCCCAGGGCGAGCAACAGGGTCAGGGCGTATTCGGGGGTAGTCAGGCGTTGCAAGGCCAAGGGCCTGGCGACGCGGGCAAGACGACGGTACGGCATGGACGATGTTCCTGTGCAAAGGCCCGGGCAAGAGGGGGCCGCATCGCGCGTTCGGCGCGACGGTGAATGGGGCTGGCGGTTACGGGAATCCGGCGTGGCGCGCGGTCAGCGACAGCGGCGCTCGGGATGGCGCGGGACGGGCATTGCGGCGGTTCTGCTCATGGGCTCCCCCCTGGGTGCAAGGTCATATCATTATTCCGTTTGAATCTAATTTCATTTTTTAAAAGTCAATTACGGAATAAGAGCCTGCATTTAAAACCAGCCCCAGGACCGGGACAAATGCCTTGTTCCTATATTTTCAATGCCGGGAGTGCATGGGATGGAGGGGGCCGCTGCGCGGCCTTTGGCGAATGAATTCGCCCCCACAGGGCGAGGCACGGAGTCGACCGATGTGTAGGGTGGATGACGCTCTTTTCATCCACGACCACGGTGCGGGGCTGGACGCCAATGGTGGAAATGAAGAGCGATTTCCACCCTACGGGTCAGGGTTCAGCGAGGCACGGAGTCGACCGATGTGTAGGGTGGATGACACTCTTTTCATCCACCACCGCGGTGCAGGGCTGGACGCCAATGGTGGAAATGAAGAGCGATTTCCACCCTACGGGGCCGCTGCGCGGCCCTTGGCGAGCTGGTCCGCGAAGCGAGTTGGCGCCTGCATACAGCGGATCAGGTGCGGAAGACGCCCAAGCCGGACTTCAGGGCCCGTGCGGTATCGCCCAGTTCGGCGGCGGAACGGTTGATGGCGTCCACATCCTGGCGGGTGTGCTCGAAGGCATCGCGCATACCACCCAGACGGCCGGACATGTCGGCCACGGCGTGCTGGATTTCCTCGCTGCTGGCCAGGGCCTGGTCCACGTTTCCGCTCACCTGCCCCATCTGCTGCACCAGGCCGTCGAGGGCTTCCAGCGCTTCGTCGGCGTCACCGGCCAGGGCCCGCGAACGCTCCGCCGTGCTGCCCATGCGCTGGGCGATCTGGCGGATGGCCTGGGTGACCTGGTCGATCACGCCGTGAGCATCGGCCAGCACGCTCTGGGTCTGGCCGGCCAGCTTGCGCACCTCGTCGGCCACCACAGCGAAGCCACGCCCCGCCTCACCGGCCCGGGCTGCCTCGATGGCGGCGTTGAGGGCCAGCAGGTTGGTCTGTTCGGAAATGCCCGCGATCATCTGCAGCACCTTGCCGATCTGCTCGGCCTCGCGGCTCAGGCCGTCCAGGTCGGACGCCAGCTCGACGTTGGCCGAGGTGCTGCCGTGCACATCGCCGATCAGCCGTTGCAGTTCCTGGTGAGCGCGGCTCAGTTCACCGCTGGCACGCTCCAGGTTGTCCCGCACGGCGCCGGCCAGGTTGGACGAATGCCCCGCCGCCTGGCGGATGGACTGGCCATGCTGGTCCACGTCGGCCAACTGCCGGGCCGCCTGCTGGATCTGCCGGGTGATGTCGTCGGCACGGAGCAGGAAGGTGTCGGCCAGTTGCTGGTTGCTGTCGGCCATGCCCGACGCGCCGGACAGGGTCTGGCGCAGGTCCTGCAGCAGGCCGGACAGGCGCGAACCCATCTGCCCCAGTTCGTCGCCGCTGAGCACCGTCAGCGGCCGGGACAGGTCGCGGCTGTCGGCGATGTGGTTGAGCTGGCCGGTGAGCCGGCGGATGGCGTGCACCAGCATCCGCGTGGCCAGCCAGGACAGCAGCAGGCCGATGGCCAGGGTCACGGCGCCGATCAGCAGGAGACTCTTCAGGCTGTCGGTGATGGCCTGGTTCAGGCTGTCGAGGGTGACGTCGACGCCCACCACGAAGGGCTGGCCGCTGGCGGTGTGCAATGGCAGGAAGATGGAACGGAAGGTGCCGTAGCTGTCGGTGTATTCATCGAACTGCGCCTTGCCGCTGCGGGCCGCCGCGATCACCGCCGGACTCGCGTCCGCATAGTGCTCCAGGTGCTTGGCGTAGTTGTCCCCGGCGATGTCCGAGGCGCTGGCACCGTCGGAGAGGTAGAACACCTGGCCGGCGCTATCCACCGTCATGGTGTAGGCGAACTTGAGGTCCACCTCGGCGGCGTACTCGCCCAGGTTGCTCACCTGTGCCAGGTACTCGCCGTCCTTCAGCCCTTCTGCATTGCGGGCACGGTCCAGGTAGTCGCTCCCCAGCAGTCGCGGTACCGCATGGGCGGCGGCACGCAGGCGGTTGTCCATCTGTGCGCGGATGTCGATGGATTTGACGTATTGGGCGTAGCTGATGAAGGTCCCGATGCTGATCAGGTTCACCAGGGTGAAGGCCAGCAGGATCTTCGTCTGCAGACTGACGTTGCGCAGCAGCATGAAGGGGATTCCGTTCGAGGTATGGGTACAGCCGCAGTTCTCGGCGGCTCCCCTCTTGTGTCGGGAATCCCGGAGAGAACTTTAGGGTGGGCGGCCTGCTCCTGGCCGGGAGAAATGGGTGACGTCCATGTCGCTTGATTTCATTCTGCCATCAGACATTTCGACAACGCCACATCTAAAAACGGTTCTCGTTCACCCCCGGTGGGAATGCCGGAAGGCCTCCGCGTCATCCAGGGTGGTGTCGAACAGCGGATCGTCAGGGTCACGCTCCAGCTCCAGGTCGACGCAATCGGGGTCGATCAGCCAGCGCGGGAAGTCGTCCTGGACTTTCTTCTCGTTACCGGACACACCGCTTCTTCGCTCGCTACTCATGCTGCACCTCGTGAAAGGGTCAGGGCTCATGAATATTGGAGCCGCAGCTGTGCCGCTTCGTTCAGCCTTTCTTCCCGCAGTTGCCGGACGGCTATTTGCGCGCGTCCCTGGCGCCGATGCCGATCAGCATCTGCGCCTGGACCTCGCTGATCACCGCGTCGCCATCCACGCAGTGGATCACCGGTGCGTCGAGGGCTTCGTCGGTGTCGACGACCACCTGGTGAATAGGCAGTTCGACCAACTGGCTGTTGAGCAGCAGGCTGCACAGGCCACGGTCCAGGTCGATGCTCACGATCATGACGGCTCCCTCGCATTGACGGATGCATATCCCGGTAGAAGCGCAGGAACGGGCAAAGTTCAGGGGGTATTGATTGCGTGGGGTGGACGGCGCCTTTTCGTCGACCAGATGGAGCCCGGCGGGCCTCGCTGGTGGATGAAAAGAGCGTCATCCACCCTACGTACTTCCAGGCTTCCGCGCTGGCCTGACACAACCCTCACTCCCGCCCCTCTCCCAGAGAGAGAGGGGTGACTCGCGACGGCGAGGGACAAGTCATCCTGAAGCCCATACACCGCCTGAAATTGAGCGAAATAGGTGGGGTGGCGACTACGCCCCGTCAGCAGGCCGAGCGGAATCGTTGCAGAGGGGGACGAGCGGCATGGATGCCGCGAGAGGCGTGTGGGGCCATGGATGGCCCCTCTCGCCGTGCCCCCGGCGCAATGATGGAGCGAGGGAAGTCCGGCGAAGCCGGACCCGGATGCAGGGGCAAG
>NZ_SSOM01000034.1 GCF_029871235.1 Pseudomonas sp. BN411
TGGACTTGCCCCTATCAAACCGGACACCGGCACCCCGTTAAGTTGATGCCTCAGCCAAGCGCCTGAACTCTCGTGGTGAGCGGTAGTTCAATGCGCTGTGCGGATGTTCCTCGTTGTAATGCTCAAAGGCGATGGCCAGATTATGCAGGGCCGTCGCTCGATCAGGCTTGGGCATGTGGTGGATGTAGTCACGCTTCATGGTCTTCACGAAGCTCTCCGCCATGCCATTGCTCTGCGGGCTGCACACTGGGGTGGTCAGGGGCAGCAGGCCGATCTGTCGGGCAAAGGCTCGGGTCTGTTCGGCGGTATAAGCCGAGCCGTTATCGCTCAGCCATTGCACCGGCGATGCGGGCAGTTCGCCACCGAAGCGTTGTTCAACAGCTTCCAGCATCACGTCGCGGACATCGTCGCCGCTGTAGCCGTTTGGGCTGGCCACCCAGCTGATGGCTTCGCGATCACAGCAGTCCAGGGCGAAGGTCACACGCAGTTTGTCACCATCCTCGCAGCGGAACTCGAAGCCATCCGAACACCAGCGGGTGTTGCTCGTGTCCACCGCGACACGACCTTCGTGACGCCGTGCCACGCCCGGCTGTTTGCGCCGGCGCTCCAGCAACAGATCGTGGTCACGCATGACCCGGTAAATCCGCTTCACGTTGACCGGTGGCAGGGCCTGTTGCTCATGCTGTCGACGCAACAGCCCCCACACCCGCCGATAGCCATAGCTGGGCAACGTGCCGACTGCCTGCTTGATCTGTTCGACCAGGACTCCATCGTTGAGCGCCCGGCGCCGACGCGGCTGCGGCCCTGGAGCGGGCTGTTTGAGTCGAGCCGTCAATTGCGAGCGCGCTACACCGAGACTTTCACTGACCGCTTTCACTGGTCGTCCCCCGGCAACAAGGGTGAGTGCGCAAGCCATTTTCGCGAGCGAGCGATCTCCACCGCTTCCTTGAGGATCTCGGCCTCCATGGTCTTCTTGCCCAGCATCCGTTGCAGCTCGCGGATCTGTTTCAGCGCGTCGGCCAACTCAGAGGCCGGCACCACGGCCTCACCGGCACTGACCGCCGACAGGCTGCCGTCCTGATAGAGCTTGCGCCAGTGGAACAATTGGTTGGGATTGATGCCATTGCGCCGGGCCACCACCGAGACGCTTTGCCCGGGTTCGAAACTTTCGCGCACCATGGCCAGCTTCTCCTCGGCACTCCAACGGCGGCGCCGCTCCTGGCCGAGCACTTCGATGGTTTTGTCTTTGCTGGTAGTCATAAACACAGTCGTTTGCCTATCCCTTATGGTAAGGGGGAAACGGTGTCCTGTGTTTCAAGGGGCTCGCCCATGCCCTCACCCCAGCCCTCTCCCTGAAGAGGAGAGGGGGCGGTCCGTGCGGGCGATCTGGCAGGTGCAGAACCTACATTTCCCTCACCCCAACCCTCT
Organism: Pseudomonas sp. BN411; assembly: GCF_029871235.1. Classification (GTDB taxonomy): domain Bacteria; phylum Pseudomonadota; class Gammaproteobacteria; order Pseudomonadales; family Pseudomonadaceae; genus Metapseudomonas. Next base: position 1,429 of record NZ_SSOM01000034.1, read on the forward strand.
CCCAGAGGGAGAGGGGGCTATCCGTGCGGGCCTTCGGGCTGATGCGCTCCCTGTGGGGGCGATTTCAATCGCTGAGCAGACCGCAGGTCTGCCTGATCAACGCCCAGCAAACCTGACATTTCCCTCGCCCCAACCCCGCCCTTCGCCCCAGAGGGAGAGGGAGCCATCCGTGCAAGCATCCCGCCTAGTGCATGCCTCACCTGTGGGAACGAATTCATTCGCGATGTCCTGTGGATAAAAAAAGCCGCCTTTCGGCGGCTCTCATGACTCCCTGTCAGCGACCTCCTGTCCAGGACTTCCCTGTCAACGCGAGGCCTGTCCTGGCCCCTGCAAGGCCGCGTCGATGAAACGCGGGTCCACCCATTCGCTCACCTGGAATCCCCGGCGGATCAGGCGTTCCTTGGCCGCCAGGTCCACACCCTGCTGAAGCAGGCCGATGAATTCGGCGTCCAGGCGCGGATCGAAGTACCGGCTGAAATTCTCCTGGGCCAGGTCGTTCCGAAGAATCGCCGGCGGGTAGCTGGACAGGCGCGATACCAGCTCCACGTAGGCATCCTTGTTGGCGTCGTCACGCAGCCAGCTCACCGCCTGCTGTTGGGCCTTTACCAGGCGACCCACCACATCCGGGTAATTTCGGATGAAGTCACCGGTGGCCACCAGCACAGCCTGGGTGCTACCGGCGCCGTCGAGGTCGCGGGAACTCAGCGGCAGTTCCGCGAGGCCGCGCTCGCGCAGGGCGATCAGGTTGGAGAGGCCCCAGGTCGCGTCGATCTGCTTGGCCGCCAGGGCCGCGCCGGCAGCATTGAAGTCGAGGTTGATCACTTTCAGGTCGCGCTCGCTGAGGCCCTGGCTGGCCAGGGCGCTGGCGAAGGACAGCTGGAGGGCAGTGCCACGGAACACGGCGACGCGTTTGCCCTTGAGGTCCTGCAGGGTCTTGATGCCGGAGCCCGGTACCACGCCGAGGTAACTCTTCACGCCACGGGTATTGGCGCTGACCACCCGGGTATCCAGGCCGTTGGCCTTGCCGACGATGGCCGCCAGGTCGCCGAGGTAGGCGAAGTCCACCTGGCCGTTGGCCAGGGCTTCGTTGATCACCGGGCCGGCGCCCTTGAAGAAGCGCCAGTCGATGCGGATACCGTCCTTGGCGAACTCCTGCTCGAAGAGCTTCCGCTCACGCAGGACGTCAACCACGCCGCCACCACTGTGCCCACTGCCGGCGCTGAGGTCGGGCACGGCGATGCGGATGGATTCGGGCTGGGCCGAGGTGGCCTGGGCGGCCAGCGGAAAGGCCCCGAGCAGACCGATCAGCAATGGAGAGGCAAAGGCTCCGAGGACATGGTTGAGCAGGGTTTTCATGCTGGCGCGCTCCTTGGCTGGCTGCCGCCGGCAATCACCGGCGCTGTGGAGCGGAAGCTAGGCGCGAGTTCATAGGCCAAACAAATATTAAAAATTCATTTTTTAGTAACTGAACGGCCTAAGCGAAGCGCGGCGCGGCCTGCGATGGGGCATGCAGCAAAGGCATAAAAAATATGAGCAGAAGGCATCGGCCGGCGCCTTCCCGGCGCTGAATCAGCGTGTTTTTATCCAAGTCAGTCATTAATTAACTTGTTTTTATTCCATAAACGAATAAATCAAGAACTACCGTTCGGGAGATGGAAATGAGCCGAACCCTGACCTGGGCGCCCGCTGCGCTTGCCCCACCGGGCTGGCTGCGCGGTCATGCCGATGCCCTTCTGCCCTGGCTGCTGCCCCTTGGCCTGGCCCTGCTCTGGGTGCTTGCGAGCCGCTTCCACTGGATGAGCGAGCAGATCCTGCCGGCGCCCGCACTGGTCTGGCAGAGCGCCGTGGAATTCGGCTCCGGCGAACTCTGGAGCCACCTGTGGATAAGCCTGCAGCGGCTGTTCTGGGGCCTACTGGCGGGTGTCGCCGGCGGCCTGTTGCTGGGCACCTGGCTGGGCGCTTCGAAACGCGCCGAGGCACTGGTGTATCCGACCTTCGTGGCCCTGGCGCAGATCCCCACACTGGCCTGGATTCCGCTGTTCATGCTGTTTTTCGGCATCGGCGAACTGCTCAAGCTGGTGGTGCTGATCAAGGCGGTCGTGGTCCCGGTAACCCTGCATACCCTGGTAGGCGTGCGCGATGCCCAGCCCAAGCTGCGCGAGGCCGCCGCGGTCCTGCGCCTGCCCCGGCACCTGCTGTTCCTGCGCCTGCTGTTGCCTGCCGCCCTGCCTGCCTTCCTCGCCGGCTTGCGCCTGGCCCTGGCCACCGGCTGGACCTCGCTGCTGGCGGTGGAGCTGCTGGCTTCCAGCGAAGGCCTGGGCTACCTGATGGTCTGGGGCCGCCAGCTGTTCATGCTCGATCTGGTGTTCCTCTGCATCCTGCTCATCGGCCTGGTCGGGGCGCTGATGGACCGCAGCTTTGGCGTAGTGGAACTGCACCTGCTGCATTGGCCGCAGCCAGCCACTGGCGAGCAGCGCCGGCGTCATGCCGCCAGTGGCTGGCGACGTCTGCAAGGCGCCCTGCTGCCCCTCGCGCTGCTGACAATCTGGCAAACCAGCAGCAGCCTCGGCTGGGTCGACCGCAACATCCTCGCCTCGCCGCTGGACGTGGCGCGCAGTCTGGCGGACGGCTTCAACGATGGCTCCCTGCCCCACGCCATGCAGCTCAGCCTGCAACGCACCCTGGCCGGTCTGGCCGTCGGCGGAGGCGCAGGTTTCCTGCTGGGCCTGCTGCTGGGACTCTCGGTCCGAGCCGAACGCCTGCTGGGGCCGAGCCTGTCGGCGCTGCGCCAGGTGGCCCTGTTCGCCTGGGTGCCGCTGCTCACCGCCTGGTTCGGCCTGGGCGAAGCGGCCAAGGTGGTGTTCGTCAGCCTGGCGGCCTTCTTCCCGCTGTTCATCGCCACCCAGCGCGGCATCGCCGGCCTGTCACCACAACTGGAGGAAGCCGCTCGTGCGCTGCGCCTGAACCTGGGCAAACGCCTGCTCCTGCTGGTGCTGCCCGGCGCGGCCCCGGCGATATTCGCTGGCCTGCGCCTGGCGCTGATCTATGCCTGGCTGGGCACCATCGGCGCCGAGTACTTCATGCCGTCCGATGGCGGCATCGCCAGCCTGATGCTCGGCGCGCAGCAGCTGTTCCGCATGGATCAGGTCATGGCCGCCATGGTGCTGGTAGGCCTGGTCGGCGCCCTGCTCGGCGCCCTCGGACAACGCATCGAAACGCGCGCGACGCGCTGGAGACACGCATGAATGCTTTCAATCCCTCGGCCCGGGAAGCGGCCAACCAGCCCCACGCCATTGCGCCCCTGGTCAGCTTCGATCGGGTGGGCAAGGTCTTCTCGGTCGATGGCCAGGCCTTCGAGGCCATCCAGGATTTCAGCCTGGCGATCAACGAGGGCGAGTTCATCGCCATCGTCGGCTCCAGCGGTTGCGGCAAGTCCACCCTGCTGCGCCTGCTGGTAGGACTGGACACGGAATTCAGCGGTGAAATCCGCGTAGACGGCGCGCCGGTCTCGGGCATTGGCGGCGAGCGCGGCATCGTGTTCCAGGAGCACCGGTTGTTCCCCTGGCTGACGGTGGCGCAGAACATCGGCCTGGGGCTGGTGAACGAGAAACTCACCCAGGGCGAGCGAGCCCGGCGAGTGCACGAGTTCGTACAACTGGTGGGACTGAAGGGGTTCGAGTCGGCCTACCCGCACCAGCTTTCCGGTGGCATGGCGCAGCGCGTGGCGATCGCTCGCGGTCTGGTGGCCAGTCCGCGCATCCTGTTGCTCGACGAGCCTTTCGGCGCCCTCGATGCGCTGACCCGCCAGCAATTGCAGGACGAGCTGCTGGCCATCCGCGAACGCTCCGGCATCACCACCCTGCTGGTCACCCACGATGCCGAGGAGGCCATCTACCTGGCCGACCGGGTGGTGGTCATGGCGCCGAGACCCGGGCGGATCAAGTCAGTGGTGGAGATCGGCCTGCCCCATCCACGGCAGCGCACGGGGGCGGATTTCCACAGGCTGCGGGAGCAATTGCTGCATCAGCTCACGGGGGATGGCGACTATCTGCCGCCGGTTCTGCAGCGGGTGGAGGGGGTGCGGCCGGAGTTCATTGCGCTCTGATCGGCGTCCCCTCGCGGAAACGTTGGGCTTCGCTGCGCTCTGCCCAACCTATGGAAAAGCGCATCGTTGATTGGGCCGATGGAGCCTCGCAATAACCGTAGGTTGCGGCTGAGCTACGCGAAGCCCAACGATTCCCCGCACCGCGTTGGGCTTCGCTGCACGATCAATCGGCGAGGACGATCTGGTCCTTCCCACTGCGCTTGGCCTGGTACATCGCGGCGTCGGCGCGGGCGTAAAGGCTGTCGAGGTTGCCGTCGTCGCGCAGGTTGGCCAGGCCCTGGCTGACGGTGATGCCGAAGCTCGTACCGTCGACGTTGAAGAGCAGGCGGTGCACTTCCCGTTGCAGGCGTTCGGCGATCTGCAACGCCAGGTCAGGCGGGCAGCCGGGCAGCAGCGCGGCGAATTCCTCGCCACCGATGCGGCCGAACAGGTCGCCCCGGCGCAGCGTGTTGGCGCCGCACTGGGCGATGCGCTGCAGCACCTGGTCGCCCATCTGGTGGCCGTGGGTGTCGTTGATCTTCTTGAAGTCATCGACGTCCAGCAGGATGAACGCCAACGGGCTGCCGAACTGCACGGAGTGCTCGAACTCGCGCTGGGCGCATTCGAAGAAGTGCCGACGGTTGCTGCTCATGGTCAGCACGTCGGTGGTGGCCAGGCGGTGCAGTTCACCTTCCAGCTGTTTCTTCTCGGTGATGTCTTCGGCAATGCCGACGACGATGGTCGGATGCCCTTGCCCGCCACGCTGGCTGATGAAGCACTTGTCGCTGATCCAGCGGAGCTGGCCGTCGGCGCGGATGATGCGGTACTCGCGCGCCTCGATGGCGCCCTTCTCCAGCACGTCGGCGAAGCTCTGCGCGGCGTACTCCAGGTCGTCCGGGTAGATGCAGTTGCGCCACTCGTTGTAGTCCGCCAGCAGCAGGGCTGCCGAGCGGCCGAACATGGTCTCGTAGGCGGGGCTGACGTAGATGATCCGCTGGGCCTCCCAGTCGAAGGCCCAGAGCACGGCATTCACGCTGCCCAACAGGCTGCTGTAGATGGTTTCGCGTTCGCGCAGCCGCTCCACCTCGCCACGGCTGTGAAGCAAGGCGAGGGTGAGTTTTTCCAGTTCGCTTGGAGATTCGAGGGACGTTTCCATTCGGCCACTACCTTAAAAGGACCTGCCTTTGACAGATTAGGCGGGCAAAAGTGCTCCCGGCGATAGAACCGACGGTCAGGCGTGGCTGGCATGACGGAAGGCGGCGAAGCGATTGAGCAACCGGTGCAGGGCGAACACCGCCACCAGGGTGAGGAACACCGCCACGCACACCGAACTCAGGCGGTAGGCGATGGAATAGACCACATCGTGCTGCGGCGTGAGGTACTGGCCGAAGACGATGGCCAGGGTGGTCAACGCGCCGAAGCCGATGCCCTGGGCGCCTTCCAGCACATGGATGCGGGCGCAGCAGAAGGCCGCCGTCCAGTACATCAGGGTCACCAGCGGCAGTACGTCGTAGTGGCTGTAGAGCACCAGTTGCAGCACCAGGCCGATGGCGCAGCCCAGCAGGGTGCCCATGGCGCGGATGCGCCCGGCGAAGCGGATGCCGTTCCAGTGCATGGGGAACAGCACCAGGATCGACGCCACCTGGGCCGACAGCGAGTCACGCAGGTCGAAGCTCTGGAACACCATGAACGACAGGGTAGCGATGGTGGCGCCGAGCACGGCCTCGTGACGCTGGCTAGGCAGGTCCTTGGCGGGCATCTGCCGGGGCGGGCGCGGCTCGGCGTCGGGGAAGAGGTAGAACATCAGCCAGGCGATCAGCACCGTCAGGCCGGCGGCCACCAGGTTGCTGGTGACCAGGTCGTAGAGGTGGGTATCCGGGTAGCTGGCGAAGTGCAGCTGGATGGACAGGAACACGCTGCCCAGTGCGCCGAACATGAACAGCGGCCCCTGGGCCATCAGACGGAAGCGCCAGAGGAACGCCAGGAAGGTCAGGGGCGCCATCAACTGCGGTCGGTCGCCGAACAGGCCGTAGATCAGCAGCACTTCGACGCTGACCACCACCGACTGCAAGAGGAACTGGCGGACGACGTGGGCGTTGATGCTCGGCGTGAGGCCCAGCAGAAGCATGGGATAGACGCAGAAGAACGAGCCGTTGTCCCAGCCCATCAGCTTGCAGATGAACAGCCCGAGGGTGCCGCCGCCGGCGAGGCGCAGGCACTGGCGCAGGTCGTTCTCGGTGAGGGCGGTCTTGCGGCTCATCAGTACACGTAGTGCAGGATGCTGATCACGGCGATCTGCAGGCGACCGAAGAGGTCCGCCAGGTGCGAGTCGCGCGGATAGAGCTGGACCGTCGCCTTGGCGCCGCTGGGCAGCGCGTGGGGCAAGGCTTCGGTGAGGCTGACGTGCAGGCGCTGGCGCTGGGCGTCGCGCACCCAGCGGTCGGAGATCGCCGGCGCGGCGAGGTCACCGTTGGCATCGAGCTGGCCTTCTTTCACGCCGGCATCGATGGCGCTGACCCTGGCCTGGAAGATGTGCCCGGGCAGGGCGTCGAATACCACCGAAGCGCCGTCGTCCAGGCGCACGTAGCGCAAGGCCTTCTCGCGAAAGTCGGCGCTGATGTCGGCATCATCCGCCACCAGGGCGGCCACCGGGTTGCCGGCATGCAGGAAGGCGCCGGGAGACAGCTGGAGGTTGCTCAGGGTGCCGGCGCGTTCGGCGCGCACTTCGCTGTATTGAAGTTGCAGACGAGCCTGCTCCAGGGCGTTGCGGGCCTGGCGCAGGCGCAGGTTGTCGTCACCGGCGGCGCCGCGCTGGGCCGACAGCTCGCGAATTCGCGCACCGGCGGCAGCCAGCTTGGCCTGGGCGGCCTCGCGCTGGGCTTCGGTCTGCTCGAATAGCTGGCGCGACACGTGCTGGCTCTGCACCAAGGCGACCGAGGCGCGCGGCCTCACGCTGCAGCTCGGTGGCCGAAGCCTGGGCGGCGGTCTGGTCGGCGCGGGCCGCGGCAATGGCGGCGTCGAGCTGGCGGTTGTCCTGCCCGGCCTGCTCCAGCGCCAGCTCGGCGGCGCTTACGGCAAGGCGGAAGGGTTCGGGGTCGAGGCGGAACAGCAGCTGACCGGCCTCGACGTGCTGGTTATTGGCGACGGCGACATCCAGGACCTGGCCGTCCACGCGTGGAGCGATGCGCAGCACCGGGCGGGTCAGCTGCGCCTGGGGCGTGATGGGCATCCACAGGTCCGCCGCCAGGAAGTAGGCGAACAGCAGGACGAACAGGACGATGGCCGCCTGGACCCGACGGGCGAATCTTTGATCCGGAGTCATGCGTACCTCGAAGGGGCCCGCAGCGAAGGCGGGCGGGAAGACGGGAACGGCAAGACCTCGGCCTTCGCCGCTCTGGGGAGCCAGTATATTTATCTGGGAATCGTGGATAATCTCGCGATTGCGAGAAGCTGCCTTACACGAGGGGTAACAATGGACACGCTCCACAGCATGCGGGTTTTCGTCCGGGTGATAGACACCGGCAGCTTCACCGCCGCCGCCCAGGCCATGGACCTGTCCACCGCCCAGGTGTCTCGCCTGGTGTCGGAGCTGGAGCAGCAGCTCCAGGCCCGTCTGCTGCATCGCACCACCCGCCGCCTGGCGCTGACCGAAGTGGGCGAACGCTACCTGCAGCGCTGCCGGCAGATCCTCGGCGAAGTGGACGAAGCCGCCGCCGAGGCGCGCGGCGCCCACCTCAAGCCCCACGGCCGTCTGCGCGTTCACACCATGACCGGCCTCGGCCTGCAGCACCTCACTCCGTTGGTGGCGCGCTACTCCGAGCTCTATCCGGAAGTGGTGGTGGAGCTGACCCTGTCCCAGCGAACCCCCGACCTGCTGGAAGATGGCCACGACGTCATCATCACCTTCGCCCGCGAGCTGCCCGACTCGCAGATGGTGGCCCAGGTGCTGGGGCCGATGTTCAGCGTGCTCTGCGCCGCGCCCGGTTACCTGAAGAAGCACGGCGTCCCCATCGGCCCGACGGACCTCCAGCATCACCGCTACCTGCGCCTGCTCGACCCGCTCTATGAGGACAGCTGGGTGTTCAACGGCGAGCAGGGCGAATTCAACGTGCTGCCCGCCGAGAGCTTCCAGGTGAACGTCGCCGAGTCCCTGGCCAAGGCCGCCCAGGCCGGCATGGGCATCTGCCTGCTGCCCTCCTTCGTCGCCTGCCCGCCCATGCGCGAGGGCAAGCTGCTGCGGCTGCTGCCGGAGCACCGCCTGCGTGAGCGCAACATCTATGCGATCTACCCGTCGCGGCGCTTCCTCGACGCCAAGATCAAGACCTGGGTGGAATTCCTCAAGGCCGAGCTGCCCCCGTTGCTGACCCAGGACGAGGCCCTGCTGGAAGATCCGAAGCACTGGGCGATCAACTCCAAATTGTTGCGTCGCGAGAAATAGTTCTTCACTGAAACCGCTATTTTTCCCCTGCAGGGGCCTCCCTAAGATGGCGCCATGTTTCGCAAGGAACCATCTGAGAGGCTCCAAGTTATGCAACGTAATGCGATTTTTGCCGCCGCTTTCGCCGTATTTACCCTGTTTTTCTCGCAACTGACCCTGGCCGAAGAATCCGCTTCCTTTGTTGCACGCAATGCAGCGCTGGCCGAACAGCGCGCTGACGCCCAGCAGAAAGCCATCGCCAAGCAAGGCGCCGATCAGCAGACGCAGTCCGAAGCCCACCAGGACAGCTGATCCCCGCCCCTCCCTGTTCTCCACCTCCTGACGTTGATGCGTGACAGCTCCTTTATCGACGTCCTGTTCAGGCCGCTCATGATGAGCGGCCTTTTTTTGCCTGCAGGAAATGGCGGGGTGGAGCGACCTGGGGCAGCTGCGCTGCCCTTGGCGATTGAAATTGCCCCTACAGAAAGCGCGAGCCCTTCCTGCAGCACCGAAGCAGATCGGAACCCCGCCTTGTGGGGGCGAATTCATTCGCTAACCGGACCGCAGGTTCGGCCTGCAATGCCCATCGCGATTGAAATCGCCCCCACCGGGAAAGCGAGCCCTTCCTGCAGCACCGCGGCAGTTCGGAGCCCCGCCTTGTAGGGGCGAATTCATTCGCCAACCGAGCCATCGGTTCGGCCTGCAATGCCTCTCGCGATTGAAATCGCTCCCACAGAAAAAGCCCCTCGCCGGCCCCAGAAAGCAAAAAGGCCGGCATCTCTGCCGGCCTTCTTGTGGGCACTTCCGTTGTCAGGCTGCTGTGGCCGGACGCAGGGAGTAGGTCTTCAGCTGTTCGGCGAAGTCGCGCAGGGACTGGATGCCGCTGGCCTCGGCCTCGTGCACCCACTGCTTCATGGCTTCGAGCATCTCGTGGCCATTGGCGCTGGTCTTGACCCAGATCTGCTGAAGCGCCAGGCGCTTCTCGTAGATCACCTTGAGGGCCTGGCTCTGCTCCAGCATGGCGGCAATGCGCGCCTGGTGGCCTTCGTCGAGCAGGCTGGTCTCGCGGGAGAGCAGGCGCTTGGCACGGCGGAACAGGTGGCGGACGGACTCGTCGGCCTTGGCCAGTTCCTGCTTCACCAGCGGGCCGATCACCAGCTTGCGGTACTGGGCCATGATCTGGAAACGGTTATTGAGGATGGCCATGGCGGTATCCATGTCCATGCTGCCCTTGCCTTCGACGCGATGGGCGATGGGCGCCACGCGCTGCACCTTGGCCAGGCCAAGGAAGCTGAACAGCTTGATCCAGGCCCAACCCATGTCGAACTCCCACTTCTTCACCGAGAGCTTGGCGGAGTTCGGATAGGTGTGATGGTTGTTGTGCAGTTCTTCGCCGCCGATGAGGATGCCCCAGGGCACCAGGTTGGTGGCAGCGTCGCGGCATTCGAAGTTGCGGTAGCCGATGGCATGGCCCAGGCCATTGATCACACCGGCGGCCCAGACGGGAATCCAGGCCATCTGCACGGCCCAGATGGTGATGCCGCCAGCGCCGAACAGCGCCAGGTCGATCAGTGCCATCAGGGTCACGCCGCCAATCGGGTAGCGGCTGTAGACATTGCGCTCCATCCAGTCATCCGGGCAGTTCTTGCCGTAGATGCGCAGGGTCTCTTCGTTCTTGGCCTCTTCCGCGTACAGCTCGGCGCCCGTGCGCAGGACGGTCCACAGGCCCTTGACCACCGGGCTGTGAGGATCGTCGACGGTTTCGCACTTGGCGTGGTGCTTGCGGTGGATGGCGGTCCACTCGCGGGTGTTCATGGCGGTGGTCATCCACAGCCAGAAGCGGAAGAAATGCTTGAGCGCCGGATGCAGCTCCAGCGAACGGTGCGCCGAGTAGCGGTGCAGATAGACGGTGACGCTGACGATGGTGATGTGGGTCATCACCAGGGTGACCGCCACCAGCTGCCACAGCGACAGGTCAAGAAAACCGTTGTACCACATGGATGGTGTTGCCTCGGGTGAAGTGAATCGGGGCTTTATTGCGCGAATCTGGCTCGGATTATCACAAAGCCCCCGGAGAAAACCATCCTGTCTTTTAGATAGAAGCCCCCCGGTCGTCGGTTGCTTCTATAATGCGCACCCCGTGTGTGACCCCAGCCAGGAAGGCCGCGCCCATGCGTTCCAAATTCAGCGCCCTGAAACTGGTGCTCCCCTACACCATTCTCGCCAGCCTCTGGGTGCTGTTCAGCGACCGCATCCTGCTTGCCCTGGTGAACGACCCGGAGCATCTGGCCGAGCTACAGACCGCCAAGGGGCTGCTCTTCGTGCTGGTCACCAGTGTGCTGCTGTTCGCCCTGGCCTGCCTGCAGCTGCGCCACCTGAAGGACTACCTGGACGCCCGCCGTGCCCACGAGAGCAGCCTGCGCCAGGCCGCCGCGGTTTTCGACAGTACCCAGGAAGGCGTGCTGGTCACTGATGCCGAAAGCCGCATCGTCCACGTCAACCGCGCCTTCGCCCGCATCACCGGCTTCGAGGAAGCCGAAGTGCTCGGCAAGAACCCGCGAATTTTCAGTTCCGGGCGCCACACCCCAGCCTTCTACCAGGCCATGTGGCATGCGCTGACAAACCGCTATGAGTGGAGCGGCGAGGTCTGGAACCGGCGCAAGAATGGCGAGATCTACCCGTTGTGGCAGAACCTCCGCGCCATCCACGACGAGGACGGCCAGCTCACCCATTACGTGGCGGTGTTCTCCGACATCAGTGCGATCAAACGTTCCCAGCACGAACTGGACTTCCTCGCCCACCACGACCCGCTGACCAACCTGCCCAACCGGCTGCTGTTCACCGAGCGCGTCGAGCAGGTGCTGGAGCGCACCCGCCGCGAGAAGCAGCACGGCGCGGTACTGCTGCTGGACCTGGACCACTTCAAGCACATCAACGAAAGCCTTGGCCACTCCCAGGGCGACCTGCTGCTGAAGATGGTCGGCGTGCGCCTGCAGGGCCTGCTGGAAGGCGGCATGACCCTGGCCCGCCTGGGCGGGGACGAGTTCGGCGTGCTTTGGGACAACTGCCCCCAGGCCAACCAGGCGGCGGAACTGGCCGAGCGCATCCGCGCCGATCTGTCGACGCCCTTCCGCCTGGGCGGCCACGATCTGTTCATCAGCACCAGCCTCGGCATCAGCCTGTTCCCGGATGACGACGCCAACGTCGAGCAGGTGATGCGCAACGCCGACTCGGCGCTGTTCAAGGCCAAGAGCTCGGGCCGCGACTCCTATGCCTTCTACAGCCAGGAGCTGACCGAGCAGGCGCGCCAGCGCATCGAGCTGGTCAGCGCCCTGCGCCTGGCGCTGGAACGGGACGAAATGCGAGTTCACTACCAGCCCATCCAGTGCCTGGCCGACGGCCGCCTGATCGGTTTCGAGGCGCTGGTGCGATGGGAGCACCCCGCGCGCGGCCTGGTACCGCCCGGCGAATTCCTGCCGATAGCCGAGGAGAGCGGGCTGATCGGCAGCATCGACATCTGGGTGCTGGAACAGGCCTGCCGGCAGATGCAGCGCTGGCTGGAACAGGGCCATGCGCTGTCCTTCATGGCAGTGAATCTGTCCTGCCGGCTATTCCGCCGCGCCGAGCTGGATGGCGAAGTGGCGCGCGTGCTGGCCGCCACCGGCCTGGACCCGAAACACCTGGAGCTGGAAATCACCGAAAGCGCGGTGATGGAAGACCCGGACACTGCCGAGGCCCTGCTCACCCGACTGCGCGATCTGGGCGTACGCCTGGCCATCGACGACTTCGGGACGGGCTATTCCTCGCTCCAGCGCCTCAAGCGCCTGCCGGTTCACAAGCTGAAGATCGACCAGAGCTTCATCCGAGGCCTGCCTGAGGACCAGAACGATATCGCCATCGCCAGCGCGGTCACCGCGCTGGGCCACAGCCTGGGCCTGAGTGTGCTGGCCGAAGGCATCGAGGCCGACGCCCAGGCCGGTTTCCTCCGCAATCTGGGTTGCGATTACGGCCAGGGCTACCTGTTCAGCCGCCCACTGCCGGTGGGCGAAGTGGAGCGCCTCTGGCCAACCGCTTGAGGGTGGCGACACCAGCCGCCCCCACCACCGCAGGCGCGCCGATCTGCTCGTCTGAGCCGAATCTATTTCTGGTTATATAAAAATTCTTAAATAGTATTTTTAAGAATATTAGGAGCCTGATTAAGATTCGCTCCACGCCACGCGGAACACCTTCCTGACCCACGCCGCGGGCCCCATTTCTAGGAGCACGATAATGAGCGCAACTCTTCGTAGCGTGGAAGGCCAGGACGAGGCCAGCATCCTGCGTGAAATCCAGGCCGCCCTGCATGGCCTGCGTTTCGGCTCGGTGGAAATCACCGTGCACAACGGCCAGGTGGTGCAGATCGAGCGCAAGGAAAAATTCCGTCTGCAGCAACCCAACCAGCGCAACCACTGATCCACCAGATTCCATTCAAGCCTCGCGAGGCTTGAGGCCCGACCGGACGGCCGGAGGGCGTTTCGACGAACACACAACAACCAGCCCTAGCCAACACCTAAAAAAATTCCAGTTTCCAGGAGCTTGATATGTCGATTCGCCGCTTCGCCCTCGCCGCCCTCGCCAGCGCCCTGATCGCCGGCCCGGCTGCCGCCGCCACCGAACTGCTCAACGTGTCCTACGACCCGACTCGCGAGCTCTACCAGGAATACAACGCTGCCTTTGCCAAACACTGGAAGGCTGAAGGCGGCGACGACGTGAAAATCCAGCAATCCCACGGTGGCTCCGGCAAGCAGGCCCGTGCCGTGATCGACGGCCTGAAGGCCGACGTGGTGACCCTGGCCCTGGCCGGCGACATCGACGAGCTGCAGAAGCTCGGCAAGCTGATCCCGGCAGACTGGCAGGCGCGCCTGCCGCAGAACAGCACCCCCTACACCTCGACCATCGTGTTCCTGGTACGCAAGGGCAACCCCAAGGGCATCAAGGACTGGGGCGACCTGACCAAGGAAGGCGTTGAAGTCATCACCCCGAACCCGAAAACCTCCGGCGGTGCGCGCTGGAACTTCCTGGCCGCCTGGGCCTGGGCCAAGAAGCAATACGGTAGCGACGCCAAGGCACAGGAATACGTGAAGGAGCTGTACAAGCACGTACCGGTTCTGGACACCGGCGCCCGTGGCTCGACCATCACCTTCGTCAACAACCAGATCGGCGACGTGCTGCTGGCCTGGGAAAACGAAGCCTTCCTGGCACTGAAAGAACAAGGCGGCGAGAACTTCGAGATCATCGCGCCGAGCCTGTCGATCCTGGCCGAGCCGCCGGTATCGGTGGTCGACAAGAACGTCGACAAGAAGGGCACCCGCAAGGTCGCCGAAGCCTACCTGCAGTACCTGTACAGCGAGGAAGGCCAGCGCATCGCGGCGAAGAACTTCTACCGTCCGCGTAACGACAAAGTCGCGGCCGAGTTCGCCAAGCAATTCCCGAAACTGGACCTCGTGACCGTGGACAAGGACTTCAACGGCTGGAAAGAAGCCCAACCCAAGTTCTTCAACGACGGCGGCATCTTCGACCAGATCTACCAGGCGCAGTAACGATGATGGGTTTCGCAAGCTCTACCCATCCTACGAGACCCGTTCCGTAGGATGGGTAGAGCGGAGCGAAACCCATCGAAAAGCGCTCCAGGGAGGGAGCAAAACCAGGCCTGATCCACGGATCGGGCCTGTTTGCTGGAAGCGGCTCGACGGGGTCGGTTCCGGAAAACCAAGCGTTCCAACGCAGAGTAAGGACAGAACATGTCACGACGCATCTCCCCGGTCATACCCGGCTTCGGGCTGACCCTGGGATACACCCTGGTGTATCTCAGCCTGCTGGTCCTGATTCCCCTGGGTGCCCTGTTCCTCAAGACGACGCAACTGAGCTGGGATCAGTTCTGGACCATCATCAGCGCCCCCCGCGTGATCGCCGCCCTCAAGCTCAGTTTCGGCACCGCCCTGGCCGCCGCCGTGATCAACGGCATCATCGGCACGCTGCTGGCCTGGGTCCTGGTGCGTTACGACTTCTTCGGCCGCAAGGTCATCGACGCCATGGTCGACCTGCCCTTCGCGCTGCCCACCGCGGTCGCCGGTATCGCCCTCACCGCCCTCTATGCGCCCGCCGGCCTGGTGGGCCAGTTCGCTACCGACCTCGGTTTCAAGATCGCCTACACCCCGCTCGGCATTACCCTGGCGCTGACCTTCGTCACCCTGCCCTTCGTGGTGCGGACGGTGCAGCCGGTACTGGCCGACATCCCCCGCGAAGTGGAAGAAGCCGCCGCCTGCCTCGGCGCCAAGCCGCTGCAGATTTTCCGCCACGTGCTCGTGCCAGCCCTGCTGCCAGCCTGGCTGACCGGCTTCGCGCTGGCCTTTGCCCGTGGCGTGGGCGAGTACGGCTCGGTGATCTTCATTGCCGGCAACATGCCGATGAAGACCGAAATCCTGCCGCTGCTGATCATGGTCAAGCTGGACCAGTACGACTACACGGGCGCCACCGCCATCGGCGTGCTGATGCTGGTTGTCGCCTTCGTCCTGCTGCTGCTGATCAACCTGCTGCAACGCCGCATCGAGACCCCGTGAGGAGAACGCCATGAGTTCCGCAAGCCTGACCGCCGCGTCCTCCGCCAACGCCGCCCGCCGGGGCAGCGCACTGGGTCGCCGTCTTCTGATCGCCTCCGCCTGGGTGGCCTTTGCTGTCTTCCTCCTGTTGCCACTGCTGGTGGTCTTGAGCGAGGCGCTGAAGGAAGGCCTGGGTACCTTCTTCACCGCCATCTTCGAGCCGGACGCCCTCTCCGCGCTGAAACTGACGCTGATCGCCGTGTTCATCTCGGTGCCGCTCAACCTGGTGTTCGGCGTCGCCGCCGCCTGGTGCGTGAGCAAGTACGAGTTCCGCGGCAAGAGCCTGCTGGTCACCCTGATCGACCTGCCGTTCTCGGTGTCGCCGGTCATCGCCGGTCTGATCTACGTGCTGCTGTTCGGCGCCCAGGGTTACTTCGGTGAATGGCTGCAGGACCGCGACATCCAGATCATCTTCGCCGTGCCCGGCATCGTCCTGGCAACCATCTTCGTGACCTTCCCCTTCGTCGCCCGTGAACTGATCCCGCTGATGCAGGAACAGGGCACCCAGGAGGAAGAAGCCGCACGCCTGCTGGGCGCCAACGGCTGGCAGATGTTCTGGCACGTGACCCTGCCGAACATCAAATGGGGCCTGATCTACGGCGTGGTGCTCTGCACCGCGCGGGCGATGGGCGAGTTCGGCGCCGTGTCGGTGGTGTCCGGCCACATTCGCGGCGTCACCAACACCCTGCCGCTGCATGTCGAGATCCTCTACAACGAGTACAACCACGTCGCCGCCTTCAGCGTCGCCAGCCTGCTGCTGGTGCTCGCCCTGTGCATCCTTCTGCTCAAGCAGTGGAGCGAGTCGCGCCTGTCCCGTCTCAAGTCGAATGCTGATGAGGAGTAACCACCGTGAGCATTGAAATCCGCAACGTCAGCAAGAACTTCAACGCCTTCAAGGCCCTCAACCAGATCAACCTGGACATCCACAGCGGCGAACTGGTGGCGCTGCTCGGCCCGTCCGGCTGCGGCAAGACCACCCTGCTGCGGATCATCGCCGGCCTGGAAACCCCGGACGTGGGCAGCATCGTGTTCCACGGCGAGGACGTCTCCCAGCACGACGTGCGCGATCGCAACGTCGGCTTCGTGTTCCAGCACTACGCCCTGTTCCGCCACATGACGGTGTTCGACAACGTCGCCTTCGGCCTGCGCATGAAGCCCAAGCGCGAGCGCCCGAGCGAGAAGCAGATCGCCGAGAAGGTCCATGAACTGCTGAACATGGTGCAGCTGGACTGGCTCGCCGACCGCTACCCCGAGCAGCTCTCCGGCGGCCAGCGCCAGCGCATCGCCCTGGCCCGCGCCCTGGCGGTGGAGCCGAAGATCCTGCTGCTCGACGAACCCTTCGGCGCACTCGACGCCAAGGTGCGCAAGGAGCTGCGCCGCTGGCTGGCGCGCCTGCACGAGGAGATCAACCTGACCTCCGTGTTCGTGACCCACGACCAGGAAGAAGCCATGGAAGTGGCCGACCGCATCGTGGTGATGAACAAGGGCGTGATCGAGCAGATCGGTGCGCCAGGCGAGGTCTACGAGAACCCGGCGAGCGACTTCGTCTACCACTTCCTTGGCGACTCCAACCGCCTGCACCTGGGCGACAACCAGCACCTGCTGTTCCGTCCCCATGAAGTCTCGCTCTCGCGTTCCGAAGTGGCCGAACACCGCGCCGCCGAAGTCCGCGACATCCGCCCGCTGGGCGCCATCACCCGGGTGACCCTGAAGGTGGACGGCCAGGACGAACTGATCGAGGCCGAAGTGGTGAAGGACCACGACAGCCTGATCGGCCTGGTGCGTGGCGAGACGCTGTTCTTCAAGCCGAAGGCCTGGCAGAAGGCGGCGGGGTTCTAATCCCTCCCCTGTAGGTTGGGCTGAGCGAAGCGAAGCCCAACGCAAAGGAGCCCACTCCCGAACGGTGTTGGGCTTTGCTCTGCACCAACCTACGTAGCAATCCTGCATTCCACACTTCACTCCACCCCGAATCATCCCGCCGCCCGCGCGGGAACAATGGCCACGAACTCACTGGCGCACCAACATGCGCCCCACACAAGGAGTGAAATCGTGGCCGATTCCCTGATTGCCTACCTGCCCCTGATAGCCGCCACCTTCCTGCTCGCCGGCACCGTGAAAGGTGTCGTCGGCCTGGGCCTGCCGACCATCTCCGTCGGCTTGCTCGGTCTGGTGATGCCGCCCATGCAGGCCGCCGCCCTGCTGATCGTGCCGTCCATGGTCACCAACATTTGGCAGCTCGCCGCCGGCAGCAGTCCGCTGGCCATGCTGCGACGCCTGTGGCCAATGCTCGCCGGTATCTTCGTCGGCACCTGGGCCATGGCCTGGGTGGTGAATGCCGCCGACCTGCCCGGCGCGACCTCGATCCTCGGCATCGCCCTGGTGGTCTACGCGGCGCTCGGACTGGCATCGGTGCGCTTCGCCGTGGCGCCGGCCAATGAAGGCTGGCTGGGGCCGGTGATCGGTGCGGTGACTGGCGCCCTGACGGCGCTGACCGGGGTTTTCGTGATTCCGGCGGTGCCTTACCTGCAGGCCATCGGCCTGGAGAAGGATGAGCTGGTGCAGGCCCTGGGGCTGTCCTTCAGCGCCTCCACCATTGCCCTGGCGGTGAGCCTCGGCCACAGCGGCGAGCTGCTGCAACCGGCGGTGCTGGGCGCTTCCCTGCTGGCCCTGGTGCCCGCCTTGCTGGGCATGGCCGGCGGCCAGTGGCTGCGCAAACGCATCAGTGCCGAACGCTTCCGCCGCTGGTTCTTCATCGGCCTGCTGCTGCTAGGCAGCGACCTGGCCCTGCGCGGCCTGCTCTGAAAACAAGGCGCCGGCCAAGGCCGGCGCCAACAGACATCACGCGCTCATCACTTGGCAGCGACGCAGGCCGAAGAACTCCAGTTCGGCGAGCACCCCCACCGCCACGGCCTGGCCGATCACGAAGACCTTGCCCAGCAGGGTCGGCTCCACCCAGCCGAGGGCCAGCAATGAGAGGCTGTCCACCACCCACACGGCGTTGATCGCCAGTACTGCCCAGATCCAGCCGCGCTGCACGGTGGCGCGGTTGGCCAGCCAGCCAAGGGCCAGGGCGAAGGGCAGCAAGCCGATACCCGCGCCCAATAGCAGCGCGCGGGGCAGGCCCAGCAGTTCCTCCAGCGGGCCGGCGGCCAGCGCCAGCAACAGACCCATGGCGCCGCTGGCCAGGGCATCGGCTTGCAGGGCGCGGCGCAGCAGGCGGGACATGTCGAGATGAGTCATGGTGGTTCTCCTGTCGATGAGGCGCCGGGCTGGCGCTTGGCGACAGATTTGCGCGATCGCCGCAGCGGGTCGATTACCTGCCAGGTAATGGCCGGCATTCCCCGGCTGGACTATCGTCGGAGCCATGAACGCACACACCCACCCCGTCGGCGCCCTGTTGCGCCAATGGCGTCAGCGACGCCGCCTGAGCCAGCTCGACCTCGCCTGCGACGCAGAGATTTCCACGCGCCACCTGAGCTTCGTCGAGAACGGCCGCGCCCACCCCAGCCGCGAGATGCTGCTGCACCTGGCCGAGCAACTGGAGATTCCGCTGCGCGAGCGCAATCGCCTGCTGACCGCGGCTGGCTACGCACCGCTGTATCCCCAGCGCGACCTGGCCGACCCGGCGCTCGCCGGCGCCCGCGCAGCAGTCGATCAGTTGCTCAAGGCCCACGAGCCCAACCCTGCACTGGCGGTCGACCGGCACTGGAACCTGTTGGCGGCCAACGGCGCCGTCGCGCCACTGTTGTCGGGCGTGGCCCCGGCACTGCTGGCGCCGCCGCTCAATGTGCTGCGCGTATCCCTTCATCCACAGGGTCTGGCGCCGCACATCGTCAATCTCGGCCAATGGCGGGCGCACCTGCTGGAACGCCTGCGCCGGGATATCGAGGTCAGCGGCGATCCACAACTGCAGAACCTGTTCGATGAGCTCAGCGGCTACCCCGCCCCGCCTCCGCCGGACGGCCTGCCCAGCGACGCGGTGCTGGTGCCATTGCAGCTGCGTACGCCCCTGGGGGTGATCAGCTTCATCAGCACCATCACCGTGTTCGGCACCCCGGTGGACGTCACCCTGGCCGAACTGGGGCTGGAAACCCTGTTTCCCGCCGACCCGGCGAGTGCCGAGTTGTTACGCAGGCTGCTGGCGGGCGCCTGAAAAAACTCGACTCACCCACAACAAATCGTTCTTTCGGGTAGTAGCCTCGGGATCACAGCCCAGTAAGCTGTGCCGGCACCTTTCACGACTCCTCAGAACAACAAGAACAGGAGCACCCGCCATGATCCGCAAGGTTCTGCTGTACCCGCTATTCAGCCTTCTCCTGGGCATCGCAATGCCCATCCTCGCCGCCGAACTCCCGCCTCTGGAGCTGGTACAGGTCCATGCCAGCCGTGCCACGGCCAGCCTGCTGCTGTTTCGGGGTGAGGGATTCCAGGACATCCATGCCGAGCGGATGCGTACCGACCTCAAGGCCCTGGACGCCGATTACCAGCGCATCGCCACGCCAAGCGAAGACTTGCGCAAGGCACACGACGCCTTTGTTGCCCAACTCGAACAGGGCGTTTCCTACGGCCACAACGAAGAAGACGTGCCGTGGCGCTATCCCCAGGAGCTGGCCAAGGCATTGCGCGATTTCCTCATCGCCGCCCGCTCACAGGCTGGCATTGGCGGGGCCGATGAACTCCCCGCCAAGGTGGAATATCTCAACGTCCAGTACCTGAGCCGGGCCTATATCGGCACCTTCGAGATTGCCCGCGAGAACGGCGACACCTACATCGGCCAGGACGAACGCCGCCTGCTGCCGGCCATCGATGAGCAATTGGCGCCGCTGGACGAAAAAGCCGACCCGGCGCTGGCCAAGCTGAAGACTCGCTGGGGTTTCCTGAGGACGGCACTGAGCGATCTGAACAGCCAGAGCAACACGCTGGTCAGCGCCTCCGGCCGGCCCTACGCGCCCATGATGGTGGACCGCCAAGCACGGTCGATGAGTGGGCAGTTGCTGGCGTTGGGCGCCCTCTCCCCCGCTCCCTGAAACTCGTTTGCTCGCCAGAAGCACGAACTCTGTAGGGTGGGCTTTAGCCCACGCTGACCCGCGACGGTGGGCTGAAGCGGAACGCCGCCCGGCCCACCCTACGAGCTGCATTCCTGGCCGTAGGCGCGAGTCCCCCCTCTCCCTCTGGGAGAGGGGCCGGGGGTGAGGGAAGTCGGATATCCCTCCATACATCAAACCGCCGCCTTCTTCTCCCGAATACAGGTCGGACCCGCACGTTCTTCCACGGCATGCTCGACTTCCTTGCGCAGCCCCAGCAGGAAGCCCAGTTCGGCCACCACGAACAGCGGCCCGATGATCAGCCCGGTGAGGTCGTCGACGAAGGCCGGCTTGCGGCCCTCGTAATAGTGACCGACGAACTGGATGATCCAGCCCACCACGAACAGCCCCAGCCCGGCGCCGAGCCAGGTGGCGGTGTCCTGGACGGCGAGGGCCGCGCCGATCCACAGGCTCACTGTCAGCAGCACGGCCATTACCAGGCCGTAACGCAGATCGAGGCGGAAGTAATAGAGCGCCGACACCAGGCTAACCAACGCCGTCGGCGACAACCAGAGGCCGAAGGCTTCTGTCCCCGGACGGGACAGCAGCACGGCAACGGCGACGACGATCAGCGGAATGCCGACGAAATGGGTGGCGATGTTGCGGCGGTCGCGGTGGTACTCGGCGTACTGGCCAAGTTGGTCGATGAGGGTTTTCATTGTTGTGTCCTCAGGTTTGCAGGCAGTTGCGCCGATAATGGCGTCATGCCCCAGGCAACCTCTGTCAGCTAGCCGACAAAGCCCATGATCGAATTCAAGCACCATCGCGACCTCCTGCTGACCGGCCAATGGTTCAGCCTGTTGCCCGCCGCCCTGCAGGACGAGCTCCTGGCCATGGCTCAGTTGCGCCGGCTGGAACCTGGCCAGCGCCTGTTCCGCCGGGGCGATCCGCCCTGTGGGCTCTATGCGGTGCTGGAAGGGGCAATTCGCGTCGGCAGCATCAGCGAAAGTGGCAAGGAGGCGTTGCTGGTGCTGGTGGAGCCGCCCCACTGGTTCGGCGAAATCTCCCTGTTCGACGGTCAGCCACGAACCCACGATGCCTTCGCCGACGGCCAGGTGACCCTGCTCCACCTGCCCCAGGCGCCGCTGCTGGCCCTGCTCGATCGACAGCCTTCGCACTGGCGCGACTTCGCCCTGCTGATGAGCCAGAAATTGCGCCTGGCGTTCATCGCCCTGGAGGAAATGAGCCTGCTGCCAGCACCCCAGCGCCTGGCGCGGCGGCTGCTGATGATCGCCGAGGGGTATGGCGGCCTGACGGTGCGCCGGCGCTCGATCCACCTTGCCCAGGAGCAACTGGCGTTGATGCTGTCGATCTCCCGCCAGACCACCAACCAGATCCTCAAGGAACTGGAGGCACAGGGTGCGTTGCGCCTGAATTACGGGGAGATCGAGATTCTCGATCCGGACCTGCTCAAGCGCGCCGCACAGGGCAAGCCGTAGGGCGGTTGATGCTCTATCGATCCACACTCCGCCTGTTGGGTTTCGCTGCGCTCTACCCAACCTACAAATCGGGAAAGTAGGTTGGGTAGAGGAACGAAACCCAACGATCAGCGCGGCAAACCATCCCGATACTGGCTCGGGCTCTGCCCGGTCCAGCGCTTGAAGGCGCGGCTGAAGCTGCTGGTGTCGGCGAAACCGAGCAGGTAGGCGATCTCGCTGATGGAGCAGCGCGGGTCGCGCATGTGGACCAGCGCCAGCGCCTGGCGAGTGTCGCCGAGCAGTTGTTCGTAGCTGCAGCCTTCGTCCGCCAGATGGCGTTGCAGGCTGCGCAGGCTGAGGTGCAGGGAGTGGGCGATGCGCTCGGCAGAAGGCTCGCCATTGGGCAACTGGGCCTCCAGGCAGGCCCGTACCTTGCGCGACCAGGTGGGCTGCTGAAGCTGCTCCAGGGTGCGCTTGAGCACCGCCTCGTTGTGTTCGGCCAGTTCCGCATTGGCATCGTCCAGCGGCCGCTCGAAATCCTCGGCGGCGAACTCCAGCAGGTTTTCCTCGGCACCGAAGACCAGCGGCGCGCGGAACACCTGGTGCCAGGGCTGCGGGTCCGCCGGCTCCTGCCGCCGCAGGTGCACGGCCAGCGGCGCGTAGTCGCGGCCAATGCGGTTGCGGCAGGTGCGCACATAGATCGCGGCGAAGGCATCCACTGCCTCCGGCGCCGGCTCGAATCCATCTTCACGCACCCGCAGGCGGAACAGGTACCGGTCGCCCTGGCGGCTGAGCTCCAGCTCCAGCGCGTCGCTGACCACCTGGTGATAACGCACGACGCGCTCGAACACTTCCCGCAGGCTGGCGCTGGCCACCAGCGCGTAGCCCAGGGCGTGGAAGGTGGTGGGGCTGACGTAGGTGGAAATCTTCAGGCCGAGCGCCGGGTCGCCACTGGCCTCTACTGCCAGTTGCCAGAGCCGGGTGGTAGCAGACAAGGGATAGCGTGCGTTGGGGTCGTCCATCAGCGCCGGGTCGAGCTGCGCCTGCCGGCACAGGTCGGCGCTGTCGAGGCCAAGCGCGTCCAGCTGCTTGCGCAGGGCTCGGGTCCAGCTGGCGAGGGTGGTGGGTTCGCTCATGCAGGTTGGCGTTTCCGGTCAACAGGTTGGCGTGCTCGGTCGGGCGCGGCGACAGCCCGGAACGGCACAGTAGAACCATCTCCAGTAAGAGGATGGAAGCATGTCCGCCAAGCCCGCAAGCCCCCGCTCGCTGAATGACCAACAGCGATCAGCGCATATTCGTGAAGTGGTGATGGCCCACGGCAACGAGCTGCGCCAGCGCTACCCCGTGCTGAACCACCAGGACGCCATCGGCGCCGGCATCCTCGCCTTCGCCCTGGCCGGCATGCTGGGCTCCGCCCTGCTCTACCTGAACGACCAGATCGCCTGGTGGGCCTGCCTGCTGCTCAACGCCTTCCTAGCCTCGCTGACCCACGAGCTGGAGCACGACCTGATCCACAGCATGTACTTCCGCAAGCGCAAGGTGCCGCACAACCTGATGATGGCGCTGGTCTGGATGGCGCGGCCGAGCACCATCAACCCCTGGGTTCGCCGCCACCTGCACCTCAACCATCACAAGGTGTCCGGTACCGAAACCGACCTGGAAGAACGCGCCATCACCAACGGTGAACCCTGGGGCCTGGCGCGCCTGCTGATGGTGGGGGACAACGTGATGTCCTCGCTGATCCGCATGGGCCGGGCCAAGACCTGGGCGCAGAAACGCAGCATCCTCTGGCGCACCCTGAAGGTCTACGCACCGCTGGCCCTGCTGAACTGGGGCACCTGGTACGTGTTCCTCGGCTTCCACGCCCTCGACACCCTGGCCTGGGCCCTGAATACGCCCATCGCCTGGTCGGCGGGCACCCTGGAGGCGATGAACATCGTCAACATCGCCGTGGTGGTGCTCGTGGGACCGAACGTGCTGCGCACCTTCTGCCTGCACTTCGTCAGCTCCAACATGCACTACTACGGTGACGTCGAACTGGGCAACGTGATCCAGCAGACCCAGGTGCTCAATCCCTGGTGGATGTGGCCGCTGCAGGCTTTCTGCTTCAACTTCGGCAGCACCCACGCCATCCACCATTTCGTAGTCAAGGAACCCTTCTACATCCGTCAGCTGACGGCGCCGGTGGCGCACAGGGTGATGCGCGAGATGGGCGTGCGCTTCAACGACTTCGGCACCTTCGCCCGCGCCAACCGCTGGAACCCGAAGGAGAAGACTGCCGCCCAACCCACCCTTGGTTAGGGCACGGGCGACGCACCGCCGCCCCTATGATCGCGACTGCGCGCGCCCCCGGCGCGCGCCTTTCCCCGAGCACAGCTGCAAGCAAGAGGTAGCGGCATGAAAACCTGGATTTGTGTGGTCTGCGGCCTGATCTACGACGAAACCAAAGGCTGGCCCGAAGAGGGCATCCCCGCCGGCACCGCCTGGAACGACGTACCGGATGACTGGATCTGCCCGGATTGCGGCGTGGGCAAGAACGACTTCGATATGCAGGAAATCTGAGCCCGGCTCGATTCGAGGCTCTCTCGTAGGATGGGTAGAGCGGAGCGAAACCCATCGCACGGTTGATGGGTTTCGCAAGCTCAACCCATCCTACAAGGGGTCAGAAGCGCAGGCTTACCCGCGCCGTCACCCCGTTGTCGCGCGCGTCCTCGGCGTAGGTGCCGTTGTAGAACAGCCCGGCGTAAGCCTGTTCGGTGAGCTGGTAATCCAAGCCCGCATCCAGCCTGAAGGCATCGCGGGTCAGGGCCACGGCGGCGCCGCTCTCATCTTCCAGCCGACTATCGCTGTAGGCATGGCGCCAGCCGGAGCTCATGCGTGCCGTCAGGCGCCGCCCCGAAGCCAGCTCGATACGCGTGGTGCCGCGCAGGCCGAAGGTGCTGTAACCGATCTCGTCGCGTTGGCTGTCGAGGGAGCCCAGCGAATCGCTGTCCAGCCGCACATAGGCCAGCTCGCTGAAACCCTCGGCACTGAAGTCGCGAAAATCCAGCGAGTAGCTGAGTTCGCCGAACACCTGGCCGCTGTCCCCGGCGGCCGCGCGCCGGTCGCCGTCGTGGCCGCTCCAGGCCGCACCCAGCTTCACGCCGATCTGGTTGTAGATCTTGGTACCGGCGTAGACGCCCAGGTGCAGGCTGTGGATATCCGCGTCCTCGCCCGCCACTTCCACCGAACTCGCCGAGTAGCCGCCCAATCCACCCACCAGCCAGTTGCCCAGCTTGCGCTCGCTGCCCAGCAGCCCGCCGCCGATATCCCGCTCCCGACGCGGCGCGCGGTGGTCAGCATCAGTCGAACCGTGGCTGCCGAAGGCCCGCGCCCAAGCCGGCGACTGACCTTCGTCCAGCGGCGGTTCGCGGAAGGAAAAGCGAATCTGCTGGATGCGCTCGGAGGCAGCGTCGCGGAGGAAATGGCTGTCTTCCAGCAGGTAGGCACGGCTGGCGGCGGCGAGGGAGTCGCCGAGGGCCGGCGCGCTCATCAGCAAAGCACAGAGTGCGGCGAAGGCAGCGCGTGACGATCGATCCTGACCCATGACGGGCATCTCCAGCGGGGAATGTGGATAACTCTAGCGTCATGCTGGGCAATTCAATTTCCCGAATCTACTCGCGAGTTTCTGATTTGCCGGAATTTCGCCCCGCTGGCGCAATGGCCACCTGCACACACAGGAGCTTCACCATGCGCCCATCCCTCTCCCCCGGTCTCAACGCCAACGCCTCGATGCTGCTCTGGGCGTTGCTGGTGGCGCTGTCGTTCTTCGCCGCCGCGGAGGTGAATCCCACCCTCGACGCCCTGCCCCTCACCGCCCTACGCCTACTGCTTTCCGGCAGCCTGTTCCTGCCTTTCCTGCTGCTGCGCCGCACCGGTCTCCCCGGCGGTCGTGCGCTACTTGCCCACGCGCTGCTGGGCGGTCTGCTGGCCCTCTATTTCGGCAGCCTGTTCGAAGCCCTGAAGCACACCAAGGCGCTGGATACCGCGCTGCTGTATGTCAGCGTGCCGTTGCTGACCCTCGGTGGCGAACGCCTGCTGCTGCACAAGCCGGTGCTGCAACGCCTGTGGCCGACCCTGGTCGCGGCCTTCGGCGCCTTGGCCCTGCTCGGTCTCGACAATGCCCATTTCGACACCTACGCCTACAGCGTGTACGGCGTCGGCTGCTTCGCCATGGCCCTCTACGGCCCCCTCAGCCAGCGCCTTAAACCCTGGCTCGGCGGCGAGCGCAGCGCCGCCTCCGTGGCCTGCGGCAACCTGCTGGCGGGCGGCCTGCTGCTGGCCCTGGTGAGCACCCTCGGACAACGCTGGGAAGGCCTGCAAGGGATCGCCCTGCGCGACGTCGCCTGGCTGTTCTACCTGGCCCTGACCGCCACCCTGGCCACCTTCTGGCTGCTGCACCGGGCCATCTACTGGCTGCCGCCGGCTACGGTGATCGCCTACAGCTACCTGAGCGGCCTGTTCGCCCTGCTGCTGCAGAGCTTCTGGCTGCATAAAGCACCCGCGCCGCTGGCCTGGGCCGGCGCCGTGCTGATCGTCCTCGGCATGCTCTGGCTGGCGCGCTTGAGCCCGGCGCGCACGGCGGCCGCCTGAGTGCTTGCCATGTCGACTGGCGCGGGTTCTGATGGCGCTCCCGCCCAATGGAACCCGGCCATGCTGCTCGCCAACGGACTGCGCAAGATCGATATCCAGGACCTACTGGTGTTTCTCGAAATCCATGAGCGGCAGCACTTGGGGGACGTGGCGGAAGTACTGAACCTCAGCGCCTCCAGCGTCAGCTACAGCCTGAAGAAACTGCGCAGTACCCTGGACGACGAGTTGTTCATCGCCACCCGCAGCGGCATGCGCCCCACCCGCAAGGCCCTGGCCATGCGCCCTCACGCCCGCGCCATGATCGAGCTGATGAACGCCTGCTTCAGCGAGGCCAATGCCTTCGACCCCAGCCAGGCTCCGCGCACCTTCCGGCTCTGCGCGCCGGAGTATTTCGAGCTGCTGATCCTGCCGCCTTTGCTGCGCCGGCTGAGCGATGCCGGTTACCCGGTCAGCCTTGATGTGCAGCGCCTGGGGCGAGAAATCCCCGCTGAGGCGCTGGTCCATGGCGAACTGGATCTGGCCCTGGGCTTCGGCCCGCACCAGCACCGCGCCCATCCTGGCCTCGTGAGCCTGGCGCTGTTGAAGGACGACCTGCTTTGCGTACGCGCCGCTGGCACCGCTGCTGTGGATAACCTGGATGCCTTCTGTGCGCGGCGCCAGGTATTTCCCACGCCCTGGGACTCGGACCGCAACATGATCGATGGCTGGTTGCAGCAGCAGGGCCGCTCGCGGCAGATCGCCGCCCGGACCAACAACTACCTGGCGGCCTTGCAACTGATCCCCGCCAGCGAGCTGCTGATGGTCATGCCGGCGCGGGTTCACGAACGCCTGGGCGACGCCCGCACCGTCACCAGCCGGCTGCCCGACCTGCCGAGCTTTTCCCTGGAACTCCTCTGGGCGCAGCCTTTCGACCAGGACCCGGCGAATGTCTGGCTGAGGGAGCAGATTCTGAGCGTCTGCGCCGAGCAGTCACTGCTCTAGCCGGTCATCCACCACCCGGCCGAGGAAACTCCGGCTGGCACTCAGCACTTCGGACTGGGTCTCTTCGCGGGCGAGCATGCGCGCCACGACCAATGCACCAACGCACTGGGAAATCAGTGCCCAGGCCAGTTCGCCGTCTTCGAGGATTTCCGCCCAGGCCCGCTGCAACTCCAGCATCCAGTGCTCGGCCTCCTCGCGTACCGTGAAGTCGGCACGGGCGATCTCCGCACCCAGGGTCGGGATGGCACAGCCCGTGTCGGGGTTCTGCAGATGGGCCATGCTCAGGTAATGGTCGAGGCAACGTTCCAGCTTGTCGCGGCAGAAGCCTTCGCCACGCGCCACCTGGCCGATCAGGCTACGGGACAGCTCGCGCTGGACGATGGCGGTGAAGAGGTCGTTCTTCGACGGGAAATGGCTGTAGAAGGCCCCGCCGGTCAGGCCGATTGCCTTCATCAGGCCGTCGACACCGGTGGTGGAAAAACCGCCGCTCTTGGCGATCGAACCGCTGCTTTCCAGCAGCTTCTGGCGGGTTTCTTCCTTGTGGGTGGCTGAGTAACGCACGACGACCTCCGGTGGACTGGCTTGACGCGTTGGCGAGCATAGCATAACGTACGTTCAGCTAACGATCGTTCAGTAAAGGTGAGCAGCATGGCTAGCGAGACCGAAAACAAGAAAGTCGTACTGGTAATTGGTGCGGGCGACGCCACCGGCGGTGCCATCGCCCGGCGCTTCGCCCGCGAGGGCTATGTGGCCTGCGTGACCCGGCGCAGCGCCGACAAGCTGCAGCCGCTGGTGGATGCCATTCGCGCCGACGGTGGTGAGGCCTATGGCTTCGGCTCCGATGCGCGCAAGGAAGAAGACGTCGCCGAGCTGGTGGAAACCATCGAGCGGGACATCGGCCCGATCGAAGCCTTCGTCTTCAACATCGGCGCCAACGTGCCTTGCAGCATCCTCGAAGAGACCGCGCGCAAATACTTCAAGATCTGGGAGATGGCCTGTTTCTCCGGCTTCCTCACCAGCCAGGCGGTGGCCAAGCGCATGGTCACCCGCGGGCGCGGCACCATTCTCTTTACCGGCGCCACCGCTGGCCTGCGTGGCGCCGCTGGCTTTGCCGCCTTCGCCGGTGCCAAGCACGGCATCCGCGCCCTGGCCCAGAGCATGGCGCGCGAGCTGGGACCGAGGAACATCCATGTGGCCCACGTGGTGGTGGACGGCGCCATCGATACCGAATTCATCCGCGAGAGCTTCCCCGAGCGCTATGCACTGAAGGACCAGGACGGCATCCTCGCCCCCGAGCACATCGCCGAGAACTACTGGTATCTGCATAGCCAGCCCCGCGATGCCTGGACGTTCGAGCTGGATCTGCGGCCCTGGATGGAACGCTGGTAATCCCTGGCCGTAGCCGACAACCAACGACGAGAATGCACCCATGACCAAAACGGTCGAATTCTTCTTCGACCTCGGCAGCCCGGCCAGCTACCTGGCCTGGACGCAGCTGCCGGGTATCTGCGCGCGCCATGACGCGACGCTG
This sequence comes from Pseudomonas sp. BN411, assembly GCF_029871235.1. Classification (GTDB taxonomy): domain Bacteria; phylum Pseudomonadota; class Gammaproteobacteria; order Pseudomonadales; family Pseudomonadaceae; genus Metapseudomonas. Next base: position 30,214 of record NZ_SSOM01000034.1, read on the forward strand.
CGTTACCGCCCGATGCTGCTGGGCGGCGTGTTCCAGGCCACCGGCAACGCGTCCCCGGCCGCAGTCCCGGCCAAGGCCCGCCACACCATGATCGACATGCAGCGCTTCGCCCGTCGCTACGGCGTGACAATGCATTTCAACCCGTACTTCCCCATCAATACCCTGACCCTGATGCGCGGCGCCATCGGCGTGCAGCTGCGCCAGCCGGAACGCTTCGGGGCCTATCTGGACGCCATGTTCCGCGCCCTCTGGCAGGACAAGCGCAACCTCGGCGACCCCGCCGTGGTGGCCGCCGTCCTGCAGGAAGCCGGCTTCGATCCGCAAGCACTGCTGGCCCTGGTGGGCGATCAGGAGGTAAAGGACGCACTGAAGGCTGCCACTGAGGAAGCGGTGAAGCGCGGCGTGTTCGGCGCGCCCACCTGCTTCGTCGGCGAGGAGATGTACTTCGGCCAGGACCGGCTGGACTTCGTCGAGGAGGCGCTGGCCTAGCCGGCAGCGGCCAGATTCGGCAGCGACGCCAGCAAGCTGGCATCCAGGCCGAGCATCCGTGCCGCCTTGTGCCGGGCGAGGCCGCTGGCGTCTTCGCCCTCGGGCAGCTCGGCCGCGAGCTTGGCGATGTGCACGATGAGCGCGTCCTTCGAGTAGACGCCGCCGCCGAGCTGGTAGGCGGCGGCGATCAACTGGCGCAGTTCCAGAGGCAGGCGCCAGCGGGTGCGCAGGGCCGAACCGAAGGGTGCGCCATGGGTGTGCAGTGCGGCGTCGACCTGCTCCTCGGTCAGCCCTTCTCCGCCGTCGTCACGCCAGCTCTGGATGCTACGCAGCACCGCAAGGTCTCCCAGCGAGTGCAGCAACCCAGCGGTGTAACAGCGCTCGCCATCCCCTTCCAGGCATTGCGCCAACCAGCGCGCCAGCTCGGCGGTGCGCTGCGATTGCCGCCAGAGGCGCTCGCCGTGGGGCACCAGCAAGGGATCGGTGAGGTTGACGCTGCGTTGCAGGGCCAGGCCCAGTGCCAGGTTAAGGCTGTGCTGTGGGCCGAGCCGGGACAGGGCCTGGGCAAGGGTCTGGCAGCCGCTGCCCAGGTGTTGGGCGGCACTGTTGGCGGCAGCGATCAGCTGGCCGGTGAGCTGCGGGTCCTGGTGGAACAGCGGCTCCAGTTCGGCAAGGTCGCGCGTGGGGGCATCCAGGGCCAGCCGCAGCGCGTCCAGCACCGTGGTCAGCAGCGGCGCTCCCGCGGAGGATTCACGCGCCTCGGCCAGGTAGTCGTCCAGTGCTTGCCCGGTGGAGCTGGACGGCACTGGGCAGGCGACCTCCTCACCCGGTTCCAGCAGCAGGTTGCGCAGGCGCTTCAACAGGTCTTCGGCGTTGAATGGCTTGGCCAGGTAGGCGGTGGGGGCCAACGGCAGGGCGGCGCGAACGCTGGCCGCATCCACGCGTTCGGTGATAAGGAAAAATGGCACGGGCGGATGGCGCCGCTGGCGGCGCACTTCCCGCAGCAGCTCCAGTCCGCCGATGCCGGGCAGGCCATAGTCGACGATCAGCAGGTCAGGCCAACCGGTGCTGCAATGCTCTAGCACGCTAAGGCTGTCCTGCAGCACCACCAATTGGGCATCGCAGCGCGCCTTGCGCACCAGCGCAACAAGCAGCTCGGCGCTCCAGCGATCGGGGTCGGCTATCAGCACCCTGGGTGCCTGTTCCATATCAGCCATGCGTGGCGATCCTGTTCCGCTCAACTCCCGGAAATTTCCTGTACCGCTCGTACAACTGCAACGAGCATTTCAGCAGACTAGACAATGCCGGGGCTGGCACGCCAGCCCGGACGGCATCAGGACAGCAGGCGTCCCGGCAACCGTTCCAGCAGTGCGGCGTCAAGACGCAGCAGTCGGGCCGCGCGCTCGTCCGTCAGGCTCGCCGGGGTTTCGCCATGGGGCAGGCGCAGCAGCGCGGCGCAGAGGTTGAGCACCAGGGCTTCGCGGGAGAACACTCCGGCGCCCAGGCCGTGGAACGCAGCCACCAGCTCACGCAGGCCGAAGGGCAGGCGCCAGCGGATGCGCAGGGCCGAACCGAAGCCCGCCGACCGCCGCTGCATCACGTCCTGCAGCTCCTCGTTACCCAGGTTGCCGCCGGCGTCCTGCCAATCCTGCAGGCTGCGCAGCAGGGCCAGTTCGCCCATGTTGTGCAGTAGCCCGGCGGTGTAGCAGAGCTCGGCATCCAGCTCCAGTTCGCTGGCCACCCAGTAGGCCAGCTCGGCGCTGCGCTGGGCGGCCTGCCAGACCAGGTCGGCCAGCTCCGACAGGCGCGGGTCACGCAACCGGGCATTACGCTCCAGGGCCATGCCGAGCACGAGGTTGAGCACGCGGGTGACGCCCAGCCGCTGCATGGCCTGGGCCAGGGTCTGGCAGGGCATGCCGAGATGCTGGGCCGCGCTGTTGGCAGCAGCGATCAGCCGAGCAGTGATCTGTGGGTCGCGGGAGAAGATTTCATCAAGATCGCGCAGGTCGAGTTGATCCGCCTGCAGGCACTGGCTCACGGCGTCGCGGACATCGTCCAGCAAGGGCGCTCCCTGGCCCTCTTCGCGAACGCTGTCCAGGTATTCCTTCAGGCTGCTCATCAGCAAGGCCGGCGTCTGCTGGCCCATTGTGCCGTCACCGGCGGGCAACAGGGCGCCGAGACGCTTGCGCAGCTTGGCGGCGTTGAAGGGTTTGCCGAGGTACGCCGATGGCGCCAGCGGCCGCACGGCACGCACGCTGGCCGCATCGACGCGGGCGCTGATCAGCACGAAAGGCAGGGCCGGCGTGCGCGGATGGCGGCGCAATTGGCGCAGCAGTTCCACCCCATCGATCCCACCCAGCTCGCCGTCGGCAATCACCAGATCCGGCAGCCGCCGCTTGCAGCGGGCCAGGGCTTCGCAGCCGTCGGCCACCTGCACCACGCGGACATCACCGCGAATATCCAGGACCAGTTGCGCCAGCAGATCCGACGTCCAGGGATCGGCCTCGGCAATCAGGACTTCCGGAACCTGGGCGGCGGCGGGCATGGATACCTCGAATAGCGGGTGGGTCGTCCGTGACAAACCCTGCGCAGGGCCAGGAATTGGCTGAAGGAGGGGGAGGATCTGTCGTCATGAAATTGCGGCGGGCAGTCTAATCCGCGGCCTGCACGCTGGAAAGTGGTGTAGACCAAGGTTGAACGCAGCGCAGGAAAGTTCGAGCGGGGCACCACCGCCCTTCCCGGAGGGCGTTATCCACGCTGCGCGAAGCTTCGCCCACGCCTGTAGGGGTGAATTCATTCGCCAAGCAGGCCGAAGGTCTGCCAGCAATCAATTCGCGCAGGCAAAAAAAGACCCGCCGAAGCGGGTCTTTTTTCACTACCTGGGGAATCAGGCCAGTTCGTCGAAGCACTCGGCGACAATGGCGATGCCCTTGTCCAGTTGTGCGTCGGGAATGGTGACCGGCATCAGGAAGCGGATGACGTTGTAGTAGGTGCCGCAAGACAGCAGGATCAGGCCCTTGTCGCGAGCCTTGGCCACGATCTTGCCAACCAGTTCGGCAGCCGGCTTGCTTTCGTCGCCGCCTTCGAACAGCTCGATGGCAACCATCGAACCCAGGCCACGAACGTCGCCGATGACCTTGTGCTTGGCTGCGATTTCACGCAGGCCGGCCTTCAGGCGCTCGCCTACAGCCTGGCTGCGCTCCAGCAGTTTCTCTTCGTCGAACACTTTCAGCACGGCCAGGGCCGCGGCGCAAGCGATCGGGCTGCCGGCATAAGTGCCGCCCAGGCCGCCGGGAGCGATGCTGTCCATGACTTCGGCCTTGCCGACGACGCCGGAGATCGGGAAGCCACCGCCAACGGACTTGGCGAAGGTGGTCAGATCAGGCACGACGCCCAGTTGCTCGGTGGCGAAGAAGGTGCCGGTACGGCCAGCGCCAGTCTGCACTTCGTCGGCGATCAGCAGGATGCCGTGCTGGTCGCACAGGGCGCGCAGGCGCTGCATGAAGGCCTTGGAGTTGACGTAGAAGCCACCTTCGCCCTGAACCGGCTCGATGATGATGGCAGCGATGTCCTGCGGCTGGGCATCGTTCTTGAAGATGCGCTCGATGCTGGCGATGGAGTCGTCTTCGCTCACGCCGTGCAGTTCGCACGGAGCCAGGGCACGGAACACACCGCCCGGCATCAGGCCCATGCCGGCGGAGTACGGAACCACCTTGCCGGTCAGGGACAGGGTCATCATGGTGCGGCCGTGGTAGGCGCCGGTGAAGGCGATCACGCCAGCGCGGCCGGTGGCGGCACGGGCGATCTTCACGGCGTTTTCAACGGCTTCGGAGCCGGAGGTCACCAGCAGGGTCTTCTTGGCGAAGTCACCCGGTACGCGCTTGGCGATCTCTTCGCAGAGCTCGATGTAGGGTTCGTAGGCCAGAACCTGGAAGCAGGTGTGGGACAGCTTGGTCAGCTGCTCCTGAACGGCCTCGATCACCTTCGGGTGCAGGTGGCCGGTGTTCAGTACGGCAATACCGCCGGCGAAGTCGATGTACTCACGACCGTCGACGTCCCAGACGGTGGCGTTTTCGGCGCGCTCGGCGACGATCGGGTGGATCTGGCTGACACCGCGGGCAACGGCTGCGGCACGGCGTTTCAGCAGGGATTCGTTCTTGCTCATAAGTTCCTCACGGCCGCTCATCGGGCGGCTCAGTCTCAAGGATGAATGCCCCCGGTAGGGGCCGTCGCAGCATACGATGATCGACTGCGAAGGCTTGCCGGAGGCCCGTTTCTTCATGGGTGGAGCTGGGGCGCCGCGCGCTCTTTCGCGCCTTGCCCCGTCTTTGGATCAGATACCGCCGAGGCAGAGATACTTGATCTCCAGGTAGTCCTCGATGCCGTATTTGGAACCTTCGCGGCCCAGGCCAGAGGCCTTCACGCCGCCGAAGGGCGCCACTTCGTTGGAGATCAGGCCGGTGTTGATACCCACCATGCCGTACTCCAGCGCCTCAGCCACGCGGAACACGCGGCCCAGGTCACGGGCGTAGAAATAGGAAGCCAGGCCGAATTCGGTGTCGTTCGCCATGGCGATGACATCGGCCTCGTCCTTGAAGCGGAACAGCGGAGCCAGCGGGCCGAAGGTTTCTTCCTTGGCCACGGCGGCGTTCTTCGGCACGTCGACCAGGATGGTCGGCTCGAAGAAGGTGCCACCCAGGCTGTGTGGCTTGCCACCGGCGAGCAGCTTGGCGCCCTTGGAAACGGCGTCGGCGATGTGCTCCTGGACCTTGGCCACGGCTTTCTCGTCGATCAGCGGGCCGGTGGTGGTGCCGTCTTCCAGGCCATTACCGATCTTCAGCTTGGCCACGGCGGCCTTCAGCTTCTCGGCGAAGGCGTCGTAGATGCCGTCCTGCACGTACAGGCGGTTGGCGCAGACGCAGGTCTGGCCGTTATTGCGGTACTTGGAGATCAGCGCGCCTTCTACGGCGGCGTCGAGGTCCGCGTCATCGAAAACGATGAAGGGTGCGTTGCCGCCCAGCTCCAGGGAAACCTTCTTGATGTCCTTGGCGCATTCAGCCATCAGCTGGCGACCGATCTCGGTGGAGCCGGTGAAGGACAGCTTGCGAACGACCGGGTTGCTGGTCAGCTCGCCGCCGACTTCGCCAGCGCTGCCGGTGACCACGCTCAGGACGCCTTTCGGGATGCCGGCGCGCTCGGCCAGTTCGACCAGGGCCAGGGCAGAGAAGGGGGTCTGGGAAGCAGGCTTGATCACCATGGTGCAACCGGCGGCCAGAGCCGGGCCGGCCTTGCGGGTGATCATCGCGGACGGGAAGTTCCACGGGGTGATCGCAGCGGTCACACCGATGGGCTGCTTGATCACGATCAGGCGCTTGTCGGGCTGGTGGCCGGGGATCACGTCACCGTATACGCGCTTGGCTTCTTCAGCGAACCACTCGATGAAGGAAGCGGCGTAGGCGATCTCGCCCTTGGCTTCGGCCAGCGGCTTGCCCTGCTCGATGGTCATCAGGCGGCCGAGGTCGTCCTGGTTCTCCATCATCAGTTCGAACCAGCGACGCAGCTTGTTGGCGCGTTCCTTGGCGGTCAGCGCACGCCAGGCCGGCAGAGCACGCTCGGCAGCCTCGATGGCGCGGCGGGTCTCAGCGGTGCCCATCTTCGGCACGCTGCCGATGATTTCGCCAGTGGCCGGGTTGTTGACCTTGATGGTCTGGCCACTGTCGGCGTCCAGCCAGGTGCCGTCGATATAGGCTTGCTGGCGGAACAGCTTGGCGTCTTTCAATTGCATCTCTGTCTCCTTCACACCGGCGCTGCACGGGCCCCGGGGCAGGTTGTTGTTCTTCAGCCAATACAGGATTGGCCAGGACGGAGTGATTGGAACGGCCCGGCTTCTGGTAAGGCGAGGGGGCGTTTGAAATCTCAAACGGAATCCTAGGGTGCCGAAAACCTGAGGGCAATAGCCCGTTCGATAAAATCAACAAAAAGTCGTTACTGTTTGTCGAAATCCTGATCAAAGATGACCCCAAGCGGCACCATCGTTCAACATCACGAACAAAGGAACCCGCATGGACGCCAAGCCCTGACATCGGTATTATTGCGCCCCCATAAGCATCCGTAGCTCAGCTGGATAGAGTACTGCCCTCCGAAGGCAGGGGTCGTGGGTTCGAATCCCGCCGGGTGCGCCATATACGAGAAGGCCCCAGGAGAAATCCTGGGGCCTTTTTCGTTTTCGGATATATCCGATGTCATGAACCGACAGGGGCGACCTACCTGTAGACCCGGACGCGGATGCTAGCGGTGCCGAAGCCCGGCAGGATGCCGTCGGGGATTACGGGAATTGGCTGGATCAGTAGTCGCCGCGTTTGCGGAACGCCCAGCGCCCGGCCAGTACCGTGAAGGTGGCCACCAGCGCCACCAGCACCCAAAAGCCGTGGGGATCGCCCGCCAGGGGAACGCCACCGACGTTCATGCCGAAGAAGCCGGCGATGATGTTGATCGGCAGGGCGAGCACGGTAACCATCGTCAGGGTGAAGAGCGTGCGGTTGGTCTGTTCGTTGAGCTTGGCGGCGATCTCTTCCTGCAGGAGCTTGATGCGCTCGCCGAGGCTGGTGAGGTCGCTGATGATCAGCGTGAACTCTTCGGTGGCAGCACGCAGCTGCTGTACGTCCCGCTCCCTAAGCCACTCAGGGGGCCGATTGAGCAACCGCAGCAGAGAGCCCGGCTCCAACGCCAGCAGCCGCTGCAGGCGCACCAGGACGCGGCGCATGGCGCTCAGCTCGGCGCGATTGTCGGCAAGGCGCTGGGAGAGCATCTGGTCTTCGATACGGTCGACGTTCATACCGGCCTCCCGAACGATCTGGGTGAGCAGGTCACCCTGGTCGCGCAGCAGGTGGACCAGCAGCTCGATCGGCGAGCTGAAGCGTTCGCCCTTCTTCACCGAGGAGCGCAGCTTGTCCACCGAGTGCAGCGGTTGCAGCCGCGCGCTCACCAGCAGGCGACTGCGCGCACAGGCCCAGAGGGTGGACACGTCCGAGGAAACCATCCCGAAGTTGAAGACCACGTCGTTGACCACGGCCAGCAGGGCGGCCTCGACGTGTTCGATCCGTGTGGAGCGCGAGCCTTCTCGCAGGGTCTCGAAGAAGGATTCCGGCAGGTCCAGGTTGACCTTCATCCAGCGCTCGCACGCCGCATGGGCCAGGTTGAGATGCAGCCAGAGGAATTCATCAGGCGAACGTGGATTGTGCAGGCAGCGCAGCGCCTCGGCCGAGTCGACTTCCTGGCCCGACTCCCCCGGACGGAACACGAAGCCATAGAGCAGACCGTGGAGGTCGGCGTCCTGGGGACCTGAAAGCATGCCGAGATTCATGCGTGCGCGTGCGGATGGACGCTCAGCAATGCCGGGCGCCGCCATGCATCAGTCCGTGCAGCAGGCCGAAACGCAATCCCGGCTCGGAGGGGAACATTTCCTCGATGCCGAATACCTTGAACGCGGCCAGCATAACGGCCAATCCACCTGGGAGCGTGCCAAGCCGGTGTGTCTGAAGCCCATCCAGCTTCAAGCGCTTGACCTGGCCCGCCTCAAGCAGTTGCAGCGACAGGCGCAGCAGCCCGGTATAGGTGATGCCATCACGACTGCCGTCGTTGAGTTCATTGGCCTTGAGTACCTTGGCCAGCATGCGCGCCGTGCCAGAGGAGCCGACAGCGATGTGCCAGCCATGCTGGCGCACTTGTCGGGCCGCGCGAGCAAACTGCATGCAGGCAGCCTGTTCGGCCGCCTGGAGGGATCGGCTGTCGACGCGCCCGTCGTAGAAGTAGCGTTTACCGAAGGCGCCGCTTCCCACGGCAACGCTTTCGGTGAAGATCGGCTGACTTCCACGGCCAATGATCAGCTCGGTGGAGCCACCCCCGATATCGACCACCAGGCGGGTGGTGGATTCGCACGGCATGGTATGGGCGATGCCGGCGTAGACAAGCGTGGCTTCTTCCTGACCGGAGATGACGTCGATGGGGAATCCCAGGCGCGCTTCGGCCCCCACTAGGAAGGTCGAAGCATTCCTGGCCTGGCGGACGGCGCTGGTGGCTACGGCACGCACGCGCGCCTCCTCGAAGCCACGCAGGCGCTTACCGAATCGCTCCAGGGCCTGCCAGCCACGCTCCAGTGCGCGCGGGTCGAGGGCGTTGTCCTGCAGGCCTTCGGCGAGACGAACGGGTTCGCGGAGCGTTTTGATCTTCTCGATGACCAGGCGCTTATCCCGAAGCACTCGCTGGCCGATCATCATGCGAAACGCATTGGAGCCGAGATCCACGGCGGCAAACAGCGAAGCATCGCCTTTCATGCAGAGAGTCCCTGTCTGGCTGGCAAGCGGGCGACTACGGCGGCCACCCGTGAGCATATAAAAAGGATGGGAAATGGTGCCGCGCAGCCCATGACACTTCGATGACAGGCCAGGGAGAAGCTGCCAGGTGGCGGGGAAGGACTCTGCGGGTGAAGACAGCGGGCCAGGCGAGTGGCTGGCCCGTCGACTCAGGCGAGGGGACTAACAGCGCAGGGTACTGAAGCTAGATGCGTCAGCCCGCCAGCTCTCTGCAGAGGTCCTGGACCAGCCAGCTTTCGACATCAGCCTGGGAAAGCCCAAGCCCGATCAGGCTGAACAGCTTGCCCAGGGCGGCTTCCCGGGTCATCCCGGCGCAGGAAACCAGCCCGGCACTGGCCAGCAGGCTGCCAGCGGCATAGATGTCGAACTCGACAGATCCTTCGGGGCATTGGCTGATCGCCGCCAGCACCACGCCCCGCGCGTGAGCATCCTTCAAGGCAGCAAGCAACTCGGCATTGTCGGATGGGCCGGTACCACTGCCGTAGCATTCCAGCAGCAAGCCCTGGACGCCCGTTTCCAGTGTTGCGCGCAGCTGGGCCGCGCCTAGGCCTGGATACAGCGGCTGTACTGCCAATACCGCCGGACGACGCGGGTGGCGATAGTTGAGGGCATCAGGAACGCTGTTGGCGCGAATGCCACGTGCCGGTCGCCGTGATTCAGTGAAGGCGTCGAAGGCGTCGCTCTTCTGCTTGCCAGCCCGTGTACCCGGCAATAGGTGGCCATTGAAATAGAGGTACACACCAGACTCGATGCCGGTATGAAGCCGCTCCAGAGCGCCGAAGAGATTAGGCCAGGCATCGCCACCTTCGACGCCTGCTGGCTGCATGGATCCGGTCAGTACCACCGGCACGGGCAACCCCAAGAGCAGGAAGGAAAGGCTAGCGGCGCTATAGGCCAGGGTATCCGTGCCGTGCAGGAGCAGGACGGCATCGCAGCCTTCCTTTTCCACGCCCTCGACAATCGCATCCCGCATTTGCAGCCAGTTGGCCTGGGTCATATTGGCGCTGTCGAGGATTGGTGACAGCTCGCGGAATATCCAATCAGGAACGAGACGCTCAGGGTGTGCAGCCTGCTCGGCTCTCAGCCGCACCTCGAAGCCGGAAGCGGGTGCGAGGCCTGCGTCGGTCATCTGCATGCCGATGGTGCCCCCGGTATAGAGCACCAGGAGCTTGCGGGAGGGGGACATGGTTTCTCCGTTCTTGTTGTACTGCAGTCCCAGCCATCCTAATCCCGCTCGGCGCCTTGGCCTACGGGCTTTTGGTTGTATTTCGCGAGCTTGAATTTTCTTGCGCGCAAAGACAAACCCCCGACACGCCTGGGCGTATCGGGGGTTTGGGATAGAAGCTTGACGATGACCTACTCTCACATGGAGAAGCTCCACACTACCATCGGCGATGCGTCGTTTCACTGCTGAGTTCGGGATGGGATCAGGTGGTTCCAACGCTCTATGGTCGTCAAGCAATTCGGT
>NZ_SSOM01000035.1 GCF_029871235.1 Pseudomonas sp. BN411
GTGACGTACATCTGGGCCGGCGGGCGCTGGATCTACTTGGCCGCGGTCATGGACCTGTATGCGCGGCGGATTGTGGGTTGGGCAATGTCCGATCGTCCGGACTCGCAGCTCACCGGACGTGCTTTGCGCGTGGCCTATGAGGCTCGCGGTTGCCCCGGCGGAGTGCTGTTTCACTCCGACCAGGGCAGCCACTACAGCAGTCAGGAGTTTCGACAATTGCTCTGGCGGCATCGAATCCGCCAGAGCATGAGTCGTCGCGGCAATTGCTGGGACAACGCCCCGATGGAGCGTTTCTTCCGGAGCCTCAAATCCGAATGGATACCGGCTTCGGGTTACGCCAGCCAAGCCGAAGCAGAGGCTGACGTACTGCGCTACCTGACCGACTACTACAACCACCGACGGCCGCACAGCTACAACAGTTACCAGACACCGGTACAGCGCGAAGCGCTGGCCGGATAGACCTAAACCGGTGTCCAGTTTTACTTGACCACTTCACAAGGACAGACCCTTGTGGGGGCGAATTCATTCGCTAAGGGCAGCGCAGCTGTCCCCTGTGGGCCCTGAAGGGCAGACCTTCGGCCTGCAATCGCGATTGAAATCGCCCCCACAGGAAGATCGCCCACCTGAAACACCTGGCTCAGGACAGACCCTTGTGGGGGCGAATTCATTCGCTAAGGACAGCGCAGCTGTCCCCTGTGGGACCTGAAGGGCAGACCTTCGGCCTGCTCAGCGATTGAAATCGCCCCCACAGAAAAATCACCCGCCTGAAATATCTGGCTCAGGACAGACCCTTGTGGGGGCGAATTCATTCGCGAAAGGGCAACGCAGTTGCCCCAACGGATTTCACCCCTCGCCCTTCCCCTTCCTGCGGAACTCCACCGGCGTATCCCCCACCCAGCGCTTGAACGCCCGGTAGAAGGTGCTCGGCTCGGAAAACCCCGTGCGCTCGACGATCACCTCGATGCGCTCGTCGGTCTTCAGCAGCAGTTCCTTGGCCAGCCGGCAGCGGTAGTCGGTCACCAGGTCGTTGAAGCGCACGCCGGCCATGGCCAGGCGTTCGCGCAGGCGGCGGGCCGGCATGTTCAGGCGCGCGGCCACTTGCTCCAATGTGGCTCCGCCATTGACCAGCAGCTCGCCGATCAGCTCGCGCACCTGGCGCACCAGGTCCAGGCGTTCCACCTCGGCCAGTTGGCGACGGGCCAGGGATTCGTGCATGCGCAGCAGGTCCGGCGCGGCGTGGCGCGAAGGCTTGTTCAGCACTTCGGCATCGAAGATCAGCGCGTAACGGTCAGCCCCCAACCTCGCCGGGCAGCCGTAGACCGACTGATAGCGTTCGGCGGGGGCGCCTTCGGCGTGCATCAGTTGCACTTCATGGGGTTTGAACTGGCCCTCGGTCAGGGCGTGGAACAAGCGGATCACCGCACCGGCGAGCATCTCCGGGAAGTGCCGGTTGCTGCCCGCGTGCCGGCCGAGGGACAGCACGGCGCGGTCGTCTTCCACTTCCAGATGGGCGCTCAGGGTGTCCGAGAGCAGGCGCACATAGCGCAGGGCATGGCGCAGCCCCTCGCCGAAGGTGCCGCTGGAGAGGAACAGGTATTCCAGCAGCAACCCGTGGAATGCCGGCAGGTGACCCGCCAGATAGAGGCCGACATGCTCCTCACCACACTCGTCGGCGGCGGCCTTCCAGAACTGGGTTTGCGCTGTATGGGGAAAGCGACCTGCTGGCAGCCCGCCAGGCGGCAGGCCCACGCGCACCAGAACCTTGTCCGGGTCGGTGCCGCTGGCACGCAGGGCGTCGATCACCGGGCGCATCAGTGCCACATCGTCGGTCAGATCACGCATCATTTTCGGAGAATTCTTATTGTCTGCGAGTCGCGGCAATCTTATGCGGCTTCTTCCCCGCCGCTCAAGACCGCGATTGACTGCCCTGCCGCCGCCCCGGGAGGGCCGGCCAATGTGCATGGGAAAGCGCTGGCTATGCTGAGTGCCATTCGCCTCAAGGAGATCCCCCATGGCCACCGACTGGCTCGATCTGTCCGCATCGCCCGCCCTCCCCGGCCTGTTCGCCCGCGCCGCCGTACGCCGTGGCACACACGGCAAGGCCCTGCCCGAGCTGGGTGTGCGCTGCCAGGTGAGCGTCGACGCCGGACACCTGGCGCGCTACCGCAGCGTCTGCGGCTTCAGCGACAAAGGCCTGTTGCCGGCGACCTACCCTCACATCCTCGCCTTCCCGCTGCAGATGCGCCTGCTCACCGACCCGAGCTTCCCCTTCCCGCTGCTGGGCCTGGTGCACCTGGAAAACCGTATCCGCGTATTGCGGGCGCTGGGCGGCCTCGGGCCGTTCACCGTCAGCGTAGAAGCGGCCGACCTGCAGCCCCATGAAAAGGGCGTCACTTTCAGCCTGATCACCCGTCTGGAAGACCAGCTCGGCCTCGTCTGGGAAGGCGACAGCCGCATCCTCTTCCGTGGCCTGCGTCTGTCCGGCCAGCCCGAGCCGCGCGCGGCGGTGGAGAGCCTGCCCCTGGATCACCTGGACCAGTGGTACGCCGACGCCAACATCGGCCGGCGCTACGCGCGGGTGGCCGGCGACTACAACCCAATCCACCTCGCGGCGGCCAGCGCCAAGTTGTTCGGTTTCCCCCGCGCCATCGCCCACGGCCTGTGGAACAAGGCCCGCAGCCTGGCGGCGCTGGAGATCCACCTGCCCGCCGCCGGCTACGAAGTGGAGGTGCGTTTCCAGAAACCCGTGCTGCTGCCCGCCGAAGTCACCTTGCTGGCCAGCGCGCCGGGGCCTTCCGGCCAGCTTGCCCTACGCGGCAAGGACGACACCCCGCACATGACCGGAAGCTGGCGCCCCCTCGGCTGACCCTTGCATGGCGGTGCAAGCGGCGGGACCATTGGCGGCTCAAGGAGAGCCCCATGAACCTCGACGAAATCACCACCCGCCTGCACGCCATCCGCGATCACAACGACTGGCGGCAATTCCACAGTCCGAAAAACCTGGCCATGGCCGCCAGCGTGGAAATGTCCGAGCTGGTGGAAATCTTCCAATGGCTGACTGAAGACCAGTCGCGCCAGCTGCCCCCGGAAAAACTCGCCCACGCAGGCCAGGAAGTGGGCGACATAATCCTCTACCTCCTGCTGTTCTGTGCCGAACTCGGCCTGGACATGGACGCCGTGGTGCGCGCCAAGCTCGCCGACAGCGAAAGGCGCTTCACATGAGCGACCGTCATTTCGATGAACTGGCGACTCGATTCGCCGAAAAAATCTACGGCGGCGCCAAGGGCGCCATCCGCCTCGCCGTGCTCCAGGCCGACCTGTCGGAAGTCCTCCCCGACCGGCCGCTGCGGGTGCTGGACGTTGGCGCCGGCCTCGGTCACATGGCCCTCTGGCTGGCGGAACGCGGCCACCAGGTAACCCTCGCCGAACCCGCCGAGCCCATGCTCGAAGGCGCCCGCCAGCGCTTCACCGAGGCCGGCCACACCGCCACCTTCATCCAGGCGCCCTGGCAGGAGCTGCTCGGCCAGCTCACCGAGCCCTACGACCTGGTGCTGTGCCACGCCGTGCTGGAATGGCTGGCCGACCCGCACGCCATCCTGCCGGTGCTGCACCAGCTCACCGCCAAGGACGGGATGCTGTCGCTGGCCTTCTACAACAAGGACGCGCTGATCTACCGCAACCTGCTCAAGGGCCACTTCCGCAAGCTGCGCAAGCACAAGTTCGCCGGCGAAGGACAGAGCCTGACCCCGCAGCAACCGCTGGATCCGCGCGACCTGGCGAAACAACTGGACGGTCACTGGCAGGTCGAAAGACAAAGCGGTGTGCGGGTGTTCCACGACTACATGCCCCAGGAGTTCCAGGCCAAGGCCGAACTGGTGGACCTGCTGGAAATGGAGCTCGCCTACCGCCGCCATCCCAGCTATCAGGGATTGGGCCGGTACCTGCACTGGATCTGCCGCCCGCTTTGAACGGAGGCCCCATGAAACGTCCTGCCCTGCTCGCCCTCACGCTGCTACTCGGCGCCTGCCAGAGCCCCAATCCCTACCAGTATCAATCCCGCCCGCTGCCGCCCGCCCCGCCGGGCGCGGCCACCACCTTCGACCGCAGTGCCTACCCCGCGCCGCCGCGCGACTTTGGCCGCTATCGCAGCTGGACCTGGCTCGACGGCCAACTGCCCGCCGGCAATAACTGGACGACGCCCGAACAGATGGCCGACATGGTCAATGCCGGCCTCGACCAGCACGGCCTGCGCCAGGCCCGCGACCCGGGTCAGGCCGACCTCAAGGTCACCGCCAGCCTGCAATACGAGCGGCGCCTGCGGCAGTACAACGACTATGCCGGCGCCTACTACGGCAGCGGCCCCTGGCACGACCAGTACGGCGCCTGGGCCAGCGTGCCGGTGGTGCGCACCTACGAGGAACAGGTGGCAGTGGTCTACCTGCAGTTCTTCGATGCCCACGACAACCAGTCGGTGTGGAGCGGCAGCGGCGAGGCGTACGCCAACGGCAGCCGCAGCGAGAGCGTCAGCGCATTGCGGCAGGCCGTGAAGGATGCGCTCGACGACTACCCGCCGCACTGACCTTGGTGGCGCGCCTTCCTGTCCGGGACCAGGGGCCGTGCAGGAGGCGATCCACCGCTCCGCCAAGCTCGCAAATTCCCCTTGCCGACCGCCCTGCCTTGCGTTTCGATAATGATTCCGGCAGAGGAGATTCCGCCATGATCCGCCGCACGTTACTCCTATCCACCGCCCTGCTCCTGGCGGCCTGCCAGAGCTACAACGTGAACCGCGATTACGACAGCACCCGCGACTTCGGTGCCTATCGCAGCTGGAGCTGGAAGGAGCCGGCCCTGCAGTACAGCCCCGATGATCCGCGCATCAAGAGCGACCTCACCGAACAGCGCATCCTTGATGCCGTCAGCCAGCAGCTCGACCAGCGCGGCCTGCGCCCGGCCGCCAATGGCAAGGCCGACCTCAACGTCCAGTCCTGGCTGATCGTCGACGAGCGCCAGCAGCAGACCAGCTACAACTACGGGGGCGCCTGGGGCGGCTATTGGGGAGGTTACTGGGGCGGCCCGGCCTACACCGAAACCCGCATTTACAACTACAAGGTCGCCACCATCCAGGTGGACCTGTACGACAGCAAGGACGGCAAGCTGGTCTGGCGCGGCAGCGCTGAACAAATCATGCAGAGTGCGCCACCAAGCCCCGCCGAGCGCGAGGCCGCCATCCGTGAAACGATCGCCAAGGTGATCGAACAATATCCGCCGCATTGAGGACCGCATGTCCGCAGCCAATCCCCATCTGCAGTACCGCACCGCCATCGCCGAGGACCTGCACGAAGTCGTCCGCTTCCCCCAGGATGCGGACGAACTCTTCTTCGCCTACCCCAAGGCCAGTTGGCCCCTGACCGTCGGCCAGCTGGCCGCCGCCATGGCCGAACGCCGGGGCAGCACCGTCGCCCTGCTGGACGGCAAGGTCGCCGGTTTCGCCAACTTCTACCAATGGCAGCACGGCGAGTTCTGCGCCCTGGGCAACATGATGGTGGCCCTCTGGGCCCGTGGGCACGGCGTGGCCCAGTTCCTGATCGAAGCCATGGAGCGACAGGCCCGCGAGCAGTACAAGGCCAAACTGATGAAGGTCTCCTGCTTCAACGCCAACGCCGGCGGCCTGTTGCTCTACACCCGCCTCGGCTACCAGCCACGCGCCATCGTCGAGCGGATTTCCCCGGAAGGCCGTCGCATCGCCCTGGTACAGATGGACAAGCCCCTCACGGACTGAGCCTTATGACCATCCGCCTCGCCACGGCGGCTGACCTGCCGCTGTTGGCCGCCATCGAGCAGAGCGCCGCTGCACTGTTCAGCCACGACGACCTGTCGCCTGAACATCGCGGCGACACTCTACCCCTGGAACACCTGCAGCACGCCCGGGTCAACGGAGTGCTCTGGGTTGCCCTGGCGCCGTGCGGTGCTGTGGCGGGCTTTCTGGCGGCGGAAGCCGCCGGGGATGAGCTGCATGTCTGTGAAATGAGCGTCACGCCCGAACAGGGCGGCAAGGGCCTGGGCCGCGCGCTGTTGGCTACGGCAATCGACCACGGACGTGATGCCGGGTACGCAGCCTTGACCCTCACCACCTTCTCCCATGTTCCCTGGAACCGGCCGTTCTACGAGCGCCTGGGCTTTCGTGCACTGGCGCCTGAGGAATGTGGCGAGCGCCTGCAACACATCCTGGCAGCCGAGTCCCGCTCCGGCCTGCGCAATCGCGTGGCCATGCGCCGCGACCTGCCCTGAACCGGTCGGCGCTTCCCGGCGCCTTGGCCCGCTCCGTCACTAAACTTATCCACAAGACACCGGCCCGCGCCGATGTCGGGTGGGGAGCGGGAGGCTCCTCCTTGTGTGCCGGCACCGCTGGCTTACCGGGAGCAACAGGCCAGTGCCTGGCAGGAGGTGTCCCATGACCATGATCACCCAGTTGCAGAGCTGCCTTTCGCAGCACAAGACCCGCTTCGACCTGCTCAGCCACAGCACCGCCATGACCACCCGCGAAGCCGCCCGCCGCGCCGGCGTTCCACCCCAGCAGATGGCCAAGCCGGTGATCCTCGACGACTTCCAGGGCCACTGGATGATGGCCGTGGTCCCGGCCTCTCGCCACGTCGACCTGGAGAAGGTCCACAAGCTCACCCACCGCCACTGGCGCCTGGTGCGCGAACGTGACTTCGGCAAGCGCTTCGCAGACTGCGACATCGGCGCCATCCCTGCCGTCGGCAACCTCTTCGGCCTCGAAACCCTGATCGACCAGTCGCTCACCGAGCAGTCGGACATCTACTTCGAATCCGGCCGCCACGACGAGCTGGTGCACATGAGCGGCAAGCAATACATGGCGCTGATGCCCGAGGCGAAAAGCGGGAAGCTTTGCGAATAGCGGCTCCGGTCGCTTGTGGGAGATTCCATGTCAACGCCGCAGCCTTGTAGGGTGGATGGCGCTTTTCCATCCACCAACGAAGCCATCCCGGGCCTCGAATGGTGGACCGGTGAAGCGTGGTCCACCCTACGACTGATGATCCGGACGCTTGGGGGAGCGAATTTATTCGCGAACAGATTCGCTCCCACAGAGGAGGTTGGGCTGCCTTCACGTTGGGGACTTCAATCGCCATGCCGACGGGAAAAAGGACTGGCGCGTGCTCCCACGTAGCAAGCCGCCGAATCCACCTCCCGACCACGCCGTAGGGTGGGCTTCAGCCCACCACCGCCCCTTTGCAGGAACCGTGTTCCCAGGACATGGCGCGACCCTAGTGGATGTCCCCACAGAAGATGTCGTAGTTGCCGTCCGCCGGGGTCGTCCGGAGCACGAGTGAATGGTCACTCGCGCGAAGCGTCGAGAGAGACACCGGCGCAGACTTCGACATCCACCACACACCGCCCCGGTAGCGGCGGTCGGTAATCAGCGTCCTGTTCAGCCCATAGGCGGGTGAGGCGCCCTGATTCGCGCAGGTTCCCGGATAGATATAGGTGTAAAGGCGGACAGGCCGGGTGGTGTAGGAAGGTACGCCGCCGATGACCAGGGAAATGCTCGTATTGTCACCCCGTGGCACCAGCATCGCCTGGGCGATTTTCCCGGCGTTTCGCTGGGTGGCGTTCATTTTGACCTGGACCATCTCTTTCCTGGCGTCGTTTGCGCATCCGCAAACAAAGACCGCCATCAGAACCAGAGCCAGACATTTTGGTGCGTTCATCGCTGGCCTCCCGCGGTGAGAAGCGCCATTGCAATGGTCAACTACTCAATATACGCGCGGGATTGGCGACGGCAGCAACTCTCTACCGAGCGGTCGAGAGCGCAAGGGGGAAGGCGGCGAGCGGGTCGAAGTTCGGCTTCTCTCCCGCTACCGATAGGAACTCAGGGCTTGTACTGGCTTTGCGCAATGCACCACTTGCTGGCCGGGTCTTTCGACTGGGTGCACGAGTTGCGGAAAATCACCTGGGCGTGCTTCTGGCAATTACGGAACTGCGTCGAGCCCTTCTCGTTCTTGCTGCACACGGTATCCAGCGCGATGGCGCCGTTACGCTCCTGCCAATTCAGGTAATAGTTATCGCTGTTCGGCTTCTTGGCTGCGGGGGCGGCGGCAAACGAAACGCTTGCCATGAGCACCAGCGCACTACCCAGTGCGAATCGAATGGTCATATCAACTCCTAATAGTCGCTGTGCGTAAGTGCACCTTCTTGGAGGCGCTTTTCTTTTGCAGTGATGCTCTTGCTGTGCCCCCCCCCCCCCGGAGAGCGGATCAACCCCCGAGTGAACTGCTGCGAATAGTGCTGAGCGCCCATGAACGCCGCAAGGGCCCGGCATCCACTTGGGATGACCGTCCGTCGTCCAGCGTGCGCGGCAATGGGGAGCGCCCTTCAGCCGTCCTGCCGAGTGCGGAACGGCCTGCTCGCTGAAGAATGAAGGGAAAGTGGCGGAAGGCAGTGAGAGTCGAACTCACCCAGGAACGGCTGCCGTCCCCCACCGGGTTTGAAGCCCGGCCACGCCACCGGGCGTGCTTGCCTTCCATGTTGATCTATTGGGCTTTTCCCAGCCGTCTTGCTCAACAAGGGCGGAGGTGTCGAAGAAGTGTCGAAAATTTCTGACCAGGCTGAACTCCAGAACTTCCTGGAATTACCGTGGCGCAAGGTGAGCGTAGCGCATGGCCATCGACGACGACGAGTACCTCCATCACATCGGGAACCTGCACCGACGCTCTCTGCCCCGGCTCTTGCACGACCTGAAAGAGCCGGCCCGAATGAGGTGGCCCAGGGCTCGTGGAGCGCCAATGGGCGCGTTCACTGAATAGCCCTCACGCCCGAGCAATGTGAACTGCGCGAAATGTTCTGCATGTTTGTGACGATCAGCGCGTGTCACTCGTTGGCGCAGTGCTGCCGGGCAAGCTGGTCGATCACGTAGCGGCCCCACTGGTCCGCCATTGCGTCGGCGATGCCCGGGTAAGTGCGGCAGAGGTTCTTCCAGCGCTCGGGGCCGGGCTCCCCGTAGCGCGAGAGCGGATCGCGTTCGTGGACGATGTGGGTGGGTTCCAGCTGCGGCAGGTTCTCCAGCCAGAAGTGAATTCGACTGCGCTCGCCGTGGCCGAACATCCAGGGCTGGACAGTCTGGTCCGGCTTGCGGATCTGGGTGGAGATCACCGACGTAGGGCTCTTCAGGGCCTTGAAGCGAATCGGAGCAGCCAGCAAGGTGCGGACGAAATCGAGCGCCCTGCCCTGCCTGCCGTCCGCGATCTTGGCGGCGAAGTGACGGGCGCCGGAGACGGCGAGGTCAATGTACGGCGGGTGGGCGATCAGCAGGTCCCAGCCTTGGTCCAGCAGTCCACGCACATCCCCCTGGACGTGTTCGCCTTCGGTTTCCGAGGGCAGCAGGTCGCAGCTCACCGCATGGAAGCCGACGCGGGTCAGGGCGTCGCGCACGCGGCCGGAGAATTCACAGGCCACCAGGGCCCTGGGTTGGCGCTCAGGCACGGCTCAAGGCTCCCTGTCGAACGATTCGCAAATGGGCTCGCCGCAGCCAGACACAACGCGCCAACACTTCGGGGCGCGGCGCACGGGCCTGTGTTTCCCGCAGAACTAGGCCGATAGGCAGACGCAACGCCCAGTGGCCCTGGATATCCATACGGGGCGGCTGCGCTCGCAGCACAAAGACCGGGAGAGAACGCGCTTCGCCCGTTCACGACGGAACCAGCAGACAGAGCAAACGCACTGTTCGGCGTGGGCGAAGCGGCGGTAGCAGTCGAACAAGCTGATGGCTCATGCCCTTCGCTCCTTCTCCAGCAACTGCTGGGTCAGAAGCGCCACGTTGACCATCACGTACTTCCCCACCTTGTGCGACGGGATATAGCCGTTGCGAATCCAGCCCCACACCACGTCGTGTTCATTGCTCATCCGTATCCAGTCGGCGAACTCGCGCCAGGGCATCACCGGCGGCGGGCTGAGCAGGTCCTTAAGCGAGAGGGTCGTTCCTTCCACATCCATGGCCTTTGTTGCACTATGTTGGACTTCGTTCGAGGCCTTGAGCTGAGCTCAGGTCAATAATTACCCCCAGGTCAATTATTGACTCGACACCATGTCGAGTCAATAGTTACCTCGATTGATCCGGTTGTTTTTCTCTATATGGAAAGCTCGGCAGATAGAGCCAGGTTATTAATCAAGAAGGTCGGCCCGAAGAAACTCAGCCAGCTGAGCGAGACCGACCACAGCCGCTGGCTCAATGTCAGCAAGGGCGCAGTGCGTGTGAGCACTGAAGAAATTGACGTACTGGTGAAGGCTTTTCCCCAGTACGCCCTCTGGATCGCCAGCGGAAAAATCATTCCGGAAAGTGGCCAAACAAGTCCCGACTACGACGAAGCCAATCGAAACTTAACCGAATAGAGCGTGGAATAGCTCAACTAGGAAGTAGCTCGAATATCTTCGAGCAAAGACAAGGAATAAAAATGATCGACATGGCAAAGATAATTCAAGACCTAACAGTCAAGGGTGACGCAGTAGAGCGAATATACGGTAATTTTCGCAGTCGCCGATACATAGTCAATCGTCGGTACCAAAGAAAACTTGTGTGGACGCTAGAAGAAAAGCAGCGATTCATCGACTCAATTATTTCTTGCTATCCTGTCCCCATAGTACTTCTTGCAGAGCAGAAAATAGGCGCCGCGCATGGGAACTTTGAAATAATTGATGGCATGCAGCGCCTAAACTCGATCATGAGCTTCATCGAAAATGAGTACCCCGTAAATGGGACTTATTTTGACCTTAACTCAATGGCAACGACAAAAGATCTATTAGATCGTGGCGAGCTAGTTCAAAAAGAACCCATAATGCCTAGGGAGGTGTGCGTAAGAATAGCCGCCTACCCTCTTCCGCTATCTATTTATGAGTTTTCTGGGGATGGTGAAGTCGATGAAGTCTTCCGCCGCATTAACTCTGGAGGAAGGCAACTTTCTAGGCAGGAACTAAGGATTGCAGGTGCAACAGGGCACTTCGCACAGGCAGTCCGACACATAGCATCCGAAGTCAGAGGTGACGTCTCTGAATCGCCCCGGCTTTCCTAGACACTCTCCAAGCTCTGGAAATAGCGCTTTTCAAACTCCACTGGCGATAGCTGCATAGCGCTGCTGTGCCGGCGTTTGGGGTTATAAAACATCTCGATGTAATCGAACACATCACTCCGAGCTTCTTCGCGGGTGCCGTAGGTCTTCCGTCGGATGCGTTCCCGTTTCAGCAACTGAAAAAAGCTTTCCGCTACCGCGTTGTCGTGGCAGTTGCCGCGTCGGCTCATGCTGCTGATCAGGTTGTTGGCCTTGAGGAAACTCTGCCAATCCGAGCTGCTGAACTGGCTGCCCTGGTCGGAGTGGATCATCACTTCCTGCTTGGGCTTGCGCCGCCAGACCGCCATCAACAGGGCATCGATGGCCAGGTCGCTGCACATCCGTGGCTTCATCGACCAGCCGATCACCTGGCGTGAAAACAGATCCAGCACCACCGCCAAATACAACCAACCCTCATAGGTGCGGATGTAGGTGATGTCGGTGACCCAGACCTTGTTCGGTTCACTGACGTTGAACTGCCGCTCCAGGCGATTGGGCGAAGCTACCGTTGGCCGGCCGCCGTAATAGCCGGGGCGCCGACGATAGCCGGTCTGCGAGCGCAGCCCTTCTCCCCGCATCAGGCGAGCCACGCGGTGCCGGCCACAGGACTCTCCCAGCTCACGCAGGTCGTCGTGAATCTTGCGATAGCCGTAGACCCCACCGCTTTCCAGCCAGGCATGTTTGATCAACCCGAGCAGGCGCTGATCTTCCTTGGCGCGTACGGATTTCGGCTCGGCCAGCCAGGCGTAGTAACCGCTGGGATGCACTTTCAGGGTCTGGCAGAGACGCCGTACCGGGTACTCCACCGACAGCTTGCTGATGAAGGCGTACTTCAGCCGGACTCCTTGGCAAAGTACGCGGCGGCCTTTTTTAGGATGTCTCGCTCTTCGGTCACTCGCTTGAGTTCGGCGCGTAGACGACGCAGTTCGGCCTGCTGATCATCTTCTTGCTGCCGCTGCGCCTGGGGCTTGCCGTAGCGCTTGATCCAGGCATACAGGCTGTGCACCGACATGCCTAACCGCGCTGCCACCTCGGCTACGGGGAGGCCGCGCTCGGTCACTTGCTTGACCGCTTCGATTTTGAATTCTTCGGGGTAACGCTGGTTGCTCATGGCACCTCCTAACGGGCCTCATTATGAGGCTTGGAGGTGTCTACGAAACTAGGGGCGATTCA
>NZ_SSOM01000036.1 GCF_029871235.1 Pseudomonas sp. BN411
GTGACGTACATCTGGGCCGGCGGGCGCTGGATCTACTTGGCCGCGGTCATGGACCTGTATGCGCGGCGGATTGTGGGTTGGGCAATGTCCGATCGTCCGGACTCGCAGCTCACCGGACGTGCTTTGCGCGTGGCCTATGAGGCTCGCGGTTGCCCCGGCGGAGTGCTGTTTCACTCCGACCAGGGCAGCCACTACAGCAGTCAGGAGTTTCGACAATTGCTCTGGCGGCATCGAATCCGCCAGAGCATGAGTCGTCGCGGCAATTGCTGGGACAACGCCCCGATGGAGCGTTTCTTCCGGAGCCTCAAATCCGAATGGATACCGGCTTCGGGTTACGCCAGCCAAGCCGAAGCAGAGGCTGACGTACTGCGCTACCTGACCGACTACTACAACCACCGACGGCCGCACAGCTACAACAGTTACCAGACACCGGTACAGCGCGAAGCGCTGGCCGGATAGACCTAAACCGGTGTCCAGTTTTACTTGACCACTTCATACCGAATCGCGAGCAGAGCTCGCTCCTACATCCCCACCCCGGGCACTAAACCTGTAGGGGCGAATTCATTCGCCAAGCAGGCCGAAGGGCTGCCCTTCGAACTCCGTGCAAATGCATTCACCCTCTCCCCCAGCCCCTCTCCCTGAAGTGGAGAGGGGTGACTCCCGCCTGCTCCGCCCTGCACCACAGAAAGTTATCCAGACCTCAGCGCTCATCCCCCCGCCACTGCCTCGGGCTCACACCAAACCAGCGGCGGAAGGCGCGGGAGAAGGCGCTGGTTTCGGAGTATCCGAGCAAGGGTGCCAGCTCGGAGATTGGCCGCTGACGTTGCCGCAGGTAATGCAGCGCCAGGTCGCGGCGGGTCTGCTCCACCAGCTGGCTGAAGCTGAGGTTTTCTTCGCGCAGGCGGCGCTGCAGGCCAGCCGGAGTCATCTCCAGGCGCTCGGCGATCTGTTCCAGGCTGGGCTCGCCAAGGCTCAAGGCCAGACGAATCTGCGTGCCCGCCTCTTCCAGGAGGCTCGGCCCGCAGCCCTGCTCGCCCAGACGACGGATCACATCCTGGAACAGGAACAGCAGATTGGGATCGGCCTCGGGCATCGGCTTGCCCTGCACATCGCCCTTGGGCACCAACAGGAAATTGCATGGCCGGCCGAACTGCACCGGCGCACCGAAGACCTGGCTGTGCTCCTGCCAGCCCTCCGGCCGGTCATGCTCGAAGGCCACCGCGCGCGGAGACCAGTCGCGGCCCAGCGCATGGCGAATCAGGTTGAGCGCCATGCCCATGGTGAGTTCGGCGTCCTGGCGGCGGTCGAGGATCGCGCCGTGACGAACCTGGTAGTCGAAACGGAAACACTCGCCGCAATCCACCAGACGGATCAGGGTGCTGTGCTGGTGATAGGGGAAGGCCGCCGCAAAGTTCTTCAGCGCGTCTTCCAGGGTCGCCGAGCTGAGCCCGACATAGCCCAGCAGCCCCAACGCACGGGGCTGGAACTGCTGGCCATAGCGCAAGCCGAAGTTGTCGCAACCCGACTGCCGCGCGGCCTCTTCCAGCACCTGGCAATAGTTGGGCAATGCCAGGCTCAGGGTCGGGTGCAGCAGCTGCTCCGGGTCGATGCCGGCGCGGCCGAAGATGCGGTCGAGGTCGCCGCCCTGATCCGTGATGAAACGGTCGAGACCACTGGCGGCAGCCGACAGCACACCGACGTTGTTGGTCATGTGCGCCTGCAGGCTGGCACTGGAGAACAGGGGCTGGTTCATCACGGACTACCAAGTCTTTTTTTGATCACACGTTCAAGCAAAACCCATGCCCTCGCGCCGTGCCTTCCAGACATTGGCCGCGGCCCGCGCGCGAGGGCCATTTCGGAGCCAAATCCGTGCATTCCACAGGTTCGTGCCCCACGCCGGAGCAGGGCTCGTGGGGCGATGGGTAACAAAGGGACACAACTTGACCGCACAGGCCGCACATGGCGTTCCAGGGTCAAGTCCTGCGCGGGGTCGCTGGATAAGATCGGACCTGGCCTTCCACCAACGACGCCCCTTGGGGCGAGGAGTCCCGATGAGCACAACACAACTAAAACCAACGCTCGGCACCCTGCACCTCTGGGGCATCGCAGTCGGCCTGGTGATCTCCGGTGAATACTTCGGCTGGAGCTACGGCTGGGGCACGGCCGGCACCCTCGGCTTCCTGGTTACCGCCCTGCTGGTAGCCACCATGTACACCTGTTTCATCTTCAGCTTCACCGAACTGACCACCGCCATTCCCCACGCGGGCGGACCCTTCGCGTATAGCCGTCGCGCCTTCGGTGAGAAGGGCGGACTGATCGCCGGGATCGCCACGCTGATCGAGTTCGTCTTTGCCCCGCCGGCCATCGCCATGGCCATCGGCGCCTACCTCAACGTCCAGTACCCGGAGCTGGACCCGAAGCACGCAGCAGTGGGCGCCTATATCGTGTTCATGACCCTGAACATCCTCGGCGTCAGCATCGCAGCCACCTTTGAACTGGTGGTCACCGTGCTGGCCGTGGCCGAGCTGCTGGTGTTCATGGGGGTGGTGGCGCCGGGCTTCAGCTTCTCCAACTTCGTGCTGAATGGTTGGGCCGGCTCCAATGAGTTCAGCGGCGAGGCCCTCTCCGGCATCTTCGCCGC
This sequence comes from Pseudomonas sp. BN411, assembly GCF_029871235.1. Lineage (GTDB taxonomy): Bacteria > Pseudomonadota > Gammaproteobacteria > Pseudomonadales > Pseudomonadaceae > Metapseudomonas. Next base: position 2,642 of record NZ_SSOM01000036.1, read on the forward strand.
CATCCCCTTCGCCATCTGGTTCTTCCTCGCCATCGAGGGCGCGGCCATGGCGGCCGAGGAAGCCAAGGACCCGAAACGCACCATCCCGCGTGCCTACATCGCCGGCATCCTCACCCTGGTATTCCTCGCCATCGGCGTGATGATCATGGCCGGTGGCGTGGGCGACTGGCGCCAACTGTCGAACATCAACGACCCGCTGCCCCAGGCCATGAAAGCCGTGGTCGGCAATGACTCCACCTGGATGCACATGCTGGTGTGGATCGGTCTGTTCGGCCTGGTCGCCAGCTTCCACGGCATCATCCTCGGCTACTCGCGCCAGTTCTTCGCACTGGCCCGCGCCGGCTACCTGCCCCGTGGCCTGGCCAAGCTGTCGCGCTTCCAGACCCCGCACCGCGCGATCATCGCCGGTGGCGTGGTGGGCATCGCCGCCATCTACAGCGACGGCCTGGTTAACCTGCAGGGCATGACCCTGACCGCTGCGATGATCACCATGAGCGTGTTCGGCGCCATCGTGATGTACATCATCAGCATGCTCAGCCTGTTCAAGCTGCGCGCCAGCGAACCGAACCTGGAGCGCACCTTCCGCGCGCCGGGCTATCCGGTGGTCCCCGCCATCGCCCTGGTGCTGGCCGTGGTCTGCCTGCTGGCGATGGCCTGGTTCAACACCTTGATCGGATTCATCTTCCTTGGCTTCATGGCGGCGGGGTATATCTACTTCCAGTTCACCGCCCACCATCGCGCCGATGCCCCGGCGGATGCCCTGCTGAACCGCGCCTGACCCTCCCGCGCCCCAGTGCAAGAAAGCTGGGGCGCCTTATCAAGGAGAGCTTCGAGTGAGCAGTTTTTCCCACAGCGTCGGCGGCGAAACCTGGCGTTTCGACAGCCTCAAGGAAGTCATGGCCAAGGCCAGCCCGGCGCGCTCCGGCGACTACCTGGCCGGTGTAGCCGCCACCAGCGACGGCGAGCGGGTCGCCGCGCAGATGGCCCTGGCCGACATTCCCCTCAAGCACTTCCTCGACGAGGCGCTGATTCCCTACGAAGAAGACGAGGTCACCCGGCTGATCATCGACAGCCACGACCGCGCAGCCTTCGACCCGGTCAGCCACCTCACCGTCGGCGGCTTCCGCGACTGGCTGCTCAGCGAGCATGCAGACGAAGCCAGCCTGCGCGCCCTGGCCAAGGGCCTGACGCCCGAAATGGCCGCCGCCGTGTCGAAGATCATGCGCGTGCAGGACCTGGTACTGGTGGCGCAGAAAATCCGCGTGATCACCCGCTTCCGCAACACCATGGGCCTGCGCGGCCGGCTCTCCACCCGCCTGCAGCCCAACCACCCCACGGACGAACCTGCCGGCATCGCTGCAAGCATTCTCGACGGCCTGCTCTACGGCAACGGCGACGCCATGCTCGGCATCAACCCGGCCACCGACAGCATTTCCTCCATCTGCGCGATGCTGGAAATGCTCGATGCGATCATCCAGCGCTACGAGATTCCCACCCAGGCCTGCGTGCTGACCCACGTCACCACCTCCATCGCCGCCATCGAGCGCGGGGTGCCGCTGGACCTGGTGTTCCAGTCCATCGCCGGCACCGAGGCGGCCAACGCCAGCTTCGGCATCAGCCTGAAGATTCTCCAGGAAGGCTACGAAGCCGGCCTGTCGCAGAAGCGCGGCACCTTGGGCAACAACCTGATGTACTTCGAGACCGGCCAGGGCAGCGCGCTGTCGGCCAACGCCCACCACGGCGTCGACCAGCAGACCTGCGAAACCCGCGCCTATGCGGTTGCCCGGCACTTCAACCCGTTCCTGGTGAACACCGTGGTCGGCTTCATCGGCCCGGAGTACCTCTACAACGGCAAGCAGATCATCCGCGCCGGCCTGGAAGACCACTTCTGCGCCAAGCTGCTCGGCGTGCCCATGGGCTGCGATATCTGCTACACCAACCACGCCGAAGCCGACCAGGACGACATGGATACCTTGCTTACCCTGCTCGGTGTGGCCGGTATCAACTTCATCATGGGCATCCCCGGTTCCGACGACGTGATGCTCAACTACCAGACCACCTCCTTCCATGACGCCCTCTACGCCCGCCAGAGCCTGGGCCTGAAGCCGGCTCCGGAGTTCGAGACCTGGCTGGAACGCATGGGAATCCTGGTGCAGAGCGATGGCCGGGTCATGCTCGGCGACCAGTTGCCGCCCGCCTTCCGTCAGGCCATTGCACGACTGGCCTGACCCCGAGGAGAGATGTATGAAAACTCCACGCCCCACCTCCGGCCACACCGCCAACCCTTGGGAAGAGCTGCGCCGCCTCACCCCGGCGCGCATCGCCCTGGGGCGCGCCGGCATCAGCTTGCCCACCCACGCGCAGCTGAATTTCCAGTACGCCCACGCCCAGGCGCGGGACGCGGTACACCTGCCGTTCGACCACATAGGCCTCAGCGCCTCACTGGCCGAACGCGGCCGTGACACCCTGCTGCTGCACAGCGCCGCAGCGGACCGCGACACCTACCTGCAACGCCCGGACCTCGGTCGGCGCCTGGATTCGGCCTCCCGGGAAAAACTGCAGGAGCATGCCCGGGCCAACCCTAACGGTTACGACCTCGCGGTAGTGGTGGCTGACGGTCTCTCCGCCCTCGCCGTTCAACGTCACAGCCTGCCCTTCCTGGAACGCATGGAAGAACAGGCGACGGCCGAAGGCTGGTCGCTCTCGCCCGTGGTGCTGGTGCAACAAGGGCGCGTGGCGGTGGCCGATGAGATCGGCGAACTGCTCGGCGCGAAGATGGTGGTGATCCTGATCGGCGAACGCCCCGGTCTCAGCTCGCCGGACAGCCTCGGCCTGTACTTCACCTGGGCGCCGAAAGTGGGCCTCACCGATGCCTATCGCAACTGCATCTCCAACGTCCGCCTGGAGGGTCTCAGCTACGGCATGGCGGCGCATCGTCTGCTCTACCTGATGCGCGAAGCCTGCCGTCGCCAGCTGTCCGGGGTGAACCTGAAGGACGAGGCCGAAGTACCGAGCCTTTCCGGCGAACCGGACCGCGCCCTGGCCGGCAATTTCCTGCTGGCCACCGACCACCACTGAACCCTCGGCGCAGACGCGCCGCCGTAAAATTCTCGCTCCTGCTCCAGTGCTCGCTGCACTCACCGGTGGCCCCGACGGTCGTTGACCGCACTCGACCGGCCCTGCGACCGCTCTGAACCGCTGGTCGCCGCGAAACGCGCGGTGCCAGATCGTCGGCTAGACACAAATCAAGCCGTCCCAGAAGTCGGCAGCCTCGAACACCATCAGGAGCACTGCGATGCAAGCGACCCAACTGAGCGCTCTGGCGCTCGCGGTTTCCGCCGCTCTCAGCCTGCCCGCCCTTGCCAGCGAGCAGTCCGAATCCCAGGGTTTCGTCGAAGATGCCAACGCTACCCTGCTGCTGCGCAACGCCTACTTCAACCGTGATTTCAAGGACGGCGCCGCCGACGCCAAGGTCTGGGGTCAGGGCTTCATCGGCACCTTTGAGTCAGGCTTCACTCAAGGCACCATTGGTTTCGGCGTCGACGCCTACGGCCTGCTTGGCGTGAAGCTGGACAGCGGCCGTGGGCGCAATTACACGGCCTTCTTCGACACCGACAGCGACGGTCACCCGGTCGATGACCTCTCCGAAGCTGGTGGCGTGGTCAAGCTGCGCGCGTCCAACACCGTGCTGAAATACGGCAACCAGTTCCCCAACCTGCCCGTGCTGGCCCATGACGACAGCCGTCTGCTGCCCCAGGCCTTCACCGGCACGCTGCTCACCAGCAAGGAAATCGCGGGTCTGGAGTTCAACGCGGGCCACTTCACCGGCGACAGTCCCATGGGCGACCCGGCGCGCGACCCCAACCACCTGAAGAGCATCGACGTGGTCGGCGGCAGTTACGCCGTCACCGACGATTTCAGCGTGTCGCTGTACCACTCCGATGTGGAGGACATGTTCAGGAAGTACTACGCCAACCTGAACTACAACATCCCGTTCAGCGACGAGCAGGCGCTGAACTTCGACTTCAATGCCTACCGCACCAAATACGACGACGGCTCCGAGGCCGCGCTGGCGTTCGGCGGCGATGGCCAGGACGACAAGAACACGATCTGGAGCCTGGCGGCCAAATACAGCATCGGCGCCCACGCCTTCATCGTCGCGCACCAACGCAACACCGGTGATGCAGGCTACGCCTACGACTTCGGCGACGGCGGCAGCACCATCTACGTGGCCAACTCCTACTTCTCCGACTTCAACCTGGAAGACGAGCAGTCCTGGCAAGCCAGCTACGAGCTGGACTTCGGCGGCTACGGCGTGCCGGGCCTGACCTACAAGGTCGCTTACGTGCGCGGCACCGACATCGTCGCCGGCGGCGAGAACGACGGCACCGAGCGCGAGCTGTTCAACCAGTTCAAGTACGTGGTGCAGGACGGCGCGGCGAAGGACCTGTCCTTCAAGCTGCGCAACTCCATCTACCGTGCCGACAACCAGGTGGGGCCGGACCTCAACGAAGTGCGTGCCTTCATCGAATACCCGTTGAACATCCTCTGACCCGTACCCGTCTCGTGGCAGCAATGGGCAGTCACGAGACGACCCAACCGTTCAAACGCTTGCTTGGATTGCGCTTTCCACATTTTCTGGTGCAGCATCGAGTACGTTGGCTGGCACAGCCCCTGCATCGCCAATCACGTCAATCCACAGATACCGAGGCCCATCATGCGCATCGTCCAAGCCACCCTGGAGCACCTGGACCTGCTTACGCCGCTGTTCGTGAAGTACCGTGAGTTCTATGGTGAACTGCCGTTCCCGGAGTCCTCGAAGAAGTTTCTGGAAAAGCGCCTGAGCCGCAAGGAGTCAGTGATCTACCTGGCCCTCGCCGATGATGACGAGAGCCGCCTGCTGGGCTTCTGCCAGCTCTATCCGAGCTTCTCCTCGCTGGCCCTGAAGCGGGTATGGATTCTCAACGACATCTACGTCGCCGAAGACGCCCGCCGCCAACTGGTAGCCGACCGCCTGTTGCAGACCGCGAAGAAAATGGCTCGGGAAACCAACGCCGTGCGTATGCGCGTGTCGTCCAGCGTAAGCAACGAAGTGGCGCACAAGGTGTACGAATCCATCGGTTTCCACGAAGACACCGAGTTCAAGAACTACATCCTGCCGATCAACAGCGACTAACCCCGCTGCCAAGGCCCGGCTAGCGAGCCGGGCCTCTGCCTCCCCCAGCACCAGCAATTGCGCGACCGTAAAAGCTGCTTGCTGCGCCGCCCAAGTCCGTAAGTCGTCCTTTCCTGCAATTACAAGTGCGTGAATGCGCATCCTTGTAAGGGAAATCACTCGAAACAGTCGTAGCATTCCTGCCGTCCACGATTCGGACAACCGCTCGCCGTTGCAGGGAAACTTCCCCCTATAATGCGTCGATAAGCGCCCTCACCCGCCGCAGTCACCCACAAGGCGTCTCATGGATTTCAACCCGATCGACCTCATCCTGCACCTGGACCAATACCTCAACCTGCTGGTCACCAATTACGGAACCTGGATCTACGCCATCCTCTTCCTGGTCATCTTCTGTGAGACGGGCCTGGTGGTAACGCCCTTCCTGCCTGGCGACTCCCTGCTGTTCATTGCCGGCGCCGTCTGCGCCACCGGCGGCATGGACCCCTGGCTGCTCGGCGGCCTGCTGATGTTCGCGGCCATCACCGGCGACAGCACCAATTACCTGATCGGACGCACCGCAGGCGAGCGCCTGTTCAGCAACCCCAACTCGAAAATCTTCCGCCGCGACTACCTGCAGCGCACCCACGAGTTCTACGACCGCCACGGCGGCAAGACCGTGACCATGGCGCGCTTCCTGCCCATCGTGCGGACCTTCGCCCCCTTCGTCGCCGGCGTGGGCCGTATGCCCTACGCCCGCTTCCTGGCCTTCAGCGTGCTGGGCACCATCCTCTGGGTGGGCGGCCTGGTGACCCTGGGCTACTTCTTCGGCAACGTGCCCTTCATCAAGCAGAACCTTTCGCTGATGGTGATCGCGATCATCGGCGTGTCCCTGCTGCCGATGGCGATCGGCTTCGCCCGGAGCCACTTTCGCCCCTCTGGCAAAGGCGCCGAGCACTCAAGCTGACCCGCGTCCCATGTGGTCCTATCGCAGCTGGCGCCGCCGGCGGATCCTCGCCCGCAACCCGTTCACCGCCCAGCAGTGGGCGGTGGTGAAGCAACGCCTGCCGATCCTCGACGGCCTGGACGAAGCGGAAAACCAGCGCCTGCGCGAGCGCAGCGTGCTCTTCCTGCATGAAAAGCGCATCACCGCTCTGCCCGGCGTCGAACTCACCCGCGAGGACCGCCTGACCCTCGCCGCGCTGGCCCAGTTGCCCCTGCTGCACCTGCCGGACCTCAACTGGTACCAGGGCTTCCACGAACTGGTGCTCTACCCCGACGACTTCGTCAGCCCCCAGCGCCACCGCGACGCGGCGGGTGTAGAGCACGAATACGACGACGAGCGCAGCGGCGAAGCCTGGCAGTACGGCCCGGTGATCCTCGCCTGGCCCGGCGTGAAGGCCAGCGGTGGCTGGGATGGCTACAACCTGGTGATCCACGAGCTGGCGCACAAGCTCGACATGCTCAACGGCTCGCCCAATGGTCTGCCGCCCCTGCACCGCGACATGCGCCAGTCCGACTGGGCGCTCGCCATGAAGACCGCCTACGACGAGCTGAACGCCCAGCTCGACCGCAACCCGGACGCCGAAACGCCGATCGATCCCTACGCGGCTGAAGATCCGGCGGAGTTCTTCGCCGTCGCCAGCGAGTACTTCTTCACCGCGCCGGACCTGCTGGACCAGGCCTTTCCCGCTGTCTACCGCCAGCTCCAGGCCTTCTACCGCCAGGACCCGCTGGACCGCCTGAAGCACTTGCAGGACACCCACCCTGACTATCGCGACGCGACCAATGGATGAGCACAACGGCGTAGCATCGGCCCCGGAATGTGCCTATAATCGCGCCCACTTTTTTGGCCCCACCCCAGGGAGTTGACCATGAGCTACAGCAAGATCCCGGCTGGCAAAGACCTGCCGAACGACATCTACGTCGCCATCGAAATCCCGGCCAACCACGCGCCGATCAAATACGAAATCGACAAGGACAGCGACTGCCTGTTCGTCGACCGTTTCATGGCCACCCCGATGTTCTACCCGGCCAACTACGGCTACATCCCGAACACCCTGGCTGACGACGGCGATCCCCTGGACGTACTGGTCGTCACCCCCTACCCGGTCGCTCCGGGTGCCGTAATCCGCGCCCGTCCGGTCGGCGTCCTGCACATGACCGACGAAGCTGGTGGCGACGCCAAACTGCTGGCCGTTCCCCACGACAAACTGAGCGTCCTCTACAAGGACGTGAAGGAATACACCGACCTGCCGGCCCTGCTGCTGGAGCAGATCAAGCACTTCTTCGAGAACTACAAAGACCTCGAAAAAGGCAAGTGGGTGAAAGTTGAAGGCTGGGGCAACGCTGACGCTGCCCGCGCTGAAATTACTAAAGCGGTTGCGGCCTACCAAAAGTAAGCCCCGACCTCTCATGAAAAGCCGGCCACAAGCCGGCTTTTTTATTGTCCGCAGTTTTTCGCTACTTTCCGCAAACCCTAGATTCTACGCGGCTTTCAGCCTAATAATTGTCCGTAGACGTTCACCCCGCCCCACCCCTTGCCGCGAAAAAGTGGGGGAACAAGTGGGGGAACAGAAACGGCGGGACGGAGCAGAGCATGGGCAAGCTGAACCCCAAAAAAGTCGAGAACTTGTTCGAGCCTGGGACCTACGAAGATGGCGACGGTCTGCGCCTTGTGGTGAAGGCCACCGGGCGAAAGTCATGGGTGCTGCGCTTTCAGCTCAACGGCAAGCGTCGGGAGATGGGGCTAGGCGGCTTTCCCGAGGTGAGCTTGAAGGCAGCCCGCCTGGCCGCTGCCGATCAGCGCAAGCTGCTGGCCGCGGGTGCCGACCCCATGGCAGCCCGTGACGCCGAACGCGAGCGGCAGCGCGAGGCTCAGCGCCAGCAGGAAGCCAAGCGCCGTGATTTCAAGTCGCTGGCGACCGAGTACATGGAGGCCCATGGGGCGAGTTGGTCGGACAAATGGCGCAAGGGCTGGATGCGCAAACTGGAGCTGTACGCCTTCCCCGTTATCGGCACTCTCCCCGCCAGCGCCATCGACACCGAGCACATCTTGCAGGTGCTGAAACCGATATGGGCGACCAAGACCCGCACGGCTGATGAAGTACGTGGCCAAATTGAAGCCGTCTTGGCCGCCGCCAAGACCCGCAGACTGCGCGACGGCGACAACCCTGCGCTCTGGCGGGGGAACCTGGAGAACCTGCTGGGCCGGGCCGAGAAGAAGAAAGCTCGCAAACGCCAGCACTTCCCCGCGATGAACTGGCGCGACGTGCCGGGACTGATGGTACGGCTGGCGCAGATCGAAGGCCGGGACGCACTGGCCGCCCGCCTGCTGATCCTGACTGGCGCCCGCTTGAAAATGATCCGCTTTGCTGCCTGGCCTGAATTCGATCTGGCAGCCGGCGTATGGTCGTTGCCCGCCGACCGGATGAAGGTGCGCCAAGCCTTCGATATTCCCCTGCCTGCGCAAGTGGTCGAGTTGCTGGAGTCCATGCCACGCATTGAGGGCAGCCAGTATCTGTTCCCCGGCCAGGGCAAGACCGGCGTACTGCACGCCAACGCAATCCGCAACCTGTTGCACCGCTTGGGACATGAAGACATCACCCGCCATGGCTTCCGGTCGAGCTTCCGCGACTGGGCAAACGAGCGCACCCATTATCCGCGCGAAGTCTGCGAGCTGGCGCTGGCCCATGACGAGCGCGACCAGACCGAGGGCGCCTATTCCCGATCCGATTTTTTCGAGAAACGCCGCGCCTTGATGGCCGACTGGGCGCAGTACGCGACCACCCCGCCAGCGGGGAACGTGATTCAGGGCGGCTTCAAGCGCGCCTGACTGAGCACCGGCCAGCCTAGTCCGACGTGACAAACAGCGGACTTCCCACCCGCCTGGTTGGCCGGCTACTTCAAAAAGTGGGGCACCTGAGAGAGCAAGAGATTGAGCAAGACAGTAGAAGCTTGGGGATCGCAGGCTAAGGCACTTCCGTTGGCCAACGTGGCTCGCATGCTAAGGGACGAGCAAGAAGAATTGGTTCAGTTGGTTACGGCGGGCCGGCTGAGCGTTTGCGTGAACGCGCCACCCCAGCTCGGGCTGTGGCGTGTAGCCGGGCTATGGGATGAAGAGCCCAGGCATGCAAGGCAATTTCCAGGGAGTTACGGCCGTCTCTCAACGCGAGAAGCCTGCGAATGCCTAGCCGAAGGGTCTGTCACGGTCTACTCGCTCAACTTGGAGCCTGCCAGCCTGGTGCGATACTCGGACGACAGCCAGACGGTGTGCACGCCTCTCTCTAGCACTGCGCCAGACGGCATTCGTTTCCAGGCCTCTGATCTTCTGGTAAGCCAGACTGAGTATGAGCGTTTTGTGAGCACCAACCCCGCGATCAACGTCCCATGCGAGTCGGATGCCTCCCTTGGCGCCCAGCTACGAAGCATTCGCAAGGACTCGGCAGCCAAGCCGCGCGAAGACCGCTCGGCCAGGGAGATCGAGCGCCAGCGATGGCGAGCGAAGGCCGCGGAGATTCAGGCGGCGAGAAAGGAGCCAGCCAGCAAAAGACTGCTTGCCGAACTGGTAAAACAGCATCTCAATCTGCCCGACTCATTCGAAACCATCCGCAAAGCCCTGTCCGCTGGGTAAGTGGGTTGGGTGAGAAATTAGTGGGTTGGGTGCATAGGGCTTACCCAGAAAAGCCTGATTTCATGCGGTCGTCCGCCCCACACCGGGGCTTACCTAGAGGTAACGACGATGGCCGCAAAGACTCAACAGTCCCGCCGTATCATGCGCCTGCCGACTGTGAAGGAAAAATCCGGCTTGGGCCGCACCATGATTTACGACCTGATGAAAGAGGGGCGCTTCCCGAAGTGCCGCCGCATCGCTGGTTCGCACATCGTCGGCTGGGACAGCTGGGAGATTGAGGCCTGGGTTGCCGAGCAGCTGGGCGAGGACGCCTAAATGAAAAAGGCCACGCCTCCCGAAGAAGAACGCAGCCCGTCGCACGGCCATGATACCAGCACCGCAGCCCAGTGCATTCACCTGCTGGAGCATCTGTACCTTAGCCTGGTGGACAGCATCGCTGCCCGCCGGGAGCTGAACATTATGAACGCCTACCTGGAGCGAAAGGGGTGGCTGGCTGCCAAGATCGAAGCGCGGGACGCAGAATGAGCCAAGCATCCCGCCTCACTCCCGTCGTAAGCACGAATGCCCGCATTCGGACTTCCTCCACGGCCGGCGAACCACCCGCAGTCACAGGCACCATTATCTCGCTTGCTCTGCAGGTGTGTTTGTCCGTCCTCGCACGTCAGCGCTGCGACGCCCCACACAGTCCTCTCGGCCTGCTGGACCATAAAAGCCAGGGGTAGCCCATGACGCCTCTCGCCTCGAAGCTACTCCGCCGTGGTGATGAAATTAGCATCGAACTTGGACGCATCATCATCCAACCTGCAAGTGGGAAACCGGTCCCACCTGAATGGCTGAAGAAGCATACGGCCGGCCTTGCCCGAGAAATCCTGACCGCACTTGGATTGGAGGCCTATGAATTTTGCGGTTACACGACAGGCCACTACGGTCCACATAAAGCCCCTGGCGTAACCCTACAGTTTCTGTCGCCAACAACAGACGCATCGCCCTATGTCATTTTCAATGCAGAGCTTACCCGCTGCCGGAATGTCGGAGCTGCCAAGAAGGGGACAGCATTGCCGAAAGGACATTTTCGTATCGGCAAACGCAGCCACTTCTATCGCTTCTGGAGATCAACAGAGCTTCCGGAGCCCAAACGCCTCTCGTCGTTCCACGACTATATGGGCAACCTGAAGGGGATTCTGTTTACTGCGACCGTGCAGAACGACCGCATGGATGCCAGTTCGCTACGTCCGTTGACTGTACCTTCGCGCCTTGTGCACGCCGCAATTCTGCCGGACAAGTTGCAGACAACACCCAGACACATTCCGGACAGCGTCCAGACAAGAATGCCGGACAAGGATTTCGCTCAAAGCCAGGGAGCACATGCCTTTCAAGCAAAACAAACTACGAGCGACAAGAATTACGGTAACAAGGTGATTAAGGGGCGCGGGTTTACGGGAGCGAGCATTCCACCCTATCAACATAAGAGACCGGAGGACCAAAGCGTTGACGAGTGGCTTGCGGACTATTCAGGCGCAGACACATAGCCCTGCTTGCGCAGTTGCCGCTCTGCGATGTTGTGCAGGTAGACCTGGGCCTAGTTCAACGTGAACGGCGTCACCCCGCCCGCCTTGGTGCGGATGTTCAGGCAGCGCGGCGCGTAGTGGAGGAAGTCATCCTTCAGGCGCTGCCGGATCGCCAGCCCGTCGAGCCCTGCGGTCAAGTCAGGTGTTCCAGCCACTGCTCATGGGTCAGCTGGGTGACGCTGGTTTCAACCTGCTGCTTGATTCCGTACTTGCGCGCGGCCAGGCGCTCGGCCATCCGCCAACGACTGTCGATCATCAGCTTGGCCTTGCTGATCGCCGCCGGATCAAGCTCTGCGTCGTCGGCGATGTCGAGCGTCTCATCGACGACCAGATCAATACGCACCGCCATGGCCGCCTGGTAGGCGAGGCGGAATTCTTCGTGCCTGATTAACCAGCGGCAGACCACTGCACGCGCCGGCATGCCTGGGCGTTTGCACAGGCGGTTCAGCGAACAGGGCTCCATCAGCGCGGCACAGATGCGCTCGACCATTTCCGCACTGTAGGTGGTCGGGCGGCCGGGGCCGCGCTTGGGCTTAGTCGGCTCCGCTGGCTTGGCCGCCGGGTTGTCGGTGGGGGTCTTGCTGGGGTTCTTCTTGCGCATATTGGCACCTCGTCAGTTCGCCGCGCCCTTCGCGCAGGCAGCAGCCTTGGCTTTACGGCTTCGTCTGGTCGCTCCAATGGTTCTGGCGGCGGACATGAAAAAGCCCGACAGGGGCCGGGCTTCGGAGGTGGCGCGCATAGGGGCACAATCTAAAACTGATGATAGATTTTACGCTCAAAAAATCAAACATCCAATAGATAAGAGCTATTTGTAGACCGAGGGCAGATTAGTCAAAAAAAGGAAGTAGCCGGATTGGTAAAAGTAGCCGTCTAGTCACTTTATCTGGCCGGTGCAGAACGACTGCGCAAAATTGCGCACTCCTAGTTCAGCCGGGCCAGGTGCGCCCGCCGGGCTGCAGGTGGGCGGCGGCACTGCGAAGAAAGCGGAAGGCTATTATGGCCTGACCTCTACTTCTGGTGAGTACCTCTGTGCCAGGGAGCAGAACGAAGTCTCTGCAGAGGAGTATCTCGCCTCCCTTCTCATGGACGAACGCACCTCGTTTTCGGGCGCCAAAACAGGCTTTGACTGGTCACTTTATTCCTTCTCGAAATCGCCAGCGGCCACCGCCGAAGCCGCTGTTGGCTGCTTCTGGCCGACTCTGTTGTTCGTTTTCAAAAAGGCATACCTAATTACAAACGGCGCGACGGGGATTTCTTCGTACTGATTCATTTAAAAGTAACACCCAAAGTGCAACAGTTTTTAAAAAGCACCTCAAATGATACAGGAGCCAGGAATCATGTTCGTCCGTGCCTACCTCCGCGCCTCCACTTTCGAGCAAGATGCCAGCCGAGCCCGCGAGGTCCTGGAGCAGTTCGCTGCCCGCCATGATCGCGTGATCGCCGCGGAGTACCTGGAGAACGCCAGCGGCGCCAAGGCCGACCGGCCGGAGCTGCTGCGCCTGCTGAAGGATGCGCGCAAGGGTGACGTGCTGCTGGTGGAATCCATCGACCGCCTCTCCCGCCTGCCTGCCGAGGATTGGCAGAAGCTGAAGGCTGCCATCGACTCCAAGGGCCTGCGCATCGTCGCGCTCGATCTGCCCACCAGCCACCAGGGTATCGCCGACACCAAGGGTGACGAGTTCACCAGGCGCATGCTCGGCGCCATCAATTCGATGCTGGTGGAGATGATGGCTGCCATCGCCCGCAAGGACTATGAGCAGCGCCGCGAGCGCCAGGCCCAGGGCATCAAGAAAGCCAAGGATGAAGGCAAGTACAAGGGGCGCCCGGTCGACGCCGATCTGCACAAGCGGGTCGCCGAGCTTCTGAGGGCGGGTCTCGGCATTAGATCTACGGCGCGGCATGCCGACTGTTCTACAACTACCGTCCTGCGTATCAAACGAGAAATGTAGGGCGACTCAAACTCCAGCGCTTCCATGCCAAATCACCTCTAGCTGTCCGCCCATGGCCTCGATGTGCTGCGCAGAGTGGAGATATACATATCGGTGCACTACTCCATCTTGGTGATGGCAGGCTGTACTCGGTTTCCTCCAGTAGCCAGTCCACCAGCAGATCGCCCCCCACGTCCTTTCGGATCAGCGGCCAGTTGGGTTCGAAATAGCCAGGGCAAGCCAGCAGTTTGAATTGCCCCAGACCGTACCGCCACAGACCGTCCAGATGCCCCGAGAAGGCTTCAAAGGCTTGGTTTCGATGGGCAGGTAGGAATGAGCATCAATCGATGCCGGACGCGAATTGCTGGATGATGGAGTGGCGATAGCGCAGTTCGATACGCCACAACCTGCAGATAGGCAATGCGCAGGTAGCTTGGGGCCGATTCGGGATGCGACTTCGGAACACTACACAGGTATCCGGGCGCTCAGACTCATGGAAGGTAGCCGGCAGGGCCCAGCAGGAGAGTCCAATGAAAACGCCCCCCTCCAACACCGCGTCGTTATCGACCACCCAAGTCGCCAATGACCACATGCGTTTCCATCGCCCCCATGAGCACCTGGCACCGACCTTTGGCAATGATTCGTTCGCCCTCAAGGCCGAAGCATTCGCGCGGTTCTTTGGCACACCGCTTTTCCTGGGGGCACAAACTGCAATTGTCTTGGTCTGGATTGCTGCGAACCTTGTGGGCCTGGTCCATTTTGACGCCTACCCTTTCATCCTGCTCAACCTGGCCTTCAGTCTCCAGGCGGCCTACGCGGCACCGCTAATCCTGCTCGCGCAAACGCGCCAAGCCGCCCGGGACAAGGCACATGCCGAAGCAGATGCAAAACACCGGGAGACGCTTGCCATCGCCAATGAGCAGCGGCAAGCCATCGCAGCGCAGAGCAGCGCCCAGTTGCTGGAGTTGCTGGAACGAAATACCCGGCTCACGGAACTGACCAAGGAGCTGACAGAGCGCATCGAGCTGTTGACCCTCGAAGTTCACGGGCAGGTAGTCAAAGGTGGCTGATCGCAAGATGGCGGAAGCCCGGAAAGGACGATCAATCCACTCGGGCAAAGGCTAGCCGGTTGGTGCCCAGATCACGTTCTCGCTATTGATCACGGGGAGATGTCCTGGGTTGATATCGAGTTCGTTGTGGAGAAACACCCGGGTTTTCTCGGCGTCCAGTGACCGCCCAGGTCTCTGCCTTAGAACGCTTGCAGACACAGAGAAATGCCCGCAGTTGGGACAATTGATCTCAATCCCATTCATCTGAGCGTCAATCGTTCGCGCCTCACCTAAGCAGTTCACGCATTTCATGTTGTCTCTCCTTGCATCGGTGCGTAACGCGTACAAGCGCAGATGCGGATAACACATCCATCAAGGTGATGGGACCGGCCTGGCGCCACAAGCCCGCTGTGTAGGTGTGTGATTACGGGGTCGGAGGTTTTGCCGGAGGGGCCTCCGGGCATGTGGGTACGACGATCAGGTCGGCCTCTACGTCATCTTCCGGCACCGGGAACGAATAAAGTTCCGCCCGGGAGAAGACCGGCAAGCGTGGCGTGCCCTCGTGCAACTTTCCAAGATCAGCGGGCCTTTGGAGCCAGGTAGTTTTTTCGGTGCAGCTTGAGATGCTCATGGTGCTCTCGATAAGGCCCGGAATATGGCGGGCCGGTTACATGAGCATTGCAGAGTGAGAGACCTGCGTCGGTGCGCTGCCGTACTCATGCCTGACAGCGTGCAAGGCTCATGTTTTGGTCCCTTGCGGCAGTTCGTCGCTCTTTGGTACGCGTGCCGCGTCGTTCGCCTCGTCGACATGGTCGAGTAGCTGCTGGCCGGACGTTCTCAAGAATGGCGGTCGCTGAGAGCGGCGCTTGCCAGGTTTTCGTTGCAGGTTGGGATCGATGTAGGTGTGCATGACGACCTCTGGATCGGAGGCGCTGCGGGATGCGGTGCCTTCTGCCGATCATTGCAGGTCCAGGGGGCCCCTTCGGTGCGCCAGCCCACGGAGGGCTATGTGGTTCAACGCACCGACCCCGCGCGCCGTGCCTGACACCATGCCCGCAGTACGCAATTCCGCCTGAGCGAAGCAGATATGACCGACGAAACCGATAGCCACACTCCCGATGCTCTCGATAGCGCTGCGCAGGAAGCGGATGGCCCCGCGCGCAGACAACGAACACGCGCCCTCTACCATTTCCTCGACAAGATCGACGCGGTCATCAAGAAAAGATGCGAGCTGCTACCAGAACGCCCAGCCGAGAATAAAGCCGTCGGCGAGCAGCCTCTGCGGCAGGAAATGCAGCAAAATCCATGCTTCGACCAGTCCATCACTCCACGTGGTGATGACGAGCTCACCGGCTTAGCCCCCGTCGAGGCTCCCAAGCGCTGATTCCCCGTCAGGCACTGGCCTTCGCTGCAACGGCCAGGCTCCTCGCAAGACAGCCGGTGCTAAGCGCGATGGCGCACCGACCGATCATATCGCCGCTGCCATGCTGGTTCTGATCAGGACTCGCCCGTTCGCGAGTACTCCATCCAATGACTGAGGTCAGACCATGAGCAGGATTCTTGCAGACATCATCAAGAGCAAATGGCGGGAGCTGGTGGGCAGTGCCAGGGTCGTATGGGATGAACTGACCGTAGCCGAACTGATTGGCTCCGAAGGCGACACCCAGAAACTGGCCAACCTGATCCAGGAGCGCTACGAGATGACCCATGAAGAGGCCGAGAAGCAAGTGATCAGCTTTTTCGAGAGAAGCCGCACCCTCTAGCTGCCAGCACCACCTGAAGGACTAGCCTGGCAAAGGAGCTCACCATGATCTCTGCATACTTCGTAGTTTCCAGGAGTTCCGGCAACATCATCCGGATCACTTGGCGCGAGCGTCCGCCAGACGATACTCCAACCGTTATCAATGTCCCGGTGTCGAGCTCCAGCCTGTTGCGCTATGAAGACTGCTACGCGTCCGGCGAGGATCTGATCAGCCTGCAAAGCGTCACCCGGCTGGCCAAGGCCAACAACGCCAAACCTCAGAATTCGTGCCGGATCGTCTGATCCACGATTCGTCCCCAGCCATATCTCCCGGCCCGACACAGCGACGCAACGCTCACCTGTGTGCGCTAGCAGACAGACGCCCTCGGACACTCCACCCAGACTCGACAAGGCAACTCTGCACAGCACTTGGCCGGGGTGAGCCACGATGAACATTTATTTGCCGAAGCGCAGCCAGCCTGCGCATCGGGCTGATCTGCTGATGAATGGCAGTGCAGCGATCGTGCTGACGGCCTTCCTGCTGTTCTCGGGCCCGCAAGATCCCTGGCTGGAAGGCTGTGTCCTGGCCATGATCGGCCTGGCGGCATGGGTTCCCATCAAGGCAATGCTGCGTCGATACACGCCATGGCCCCAGCAGTCGGGCGTGCGCGCGAGCATCCCGACGCTGTTGGCGAACTCCGCGCTGATCGGTGCGTTCCTGTTGATGCCCGTGGCGCTGGCACTGGCCCCCTGGAGCGCGGCCGCCTTCGGCACCGGCCTCCTGTGCAGCTTCCTGCTCGATCGCAGCCGCGACCAGCGGGCCGATCGCTGACACGGCGACCACTACCTCAGGCCTCCGGGATGAACATTCTTCGTGCCCTGGCATCGCTCCGGCCCCCCAGCCTCAACGCCCTCCTCTCGCGCTGGCGAACGGCTTTCCGACAGTTCGAGTACGAGCCCGACTTGCGCTCGGACCTCTTCAGCGCGGAACAGATGGAGCAGCACGGCCCGCTCTTGGCCGGGCTGCACCGACTGAGCCCGCACCGGACCCCGGACGGGCTGTTGCAGCGGCTGGCCGACAACGAGGCGACCCTGGCCAGCAGTTGCCGAATCCTCACCGCCGCCTCGCTGTCCAGCCGACGCATCACGCCTGCCGGAGAATGGCTGCTGGACAACCACTATCTGATCGAAGAGCAGATCCGCACCGCACGCAAACACCTGCCCAAGGGGTACTGCCGCGAACTGCCGCACCTGGCCTCCGGCGGTTCCGAAGGACTGCCGCGGGTCTATGACATTGCGCTGGAGACCATTTCCCACGGCGATGGGCGGGTGGACTGCGACAGCCTCAGCCGCTTCGTCACCGCCTACCAGGCCATGACGCCGCTCAAGCTCGGCGAACTCTGGGCCATTCCCATCATGCTGCGCCTGGCGCTGATCGAGAACTTGCGCCGCGTGGCCTCGCGCGTCATGGCCAACTGGGATGATCGCAACCTGGCCGATGACTGGGCCGATCGGCTGGCCGAGATCGCCGAGCAGGACCCCAAGAGCGTCGTGCTGACGGTGGCGGACATGGCACGTGCCGCGCCACCGATGACCAGCTCTTTCGTCGCCGAGCTGGCCCGGCGACTTCAAGGCCAGAGCGCGGCGCTGGCATTGCCGCTCAGCTGGATCGAACAGCACCTGGCCGAATCGGGGCTGAGCATCGAGCGCCTGGTATCGGCCGATGCCCAGCAGCAAGCCGCGGATCAGGTGGCGGTCAGCAACAGCATTGCCAGCCTGCGCCTGCTGTCAGCAACCAACTGGCAAGATTTCGTCGAGGCCATGAGCCACGTCGAACAGGCATTGCACGAAGACCCGGCCGGCGTGTACGGCGCCATGGAATTCGCCACCCGCGACCTCTATCGGCATGTGGTGGAACACCTGGCCAAACACTGCGAAAGCTCGGAAACCACCGTAGTCCGTACCGCCCTCGATCTGGCAGGACGCGCCCCACCCGAGGAGATCGCCGGCCATGTCGGCTATTACCTGATCGACCAGGGACGGCCTGAACTCGAACAACGCCTGGCTGTAGGACTGACAGTCCGGGAACGCTGGGAGCGCCTGTTGCAGAGTGCCCCCCTGCTCTTCTACCTGGGTCCGGTGGTGCTGCTGTCCCTGGGGTTGACCTGGCCCTTCATCCACTGGGCGCTGGCCAGCGCCCTGCCGTCCTTTGCAACGGCCCTGCTGGCCCTTTCAGCCTTCCTGATGGCGAGCCGGCTGGCGGTCAGCCTGGTGAACTGGCTGGTTACCCTCACCGTGGCTCCGCACCAGCTCCCGCGGCTGGACTACAGCAAGGGACTCCCCGCCGAGGCACGAACCCTGGTGGTGGTACCCACCCTGATCGGCAGCGCCAGGGACATCGACGAGCTCTGCGAAGGCCTCGAAGTCCGCTTCCTGGCCAACCGCGACAACAACCTGCATTTCGCCTTGCTGAGCGATTTCCTGGATGCGAGCACCGAGGTCCAGGAACAGGATGCCGAGTTGCAGGCCCTGGCGCGGGAGCGCATCGAAGCGCTGAACCGCAAGTACCCCGACGCGGCCGTGGACAGGTTCTTCCTGTTCCATCGCGCGCGTCGCTGGAACCCCGCCGAAGGAGCCTGGATGGGCTTCGAGCGCAAGCGCGGCAAGATCTCCGAACTCAACGCCCTGTTGCGCGGCACCGGCCTGGAACGCTTCGCCCTGATCGTCGGCAGGATCGACATCCTCCGGCAGGTGAATTACGTCATCACCCTCGACACTGATACCCAGCTACCCCGCGATGCGGCGCGGCAGTTCGTCGGTACCCTGGCCCACCCGCTCAACCGCGCCCGTGTCGACCCCCAGGGGCAACGCATCATCGGTGGCTACGCCATCCTGCAACCACGGGTTGGCATCAGCCTGCCGAGTACCGCTCGCTCCGCCTACGCCCAACTGCTCGGCAGCGATGCCGGGGTCGACCCCTATACCCGCGCCGTGTCGGATGTGTACCAGGACCTGTTCCAGCAGGGTTCGTTCATTGGCAAGGGCATCTATGCGGTAGATGCCTTCGAGCGGTCCCTTAACGGCCACTTCCCCGATAACAGCATCCTCAGCCATGACCTGATCGAAGGCTGCTTCGCACGCTCAGGGTTGCTCAGCGACGTGCAGCTCTACGAGGAATTCCCGTCGCGCTACAGCAGCGACGTGAAACGCCGCCACCGCTGGATTCGCGGCGACTGGCAACTGCTGCCCTGGACCCTGCCCTGGGCACCGAACGCCCACGGTCGCCACGAGCGCAACAACCTATCCGCCCTGTCGCGCTGGAAGATCGCCGATAACCTGCGACGCAGCCTGGAACCCGCCGCATTCCTGTCCATGTTCCTGGCGGGCTGGTTGTTGGTGGACCAGCCTCTGGCCTGGACCCTGGCGGTACTGGCCATCGGCATGCTCACGCCGCTGCTCGCCTCATTGCTCGATCTGCTGCGCAAGCCCCACGACATGTCATTGGCGCAGCACCTCACGACCACCCTGCGCGCCTCCTCCCAGCATTTTTCCCGCGCCTTGCTGAGCCTGGCCTGGTTGCCCCACGAGACCCACTACAGCCTCGACGCCATCCTGCGCACCCTGTGGCGCCTATACGTCAGCAAATCCCGGCTGTTGCAGTGGAGCCCGTCACGGGAGGTCGAGCGAACCAGCACCAATCACCTGAACGGCCTGTACCGGATGATGTGGATCGGCCCGGCGCTGGCCTTGCTGCTTGTGGCACCGCTGGTGATGAACCCCCTGGCCCTGGCGGCCGCTTCTCCCCTGCTGTTGCTGTGGCTGGCGAGCCCGGTTATCGCCTGGTGGCTGAGCAGGCCTTCAACGCCCAGGCGCTTTGCCCCATCAGCGGGAGACCTGCGTTTCCTGCGCAACCTGGCGCGCCAGACCTGGGCATTCTTCGACCAGCATGTCGGCCCCGAGGACAACTGGCTGCCACCCGACAATCTCCAGGAGCATCCCACCGCCACTCTCGCCCACCGCACGTCGCCAACCAACATAGGGGTCGCCATCCTGGCCAACCTGGCCGCCTATGACTTCGGCTACCTGAGCGCGGCGCGCCTGCTAAAGCGATGCGAACAGACCCTGGCCACCATGGCGGGCCTCGACCGCCATCGCCGGCACTTCTACAACTGGTACGACACCCTGACCCTGCAGCCCCTGGCCCCGCAATACGTATCGACCGTGGACAGCGGCAACCTGGCGGGCATGTTGCTCACCCTGAGCCCGGGGCTTCTGGCGCTGGCCGGCGACTGCCCCTTCCAGCCAAGCCAGTTGCGCGGCCTCGAAGACACCCTCGATGTGCTGGAGGCCACCTACGCCGACGATGAGCACGCAAGGCCGGCCCTGCGCAGGCTTCGCGACATGCTGGATGCCGTACTGGCCGAACCGCCGACATCTCTGGCGGCAGCCGTCGGCTGCCTGCAAACGCTGCGCGACCGCGCGGAGGAGCTGGCGACGGCCAGCGAAGCCGCCCCCGGCAGCGATGCCGCGTTCTGGTTGAAAGCCCTGCGCGTGCAGTGTGCGGAGCAGCATGACCAGCTGCGCCTCTGCCTGCTGCCCAGCTCGGATGATGAGGCCGCCAGCACAAACCTCATGCCCCTGCCCTCCTGGCGCCAGCTCGCCCAACTCGACGCCGGGCTGTGGCCGGAATCAATGCTCGACCGCGTCCTTGCAGTTCGCCGTCATGCAGCCGCACGGATCAGCGATGCCGAGCGCCTGGCGGAAACAGCGGCAGGTCTGGCGAAAATGGATTTCGGTTTCCTCTACGACAGTGAGCGCAATCTGTTCTGCATCGGCTACAACGTCGACGAGCGCCGCCTGGATGCCAGCTACTACGACCTGCTCGCGTCCGAGGCGAGGCTGAGCACCTTCGTGGCCATCGCCCAGGGCCAGTTGCCCCAGGCCAGCTGGTTCAGCCTCGGCCGGTTGCTCACCAGCACCCGTGGCGTACCGGTGCTGCTGTCCTGGTCCGGCTCGATGTTCGAGTACCTGATGCCGCTGTTGGTGATGCCCAGATACGAAGGCACCCTGCTCGACCAGACCTGCTGCGCCGCCGTCGCCCGGCAGATCGAGTACGGCCAGCAGATGGGGCTTCCCTGGGGCGTCTCGGAATCCGGCTACAACACCCTGGACGCGCACTTCAACTACCAGTACCGAGCCTTCGGAGTGCCTGGCCTGGGGCTCAAACGAGGCCTGGGTGACGACATGGTGGTAGCGCCCTACGCCTCGGCACTCGCCCTGCTGGTGGCCCCGGAGCCGGCCTGCCGGAATCTGCAAACCTTGGCGGCACAAGGCCTGGCCGGACGTTACGGCCTGTACGAAGCCATCGACTTCACCCAGGCGCGCATTCCGCTCGGACAAAGTTCCGCGGTGGTTCGCTCGTTCATGGCCCACCACCAGGGCATGAGCTTGCTGGCACTGGCCAGCCTGCTGCTGGAGCGCCCCATGCAGAAGCGCTTCGAGTCGGATCCGCAGTTCCAGGCGAGCGCATTGCTTCTGCAGGAACGCGTGCCCAGGAGCGCACAGGAATACCAGTACATCCAGGACCTCCAGGCCAGCAGCACCGCCACCCGGACCATCGAAAACAGGCTGCGGGTATACGCCGATCCGGGACGCCGTCATCCCGCCGTGCAATTGCTTTCCAATGGTCGCTACCACGTGATGGTCAGCAGCGCCGGCGGTGGTTACAGCCGCTGGCGCGAGCTGGCCGTGACCCGCTGGCATGAGGACGCCACCTGCGATGACTGGGGCATGTTCTGCTACCTGCGCGATATCGCCAGTGGCGAGTTCTGGTCCACCGCACACCAGCCGACGCTGAAGCGTCCGGACCACCACGAAGCCATCTTCTCCGACGCCCGCGCGGAGTTCCGCGTTCGCCACCGGGACTTCGACGCCCACAGCGAAATCGTCGTATCCCCGGAAGATGACATCGAACTGCGACGGATCACCCTGACCAACCGTGCCCGTACGCGGCGCAGCATCGAGCTCACCAGCTACGCCGAAGTGGTATTGGCGTCGGCCGTCAGCGATGCGCTGCACCGTGCATTCAGCAACCTCTTCGTGCAGACGGAATTACTCAAGCCGTTGCAGGCGATCCTCTGCACGCGTCGGCCGCGTTCGAGCGAGGAACAGGCGCCCTGGTTCTGCCACCTGATGGCGGTCCATGGAGCAGACCTCGATAGCATTTCCTACGAGACCGACCGCGCGCGCTTCATTGGTCGAGGTCGCGGCCTGGTTCACCCGACGGCCATGGATGCCGGCGCGGAGATACTGGGTGGGACCTCTGGCCCGGTGCTCGACCCTATTGTCGCGATCCGCTGCCGCGTCACTCTCGATGCGGGCCAGGCCGCCACCATCGACCTGATCAGCGGCATCAGCGAAAGCCGCGAGGGCTGCCTGCAACTGATAGACAAATACCGTGACCGCCACCTCGCCGACCGGGTCTTCGACCTCGCCTGGACCCACAGCCAGGTGCTGCTTCGCCAGCTCAACGCATCCTTGGCCGACGCCTGGCTCTACGAGCAGATGGCCGCCTCCATCCTCTACGCCAATGCCGCGCTGAGGGCGAAGAACGGCGCCCTGACCAGCAATCAGCGCAACCAAACCGGCCTGTGGGGCCAGGCGATTTCCGGTGACCTCCCGATCGTGCTGGTGCAGATCGCCGATGCAATCAACATCGAGCTGGTGCGCCAGTTGGTTCAGGCTCATGCCTATTGGCGGCAAAAGGGCCTGGCGGTAGATCTGGTGATCTGGAACGAAGACAGCGCCGGATACCGGCAGCAACTGCAAGACCTGATCATGGGCCTGATCACCTCCGGCGCCGAAGCCAGCCTGATCGACCGATCGGGTGGGATTTTCGTACGGCCGGCGCAACAGCTGTCGCAGGAAGATCGCACCCTGATCAAGGCGGTTGCGCGGATCATCCTCAGCGACACAGCCGGCACCTTGCACGACCAGATCCTTCGCCGGCAGCCCAAGGCGCCGTGGCCGCGCTTCGACCCCAACCTCATACTCCCGCCGGCACAGCCTCCGATACCGGCAGCCGGCGCTGCCGATCCTGCCCTGTGCCTGGCCAACGCCTATGGCGGCTTCAGTCGCGACGGCAGCGAGTACGTACTCAAGCTGGAACCCGGTGTCGCCACCCCGGCCCCCTGGGTGAATGTGCTGGCGAATCCGCAGTTCGGCACCGTCATCTCGGAAAGCGGAAGCGCCTACACTTGGAACCTGAACGCCCACGAATTCCGCCTGACGCCCTGGCAGAACGATGCGGTCCGTGATGCCAGTGGCGAGGCCCTTTACCTGCGCGACGATGAGACCGGCCACTACTGGTCAGCCACCCCCTTGCCCAGACACGGCAACGGCCCGTACGTGATACGCCACGGCTTTGGCTACAGCTGCTTCGAGCATCGCGAAGAAGGTATCGAAAGCGAACTCTGGGTCTACGTGGCACTCGACACGCCGATCAAGTACTCCCTGCTGAAAGTCCGCAACCTGTCCGGGCACCCCCGAAAGCTGTCCATCACCGGCTATGTCGAATGGGTGTTGGGCGATCTGCGGGACAAGACGGCGATGCACCTGGTCACTGAGGTCCACAACGGCACTGGCGCGCTGCTCGCGCGCAATCCCTATTCGATGGAGTTCCCGGGGCGGGTAGCCTTCTTCGCGATGGACCCGCCCTGTCGTAGCCACACCGCGGACCGCAGCGAGTTCATCGGCCGCAACGGCAACCTCCAGGCGCCGGCCGCTATGACGCAGAAGCAGCTCCTCGGGCACTGTGGTGGCGGCCTCGACCCCTGCGCAGCCCTCCAGACCGGTATCGATCTCGCCCCCGGAGCCTCACGCGAGCTGGTGTTCTGTCTGGGCGCCGCGCAAGACACCGGAGCCGCCGTGGGCCTTCTGCGCAACGCCCTCAGCCCTGTCGCGGCCCATGCCGCCTTGCGGGCGGTACGCGAGCACTGGCGCGAAACCCTGGGCCAGGTGCGCGTGGAAACGGCGGAGCCCGCGGTGGATCTGATGCTCAACGGCTGGCTGCTGTACCAGGTCATTGCCTCGCGCTTCCTGGCGCGTAGCGGTTTTTACCAGTCTGGCGGCGCCTACGGCTTCCGTGACCAGTTGCAGGACAGCATGGCCATGTTGCATACGGCCCCGCAAAGCGCACGCCAGCACCTGTTGCTGTGCGCCGCCCATCAATTCGTGGAAGGCGATGTGCAGCACTGGTGGCACCCGCCTTTCGACCGAGGCGTACGCACGCGCTGCTCGGACGACTACCTGTGGCTGCCCCTGGCCGTCAGCCGTTACGTGCGGCTGACCGGCGACCGGACCGTGCTCGACGAGCCGGTAAGCTACCTCGAAGGCCGGGAACTGAATACCGGCGAGGAGTCCTACTACGACCTGCCGGAGCGCTCGACGCTGCAGGAAAGCCTCTACCAGCATTGCCTGCGGGCCCTGGAGTGCGGCATGGCCCGAGGTTCTCACGGCCTGCCGCTGATAGGCAGCGGCGACTGGAACGACGGCATGAACCGGATCGGCGTCCTGGGTCAGGGCGAAAGCGTCTGGCTGGGCTTCTTCCAGCACGCGGTGCTGGAACAGTTCGCGGCCATCGCACTGGATCATGACGATGCCGCCTTTTCCGTACGCTGCAACGCGCAGGCCGCGGAACTGCGCGTAAACCTCGAGCAGCACGGCTGGGATGGTGCCTGGTATCGACGGGCTTACTTCGACGATGGTTCCGCCCTGGGTTCGGCTTCCAACGACGAGTGCCGAATCGACTCCATTGCCCAGAGCTGGTCAGTGCTTTCGGGCGTAGCCCCTTACGAGCGGCGGCGCCAGGCAATGGACTCGCTGTTCGAGCACCTGGTGCGCCGAGATTCCCACCTGATCCTGCTGCTTACGCCGCCTTTCGAACGTTCACTGCCCGACCCCGGCTATATCAAGGGCTACGTCTCCGGCGTGCGCGAGAACGGTGGCCAGTACACCCATGCCGCGGTCTGGGCGAGCATGGCCTTCGCCGAGATGGGCGACGGCGCGCGGGCCTGGGAGCTGCTGGACATGATCAACCCGGTGAGCCACGGGCTCGCTGACGCTATCGAGACTTACAAGGTCGAGCCCTACGTACTGGCGGCCGATGTCTATGCCATGGCCCCGCACGAAGGTCGCGGCGGCTGGAGCTGGTATACCGGTGCCGCCGGCTGGATGTATCGCCTCATCCTCGAGTCACTGCTTGGCGTGCAACGCGAAGGTGCGAGCCTGCGCTTCGCGCCCGTGCTGCCGGCCGCCTGGCCGGGCTACAGGCTGCGCTACCGCTTCGGCTCGACGCTGTATCACATCGACCTGGTGCAGACCGACAGCGTAGCGGGCGGTCAGCAGGTCAGCCTCGATGGCGAAAGGCTCGAAGATCGCCGGGTGCCCCTGGTGGACGATGGCCAGGACCACCATGTCGAAGTCCACTGCCAACCCTGCGGGCCGGCGCAGCCCCGGGCCTGGCCCGAGAACGCCATTGCGCAGGTGCCGGGGCGCACGGACGGCACGGCATAGCCGCCGGCAGGCGAATGGCTGCCGCTCGTAAAGCGAGAAAGTGGAAGGATCAGGTGGAATCCGGGCGCCAGGAGGGTTGGCCCCTGTGCGAGGCCCTGGCAGCCGGATTACACAGGCTCAGTGGCAAGAAGCTCGTTGAGCGCCTTGCGCCAAGGTCACGAACGCCGCCCCTGAATGAACTGGAGCAGGAACAGCACGATCGCTGCGACCAGGAGGATATGGATCAACCCCCCCATGGAGTAGGACGTGACCAGTCCCAGCACCTATAGAACCAACAACACCACAACAAGGGCTTGGAGCATTTCGGTTCTCCTTCAGCAACACGGCAATGATCTGCCTGCCTACAGGCTGCTCCAAAGCCGGCGGCCAGTCTGTATGGCAACGCACCCAAGGCGAGACTGGCGAGCGCTGCCCCCTGGTCCGATTTACCGACAAAGGCAAGCAATGGCCGGCCGGAGGGTAGATAGTGGACATCTACCGTCCTGCCTCGGAACGAGGCCGGGACGAAACCAGATGCCCCCGTGAAGTTGCATGTAGCCAAGCGCGTATCACAAGTGGACCACGCCCCGGAAGCCATCGCTTTCGACCCAGCGGAATGCCGCTGAACAGGGTGGTGAACCTTAGAGGCCTGCGTCGATTTCATCAGCGCGGCCATGGTGGACCTTATGGCTGACTCATAGCTGCCGAGGCCACGCTTCCACAGCCCGCCCGTGCGGGCTTTCTTTTGTGGCGAGCGAAGCTCGGGCCAAGCGCTTCAGCGAACAGACAGGGCCGCGGGACCAGGCCAATGTGGATACCCGACCATGCCGAGCCTCCTTCGGGCGAAAGCACGAGACCGGCAAACGGATCCGCCCACCCCAGCATTAGGAGTTACCCACGTCCATCAAATCAAACGGCCTCGGCTCCGGCAGGAGCAGCACCAGCCAGGACCTGTCACGGGAGTTCTACAACTTCATGGCGGATGTCGAAGGCCTGGTCAAGGAAACCACGGAGCTCACCGGCGACGAACTGGCGAAGACCCGGGTCAGGATCATCGAACGCATCTCGGCGGCCAGGGAATCGATCGGCGAACTGGGCGACAACCTTGCCCTGCAAGGCCGCCGGACCGCCACGGCCACCAACGAATACGTCCACGAACAGCCCTGGAAAGTGATAGGCGCCAGCGCCGCCGCTGCCTTCCTGCTGGGCCTGGCACTGGCCCGTCGGGGCTGACCGACCCAGCGACCCGCCACGTTCAGGACTCCAGGGCCGATACCCATTGCCTGAGCGCCGCGGTCACTTCACGGGGCTGGTCCAGCGTCGAGAGATGGCCGCACGCTTCCACCACTACCAGCTTCGCCCCCCTGATGCCGGCCGCCAGCTCCTGGTGCAGCGCCACTGGCGTCAACTCATCTTCGCGCCCGCACAGGACAAGGGTTGGGCATTGGACAAGGAGAAGTGACCCGCGGCTATCGACGCGCCCGATCATTGCCCTTTGCTGGCGCAGGAAGGCGTCCTTGCCGTCAACGATCAGCAGCTTGCGGTGGTCGCGCTGGTTCACACGTCCCAGCCGGACTTGACCGTCATCGGATTGACCGGGTTGTACTCCAGGACCTTGATTCCCGTTGCGCTGAGACGCTCGAAGAACTCCGGCGGAGCTCCAAGCGTTCCGACGCTGTCGCGGATCAGGTTGACCTGCACCCCCTTGCGTTGCCGGGCGATCAGGGCTTCGGCGAAGCGCTGTCCGACCTCGTCGTCGAGGATGTAGGCCTCCATGTTGATATGGTCGCGCGCCGCGTTTATGGCTTCGATCATCGCCTGGTAGGTATTCGGGCCATCCTGCAGCAGCTCGACCTTGTTGCCTTCGGTCAGCGGGCTGCCGACTATGGTCTCCTCGATCGCCAGATGCAGGCTGAAGATACTGGTGGGCGCTCCGCCGGACTTGAGTCGATCGAGAATGGCTTTGCTGCGCGCCGCCGACAGCGGGCCCTGTAGCCCATCTACCGGCACAGGGGCTGCGGGCGCGCGTGCCATGTCAGGCACCAGGGTCGGCAGGGAACTGCAGGAAATCAGCAATACCAGGAGCAACACCAGGCACAGCGCCAATGGGATACGCACGCCACTCCAGATGGAATGCAGGCTCATTCGGCACCCTTTCGGCAGTACAGGGGGTCACGGCGTCGCGGCAGGCCGGGTGCGTGGCGACTCCCGCCCCCTGGCAAGCGCAGCGGCAGTCGCCGCCCTCATGATTTTCCGGACTCCGCGGGGGCATCCTTGCCCTTCCCCGCCACTTTTTCCCTGGGCACGCCCTTTTTCGCGGCTTCCCGGGCCCTGGCCTCGGGAGCGGGCATGCGCTCGGGCTGGGTGACGTGCTGTTCGGACCGGTGTTCTGTGCCGGATCCACGGTCTTCGCCGTGCCACTGGTGGCGTTGGGTTTGCTGTAGGTGTTCATACTCGCCTCTGGATCGCCGTGAGAACCGGGTCATTGCGCGGAACCGGGACGGAGCCACAGTGGCAGTGAACGGGCGTGCCGTCGGTACGTTGACACGCATAGGGGCGCCGCGGCGCCGGGGATATTCCGAGGGGCGGACCGCCACTCGATCGCCTGGGCGGGGATATGTTCGATGACGCACAGATATCGCCGGTAGTCTCCCTATACTGGCCACTCCGGGTCCGCCATGTCGCTGAAGGCTCCGTCCGGAGCCCCTTGGCCAAGTGTTGCGAACCCCCATGAAGCAAGAACGGCAGACCGATAGAGATCCCATCCGACTGCCAAAGGTGCTGGCCGACCGGCTGACCAAGCCTTTCTTCCGTTTCCTGCACATCGAGACCGCCGCTGCCGGCGTCCTGCTGCTGTTCACCCTGGCCGCCCTCCTCCTTTCCAACTCGCCGTGGGCACATTCCTTCCTGGGCATCTGGGAGATCCAGGGTGGTTTTCGCATCGGCTCGCTGGAGTACATGCGCTCGCTCAAAGGCTGGATCAATGACGGCCTGATGACACTGTTCTTCTTCCTGGTGGCCCTGGAACTCAAGCGCGAGCTGGTACTTGGCGAACTGCAGAACCCGCGCATGGCGGCCCTGTCGATCTCGGCCGCCCTCGGCGGCATGCTGGTGCCCGCCGCGCTCTACTGGTTGCTGCAACAGGGACAGCCTGGCCAGCATGGCTGGGGCACGGTAATGGCGACCGACACGGCATTCGTCATCGGCTGCCTGGCGCTCCTGGGCCCACGCATCCCGCCGATCCTGCGCGTATTCATGCTTTCGCTGGCGATCGTCGACGATATCGGGGCCATCCTGGTCGTGGCCATCGGCTACGGCGAGCACATCGCCTGGAGCATGCTCGCCCTGGCCGCATGTGGCCTGGCGAGCGTCCACCTCATGTCGCGGGTCGGCTTCCGCGGTTTCCCGATCTACTTCCTGATGGGAGGACTCATCTGGGTCGCAGTGGATGCCTCCGGGATACACGCGACCATCACCGGCGTGCTGCTCGGTCTGATGACGCCGGCCCGCCGCTGGGTCAGCGACAGGCGTCTGTACGCCATCCTGAGCCAGGTCGTTGCGCACCCCAGCGATGACGAAACAAGTGGCAATACAAAGGATCGCAAGACCTTGCTGGCAGCCGAGATCGCCGCGCGCGAAACCCTGTCCCCGGTGGAGCGGCTGGAGCTTGCCCTGCACCCCTGGGTCGGCTTTGTCATCATGCCGCTCTTCGCTTTCGCCAATGCCGGCTTGCCCTGGTCCCTGGCGGATATCGGCAACTCCGTCACGCTGGCCGTGTTCATCGGCTTCGCACTCGGCAAACCCATTGGCGTACTGACTTTCAGTTGGCTGGCGGTGCGCTGGGGTATCGCCATACGCCCTCCGGACCTTGGCTGGGCCTTGCTGGCCGGCGGCGGCCTGCTGGCGGGAATCGGCTTCACCATGGCCCTGTTCATCGCCAACCTGGCATTCCCCGAGAGCCTGATCGACAGCGCCAAGCTGGGCATCTTCGCAGCCTCGGTCTTTTCCGCGGTGGCCGGTCTCGCGCTGCTGACGCTGATAGCCGCGCCAGGGAACCACCCTCGCGAAGGTCACTGATGCCTCACGGTGGGAGCCACCCCGGACAGCTCGGGGGAACGCCGCCGGAACGGCGGCGATCCCGGATGAGAGGACCTGCGGCAAGCCTCTCGTTTGTGCTATAGCGTACCAATCGAGCACGATTCCACTGGCGTGCGGCGCCAGACGGACATATCGACTCTTGTCGGGAGGAGCCAATGTCAGAGCTGCCCATGCCGCGGCAGAACCATCTGCTGGCGGCCCTTTCGGAGGACGTTCAGCAGCGTCTGTTCTGCCATCTCGAACGGGTGCCATTGCCACTCGGCAAGGTGCTGTACGAGTCGGGGCATACCATGCGCCATGTCTACTTCCCCACCGACTCGATCATCTCCCTGATCTACGTGATGGAGAGCGGCGCCTCGGCGGAAATCTCCGTGGTCGGCAACGAGGGGCTGGTCGGAATCGCCCTGTTCATGGGGGGAGAAAGCACTCCGAGCCGGGCCGTCGTGCAGAGTGGCGGGCATGCGTTTCGACTCCCTGGGCAGTTGCTCAAGAATGAGTTCAACCGCCATGGCGAACTGCTGGTGCTGATGCTCCGTTATACCCAGGCCCTGATCACCCAGATGGCGCAGACGGCGGTCTGCAATCGCCATCATTCGATCGACCAGCAACTGTGCCGCTGGCTGCTGCTGTCGCTGGATCGCCTGCCAAGCAACCAGTTGGTCATGACCCAGGAACTGATCGCCAACATGCTCGGTGTCCGTCGCGAAGGGGTGACCGAGGCGGCCGGCAAACTGCAGAAGCTTGGCGTCATCGAATACAGCCGTGGGCATATCACCGTGCTCGACCGGCAGCGGCTCGAGCAGTTGAGCTGTGAATGCTACGCCGTGGTGAGGCGGGAAACCGATCGCCTGCTGCCCTACGTCCCTGCTCGCCCGGCCGGTTGAGGCCAGGCCGTGCATGCCGCCGGCGGAAGCGGGCCGATGGAGTTCCCGGGCTCCGGCGAGGCACTACGGGAGTCCTTTCGGTCAGTGGGAACCTACGGCAGCGCATAGGTCCTGAGCATCTTGGCGAATTCGCGCAACGCCCGGATATTGCTGGCCTCGGCCTCATGCACCCACTGCCGGATGGCCTCGGGTATGTCCAGGCCCCCGGAGCTGACGTCGCCCCAGATCCGCTGCAGGGCGATGCGCCTCTCGTAGGCAACCCTGAGCACCTGGCTCTTCTCCAGCGCCGCCCCGATGAGGGCCCGTTGCCGCTCGTCGAGCAGGCTCGACTCGCGCCACAGGAGCCGCCTGGCACGACGCAGCGACGCGTCGAGCTTGGCGCGTTCCTGCCTGGCCAGTGGCGCGATCACCAATTTGCGGTACTGCGCCATGACCTGGAAGCGGTTGTTGAGGATGGCCATGGCGGTGTCCACATCCAGGCTGCGCTTGCCCTTGACCCGGTTGGCGACGGGCGCCATGCGCATGACCCTGGCCAGGCGCAGGAGACACAGCAGCCAGATCCAGGCCCAGCCGACGTCGAACTCCCATGTCGTCACCGACAGCTTGGCCGAGCCCGGATAGGTATGGTGGTTGTTGTGCAGCTCCTCTCCGCCGACCAGGATGCCCCAGGGCACCAGGTTGGTGGCGGCGTCGCGGCATTCAAAGTTGCGGTAGCCGACCGCATGGCCAAGGCCGTTGACCACCCCGGCGGCCCAGAACGGGATCCAGATCATCTGGATCGCCCATACGCTGATGCCGATGACGCCGAACAGGGCCAGGTCGATCAGCGCCATCAGACTCACCCCGGCGATGGGGAAACGGCTATAGAGGTTGCGCTCGATCCAGTCATCCGGGCAGTGCTTGCCATAGATGCTCAGGGTTTCCTCGTTCCGCGCTTCCTCGCGGTACAGTTCGGCGCCCTTGCAGACGACCGTGGCCAGGCCCTTGTAGCGCGGGCTGTGTGGGTCCTCGGCGGTTTCGCACTTGGCGTGGTGCTTGCGGTGGATGGCGGTCCAGGCCCGGGTGGTCATCCCCGTGGTCAGCCACAGCCAGAAGCGGAAGAAATGCTTGAGTGCCGAATGCAGCTCCAAGGTGCGGTGCGCCGAGTAGCGGTGCAGATAGAGGGTCACCGCCACTATGGTCAGGTGGGTCAGAAGCAGAGTGACGACCACCAACTGCCAGACGGACAAATCGAACATGCCGGACATGAGGTCACCTCGCCCGTACCCACTCCGGGACCGACAGGCGCGGCCGACGCGTCATCAGAATCGCCGGCCTTGCCGCATCAGGAACACCAGGCCAGCCAGCACCACAAGCAACAGGATGTGGATGAAACCTCCCAGCGTGTAGGAAGTGATCAGCCCCAGCGCCCACAGGGCTAACAGCAGAATCACAAATGCACCGACCATGACCGCACCTCCATGGGCTACCGGGTAGCCGTAGCGACAGGTCCAGTCTGGCGGCACTGGCCCCGGGCGGTCTGTGCGTCGGCGTACGCATGCGGTCACGAAGACTAAGTTGGCCAGCGTACCGACCCCTCGGGTGATGGCCGCCACCCTACTGTTCCCAGCCAATCCCGGCCGGGTATCAGCCCAAGGGGGCAAAGCCATGAGTACCTTGACCATCGAAGGCTGGTGCAAGACCAGCACAGAGCAGCGGTCCACCCCGGTGGAGGACATCCAGTTTTACCTGACTGGAAACGACCATCTACGCCTGGAGCAGGCCGAGGAACACCTGCAGAAGAGCCATCTGTCCGAAGTCATGGTCGATGTCGACATGGCCGACCAGGCATGGCAGAAGGAAATCCATGCCTACTACCAGCCTGCCAGGCCTGCGGGATCCAGCGGCTTGTGATCCCCACGGAAGCAGCCGGCAAAAGGCCCTTCGAAGGAAGGGCCTTTTTTTCATCCGGTGCTTACTGGGCCGGCTTGTGGACCAGGTCGTTCTTCACCTGGCGGACACCATCGACGGCCGCGGCGACCTGCACCGCCTTGTCGATCTGCCACTGGGAGTCGACGAAACCCGTCAGTTGCACCGTGCCGTTGAACGTCTTGACCTTGATGGCGAACGAGTTCACGTCGTTCTCCATCAACAGCGCGGATTTGACTCTGGTGGTAAGGGCAATGTCGGAGAGGACTTCGCTGCTGCTCTGCTCGTGTCCGGGATGCGCGCATCCGCCGATGAAGGGGATACCAGCGGCGAGCGTTGCCGCGATCAACAGTGTTTTCAGGTCCATGGTGATTTCCTTGAGATGGCGCCGCGCGAGGGTGCGTACCGCCAGCTTGATAGCGGGGGGCTCGCGGGTCTGTGCGACTCCGCACTGAGTAGCAGGGGTGCCATCGCCACTGGAGCGAACGCGCCGTGAGGAGTCGGCAAGTTAAGGGGCCGCCGGCAGGGCAGGCACGACCTGCCGGCAGGAGTCGTCAGCGATCCCGTTCCTCGGGACTGGCTGGCGACGGGTCCTCAATAGCGAAGTTCGCTGGACTGGACGCTCTTCACGCCTCGCACATTCTGCGCCAGCTCGATCGCCAGGTCGCGCTCGGCGCCACTGTCGACAAGGCCACTGAGGGTGACGATGCCGGCGTTGGTGCTTACCGAGATGTCAGAACTGCTGACATTGCTGGAGTACATCAGGGTGGATTTCACCTTGGTGGTGATCCAGCTGTCGGCCATATCGGTCCCGGCCCCTTTCGCGGCGCTCTTGGCGTTGTCGACCGGCGTCGGTTTTGCGGCATCCACCACCAGTTGGTTGTCCACCGAGGCAACGCCATTGGTGCTCATCGCCAGACGCCCGGCAAGATCCTTGTCCGCCTGGCTGTCGGCATTTCCGGTCAGCGTCACCTTGCCCGAGCGAGTCGAGACGCTGGTGGTCATGCCATTGGCCTGTTTGCTCCACAGCAGTTTTGACTTGACCGCGGCGGTGATGGTGGCGTCATCGACCATGACGCCATAGCTCCGCTCCGGGCCCGCTTTCTGCGGAACGTAGTCGGGCTTGACCACAATCTGGTTGTCCACGGAGTCGATGCCACTGACGCCCAGCGCAATTTCCTTGGCCAGGTCCTTGTTGACCTCTTCCTCGACGTTGCCCGTGAGAGTGGCCTTGCCATTCACCACCGACACCTTGAGATCGTTGGCCCGCAGATGAGGATTCAACGCGTAAGTCGTCCATATCTGGGTTTCCTGGCGGGCGGCGGTGAAGGACTGTGAATCAGCGGCGGCCATACCGCCCGAGGTTCCCAGCGCCAGGGCGATGCTGGCGGCCAGGAGTAGCTTGAGGGATTGTCTGTGCATCTGGTTTCACCATTCGGGTAAGGGATCGATCCGAACCGGGAACCCGAAGATGACTGGGCCGCTGGTTTGGGCCGCCTGACACACCGCGTGGCGGTGCATCAGGGGATCTTGTTCGGCTCAGGACGCGTGTGTCTCAGATGAGTGGGCCCGTGCCGGGCAGGCTCACGATTTCCTGGGGCCCTGGCTCATGAGGTCGTCATCGCCCTTGGCCGCGCGTGGCGGCTCTTTCGCGGTGGCCTTGGCAAGTGGTTTGTCCGCATCCCGCGGCGGCGCCCTTCTGGCCTCCTCGCGGTCGGGGTTCTTGGCATCAGCCGTGCGTTCGGGCTTGACGGAAGGCGTGGCGCCGGGGCCCTGGCCGAGTTGCCTGGCCGGGGTGGCGCTGTTGGCCGCACCGCTGCTCGGGATGTGTTTGCTGTGCTTGCTCATGTCAACCTCTGAGGTTGGTCGTGGGGATCAGTACTGTGGCAGCGAACAGCTCAATCCGTCGGTGCGCTGCCGCGCTTATCTGCCGGGAACGCCGTGGGACGCGGCTGGGCGCCACCGCCCTCAGAAGCGCCGGCCATGGCCACATCCCGTCTAGATCCAGATCCAGAGGGTGGGCTGGCGCAGGGGGTGATCGTGGTAGGTGGGCAGGCCACTGCTGATCCAGCGATCATCCGGCGAATGCCACTTCAAGCCGCCTTCCTGCAGCCTCAGCTATAGCTGTCCGGTGAGCAGCAGCAGGTTGACGCTATAGGCCATTTCATCACCACCTCCCGACCAGTTGTCCCGCAGGGTTGCGGGACGCCGGACGCACACCATGGCCAATGGCCGGTGCGCCGTCGGTGCGCCAGCGCTCATAGCCGATCACCGGCGCAAGGTGCGATGGCGTACAGAACGGAACACACGGACGGTACAGAATGAAACAAAGGCAGAGCAGCATCGGCTGCAGCAGGCACTGGCCATGAATGGAACGTACGACTCGACCTTGTTCCAGCGCATCGATGCGCAGTGCCAACCGCTGCTACGCTACTTGCACAAACTCACAGGTGTCCGCTATGCGGCGATTTCCGAGGCGGGCGGCATCTATGAACTCAGCCCGATCCATGGCGAGCGCAAGCATGCCAGCCAGGAACAACTGGCCGATGCTGAAGTTTGGCAAAAGCTGGTTTGAGCAACGGCTGTTCGACTGATTAAGGGGCGTCGGTGCGCCAACGCACAGACATGCCTTCCGGTTGCCGACAAAGTCATTACTCCGCTCACCGCAATCGTGCGCGAGCTGTGCACATCCAAAGCGTCACCGCTCTCGCCGCCCATGGAGCAAGCTCATGAACAAAGATCAATTCGAAGGAAAGGTCGATCAGTGAAGGGCCTAATCAAGGAAACCACTGGCAGGCTTTTCGGTAACCAACGGCTGGAAAACGCAGGCAAGGCACAAAATGCCGCCGGCAATATCCAGGAGAAGGTCGGCGACAGCAGAGAGGACATCACCAAGGGGTCTTGACCCGTTTCCCTGATTGGCTCCCCTTCCCCTGCACTGCCTTCGTTCCCCGTACGCAGGCATTCCAGGGAAAGGACCGGCCAACCTTTCTGCTATGGGAGGTACCCATGAACCATCAGGAAAAAAACGCCAGTAACGAAGACAACGTAGCCGGCCCAGCCACTCGAACAGGGCCTGGACCTGAACTGATGGGCGCAGACAGGCTCATCGGCAACGATGTCTACAACCTCGTGGGAGATGACCTCGGGGTAATCAAGGAAATCATGCTGGACATGCGCAGTGGCCGCGTCATCTATGCGGTGCTGTCGTTCACGTCGTTCCTGGGTCTGGGTGAAAAACTTTTCGCCGTGCCCTGGAGGGCATTGGCACTGGATACCGAGCACAAGCGCTTCACGCTCGATATTGATCGGTACCAACTGAAGGATGCCCCAGGATTCGACAAGAACCACTGGCCTGACATGGCCGACCAGCGCTGGCAAATGCAGATCAGCCGCTTCTACGGAAACGCGGGGTGGGAGTGAGTGGCATCGCCCCTCCTGGCAGAGGCGCTCTGACTGCAAGGAGGCTTAGAGCTCACTCACGCCGTGCCAGCCTGGAGCGGAACACGACCAGCGCGATCGACAGGAACAGAAGGATATGGATGAGTCCCCCCATGTAGAAGGAAGTAAGCAGTCCCACCACCCACAGAGCCAACAATCCGATTACGACGAATTCGAACATTTCCGTTCTCCTGCTGCGGCATGGCAATGACCTGCCTCCTTGCAGGTTGCATCCGAGCCCAGGGACGGTC
This sequence comes from Pseudomonas sp. BN411, assembly GCF_029871235.1. Taxonomy (GTDB): domain Bacteria; phylum Pseudomonadota; class Gammaproteobacteria; order Pseudomonadales; family Pseudomonadaceae; genus Metapseudomonas. The sequence goes on from NZ_SSOM01000036.1 coordinate 38,847, forward strand.
TGTACGGTATCGCACTCAAGACAGGCAGTTTCACCCCGCACAGACCGGCGGAGCACTTCCCGGCTGCCCTCCATTGCAATCAATCCCGCGTGCGTGCACTAACGAACAGACCGTCGCCACCACATTGCGCAAGAGTGCAGCATGAGAAAACTCAGCAGCCTTCTTGCACCGCCCGGGACCTGCGCGTGCTGCAGGGCAAAAGGGAGGCGACCACAGTGTCCAACCATCTTCTCAGTGGCATCCCGAGCAGAGAGCGCAACCGGGTGCTCAATCATTGCGAGTCGGTAGAGCTGGTCTTCGGCAGCCTGCTTTGCGAGACAGACCAGCCATACAGCCATGCCTACTTCCCGCTTACCGGCTTCATTTCGCTGGTGGCGCACCTGGATGCCCATCGGCCGCTGGAAATGGGCCTGATCGGCAGCGAGGGCATGCTGGGCGTCACGCTCATATTGGGCGTGCGCAAGGCGCCCATCCGCGCTGTGGTGCAAGGCGCCGGAAACGCCCTGCGCATCACCTCCAGCCAGCTTCTGCGCGAGTTGCACGAGTGCCCCGAGCTGCAACGCAGTTTGAATCGCTACCTCTACGTACTGATGGCGCAACTGTCGCAAGGGGCCGCCTGCATCCACTTTCATGAGATCCAGCCAAGGCTGGCGCGCTGGCTGCTGATGACCCACGATCGGGCGCAGGCCGATCATTTCCACCTCACCCATGAGTTTCTCGCCGATATGCTCGGCGTGCGTCGGAGTGGCATCACCGTGGCTGCGGGGGAGTTGCAGCAGCAACACCTCATTCACTACAGCCGCGGTGAGATCACCATCCTCGATCGTGCCGGGCTCGAAGCAGCTGCCTGCGAATGCTACAACGCAGTGACGGACTGCTACAGCAAACTGCTTGGCTGAAAGCCGTCCGGCTTCTCGCAGCGTGGCCACGGCTAAGCACCTAGCGAACTGACGTTGTGCAGCGACAACATCCTCTTCACCTGGAGCTCTTGGATCGATCGCGACGACCGCAACGACGGCCTGGTTACCCTGTCCCCCTTGCTGCGCCCCGAACTTTCGCCATCGGACTTGCACATCGAGTGCGCCATCGTGCGACTGGCGGGACGCACCCTGTCGCCGCCGGCGCAACGCCTGGTGGACCTGATCCTGGCGCCGAACGGACTGGCGGGAAAAGTTGCGAGTTGCGCAGATCCCATTGGGAGGGCCACCCTCACGCCTCCTCGGCCGGGATCCTCGTAAGCGCGTCGAAGGCCTGGTACAGCAGGTCGGCCTGGACGTCAGTGAGGCGAATGTAACGCCGATAGTGCGGTAACCGGCTCACCACCTCGTTGGTGCCAACGTGCTCAATCACCAGGGTCCGGACGTTCTCGCCCTGCTGGAGTGCCAGCCGCATGAAATCCAGGGACACACCATTGGCGCGCCTACCGATCCTGTCGGGCTCCTAGACGAGCCGCTGGCTGAATCGCCAAGCACAGCGCTAGCAGTTGGATGGGTGGGGGGGCGCATCACGCGGAGAAAAAATGGGGGAACAACTGGGGGAACAAATCACACCAAACAGGCAAAACCCGCATTTTACGCGACCTACAGAGTGAATAAGGCCGGCCACAAGCCGGCTTTTTTATTGCCTGAAGCCAGGAAATCCAAGGGTTTCACAGCCACCAGAACTCCAGCCCATACATTTGCATCAGAGGGAAATCCGAGGCATTGGCAATACGCTTTGCTATTCAGCATGGGGATTCGTAGACCTGTACCTCAACTGCGGTTGCCAAGTGGGACATAAACCTTCCAAAAACCGGTCACCTCAGGAGCTTTGGCCAATCCACTGCCACGCCGGAGAGGTCTCGCTCCATCTGCTCCCACGGTCAGGCGCTTCATCTCAGCCACCGTTCGCGCCAACTCGTCGGCGAGCGTACCGGGCAGTTGTGGCCGGCGGACTCGCAGGTTTTAAATTCAGAGTAGACATCCGCTGGCCACTATCTTGGCCGTCGATTGGCTTTCCGCTCCCAGCCGCGACGTTTCCCCATCCTCGTCCCAGAAGTCCAGGGCGCAGGAGTGGACGCGCGCCTGGCCGTATCACGATCCAGCCTCCTGATCAGGCGGGGCGTCCGCCAATCCGTCAGGCAAGCACGAAGTCAGCCGCCGCTACTGCTGGATGCACGGTGGTGCCCACGATGGCGATCCGGACCGCGGTGGCCGCCCCCGTCCCATCGGAGTCGTAGGCCAGGGCGCCAGTCGTCCGGTCGTAGACGATCCGGTCATCGGCATCCAGAGCCGCGCTGCCGGCCCGGAAAAAGCCCCCGGATACCAAGCTTGCATCGCTGATGGCGCTGAAGACTGCGCGGCTCAAGGAGATCGTGTCCACGCCGGTGGCGAAATCGACCAGAGTGTCCACGTTGGTCGTCTGGTTCAGCGCCGACGCGAACCTGAAAGTGTCCTGACCCAGGCCACCATTCAGGCTGTCGTTGCCGGTGCCGCCGTTGAGCACATCATTCCCCGCAGCGCCTACCAGTGCGTTGGCGCCTCCATTGCCAATGATCACGTTCGCCAGCGCGTTGCCGGTACCGTTGATGGCGGCACTTCCGGTTAGAGTCAGGTTGTCGAGTTCGGCACCGAGGGTGAAGCCGATGGCGGACTGCACCATATCCACGCCACCACCAGCCAGCTCGACGAGCACATCGCTGACGTTGTCCACCACATAAGTGTCGCTGCCCAGCCCGCCCACCAGGCGGTCGGCGCCCGCGCCGCCGTTGAGGACGTTGTTCGCGGCGTTGCCGGTGACCACGTTGGCCAGGGCATTGCCGGTGCCGTTGATGGCTGCAGTGCCGATCAGGGTCAGTTGCTCCAGCTCGGCGCCGAGTGTGTAGGTGATGGCGGACTGCACGGTGTCCGCACCTCCGGCGGCCGCTTCCACCACCACGTCGCCGACGTTGTCCACCACATAGGTGTCGTTACCCAGCCCGCCCACCAAGCGGTCGGCGCCCGCGCCACCATTGAGCACGTTGTTCGCAGCGTTGCCGGTGATCACGTTGGCCAAGGTGTTGCCCGTGCCGTTTATGACGGCCGCGCCGGCCAGCGTCAGGTTCTCCACGTTGGCGGCCAGCACGTGGCTGATGACGGACTGCACGGTGTCGGTGCCGGCGGCAGCCGCCTCGACCACGACATCGCCGGCGTTGTCCAACAGGTACGTGTCGTTGCCCAATCCCCCGAGCAATTGGTCGGCACCCGCAGCGCCATTGAGGATGTTATTCCCGGCGTTGCCGGTGATCACGTTGGCCAGGGCGTTGCCGGTACCGTTGATGGCCGCCGTACCGATCAGGGTCAGGTTCTCCAACTCGGCACCGAGCACGTAGGTGATTGCGGATTGCACAGTGTCGACTCCGCCGCCCGCCGACTCGACCACGACATCGCCGGCGTTATCCACCACATAGGTGTCGTTGCCCAGTCCCCCCACCAGGCGGTCGGCGCCCGCACCGCCGTTGAGGCTATTGTTCCCGGCGTTGCCAGTGACCACGTTCGCCAGGGCATTGCCAGTTCCGTTGATAGCGGCCGCGCCGGTCAGGACCAGGTTCTCCAGCTCGGCACCGAGGACATGGCTGACACCAGACTGTACGGTGTCGACGCCACCACCCACCGCTTCCACCACGACATCGCCGGCGTTATCCACCACATAGGTGTCGTTGCCCAGTCCCCCCACCAAGCGGTCGGCGCCAACGCCGCCATTGAGGATATTGTTCGCGGCGTTGCCGGTGATCATATTGGCCAGGACGTTGCCGGTACCATTAATGACCGCCGCGCCGGTCAGGGTCAGGTTCTCCAACTCGGCGCCGAGGATGTAGGTGATGCTCGACTGCACGGCGTCGACGCCACCACCCACCGCCTCGACCACGACATCGCTGGCGTTGTCCACCACGTAGGTGTCGTTGCCCAATCCCCCGAGCATTTGGTCGGCGCCCGCGGCGCCATTCAGGATGTTATTCCCGGCGTTGCCGGTGATTACGTTGGCCAGGGCATTGCCGGTGCCGTTAATGGCCGCCGTGCCGATCAGGGTCAGGTTCTCCAGCTCCGCGCCAAGTACATAGTTGATGGCGGACTGCACGGTATCCGTGCCGCCGGCGGCTGCTTCCACGACTACGTCGCCGACGTTGTCCACCACATAAGTGTCGTTGCCCAGGCCGCCCACCAGGCGGTCGGTGCCAGCGGCGCCATTGAGGATGTTGTTCCCGGCGTTGCCGGTAATCACGTTGGCCAGGGCATTGCCGGTGCCATTGATGGCGGCGGAGCCACTGAGGACTAGGTTCTCCACTTCTGCAGCAAGGACATGGCTGACGCTGGACTGCACGGTGTCGGTGCCGCCGGCAGCCGCTTCCACCACCACGTCGCTGGCGTTGTCCACCACATAAGTGTCGTTGCCCAGGCCGCCCACCAAGCGGTCGGCGCCGACGCCGCCATTGAGGATATTGTTCACACCATTGCCGGTGATCACGTTGGCCAGGGCATTGCCGGTGCCATTGATGACGGCGCTGCCGGTGAGCGTCAGGTTCTCCAGCTCCGCGCCGAGGGTGTAGGTGATGCTCGACTGCACGGCGTCGACGCCGCCGCTCGCGGCTTCGACCACGACGTCGCCGACGTTATCTACCACGAAGGTGTCATTGCCCAGCCCGCCCACCAGACGATCGGCCCCCAGGCCTCCCACCAACTGGTCAGCCCCCGCGCCACCGTCCAGCACGTTGTTCGCGGCATTACCGGTGATCACGTTGGCCAGGGCATTGCCCGTGCCGTTGATGGCGGCGGCACCGGTCAGGTTCAGGTTCTCCACTTCGGCGCCAAGGACATAGCTGAAGGAAGACTGCACGGTATCGATGCCAGCAGCCGCTGCCTCGACCACTACGTCGGCAGCGTTTTCCACCACGTAGGTGTCGTTGCCCAGGCCACCCACCAGGCGATCAATCCCGCTGCCGCCATCGATGACGTTGTTCGCGGCGTTACCGGTAATCACGTTGGCCAGGGCGTTGCCCGTGCCGTTGATCGCGGCCGCGCCGGTCAGGGTCAGGTTCTCCACTTCGGTACCGAGGGTGAAGCTGGCGGCGGACAGTACCGTATCCGTGCCGCCGGCGGCCGCTTCCACCACGACGTCAGCGACGTTGTCCACCACATAGGTGTCGTTGCCTAGGCCACCCACCAGGCGGTCGGCGCCCGCCCCACCGTTGAGGACGTTGTTCGCGGCGTTACCGGTGATCACGTTCGCCAGGGCGTTGCCCGTGCCGTTGATGGCGGCGGTACCGGTGAGGAACAGGTTCTCGAAATTCGCGCCGAGAGTGTAGGTGATCGCCGAAAGGATCCGGTCCACACCGGCGGCCGCGGCCTCCGTCACACTGTCGGCCGCGCTATCGATGACATAGGTGTCGTTGCCGGCGCCGCCGTCCATGACATCGGCTCCCACGGCACCGATCAGCACGTCATCACCGGCTCCGCCGGTGAGCGTGTCGGCCACGGGGGTACCACTGAGCACATCCTGCCCAGCGGTGCCGGCCAGGGCGAACACGGCGGGCAGGGCGCTTTCGCTGTCGAGGATGGAGCCTGTGGCCGTCGCCGTGCCGATCACGGCATTGACAGCGGTAGCCAGCCGCAGGCTGAAGGTCTCGACCGCTTCGGCCGCCAGGTCGTCATTGAGGGCCACGCGTACTGTCTTGACCATGTCCCCCGGCGCGAACCTGAGGGTGCCGGAAGTGCCGATGTAGTCGGCAGCGAGCCCGGCCAGTGCGGTGCCATTGGCAGCGCTGTAGTTGACCGAAACCTCCGAGGTGGCGGGATTGCCCAGCGCCACCAGAAAGTCCAGATAGCCGCTGCCCTCCAGGGCGACCGCGTTGGATACCGTGATGCTGGGACTGCCCGACGCCGGCCCGTTGCTGTCAGCGATGACCACATGCGCATTGGCATCAGCCAGCGTGGCGCCGACCGCGCTCGACAAGGTTACGTCGAGCAACTCGGGGCCTTCGGCCAGGGCATCGTTCAGTGGTGTGATCCAGATGGTCTTGACGGTTTCGCCGGGAGCGAAGGAAATCACTCCGCTGGAGAGCTGGCGATAGTCCACGCCGCTGGCAGCTGTGGTGCCCTGGATCCCGTAGTTCACCATCACCGGAGCGACACCCGGCCTGTCGAGCCTGACGGTGACCTGGGCGAGGGAGCTGGCCTCGTCGATAACCAGATCGCCAACCGACAGGGTCGGTGTGACCACGGGCGAGTCGTTGTCGATGATGGTGGCGGTACCCAACGGCCTTGCGATGGTTGCATTTGCGCTGGGGCTGAACAGTTGCAGCTTGAAGTTCTCGACGAGATCGACACCGGCCTCCAGGCCCAGGGTGCCTAGACTGATACGCACGGTCTTGACCGTCTCACCTGCGGCAAAATTCAGCGTGCCGGAGTCACCGACGAAGTCGCCATCAATATTGCGCGCGGTCTCGTTCAGCGTCTGGTAGCGCACACTCACGGCGCTCAGGTTCGGTGCGTTGAGCCTGACCTGGAATTCCGCATAAGTGTCACTCTCGCCCACCATCAGGTCATCCACCGTGATGGTCGAAGTGGCCAGCGCCGTGGCGTCGTTCTCGTGGATGATGGCCGTCCCCACCGCATCCGGGGCGGTAGCCCCACCAGTGAGGCCCGAAACCAGGACGTTGAAGCTTTCGGATGACTCTGCCAGGGCGTCGTTGGTCAGGCTGATCCGCACGGTCTTGGCGGTCTCGCCGATGGCGAAGGCGAGGCTGCCGGTCTGCGCCACGTAGTCCGAGCCTGCCAGGGCGGTGCCGTTCTGCGTGGCGTAATTCAGCAACACCACACTGGTTCCGGCACGGTCCAGGCTGACGACGAACCAGGCCTCGCGGCTCGCCTCATCCACAATCAGATCGCTGACCGAGACCCTCGGAGTGGTGGTGGGGCTGTCGTTGTCGATAACGGTGGCCGTCGCCACGTCGCGGGCGATGGTCGCGTTGGCGCTTGGGCTGAACAGCTGCAGCTTGAAGTTTTCGATGCGATCGACGGCGGCTTCCAGACCTAGGGTGCCAAGGGTGATGCGCACGGTCTTGACCATCTCGCCGGCAGCGAAATTCAGCGTGCCGGCGTCGCCGAAGAAGTCGCCGTCGATATTGCGCGCGGTCTCGTTCAGCGTCTGATAGCGCACACTCACGGCGTTGAGGTTCGGTGCATCGAGTCGCACCTGGAACTCGGCATAGGTCTCGCTCTCACCGACCACCAGATCATCTACCGTGATGGTGGAGGTGGCGACCGCCGTGGCGTCGTTCTCGTGGAGGGTGGCCGTGCCCACGGCATCCAGCGTGGTGGCGCCACCGGTGAGGCCCGAGAGCACCAGGTTGAAGCGCTCCGACAACTCGGCGAGGCTGTCGTTGATCAGGCTGACCCGCACGGTCTTGGCGGTCTCGCCGATGGCGAAGGCGAGGCTGCCGGTCTGCGCCAGGTAGTCCGAACCCGCCAGGGCGGTGCCGTTCTGGGTGGTGTAATTCAGCGACACCACGCTAGTGCCGGCGCGGTCCAGGCTGACGACGAACCAGGCCTCGCGGCTTCCCTCGTCCACAATCAGATCGCTGACCGACACCCGTGGCGTGGTGGTAGGGCTGTCGTTGTCGATTAGGGTAACCGTCGCCACGTCACGGGCGATGGTCGCATTGGCGCTGGGGCTGAACAGTTGCAGCTTAAAGCTCTCGATGCGGTCGACGTCGCTCTCCAGCCCCAGGGGGCCGAGCGTGATGCACACGGTCTTGACCATCTCACCGGCGGCGAAATTCAGCGTGCCGGCGTCGCCGAAGAAGTCGCCATCGATATTGCGCGCGCTTTCGTTGAGCGTCTGGTAACGCACGCTCACGACGTTGAGGTTCGGTGCATTGAGGCGCACCTGGAACTCGGCATAGGTTTCGCTTTCGCCGACCACCAAGTCATCCACCGTGATGGTGGAGGTGGCGACCGGTGTGGCGTCGTTCTCGTGAAGGGTGGCCGTGCCCACCGCATCCAGCGTGGTGGCACCGCCGGTGAGGCCAGAGAGCACCAGGCTGAAGCGCTCCGACAGCTCGCTCAGGTTGTCGTTGATCAGGCTGACCCGCACGGTCTTGGCGGTCTCGCCGATGGCAAAGGCGAGGCTGCCCGTCTGCGCCACATAGTCCGAACCCGCCAGCGCGGTGCCATTCTGCGTCGTGTAATTCAGCGACACCACATTGGTCCCGGCGCGGTCCAGGCTGACGACGAACCAGGCCTCGCGGCTTTCCTCGTCTACCACGAAGTCGCTGATCGACACCCGCGGTGTGGCCGTGGGGTTGTCATTATCGATGATGGTGGCCGTCGCCACGTCACGCGCGATGGTCGCGTTGGCGCTGGGGGTGAACAGTTGCAGTTTGAAGTTCTCGATGCGATCGACGGCGGTCTCCGCCGTCGCCGAGCCGAGGGTGATGCGCACGGTCTTGAAGGTCTCGCCGGCGGCAAAGGTCAGGGTGCCGGCATCGCCGACGAAGTCGCCGTCGATATTGCGCGCGGTCTCGTTCAGCGTCTGGTAGCGCACACTCACCGCTTCCAGGTTCGGCGCATTAAGCCGCACCTGGAAGTCGACATAGGTCTCGCTCTCGCCGACCACCAGGTCGTCCACCGTGATGGTGGAAGTGGCCACCGGGGTGGCGTCGTTCTCGTGGAGAGTGGCCGTCCCCACAGCGTCCAGCGTCGTGGCACCGCCGGTGAGGCCCGAAAGCACCAAGTTGAAGCGTTCGGACAGTTCGGCCAGTGAGTCGTTGATCAGGCCGACCTTGATCGTCTTGACGGTCTCGCCGACGGCGAAGGCGAGGCTGCCGCTCTGTGCCACGTAGTCCGAGCCTGCCAGCGCGGTGCCGTTCTGCGTGGTGTAGTTCATCGTCACCACATTGGTCCCGGCGCGGTCCAGGCTGACGGCGAACCAGGCCTCGCGGCTTGCCTCGTCCACCACGAAATCGCTGATCGACACCCTTGGTGTGGCCGTCGGGGTGTCGTTGTCGATAATGGTCGCGGTAGTTTCCGTGTCGCCGATGAGCGCGTTCACGCTGGGCGCGGACAGCTGCAGCTTGAGGGTTTCCACACCCTCCGGAGTTGCGTCGTTGTTTACCACGAAGGGCACTGTCAGCTCAGTAACACCCGCGTCGAAGGTCAGCGTGCCGCTGGCCGCGGTGAAGTCCGAACCTCCTGTCGCCGTGTGCGCGAGCAGTGACCAGTTGACCGTGATGGGGGTGGCGCTCGGCTCGCTGAGCCAGACGATGAATTGCGTCGGTTCCGAATTCAGTTCACCGACGACTGCGCGCCGTACTTGAATGACAGGAATAGCCATGGTGCACCACCTGCATCGAGCCTCGGCGCCTCAGGGACTTATAAGGATAGATGCCACATGGCCATGTACCAGCGGGGGGCGGGCCTCCGACACGGCGAGAAACCGCTCGCGTCATTGCTCGTCCGGATGAGCGAGCGCCCAGGTCCTCTCGCCGGCAACTGCCGCTAAGCCACGCAGATTGCATCTTGCTCACATCCGCCAGGGACTGGCGACACGCCTCCGGACCTTGACGACGGCGGCGCGGCGCGCCTCATCGCCTAGACGGGTGTTGGGTAGGCGGTCGACGAACAGCCGTTTTGACCAACCAAGCGGCTGCCGGCCGGCACTGGTGGCTGAGTGGGAGCGGACTGGCCTGTGTCTTTGGCGTTACAAAAATTGAATGGGGCGGGACAGTCACCAGATTTCTCAGGGCCCAGCCCCCATCTCGCCAAAGGCATTGAAATCGAATCGATCCGCCCCCGCGCCACCGATGAACCGCTCTACGCCCAGACCACCGATCAGCACATCGCTGCCGGTGCCGCCGTCATAGGTGTTGACCCCGGCATTGCCGGTGAGAGTGTCGTTGAATGCGCCGCCTGGTCGGGGCCTGGCGCCCTTCTGGTGTTTCCCTCGCATCTTCACGTCCCTGCTTGAGCCGAATAACGACCAATGGCCGCACACCGTGCCACGGCAGTCGACGGGATGCTCGGGTTAGAATGCCGCCCCTCGTTTTCCCTCGAACCGCTCGCCATGAATCTCGACGCCATCGCCACCCTGGAACAGCAACTGACTTCCGCCCTTGGGCATCTGCCGGACGAAGTCCGTCGCATCTTCCACGGCCGTGGGCGGCGCTGGGCGGGGTTGGAGCAGGTGACCGTGGACTGGTTGCAGGGCGTGGTGCTGGTGTCGTTGTTCCGCGAAGTCGAGGAAGACGAGCTCGTTGCACTGCGGGCCATGTTGCTGCGCCTCACCGAATCGCCGGTCTGGCAGCGCATCGGTGCGCGGAGCCTGTTGTTGCAGCATCGCTACCTGTTGGAGAGCACCGTGGAGTTGCTTTGGGGCGAGGCGGTGGATGAGTGCGTGGTCAGCGAGGCGGGCCTGCGCTTCAAGCTGGACCTGGGCAAGAAGCAGAACAACGGCCTGTTCCTCGACATGCGCTATGGCCGCGACTGGGTTCGCGCCAATGCGCAAGGCAAGCGAGTGCTCAATCTGTTCGCCTACACCTGCGGTTTTTCGGTGGCGGCCATCGAGGGCGGCGCGGAGCATGTGGTGAACCTGGACATGGCCAGTTCGGCGTTGAGCCGGGGGCGGGAGAATCACAGGCTCAATGGCCATGATCTGAGCCGTGTGAGTTTCCTTGGCCATGAGCTGTTCAAGTCCTGGGGCAAGGTGAAGAAGACCGGGCCATACGACCTGGTGATCATCGATCCGCCATCCTTCCAGAAGGGCAGCTTCGCGTTGACCCGCGATTACCAGAAGATCCTGCGTCGCCTGCCGGAGTTGCTGACCGAGAACGGGGTGGTGCTGGCCTGTGTGAATGATCCTGCCATTGGGCCGGACTTCCTCGTTCAGGGGATGCAGGCGGAAGCGCCGGAATTGCGGTTTGTGGAGCGGTTGGAGAATCCGCCGGAGTTCGCGGATATCGATGAGGATGCGGGGTTGAAGGCGTTGGTGTTTCGGCGGGGGTAGTTGCCGGGAGTCCGAGCGGGGCTCCGTTTCCCTCACCCCCGGCCCCTTTCCCAGAGGGAGAGGGGTGACTCACGTCGGAGGCTTCGGCGCCAGCCGGTTGGCAAGACGTTGGGCTTCGCTGCGCTCTGACCAACCTACGAATTGGCATGGATGCGATCCAATACCGCGCGGGGGGCTTCGCAACCCTCACCCCAACCCTCTCCCAGAGGGAGAGGGGGCAGTTTGTGCCAGCCGGGCAGTCCTCCGCTTTTCTGTAGGGGCGAATTCATTCGCCAAGCAGGCCGCAGGCCTGCCCTGATCTAGAACGGCACCGTCAACTTCAGCCAATAGGCATCCCCTTCCGCACGGTTGCGCACCTGGGTTTCCTGTTCCCATTTGGCGGTGAGGAACCAGCCGTCCTTGTTGCTGTACATGATCGACGGACCGATGGAGAAGGCGCGACCCTTGTTGTCGTCGATGCGGTCGCCGTCCTGACGGTCGTCGGTGGTCTGGCGGTAGTAGTAGCCGCCCACGCCCAGCACCCAGCCTTTGCCCAGCCCCCAACCCACGGCGTAATCGAAGTGGAATTCCTGGCCGGAGCGGTAGTCGGTGGCGGGGTTTTCCTGGTTGAAGTCGTACATCAGCTTCACGCTGGCGTTGAGCCCGGTGGGGTCGATGTAGGAGATCGCCCAAACCGGCTCGACGGTCCAGTAGTTGCGCCCGATGTTGGCCAGGTCGCCGCGGTCGTATTCGCCCGAAGGTGCGATGAAGTCCAGGGCGAAGATGCTGTGCAGCTTGTCGCTGTGATGAAAGCCTAGGGCGGGGCCGAAGATGATGTCGCCCAGGCCTTTCTTGCTCTGAGACTGGCCGTTCACTTCCACCTTCAGGTCGACGAACGGGAACAGCGCCGCGAAGGCCAGGTTGCCGCCGAACAGTTGCTGCTCGCTCACCCAGATCAGGCGTGGCGCGATGACGTTGGCGCGCACGCGGAAGTCCACCGGCAGGCTGTCGCCGTCGTTGCCGCGCAGGGTGTCGGCCTCGTAGTGAGTGGAGAACACCTGGCCGTAGAAACCAGGTGGCGGCATGGCGCCGGACATGTAGTTCTCGGCGCCCATCGGGTAGGTGGAACCGCCGCCTTCGGTGGCGTGGGCCACCTGGCCCAGGGCGGCGAGGATGCAGCAGGAAAGGACACGCAGTTTGGCACTCATCAGCAATACCTTCTTGTTTTTATGGGCGTGAGCCGCCGTCCGCGCGCGTGGCGCGGAGCAGCGAATGAAACGGGTCAGATGCGTTTGAACAGGGCTGAGCGGGTGCTCTCGCCGGCGCCGTCGGCGGCGGTGAGGAAGCGCTCCATGAAGATGTCGCGCTCGAACAGCCGCCCCTGCATCAGCGCGGTGATGGCCGCGTCGATCATCGGTGGCGGCCCACAGAGGTAGGCCTTGTTGCCCGTGAAGCGACCGTCGAAATGCTTCTTCGCCGCGTCGTGCACATACCCCCGGAAACCGGTCCACTCGGTGTCATCAGCGGCCTGGCTGAGAGACGGTACGTAGGTGAAGTTCTCGTGCTCTTCGGCCAGGCGTTCGAAGAGTTCGCGGTTGTAGAGTTCGGCCCGGGTGCGCGCGCCCTGGAACAGCGTCATGCACCGCGTGTCCCCCTGCTCCAGCAGGTCGAGGATCATCGATTGCGGGCTGGACAGCCCCGAGCCGCCAGCGATGAAGATAAGGTCGCCAGCCTGCGACCCACGCACGAAGAACTGGCCATAGGGACCGGAGAGTTCGAGCGCATCGCCCACCTTCAGCCCGTCATGGATGAACCCGGTGGCCTGCCCGCCCTCGACCAGGCGCACGTGCAATTCCACCTCGTCGGCACGGCTCGGCGGATTGGCCAGTGAGAAGGCGCGGGTGCCGTCGATACCCGGAATCTGCAGGTTGATGTACTGCCCGGCCTGGAATGCCATGGGGCGATCCAGTTTCAGGCGTAGGCCCTTGATGGTGGGCGAGAGGTCGTCCAGGGCGACCACCGTTGCCTGGAAGTCCTGCACTGCGTGGCCGGCGAAGTCGGGGTCGACATCGATGTCGGCCTCGATCACCAGGTCGCTCTGCGGAATGGCGCAGCAGGCCAGCACCTTGCCCTCGTCGCGCTCCATGTCCATCAGGGCGAAGGGTGAGGCGGCACCGATGTCCACCTCCCCTTCCAGCACCTGCAGCTTGCAGGTGGCGCAGGTGCCGTGGCCGCAGGCGAAGGGCAGCCAGACGCCTTGGCGCAGCGCGGCCTGGAGGATGGTCTGGCCTTCTTCGACTTCGATCTGCTCGCCAGTGGGTTCGATGGTGACCTGGTAACTCATGGCGACCTCCTCAGTTGAAGCTGCCGTTGAGGCCATCCAGGCCTGGGGTGGAAAGGTGCAGCAGGCTCTTGTGGCCGATGCCGTTGGCGGCCAGTCCGGCCTTCAGGTCGGGCTGGAAGTCCGCGTCGTCGAGGCGCCAGAGCACCTGGGTGAAATCCACCTTCGCCGCATCCGGGTGCGCCGCGATGGAGGGCTTGACCACGTTCTCGATGAAGTCGCCGAAGGGCATGTCCGGCGGCAGCGGCAGGGTGAAGGGGGCGCAGAACATCAGGTGGCGTTCCCAGCAGAGGTACACCAGTTGCAGGCCGTTGAAGTTTTCCTGGCGGTCCAGGGATTGCGCCGCATAGGCGCCGATGGCAGTCACGGGCATGACGCTGTCCTTCTTGTAATGGGGGAGTTGGCGGGCGCGTGGCACCCGCCATGGGGCTCAGCCGACCTTGGCGAGGTCGGCGGGCTTGTCGCCCTGCCACTCGCGCCAGCGCTGGTGCTCGGGCGAGTCCTGGTAGTCGAAGTTGTCCTGGCCGAAGGCGATGTTGTAGTAGTCGCGCACCACCGCCTCGACATCGGCGCCGCCGCAGTTGCCCTGGAGAATCTGGTGCACCGGAAGCCAGGCCTGGACGTACTTCTCCGGCTCGTACTGGAAGATGTCGCAGCATCCGTCGGAGCAGAAATGGAAGCGCTCGCCGCCGTGCACCACGCTGCGGTGGCTCAAGGTCGTATCCGCATCCGGCTCGGTGAAGGACAACGGGATCTGGCAGATCTGGCAGAGCATCGGCAACGCGTTGTTGTAGAAGCGCTCGCCACGTGCCTGCATCTCGCGCCAGTGCTCGTAGCGCGGGCGGTAGATGCGGTCGAAGGTGTCCGGGTACTTGGCCGAGAGCCAGTCCAGTTCTTCGTCGGTGGGCATCCAGGTGTGGAAGTTGGTGGCCTGGCTGTACTGGTAGAAGATCGACCAGGCCTGGTGGCTGATGTGTTCCTTGCCGATGGTGGTCTGCTCGACGTACTTCGGCGGACGGATGCCGTAGCGCTCCAGGTCCTTGAACAGCGCACCGCCGGCCTGCTCGTAGTACACCTCCCAGGCCTCGGCCCAGGACATGACTTTGTTCGGCAGCATGTAGTCCATCATCATCCCCACCAACGTCAGCAGGCGGTAACCGCGCCAGAACCACTTGTCGATCCAGCGCTGGATGATCGGGACGTTGTCTTCGTGCTGCTCCAGCAGGAACTTGATCACCTCCAGCCCCAGGGTCATGTGCCGGGCTTCGTCGGACTGGGCCGAGAAGCCGAAGGTGACGGTGGCCATGTCGCCGTTGTAGGCGGCGCCGGACATGAAGGGCACGAACAGCAGGTTGGTCAGCACGTACTCGAACGAGAACGAAATGGCCGTGAGGAACTCGAACGGGCCCGCAGTGCGTGCGTCTTCGAAGAAGGACTTGGGCACCGAGAGGAACCACACCCGGTCATGCATGTGGGCGAAGTCATGCAGGCCGTTGAAGTGCTTGTTGTAGTGGCTCATGGCGTGGATCTGGGTCTGCACGTGGCGCAGCTCGTCGATCGCCTGCATCTGGCAGGCGACCCGCGCCCCGGCGCCACCGAAGTGCCGACCGACGCGGGCGAAGCCCTGGTAGGCCTGGTACTCCAGCGGGGTCACGCCGCAGAGGAACAGTTTCAGCGCGTTGACGTAGCGCGCGTCGGACAGGTTGGTATGGCCGTTGTTCTGGGAGAAGGCGTCGAAGATGGCGTAGAGCTTCTTCTCCTTCTCGGCCTGGTATTTCCAGTAGGCGTCCATGGTCAGGCGGAAGGGATCCTCCCACTTGTCCCAGTCGGTGATCTTGATGCCTTCGAAGCGCTCGTAGGGGTAGATGTCGTCCTTGCTCTGGTAGCTCGGCTCCCAGGCCAGGTCGCGGGTCAGGCAGCGGTACTTGTCTTTCTGGTTCAGGCGTTTGGCGGCCATGGTGGCTCTCCCGATTCTTGTCGTTGTACGCGGGGTTAGTTCCAGTGCAGGGCGAAGCGGTCTTCGTCTTCCTCGACGTTGCCGCCGAGGGTGATGACGTCGATGAGCATTTCCTGCACGTCCCATTCGCGTCCGAGCTTCTCTTCCACCGTGGTGCGGTTGATCTCCAGGCGGCCTTCGGCCTGGACGCGGATCATGGCCGGCTGGTGCTGGATCTCGGCGTGGGGGTTGTCCTGGACGATGGCGTCGACGATGTAGCGGGCGTTGTCGTTGTCCTGGAAGGCGATGTAGACGAGGGAGGTCATTGCGCGGCTCCTGCAAGGCCGAGTTTCTTCAGGCGGGCGGCGAACTCGCCGGCCACGGTGTCGAGGGCTGCGGCACCCGGGCCGATGGCGGCAAGGGGGGCCAGGGCTTCCAGGGCGCGGGCCTGCCACTGGCCGACCCAGCCTTCCACCAACGCGCGGTTCTCCGCGCTTTCGGCCACCACGGTTTTCACCAGGGCATCGACCCAGCGTTGGGTCTCGGCGAACCACAGGCGCATGAACTCAGTGAGCATTCCCACCTGACCGGCACCCTGGGCGCAAAGCTGCTCGTCGAACTTGTGGAAGATGAGCGGGAAGAGCAGGCCGTCGCTGACCAGGTTCTGCGCCAGCGTCAGCTCGAACCAGTCACGCACCACCAGCGTGTCTTCCACGTAGCGACGCAGGCCCTGCCAGGCCGGGTCCTGCAGCCATTGCTGTTTGGCCTCTGCAAGCAGGTCGGTGCCGCCGTCGTCGAGCATCAGGCCGATGCGCGACAGGTACTGGGCGATGCCGAGACGGTCCATGGCCTGGAACATGTGCAGCTGGGTCAGGCTGGTGCCGAAACCGTCGGCGGCGATGCCGCTGTTGTTCATGTTGGCGCCGAGTTCGGCGTGGCGCAGGGGCAGCAGCAGGCGGGCGATCTGCTCCCGGCTGCCGGCATCGAGGCCGGCCAGCAGGTTGCGCTTCTCGCAGAAGGCGTAATCGTGCTCGGCGTTCTCCTGCATCCGGGCGCGGGTCTGCACGTAGGCGCCGTAGTAGAACTGGCGCGGGTCGCTGACGGCGTACCAGTCGGCCATGCGCACGGCGGTGCGGGTGGCATCGTTGAGAAGCTTGTCGGGCTGCCACAGCGGGCGGTAGTGGAAGTTGGTGGCGGCCTCGATGTCGAAGCTTGCCTCCTGGTAACGGCTGGCAGGCTTGTCGCCGAAACGCCGGCGGATGTGGCTGAAGGTCTGGCGGATCGGCTCGGCCGTCGCCGTCTTGATCTCGATACTCATGCAGGGCGTCCTGTACTTGTTGTTGTGAGGAACCGACGCGTCGTTGCGGGGCGGTCAGTCGGCCTGGCCACGGCTCTCGCCGTAGCGCCACTTCTCCATGTCGGCGTCGATGGCGTCGGCCATCTGCGCGTCCATGTGTTGAACCCGGTTCTGTTCGCAGAAGCTGGCGAAGGCGGCGCGCGGCAGAACCAGCTCGACGAAGAGGTCGGGATAGCCGATGGCGAAGTCGAACTCGACGAAGGTGGCGTCGGGCTCGCTGCGCACCCGGACGTAGCGCGACAGTTGATCGAAGCGGGTCACTGGCTGGCTCATGCAAGGCAACTCCATGGGCGGGTTACCTGGGGTAGAGCAACGGCTGTGCCAGGGCCTTGAAAGCTCCGCCACAAATAACTCAACCCTTTGTTTTAATTGATCTTTCATGAGCATCAACGTGCAGGAGGCGCGACCTGAACAGGCCTGCCCAGACGATGACCCTTCACCATTTGCGCAATTGCCCCAGGGCGCTTTGAGCAAATCGCCAATCGGCCCTCCCCTGCCACACAGCCGATTGACTTTTGAGTGGCTTTCAGGCCGCTTAGAAAAAAGAACGCGGCCCTTCCTTGCGTCCACCGGCCGCCCGGTCGAACCGTCCAAACCGCCCGCCTGAGCGGTGGTTCGCCGGCCTCCCCGCACAAGAACAATCTGGGGTGCAGCACGATGAAAGTTGATTACAAGGCGTCGGAGCACAGCCCGACCCTGAAGGACCTGACCGACCGGGTCCGCTTCCTCGGCAACGAGGGCAAGATCTGGCTCGACGAGCAGCGCATGCTGCTGCTCCAGTCCGCCGCCATGGGCTCGTTCCGCCGCGAGCTGGTGGAGATGCTCGGCGAGGAACGCGCCAAGGGCCTGTTCCTGCGCCTGGGCTACCAGTCCGGCCTGAAGGACGCCGAGCTGGCGCGCAAGCTGCGCCCCGACGCCGATGCGGTGGAGATGTTCCTCACCGGCCCGCAGCTCCATTCCCTCAAGGGCATGGTCAAGGTCGAGCCGCTTTCGATGAACATCGACATCGAGAACGGCCAGTTCTACGCCGACCTCGAATGGCAGAACTCCTACGAGGTGGAAAACTGCCGGGCCGAAGGCCTCCAGTCCGACCAGCCGGTGTGCTGGACCCTGCTCGGCTATGCCATCAGCTACTCGTCGTTCTTCCTCGGTCGCCAGGTGCTCTACAAGGAGGTCAGCTGCCGCGGCTGTGGGGACTCGCGTTGCCGCATCATCGGCAAGCCGGTGGAGGAATGGGACGACGCCGAAGAGTTCATGCGCTACTTCCAGAGCGACCCCATCATCGAAGAACTCCAGGCCCTGCAGCTTCAGGTCGCGACCATGCGCCAGCGCCTGGAGCAGGACGCAGGCCAGTACTACGGCATCGGCAAGGCGCCGCTTTACCGCAAGGCCTGCACCCTGATCGACAAGGCCGCGCCGGGAAAGGCTTCGGTCCTGCTGCTGGGGGAAACCGGCGTCGGCAAGGAAGTCATGGCGCGCAGCCTGCACCTGCGCAGCGAACGCGCCGGCGGCCCCTTCGTCGCGCTGAACTGCGCGGCCATTCCACCGGACCTGATCGAAGCCGAGCTGTTCGGCGTGGAGCGCGGCGCCTACACCGGTGCCCAACAATCGCGCATGGGCCGTTTCGAACGCGCCAACGGCGGCACCCTGTTCCTCGACGAAGTGGTGGAGCTCACGCCACGCGCCCAGGCCAGCCTGTTGCGGGTGCTGCAGGAGGAAGAACTGGAACGGGTGGGCGACTCGCAGACCCGCAAGGTGAACGTCCGGGTGATCGCGGCCACCCACGAGGACCTGGCCAGGGCGGTGAAGGACGGCCGTTTCCGCGCCGACCTCTACTACCGGCTGAACGTCTACCCGGTGTTCATTCCCTCCCTGCGCGAACGCAAGGAAGACATTCCGCTGCTGGTGGATCACTTCCTCGCACGCCTGCACACCGCCTATGGCAAGCACACCCTGGGCCTCTCCGACCGGGCGCTGGAAGCCTGCATGCGCTACGACTGGCCGGGGAACATCCGCGAGCTGGAGAACCTCGTCGAACGCGGGGTGATCATCACCGATGCCAACCAGAGCATCAGCGCCGACGCGCTCTTCCCACACTTGTCCCACGAGGCCCAGAGCATCGGTCTTTCCAGCAGCGGCGCGCTGGTGGAAGCGGTGCCGAGCGTCGAGCCGGACTGGGTGGAACGCCTGATCGACAGCGGCGTCAGCCTGGATTCGGTGGAAGAAGCGCTGATGCAGGGCGCGATGAAGCGCGCGCAGAACAACGTGTCCGAAGCTGCGCGGCTGCTGGGTATGACCCGCCCCGCGCTGGCCTACCGGCTGAAGAAGTTGCCAACGGAGGATGCGGCGGACCATCGCTGACGCATCCGCGCAGGGATTCCCATGGCAAAGCCCGGGGCATCCACTAGAGTTCCACCAGCACTTCCGCTTTTCCGCCCAAGGAGGGCTCCATGCGTCTGATCTGTGCCGCCGTTTCTCTGCTCCTGCTCGCGGGTTGTTCGTCCTACCGCACGGACCCGGGCCAGATCACCCAGGTCCCCGCTGACCGCCTGTTGGCGTTCCAGGAACCGGTAGAGGGCGGAGGTCAGATCGTGGTGAACCGCGACATGGGCGGGCTGGGTAGCGGCTGCTACATCGCCGTGCATGTGGACCGCCAACTGGCGGCTCGCATCGGCATAGGCGAAGTCGCCAGCTTCCAGGTTCCACCGGGCGACCGTATCGTCGGCATCGGCATCGACGAAACCGACGACACCCTCTGCTCCAAGGGCCGCCTCCGTCGTGAAAAGGCCGCACATATCGAGCCGGGCCAGAGCGAGCGTTTCCGCATCGTCAGCGACAATCGCGAAGGCTTTGCCTTGCTCGCGGACGAACCCCCGGGCAAGTAGGGCATTGCACATCGGTCGACCGTTGGTGCGCGCGGCGCACCCTACCCGACAGGCCCCGGCGGGTAGTTTCCCACCCACAAATGAAAAAGACCGGAAGCGGGACTGCTGAACCCGATTCCGGTCTGACGCTAATGCGTGGAACTTTGCCTGTTCGCCTTCCGCTATTACTGCTCGGGAAGGCTCGTGGAGTGGGCTTCCGTGCGGCTACTGCCCCCGCCCCATACGAGTTGTTCACAGGATACTGCTACCGCGATTTCGCGTATTTCCACTCATCAGCGATTCGGCTCACTGGTCGGCAGGCAGTCAGGCCGGCAACCGTTCGCCCCTTCTTTGCCACCGCTCACCCCCAGGGTTAACCTGCCCGCTTTTGCGCGTCCGAACATGAGCCTTCACGATTTCTTCCTGCTGCTGGTCGCCGGCTTTGCCGCCGGGGGCATGAACGCCCTTGCCGGCGGCGGCACCTTCTTCTCGTTCCCCGCCCTGCTCGCCGCCGGCCTGCCGCCGGTGACCGCCAACGCCACCAATGCCGTGGCCCTCTGGCCCGCCAGCCTGGCCGCCAGTTGGGCCGCGCGGGAACAGCTGCGTCCGCTGGGGCGCTACGTGGTGCCGCTGGTGTTGCTGTCTCTGCTGGGCGGCCTGGGCGGCGGCCTGCTGTTGCTCGCTGGCGGCGACGAAACCTTTCGGCGGCTGATTCCCTGGCTGTTGCTGGCCGCCACCCTGCTGTTCGCCGCCAGCCCCTGGCTGAGCAGGCTGATCAACCGCCGACTTCAGGCCGGAGACCTGCCGCCTCACGGCATCGGCAGCGGCCTGAGCCACACCCTGGTCGCCCTCTACGGCGGCTACTTCGGCGCCGGCATGGGCATACTGCAACTGGCGGCGTTCTCCATCGAAGGCCATCCGCTGTTGCGCGCCAACGCGCTGAAGAATCTGCTGTCCAGCACCATCTACAGCGTCGCGGTGGTGACCTTCGTGGCGGCGGGCCGGGTGAGCTGGAGCGAGCTGGCGGTACTGCTGGGCGCGGCCAGTTGCGGCGGCTACTGCGGCGGTGCGCTGGCGCGGAAACTGCCGACCCGGTGGCTGCGCTGGCTGGTGATTGCGGTAGGAACGGGGATGACGGCGTATTACTTCGCCATCACCTGACCCGGCCCTGGCAGGCGCGGCTGCTTTTGCAGGATGGGTCGGGCGGCGATCCGCGAGCTTGCGATACCCATCGATGTCGTCGTGATGGGTATCGCTCCGCTCCACCACATCCTACGGGCTGCTACGTCGCCATAATCTGATCCGGACTCCCTTGTAGGGTGGGCTACCTGTGGGGGCGAATTCATTCGCGATGGAACGCGCAGCGTTCCCCTGAGGCGGTCGGGCAACCCTGCGGGCTGCTTAGCGAATGAATTCGCCCCCACAATTGAATCCCGCCCCCCGGCGCAACCATCCGCCCCCTTCATTTGCCCGCAAGGTGCGGCTCTGCTAGTGTCGCGCCCGATTCGACCGCCGCGAGACAGCATCATGGCCCGCAAGAAAGCCACCCCCGATTTCGAACAGTCCCTCGCCGACCTTCAGGCCCTCGTGGAGCGCCTGGAAAGCGGTGAACTGTCGCTGGAGGACTCCCTCAGCGCCTTCGAGCAGGGTATTCGCCTGACCCGCGAGTGCCAGGCCTCGCTGACCCAGGCGGAGCAGAAGGTGCAGATCCTGCTGGAGCGCGACGGCCAACTGGAAGAAGCGCCCTTCGACGCGGACGAGCAAGCATGATCGCCAGCTACCAGGCGCGCTGCCAGGAACGCGTGGACGCCGCCCTCGCCGAGCTTTTCATCCCCCCGCTCGCCCCGCTCGAACGTCTCTACCAGGCCATGCGCTACAGCGTCGTGAACGGTGGCAAGCGCGTACGCCCCCTGCTGGTCTACGCCGCCTGCGAAGCCCTCGGCGGTGATGTGGCCCGTGCCGATGGCGCGGCCTGCGCGGTGGAGCTGATCCACGCCTATTCCCTGGTCCACGACGACCTGCCGGCCATGGACGACGACGACCTGCGCCGTGGCCAGCCCACCACCCATATCGCCTTCGATGAAGCGACCGCCATCCTCGCCGGCGACGGCCTGCAAGCGCTGGCCTTCGAAGTGCTGGCCGATCCCATGCGCAACCCGCAGGACGCCGAAACCCGCCTGGCGATGATCGCCAGCCTCAGCCACGCCGCCGGCCCCGCCGGCATGGTTGGCGGTCAGGCCATCGACCTCGGTTCGGTTGGACTGAAACTCGACCAGGGAGCCCTGGAGGCCATGCACCGGCACAAGACCGGCGCGCTGATCGAAGCCAGCGTGCGTCTCGGCGCCCTGTCCAGCGGTCAGGCCGACCCGGCCTCCCTGGCGGCACTGCGCATCTACGCCCGCGCAATCGGCCTCGCCTTCCAGGTGCAGGACGACATTCTCGACGTGGAGAGCGACACCGCCACCCTGGGCAAGACCCAGGGCAAGGACCAGGCCCACGACAAGCCCACCTACCCTTCCCTGCTCGGCCTCGATAACGCCAAGGCCTATGCGCTGGAACTGCGCGACCAGGCCCTGCGCGCCACCGCCAACCTGGGCGATGCCGCCGAGCCGTTGCGCGCGCTGGCCCGCTACATCGTCGAACGGCGCAGCTAAGCTCGCCGTCCGACAGTTACCTCACGGTCTTCAGGCGGCGGACCCGGCCAGCACGTCGGCCTTCAACTTTCCGGCCGACTTCAACAGATTCAGTCGAACCAGAGCCCAGGGCATGGCCGCGGCCACGAACAGGCCCATCACCAATCCACGCAGCCCTTGCCACAACTGCGGGTCGAGCGGCCAGGCCGTGCCCGCGAGCTTGAGCGCCTTCTGCAGCAGGATGAAGCTCACCGCACCGATGACGGCGGCGAGCAGGCGGCGCCAGGTCGCCACTTCGGCGGAGAACTCCATCTGGCGATAGCCGCACAGCACACCGACCATCAACCCCGCCAGCAGCGGCACATAGCTGGGTGCGACACCCGGCCAGGTCAGCCAGGCGGCGAGGAACACCAGCAGGATCAGCGCCAGATGCCAGAGGCCATGGGCCTCGCGCCACCAGTTCCAGTGCCGCACCTGGGCGAACACCAGCAGAGTGGCGATACCCAGCAAGGAACCGCCCAGCACGTCTTCCACGTCGTGGGCGCCGAGGTAGAGCCGGCTGAAGATAATCCCCGCCACCACCACGCCACTGACCGCCCAGGCCCAGGCGCGGCGCAGCTCGAAGGCCAGCCAGAACCAGATGACCACGGCTATCTGCGCGTGGCCGCTGGGCAGGCCGAAGCTGTCGCCCACCTCGTGGTCCATGCGCAGGGCGATGTCCGGACGCGGGTCCTGCCAGTAGTCCTTGAGCCAGGCGTTGATCAAGGCGGTCACGGCCACCAGCACCAGCAATCGCAGGAACACGCCACGGTTCCAGGCCCAGTAGCCCAGCGGCAGGAAGAACAGGATGAACTTCTCGTAACCCAGCAGGGTGAAGAAGCGCATCACCGGCGTCAGCGCCTCGCTACGCAGGGGCAGCACCCAGTCCAGGCTGTGCAGCAGTTCGTTCATGGACGGTCCTTGTGGAAGAAATGAAGGCGCCACAGATACTGCACGGCGCGTGACCGCCACAAGGGCCGATTCGGACATTCCATATCACCTGATCATCAGCCGCCATGAGAGGTGGGTATTCGTCACGGCACAGTTGGCTGCGGCGATTGGCCCAGGCTGCCTAAGATCACTGGATTGCACGCCAAGGACCTTCGCCGTGACCACAGCCATCCAGTCCCTGCTGATCGCCAACCGTGGCGAGATCGCCATCCGCATCGCCCGCGCCGCCGCCGAACTGGGCATTCGCAGCGTCGCCGTCTACGCCGAGGACGACGACCAGTCCCTGCACCTGCGCAAGGCCGACCTCGCGGTGCCGCTGAAGGGCCGTGGCGCGGCGGCCTACCTGGATGCCGGGCAGTTGGTGGAGCTGGCGCGCCAGCACGGTTGCGATGCGCTGCACCCCGGCTACGGCTTCCTCAGCGAGAACGCCGAATTCGCCCGCCAGTGCGAGGCGGCCGGCATCCGCTTCGTCGGCCCTGCAGCCCAAGCGCTGGAGCTGTTCGGCGACAAGGCCCGCGCCCGCGAACTGGCCGCGCGCAGCGGCCTGCCGCTGGCCGCCGGGAGCAATCGCGCCACCTCCCTGGAGGAAGCCCGCGCCCTGCTGGAAGGCGGCCCGATCATGCTCAAGGCGTTGGCGGGTGGCGGCGGACGCGGCATGCGCGCGGTGCGCGAAGCCGGCGAACTGGAGCAGGCCTTCGAGCGCTGCCAGTCCGAGGCTCGCGCGGCCTTTGGCAATGGCGACCTGTACGTGGAGCGGCTGATCGAGAACGCCCGGCATATCGAGGTCCAGGTGCTGGGTGACGGTGAACGGGTCACTCACCTCTGGGAACGCGACTGCAGCCTGCAACGTCGCCATCAGAAGGTGATCGAGATCGCCCCGGCGCCCGATCTGGATGCCAGCCTGCGCCAGCGCATCCTCGACGCCGCTCTGACCCTGGCCGGCGCCGTCGGCTATCGCGGCATCGGCACCTTCGAATTCCTGGTCGACACCGGCCGTGGCGACTTCGTGTTCATGGAGGCCAATCCGCGCATCCAGGTCGAACACTGCATCA
Organism: Pseudomonas sp. BN411; assembly: GCF_029871235.1. Taxonomy (GTDB): domain Bacteria; phylum Pseudomonadota; class Gammaproteobacteria; order Pseudomonadales; family Pseudomonadaceae; genus Metapseudomonas. Next base: position 63,015 of record NZ_SSOM01000036.1, read on the forward strand.
CCGAGGCGGTCACCGGCATCGACCTGGTGCAGACGCAATTGCGCCTGGCCGAAGGTTTCAACCTGGCCGAGCTGGGTTTGCTGAAGCCCGTCGCTCCGCGCGGCTTCGCCGTGCAACTGCGGATCAACCTGGAAAGCATGCAGGCCGACGGCAGTGCGCGACCGGCCGGCGGGTTGATCAGCGCCTATGACCCCCCCAGCGGCCCCGGTATCCGTGTCGATGGCTATGGCTACGCCGGGTATGCCACCAGCCCAAGCTACGACTCGCTGTTGGCCAAGCTGATCGTCCAGGGCGATGACCTGCCGGCCGCCCTGCGCCGCGCCTACCGCGCCCTCTGCGAATTCCGCCTGGAAGGGGTGGCGAGCAACATCCACTTCCTGCAGAACCTGCTGCGCCGCCCGGAACTGGCCGGTGGCGTGGATACCCGCTTCATCGAACGGGAAATTGGCCAACTGCTGGCCCCGCAACAGACCGCCCACCCGCACCTGTTCGTCAGCGGCACCGGCGCTGCCACGGTCGCCGGGACCGGGCAGGTGGAGGCGCCCGCCGGCTGCGTACCGCTGAACGCCCCGAGCCAAGGGGTGCTGGTGAGCCTCGATGTGCAGGAGGGCGACGCGGTCGCCGTCGGCCAGCCAGTGGCGGTGCTGGAAGCGATGAAGATGGAGTTCGTGATCAAGGCGACCCAGGGCGGCATCGTCCGCGCCCTGGCCGTAGCGCCGGGCAGCAGCCTGTTCGAAGGCGCGCCGCTGCTGTTCCTGGAACCGGCGGAAGTCGCTGGCGATGCGGTGCAGAGCGAGGAAAGCCTCGACCTCGCGCATATCCGCGCCGATCTCGCCGAAGTGCTGGAGCGCCACGCCATCACCCGTGACGAGCGCCGTCCGCAGGCCGTGGCCAGGCGGCGCAAGACCGGCCAACGCACCACCCGCGAGAACCTCGACGACCTGCTCGATGAAGGCAGTTTCATCGAGTACGGCGCCCTGGCCCTGGCCGCCCAGCGTCGGCGCCGTTCGCTGGAAGAACTGATCGAGCAGAGCCCGGCGGATGGCCTGGTGGCCGGCATCGGCACGGTGAACGCCGCCCGCTTCGGCAACGAGGCCGCGCGCTGCATGACCATCGCCTACGACTACACGGTGTTCGCCGGCACCCAGGGGGTGATGAACCACAAGAAGACCGACCGCATGCTCGGCCTCGCCGAACAATGGCGCCTGCCGCTGGTGCTGTTCGCCGAAGGCGGCGGAGGCCGGCCGGGGGATTCGGACTTCGTCGGGGTGGCGGGGCTGGACTGCCACACCTTCGTCGGCATGGCGAAGTTGTCCGGCCTGGTGCCACTGGTGGGCGTGGTGTCCGGCCGCTGCTTTGCCGGCAACGCCGCGCTGCTCGGCTGCTGCGACGTGATCATCGCGACCCGCAACGCCAGCATCGGCATGGCCGGCCCGGCGATGATCGAAGGCGGTGGCCTCGGTAGCTTCGCGCCGGAGGAAGTCGGCCCCACCAGCGTCCAGAGCCCCAACGGGGTGATCGACGTGCTGGTGGAAGACGAAGCCGAGGCCGTGCGCGTGGCACAGCAGCACCTGTCCTACTTCCAGGGTGACCTGGCGGACTGGCAGTGCGCCGACCAGCGCCTGCTGCGCCACGCCATCCCCGAGAACCGCCTGCGGGTCTATGACATCCGCGCTCTGATCGAAACTCTGGCCGACCAAGGTTCGGTACTGGAACTGCGCCGGCAGTTCGCGCCGGGCCTGATCACCGCCTTCATCCGCATCGAAGGCAGGGCGTTCGGCCTGATCGCCAACAACCCCATGCACCTGGGCGGCGCCATCGACGCCCAGGCCGGCGACAAGGCCGCGCGCTTCATGCAGCTGTGCGACGCCTTCGACATCCCCATGCTTTCGCTCTGCGACACCCCCGGCTTCATGGTGGGGCCGGACTCGGAGAAGCAGGCCACGGTGCGCCACGTCTCGCGCATGTTCGTCGCCGCGGCCGGCTTGTCGGTGCCGTTCTTCACCGTGGTCCTGCGCAAGGGCTACGGGTTGGGCGCCCAGGCCATGGCCGCGGGGAGCTTCCATTCGCCACTGTTCACCATCGCCTGGCCCAGCGGCGAGTTCGGTGCCATGGGCCTGGAGGGCGCGGTGCGCCTGGGTTACGCCAAGGAGCTGGCTGCGGTGGAGGACCCGGCCGAGCGCCAGAAGCTGTTCGACAAGATGGTTGCCAAGGCCTACCAAAACGGCAAGGCGATCAACATGGCCAGCTTCCTGGAGATCGATGCCGTGATCGACCCGCAGGAAACCCGTGCCTGGCTGCTACGCGGGCTGAACGCCGCGCCGCGGCCGGCTCCGCGCTCCGGCAAGAAACGCCCCTTCGTCGATACCTGGTAAGCCGTGGAGGTCACCATGCCCGCTTTCGAATACCACCTGCTGCCGGTCAACGGCATCACCCTGAGTCTCTACAGCGCCGGGCCGGCCGATGGACGCCCGGTCTGGCTGTTGCACGGGTTTCCCGAGTGCTGGTACTCCTGGCGTCAGCAAGCCGAGCCTCTGGCGGCGGCCGGATATCGCGTGCTGATGCCGGAGATGCGCGGCTACGGGGAAAGCAGCGCCCCGGAGGCGATCGAAGACTACGCCCTGCTGACACTGTGCGCTGACATCCAGGCGGCGATGGACAGCCTCGGTCAGACCGAGGCCTGCGTGGTCGGCCACGACTGGGGCGCGCCGGTGGCCTGGCACCTGGCCCTGCTGGAGCCAGAACGCATCCGGGCGGTGGGCGCCATGTCGGTACCCTTCGGTGGCCGTCCCAAGCGTCCGGCCATCGAGATCATGCGCGAAGTGAATGCCGGGCGCTTCAACTACATCCTCTACTTCCAGGAACCAGGGGTGGCCGAAACGGAGCTGGATGCCGACCTGGACCGCAGCCTGCGCCTGCTGCTGAGCGACCTGGGCGACGCCGTGCTGCGCGAGAGGCCGGCCGATGCGCGAATGCTGGACGGCCTGAGCGAGTCGCCGGCCCTGCCGAACTGGTGCGATGCCGACGAGTTCGCCGTCTACCAACGCACCTTTGCCGCTCGCGGCTTTCGCGGGGCGCTGAACTGGTACCGCAATTTCACCCTGAACTGGCAGCAGACCGAGCACCTGGCAGGCCAGCAGATCCGCCAACCCACGCTGTTCATGGTCGGCGACCATGATCCGGTGGCGCGGCTGGAGGCCTACACGCTCAAGCGCATGGCCGACCTTGTGCCCCAACTGGAGCAGCATCGCCTGCCCGATTGCGGCCACTGGCTGCAGAACGAACGGCCTGAACAGGTGAACGCGCACCTGCTGGAATTTCTGACCCGGCATTACCCGGCGTAACCGATCACACAGGCTGCTACGAACCGACTGACAGCGTGTTTGGGCACTGAGGGGCGCATCAGGTAAACTTGCCCATCTTTTTTTGCCCATAACGATTAGCCTGATGCCCACGACGTTCCACGAGATTCCCCGCGAACGCCCCGTCACGCCCCTGCTCGACCGCGCGGCGACGCCGGATGCGCTGCGCCGGCTTGGTGAGGCTGAGCTGGAAACCCTGGCCGACGAACTGCGCCAGTACTTGCTCTATACCGTCGGCAAGACCGGCGGCCACTTCGGCGCCGGCCTGGGCGTGGTGGAACTGACCATCGCCCTGCACTACGTCTATGACACGCCCGACGACCGGCTGGTCTGGGACGTGGGCCACCAGGCCTATCCGCACAAGATCCTCACCGGTCGCCGTGAGCAGATGGGCAGCCTGCGCCAGAAGGACGGCGTCGCCGCCTTCCCGCGCCGCGTGGAGAGCGAGTACGACACCTTCGGCGTCGGCCACTCCAGCACCTCGATCAGCGCCGCCCTGGGGATGGCCATCGCCGCCCGCATGCAGGGTTCCAATCGCAAGTCGATCGCCGTGATCGGCGACGGCGCGCTGACCGCCGGCATGGCCTTCGAGGCGCTCAACCACGCTTCGGACGTACAGGCCGACATGCTGGTGATCCTCAACGACAACGACATGTCGATCTCGCGCAACGTCGGCGGCCTGTCCAACTACCTGGCGAAGATCCTCTCCAGCCGCACCTACGCGAGCATGCGCGAAGGCAGCAAGAAGGTGCTCTCGCGCCTGCCCGGCGCCTGGGAAATCGCCCGCCGCACCGAGGAATACGCCAAGGGCATGCTGGTTCCCGGCACCCTGTTCGAAGAGCTGGGCTGGAACTACATCGGCCCCATCGACGGCCATGACCTGCCCACCCTGGTGGCCACCCTGCGCAACATGCGCGACCTCAAGGGCCCGCAGTTCCTCCATGTGGTGACCAAGAAGGGCAAGGGCTTCGCTCCGGCCGAAGTCGACCCCATCGGCTATCACGCCATCACCAAGCTGGAGCCGATCAACGCTCCGGCCGCCCCGAAGAAACCGTCCGGCCCGAAATACTCCAACGTGTTCGGCCAATGGCTGTGCGACATGGCCGGGCAGGACCCGCGCCTGGTGGGCATCACCCCGGCGATGAAGGAAGGCTCGGACCTAGTGGCCTTCAGCGAACGCTTCCCGGACCGCTACTTCGACGTCGCCATCGCCGAGCAGCACGCCGTGACCCTGGCGGCCGGCATGGCCTGCGACGGCGCCAAGCCGGTGGTGGCCATCTATTCCACCTTCCTCCAGCGCGGCTATGACCAGCTGATCCACGATGTGGCGGTGCAGAACCTCGATGTGCTGTTCGCCATCGACCGCGCTGGCCTCGTGGGCGAGGACGGTCCGACCCACGCGGGCAGCTTCGATCTCTCCTACCTGCGCTGCATCCCCGGCATGCTGGTGATGACGCCGAGCGACGAAAACGAGCTGCGCCTGCTGCTGACCACCGGCCACCACTTCGAAGGTCCGGCGGCGGTGCGTTACCCGCGCGGCAGCGGCCCCAACGCCCCCATCGAGCGTGAATTGAAGCCGGTGGAAATCGGCAAGGGCGTGGTTCGCCGCCAGGGCTCCAAAGTCGCCTTGCTGGTGTTCGGCGTGCAATTGGCCGAGGCACTGCAGGTTGCCGAAGGCCTGGATGCCACCGTGGTCGACATGCGCTTCGTCAAACCCCTGGACGAAGCGCTGGTGCGCGAGCTGGCCGGCAGCCACGAGCTGCTGGTGACCATCGAGGAAAACAGTGTGATGGGTGGCGCCGGTGCCGCCGTCAGCGAATTCCTCGCCCGCGACAACCTGATCAAACCCGTGCTGCACCTGGGCCTGCCGGACTACTACGTCGAGCACGCCAAGCCGGCGGAAATGCTCGCCGAGTGCGGGCTGGATGCGGCGGGTATCGAAGCCTCGGTGCGCAAGCGGATGGCCCTGCTCGACCTCTGACCTTCGCCTGAGGCTGTGGGGGTGAATTCATTCGCTTCCACAGCATGGGTTTCGCTTCGCTCTACCCATCCTACAAAGACAGGCCTACCCCAACGGCGAATCCGTCGTTTTGTAGGATGGGTTGAGGTACGAAACCCATCATCCAGGCCTGGTGGCTGTCGCCTTGTGCAGCTACCTTGCGGAGTCCAGTAACCGGCAGAGCTTCCCGGTCGCCGCCAGCATTTGAAAACTTGGGCGTTCCAGCCCCCGGTCCGGCACTGGCCAGACCTGCCCCCGCTTCACCGCTGTCAGTTGCGGCCAGGCCTTCCAGGCAGTGGCCTGGCTCGGCTCGCTCACCAGGATCACCGCCGGGTCGCGCTGCATCACGGCCTCGATGCCCACCTGGGGCGCCGGCAGGGAGAGGTCAGCGAAGACGTTCTCCGCCCCGCAGACTTTCAACGCATCGCTGACGATCTGCTTGCCGCCAAGCGTGTAGAGCGGCTTGTCCCAGACCTGGTAGAAGACCTTCAACGGCACGTCGCGATGGTGGCGTTGGCGCAGTTCCGCCAGCCCCGACTCGAAGCGCTCGGCCATCTGGCGGCCCTGTTCGGCGCGGCCGACCCGCTCACCGATCTCGGCGAAGGCATTCGCCAGTTGTTCCAGGCTCCGGGGTTCCACCACCAGTTGCGGAACCGGGAATTTCTTCAATTGTTCGCGCCCGGCCGAGCCCACGCTGTCGGGCCAGAGCAGCACCAGATCGGGCTTGAGGGCGAGCAGGCTTTCCGGCTGCAGCTGCCCGTAGCGCCCCACGGACGGCAGACCGGCGAGGCTGGCCGGGCGCTCGCCACCATCGAGCACGCCCACCAGCAGGTCGCCGGCGCCGAGGTCGAGCATGATTTCAGTCAGGGAGGGTGCCAGGCTGACGACTCGCAGCTGCGCCGTGGCGGGCAGCGCCAGGCACAGCAGCAGGAAGGCGAGCAGCCGGCGCATCAGCCGAGTTGGCGGGGGATTCGGTAAAGGTAGAGCAGTACCAGGCTGCTCATGGCCAGGAGGAACAGCGCCACGGTATTGAGTCCGACCAGCACCGCCAGGGCGGCGATCCAGGCTGGCAGGCCGGCGGCGAGGAAGCCCTTGTTGCGACGGCGGGTCAGTTCCTGCCAGGCACCGGGCTCCTCGGCACGACCGAGGGAGGCCTCGGTGGCTACGAGGGCGCGCTTGTAGGCGGAAAACATCGGCAGGCTGAGGAACAGCGAAACCAGGGCGGCAATGAAGATCGGCATCTGCAATACCGGCAGCACCGGCTCCCCATCGCCGAACAGGTAACCCATGATGAACAGCGGCACCAGCGTGAAACCCACCTGGCGCCACCAGGTCATGGCCAACCGGCGACGGACTTCCTTGCGGGTCACGATTCGGATTCCGCCTGATGCAGGTTACCGAGCATGTGACCGAGCTTGCCGGCCTTGGTAGCCAGGTATTTGCGGTTGTGCTTGTTCAGGCCGGTCTGCAGCGGTACGCGCTCGGCGACCTTGAGACCGTAGCTTTCCAGTGCCTTCACCTTGCGCGGGTTGTTGGTCATCAGCTTGACCGCGCAGATGCCCAGGTGCTCCAGCATCGGCTGGCACATGGCGTAGTCACGCTGGTCAGCACCGAAGCCCAGACGCTCGTTGGCTTCCACGGTGTCGGCACCGGCGTCTTGCAGCTCATAGGCGCGGATCTTGTTCAGAAGACCAATGCCACGGCCTTCCTGGCGCAGGTAGAGCAGCACACCGCTACCGGCTTCGGCGATGGCACGCAGCGCCGCTTCCAGCTGGAATCCGCAGTCGCAGCGCAGGCTGAACAGGGCGTCGCCGGTGAGGCACTCGGAATGCAGACGACCCAGGACGGGTTCGCCACTGGCCACATCGCCCAAGGTCAGGGCGACGTGTTCCTTGCCGCTGGCCTCATCAAGAAAGCCGTGCATGGTGAACACGCCGAACGGGGTGGGCAGCTGGGAGGCGGCGACGAAAACGACAGACACCGTGTAGCTCCTGGAAATTGGCAAGGCCGGCATTGTAGCAGCAGCGCTAACCGGCACGTCAGATTGAATAGTTGGGGATAAGTATCGAATGGCTCGAAGCACGCGGCCTCAGAACTTGGACTCCAGCATCAGCACGCCCTGCTCCTCGCGCCAGCGCACGCGGTTGAGGAAGCTCATGCCCAGCAGCACCTCCACCGGCGCCTCGCCTTCGATTACCGCGCCTTCCACGCCCAGCACTTCGAGGCTGCCGACCTTGATGCGATCGAATTTCACCCGCCAGGCGTTGACCGTTCCACTGGCGGTGCTGGCCTTCATCGGCAGCCCCTTCACCCGGTAGTCGATGCCCAGGCGGCGGGCCTGGCCCTCGTTCATGGCGACGCTGGTAGCCCCGGTATCCACGAGGAATTGCACCGGGTGGCCCTCGATGGAACCAGCGACCTGGTAGTGCCCGTTATTGCCCCGGGCGATGCTCAGCTGGGCCTTCTGCGGTGACGCCGGGGTGCCGGGGCTGTCCCCGCTGCCGGCCGGGTTGTACTCACGGCTGAGGCCGTAGCTGCGTTCGACGCCGTCGACCCGAAGCACCGCGCCCTTGCTGTCGGCGCTGATCACCTGGACGCCACCGGGGCCGGTCTGCCCGACTTTCACCAGCTTGCGCTGGCCGTCGACGTTGATCACTGCGGCACCGGGGAACAGGCCGACCACCTGCACCTGGGTGGCTGCAGCGAACAGCGGAGCCAGCGTCAGCAGGCAGGCGGCGATACGCAGGTCAGGGCGTGACATTGGGTTTCTCCAGTTCCTTGTCGAAGGCATACGGCTGCTTCCAGCGTTTGAACAGCGGCGGCAACTCACCGCTGGCCACCAGGTCCGTCATGCGGCGGTCGAAGATGTCCGCCAGGCGGCGACCGCGCGGCGTATCGGCGAAGCCCAGGTAGAGCGGCAAGCGCACCATCGGAGTGATGCGGTAGCGGCTGCGGTCGGTGGCGGTGTCCAGCACGTCTTCCACCTCGGTACGGGCATCGATGTAGAAGTCCACATGGCCCAGTTCGAGCATCGAGAGGACGCCGCTACGCCGCTGGATTTCCGTGAAGTGCTTCAGGTTCGGCAGGTGGTCCTGATAGTCGTAACCGCGAATCCAGGCCAAGCGGTACTGGCCGAGGGTAGCCAGGGTGGGAACGGGCGTGGAGGTCAGCGAAAGCGCGCTGACCTGGTCGGCATCGTAATGCCATCTCGGATAGTAGGCGCCGTCGACTTCGTTGCGGTAGGAGCCGACCCAGGCGTCGGCCTCACCTCGCTGCACCAGGCCGATGGAGCGGGTATAGGGCACGATGTGGATCTTCAGCTGGATGCCTTCAGGCTCGTAGACCCGCCGCAGGATGTCCCATCCGAGTCCGGTGCCATCGGCTTCGGTGTGCTCGGGCCAGACGTCGCTGGCGAGATGGATTTCATTATCCGGGAACGGCGCCGCCCAGGCCGCCGGCAGCAGCAGGCAGCCGATCAGGAACTTCAGTAACCAGCTCCGCATCACGCATCCCTCCACCAGCCCTTCGCCATTGCGGGTCCAACCAAGATTAGGCCAGACCCCAGACGATGAGCTGCATTGCCAGCCAGGCGAAGACACCGGCCAGGACGTCATCGAGCATGATGCCCACGCCACCATGGACATGGCGGTCGATCCAGCGGATCGGCCAGGGCTTGAGGATGTCCATCACGCGGAACACCAGGAAGCCGATCAGCAGCCAATGCCAGCCCTCGGGCACCAGCCAGAGGGTGATCCACATACCGACCATTTCATCCCAGACGATGCCTTCGTGGTCATGCACCCGCAGGTCGTCGGCCACCTTGCCGCACAGCCAGAAGCCGAACAGCATGGTCAGCCCCAGCATCAGCCAATAGCCCCAGTCCGGCAGCATCTGCCAGAGCGGGATGAACGGCAGCGCTACGAGAGAGCCCCAGGTGCCCGGAGCCTTGGGCAGCGTGCCCGAACCGAATCCGAAGGCGATGAAATGCCAGGGGTTGCTCCACACCGAATGAGGAATGGGTTGCGGCGTGGCCGACTCGTGATCAGTCACCTTGACTCCCGAAATGTTGATAACCCAATGCTGGCGGCTGCAGTTCGAGACCGGCGGCATCCAGCAGGTGAACCCCCTGCCCGGCTTCCACCCGGCCGATCACCGCCACTTCCGGCCACTGCGCCTGAACAGCGGCCAGTTCTGCGGCGGGAAGGGTAAAGGCGAGGCGGTAGTCGTCGCCACCGGCTAGCGCACATTTGCGCGCGAACTCACTGGTGAAGAGTCGTTCGAGCGCTGGCGACAGCGGCAGCTTCTCCGTTTCCACCAGCAGCGCGACGCCCGAAGCCCTGGCGATGTGGCCGCAGTCGGCGAGCAGGCCATCGGAGATGTCCAGCGCCGCAGTGGCCCGGCCGCGCAGCGCCTGGCCCAGGGCCAATTGAGGCTGCGGCGCCCAGTAACGCTGCAACAGGTACTCCGCATCCGCGCCGCTGTCCTGCCTTTCGCCCAGCACCAGCGGCAGCGCGCCGGCACCGTCACCCAGGCTGCCGCCCACGCAGAGCAGATCGCCGGGGCGCGCACCCGCGCGGGTCAGCACCAGTCCGGCAGGCACCCGGCCGAACACCGTGAGGGTCAGGCTCAGCGGGCCACGGGTGGTATCGCCGCCCACCAGGCCGATCCCGCAATCCCGCGCCATGGCGCAGAGGCCACGGGCGAAGCCTTCGAGCCAGTCGGCGCGTGCGTCGGGCAAGGTCAGGGCCAGGGTGAAGGCAATGGGCTGGGCGCCCATGGCGGCCAGATCGCTGGCGGAAACCGCCAGGGCGCGCTGACCGAGAAGGAAGGAGTCGGCCACTTGCGGGAAGTGCACGCCGGCCACCAGGGTATCGGTGGAAATCGCCAGTTGCTCGCCGGGGGGCACTTGCAACAGGGCGCAGTCGTCGCCGATGCCAAGGGCAATGCCTTCGCCCCCGGCCGCACAGGCGGCGGAGGCGAAGAAACGGCGGATCAGCTCGAACTCACCCATTCACTGGGCTGCGATCAGCGCTTGCCGCCACGGACTTCAGCGGCGCGCAGGCGCGGCGCCAGCTTGTCCAGCACGCCGTTGACGAACTTGTGTCCGTCGGTGGCGCCGAACACCTTGGCCAGCTCGATGCCTTCGTTGATCACCACGCGGTACGGCACGTCCACGCGGTTCATCAGCTCGTAGGTGGACAGGCGCAGGATCGCCAGCTCTACCGGGTCGACTTCCTCAAGGGCGCGGTCCAGGCAGGGCAGGAAGGCCGCGTCGATCTCGGTCTTCTGGCGCGGTACGCCGTGGAGGATCTCGTGGAAGTAGGCGCCGTCGACGCTGGCGAAATCGTTATCGACGCGGAACTGCGCCTCGATTTCGTTGAGCGGCTGACCGGCGATGTGCCAGGAGTAGAGCGCTTGCATCGCCAGGGTACGAGCCTGGCGACGAGCTGCGATCTTGCCTTTCGGAGCCTTGGGCGCCGAACCGTCTGCGTTGCTCACTTGGCCTCCAGGGCAGCCAGCAGGCTTACCATCTCCAGAGCGGACAGGGCAGCTTCGGCACCCTTGTTGCCGGCCTTGGTGCCGGAACGTTCGATGGCTTGCTCGATGGAATCAACGGTCAGCACGCCAAAGGCGACCGGTACGCCGAACTCCATGGAAACCTGGGCCAGGCCCTTGGTGCACTCGCCGGCAACGTATTCGAAGTGCGGGGTGCCGCCACGAATGACCGCGCCGAGGGCGATGATGGCGGAGTACTCGCCTTGCTGGGCGACCTTCTGGGCCACCAGCGGGATTTCAAAGGCGCCCGGCGCGCGGATGATGGTGATGTCGCTTTCGCTGACACCGTGGCGAACCAGGGCGTCTACGGCGCCGCTCACCAGGCTTTCCACGACGAAGCTGTTGAAACGGCCGACCACCAGGGCATAGCGGCCTTTGGGGGCGATGAAGGTACCTTCGATGGTCTTCAGGGACATGGGCGAGTTCTCGTCAATTAAAGAGCGAGGGCCCCGGCCTTGACGGTCGGAGCCCTGCGGGATCATTCGGCGGGCAGGTATTCTACAACTTCCAGGTCGAAACCGGATATCGCGTTGAACTTCATCGGCGAGCTCATCAGGCGCATCTTGCGCACTCCGAGGTCGCGAAGAATCTGCGATCCGGCACCAACGGTACTGTAGGTAGTCGGGTTGGTGACCTTGGTTTCCGCACCCAACTGACGCTCCAGGTGCGCGAGCAGCTGCGGACCGGTGAGCGGGGTGCCGAGCAGCAGCACCACACCGCTGCCGGCGGCGGCCACTTCCTTCATGGCGGCGCGCAGGCTCCAGCGGCCAGCCTGGTTGACCATGAACAGGTCACGCAGCGGGTCCATGTTGTGAACGCGCACCAGGGTCGGCTCTTCCGGGCAGATCTTGCCCAGGGTCAGGGCCATGTGCACATCACCTTCCACGGCATCGCGGTAGGTCACCAGGTTGAAGTGGCCCAGTTCGCTGTCCAGCGGCTGCTCGGCGATGCGCTCGACGGTGCGTTCGTGGATCAGGCGGTAGTGGATGAGGTCGGCGATGGTGCCGATCTTGATCCCGTGCTCGGCGGCGAAGGCCTCCAGCTCGGGGCGACGGGACATGGTGCCGTCGTCGTTCATGATTTCGCAGATCACGCCGGAAGGCTCGAAGCCAGCCATTCGCGACAGGTCGCAAGCCGCTTCAGTGTGGCCGGCACGGGCCAGCACGCCGCCCGGTTGGGCCATCAGCGGGAAGATGTGGCCGGGGCTGACGATGTCGTCGGCCTTGGCGCCCTTGGCGGCGGCCACCTGCACGGTGCGCGCGCGGTCGGCGGCGGAGATGCCGGTGGTCACGCCTTCGGCGGCTTCGATGGACACGGTGAACTTGGTGCCGAAGCCGGAGCCGTTGCGCGGCGCCATCAGCGGCAGCTTCAGCAGTTCGCAGCGCTCGCGGGTCATTGGCATGCAGATCAGCCCACGGGCGAAGCGGGCCATGAAGTTGATGTGCTCGGCCTGCACGCACTCGGAGGCCATGATCAGGTCGCCTTCGTTCTCGCGATCCTCGTCATCCATGAGGATGACCATCTTGCCCTGGCGGATGTCTTCGATCAGTTCTTCGATGCTGTTGAGAGCCATGGGCCCTCCTTCTGAATTCAGTGTTTGAGGTAGCCGTGTTCGGCGAGGAAGCTTTCGGTCAGGCCGGAGGACTGGGGCTCGGCAGCCTTGTCGCCGAGCAGCAGGCGCTCCAGGTAGCGGGCCAGCAGGTCGACCTCGAGGTTCACGCGGCGACCCGGGCGGTAGTCGACCATGATGGTCTCGGCCAGGGTATGCGGGACGATGGTCAGCTCGAACTCGGCGCCATTCACCGAATTCACCGTCAGGCTGGTGCCATCGACGGTGATCGAGCCCTTCAAGGCGATGTATTTGGCCAGGTCACGCGGCGCGCGGATGCGGAATTGCACAGCGCGGGCGTTGTCCTCGCGCATCACGATCTCGCCGATGCCGTCGACATGGCCGCTGACCAGGTGGCCACCGAGGCGGCTGGTGGGGGTCAGGGCCTTTTCCAGGTTGACCGGGCTGCCGGGCTTGAGGTCGTCGAAGGCGGTGCGGGCCAGGGTCTCGCGGCTGACGTCGGCCCAGAAGCCGTTGCCGGGCAGTTCTACGGCGGTGAGGCAGACGCCGTTGACGGCGATGCTGTCGCCCAGCTTGACGTCGGCGAGGTCCAGCTTGCCGGTTTCCACCAGGACACGGACGTCACCGCCCTTGGGCGTGATCGCGCGGATGGTGCCGATGGCTTCGATTATGCCGGTGAACATGGGACCTCCAGAGCTTGCAGCGAACCGGTCGATACCGGTGAAAGACGCATTATAGGCGCCCGCCCCTCACCCGCGCGCGGGCACGCCGCCGACGCCGGAAGGATGTGGACTGTTGCATTTGACATCGATGGAACTCCTGTTTCGTGAAAAACAGGGCGTATCGGATCGAAAGGGATCTGACGGACACGGGCACGGACGCACCCTGGACCAGGCAGGCAATCCCGTTCTCTCTTCATCCGGACTATTACCGTCGGCCTCGGAATCGCACCGAGTCTGCTGACCTCACTGGATGGATTGGCTGCGCGTCGGCGATACGGCGTTAAAAACCGCCTCGGAATGCTCATTTACAGTCGTAAACTCCGCTTCCTCGGCTGTTTCTGCCTTGTCTCGCTCTAGCTCGCTCAATCCTGAAAAGTGTTCTTCCAGCAAGCGCTCGCGGGCTATGCGCATTTCGCGCAATTACCGCCGGTGGGGACTTGCACCCCGCCCTGAGAACGTTTCAGCCAGCATCTAACTGGCTGGCAGGCGTTTTATCACAGTCGTGGCGAACTTGCATCGGCCTTTGCGGCCATGCCGCTGGTGCGTAAATCAGGCAGTGGCGCGGGGTATCGCGATGACTCGCCAGTCGTCGCCCACAGCGCGCATTTCGACGATGTTCAGTTCTTGCGCTTCCGCCATCCGCGCCAGGGGCCAGTCCAGCAGCGGACGGGCGCTGGAGCCCAGGAACTTGGCGGCGATGAATATCTGATACTCATCCACCAGTCCGGCCTGGGCGAAGGCACCAGCCAGGCTCGGGCCGGCTTCCACCAGGACTTCGTTCACGCCACGGCTAGCCAGTTCCTGCAACAGCTTGCGCAGGTCGACGCGACCATCGGCGCCGGGCAGCGCCAGCAGTTCGTGGCCCGCGTAGGCGTCCGAGCTGCAATCACTGGCGGTTGCCACCAATGCCGGTCCCGCCTGGAAGAAGGGCGCTGCCAGCGGCACCCGCAGGCGACCGTCCACCAGCACACGCAGCGGCGGACGGCTAACCGCGAGGGCGGTGAGTTCGGGATCGAGGCCCAGCTCATCGGCGCGGACGGTGAGGCGCGCGGCATCGGTGAGCACGGTATCGGCGCCAGTCAGCACCACGCTGGCTTGGGCACGCAGGCGTTGCACCGCCGAGCGGGCAGCCGGGCCGGTTATCCACTGGCTCTCGCCACTCGCCATGGCGGTGCGTCCGTCCAGGCTCATGGCCAGCTTGACCCGCACGAAGGGCAGTCCCTTCTCCATGCGCTTGATGAAACCGGCGTTCAGCGCTCGCGCCTCAGCCTCCAGCACGCCGCTTTCGACGGCGATGCCAGCATCGGCCAGCCGTTTCAGACCACGGCCGGCGACCTGGGGATTGGGGTCCTGCATGGCCGCCACCACGCGCCCTACGCCGGCGGCCACCAGCGCATCGGCGCAAGGCGGCGTGCGGCCGTGATGGCTGCAGGGTTCGAGGGTGACGTAGGCGGTGGCGCCACGGGCCAGCTCGCCAGCCTGGCGCAGGGCATGGACTTCGGCGTGGGGCTCACCCGCGCGGACGTGCCAGCCTTCGCCGACGACTTGGCCATCGCGAACGATGACGCAACCGACGCGCGGATTGGGATGGGTGGAACAGATGCCCTTGCGCGCCAGCTCGAGGGCGCGGGCCATGTAGGCCTGATCGCTGGCGGCCATCAGTCTTTCGATGGCTCGCGGGCCAGGCGCTCGATTTCCTCGCGGAATTCGTTGAGGTCCTGGAAGCGCCGATAGACCGACGCGAAACGGATGTAGGCGACTTCGTCGAGTTTCTGCAGCTCCGCCATGACCAGCTCACCCAGCACCCGCGACTTCACTTCGCGTTCGCCGGTGGCGCGCAGCTTGTGCTTGATATGGGCGATGGCCGCTTCCAGGCGCTCGACGCTCACCGGGCGCTTCTCCAGCGCGCGTTGCATGCCGGCACGCAGCTTCTCTTCGTCGAAGGGCTGGCGGCTACCGTCCTGCTTGATCAGCCGGGGCATCACCAGTTCGGCGGTCTCGAAGGTGGTGAAGCGTTCTTCGCAGGCCAGGCACTCGCGGCGACGGCGCACCTGGTCGCCCTCGGCAACCAGCCGCGAATCAATGACCTTGGTATCGTGGGCGCCGCAGAAGGGACAGTGCATGGGTTAGAAGAGGCATCGGCGGAAAAGGTGGTCCATGGTAGCGCATCCCCCAGGCAAGACAAGCCGGCGGCTTTGCGCTATAAGGCCCGCGCACCAGTATCAGGAAGCCCAGATGCGCCCACTCCTCCCCCTGCTCCTGGCCGCCATGCTCGCGGCCTGTGCCAGCGAAGAGCCCGCCCCGCAACAGCCCGCGCCGACGCAGAAACCCAGGGTGGAAGCGACGCCGGCCCATATGCGCGAGCTCATCGGCGTGCTGCAGACGCCTCCGTCCGGCAGTGAAGTCGAGCTGGCGCTGATGTCGATCGATTCCCGCGACCGTCCGCAGCGCTTGCTGGGCAATCTCGTACTGAACGGCAATGGCGGTCCGCTGCCCTTCCGCCTGCTGTTCAACCCGGAATCCTTCCCCCGTGGCGAGCGCGTGGAACTGCGTGGTCGCGCCAGCCTCTCCGGACGCCTGATCCTCAAGCTGCAACCCCGCGTCATTCTCCAGCCGGAAAGCCAGACCCTCGGCCCGCTGCAGATGGTCCCCGCGCCATGACCGCCCCGAAGATGCTGCAGCAGGCGCTGACTCAGTTGCTCGGCGACGCCAGCCTCAGCGCGGAAACCCTGCCCGGCACCGACCTCAAGCTCTGGCTGATCGACGCCGACAACATGGACCGTGCATTCAGCCCGGAAGAGACCCGGCGCATCCTCGAAGAGCCGCCCTACTGGTGCTTCTGCTGGGCCAGCGGCCTGGCCCTGGCGCGCTGGCTGGCCGAGAAGCCCGAGTGGGTCGCCGGCAAGCGTGTGCTGGATTTCGGTGCCGGATCGGGTGTCGCCGCCATTGCCGCAGCCAAGGCCGGCGCCGCTGAAGTGGTGGCGTGCGACCTAGACCCGCTGGCCCTGGAAGCCTGTCGTGCCAACGCCGAACTGAACGGCGTGGTGCTGAGCTACTCGGCGGACTTCTTTCAGGAAGAGGATCGCTTCGACCTGATCATCGTCGCCGACGTGCTCTACGACCGCGCCAACCTGCCGCTGCTCGACCACTTCCTCACCCGAGGCCGCCAGGCCCTGGTGGCCGACTCGCGGGTCCGTGACTTCCAGCACCCGCTCTACACCCGCCTCGCCGTACTGGATGCCTGCACCTGGCCGGACCTTGCGGAGCCTGCCGAATTCAGCAATGTGAGCCTGTATCACGCGATTCGGTGAGCCTGGGCCAGTGCATCGCCCGTAGGAGCTGGCTTGCCAGCGAATGGCCCTTTTTCGCTAGCAAGCTAGCTCCTACAAGGCTCCTGACTTCTGGCAGACATAGCCTTTCAGGTAAGGAATCGTCCCGGTACAGCTCGGAGTTGGGGCGCCCCTGCGGGGCGCTTGGCGAATGAATTCGCCCCTACGGGTAGAGCAGACCGAGTAGCAGGGAAGCCCGGCGCTCGTGCAGGGCATATTCATCCCCGGCCGGCAGCCGTATGATTCGCCCATCCTTTCGTGCCTTCGAGAGCCCAGATGAGCGACATTCCCTACATCTTCGATACCACCGGCGCCGACTTCGACCAGGCGGTGATCCAGAACTCCTTCCACAAGCCCGTGCTGGTGGATTTCTGGGCTGACTGGTGCGCCCCCTGCAAGGCGCTGATGCCGCTGCTGGCGCAGATCGCCGAGGCCTACCAGGGCGAACTGCTGCTGGCCAAGGTCAACTGCGATATCGAGCAGGACATCGTGATGCGCTTCGGCATCCGCAGCCTGCCCACCGTGGTGCTGTTCAAGGACGGCCAGCCGGTGGACGGCTTCGCCGGTGCGCAGCCGGAATCGGCTATCCGCGCCATGCTCGAACCCCATGTGCAGATGCCCGCCACGCCCCAGGGCAACTTGCTGGACGCCGCCCAGGCCGCCTTCAGCGAAGGCCGCATCAGCGAAGCCGAAAACCTGCTCAAGCAACTGCTGACCGAAGACAACACCAACGCTGCCGGGCTGATCCTCTATGCCCGTTGCCTGGCCGAACGCGGTGAGCTGGGCGAAGCGGAAACCGTGCTCAATGCGGTGAAGAGCGACGAACACAAACAGGCGATCGCGGGTGCCCGTGCTCAGCTGACCTTCCTGCGCCAGGCTGCCGATCTGCCGGAAGTCGCCGACCTGAAATCGCGCCTGGCGCAAGATGCCGGTGACGACGAAGCGGTCTACCAACTGGCGATCCAGCAACTTTCCCGTCAGCAGTACGAGCCGGCGCTGGACAGCCTGCTCAAGCTCTTCGTGCGCAACCGCAGTTATGAAAGCGGCCTGCCCCACAAGACCCTGCTGCAGGTGTTCGACCTGCTAGGCAACGACCACCCGCTGGTCACCACCTACCGCCGCAAGCTGTACAACGCCATCTACTGACCCGCTCTACCCTGTGGGTGCGATTTCATTCGCGATTGAACTCGCTCCCACAGCTCATCACCCCCGCCAGATATAGAGAGGCGCGTCTTCCCGCACCTCGACATGCACCTGCTCGCTGTGGCGCAGACGCACCAGCAGACGCTTTCCCGCCGCCACACCACCGGTCAGGGCTTCCAGTTCGGCCAGCAATCGCGGCCCTTCCATCTGTCCGGCTTCGCGCAGGAGTTGCTGGGCGGTCTCCCAGAGCGCATCGGTGCGCGGGGCGCTTGGGGCTTTCGGCGCGGCCTGGGCCCCGTCCACCAGCTCCGGCGACAGACGACTGGCCAACTGGTCCCAGTCCTCGGCGTCCATTTCGACCGTCAGGTCCACCGGCCAGTCGCCGATCTGTCCGCGTATGCGCAGCATGTCCAACTCCTCCAGAAACGAATGCGCAATGCTCCCACGGCGCTGGCGGGCTGCCTACATTTGTTATAACGTAACGAAATCTTTTAACCCTCTCGGGAGACCTCCATGCGCCGCCTGCTGCTTGCCCTGCCCTTCGCCTTGCTGCCCCTGGCCGCTGTCCAGGCCCACGAGCACGACCATGATCACGACAGCCTCGGCGCCCACGAGCACGGCGTAGCGCGCCTGAACGCCGCGCTGGACGGCAATACTCTCGAGCTGGAACTGGAAAGCCCGGCGATGAACCTGGTGGGCTTCGAGCATGCCGCCAGCAGCGATGCCGACAAAGCCAAAGTCGCTGCTGTCCGTAACGAGCTGGAAAGTCCCCTGGCGCTCTTCGGCCTTCCCCAGGCGGCCAGCTGCAAGGTCGCGTCCCAGGAACTGGAAAGCCCGCTCTTCGGCGCTGACGATCACCATGACGAACATGCCAAGGGCCATGACCACGAGCACAGCGAAGTCCACGCCCACTACCGGTTCGAGTGCTCCACCCCCGATGCGCTGAAGTCCCTGGACCTCGCCGGGCTGTTCAAGCGCTTCCCAGCCACCGAGAAAATTCAGGTACAACTGATCGGCCCGAACGGGCAGCAAGGCGCGGAACTGAGCAAGTCCAACGCCAACCTGAGCTTCTAATTCCCTAGAACCGGCCGGGGCAACCCGGTCGTTTTCCCATGAGCCAGACACTGATCGAACTCCAGGGGCTGGGCTTTGCCTGGCCCGGTCACCCGGAACTGCTGGATATTCCCGAGTTCCGCCTGCAACGCGGCGAAAGCCTCTTCCTCAAAGGCCCCAGCGGCAGTGGCAAGACCACCCTGCTAGGCCTGCTCGGCGGTGTGCAGAAACCCGGCCGTGGCAGCATCCGTCTGCTCGGTCAGGACCTGGCCAAGCTCTCGGCCAGCGCCCGTGACCATTTCCGTGTGGACCACACCGGCTACATCTTCCAGCAGTTCAATCTGCTGCCCTTCCTCTCGGTGCGCGAGAACGTCGAGCTGCCGTGCCGCTTCTCGCGTCTGCGCGCCGAACGTGCGCGCCAGCGCCACGGCAGCGTCGATGCGGCCGCCGCCACCCTGCTGCGCCATCTCGGCCTGAAGGAAGAACTGCTGCAACGCCGCGCTGATGCCCTGTCCATCGGCCAGCAACAACGGGTAGCCGCTGCCCGCGCGCTGATCGGTCAGCCGGAACTGGTGATCGCCGACGAACCTACCTCGGCCCTGGATGCCGACGCCCGCGAAGCGTTCCTGCAACTGCTGTTCGCCGAATGCCGTGAAGCCGGCTCCAGCCTGCTGTTCGTCAGCCACGACCAGAGCCTGGCATCGCTGTTCGACCGCAGCCTGTCTCTGGCGGACCTGAACCACGCCGCGCGCATTGAGGAGGATTGAGATGTATCTGCTGCGCCTGGCCCTGGCCAGCCTCGCCAACCGCCGTTTCACCGCCCTGCTGACGGTCTTCGCCATCGCCCTTTCGGTCTGCCTGCTGCTGGCCGTCGAGCGTGTGCGCACCGAGGCCCGCGCCAGCTTCGCCAGCACCATCAGCGGCACGGACCTGATCATCGGCGCCCGCTCCGGATCGGTGAACCTGCTGCTCTATTCGGTGTTCCGCATCGGCAACGCCACCAACAACATCCGCTGGGACAGCTTCGAAGCCATCAGCCAGGACAAGCGAGTGAAGTGGGCCATCCCCATTTCCCTAGGCGACTCCCATCGCGGCTACCGCGTCATGGGCACCAGCGGCGCCTATTTCGATCATTACCGCTATGGCCGCAGTCAGCCGCTGCGACTGGCCGAGGGCAAGCCTTTCGCCGATATGTTCGAGGTGGTGCTCGGCGCCGAAGTGGCCGAGGCCCTGCACTACAAGCTGGGAGACCAACTGGTGCTGGCCCACGGCGTCAGCACCGTCAGCCTGGTACAGCACGACGACAAGCCGTTCACGGTGGTCGGCATCCTCGCGCGCACCGGCACGCCGGTGGATCGCACCCTGCACATTTCCCTGGCGGGCATGGAGGCACTGCACGTCGACTGGCAAAACGGCGTGCCTGCGCGCGGCGCCGGCAAGGTCAGCGCCGACCAGGCCCGCGCCATGGACCTGCAACCCAAGGCCATCACCGCCTTCATGCTCGGCCTCAACAGCAAGATCGCCACCTTCGCGCTGCAACGGCAGATCAACGAATACCGTGGCGAGCCGCTGCTGGCGATCCTGCCCGGCGTGGCCCTGCAGGAACTCTGGAGCCTGATGGGCACGGCCGAGAAGGCGCTCTTCGTGGTCTCACTGTTCGTGGTGCTGACCGGCCTGATCGGCATGCTCACGGCCATCCTCACCAGCCTCAACGAACGCCGCCGAGAGATGGCCATCCTCCGTTCCGTGGGCGCACGGCCCTGGCACGTCGGCAGTCTGCTGGTGCTGGAAGCCTTCGCCCTGGCCGTGGCGGGTGCGGTACTGGGCGTGGGGCTGTTGTACCTCGGTATCGGGCTCAGCCAGGGCTATGTGCAGGCGAACTATGGGCTCTACCTGCCGCTGGCCCTGCCCAGCCCCTATGAGTGGACGCTGCTCGGCGCTATTCTGGCCGCCGCCCTGCTGATGGGCGTGGTGCCAGCCTGGCGTGCCTACCGGCAGTCGTTGGCCGACGGCCTGTCCATTCGCCTGTGAGACTCCCATGAGACGCATCCTGCTGGCCCTGCTGCTGACCCTTTCCTCCCCGCTCTGGGCCGGCGAGGCACGTGAGCTCACCTGGGCGGAGATGATCCCGGAAGGCGCGCCGCCGCCCGCACCGCCCGCCCCCATCCATGACCTTTCGCAGTTGTCCGACGCCCTCAACGCCGAGGCTGGCCCGGCGGCGAGCCAGCAATCTCCTGCAGCACCGGTGGTCAAGGCGCTGGATGGCCAGGACGTGAAGCTGCCGGGCTACATCGTGCCGCTGGATGTGACCGAGGAAGGCCGGGTCACCGAGTTCCTCCTGGTGCCCTATTTCGGCGCTTGCATCCACGTACCGCCACCGCCATCGAACCAGATCGTCCACGTGAAGAGCGAACTCGGTGTGCTGATGGATGCCCTCTACCAACCCTTCTGGATTGAAGGCCCGCTGCAGGTGAAAGCCAGCAGCAGCGAACTGGCGGAAGCCGGCTACCAGATGGACGCGAGCAAGATTTACCCCTACGAGTCCACCAGCAACTGACCCTGGACGCTCAATCCCTGAATGCACAAAGGCCCGGTCTTACCGGGCCTTTTGCTGTCGACCGTCCGCGACATTGCTCTGGATCAAGATACAAAGCTTCCTAATTACCGAAACTGGCTCCAGTCCAACACATTTAGAACTCATTGGAGCCTTCCATGCGCAAGCCTCTTCTCGCCGCCTCCCTGCTCGCACTTGCCATCGCCTCCCCCCTGGCCCATGCCCACAAGGCCGGCGACGTGATCATCCGCGCAGGCGCAGCCACCGTCGATCCGCAAGAGGACAGCTCCAACCTGTCCCTGGCCGGCACCAAGGTCGGCGGCACCAAAGCCACCCTGGACAGCGACACCCAGCTCGGCCTGACCGGTACTTACATGCTGACCGACCATGTCGGTATTGAACTGCTGGCCGCCACCCCGTTCCAGCACGAAGTAGGCGTGAAAGGCCTCGGCGGCGCCCTTGACGGCAAACTGGCCGACATCAAGCACCTGCCCCCGACCTTGAGCCTCCAGTACTACCCGCTGGACCCGAACTCCGCGTTCCAGCCGTATGTCGGTGCTGGCCTGAACTACACCCTGTTCTTCGACGAAGACCTGACCAGCTCGCGCAAAGCCCAAGGCTTCAGCAACCTGGACCTGGACGACTCCTGGGGCTTGGCCGCGCAGGTCGGCATGGACTACATGCTGACTGACAACATCCTGCTCAACGCCGCTGTCTGGTACATCGATATCGACACCACTGCCACCACCGACCTGGCCGGCGTGGGCAAGGTCAAGGTCGATGTGGACGTGGACCCGTGGGTATACATGGTCGGCGTCGGCTACAAGTTCTGAGCGGGCTCTTCCACGAGAGGAACACCCCCGCCAAAAGGCGCCTTCGGGCGCCTTTTTTTGTGCCTGGAGATTTATGAGGAAGCGGGGCCGCGTCCTTCATCGGGACCTAACGTAGGGTGCGCCGCGCGCACCGACCTCGCTTCCCGATCAGCCCAGCCTGCCAGTGCGTACGACCGCCCTACAGGCTCAGGCAAAGCGTGGTTGGCTGCTCAACGCCCCAAGAGACGCGCCACACCCTCGCGCAGCGGAGTCGCCACTGGGAATTCGTAGCGCAGCAGGAGGCGGGCGTTGTTGGCCCGCGAATGGCGAATGTCCCCGGCGCGGGCTTCGCCGTAGGTCACCGTTGGCATTTCGCCCAGCACATCACCGATGGCGGCGAGCAACTGCTTGAGGCTGGTGGCACGGTTCAGGCCCACGTTCACTGGCCCGGCTTCCAGCCATTCCGCTTCCAGCGCCTGCACCAGCACTTGCACCAAATCGCCAACGTAGACGAAATCGCGGGTCTGCTCGCCATCGCCGAATACAGTGATCGGCAGCCCGGCCTGGGCGCGCTCGGTGAAGATACTGATCACGCCGGAATAGGGCGAAGACGGATCCTGGCGCGGACCGAAGATGTTGAAGAAGCGGAATACCGCCGGCTCCAGACCGTGCTGGCGGCGATAGAAATCCAGGTAGTGCTCACTCGCCAGCTTGTCCGCCGCGTAGGGTGTCAGCGGCGCCTTGGGCGTGTCTTCGTCGATGGCCATGCCTTCGCCGTTCTGGCCATAGACCGCGGCGCTGGAGGCGAAGATCACCCGTTTCACGCCGTGCTCGCGCATGGCTTCGCAGACGTTCAGGGTGCCGATGAAATTGCTCTGGTGAGTCGCCACCGGATCGTCCACCGACGCCTGCACTGAAGCCACTGCAGCCAGGTGGGCCACCGCCTTGCAGCCGGACATGGCGCGAGCCACCAGGGCAGCGTCGGCCACATCGCCTTCGATCAGTTCCAGACGTGGATTGGTCAGAGCCAGGTTGGAGCGTTTGCCAGTGGAGAGGTTGTCCAGCACACGCACGGCGTGGCCCCTGGCAAGCAACGCATCGGCCAGGTGCGAGCCGATGAAACCGGCGCCGCCGGTGATGAGGATGGGGGAATCAACCATGGCGATAGTAACGGTCCAGCAGGGTTGGCAATGCGGCGCGCCAGGCGCGCGGCTTGATACCGAAGGTATGGAGGATTTTCTTGCAGGCCAGCACCGCGTTCTGCGGTTCGTCCGCCGCATCGGGACGGGCGGCGTGGGCCTGCGGGGTGATGTCCTGCACCTTCAGCGGGTGCAGGCTGCGGGCCTCGCTGAGCAGCGCCTGACCGAGGGCCAGGGGCGTCGTGGCTTCGTGGCCGCCGTAGTGATAGGTGCCCCAGAGCGGCGCCTGGCAATCCAGCTGCTTGATCACCGCGAGCAACACGCGCGCGGCATCGTCCACCGGCGTGGGATTGCCGCGACGGTCATCCGCCAGGCAGATCTCGTCCGCTTGCTCGGCACGGGTGAGGAAGCGCCCCAGGGAGCCTTCCCGGCTGTCGTCCAGCAACCAGCCGAAGCGCAGCAGCACATGCTTGGGGCAGGCCGCACGCACGCTCTGCTCCATGCGCCAGATGGCCTGGCCACGGTCGCTGAGCGGAACGGATTCGTCTTTTTCGCTGTAGGCCGTGGCGCGGGAGCCATCGAATACCCGGTAGCTGGAAGGTTGCAGCAGGACGATGCCGTGGTGCTGGCAGAGCTCGGCAAGTCGCTCCACTCCGCGCTCCTGGGCTGCCAGGCGGACGTCACTGACTTCTTCGGCCTGGAACCAGTCGAAGTAGTAGGCGAGGTTGATCACGGCGTCGGGCCGGGTGTCATCGAGCAGCTGGGTCAGGCTGGCGGCGTCCCAGCCCTGCTCAGGCGGACGCGGAGCGAGAAAACCTACGTCTTCCTCGGCACCCTGGCGAATCAGCGCCTGTCCGAGTGAATTGCCGCCACCCAACAGCATCAAGCGCATTCGCATAGAGAAAAAGGTCGCTTAAAGCCGGTTAGAAGGAGTTGGCGGGAAAATTGCCCGCCACATAAGAGCCGCATTCTGCGGGTTTCACCGGCTCACGTCACTAGCCGCGTAGCGGTTACGCCTGGCCCGGGCGGTAGAGATGGGCATGGCTGGCGCGGTAGAGGGAGGAATCGGTGAAGCCATCTGCTGCCAGCACCTTGCCCACGAGGATCAGCGCCGTACGGCGGAAGTCCCGCGCCGCCACTTTGGGGAGGATGTCGCCGAGGGTACCGGTGACCTGCTCCTGATCGGGCCAGCTGGCGCGATGGATCACGGCGATCGGGCATTCGGCGCCGTAGTGCGGCAACAGTTCTTCGACGATCTTCGCCAGTTGGCTCACGCCCAGGTGGATGGCCATGGTCGCGCGATGCCGGGCCAGATCGCCCAGCGCTTCCCCTTCGGGCATGCGCGTTTTGCTGGCGTAACGGGTGAGGATCAGGGTCTGCGACACGTCCGGCAGGGTCAGCTCGCATCCCAGCAGCGCGGCGCACGCGGCAGTGGCGGTCACCCCCGGCACAATTTCGTAGGGGATATCCCGTTCGCGCAGGTGGCGGATCTGCTCGCCAATGGCGCCGTAGAGCGACGGGTCGCCGGAATGCACCCGCGCCACGTCCTGCCCCTTGGCATGGGCCTCGGCAAGCAGGGCGACGATCCCGTCCAGGTGCAGTTCCGCCGTGTTCACCACCCGCTCGGCTCTATGCCCAGCCAACACGGCTTCTGGCACCAGGGAACCTGCGTAGAGAATCACCGGGCAGGTCCGAATGAGGCGCTGCCCCTTCACGGTGATGAGCTCCGGATCGCCAGGGCCGGCGCCGATGAAATAGACCGTCATGGCTGTTCAGCCTCCTGGGGGACACAGGCCAGGGCACAGGTGGCGCTGGCGCTGCAGCGTTTATCGACAAGCAGGGTGGCGTGACCGCCGAACAGGGCCTCGGCCTGGGCCAGGGCGGCCGCCTCGGCAACGCCCGGACTACCAACGGCTTCCCGCACCCGTTCGGACGGCTGGCTCAGGCATGTCTCACGGGCTGCGAGGATATCCACAGGCAGGAAATTCAGCGACAGGCCTAATCGCTCGGCCAGGGCGATCAGCCCCGGCTCTGCCGCCTTCACCTCGCTGCTGGCCAGGGCGACCAGCTCATCGAGTGAGGCACCGGCCTCCGCAAGGCACTGCTGTAGCAGGCCTTGCAGCTCATCCGCCGAGCAGCCGCGTCGGCAGCCCAGCCCGGCGACCAGCTTCAAGCGGAGGGCGAGGTGTGGCGCTGGTACAGCCAACCGGCCGCCCAGCCCAGTACGGCCCAGAATGCCGCATTGGTGATCAACGAAGCGGCGATGAACTCGTGTTCAAGCGCTTCCGGCGCCAGGCTGGAGTGCACCTCCGGCTGCGGCGCGCCCACTACATGGGGGATAACCAGCAATACGACGCCCGCCACGCGCAGCCCCCAATGACGGCCGAAGGCGATCAGCGCGAGGCCAACGGCCGTGGAGGCGGCGGTGCCGATCCACCAGGTCTGGCGCTGGGCCAGTTCGGCGGCGGCTGTGCCCGGCAACTCCGGCGGCAGGCCCAGGGACGGCGCCAGCGCGAAGGTGGCGAAACCGCCCAGGCCCCACAGCAGGCCATGCCAGGCGCGGGTCGGACCGCGCAGGCTGAACAGTCCGGCAAGGATCAGGGCGAAGCCCACAGCCACCACCAGGTTGCTGCCGCCCGTGGACAGGGTCCGCTGCCAGCCATCTTCCGGGGCCCAGGCTTCGTCATTGTGTTCATGCACATGGGGAACAGCGGCGCCGCCGTGTTCATGGTCGTGGACCTGCTCGACGGGGGCCGGCTCGGCGCTTTCATAGGTCTCCGCCTGGAGAATCAGCGGAGTGACCCACAGGCTCTGCAGCAGGGTCAGCACCAGGGCCGCGATGAGGCCGGCGAACCCTGCGGTCTGGGCGATGCGCTTGATCATGGATGCATCACTCAGTGGCAGGGGAAGGCGGCGCTGTGGCGGGTGTCGTGGGCGGCGTTGTGCACGGCCTCGACGTGCGAGAAACCGGCGAAGTACACCAGGGACAGGCCGACCAGGCCGGCACCGATGGCCAGCACCAGGCGTTGGGCCAGGGTCGAGGAGGAAGCGGCGGAATGGGACAGGGTGCGGCTGGACATGGAGGTTCCCTCTGCGTTGCTAGTGATACCGGCAGAGGAACGCGCGCGAGGGAAGCGGACGCACGGGCGCCCAGATTTCCGGCTTGCGCCCGCCCACCGCGGGTTGCCAAAACGTGATCAGGCCGGTCTCCGGGCTTGCGACGCCAGCCTTGGGCTGGATGGGCATGCCTTCCCATGCCGAACCGGCACAGTGGCGTACTTAACCCTACGATCGCTTACCGTTGCGGGGGCAGCGTCGGACTTGTCCGAAAATGGACGCACCGATTTCCCGTTTCACCTCGCGTACGGCGACGCAAGGCACCTGAAAAAACCGTGCTAGGACATCACGAGTCCGACCAAGCGTCAACTGCTGCGATTGACCGCTGCTGGCACGCTGCGTAGCCTTCGCCCTTTCGAGGTTCTCCGGATATACGCCGGAGCTAAGAGGGAACGTGGTCAAGGCCACGGCTGCCCCCGCAACTGTGAACGCCCCCAAGGCCCTTCGAAATGCCACTGCGCAAGCGGGAAGGCGAAGGTGCCGCGCAACGCGCAGGGTCGTGAGCCAGGAGACCTGCCTCGACGACATTCCAGACAACCGGGCGGGGTGATCCGGTGGCGAATCCGTTGCGCGGGGCCGGCCCCGCTGCGTTCGTCATGCCCGCCGACCGACCACGCAGAGGCGCGCATGAAAACCCTGGCAAAGCTCCCCGTCACCATCGTCACCGGCTTCCTCGGCGCCGGTAAGACCACCCTCCTCCGCCACATGCTCGACAACGCAGAAGGCCGCCGCATCGCGGTGATCGTCAACGAGTTCGGCGAACTGGGCATCGACGGCGAAATCCTCAAGCAGTGCTCCATCGGCTGCACCGAAGAAGAGGCCGCGGGCCGCGTGTTCGAACTGGCCAACGGCTGCCTCTGCTGCACCGTGCAGGAGGAGTTCTTCCCGGTGATGCGCGAGCTGGTAGCGCGCCGTGGCGACCTCGACCAGATCCTCATCGAGACCTCTGGCCTCGCCCTGCCCAAGCCCCTGGTGCAGGCCTTCCAGTGGCCGGAAATCCGCAACGCCTGCACCGTCGACGCGGTGATCACCGTGGTCGACAGCCCGGCCGTGGCCGCCGGCACCTTCGCCGCCCACCCCGAGCAGGTGGACGAACAGCGCAAGCAGGATCCGAACCTCGACCATGAATCCCCGCTGCACGAGCTGTTCGAAGACCAGCTCGCCAGCGCCGACCTAGTGGTGCTGAACAAGGCCGACCTGCTCGACGCCGAAGTCCTCGCCGCCGTGCGCGCCGAAGTGGCCGAGGAGTTGCCGCCGGCGGTGAAAATCGTCGAAGCCCGCGCCGGCAAGCTGCCGCTCGATGTCCTGCTCGGGCTGAACGCCGAAGCCGAACTGCACATCGACAGCCGCCCCACCCACCACGACCACGAAGGTCATGAAGACCACGACCACGACGAGTTCGACTCCTTCCACGTCGACCTGCCGGAAGTCGAGGAAGCCGCGCTGCTCACCGCCCTCGGCCAACTGGTGGAGCGCCACGCCATCCTGCGCATCAAGGGTTTCGCCGCCATTCCCGGCAAGCCGATGCGCCTGCTGATCCAGGGCGTCGGCAAACGCTTCGACAAACACTTCGACCGCAAGTGGCTGACCGACGAAACCCGCGGCACCCGCCTGGTGGTCATCGGCCAGGAGCTGGACCAGACAGCCATCGCCAACGAACTGCGCACCGCGCTCTCCTGACCCACGACCGTAGGGTGGGTGGAGCGGAGCGATACCCACCGGGCGATATCGATGGGTATCGCAAGCTCAACCCATCCTACGTAGAGCCATCCGCGCATGCCGAACCGCTCCCTCTCCCTTCAGGGAGAGGGCTGGGGAGAGGGTGCTGCCATCGAGCGATAAGGTCCGATCCATGCACCTCCTCCGCACCCAACCCGGCGGCTTTGTCCCCGACGACGGCATTGCCCACCTGGCTCAGACACCCGCCGAGCTGGTGATCCTCTGCAGCGGCGATTCGCACCTGGCCTTGCTGGCAGAAGCCGCCCGCGAACTGCCGGAGGACTACCCGAGCCTGCGCCTGGCCAACCCCATGCAGCTGCAGAATCACGCCTCGGTGGACCTTTACGTCGACGAGGTGCTGCAGCACGCGAAAGTCATCCTCATCTCGGTGCACGGTGGCGTCGGCTACTGGCGCTACGGCATCGAACAACTGGTGGCGCTGGCCGAGCGCGGTGCAACGCTGATCCTGGTACCCGGAGACGACCGCCCCGATCCCGAGCTGGCAGGTCTCTGCAACGTCCCGGGGGAAGACGCCGAACGCCTCTGGCAGTACCTGCGCCAGGGCGGGCTGGACAACGCGCGACAGCTCTTCAACTGCCTGGCCACTCGCTGGCTGGAGCGTGATTACCCCTGGCGCGAACCGCAGGTCCTGCCCCGCGTCGCCCTCTACCACCCACGCATCCGCCCTGCGCAACTACAGGACTGGCAGGCCGAATGGCTGTCGCATCAGCCCGTGGCCGCCCTGCTCTTCTATCGAACGCACCTGCAGGCGGCGAATACCGCCTTCATCGATGCCTTCTGTGAGCGACTGGCTGCCCAGGGCCTGAATCCCCTGCCCATCGCGGTTGCCAGCCTCAAGGAAGCCGAGTGCCTGGAGGTTGTGGAAAACTGGCTGGACGCCGCAGGAGCCGGGTTGATCATCAACACCACCGGCTTCGCCCAGTCCAACCCCGATGCCCCCAGCCTTCGCCCGTTCCGCCGCGACATCCCGGTGCTGCAGGCCATCTGCTCCCTGGACAACGAACCCCTCTGGCGCGACAACCCACAAGGCCTGGGCCCGCGCGACCTGGCCATGCACATCGCCCTGCCGGAGTTGGACGGCCGCATCATCACCCGCCCCATCAGCTTCAAGGGCATGGCCTGGCGCAGCGAGCGCAGCCAGAGTGACGTCGTCTGCTACCTGCCGCACGGCGAGCGCATGGACTTCGTTGCCGAACTCGGGCGGCGCTGGTGCGAACTGGCGCGCAAGGCCAATGCCGACAAGCGCGTCGCGCTGATCCTGGCCAACTACCCCACCCGCGATGGCCGCATCGGCAATGGCGTAGGCCTGGACACCCCGGTCGCTGCGTTGAACATCCTCCGCGCCCTCGAAGACGAGGGTTATCCGGTCGCGGGCCTGCCGGACAGCGGCACAGCACTTATCCACAACCTGCTCGGTGGCGTCAGCAACGATCTGGATAGCCTCGACCTGCGCCCTTGCGCCCAGAGTCTCGCGTTTGCCGACTACCTGACCTGCTTCGCGCGCCTGCCCGAGGCCAACCAGCGCGCCGTGCGCGAACGCTGGGGCGAACCGCAGCAGGACGCGATGTTCCGCAGTGGCCGCATGATGATCGCCGGCCTGCGCTTCGGCCTGACCTTCGTCGGCATCCAGCCGGCCCGCGGCTACCAGCTCGACCCGGCGGCCATCTACCACGACGCCGACCTGGTGCCGCCCCACGGCTACCTCGCCTTCTACTTCTGGCTGCGCGAAGTGTTCGCCGCCGATGCACTGATCCACGTCGGCAAGCACGGCAACCTGGAATGGCTGCCGGGCAAGGGTGTCGGCCTTTCCGCCGAATGCTGGCCGGACGCCGTGATGGGCCCTCTGCCGAACATCTACCCCTTCATCGTCAACGACCCGGGCGAAGGCGCCCAGGCCAAGCGCCGCGCCCAGGCGGTGATCATCGACCACCTGATGCCGCCGCTGACCCGCGCCGAGAACTATGGCCCGCTGCGCGACCTGGAACGCCTGGCCGACGAGTACTACGACGCCTCCCTGCTGGACCCGCGCCGCGCCGTGCAGCTGCGTGGGGAAATCCTCGAACTGGTGAAGGCCACCGCCCTGGACCGCGAGCTGAACCTCGCCATCAGCGATGACCCGGAAAGCTGGCTACCGCAGTTGGACGCCTACCTCTGCGACCTCAAGGAGTCGCAGATCCGCGACGGCCTGCATGTGTTCGGCGAATCCCCAACCGGACGCCTGCGCGACGACACCCTGCTCTCCCTGGTCCGCATTCCGCGTGGCGACGGCAAGGGGGTCAACGCCAGCCTGCTGCGCGCCCTCGCCAGCGATCTGCAACTGGGCACCGACCCGCTCGACCTCAATTGGGCCGAGCCTTGGCAAGGTCCGCGCCCGGCGGTACTGGAGGCCGTCAGCGATGAGCCCTGGCGCAGCAACGGCGACACCCGCGAGCGCCTGGAATTGTTGGCGCTGGGTCTGATCGAGACTGCCGATTTCGGTTCCATCGGTCCCGCCAGCGATGCGGTTATCCACAACCTGCGGGCCGTGATCGCCCCCACCCTGGATGCCTGCGGCAGCGCTGAGATTGGCGGCGTACTGGCAGCACTCAATGGCCGCTTCGTTCCGCCCGGCCCCAGCGGAGCCCCCAGTCGCGGACGCCTCGACGTACTGCCCACCGGGCGCAATTTCTTCACCGTGGACGTGCGCAACCTGCCCACACCCACGGCCTGGCGCCTGGGATTCCAGTCCGCCAGCCTGCTGCTGGAACGCCACCTGCAGGACCACGGCGATCACCTGCGCCAACTGGGCATTTCCGTCTGGGGCACTGCCACCATGCGCACTGGCGGCGACGACATCGCCCAGGCCCTGGCGTTGATGGGCGTGCGGCCGGTGTGGCAGGCGGGCAGCCAGCGGGTCGAAGACTTCGAAATCCTGCCGTTGTCCCTGCTGGACCGGCCTCGCGTGGACGTGACCTTGCGCGTCTCCGGTTTCTTCCGCGACGCCTTCGCCAACCTCATCCGCCTGTTCGATGCCGCGGTGCAGGCGGTCGCGGAACTGGACGAACCCGAGGACATGAACCCGCTGGCCGCGCGGGTGAAACAGGAAAGCGAACGTCTCGCAGCCGAGGGGCTGGCCGTGGAGGATGCGCGGCTGCAAGCCGGCTGGCGGGTGTTCGGCGCCCAGCCCGGCGCTTACGGTGCGGGTGTGCAGGGCGCCATCGAAGAGCGCCAGTGGCAGGACCGAGCCGAGCTGGCCGAGGTCTACCTCAACTGGGGCGGCTACGCCTACGGCTCCCAGGACGCCGGCACCCCGGCGCGGGAACGCTTCGCCCAGCGGCTGCAACGGTTGCAGGCCGTCCTGCAGAACCAGGACAACCGCGAGCACGACATCCTCGACTCCAACGACTACTACCAGTTCCAGGGCGGCATGCTCGCCGCTGCCGAAACCCTGCGCGGCGAGAAGGTAGCGAGCTACCACGGCGACCACAGCCAGCCGGACCTGCCACGCATCCGTTCGCTCAAGGAAGAACTGGGCCGCGTGGTCCGCGCCCGCGCCGCCAATCCGAAGTGGATCGCCGGCATGAAGCGCCACGGCTACAAGGGTGCCTTCGAGCTGGCCGCGACCGTGGACTACCTGTTCGCCTTCGACGCCACCAGCGAACTGGTGGACGACCACCAGTACCAGTTGCTGGCCGATGCCTACCTGCTGGACGAAGACACCCGCGAGTTCATCCGCCAGCACAACCCCGAAGCCCTGCGCGACATCGCCGAGCGGCTGGTGGAAGCCCAGCAGCGCGGGTTGTGGGAGAACCCCGGGGAGTACCGCGAAGCGATCGAGAATCTGTTGCTGGATATCGAGGAGCAGTGATTCGTACTGAGGTCCAGGCAACCTGTGGGGCAAATTCATTCGCGATGGATCGCGCAGCAACCCTGTAAGCCGTAGGGTGGATCACGCTTCATCGATCCACCATCGTCGGTTGGCCTGACCTCGTTGGTGGATGTGAAAAGCGACATCCACCCTACCTGGCTCCCACCATTCCATCGGCACAAACCCTGTGGGGGCGATTTCAATCGCTACGCAGGACGCAGTCCTGCCTTCTGCCCATCACCTACTGGAAGGCAGTCATTGACCACAGGGTAAACCTGCCGGGTCCTCACCCGCGCAACCGCTCCGCCGCCTCCCGCAGGATGCGCTCGGTGCCTTCCCAGCCCAGGCACCCATCGGTAATCGAAACCCCGTAACGCAGGTCGCAGGACAGCGATTGCGCGCCATCGAACAGGTGACTCTCGATCATCACGCCGCGCAGGGCGTCCTGGCCGGCCAGGCGCTGATTGACCACATCTTGCAGCACCGCGGGCTGGCGAAGCGGGTCTTTGCCGCTGTTGGCGTGACTGCAATCGACCAGGATGCGCGGTGCGATGCCGAGCTTCTCCAGCCCCTCGCGGGCCGCCTGCACGCTCGACGCATCATGGTTCGGCCCCTTGTGGCCGCCGCGCAGCACCAGGTGGGTGTCCGCATTGCCGGCGGTCTGCACCAGCGCCGGACGACCCAGGGTGTCGATGCCGAAATGCTGGTGGGCATGGGCGGCCGAGCGCATGGCGTCGGTCGCGATACCGAGGCTGCCGTCCGTTCCGTTCTTGAAGCCCACTGGCAGGTCCAGCCCGCTGACCATCTCGCGGTGGATCTGCGACTCACTGGTGCGCGCACCGATGGCGGCCCAGCTCAGCAGGTCATCCAGGTAGCCGGCCACCAGCGGTTGCAGCAATTCCGTGGCGACCGGAAGCCCCAGCTCAGCCATCTCCAGCATCAGCCGGCGGCTCAGGGCCAGGCCCCCGGCCATGTCGCCGCTGCCATCCAGATGCGGGTCGTAGACCAGCCCCTTCCAGCCCACGGTGGTGCGCGGCTTCTCGACGTAGGCGCGCATCACCAGCAGCAACTGGTCGCTGACTTCCGGCGCCAGCCTGGCGAGGCGACGTGCGTAGTCGAGGGCGGAATCGGCATCGTGGATGGAACAGGGACCGACCACCACCAGCAGGCGCGAATCCTCGCCATCCAGCACGGCCCGCACAGCCTCGCGCTGGGCGCGGATCTGATGGGCGAGCTCATGGGACAGCGGCAGGCGCTGGCGCAGTTCGGCGGGAGTGGGCAGCGGCTGGGTGCTGCGCGATGGGGGAAGGGCAGCCTCCAGCGCCATGGCATGGAGCGGCTGTACAGCGGTGGGCAGAACGGATTGGTGCGAATTCATGACTGGCATCCTCAGCCGGCGCGGCTTGATCCGCGCGCGGCGCTATCTGGGTGTTCGATTCAACGGTGTCTGAGCGGTGCCTGCGCGGCTAAATCGCCAGTCGGAGTTGCGGTAATAGGTCTGGTAAGTGCGGTAGCTGATCATGGTGCGATCCTCGAATCTCATGTGTTTGGCCTTGTGGGCCGGAAAACAAAAACCCCCGGTCGGGTTGCCGACCGGGGGTTTCGTGGAGCTTTGGCGGCGACCCTGCTGGAGTGGGCCGCCTGATTGGGTATCAGGCCAGCCCGTGGCTAAACCAATACCCATAGAAATAGCTGGCCGCAGCGGCCACACGCACACGCGCCACGACCTGAGTCTGGCGAGCGGTGAGCGAAGTGGAAGCGAGTTGCGGCATGACAATCTCCAAAGCGAATGCTGGATAACCTACTGGATCGCCGCGCGCCGTTCAATCACTGATTTCTATCGGCCACCCCGACCTTTCGCTACCATGCGCGACACGCTTTCCCAGGATCCCGCCATGTCCGACCTTCTCCACTTTCCCCTGAGCGCGGTCGTCGGTTCCGACGAACTGAAGCTGGCGCTCTACCTCGCTGCCATCGACCCCGCCATCGGCGGCGTGCTGATCGAAGGTCCGCGCGGCATGGCCAAATCCACCCTGGCGCGCGGCATCGCCGACCTGCTGCCGGAAGCCACCTTCGTCACCCTGCCCCTGGGTGCCAGCGAAGAGCGCATCGTCGGCACCCTCGACCTGGACGCCGCCCTCGGCGAAGGCCGTGCGCGCTTCTCCCCCGGCGTGCTGGCGAAGGCCCACGGCGGCGTGCTCTATGTGGATGAAGTGAACCTGTTGCCCGACCACCTGGTGGACCTGCTGCTCGACGTGGCCGCCAGCGGTGTGAACCAGGTGGAGCGCGATGGTCTTTCCCATCGACACCCCGCCCGCTTTGTGCTGATCGGCACCATGAACCCGGAAGAAGGCGAACTGCGACCGCAACTGCTGGACCGCTTCGGCCTCAAGGTCCGCCAGGACGGCCAGCCGCAACCGGCCGACCGTGCCGAGATCGTTCGCCGCCGCCTGGCCTTCGATGCCGATCCCCAGGCCTTCATCACCCAATGGAACGGCGAACAACAGGCCCTGGCCCGACGTTGCCAGGACGCCCGCGCACGCCTGCCCGGCATTCCCCTGGACGATGTCGCCCTCGATGACATCGCCCAGCGCTGTTTTGCCGCCGGTGTCGACGGCCTGCGCGCCGACCTGGTCTGGCTGCGCGCCGCCCGTGCCCACGCTGCCTGGCGCGGCGCCGAGCGCATCGAAGCCGAAGACATCGACGCCGTCGAAGACTTCGCCCTAGCCCACCGTCGCACCCACACGCCACCACCCGCCGCGCAGCCGCCGCAAGCTCCACCGGCCGCCTCGCAGTCGCAGGCTTCCGGCGGTGAGGGCCAATGGGGCGAACTGCCCGCGCAAGCGGTACCCACCGGCGAGCGACGCGACCTGCCGCGCTGGCCAAAAAAGCCCTGAGCATCCGCCCGCGCACGGTCACAGGGGCGGGTGCCCAACCCAGACCCGGCACTCTTGGCAACGGCCGCAGCGGCGCTCGCCGTGCGGGTGCCAATGGCGCAATCCAGTGGTTGCCCACGCTCCTGCGTGGCCGTCCGCGCAAGGCCTCAGACCTGGTGCGTGCGCCACGCAGCCAGCGCCCCGACCAGCTCTGGCTGGTGGTGGTGGATGCCTCCGCCTCCACCCGCCGCCACGGCGCCCTGGCCCAGGCCAAGGGGTTGCTGGCCAATCTGTTCGAAGCCGCCTACCGCGAGCGCGCGCGCCTTGCCGTACTCCACGCCACCGGCCACCAGCCCCGATGGCTCTGGCAGGGCCAGAAGGCCTCCCCCGCCCTGCACCACTGGCTCGCCGAACTCGGTGCCGGCGGTGGTACGCCCGTCATCGAAGCACTACAGCAATCCGCCCACTGGCTGGCCCGCCGACAGCGGCAGAAGCCGGCCGAGGAACAGCGTTTGCTGGTGCTCACCGATGGGCGTTTGAAGGACTGGTCGTCACTGCAGCCGCCGGGTTGCCCGACGCTGTTGGTGGATATCGAAAGCGGGCCGATTCGGCTGGGGCGGGCGAAGAAGTTGGCGGAGGAGTTGGGCGCGGAGTACCGGGTCATCTCCGAGCTGTGAGTCGATGGGTATCGCTCCTCAGCAGAACGCCCACGCTCCATCCTGCGGACTAGATCCCGGTAATCAGCAGGTCCAGAGCCGCAATGATTTCATTGCGCATGGCAGAGAGATCGGCGACCTGCTTGCCCAGTACTTTCCTGGATACCCCGGCCAGCAGTGGAGTGAGCATAACGACGGGCGTTCCCTCCACCTCGAAGAGCGGCATCAGGGTCTTCAGCACCTTGTCCTTCATCACCTCGGCCGTATAGAGAGGCACGACGACACGGGTACTCAACTCGGCGATCAGGTCGCTCTGCACATCGAGCAAGTAAGGAATGGTCGTACGGGTCGAAGGATTGGCGTTCAGATAAACGGCGAATTGCGGCATCAGAAGCTCCGCAGATCGTCGCTGAAGACGCCTTCGTCTTCCACGTACTGGTTGTAGGCGGCAATCGCCGCGCGATTTTCAGCCAGCCAGGATTCACGCTGCTTGAGCCTCAGCTCTTCCGCCAGGGCGTGTTCAAGTGCGGCGGACAGATTGATATCCAGCGCCCGCGCCTTGTTGAGGAGGTCGCTGTTGATGCTGAGGTTCGCGGCCTTCTTTGGAGCATGAGGATCGTAGATGGGACGCATGAGCAGGTTTCCCAGGCAATCTATGCGCATACCCTATGCGCATAGCAATACGACAGTCAAAGCCGGGGGCCGGACGGTCACCGCAAGCGCATCAACAGCTCCGGCACCTGCTGATCTTCGACGATCCGCTCCTGCACCCAGCGCAGCACCTCTTCCTCATCGCGAATGCGGTACCACTCGCCTTCCGGGTAGAGGCTGGCAGTTGGGCCTTCATCGCAGGGGAACTGGCATTGGGTGCGGGTGATGTGCACGCCGCCTTCGCACTCCAGCTTGCCGGCAGCCTTTAGGGTTTCCCGCATTTTCTTCCACAACGGCAAGGCACCCCGGCGGGTGCAGCGCGGGCCGTTGCACAGCAGCAGACGGCGGGCGTGGGGCGGGATGCAGGACCAGGAATGGCTCTCCGGCAGTGCAGCTACGTCCACGCAAGTCAGATGCAGTTCACGGCGTTCAGCCAGGGCGCAGGCGGCACCGGCCGGGTCGGTGTCGAACTGGCCCAGCAGGCTGGCGACGAAGAGCTGCTCAGGGGCATCCAACCGGCCCAGCTCGCTGCGCAGCCAGTCCAGGTGCTGGGACGAGGATTGCGGTTCGAGGTCGATCACCAGCAAGGGTCGTGGACTCGCCTGAACGCGCCGCCACAGCAGTTCGTGACCGGCGCTGGTGTCGACGATATCGGCCAAGGCTGACCCGCCACGCAATGCCAGAAGCTGACGGCGGAACAGCTCAGCGAAGGAGCCTTGGGCGAGGTCCGGCCCGGCGAACAGCACGCGGGCGTAGGGTGTTGCGTTCATGGGGTTTCCAGGTAGGTGGCGAGGGCCTGCCAGAGGCGCTCGACAGATTCGAATTCGCGGGTGACGGCAGGCAGCTCCGGGCGCTCGAGGATCAGCACCGGCAGCCCAAGCTCGCGGGCGACCTGCAGCTTGGGTTCAGTGGACTGGCTGCCGCTGTTCTTGCTGATCAGCACGTCGCTGCACAATCGGCGGAACAGCTCACGCTCGCCGTCGAGGCTGAAGGGGCCACGGGCGCCGATCACCTCGTAGCGTTCCCCGGCTGGTTGCCCTTGCAGACAGCGCACGGTCCAGTGCTGCTCTGGTGGGATCTCCTGCAGGTGCTCCAACGGTTCGCGGCCGAGGGTGAAGAAAGGACGGTGGAAGGATTTCAGCGCCTCGATCAGCCCGGCCCAGTCGGCCACGTTGCGCCAGTCGTCATCGGGGCCGGCCTGCCAACCAGGACGCCGCAGGGCCCAGCAGGGAACATCGGCCATGCCGGCAGCCGCCGCCGCGTTGTGGCTGATCTGCGCGGCATAGGGATGGGTGGCATCCACCAGCAACCCGATTCCCTCGTCGGCGATGAAACGCGCCAGCCCCTCGGCACCGCCATAGCCGCCGACGCGAACCTGGCAGTCGAGGTCCTCCGGCACTTTGCCGAGGCCGGCGAGGCTGTAGACGTGTTCAGGCCCCAGGCGGCGCGCCAGCGCCAGGGCTTCGGCAACGCCACCCAGCAGCAGGATGCGCTTCATCGCGGCTCCACCGCTTCGCCGACGATGTTGCCCTGGCGGTCGATGGCGAAGACTTCCAGCGCCACGCTGGCCGGCACCGTCTTGCGGGCGAAGGCCAGGGCATGGGCGCAGACCGCGTTGCCCAGCGGGATGCCGGCGTCATGGGCCATGACCAGCGCCAGCTGGCTGGTATTGGCGCCGTGCATGGCGTCCTGCAACTCGACGCTGGCTCCCAGTTCGGCAGCCCATTGCGCCAGCAGCGGGAGGTCGATGCTGGAGCTGCGGCTGTGCAGGTCCATATGGCCGGCGGCGAGCTTGCTGATCTTGCCGAAGCCTCCGCACAGGCTGAGCTTATCCACAGGCGCCTTGCGCAGGTGCTTGAGCACGGCGCCGGCGAAGTCGCCCATCTCGATCAGGGCGGTGTCATCCAGGTGATAGCGACGGCGCATGGCATCTTCGCTGGCATTGCCGGTGCACGCCGCGAGATGGGTGAAACCGTTGGCGCGGGCGACGTCGATGCCCTGATGGATCGACGCGATGTAGGCCGAACAGGAGAAGGGCCGGACGATCCCGGTGGTGCCGAGGATGGAAATGCCACCGAGGATGCCGAGGCGCGGATTCATGGTCTTCAGCGCCAGCTCCGCGCCGCCCTGCACGCAGATGGTCACCTCGAAGCCGCCGGGGTAGTGGTACTCGGCGGCGAGGCGGGTCAGGTGCTCGGTCATCATCTGCCGGGGCACCGGGTTGATCGCGGGTTCCCCCACCGCCAGGGTCAGGCCCGGCTTGGTGACGGTGCCAACGCCAGTACCTGCGTGAAAGCGCACGCCGGGCTCCGCGCCGAGGCGGACCTGCGCATAGATCAGCGCGCCGTGGGTCACGTCCGGATCATCGCCGGCATCTTTCAGGGTGCCGGCTTCGGCGCCGTCGTCACTCAGGCGACAGAACTCCAGGCGCATCAGCACCTGCTGGCCCTTGGGCAGGACGATCTCCACCGCATCGGCCGCCTCGCCGCCCAGCAGCAGGCGCGCCGCCGCCAGGCTGGTGGCGGTGGCACAACTACCGGTGGTGTAGCCACTGCGCAGGGGTGCGGGTTGTTCGGGGGTTTCGTCACGCATGGGGCTAAGGTCTGCTCAGGAGGTGATGTCGACTGGCGCCGGGAGGACGAGCCCCAATGTCGGAGTAATCCCGTATCCCGATACGTTGGGCTTCGCTGCGCTCTGCGCCAACCTACGCATCCTTGACCACTTCCAGCAAGGTAATTGGCAATGCCGAACGCCAGGTGTCGAAACCGCCCAGCGGCTGGGCCTGGGCGATGGCGATACGGGTGAGTTCACCACCGTGCCGCTCACGGAAAGCCACCAGCGTGGCTTCGCTTTGCAGGGTCACCGCGTTGGCGATCAGCCGGCCGCCGGGCTTGAGCTGGTTCCAGCAGGTGTCCAGCACACCGGGTTCGGTGACGCCGCCGCCGATGAAGATGGCATCCGGCGCGGGCAGTCCTTCCAGCGCGGCAGGAGCCTGGCCGGCCACCAGTTGCAGGCCGGGCACGCCGAGGGCATCGCGGTTGTGGCGGATGTGAGCCTGGCGGCCTTCGTTGGCCTCGATGGCAATGGCGCGGCAATCCGGGTGCGCGCGCATCCACTCGATGCCGATGGAACCGCAGCCGGCGCCCACATCCCAGAGCAGTTCGCCGGGACGCGGCGCCAGGCGCGCAAGGGTAACGGCGCGGACGTCGCGCTTGGTGAGCTGGCCGTCGTGGCGATAGGCGTCGTCTGGCAGGCCGGTGGTCAGCTGCAATGGACGGGTGCCCTCACCGGGCAGAACTTCGACGGCCACCAGGTTGAGTGCGGCGACCTCACCGAGGGACCAGTCGCAGGCAATGCCGTCGATGCGTCGCTCACGCTCGCCACCCAGGTGCTCCAGCACCGTGATCCGGCTGGGGCCGAAGCCACGCTCGGTCAGCAGTGCAGCGATGGCCGCCGGGCTGCTGCCGTCATTGCTCAACACCAGCAGACGGGCGCCGTCGTGCAGATGGGCATTGAGGGCCGCCAGGGGACGCGCGACCACCGAGAGCAGGGTGACGTCCTGCAATGGCCAACCCAGGCGAGCCGCCGCCAAGGAATAGGACGAAGGGGCCGGGAACACGCGCAGCTCTTCCACCGGCACCTGCCGCGCAAGGCTGGCGCCCACACCGAACAGCATGGGATCGCCGCTGGCCAGCACGCAGATCGGCGTGCCGCGCCGTTCCAGCACCGGCGCCAGCGAGAAGGGGCTGGGCCAGGGCGTGCGACGGGCGCGGATGCAGCGCGGCAGCAGGTCGAGCTGGCGCGGGCCGCCCACCACCTCGGCGGCACCCAGCAGGGCATGACGTGCAGCCTTGCCCAGGCCTGCATAACCGTCTTCGCCAATCCCCACCACTGTCAGCCAGGGCTGCATTTGCTCTCCTCGATTCTGAAAACGCCAAGGTCATTCGGCTTCCGACAGGCAGCCTTTTCCTCGGTCCGGGCAAAGCGGGCATAATAGCGCCCTTCATCGGTCGCTGGCGCTCACCTGACGAGCCCCAGCCTAAGAGGGAACACGGTCGAGCCGTGGCTGCCCCCGCAACTGTAAGCAGCGAGTCCATGCAATCTGGCCACTGAATTATCGGGAAGGCCGCACGGGACGACGACCTGCCAGCCAGGAGACCTGCCGGTGGAACCAGTCGCGTGTGTACGCATCGAGCGGGGTGTATCGGTGCAACGTTGTCCCTAGCCTAGGGAACCGGGTCGCCGCGACGCCAACCATGGTGACCTGAGTGAAGCACGCCCGACCCACATCGCTATCCGTTCGCGCCTCGGCTTGCCCGGGGCTGCTGCGCATCGTCCAGGCGAAGGACGGCGGCATCTGCCGGATCAAGCTGCCCTGCGGCCGCCTGCGTTCCAGCCAGGCCCGCGCCGTGGCCGCCGCCGCGACGGCCCATGCCGGCGGCGTGATCGAGGCCACCAACCGTTCCAACCTGCAGATTCGCGGCGTGAAGCCTGGTGCCGAGTCGGCGCTGATCGACGCCCTGCTAGCCGCCGATCTGGGGGCTGGTTCTCCCGGCGCCGACGACGTTCGCAACCTGATGGTCAGCCCGCTGGCCGGCCTTGATTCCAGTGCGCTGGTGGATGTCTCGCCACTGGCCGAGCAGATCCTCAGCCTGTTGCAGGACAAGTCGCACTTCCACGCCCTGTCGCCCAAGTTCGCCCTGCTGCTGGATGGCGGCGAGGCCATGGCGATGCTGGAACACCCCCACGATCTCTGGCTCTCGGCCATGGGTGACGGCAACCACGCGCAGTTCGCCTTTGGCCTTGCCGGCTGCCCGCCCCTATCCGGCGACGACACGCCTGCCCTGGCCGCCGTGCCGCGCGCCCAGGTTCCTGCACTGGTTGAAGCCGTGCTGGAACTGTTCCTCGAACTGGCGACGCCCGAGCAGACACGCATGCGCCACCTGCTCGCTGGACACCCACCGGGCGACCTGCTGCTGCGTCTGCAACAACGACTGGAATTTCCCCTGCTGCCGGCCGGCGACTGGCAACGCGCTGCCCCGCAACCCTTCGCTCACCTGGGTATTCGCGAGGGCCGCCATGTCGGTGGCGCGCCAACCCTCGGCCGACTGAATGCCGGGCAGCTCGTCGCCCTCGCGGATGTCGCTGACCAGCAGGGCGACGGCAGCCTGCGCCTGACGCCCTGGCAATCGATCGTGCTGCCCAACGCCGAAGATGCCGAGGCGGTCCTGCGCGCCATGCAGGACCTGGGCTTCGCCACCGATGCCCATGAGCCCCTGGCCCGCCTGATTGCCTGTACCGGTTCCGCCGGCTGCGCCAAGGGCCTGGCCGACACCAAGGCCGATGCACTGACCCTGACGCCGCTGCTGCCGCCCGGAGCGGTGGTCCACCTCAGCGGCTGCCCGCGCTCCTGCGCCGCCGCCCATGTGGCGCCCTTTACCCTGCTGGCCGTCGCCCCCGGCCGCTACGATCTCTTCCAGCGCGGTGGCGCCGGCTTCGGCCGTCTGCTGTCGCGCGATATCAGCATCCAAGAGGCCGGCGAACGCCTGGCCGCCTCTCCTGACACCTGGAGTTCCACCCCATGATCGAGTACATCCGCGATGGTCAGGAGATCTATCGCAACTCCTTCTCCATCATCCGCGCCGAGGCCAACCTCGCCGGCATTCCCGCCGACCTGGAAAAGCTCGCGGTGCGGGTGATCCACGCCTGCGGCATGGTCGATGTGGTGGAAGACCTGCGCTTCTCCCCCGGTGCAGGAGCTGCCGGCCGCGCCGCCATCGCCGCCGGTGCGCCTATTCTCTGCGATGCGCGCATGGTGGCCGAAGGCATCACCCGTGCGCGCCTGCCGGCCAACAACCAGGTCATCTGCACCCTCAACGATCCGGGCGTGCCAGAGCTGGCCCGCGAGCTGGGCAATACCCGCTCGGCGGTGGCCCTGGAGCATTGGCGCGAGCACCTGGAAGGCAGCGTGGTGGTGATCGGCAATGCCCCCACTGCGCTCTTCTACCTGCTGGAAATGCTCGATGCCGGCGCACCGAAACCGGCGCTGATCCTCGGTTTCCCGGTGGGTTTCGTCGGCGCCGCGGAATCCAAGGACATGCTCGCCGCCGACAGCCGTGGCGTGCCCTATGTGATCGTACGTGGCCGTCGCGGCGGCAGTGCCATGGCGGCGGCGGCGGTCAACGCCCTGGCCACGGAGGTGGAGTGATGACTGGTAAAGGACGGCTGATCGGCCTGGGCGTGGGCCCCGGTGATCCGGAACTGATTACCCTCAAGGCCCTGCGCCTGCTGCAATCGGCGCAGGTGGTGGGTTACTTCGTGGCCAAGGCGAAAGCCAGCCAGGGCCAGGGCGGCAACGCCTTCGGCATCATCGAGCAGCACCTCACCGACACGCAGCAGCGCATGCCCCTGGTGTACCCGGTGACCACCGAAAAGCTGGAACCGCCGCTGACCTACGAAACCGTGATCAGCGACTTCTACGACACCGCCGCCGAGCAGGTGGCCCAGCATCTGGAAGCCGGCCGCGACGTGGCGGTGATCTGCGAAGGCGACCCCTTCTTCTACGGCTCCTACATGTACCTGCACGACCGCCTGGCCGAGCGCTACGAAGTGGAAGTGGTGCCCGGCGTCTGCTCCATGCTGGGCAGCGCGGCGGTGCTCGGCGTACCGCTGGTGTACCGCAACCAGAGTCTTTCCGTGCTCTCCGGCGTGCTGCCGGAAGATGAACTCAAGGACCGTCTGACGGACGCCGAAGCCGCCGTGGTGATGAAGCTCGGGCGCAACTTCGACAAGGTACGCCGCGTCCTCCAGGACCTCGGCATCGCCAGCCGCGCCCATTACGTGGAGCGCGCGACCATGGCCAACCAGCGCATCGTGCCGCTGGATGAAGTGGACCCGATGGCCTCGCCCTACTTCTCGATGATCGTCATCCCCGGGCAGAAGTGGAGGGGATGATGGAACCGTCCAACGCCCCCGCCATCGTCCTGCTCGGCAATGGCGGCCTGCCGATTGCGAGAAGCATCCAGGCGCTTTATCCACAGGCGCGCATCCTCGGTCTGGCCGGGCGCGTCGAGCGTGCCGACGACGTCTACGCGGAGTTCGGCGAGACCCTGCGCGAGCTCTACCGCACCGATACGCCGATCATCGCCCTGTGCGCCGCCGGCATCGTGATCCGCACCCTGGCGCCGCTGCTGACGAGCAAGGGCGCCGAACCGCCGGTACTGGCAGTCGCCGAAGACGGCAGCGCCGTGGTGCCGCTGCTCGGCGGCCTCGGCGGGGTGAACCGCATGGCGCGGGAAATCGCTGCCGCACTGGAGGTGGCGCCGGCCATCACCACCAGCGGCGAACT
Source organism: Pseudomonas sp. BN411 (assembly GCF_029871235.1). GTDB lineage: Bacteria > Pseudomonadota > Gammaproteobacteria > Pseudomonadales > Pseudomonadaceae > Metapseudomonas. The sequence continues at coordinate 106,489 of NZ_SSOM01000036.1, forward strand.
TCGTTTCGGTACCTGCCTGCTGGAACCCCCGGCTGGCTTTGCCCTGGCCGATATCGAGCAGGGCAAGCGTTTCGTCTCCGACCTGCTGGGCGGCCAAACGGTACGGGTGCAGGGCGAAGCGCCCTGGCTGGACGACGTCCGTCTGCCCCTGGCGGATGAGGCGCAACGGGTCATCCACGTCACCGCCCAAGCGCGTGCGGCGGCAAGGGATGAGCTGCTGATCCATCCTCGCGTGACCGTTGCGCGCGTAGATGGCGAGGCCAGCGCGCAAGCGGTGCGTCAGGCGCTGGCCGACGCCGGACTGGCGCCGCTGTCCCTGGCCTGCCTGTTGGCGGATCGCTCGCGAATGGTCGATTCCGGACTGGCCGCCACCGCCGTCGAACTGGGCGTGCCGCTGCGTTTCATCACCGACGAGACCGCGCTGCCGCCGCTGCACCAGCAAGTCGCCGGCATCCGCCTCCATCTCGCCAACGAACCGCTGGACCCAGCCCTGATCGGCCAACCGCGCGGGCGCCTCACCGTGATCGGCCTCGGCCCCGGCGCCGCCGAGTTCATGGTGCCCGCCACGCGCCAGGCCCTGGATGAAGCCGAAGACCTGCTTGGCTACGAAACCTACATCCGCATGGCCGGGCCGCTGCGCCCCGATCAGGTGGCGCATTGCACCGACAACCGCGAAGAGCTGCAGCGTGCCCGCCATGCGTTCGAACTGGCCGCCAGCGGTCGCCGCGTGGTGGTGGTGTCTTCCGGCGATCCCGGCGTATTCGCCATGGCCGCTGCCGTGCTGGAGGCGCTGGATGAATCCCGCGATCCGGAATGGCTGCAGGTCGAGCTGCAGGTATTTCCCGGGGTTTCCGCCGCCCTCGCCACGGCAGCCAAGGCCGGCGCGCCACTGGGCCACGATTTCTGCCTGATCTCGCTGTCGGACAACCTCAAGTCGTGGGACGTGATCGAGAACCGCCTCGACCACGCTGCCGCCGCCGACTTCGCCATGGCCTTCTACAACCCCATTTCCAGGGCGCGTCCCTGGCAGCTGGGGCGCGCCCTGGAAATCGTCGCCCGTCATCGCAAGCCGGAAACGGTGGTGGTGCTGGGCCGCGATATCGGCCGACCGGCGGAGAAACTGACCCTCACCACGCTCGGCGAACTGACACCGGAACAGGTGGACATGCGCACCCTGGTGATCATCGGCTCCTCGCTGACCCGGCTCGTGCCGAAGGGCAACGGCGAGGACTGGGTCTACACACCGCGCTGGTATCGCTAGAGGTAGGAGCGAGCTCTGCTCGCGAACAAAGGCTTCGCTCGATGCTTCGCGAGCAAGCTCGCTCCTACAAACGTGCCGTATTCCGACGACCGCATCAGGCAAGACCTACAGTCGCTGTTGCAAAAGCCGAGGCGCATCATGAAAATGCGATTAGTTTTCATTTGTTATCGCATCTCGCGGTGGCCTTCATGTCGTCTCACATCACCCTCCGGGCGCTGTACAGCGAGCACCACGGCTGGCTGAAGAACTGGCTGCGCAGCAAGCTGGGCAATGCCGCCGATGCGGCGGACCTCGCCCAGGACACCTTCCTGCGCCTGATGGGCAAGGGCGAGAGCCTGGAGCTGCGTACACCGCGCGCCTTCCTGCGTACCGTGGCGCGCGGCCTGGTGATTGACCACTGGCGCCGCGAGGAACTGGAACGCGCCTACCTCGAAGCACTGGCGCAGCTGCCCGAAGCCGAGGCGCCCTCCCCCGAGGAACGCGAGCTGATCCTCGAACTGCTGGAGCGCATCGCGCAGATGCTCGACTGCCTCAAACCCAAGGCGCGCACCGCTTTCCTGCTCGCCCAGTGCGAGGGGCTGACCCACAAGGAGGTCGCCACGCGCCTGGGCATTTCCCTGCGCTCGGTGGAGCGCTATGTGGCCGATGCCCTCTATCACTGCTACCTGCTGCGGTTCGAAGAATGAGTGCCCAGAACCAAACCACCGCGCCCGATGAACAGGTAGTGCGCCAGGCCATTCAGTGGATGATGCGCTTGCGCGGCAATGGCGACGCCGAGCTGCAGCAGGCGTGCGAACACTGGCGCGGCCAGGACGCCAATCACGAGCTGGCCTGGCAGCGGGTGCAGCAACTCGACCGCGAGCTGGGCATGGGCCTGAAGGCTCTGCCCGGCGCAGGCCTGGTGCTGAATAACGCCAGAGCCGGCCTGCGCAGGCGTCAGGCGCTGAAGCTGCTGTCCGGGGCTGCTGTGGGTGGCACCGCACTCTGGCTGACCCGCGACATCACTCCTTGGGAACGCCTCACAGCCGACCTCGCCACTGCCACGGGCCAGCGCCGCGGCCTGGTACTGGCCGACGGCAGCCAACTGCAACTGAACACCGACACGGCGGTGGATATCCGCTTCGATTCGCAGCAGCGACTGATCGACCTGCGGCGCGGGGAAATTCTCGTCAGCAACGCCATCCAGCCCACACCGATGCGCGTGCGCACCGTCCACGGCCTGGTGGAATCCCAGGCCGCGCGCTTCGTGCTGCGCCAGGGGAAAACCGCCTCGCGGCTCAGCGTGCTGCAGGGAAGCGTGGTGCTGAACCCGGCCAATGGCCTGTCGAAACAGGTCGTCGAAGCGGGACAGAGCTTCGACCTGAGCCGGGATGGCATTCATCCGGTGCGGGAGCTGGGCATGGAGGCCGGGGCCTGGGTCGACGGCCTGATCGTCACCCGCGACATGCGCCTGGCGGACTTCCTCGCCGAGGTAGCGCGCTATCGCCACGGTCGTCTGGCCTGCGCCGAAGCGATCGCCGATCTGCGCCTGTCCGGCGTGTTCCGCCTGGATGACACCGACAAGCTGCTGGCCCTGTTACCCCGCACCCTGCCGGTGCAACTGCACTACCGCACACGGTGGTGGGTGAGGGTGGAGGCGCGGGCTTGACCGCCTGGCGGCGCTGATCCTGTAGGGGCGAATTCATTCGCCAAGCAGGCCGAAGGCCTGCCCTGTCCAGCTCCTTTGGGGCAGCTGCGCCACCCTTGGCGATTGAAATCGCCCCTACAGGTTTTGCCTTCGAACGAATTTGAATTTTTTTGGCGGGTTTTGCCGCCTGCCCCGGCAAGGGGAATGAATCCCATTAACCTTTGCCGATCCCCACGGATGCTTTCATGACCGCACCTCGCGCTTCCCACCTTGCCGTCGCCATTCGCAGCGCCCTGCTGTCCGTCGCCCTCGCCACTCCGCTGCTGCCCAGCGCCGCCATCGCCGAAGAGGCCACCGCCGTCGCCAGCCGCAACTACGCCATCCCCGCGGGGGCCCTGGATGAGGCGCTGAACCGCTTCGCCCGCGAGGCCGGCATCAACCTCTCTGCCACCCCGGCGCAGACCCGTGGACTGAACAGCAATGGCCTGAACGGCACCTTCTCGGTGGAAGCGGGCCTCGCGCGCCTGCTCGACGGAACCTCCCTGCAGGCGGAGAACCTCGGTGGCGGCAGCTTCGTGCTGCGTGAGACCCCGGCCGGCAGCGCGCTGGAAGTGCCCAGCACCCAGGTATTCGCCCTGGGCAACGCACTGGGCAGCGAGGACGGCTACCTGGCCACCCACAGCCAGATCGCCACCAAGACCAGCAAATCGCTGATGGAAACCTCGCAGTCGGTCTCGGTCATCACCCGCGAGCAAATCGACGACCAGGGTTCCAAGACCGTCCAGCAATCCATGCGCTACACCCCCGGTATCTTCACCGGCCAGGTGGGCGCCTCGAACCGCTACGACTACATCGTGATGCGCGGCTTCGCCGACAACAGCGTCGACAACGTCTACCTCGACGGCCTGAAGACCATGGGCGACAGCGGCACCTTCAGCTCGATGCAGGTCGACCCGTACTTCCTCGAGCGCATCGACGTGCTCAAGGGCCCGTCCTCGGTGCTCTATGGCCGCAGCCTGCCGGGTGGCCTGGTGGCGCTGACCAGCAAGAAGCCGCTGTTTGATGACTATCACCAGGTCCAGGCAATGGTCGGCAACATGAACCAGAAGGGCGTGGGTTTCGACTTCAGCGGTCCGCTGGATGAGGAGAAGCGCATCGCCTATCGCCTGGTGGGCCTGGGCAAGGGTGGCGACACCCAGTTCGACCACGCCAAGGACGAGCGCTACGCCATCGCTCCGACGCTCGCCATCGACTTCAGTGAAGACACCACCCTGACCCTGCAGGGCTACCTGCAGCACGACCCGAACGGCGGCTACCACAGCGGAGTGCCGGCCGACGGCAGCCTGTTCCAGCACAACGGCCAGCGCATCAGCCGCGAATTCTTCGACGGCGAACCGGGCCTGGACGACTTCGATCGTATGCAGCGCATGTCCGGCTACCAGCTGGAGCACCGCTTCAACGACGTCTGGACCGCCCGCCAGAACTTCCGCTACCTGAGTTCGGACGTCGAGCTCTCGCAGGTCTACGGCTACCAGTGGACCGCGCCCGACAGCAACGAGCTGAACCGCTACTTCTCCGGCGCCAGCGAGGAACTCGAGGCCTACATCATCGACAACATGGTGCAGGCCGAATTCGACTGGGGCAGCGCCCGCCACACCCTGCTCACCGGCCTCGACTACCAGAAGCGCAAAACCCACGTGGACTGGACCAGCGGCGTCTCCACCCCGCTCAACGCCTTCGACCCGGTGTACGGCAATGAGAGCCTGAGCTTCCTCTCCGAGGACAACCACACCCGCCGCCTGGAGCAGACCGGCCTGTACATGCAGGACCTGATCGATGTGGACCAGTGGCGCTTCTCACTGGGCATCCGTCAGGACTGGGTGGAGGTCTCCGACGAGAACCGCACCGCCAATACCAAGAACGACGAGCAGTGGAGCAAGTTCACCGGCCGCGCCGGCGTGCTCTACCTCTTTGACAACGGCATTGCGCCCTACATCAGCTACTCCGAGTCGTTCAACCCGAACGCCTACTCCGACGCATCCGGCAAAGCCCTGGAACCCACCGAGGGCAAGCAGTGGGAAGCCGGCCTGAAATTCCAGCCGCAAGACAGCAACAGCATGTACACCGCCTCGGTATTCCACATCGCCCAGGAGAACGTCGCCTCCAAGCTGCCTCAGGACAACTTCTTCACCTCGGTGGGCAAGGTGCGCTCCCAGGGCTTCGAGCTGGAAGCCCACACCCAGGTCACCGAGAACTTCAAGGTCCTGGCCAGCTACACCTACACCGACATCACCTACGCCAAGTCGCTGGACGGCAACCAGGGCAACACCCCGAACCAGGCACCCAAGCACATGGCTTCCATCTGGGGTGATTACAACTTCAACGCGGGCGCCCTGGATGGCCTGCGCACCGGTCTCGGCGTGCGCTATGTCGGCAAGACCTGGGCGGACAAGGAAAACACCCTGCACGTGCCCTCCTACACCCTGGTCGACGCCCTCATCGGCTACGACCTCGGCAAGCTGGGCATGCAGGGCCTGGACCTCAGCCTGAACGCCAACAACCTGCTGGATGAGGATTACGTGGCGTCCTGCTACAGCCTCGACTTCTGCTACTTCGGCGAGAAGCGCAACGTTACTGCGACGCTGAGTTATCAGTTCTGATTGACCATCAGCGCCGACCAACTTCCCTCACCCCAACCCTCTCCCAAAGGGAGAGGGGGCAGTCCGCACGGTAGGCGACCTTTTGCCTGGGCGCCGCTTTTCTCCCCTCTCCCTCTGGGAGAGGGGCCGGGGGTGAGGGATGGTGAGCCTTGCTGGAACTCAAAAAGAATCGGCGCACTCGTGGTGCGCCGTCACTGCCATTCCGCAGCTCAAATTCGTGGGGAGGAAACGAAGCACCGCTTGTGGCGAGGCCTCGCATAGTGGGGTCGGCCGACGCGACCACCGCTATCAGGTCGGGCAGGTCAGACCACCGGGGTCAGCACCTCGCCCTTGTCTAGGAAGGCCTGCAGATTGGCGAACACCAGTTCTTCCATCTGCAGCCGGGTATCGATGGTGCCGCTGCCGATATGAGGCGCCAGCACCACGTTGTCCAGGGTGAACAGCACTTCAGGTACACGCGGCTCGGCCTCGAATACATCCAGCCCGGCGCCGCCCAAACGGCCTTCAGTGAGGGCTGCCACCAGCGCCTGCTCATCCACCACCGAGCCACGAGATACGTTTATCAGGATGCCTTCCGGCCCCAGGGCTTCGAGCACAGGCGCCGAAATCAGGTGGTGGGTCGCCGCGCCGCCAGGGCAGGTCAGCACCAGGAAGTCCGCCCAGCGCGCCAGCGCCAGCAGGTCCGGTTCGAAGCCGTAGGCGCTGTCGGCGTCCTGCCGACGGTTGTGGTAGCGCACCTGCATGTCGAATCCGCCGGCGCGGCGCGCCACATCCTTGCCGATGCGGCCGAGGCCGACGATACCCAGCCGCTTGCCGCTGACCTTGCGTGCCAGCGGGAAGTTGCCGGCCGGCCAGCTTCCGGCGCGAACGAAGCGATCCGATGCACTGATGCGCCGGGAACAATCGATGAGCAGCCCCATGGCCAGGTCGGCGACGCAATCGTTGAGCACGTCCGGCGTGTAGCTGACCTGAATGCCGCGCCGACGCGCCTCATCCACAGCAATGGCGTCGTAGCCGACGCCGAAGCTGCAGATGGCACGCACATTGCGCATGCGCTCCAGCATGGCCGCCGAGCAGCCGAAGCGTGCCGAAGTCACGACGACGTCAAACTCGCCGCCGTGCTCGTCGAGATAGGCCAGGGCGTTAGCCTGATGCCACAGCTGTACCACTTCGTGGTCGTCGGCCAGCCGCTGGTTGAAGCGCTCTGTCAGTGGGCCGACGTGAAGGACCTTGGGTTCCATCCGGTGTTCCTCGAATGATTTGCCGACTCAAGTTACAGGGGCGGGATTGAACAGCGTCAGATCGTTGTGCAGCCGATGCTTTTCCGCCCAGGTGCGTTCCTTGCCGCTGGCCACATCCAGGTAGTAGCGGAACAGCTCCCAGCCCAGCTCTTCGAGGGTGATGCGGCCAGAGGTGATGCGGCCGGCATCGACGTCGATCAGGTCGGGCCAGCGCTCGGCCAGTTGGGTGCGGGTGGAGACCTTGATCACCGGCACCATGGCGAGGCCATAAGGCGTGCCGCGACCGGTGGTGAACACGTGCAGGTTCATGCCCGCTGCCAATTGCAGGGTGCCGCAGACGAAGTCGCTGGCCGGAGTCGCGCAGTACTGCAAACCCTTGCCGCGCACGCGCTCACCAGGCGCGACGACGCCGGCGATGGCACTGTTGCCGGATTTGGCGATGGAACCCATGGCCTTTTCGACGATGTTGTTCAGGCCGCCCTTCTTGTTGCCGGGTGTGGTGTTGGCGCTGCGGTCGGCCATGCCGCGGGCGAGGTAGCGGTCGTACCAGTCCATCTCGCGCACCAGCGCCTGGGCCACTTCGGGAGTCGCCGCGCGCGGGGTGAGCAGGTGGATGCCGTCGCGTACTTCGGTGTTCTCCGAGAACATCACGGTGGCGCCGGCACGCACCAGAAGGTCGGAGGCGACGCCCAGCGCTGGGTTGGCGGTGACACCGGAGAAAGCGTCGCTGCCGCCGCATTGCATGCCCAGCACCAGCTCGGAAGCCGGGCAGGTTTCCCGGCGGCGCAGGTCCAGAACCTTCAGTCGATCCTCGATCATGCCCATGATCTGCTCGACCATCCCGGCAAAACCGCTGGCCGAATCCTGCAGGCGGAATAGCCAGGCTTCTTCGTCCTGGCCGGCGGTGAGTTCGTCGCCGGGCATCAGTTGCTCGGCCTGGAGCTTCTCGCAGCCAAGGCCGATCACCAGCGCCTGGCCGCCCAGGTTAGGGTTGCGGGCGATGTTGTGCAGGGTGCGGATCGGGATGATCGCGTCCGGCGCGTTGATCGCCACACCGCAGCCGTAGCTGTGGGTCAGGGCGACCACGTCGTCGACGTTGGGGTACTTCGGCAGCAGCTCCTTGCGCACCCGGTCGACGCAGTGGTCGAGCACCCCGGTGACGCACTGCACAGTGGTGGTCACGCCGAGGATGTTGCGAGTGCCGACGCTGCCGTCCGGGTTGCGGAAGCCTTCGAAGGTGTAGCCAGGAAGCTCAGCCATGGGCGCAGGCACGGCGGTGGCCATGGGCAGGTGATCCAGCCCCGGCGCTTCGGGAATACTCAGCAGCTCTTCACGCACCCAACTGCCACGGGGAATTTCCCGCAGGGCATAACCGATCACTGTGCCGTAGCGCAGCACGGCGCCGCCGGCGGGAATGTCCACCAGGGTGACCTTGTGGCTCTGCGGAATGGCTTCACGGGTGACCAGGCCATCGGGAAAGCGACCGCCCTCGGCGACGCCCTGTTCGTTGACCACGATGGCGACATTGTCGTCCGGGTGCAGACGCACGTGGCGCGGGGAGTCCTGGTGTTGGATCAACTGCATGGCTGACTCCGTTGTTGTTCTGGTTTCACGGCGGTGAACGATGCGTAGGGTGGATCACGCTTCACCGATCCACCATCGAAGGTGGGATCGGCGGCGATGGTGGATATGAAGAGCGATATCCACCCTACATTCGCGATTGAAATCGCTCCCACAGCCCGGCTAACGCACCAGGCAGGGACGCTTGTTGTTGAAGGTCCAGTTCGGCACCAGGTACTGCATGGCGATGGCGTCATCGCGCGCTCCAAGCCCCTTGGCCTTGTACAGCGCGTGAGCGCGGGCCAGCTCGTCCATATCCAGTTCGACACCCAGGCCCGGCTTTTGTGGCACCGCGACCTTGCCGCCCTTGATGCGCAGCGGCTCCTTGGTCAGGCGCTGGCCGTCCTGCCAGATCCAGTGGGTGTCGATGGCGGTGATCTTGCCCGGTGCCGCCGCGGCGACATGGGTGAACATGGCCAGGGAGATGTCGAAGTGGTTGTTGGAGTGCGAGCCCCAGGTCAGGCCCCAGTCGTTGCACATCTGCGCCACCCGCACCGAACCCTGCATGGTCCAGAAATGCGGGTCGGCCAACGGGATGTCCACCGACTGCAGGGAGATGGCGTGGCCCATCTGGCGCCAGTCGGTGGCGATCATGTTGGTGGCGGTGGGCAGGCCGGTGGCACGGCGGAACTCGGCCATCACTTCGCGGCCGGAATAGCCGTTCTCGGCGCCGCAGGGGTCCTCGGCGTAGGCCAACACATGGTGCTGGTCACGGCACAGGGCGATGGCTTCCTTCAGGGACCAGGCGCCGTTCGGGTCGAGGGTGATGCGCGCGTCGGGGAAGCGTTCGGCCAGTGCGGTCACGGCTTCAATTTCCTCTTCACCGCGCAGCACGCCGCCCTTGAGCTTGAAGTCGTTGAAGCCATAGCGGGCATGGGCGGCCTCGGCCAGGCGAACCACGGTCTCCGGGGTCAGCGCTTCTTCGTTGCGCAGGCGGAACCAGGCGTCGTCGGCATCGGCTTCGCTGCGGTAGTCGAGGTCGGTCTTGTTGCGGTCGCCGACGTAGAACAGGTAGCCGAGCATCTCCACTTCGTCGCGCTGCTGGCCTTCGCCGAGCAGGGCCGCTACCGGCACTTCCAGGTGCTGGCCGAGCAGGTCGAGCAGTGCGGACTCCAGCGCCGTGACGGCGTGGATGGCGATGCGCAGATCGAAGGTCTGCAGGCCACGGCCGCCGGAGTCGCGGTCGGCGAAGGCCTGGCGCACCTGGTTGAGCAGGCGCTGGTAGTTGCCGATGGATTGGCCCACCAGCAGGCTCCGGGCATCTTCGAGGGTCTGGCGGATGGCTTCGCCGCCGGGCACCTCACCGACGCCAACGTGGCCGGCGTTGTCCTTGAGGATCACCACGTTGCGGGTGAAATACGGACCGTGGGCGCCGCTGAGGTTGAGCAGCATGCTGTCCTGACCGGCCACCGGCACGACGGTGAGCTCGGTGATGCGCGGAGTGCTGCTGGGCAGTTGGTGCTGGGTCATCTTGCTGTCCTTCTCGGGTTAACGGACCGGGCTGGCGGCGGGGGCTTCGGAAGCAGCCGCCGTGGTGCCGGTTTCAGGCTTTACGCCCTTGAGTTCCACGCGCTTGATCTCGCCGACGATGAACAGGTAGCTGAAGGCGGCGAGGAAGGCGTTGATGCCAACGAACACCAGGGCCCACTTGAAGGAGCCGGTCGCGGCGATGATGTAGCCGATGACGATCGGGGTGGTGATGGACGACAGGTTGCCGCAGGTGTTGAAGATGCCACCGGCCAGGCCGGCGATCTGCTTGGGTGCGGTATCCGACATCACCGCCCAGCCGAGGGCGCCGATGCCCTTGCCGAAGAAGGCCAGGGCCATGAAGCCCACCACCATCCAGTCGGCGTCCACGTAGTTGCACAGGATCATGCTCATGGACAGCAGCATGCCGCCGACGATCGGGGTCTTGCGCGCCACGCTGAGGGAGTGGCCACGGCGCAGCAGCCAGTCGGAAATCACCCCGCCCAGTACGCCGCCGACGAAGCCGCAGATGGCCGGCAAGGAGGCGATGATGCCGGCCTTGAGGATGGTCATGCCGCGCTCCTGCACCAGGTAGACCGGGAACCAGGTGAGGAAGAAGTAGGTGAGCGCGTTGATGCAGAACTGGCCCAGGTAGATACCCGCCATCATGCGGTTGCTCACCAGCTGCTTGATGTGATCCCACTTCGGACCGTTGCCCGGCAGGCGACGGTTCTGGTCCATGTCCACCAGGGCGCCGTTGCTGGCGATATGGTCGATCTCGGCCTGGTTGATCAGCGGGTGTTCCTTGGGGTTGTAGATGAACTTCAGCCACACGCCGGAGAACAGGATGCCGATGGTGCCCATGACGATGAACACGTGTTCCCAGCCCAGGCTGTGGACGATCCAGCCCATCAGCGGGGCGAAGATCACGGTGGCGAAGTACTGGGCGGAGTTGAAGATGGCGGACGCGGTGCCACGCTCGGCGGTGGGGAACCAGGCGGCGACGATGCGCGCGTTGCCCGGGAAGGACGGCGCCTCGGCGAAGCCCACCAGGAAGCGCAACAGGAACAGGGTCGCCACCGACCAGGCGATCGGCACCACGTCGACGAAGCCCTGCAGGAGGGTGAACACCGACCAGGTGAAGATGCTGAAGGCGTAGACGCGCTTGGAGCCGAAGCGGTCCAGCAGCCAGCCGCCCGGGATCTGGCCGAGCACATAGGCCCAGCCGAAGGCGGAGAAGATGTAGCCGAGCATGACGGCGTCGATGCCAAGCTCTTTCTGGATGGCGGAGCCGGCGATGGAGATGGTGGCGCGGTCGGCGTAGTTGATCGTGGTCACCAGGAACAGCATGAGCAGGATCAGGTAACGCACACGGGATTGTTTGAGTACTTCGCCCATGGTTCTTCTCTCTGAATTGTTCTTGTCGAAGAGCCCGCGCGGGATGACCGCGCGAGTGTCATGTTGCATTCCGCAGGCAGCGGACGGGGTCAGAACCTCGGCTTCCTGATTTTCCAGGCCGGGTCGTACTTGCGCATCTGCCGTGCGTCGTCGCGACTTCGGATGTCGATGGACAGGTACTGCTCATGGAGTTTGGCCAGCTGGTCCTGGTCCAGTTCCACGCCCAGCCCCGGCGCACGGGTGATGCTCACGCAGCCATTGCGAATCGGCAGCTTGCCGCCCTTGATGACCTCCTCGTCCTCCTCCTGCCAGGGGTAGTGGGTGTCGCAGGCATAGGTGAGGTTGGGGACGGAGGCGGCCACATGGGCCATCGCCATCAGGCTGATGCCCAGGTGCGAGTTGGAGTGCATCGACAGGCCGAGGCCGAAGGTGTCGCACATCCGCGCCAGCGCCTGGGTGTCACGCAGGCCGCCCCAGTAGTGGTGGTCGGCGAGGACGATCTGCACGCTGTTCAGCGCCACGCTGCGGCGGAATTCCTCGAAGTCGGTGACCACCATGTTGGTGGCGAGCGGCATGCCGGTGCGCCGGTGCAGCTCGGCCATACCGTCTAGGCCGGGGGTGGGGTCCTCGTAGTACTCCAGGTCGTCGCCCAGCAGTTCGGCCATGCGCAAGGCGGTTTCCAGAGACCAGTTACCGTTGGGATCAATGCGCAGCGGATGGTTGGGGAAGGCCTTCTTCAGCGCCTTGATGCAGGCGACTTCGTGTTCCGGTTCCAGGGCGCCGGCCTTCAGCTTGATGCTCTGGAAGCCGTGGGCTTCGATCATGCGAGCGGCCTGGGCGACGATCTGCTCCGCGCTGAGGGCCTCGCCCCAGGAGTCCGGCGCGTAGGGCGCGTCGATGTGCTTGGCGTACTTGAAGAAGAGGTAGGCGCTGAAGGGCACTTCGGTGCGCACGGCACCGCCCAGCAGATCCACCAGAGGGATGTTCAGCGAGCGCGCCTGAAGGTCGAGGAAAGCGACCTCGAAGGCGGAATAGGCGTTGGCCACCTGCTTGCTGGGGTGCGAGCCCGGGGCAAGTTCGGCACCGGCTTCGGCCGGACCGAGGGCAGCGACGGTCTGGATGACGCGGGCACGCAGACCGTTCAGGTCGAAGGCGTCCAGCCCGACCAGGCTGTCCTGCATGGCCTGCAATACCGCGAGGACTGGCGCGTCGCCGTAGCTTTCGCCAAGGCCGATGTAGCCGTTGTCGCTCTCCACCTCGATGATCGAGCGCAGCGCGAAGGGCTCGTGGATACCGCTGGCATTGAGCAGCGGCGCATCGCGGAAGGCGATGGGGGTGACTCTGATTCGTTTGATCTTCACGACCAATTCCTACCTGTGCTTGTTGTTGTACCGGTAGTCCCTGTTGAAGCGCGGGGCAGGCCCTGCCCCGCGTTTTCCGATGCGTCGGATCAGCCTGCGATGTAGGTGGTCTTCACCGTGGTGTAGAACTCCTGGGCGTAGCGACCCTGCTCGCGAGGCCCGTAGGACGAACCTTTGCGGCCTCCGAACGGCACGTGGTAATCCACCCCGGCAGTGGGCAGGTTGACCATGACCATCCCGGCCTGGGCGTGGCGCTTGAAGTGGTTGGCGTACTTGAGCGAGGTGGTGGCGATACCGGCTGAAAGACCGAACTCGGTGTCATTGGCCAGCGCCAGCGCCTCTTCGTAGCCAGCTACGCGAATGACGTTGGCCACCGGGCCGAAGATTTCCTCACGGCTGATGCGCATGCCCGCCTCGCTGTCGGCGAACAGTGCCGGGGCGAGGAAGTAGCCATCGGTGTCGCAGCTCACGCGTTCACCACCGGCCACCAGGCGCGCACCTTCGTCGCGGCCGATGTCGATGTAGCGCAGGTCCTGCTCCAGTTGGGCCTGGGACACCACTGGGCCGATGTCGATGCCGGTACGCAGGGCGTGACCGACACGGATCGAACGCATGCGCTCGGCCATGGCCTCGACGAAGCGGTCGTGGATGCCGGCGGTGACGATCAGCCGGCTGCTGGCGGTGCAGCGCTGGCCGGTGGAGTAGAAGGCGCTCTGGACAGCGAGTTCGACGGCGGTCTTGAGGTCAGCGTCGTCGAGGATCACCTGCGGGTTCTTGCCGCCCATTTCCAGCTGCACCTTGGCGCCACGGGCGACGCAGGTGGCGGCGATGCTGCGGCCTACACCGACGGAGCCGGTGAAGCTGATGCCATCGACGCGAGCGTCATTGACCATGGCGTCGCCGACCACTCGGCCGCTGCCCATCACCAGGTTGAACACCCCGGCAGGGAAGCCGGCGCGGGAGATGATCTCGGCCAGGGCCCAGGCGCTGCCCGGCACCAGATCGGCCGGTTTGAACACCACGCAGTTGCCGTAGGCCAGCGCCGGCGCGATCTTCCAGGCCGGAATGGCGATGGGGAAGTTCCAGGGGGTGATCAGTCCAATCACGCCCAGGGGTTCACGGGTGACTTCCACCGACACGCCGGGGCGTACGGACGGCACGATCTCGCCGTTCAGGCGCAGGCATTCACCGGCGAAGAACTTGAAGATGTTGCCGGCGCGAGCCACCTCGCCGATGGCTTCGGGCAGGGTCTTGCCCTCTTCCCGGGCCAGCAGCGTGCCCAACTCCTCGCGGCGGGAGAGGATCTCGCTGCCCACCTTGTCGAGGGCGTCGGCGCGGGCCTGGATGCCGGAGACCGACCAGGCCGGAAAGGCCGCACGGGCGGCTTCGATGGCCTGGGCCACCTGGGCCGCGTCGGCCTGGGCGAATTCGCCCAGGCAGTCGGAGAGGTCGGAGGGGTTGATGTTGCGCGAGTAACCGCTGCCGGCCACCCACTCCCCGCCTATGTAGTTGTCGAAGCGTTTCTCAGTCACGAGCCTTCTCCTGGTTGCGGATCACTGCGCGCCCTGGGCGTCGATCAGCGCGGCGAGGCGCTCGTACTCGTCGGGCAGCAGGTCGGTCAGCGGAGCGCGAACGGGACCTGCGTCGTAACCGGCGATGCGCGCACCGGCCTTGACGATGCTCACGGCATAGCCAGCGCGGCGGTTACGGATGTCCAGGTACGGCAGGAAGAAGTCGTCGATCAGTTTGCCCACGGTTTCGTGGTCGTCAGCGGCGACGGCCTTGTAGAAGTCCATCGCGGTCTTCGGGATGAAGTTGAAAACGGCGGAGGAATAGACCGGAACGCCCAGGGCCTTGTAGGCCGCGGCATAGACTTCGGCGGTGGGCAGGCCGCCCAGGTAGCTGAAGCGGTCGCCGAGGCGGCGGCGGATGGAAACCATCAGCTCGATGTCGCCCAGGCCGTCCTTGTAGCCAATCAGGTTCGGGCAGCGCTCGGCCAGTTGCTCCAGCAGGGCCGGGGTCAGGCGGCAGACGTTGCGGTTGTAGACCACCACACCGATGTTCACCGACTTGCAGACTTGCTCGACGTGAGCGGCCACACCTTCCTGGCTGGCTTCGGTCAGGTAGTGCGGCAGCAGCAGCAAGCCCTTGGCGCCGAGGCGCTCGGCCTCCTGTGCGTACTGGATGGCCAGGCGGGTCGGGCCGCCGACGCCGGCGAGGATCGGGACGCTACCGGCGCAGGTGTCGACGGCAGTCTTGATGACGGAGGAGTACTCATCCGGCGCCAGGGAGAAGAATTCGCCGGTACCGCCCGCGGCAAAAAGCGCCGAGGCACCGTAGGGAGCCAGCCATTCCAGGCGACGGGCATAGCTTGCGGCGTTGAAGTTGCCGGCAGCGTCGAAGTCGGTAACGGGGAAGGACAGCAGCCCGGAGGAGAGGATGGACTTGAGTTCTTGTGGATTCATTATTCGAGCACCCTGCGAAGCGGTTTGAGTAAGACCGGGGTAAACCGGCCCGAGAGATACGTTATCGTACAACTAAAGATACTGCCAATCGCCGTTCATCCTCCTGTGCGCTCATCGCCCGCTATCTCGGTGTGACGCGCCCTACCCGCTTCCCTGCCGCACAAATGCTCTAAATCAAGGCATTAGCCCTTGAGCATGCCGGATACGGATGAATCGACGACTGCGCAGGTGGCCATCTGTGGCCAGGCCATTCGACCCTGCGGCAATCCAAATCAGTTGTACGACAACATATAACAGCAAATCTTGTAGGACAACTCCCCGACGGAAAAAAGTTGCGCCCTTTTCCCCGGGCGCACGACTGACTGCAGGGTGCGCTGTGCGCACCACCGCTGGATCAGCACCGGGCAACGTCCCACCACCGGTGCGCGCGGCGCACCAGACCTTCGACGTCCAAATAAAAAGGGCCGCTCGATGCGGCCCTTGCTCTGCGCGGAATGTCCTCAGCCCTGCCGGGCCTTCTCGGCTTCTTCGTGCGCCTGGCGCAGCCGCTCGCGACTGTTGGTCAGGTGCAGGCGCATGGCCGCGCGGGCCGCGTCGCTGTCCTGACGGGCGATGGCTTCGTAGATGTCCTCGTGTTCGCGACTCAGGCGAGCGAGGTAGTGCTCCCGGTCATCATGGGCGATACGCGCCGAATTGAGCCGCGTCCGCGGAATGATGCTGGTGCCCAGGTGGGTCATGATGTCGGTGAAATAGCGATTGCCCGTGGCCAGTGCAATCTGCAGGTGGAACTGGAAGTCCGAGGCCACCGCGTCGGTGCCATGGGCGGCCTTGAGGAAGGTGTCCAGGGCTTCGCGCATCGTCGCCAGTTGCTCCGGCGTACGACGCTGGGCGGCCAGCCCGGCGGACTCCACTTCCAGGCTGATGCGCAGTTCGAGGATGGCCATGACATCGCGCAGAGTGACGATGGTCGCCGGATCGATACGGAACCCCATGGGGCTAGGTGTATCCAGCACAAAGGTGCCGATGCCGTGGCGGGTCTCCACCAGTCCCGACGCCTGCAGCCGCGAGATAGCCTCGCGCACCACGGTGCGGCTGACTCCCTGGGCTTCCATGATGGCGGACTCGGTGGGCAGCTTTTCGCCCCGCTTGATCACGCCATTCTGAATCTGTTGGGAGAGCTCGTTCACCAACTCCTGCGCCAGGCTGCGATGCTTGCGGCGCGGGCGTGGCTGGGTGCTTGGGTTGTCTATCACGAAGGTCGGTTCCGGTGAAAACTGAGGGTCCATCATAGCCCAGCGAGTTGTACGATGACACTCATCTACCGTTCCCTCGCTCGGCTCCAGAAACGAAAAAGGCGCAGCCCGAGGGCTGCGCCTTTGTCTTTCCGCTTACGCGATTCGACTCAGAACGGGATGTCGTCGTCGAAGCTGTCGTAGTCCGGAGCCGGTTGAGCGGCGGGTTGCGGAGCCGGGCGCTGCTGCGGGGCGGACTGCTGCGGCTCACGCTGCGGGCGCGGAGCGCGCGGGGCGTCGCCTTCGCTGCCAGGACGGCCGCCGAGCAGCTGCATCTGGCCGTTGATGTCGACCACGATCTCGGTGGTGTAGCGCTTTACGCCGTCCTTTTCCCACTCACGGGTGCGCAGGGCACCTTCGACGTAGACTTGCGAGCCCTTGCGCAGGTATTCGCCGGCGATTTCGGCGAGACGGCCGAAGAACACCACGCGGTGCCATTCGGTACGCTCCTGCTGCTGGCCGGTCTGCTTGTCCTTCCAGGACTCGCTGGTGGCCAGGGTGATGTTGGTCACCGCGTTGCCGTTGGGCAGATAGCGGGTTTCCGGATCACCACCGACGTTACCAACCAGAATGACTTTGTTAACCCCACGGGCCATGACGTTCTCCTAGGCTTCAGCACATTCCGGGCCCGATTCGATCAGGCGCTCCAGGGATGTGCGGTCCAGTTTTTCAGAATCCACTTTGATATAGATGGCCGCCTCTTCGGCCACCACGACGGCATCCGCCACTCCGGGCAGTGCCAACAAACGCGCAACCAGGCCGCTATCGGCTACAGCGGCGGCGCCTAGCGGCAGGCGCAGGCTGGTTACGTACGGAGGTTCACGCATAGTAACAGCAATGGCCAACCAAATCGCACAGACCACCGCACAACCGACGAACACCGTCGACAGGCCGCCGTGCTGGAACAGCCAGCCGCCGAAAATGCCCCCTACAGCCGCTCCGAGGAACTGGCTGGTGGAGTACACGCCCATGGCGGTGCCCTTGCCGCCGGCCGGCGCCACCTTGCTGATCAGCGACGGCAGCGACGCCTCCAACAGGTTGAACGCGGTGAAGAAGACGATGGCGCCGAACACCAGCGCACGCAGACTGTCGCCGAACTGCCAGAAGAACAGCTCGCAGGCACAGAGCACGGCGACCGCACCGACCAGCACACGCTTCATCTGGCGCTTCTTTTCGCCGTAGATGATGAAGGGAACCATGCCGAAGAAACCCACCAGCAGCGCGGTGAGGTAAACCCACCAGTGCTCTTCCTTGGGCAGGCCGGCTTTCTCAACCAATGCCAGTGGCAGCGCGACGAAGCTGGCCATGAGGACGGCGTGCAGGGCGAGGATGCCGAAGTCCAGGCGCAGCAGGTCCGGGTGCCGGAGGGTGGGCAGCAGCGCCTGCCGCGCCACGCCGGACTCACGGTGCTGCAGCGGGTGGGCGGCACGCGGCACCATGGTGGCGATGATCACGATGCCGAACAGCGCCATGACGGCGGTGGCCCAGAACAGCCCGGACAGGCCGAAGGCACGGGTCAGCAGCGGCCCGACCACCATGGCAACGGCGAAGGACACGCCGATGCTCATGCCGATCATGGCCATCGCCTTGGTACGGTGCTGTTCGCGGGTGAGGTCGGACAGCAGGGCCATCACTGCGGCGGAAATGGCGCCGGCGCCCTGCAGCACGCGGCCAGCGATCACGCCCCAGATGGAGTCGGCATTGGCCGCCAGGGCTGCACCGGCAGCGAAGATCAGCAGGCCAATGTAGATCACCGGCAGACGGCCGATGCGGTCGGAAATGACGCCGAAGGGAATCTGCAGTACTGCCTGGGTCAGACCATAAGCGCCGATGGCCAGGCCGATCAGGGCCGGGGTGGCGCCGGCAAGGTCCTGGCCGTAGGTGGCCAGCACTGGCAATACCATGAACATGCCGAGCATGCGGAACGCAAACACCAGGGCCAGGC
Source organism: Pseudomonas sp. BN411 (assembly GCF_029871235.1). GTDB lineage: Bacteria > Pseudomonadota > Gammaproteobacteria > Pseudomonadales > Pseudomonadaceae > Metapseudomonas. The sequence goes on from NZ_SSOM01000036.1 coordinate 124,826, forward strand.
CGCTGGCTGCGCGCGTTTCGCTGCCGCTCATGCGTTCTGAGTGGGAATCGTGCATAGGTGCCTCGAGGGAAAGCGATCGGGAGCTGCGTCATGCGCCCCTGTCTGGCTGGCCACCCGTCCTGGGTGCCCGGCTGTCGCCGGTGCCTGAAAAATGCCGCGCATTCTAGCAGTCCCGGCGAATTGCGACACGCTTGTGACGCTTTGCCGCGTTCAAGCGGCGGGCCGTATAATCGCGGGTTTCCGCCCGCCAAGTGAGGCCGTTGTGGACAAGATCCTGATCCGTGGGGCACGTACCCATAACCTGAAGAACGTCGACCTCACCCTGCCCCGCGACAAGCTGATCGTGATCACCGGCCTGTCCGGTTCGGGCAAGTCGTCGCTGGCCTTCGATACCCTCTACGCCGAGGGCCAGCGCCGCTATGTGGAGTCCCTGTCGGCCTATGCCCGGCAGTTCCTGTCGATGATGGAAAAGCCCGATGTGGACACCATCGAAGGCCTGTCGCCGGCGATTTCCATCGAGCAGAAGTCCACCTCCCACAACCCGCGCTCCACCGTCGGCACCATCACCGAGATCTACGACTACCTGCGCCTGCTCTATGCCCGCGTCGGTACGCCGCGCTGCCCGGACCACGATGTGCCGCTGGAAGCCCAGACGGTCAGCCAAATGGTCGACCAGGTGCTCGCCCTGCCCGAAGGCCGCAAGCTGATGCTGCTGGCCCCGGTGGTTCGCGAGCGCAAGGGCGAACACCTGGCCGTGTTCGAGGAACTGCGCGCCCAGGGCTTCGTGCGTGCCCGCGTGAACGGCAAGCTGTACGAGCTGGATGAGCTGCCCAAGCTGGACAAGCAGAAGAAGCACTCCATCGACGTGGTGGTCGACCGCTTCAAGGTGCGTGGCGACCTGCAGCAGCGCCTAGCGGAATCCTTCGAAACGGCCATCAACCTGGCCGACGGCATCGCCCTGGTGGCGCCCATGGACGACGAGGAAGGCGACGAGATCATCTTCTCCGCGCGCTTCGCCTGCCCCCATTGCGGCCACTCCATCAGCGAGCTTGAGCCCAAGCTGTTCTCCTTCAACAACCCGGCTGGTGCCTGCCCCACCTGCGACGGCCTGGGCGTGAAGCAGTTCTTCGACGCCAAACGCCTGGTCAATGGCGAGCTGACCCTGGCCGAGGGCGCCATCCGCGGCTGGGACCGGCGCAACGTCTACTACTTCCAGATGCTCGGCTCCCTGGCCGCACATTACGGCTTCAGTCTGGAGAAGCCCTTCGACCAGCTCTCCGCCGAGCACCAGAAAGTGATCCTCTTCGGTAGCGGCCGCGAGGATGTCGACTTCCGCTACCTCAACGACCGCGGCGATATCGTCAAGCGCTCCCACCCGTTCGAGGGAATCATCCCGAACCTGGAACGCCGCTACCGCGAAACCGAATCGGCGACTGTGCGCGAAGAGCTGGCCAAGTTCCTCAGCACCCAGCCCTGCCCCGACTGCCGTGGCACGCGCCTGCGCCGCGAGGCACGCCATGTCTGGGTTGGCGACAAGACCCTGCCGGCGGTCACTAGCCTTCCGGTGGGCGAAGCGGCCGACTACTTCGGCGTCCTGAGCCTGACCGGCCGACGTGGCGAGATTGCCGAGAAGATCCTCAAGGAAATCCGCGAGCGCCTTCAGTTCCTGGTCAACGTGGGCCTCGACTACCTCACCCTGGATCGCAGCGCGGATACCCTCTCCGGCGGCGAGGCCCAGCGCATTCGCCTGGCCAGCCAGATCGGCGCCGGCCTCGTGGGGGTGATGTACATCCTCGATGAGCCCTCCATCGGCCTCCACCAGCGCGACAACGAGCGCCTGCTGGCCACCCTCACCCACCTGCGCAACTTGGGCAATACGGTGATCGTGGTCGAGCACGACGAGGATGCGATCCGCCTCGCCGACTATGTGGTGGACATCGGCCCAGGCGCCGGCGTGCACGGCGGCCAGATCGTCGCCGAGGGCACTCCGGATGAGGTCATGGCTCACCCGAACTCGCTGACCGGCAAGTACCTGTCCGGGCGGGTGAAGATCGAAGTGCCGGCCAACCGTACCCCCCGCGACAAGAAGAAGTCCCTCAAGCTCAAGGGCGCCAGCGGCAACAACCTGCAGCAGGTGAACCTGGAGATTCCGGTGGGCCTGCTGACCTGCGTGACCGGCGTATCCGGCTCGGGCAAGTCGACCCTGATCAACAACACCCTGTTCCCCATCACCGCCACCGCGCTGAATGGTGCCACCTCGCTGGAGGCTTCGTCCCACGATAGCTTCGATGGCCTGCAGCACCTGGACAAGGTGGTGGACATCGACCAGAGCCCCATCGGCCGGACGCCGCGTTCCAACCCGGCCACCTACACCGGCCTGTTCACGCCGATCCGCGAGCTGTTCGCCGGTGTGCCGGAGTCCCGTTCCCGTGGCTACGGCCCAGGGCGTTTCTCCTTCAACGTGAAGGGCGGCCGCTGCGAGGCCTGCCAGGGCGACGGTGTGATCAAGGTGGAGATGCACTTCCTGCCGGACATCTATGTTCCCTGCGACGTCTGCAAGGGCAAGCGCTACAACCGCGAAACCCTGGAAGTCCGCTACAAGGGCAAGAGCATCACCGAGGTGCTGGACATGACCATCGAGGACGCGCGCGAGTTCTTCGACGCCGTCCCGGCCATCGCCCGCAAGCTGCAGACGCTGATGGACGTCGGCCTGTCGTACATCAAGCTCGGGCAGAGTGCGACCACGCTATCCGGCGGCGAGGCGCAGCGGGTCAAGCTGTCCCGCGAGCTGTCCAAGCGCGATACCGGCAAGACGCTGTACATCCTCGACGAGCCCACCACCGGCCTGCACTTCGCGGATATCCAGCAACTGCTGGACGTGCTGCATCGCCTGCGTGACCACGGCAATACGGTCGTGGTCATCGAGCACAACCTGGACGTGATCAAGACCGCCGACTGGCTGGTGGACCTTGGGCCGGAAGGCGGTTCCAAGGGTGGCCAGATCATCGCCACCGGTACGCCGGAGGACGTCGCGGAAATGCCGCAATCCCACACCGGCCGCTTCCTCAAGCCGTTGCTGGAGCGCGATCGGGCCTGATCCAGGCGACGCGACGAAAAAAGGCCGGGCAGTAATGCCCGGCCTTTTTCATTCAGGGAGAGATACCGATCAGTTGCCGGCTGCCAGAGCCGCGCGAACTCCGTTGCCGTAGTCCGGGTGAACCTTGTCGAAGTGCGCCAGTTGGCGGTCGATGATGAACTGAGGCACGCCCGCCATGGACCCGGCGATATTCGCGAACAGCCGCTGCCGCTGTCCTTCATCGAACAACTGGAACAAAGCGCGCGGCTGGCTGTAATCGTCATTGCCATCGCGGTGGTCATAGCGATCGGCAGCGCCATCGATTGCCAATGCCGGCTCGGCATACTCCGTAGCCTGCGCCGGGCCACCAAACGAGTTTGGCTCGTAGTAGGCGTCCGGGTGCTGGCTGCCGGCGAAGAAACGCATCGCACCGTCCTTGTGATAGTGGTGGACAGGGCATTTCGGCGCGTTCACCGGCAGCGCCTCGTAATGGGTACCCAGGCGGTAGCGATGCGCATCGGCGTAGCTGAATACGCGAGCCTGGAGCATCTTGTCGGGCGAATGGCCAATGCCAGGCACGACGTTGGAGGGCGAGAAGGCAGCCTGTTCGATCTCGGCGAAGTAATTTTCCGCGTTGCGATTCAGCTCCAGGATGCCCACTTCGATCAGCGGGAACTCCCCATGGGGCCAGACCTTGGTCAGGTCGAACGGGTTATAGCGGGTGTTGCGGGCCTGCTCCTCAGTCATGATCTGGATGCAGAAGCGCCACTTCGGGAAATCGCCGTTCTCGATGCTGTAGAACAGGTCCTCCTGCGTGGTTTCACGACTCCGACCAACCACTTCAGCGGCCTCGTCGTTGGTCCAGTGCTTGTGGCCCTGCAGCGTCTTGAAGTGGAACTTGACCCAGAAGCGCTCGTTGGCTGCGTTGATGAAGCTGTAGGTGTGCGAACCGTACCCGTTGATATGGCGCACGTCGGTGGGCAGTCCGCGGTCCGACATCAGGATCGTCACCTGGTGCAGGCTTTCCGGAGACAGCGACCAGAAATCCCAGGCCGCGGTGCTGGAGCGCAGGTTGGTCTTCGGATGGCGCTTCTGGGTGTGAATGAAGTCGGGGAATTTGAGCGGGTCGCGGATGAAGAAAATGGGGGTGTTGTTGCCCACCACATCCCAGTTGCCTTGCTCGGTATAGAACTTCAGGGCGAAGCCGCGCACATCGCGCTCGGCATCGGCCGCTCCGAGCTCACCGGCGACGGTGGAGAAGCGCGCGAGCACCTGGGTCTTCTTGCCAACCTCGGAGAACACCGAAGCCTTGCTGTAGCGGGTAATGTCGTTCGTGATGGTCAACGTGCCGTAGGCGCCCCAGCCTTTGGCGTGCACAACGCGCTCCGGAATGCGCTCGCGGTTTTGGTGGGCCAGCTTCTCGATCAGGTGGTAGTCCTGAAGCAACAGCGGCCCGCGCGGCCCGGCACTGAGGGAATTCTGGTTATCCGCAACCGGATTACCGGCGGTCGTGGTGAGAATCGGCTTCTGGCTCATGCAACTTCTCCTTATGGGCTCTTTTGATTCCGGCGTGACCGGATGAGCAGGAGTATCGATTCAGCCAGAAATTGGCTCCAATTTATTAAGATCAACCAATCGATAGATATCAGCTAATTGAACAGGCATAAAAAAACCGGGCACAAGGCCCGGTTTTTCATGCAACGACCGACTTACTCGGCAGCAGCTTCGACTTCACCAGCGACCGGACGGTCAACCAGCTCGACGTAAGCCATGGGAGCGTTGTCGCCAGCGCGGAAACCGCACTTCAGGATGCGCAGGTAGCCGCCCTGACGGTTGGCGTAGCGCTTGCCCAGATCGTTGAACAGTTTGCCTACGGCAGCTTTCGAACGGGTACGGTCGAAAGCGAGACGACGGTTGGCAACGCTGTCTTCCTTGGCCAGGGTGATCAGCGGCTCGGCAACGCGGCGCAGTTCCTTGGCTTTCGGCAGGGTGGTTTTGATCAGTTCGTGCTCGAACAGCGACACCGCCATGTTCTGGAACATGGCCTTGCGGTGTGCGCTGGTGCGGCTGAGGTGACGGCCACTTTTACGATGACGCATGGTTCAATTCCTTACCAAACTTCTACGTTCGGTGATTACGGACGATCAGGCAGTCGCCTTGTCGTCCTTCTTGAGACTTGCCGGCGGCCAGTTGTCGAGGCGCATGCCGAGGGACAGACCACGGGAGGCCAGGACGTCCTTGATCTCGGTCAGGGACTTCTTGCCCAGGTTCGGAGTCTTCAACAGCTCTACTTCGGTGCGCTGAATCAGGTCACCGATGTAGTAGATGTTCTCCGCCTTCAGGCAGTTGGCCGAACGTACGGTCAGCTCGAGGTCATCAACCGGACGAAGCAGGATCGGATCGATCTCGTCTTCCTGCTCAACCACGACCGGCTCGCTGTCGCCCTTCAGGTCGACGAACGCAGCCAGTTGGTGTTGCAGGATGGTAGCGGCACGACGGATGGCCTCTTCAGGGTCCAGGGTGCCGTTGGTTTCCAGATCGATGACCAGCTTGTCCAGGTTGGTGCGCTGCTCCACACGGGCGTTTTCAACCACGTATGCAACACGGCGGACGGGACTGAACGAGGCGTCGAGCTGCAGACGACCGATGCTGCGGCTCTCGTCTTCGTCGCTCTGGCGCGCGTCGGCGGGCTCATAGCCACGGCCGCGGGACACCTTGAGCTTCATGTTCAGGACGCCGTTTTCCGCCAGGTTGGCGATCACGTGGTCGCCGTTGACGATTTCGACATCATGATCCAGCTGAATATCGGCAGCAGTGACCACGCCCGAGCCTTTCTTCGAAAGGTTCAGCGTTACTTCGTCACGGCCGTGCAGCTTGATAGCCAGGCCTTTGAGGTTCAGGAGGATCTCGATGACATCTTCCTGAACACCCTCGATGGCACTGTACTCATGGAGTACGCCGTCGATTTCGGCCTCGACTACTGCACAGCCAGGCATGGAGGACAACAGGATGCGACGCAGCGCGTTGCCCAGGGTATGGCCGAAACCACGCTCGAGAGGCTCGAGCGTGATCTTGGCGCGGGTCGGACTGACCACCTGCACATCAATGTGGCGGGGGGTCAGGAACTCATTTACCGAACTCTGCATGGATGCACCTATTTTCTAGCCCTTACTTGGAGTAGAGCTCGACAATCAGGTTTTCGTTGATGTCGGCGGACAGATCGCTGCGAGCCGGCACGCTCTTGAACACGCCGGACTTCTTGTCTGCGTCGACCTCGACCCACTCCACGCGGCCACGCTGGGCGCACAGTTCGAGGGCCTGGACGATACGCAGTTGGTTCTTCGACTTCTCGCGAACGGCAACCACGTCACCAGCTTTGACCTGGTAGGACGGAACGTTCACGGTCTGACCGTTCACGCTGATGGCCTTGTGGGAAACCAGCTGACGGGACTCGGAACGAGTAGCGCCGAAGCCCATGCGGTACACGACGTTGTCCAGGCGGCACTCGAGGAGTTGCAGCAGGTTTTCGCCGGTAGCGCCTTTGCGGGCAGCAGCTTCTTTGTAGTAGTTACCGAACTGACGCTCCAGAACACCGTAGATGCGGCGTACTTTCTGCTTTTCGCGCAGCTGGGTGCCGTAGTCGGAGAGACGGCCACGACGGGCGCCATGCTGACCAGGAGCGGATTCGATGTTGCACTTGGATTCGAGCGCGCGAGCACCACTCTTCAGGAAGAGGTCGGTACCTTCACGACGGGACAGTTTGCACTTGGGACCAATGTAACGAGCCATTTCTCACTGTCTCCTTTTACACGCGACGCTTCTTCGGCGGACGGCACCCGTTGTGCGGGATAGGCGTCACGTCGGTGATGCTGGCGATCTTATAGCCGCAGGCGTTCAGTGCACGCACAGCGGATTCGCGACCCGGACCCGGGCCCTTGACGTTCACGTCGAGGTTCTTCAGGCCGTATTCCAGAGCAGCCTGACCGGCGCGCTCGGCTGCAACCTGGGCAGCGAACGGGGTGCTCTTACGGGAGCCGCGGAAACCGGAACCACCGGAGGTCGCCCAGGACAGAGCGTTGCCCTGACGATCAGTGATGGTAACGATGGTATTGTTGAAAGAAGCGTGGATATGGGCGATCCCATCCACCACTGTCTTTTTGATTTTCTTACGAGGACGAGCAGCAGGCTTAGCCATGACTTAATTCCTGTCGATTCGCGGGCGCAATTACTTGCGGATCGGCTTACGCGGGCCCTTACGGGTACGCGCGTTGGTCTTGGTGCGCTGGCCATGAACAGGCAGACCGCGACGATGACGCAGACCGCGGTAGCAGCCCAGATCCATCAGACGCTTGATGTTCATGTTGATTTCGCGACGCAGGTCACCTTCAGTGGTGAGCTTCGCGACTTCGCCACGCAGCTGTTCGATCTGCTCGTCAGAGAGATCCTTGATCTTTGCCGCCGGGTTTACGCCGGTGACAGCGCAGATTTTCTGCGCAGTGGTGCGACCAACACCGTAGATGTAGGTCAGCGAGATAACAGTGTGCTTGTTATCTGGAATGTTGACGCCTGCAATACGGGCCATTCAGTGAAACTCCAGTTGACAGCTACCTACGCCCCGGAAGCCAAGAAAAGGGCGCGAGATATTAGCGCTGTAGAAACGAATAATCAACCCGGCAGCGCACTAGCTGCCGGGTTCATAACGCGTGAATCACACTCAGCCTTGGCGCTGCTTGTGACGCGGTTCCGCGCTGCAGATCACGCGAACGACACCGTCGCGACGAACGATCTTGCAGTTGCGGCACAGCTTTTTCACCGATGCACGAACTTTCATCAGTAACTCCTAGAACCTTACGGAACCGGGTCAGCGGAGCATGCCGCTGCCGTAGCCCTTCAGGTTGGCTTTCTTCATCAGGGATTCGTACTGGTGCGAAACGAGGTGGGATTGTACTTGGGCCATAAAGTCCATAACAACCACTACCACGATCAGCAACGAGGTCCCGCCAAGGTAGAACGGTACATTCGCTGCTACCACCAGGAACTGGGGCAGCAGGCAAACAGCCGTCATGTACAGAGCACCGAACATGGTCAAGCGGGTCAGTACGCCATCGATATAGCGCGCCGACTGCTCGCCCGGTCGGATACCCGGGATAAAGGCACCGGACTTCTTCAGGTTCTCCGCCACGTCTTTCGGATTGAACATCAGAGCTGTGTAGAAGAAGCAGAAGAATACGATCCCTGCACTAAACAGCAAAATGTTCAACGGCTGACCAGGAGCGATAGCCTGTGCGACGTCCTGCAGCCAGCCCATGCTTTCGGACTGACCGAACCAGGCGCCCAGAGAGGCCGGGAACAGCAGGATGCTGCTGGCGAAAATAGCCGGGATAACGCCGGCCATGTTCACCTTCAACGGCAGGTGGCTGGTCTGCGCAGCGAAGACCTTGCGGCCCTGCTGACGCTTGGCGTAGTGCACCGCGATGCGACGCTGACCACGCTCAATGAACACCACAAAACCGATGATCGCTACTGCCAACAACCCGATGGCGACCAGAGCGAAGATGTTGATATCGCCCTGACGTGCAGACTCGAAAGACTGCCCGATCGCCCTCGGCAGACCGGCCACGATGCCAGCAAAAATCAGCATCGAGATACCGTTGCCGACACCGCGCTCAGTGATCTGCTCGCCCAGCCACATCATGAACATCGCACCAGCCACGAAGGTGGTGACAGCCACGAAGTAGAAGCCGAAATCAGACGAGAAAGCGACGCCTTGACTGGCCAGACCAACGGACATGCCGATGGCCTGGACCAATGCCAGGGCTACAGTGCCGTAGCGGGTGTACTGGCTGATCTTGCGACGGCCAGCTTCACCTTCCTTCTTCAACTGCTCTAGCTGCGGACTGATCGCGGTCATGAGCTGCATGATGATCGACGCCGAGATGTACGGCATGATCCCCAGTGCAAAGATGCTCATCCGCTCCAGCGCGCCGCCAGAGAACATGTTGAACAGGCTAAGAATGGTCCCCTCGTTCTGCCGGAACAGCTCGGCCAGCCGGTCAGGGTTGATACCGGGCACTGGGATGTGCGCACCGATCCGGTAGACGATGATCGCCAGGAACAGGAAACGCAGTCGAGCCCAGAGCTCGGACAACCCGCCATTGCTGAGCGCGGAGAGAGCACCTTGCTTAGCCATTTAGTCCTCGAACTTACCGCCAGCTGCTTCGATAGCCGCACGCGCACCCTTGGTGGCGGCGATACCTTTCAGGGTGACCGCGCGAGTAACGTCGCCGGACAGCATGATTTTCACACGCTGTACGTTCTGGTTAATCACGTTGGCATCCTTCAGCGCCTGCAGAGTGATGACGTCGCCTTCGACCTTGGCCAGCTCGGAAGTACGCACTTCTGCGCGATCCATAGCCTTCAGGGAGACGAAGCCGAACTTCGGCAGACGACGGTGCAGCGGCTGCTGACCGCCTTCAAAGCCCGGAGCAATGGTGCCACCGGAGCGGGAGGTCTGACCTTTGTGACCACGGCCACCAGTCTTACCCAAACCGCTACCGATGCCACGGCCCGGACGGTGCTTTTCGCGACGGGCACCCGGCGCGGAACGCAGATCGTTCAGTTTCATGGATTAACCCTCGACACGCAGAAGGTAGTAAGCCTTGTTGATCATGCCGCGGTTTTCAGGAGTGTCCTGAACTTCTACGGTGTGACCAATGCGACGCAGGCCGAGACCTTTGACGCAAGCCTTGTGGTTAGCCAGACGGCCGTTAACGCTCTTGACCAGCGTCACTTTGACAGTTGCCATGATTAGAGAATCTCCTCGACGCTCTTACCACGCTTGGCCGCAACGGACTCAGGGGACTGCATGTTCTTCAGACCCTTGAAGGTGGCGTAAACCACGTTCACCGGATTGGTGGAACCGTAGCACTTGGCCAGAACGTTCTGCACACCGGCCACTTCCAGAACGGCACGCATGGCGCCGCCGGCGATGATACCGGTACCTTCGGAAGCCGGCTGCATGAACACCTTGGAGGCGCCATGGGCGGACTTGATCGGGTACTGCAGGGTGGTGCCATCCAGATCAACCTGGATCATGTTGCGGCGGGCAGCTTCCATCGCCTTCTGGATCGCAGCAGGCACTTCGCGGGACTTGCCACGACCGAAGCCAACACGACCTTTGCCATCACCAACCACAGTCAGTGCGGTGAAGGTGAAGATACGACCACCTTTTACGGTCTTGGCAACGCGGTTAACCTGAACCAGCTTCTCGATGTAGCCTTCGTCGCGCTTTTGCTCGTTATTTGCCATAACTTAGAACTCCAGCCCGCCTTCACGAGCAGCATCAGCCAGCGCCTTGACGCGGCCGTGGTACTTGAAGCCAGAACGATCGAATGCCACCTGAGTGACGCCAGCGGCCTTAGCACGCTCGGCAACCAGCTGACCAACCTTCTTGGCCGCGTCGACGTTGCCAGTGGCGCCGTCACGCAGTTCTTTGTCCAGGGTCGAGGCGCTGGCCAGGACCTTGGCGCCGTCGGCCGAAATGACCTGGGCGTAGATGTGCTGGGAAGAGCGGTACACGCAGAGGCGTACGGCTTCCAGCTCGCGCATTTTCAGGCGTGCCTTGCGAGCGCGACGCAGACGAGTTTCTTTCTTTACGCTCATTTGCTATGCCCTACTTCTTCTTAGCTTCTTTACGACGGACGACTTCGTCCGCGTAACGTACACCCTTGCCTTTGTAAGGCTCCGGCGGACGGAAGTCGCGGATCTCAGCGGCCACTTGACCAACCAGCTGCTTGTCGATGCCCTTGATCAGGATATCGGTCTGGCTGGGGGTTTCAGCGGTGATGCCTTGCGGCAGTTCGTAATCCACCGGATGCGAGAAGCCGAGAGCCAGGGACAGCGTTTGACCTTTGGCCTGAGCTTTGTAACCAACGCCGACCAGCTGGAGCTTGCGCTCGAAGCCCTGGCTGACGCCGATCACCATGTTATTAACCAGCGCACGGGTGGTACCGGCCATGGCGCGGTTCTGCTGATCACCGTTGCGAGCAGCGAAACGCAGCTCACCGGATTCTTCCAGAACTTCCACAGACGGATGCACTTTCAGTTCGAGAGCGCCTTTGGCACCCTTCACCGAGAGCTGCTGACCGGCGATCTTGACTTCTACGCCAGCGGGCAGCTTGACGGGGTTCTTAGCAACGCGAGACATGCTTTCAACCCCCCTTAGAACACAGTGCAAAGCACTTCGCCGCCAACACCAGCAGCGCGGGCAGCACGATCAGTCATCACACCTTTGTTGGTGGAAACGATCGATACGCCCAGACCGCCACGTACTTTCGGCAGCTGATCGACGGATTTGTACTGGCGCAGACCAGGACGGCTTACGCGCTTCAGCTCTTCGATTACCGGACGGCCTTCGAAGTACTTCAGCTCGATGGACAGCAGAGGCTTGATGTCGCTGCTGACTTGGTATCCCGTGATGTAACCCTCGTTCTTCAGAACGCTGGCTACTGCCACCTTCAGTTTGGAGGACGGCATGCTTACGACAGACTTTTCAGCCATCTGGGCATTACGGATACGAGTTAGCATGTCCGCTAACGGGTCCTGCATACTCATGGGCTAGATGCTCCTGATACAAAAAGAAATAGCCTTGCGGCTAGTGTCACACGCGAGCACTGGACGGATTTTGGCCAGACTCGGCGAGCCGGACATTCTAGAGATACTCCAGAAACGAATCAAGCCCCAAAGGGGGCTTGATTCAGATGACCTGGGCTGGGCCGACCGGAGGGTCGGCCTAACCGACGATCATTACCAGCTGGCTTTCACCAGGCCGGGTACATCACCGCGCATGGCAGCTTCACGCAGCTTGTTACGGCCTAGGCCGAACTTGCGGTAAACGCCGTGCGGACGACCGGTGATGCGGCAGCGGTTACGCAGGCGCGAGGCGCTGGCGTCACGCGGCTGCTTCTGCAGGGCTACCTGGGCTTCCCAACGAGCTTCCGGAGTGGAGTTCGGGTTGGCAATGGTAGCTTTCAGCTCAGCGCGCTTCTTAGCGTACTTAGCAACCGTCTGCTGACGCTTCAGCTCGCGGTTTTTCATGCTCTGTTTGGCCATATTCCTACTCCAATCAGTTGCGGAACGGGAAGTTGAAGGCGCGCAGCAGAGCACGACCTTCGTCATCCGTACGGGCGGTGGTGGTCAGGGTGATATCCAGACCGCGCAGCGCATCGATTTTGTCGTAATCGATTTCCGGGAAGATGATCTGCTCTTTCACACCCATGCTGTAGTTGCCACGACCGTCGAAGGACTTGGCATTCAGGCCGCGGAAGTCACGCACGCGCGGCAGGGAGATGGCCAGCAGACGATCCAGGAACTCGTACATGCGATCACGGCGCAGGGTGACCTTGACGCCGATCGGCCAACCTTCACGAACCTTGAAGCCTGCAATGGACTTGCGGGCGTAGGTCACGACGGCTTTCTGGCCAGTGATCTTTTCCAGGTCAGCTACAGCGTTTTCGATGATTTTCTTGTCACCGATCGCTTCGCCCAGACCCATGTTCAGGGTGATTTTGGTGATGCGCGGAACTTCCATCACGTTCGCAAGCTGAAGTTGTTCCTTCAGCTTCGGCGCGATTTCTTTCCGGTAAATCTCTTTCAGTCGTGCCATGGTTATCTACCTAGCAGTTCTCAAGCATCAACCGGTTTTTGGGTCGACTTGAAGACACGAATTTTCTTACCGTCTTCAACTTTGAAACCAACGCGATCAGCCTTGTTGGTTTCGCCATTGAAGATGGCCACGTTGGAGAGGTGCAGAGGCGCCTCTCGCTCGACGATACCGCCCTGGACACCGGCCATGGGGTTGGGCTTGGTGTGGCGCTTGATCAGGTTTACACCACTGACCAGCACACGGCTGTCAGCGAGAACCTTGAGCACCTTGCCACGCTTGCCCTTGTCCTTGCCGGCGATGACGATGATCTCGTCGTCACGACGAATCTTTTGCATGACGGCTTCTCCTTACAGCACTTCGGGGGCGAGCGAGACGATCTTCATGAACTTCTCGGAACGCAGTTCACGGGTCACGGGCCCGAAGATACGGGTGCCGATCGGCTCCTGCTTGTTGTTCAGCAGGACGGCGGCGTTGCCGTCGAAGCGGATGATCGAGCCGTCAGGGCGACGAACGCCGTGCTTGGTACGGACCACAACAGCGGTCATTACCTGGCCTTTCTTCACCTTGCCACGCGGAATCGCTTCTTTCACGGTCACTTTGATGATGTCGCCGATGCCGGCGTAGCGACGGTGCGAACCACCAAGGACCTTGATGCACATAACGCGACGAGCACCGCTGTTGTCAGCGACGTCGAGCATGGATTGAGTCTGAATCATATCTTTCTCCGACCCTTAGTCCTTAGACTTCCACGGCACGTTCGACGACTTCCACCAGGGACCAGGATTTGGTCTTGGCCAGCGGACGGGTCTCACGAATGGTGACCTTGTCGCCGATGCGGCACTGGTTGGTTTCGTCGTGGGCGTGCAGCTTGGTCGAACGCTTCACGTATTTACCGTAAATCGGGTGCTTTACGCGGCGCTCGATCAGAACGGTGATGGTCTTGTCCATCTTGTCGCTGACGACGCGGCCGGTCAGCGTGCGGACGGTTTTCTGAGCTTCAGCCATGATTACTTACCTGCTTGCTGGTTGAGCACAGTTTTCACGCGAGCGATGTCGCGCTTCACTTGCGAGAGCAGGTGAGACTGCCCCAACTGGCCAGTTGCCTTCTGCATACGCAGATTGAACTGGTCGCGCAGCAGGCCGAGCAGTTGCTCGTTCAGCTGCTGTACGGATTTTTCACGAAGTTCATTCGCTTTCATCACATCACCGTCCGCTTAACAAAGGAGGTGGCGAGCGGCAGCTTTGCAGCGGCCAGGGCGAATGCCTCACGCGCCAGCTCTTCGGAAACACCCTCGATCTCGTACAGGACCTTGCCCGGTTGAATCTGGGCTACCCAGTACTCGACGCCACCCTTACCTTTACCCATACGTACTTCCAGGGGCTTCTTGGTAACGGGCTTGTCCGGGAACACACGGATCCAGATCTTGCCGCCACGTTTCACGTGACGGGTGAGGGCACGACGTGCAGCCTCAATCTGGCGGGCAGTGAGACGACCACGGCCAGTAGCCTTCAGCGCGAACTCGCCGAAGCTGACCTTGCTACCGCGCTGAGCCAGACCACGGTTGTGGCCGGTCATCTGCTTGCGGAACTTCGTACGCTTTGGTTGCAGCATTTGGCGTACCCCTTACTTAGCAGCTTTTTTACGAGGAGCGGGCGCTACCGGCTTCAGCTCTTCCTGGCGGCCACCAATGACCTCACCCTTGAAGATCCAAACCTTCACACCGATCACACCGTAGGTGGTGTGCGCTTCGTAGGTTGCGTAGTCAATGTCGGCGCGCAGGGTGTGCAGGGGCACACGACCTTCGCGATACCACTCGGTACGGGCGATTTCAGCGCCACCCAGACGACCGCTTACCTGAATCTTGATGCCCTTGGCACCAATACGCATGGCGTTCTGTACAGCGCGCTTCATGGCGCGACGGAACATTACGCGACGCTCCAGCTGCTGAGCTACGCTCTGCGCAACCAGCATACCGTCGAGCTCCGGCTTGCGGATCTCTTCGATGTTGATGTGCACAGGCACACCCATTTGCTTGGTCAGGTCCTGGCGCAGCTTCTCAACATCTTCACCTTTCTTGCCGATCACGATGCCGGGACGAGCGGTGTGGATGGTGATGCGTGCGGTTTGAGCCGGACGATGAATATCGATACGGCTTACGGACGCGCTTTTTAGTTTGTCTTGGAGGTACTCACGCACCTTCAGATCGGCAAACAGATAATCGGCATAAGTGCGCTTATCTGCGTACCAAACGGAGGTGTGCTCCTTGACGATACCCAGGCGAATGCCAGTGGGATGTACTTTCTGACCCATCTGATCGACTCCGTTACTTGTCCGCAACCTTGACAGTGATATGGCAAGACCGCTTGACGATGCGATCAGCACGGCCTTTGGCACGCGGCATGATGCGCTTCAGCGAACGCCCTTCGTTGACGAAAACGGTGGAAACCTTCAGGTCATCCACGTCTGCGCCTTCGTTGTGCTCAGCGTTGGCCACGGCCGACTCCAGCACTTTCTTCATGATTTCAGCGGCTTTCTTGCTGCTGAAGGTCAGCAGGTTGAGCGCTTCGCCCACCTTCTTCCCGCGGATCTGGTCGGCGACCAAGCGGGCTTTCTGGGCGGAGATTCGAGCGCCCGACAGCTTAGCGGCTACTTCCATCGTTCCTTACCCCTTAACGCTTGGCTTTCTTGTCCGCAGCATGACCGCGATAGGTGCGGGTAGCAGCGAACTCGCCGAGTTTGTGGCCGACCATGTCTTCGTTCACGAGAACCGGGACGTGTTGACGACCGTTATGAACAGCGATGGTCAGACCGACCATCTGCGGCAGTACGATGGAGCGACGCGACCAGGTTTTCACCGGCTTGCGATCGTTCTTTTCCACCGCCACTTCGATCTTCTTCAGTAGGTGAAGATCGATAAAAGGACCTTTTTTCAGAGAACGCGGCACTGTCGTATCCTCAGTTATTTACGGCGACGGACGATCATGTTGTCGGTGCGCTTGTTCGCGCGGGTCTTCGCACCCTTGGTCGGGAAGCCCCACGGAGACACCGGATGACGGCCACCAGAGGTACGACCTTCACCACCACCATGCGGGTGGTCTACCGGGTTCATCGCCACGCCGCGAACGGTCGGGCGAACACCACGCCAGCGCTTGGCACCAGCTTTACCCAGCGAACGCAGGCTGTGCTCGGAGTTCGAGACTTCGCCCAGGGTCGCACGGCACTCAGCCAGGACTTTGCGCATTTCGCCGGAGCGCAGACGCAGGGTCACGTAGGCGCCTTCACGAGCAACCAGCTGAACGGAGGCACCAGCTGAACGGGCGATTTGCGCGCCTTTGCCGGGCTTCAGTTCGATACCGTGAACGGTGCTACCAACCGGAATGTTGCGCAGCGGCAGGGCGTTACCGGCCTTGATCGGTGCATTGACGCCCGAGATCAGCTGGTCGCCAGCGCTCACGCCTTTCGGCGCGATGATGTAGCGACGCTCGCCATCGGCGTACTTCAGCAGAGCGATGTGAGCAGTACGGTTCGGGTCGTATTCGATACGCTCAACGATGGCAGGAATGCCATCCTTGTTGCGACGGAAGTCGACCAGACGGTAGTGCTGCTTGTGACCACCGCCGATGTGGCGAGTGGTGATGCGGCCGTTGTTGTTACGACCACCGGATTTCGATTTTTTCTCGACCAGCGGTGCGTAGGGAGCGCCTTTGTGCAGCTCCTGGTTGACCACCTTGACCACGAAACGGCGGCCAGCGGAGGTCGGCTTGCATTTAACGATTGCCATGATGCACCCCTTTACTCAGCGCTGCTGGCGAAATCGAGATCTTGGCCCGGCTGAAGTGCGATGTACGCCTTCTTCCAGTCGTTACGCTTGCCCAGACCACGAACGGTACGCTTGGTCTTGCCCTTTACATTAAGGGTGGTGACACGAGCGACCTTCACGCTGAACAGGCTTTCAACGGCCTTCTTGATTTCCAGCTTGGTTGCATCGGTGGCAACCTTGAAAACGAACTGGCCCTTGCTGTCTGCCAGCATGGTGGCCTTCTCGGAGACGTGCGGACCAACCAGCACCTTGAATACGCGTTCCTGGTTCATGCCAGCAGCTCCTCGAATTTCTTCACGGCGGACACGGTGATCAGCACCTTGTCGTAGGCGATCAGGCTGACCGGATCAGAACCCTGGACGTCACGAACATCAACGTGCGGCAGGTTGCGAGCGGCCAGATACAGGTTCTGATCAACGCCTTCGGAAACGATCAGCACGTCGGTCAGACCCAGGCCATTCAGCTTGCCCAGCAGAGTTTTGGTTTTCGGGGCCTCAACAGCGAAGTCCTCAACCACGACCAGACGGTCCTGACGAACCAGCTCAGCGAGGATGGAACGCAGCGCAGCGCGATACATCTTCTTGTTGAGCTTCTGGGAGTGATCCTGAGGCTTGGCAGCAAAGGTGGTACCACCGGAGCGCCAGATGGGGCTGCGAATGGTGCCAGCACGAGCACGACCAGTGCCCTTCTGACGCCACGGCTTCTTGCCACCACCGGAAACTTCGGAACGGGTCTTCTGCGCGCGAGTGCCCTGACGGCCACCGGCCATATAGGCAACAACAGCCTGGTGAACCAGGGTTTCGTTGAACTCACCGCCAAAAGTACGCTCGGAGACTTCGATAGCCTGAGCGCCATTTACATTCAGTTGCATCTCAGCTTCCCCTCTTAACCGCGAGCCTTGGCTGCCGGACGCACAACCACATCACCACCGGTAGCGCCGGGAACGGCACCTTTGACCAGCAGCAGATTGCGTTCTGCATCGACACGCACAACTTCCAGGGACTGAACAGTCACACGCTCGGCACCGAGGTGACCGGACATCTTCTTGCCCTTGAAGACACGACCAGGAGTCTGGCACTGGCCAATAGAACCCGGGGCGCGGTGGGAAACGGAGTTACCGTGGGTGTTGTCCTGACCACGGAAGTTCCAGCGCTTGATGGTACCGGCATAGCCTTTACCCTTGGACTGACCGGTAACATCTACCAGTTGACCAGCTTGGAACAGCTCAGCAGTCAGTTGATCGCCAGCCTGGTACTCGCCTTCTTCAAGACGGAATTCCCAGACACCGCGACCAGCAGCCACGCTTGCCTTGGCGAAGTGACCGGCTTGCGCCTTGGTCACGCGAGAGGCACGACGCTCACCGACAGTTACCTGTACGGCGCGATAGCCATCGCTTTCTTCGTTTTTGAACTGGGTCACGCGATTCGGCTCGATCTCAATGACCGTAACCGGAATGGAGACACCTTCTTCGGTGAAAATGCGGGTCATGCCGCACTTACGACCGACTACACCAATAGTCATGTTGTAAACCTCATGAGTGTACGGGGCTTTCACCCGCTATGGCCGCCCATTTCAGAGCGTTACACGACTAAAACCCGAAGGTTATTAGCCGAGGCTGATCTGCACTTCCACGCCTGCCGCAAGGTCGAGCTTCATCAGCGCATCGACGGTTTTATCCGTCGGCTGGACGATGTCCAGAACACGCTTGTGGGTACGAATTTCGTACTGATCGCGCGCGTCTTTGTTGACGTGCGGGGAGATCAGAACGGTGTACCGCTCTTTGCGAGTAGGCAGAGGAATAGGACCACGCACCTGAGCACCAGTACGTTTCGCGGTTTCCACGATTTCCTGGGTGGATTGATCGATCAGGCGATGGTCAAAAGCCTTCAACCGAATACGGATTTGTTGGTTTTGCATTTTGACCTCAGACTCTATCTCTGCTTTCCCCAACGGACGGACTACGCCCGTTAAAAGGAGGCGTGATTGTACGGATGCCCCGAAGGGGTGTCAACTTTTGACCAGGCAAAAGAAAAGGGCCCCGAAGGGCCCTCTTCTCTTAGCGAGACCTTCGATTACTCGATGATCTTGGCTACAACGCCGGCGCCAACGGTACGGCCGCCTTCGCGGATCGCGAAGCGCAGGCCATCTTCCATGGCGATCGGAGCGATCAGGGTGACAACCATCTTGATGTTGTCGCCCGGCATTACCATCTCTACGCCTTCCGGCAGTTCGCAGTTACCGGTCACGTCAGTGGTACGGAAGTAGAACTGCGGACGGTAGCCCTTGAAGAACGGGGTGTGACGACCGCCTTCTTCCTTGGACAGCACGTACACTTCGCACTCGAACTTGGTGTGCGGCTTGATGGTGCCCGGCTTGGCCAGAACCTGACCACGCTCTACGTCGTCACGCTTGGTGCCGCGCAGCAGGACGCCAACGTTCTCACCGGCACGACCTTCGTCGAGCAGCTTACGGAACATTTCAACGCCGGTGCAGGTGGTTTTGGTGGTCGCACGAATGCCGACGATCTCGACTTCTTCCTGAACCTTGACGATACCGCGCTCAACACGACCGGTAACCACGGTACCGCGGCCGGAAATGGAGAACACGTCTTCGATCGGCAGCAGGAACGGCTGATCGATGGCACGCACCGGCTCCGGAATGTAGGAGTCCAGGGTCTCAACCAGCTTACGAACGGCGGAAACGCCAATTTCGTTGTCGTCCTTGCCTTCCAGGGCCATCAGAGCGGAACCGATGATGATCGGAGTGTCGTCGCCCGGGAAGTCGTAGGTGTTCAGCAGGTCACGAACTTCCATTTCGACCAGTTCCAGCAGCTCGGCGTCGTCAACCATGTCGGCCTTGTTCAGGAACACGACGATGTAAGGAACGCCTACCTGACGGGACAGCAGGATGTGCTCGCGGGTCTGCGGCATGGGGCCGTCAGCAGCCGAGCAAACCAGGATAGCGCCGTCCATCTGCGCAGCACCGGTGATCATGTTCTTCACGTAGTCAGCGTGACCGGGGCAGTCAACGTGAGCGTAGTGACGAACAGCGGAATCGTACTCAACGTGGGAGGTGTTGATGGTGATACCGCGAGCCTTCTCTTCCGGCGCGTTGTCGATCTGGTCGAAAGCGCGAGCCGAACCACCCCAGGTCTCGGAGCAGACCTTGGTCAGAGCAGCAGTCAGAGTGGTCTTGCCATGGTCAACGTGACCGATGGTGCCAACGTTGACGTGCGGTTTGTTACGTTC
>NZ_SSOM01000037.1 GCF_029871235.1 Pseudomonas sp. BN411
CCTTCGCGGATCGCGAAGCGCAGGCCATCTTCCATGGCGATCGGAGCGATCAGGGTGACAACCATCTTGATGTTGTCGCCCGGCATTACCATCTCTACGCCTTCCGGCAGTTCGCAGTTACCGGTCACGTCAGTGGTACGGAAGTAGAACTGCGGACGGTAGCCCTTGAAGAACGGGGTGTGACGACCGCCTTCTTCCTTGGACAGCACGTACACTTCGCACTCGAACTTGGTGTGCGGCTTGATGGTGCCCGGCTTGGCCAGAACCTGACCACGCTCTACGTCGTCACGCTTGGTGCCGCGCAGCAGGACGCCAACGTTCTCACCGGCACGACCTTCGTCGAGCAGCTTACGGAACATTTCAACGCCGGTGCAGGTGGTTTTGGTGGTCGCACGAATGCCGACGATCTCGACTTCTTCCTGAACCTTGACGATACCGCGCTCAACACGACCGGTAACCACGGTACCGCGGCCGGAAATGGAGAACACGTCTTCGATCGGCAGCAGGAACGGCTGATCGATGGCACGCACCGGCTCCGGAATGTAGGAGTCCAGGGTCTCAACCAGCTTACGAACGGCGGAAACGCCAATTTCGTTGTCGTCCTTGCCTTCCAGGGCCATCAGAGCGGAACCGATGATGATCGGAGTGTCGTCGCCCGGGAAGTCGTAGGTGTTCAGCAGGTCACGAACTTCCATTTCGACCAGTTCCAGCAGCTCGGCGTCGTCAACCATGTCGGCCTTGTTCAGGAACACGACGATGTAAGGAACGCCTACCTGACGGGACAGCAGGATGTGCTCGCGGGTCTGCGGCATGGGGCCGTCAGCAGCCGAGCAAACCAGGATAGCGCCGTCCATCTGCGCAGCACCGGTGATCATGTTCTTCACGTAGTCAGCGTGACCGGGGCAGTCAACGTGAGCGTAGTGACGAACAGCGGAATCGTACTCAACGTGGGAGGTGTTGATGGTGATACCGCGAGCCTTCTCTTCCGGCGCGTTGTCGATCTGGTCGAAAGCGCGAGCCGAACCACCCCAGGTCTCGGAGCAGACCTTGGTCAGAGCAGCAGTCAGAGTGGTCTTGCCATGGTCAACGTGACCGATGGTGCCAACGTTGACGTGCGGTTTGTTACGTTCAAATTTTTCTTTAGCCACGACAGTAAACCTCTTACTTAAAGGGCTGAATCAACCTTGTTTTTTAACCAGTGCTTCGACGACGTTCGACGGAGCTTCGGCGTATTTGGAGAATTCCATGGAGTAGCTCGCGCGACCCTGGGACATGGAACGCACGTCGGTCGCATAACCGAACATCTCGCCCAGCGGAACCTCGGCACGAATTACCTTACCGGAAACGCTGTCTTCCATCCCCTGAATCAGGCCACGGCGACGGTTCAAGTCACCCATCACGTCACCCATGTAGTCCTCGGGGGTCACCACCTCTACCTTCATGATCGGCTCAAGCACTTTACCGCCGCCCTTCTGGGCCAGCTGCTTGGTCGCCATGGAGGCAGCGATCTTGAACGCCATCTCGTTGGAGTCGACGTCGTGGTAGGAACCATCGAACACGGAAGCCTTGAGGCCGATGAGCGGGTAGCCGGCAACAACGCCGTTCTTCATCTGCTCTTCGATGCCCTTCTGGATCGCCGGGATGTATTCCTTCGGAATCACGCCACCCACGACTTCGTTGGTGAACACCAGACCTTCGGCGATGTTGCCTTTCTCATCCACGTCAGCGGAGGAGAAGCGGATCCAGCAGTGACCGAACTGACCACGACCACCGGACTGACGAACGAACTTGCCTTCGATCTCGACATTGTCCTTGGAGATGGTTTCGCGGTAGGAAACCTGCGGCTTGCCGATGTTGGCCTCAACGCCGAACTCGCGCTTCATGCGGTCGACGAGGATGTCCAGGTGCAGCTCACCCATGCCAGAAATGATGGTCTGGCCGGTCTCTTCGTCGGTCTTGACGCGGAAAGACGGGTCTTCCTGGGCCAGCTTGCCGAGGGCAATGCCCATCTTCTCCTGGTCAGCCTTGGTCTTCGGCTCAACAGCTACCGAGATTACCGGCTCCGGGAAGTCCATACGCTCGAGGATGATCGGCTTCTCGATGTCGCACAGGGTGTCACCAGTGGTGACGTCCTTCATGCCGATCAGAGCAGCGATGTCGCCAGCGCGTACTTCTTTGATCTCGTCACGCTGGTTGGCGTGCATCTGCACCATACGACCAACGCGCTCTTTCTTGCCTTTCACGGAGTTGATAACGGAGTTACCAGACTCCAGAACGCCCGAGTAGACGCGAACGAAGGTCAGAGTACCTACGAACGGGTCAGTGGCGATCTTGAATGCCAGAGCCGAGAACGGAGCATTGTCGTCAGCCGGGCGCTCGTCTTTCGGAGCGTCGTCGCCGTCGTCAATGTGATCCGGGTGGATACCCTGGATAGCAGGGATCTCGGTCGGAGCAGGCAGGAAGTCGATGACGGCGTCGAGAACCAGGGGCACGCCCTTGTTCTTGAACGAGGAGCCGCAGACAGCCGGTACGATTTCGCAGGCGATGGTACGCAGACGCAGGCCAGCCTTGATCTCTTCGATCGACAGCTCACCCTCTTCCAGGTACTTGTTCATCAGCTCTTCGTTGGCTTCAGCAGCAGCCTCAACCATGTTGTTGCGCCACTCGGCGGCCAGCTCAACCATATCCGCAGGAATTTCTTCCTCGCGATAGGAAGTGCCCTTGTCGTCTTCGTTCCAGTAGATGGCCTTCATCTTCAGCAGATCGACCTGACCCTGGAACTCGTCCTCAGCACCGATGGCCAACTGAACCGGAACCGGGGTGTGACCCAGGCGGTTCTTGATCTGGCCGACCACGCGCAGGAAGTTGGCACCAGCGCGGTCCATCTTGTTCACGTAGACGATACGCGGAACGCCGTACTTGTTGGCTTGACGCCATACGGTTTCGGACTGAGGCTCAACACCGGAAGTGCCGCAGAACACAACGACAGCACCGTCCAGCACGCGCAGAGAACGCTCCACCTCAATGGTGAAGTCTACGTGGCCGGGGGTGTCGATGACGTTTACGCGGTACTTGTCGTACTGACCACGCGAACCTTCCCAGAAGGTGGTGATGGCAGCAGAGGTAATGGTAATACCACGCTCCTGCTCCTGCACCATCCAGTCGGTGGTAGCAGCGCCATCGTGAACCTCACCCATCTTATGGCTCAGGCCCGTGTAGAACAGGATGCGCTCAGTCGTGGTGGTCTTGCCCGCGTCAACGTGGGCGCAGATGCCGATGTTGCGATAGCGGTTAATTGCTGTATTACGAGCCATAAAGCCCTCGCAAAAGAATGGATGCCGTAATTAGAAGCGGTAGTGCGAGAACGCTTTGTTGGCCTCAGCCATACGATGCACGTCTTCACGCTTCTTGACAGCAGCGCCTTTGCCATCGAAGGCATCCAGCAGCTCGCCTGCCAGGCGCAGGGCCATGGACTTCTCGCCACGCTTGCGCGCGGACTCAACCAGCCAACGCATGGCCAGAGCATTACGACGGGAGGGACGAACTTCGACCGGAACCTGGTAGGTAGCACCGCCTACACGGCGGGACTTTACTTCGACCAGCGGAGCGATGGCGTCGAGAGCTTTCTCGAAGATTTCCAGGGGATCGCTGTTCTTGCGGGATTTGACGGTATCCAGGGCACCGTAAACGATGCGCTCGGCTACGGCCTTCTTGCCGCTTTCCATCACGTGGTTCATGAACTTGGCGAGAATCAGGCTTCCGTATTTCGGATCGTCCAGAATCTCACGCTTGGCTGCTACACGACGTCTTGGCATTGATAAGCCCTCAAACGGTCTTCAGGTTAGCCCGGGACCATAACCATCTGGTTACGCCCGACCTTACTCTTATCGACTCAATGAATATGAAAATTGATCAGCACCGAATTATTTCGGACGCTTGGTACCGTACTTGGAACGACCCTGCTTACGGTCTTTAACGCCGGTGGTATCCAGCGAACCGCGCACAGTGTGGTAACGCACACCCGGAAGGTCCTTTACACGACCGCCACGGATCAGCACTACGCTGTGCTCTTGCAGGTTGTGACCTTCACCACCGATGTACGAAGTGACTTCGTAGCCGTTGGTCAGGCGAACACGGCAAACCTTACGGAGTGCGGAGTTCGGCTTCTTCGGCGTAGTGGTGTAGACGCGGGTGCAAACGCCGCGACGCTGCGGGCAGTTTTGCAGCGCAGGTACGTCGGATTTCTCGACGATACGGCTGCGCGGCTTACGCACCAGCTGGTTAATAGTTGCCATCTATAGCTCCACTGTTGTCTTTCGACATAAACAAAATGACAGGGCAATGCGCCCTGTCAAATTTAGGGGTGCATGAGTCTAAAGAGACTGAATGCCCCCGTCAAGGCAAAGCCCCCTGAAGGCCAGGGCCTCCAGGGGACATCGCTCTTAGTTGCTGCTGGAGTTCAGCGCTTCGGTCAGCGCCGCTTCCACTTCGCTCGCGCTTACGCGAACCGGCTTGCCGGCTTCACGCTGACGCTTGCGCTCGCTGTGGTAGGCCAGACCGGTACCGGCCGGGATCAGTCGACCCACAACAACGTTTTCCTTCAGGCCGCGCAGGTAGTCGCGCTTGCCGGTAACCGCTGCCTCGGTGAGGACGCGGGTGGTTTCCTGGAAGGACGCCGCAGAGATGAACGACTCGGTGGACAGCGAGGCCTTGGTGATACCCAGCAGGACGCGTTCGAACTTGGCAATGAAGCGATCTTCGGTCGCCAGACGCTCGTTCTCTTCCAGTACCTGGGTCAGTTCCATCTGGTCGCCCTTGATGAAGCTGGAATCACCCGACTCGGCAATCTCGACCTTGCGCAGCATCTGACGCAGGATGGTTTCGATGTGCTTGTCGTTGATCTTCACGCCCTGCAGGCGGTACACGTCCTGGATCTCGTTGACGATGTACTTGGCCAGCGCGCTGACACCCAGCAGGCGCAGGATGTCGTGCGGGTTGCTCGGGCCGTCGGAGATAACTTCGCCGCGGTTCACCTGTTCGCCTTCGAACACGTTCAGGTGACGCCACTTCGGAATCAGCTCCTCGTACGGATCGGTGCCATCGTTCGGAGTGATGACCAGACGGCGCTTGCCTTTGGTCTCCTTGCCGAAGGAGATGGTGCCGCTGATTTCCGCCAGGATCGAAGGCTCTTTCGGACGGCGAGCTTCGAACAGGTCGGCAACGCGCGGCAGACCACCGGTGATGTCGCGGGTCTTCGAGGTTTCCTGCGGGATACGGGCGATAACGTCACCCACGCCCACTTGCGAACCGTCGGCCACGCCAACCAGGGCGTTCGCCGGCAGGAAGTACTGGGCGGGAACATCGGTACCCGGCAGCAGCAGTTCCTTGCCATTGGCGTCGACCAGCTTCACGGCTGGACGAATGTCCTTGCCGGCAGCCGGACGATCCTTCGGATCCAGAACCTCGATGTTGGTCAGACCGGTCAGTTCGTCGGTCTGGCGCTTGATGGTGATGCCCTCCTCCATGCCGACGAAGGTAACGGTACCCTTCATTTCGGTCACGATCGGGTGGGTGTGCGGGTCCCACTTGGCAACGATGGCGCCCGGATCGACCTTGTCGCCTTCCTTGACGGAGATCACAGCACCATACGGCAGCTTGTAACGCTCGCGCTCGCGACCGAAGTCGTCGGCCACGGCCAGCTCGCCGGAACGGGATACGGCAACCAGATGGCCGTTGAGGTTCTCGACGTGCTTCAGGTTATGCAGGCGGATGGTACCGCCGTTCTTCACCTGGACGTTGTCGGCTGCGGAAGTACGGCTGGCCGCACCACCGATGTGGAAGGTACGCATGGTCAGCTGGGTACCCGGCTCACCGATGGACTGGGCGGCGATTACGCCGACCGCTTCACCGATGTTCACCTGGTGGCCACGCGCCAGGTCACGACCGTAGCACTTGGCGCAGATGCCGTAGCGGGTTTCGCAGCTGATCGGGGAACGCACGATCACTTCGTCGACGCTCATGCGCTCGATGAACTCAACCCACTGCTCATCGACCAGAGTACCGGCCGGCACAATGACTTCATCGGAGCCCGGCTTGAACACGTCACGGGCAATGACACGGCCCAGTACGCGCTCACCCAGAGGCTCGACCACGTCGCCGCCTTCGATGTGCGGGGTCATCAGCAGACCGTGCTCGGTGCCGCAATCAACCTCGGTCACTACCAGGTCCTGGGCGACGTCGACCAGACGACGAGTCAGGTAACCGGAGTTCGCGGTCTTCAGTGCGGTATCCGCCAGACCTTTACGAGCACCGTGAGTGGAGATGAAGTACTGGAGTACGTTCAGGCCTTCACGGAAGTTCGCGGTGATCGGGGTTTCAATGATGGAGCCGTCCGGCTTGGCCATCAGGCCACGCATACCGGCCAGCTGACGGATCTGGGCCGCGGAACCCCGCGCACCGGAGTCCGCCATCATGTACATGGAGTTGAAGGACTCCTGGTCGACTTCCTTGCCCTCGCGATCGATAACCTTCTCTTTCGAGAGGTTGGCCATCATCGCCTTGGACACTTCGTCGTTGGCCTTGGACCAGAGGTCGATCACCTTGTTGTACTTCTCGCCCTGGGTTACCAGGCCGGAGGCGTACTGGGATTCGATTTCCTTCACTTCCTCGGTAGCGGCATCGATGATGCGAGCCTTCTCATCGGGGATGACGAAGTCGTTCACACCGATGGAAACACCGGAAATGGTGGAGTAGGCGAAACCGGTGTACATCAGCTGGTCAGCGAAGATGACGGTGTCCTTCAGACCTACCACGCGATAGCACTGGTTGATCAGCTTGGAGATCGCCTTCTTCTTCATCGGCTGGTTGACGACGTCGTACGACAGGCCCGCCGGGACCACCTGGAACAGCAGCGCACGGCCGACAGTGGTGTCGACGATGCGGGTGTTCTTGGTGATGGAGCCGTCCTTGTCCTTCACGGTCTCGTTGATGCGTACTTTCACGCGGGCGTGCAGGGACGCTTCACCGGCGCGGAATACGCGGTCGACTTCCTGTAGGTCCGCGAACACGCGACCTTCGCCCTTGGCGTTAACGGCTTCACGGGTCATGTAGTACAGACCCAGAACCACGTCCTGCGACGGAACGATGATCGGCTCGCCGTTGGCAGGCGAGAGGATGTTGTTGGTGGACATCATCAGCGCGCGCGCTTCCAGCTGGGCCTCGAGGGTCAGCGGAACGTGAACGGCCATCTGGTCACCGTCGAAGTCGGCGTTGTACGCGGCGCAGACCAGCGGGTGCAGCTGGATCGCCTTGCCTTCGATCAGTACCGGCTCGAACGCCTGGATACCCAGACGGTGCAGGGTCGGCGCACGGTTCAGCAGTACAGGGTGTTCGCGAATGACTTCGGCGAGAACGTCCCAGACCTCGGGCAGTTCGCGCTCGACCATCTTCTTGGCCGCCTTGATGGTGGTGGCCATGCCGCGGGCTTCCAGCTTGCCGAAGATGAACGGCTTGAACAGCTCCAGAGCCATCTTCTTGGGCAGACCGCACTGGTGCAGACGCAGGGTCGGACCTACGGTAATTACCGAACGGCCGGAGTAGTCAACGCGCTTACCGAGCAGGTTCTGACGGAAGCGACCTTGCTTACCCTTGATCATGTCAGCCAGGGACTTCAGCGGGCGCTTGTTCGAGCCGGTGATGGCACGGCCACGGCGGCCGTTGTCCAGCAGGGCGTCGACAGCTTCCTGCAGCATGCGCTTTTCGTTGCGCACGATGATGTCCGGAGCGGCCAGGTCGAGCAGGCGCTTCAGACGGTTGTTACGGTTGATGACGCGACGATACAGATCGTTCAGGTCGGAAGTCGCGAAGCGACCGCCATCCAGCGGAACCAGCGGACGCAGGTCCGGCGGCAGCACCGGCAGGACGGTCAGTACCATCCACTCGGGGTGGTTGCCGGAATCCTTGAAGGCTTCCATCAGCTTCAGGCGTTTGGACAGCTTCTTGATCTTGGTTTCCGAGTTGGTCTGCGGAATTTCTTCGCGCAGGCGGCCGATCTCGTGCTCCAGATCGATAGCGTTGAGCAGCTCGCGAACGGCCTCGGCACCCATGCGGGCATCGAAGTCGTCACCGAACTCTTCGAGGGCTTCGAAGTACTGCTCGTCGTTCAGCAGCTGGCCTTTCTCCAGGGTGGTCATGCCCGGATCGATCACCACGTAGCTCTCGAAATAGAGCACGCGCTCGATGTCACGCAGGGTCATGTCCAGCAGCAGGCCGATACGGGACGGCAGGGACTTCAGGAACCAGATGTGGGCAACGGGCGAAGCCAGCTCGATGTGGCCCATGCGCTCGCGGCGCACTTTGGCCAGGGCGACTTCAACGCCGCACTTCTCGCAGATCACACCGCGGTGCTTGAGGCGCTTGTACTTACCGCACAGGCACTCGTAGTCCTTCACCGGGCCGAAGATCTTGGCGCAGAACAGGCCATCGCGCTCCGGCTTGAAGGTACGGTAGTTGATGGTCTCCGGCTTCTTCACTTCACCGAAGGACCAGGAACGGATCATCTCGGGCGAGGCCAGACCAATACGGATGGCATCGAACTCTTCGATTTGACCCTGGTTTTTCAACAGATTCAGCAAGTCTTTCAAGGCCTTTCCTCCTCACGGACCCGCTACGGCCGGCCTTGACCAGCCGTAGCGTTTTGGGCGTCGCGTGTTATTCGGTTTCCAGTTCGATGTCGATGCCGAGCGAGCGGATCTCTTTGATCAACACGTTGAAGGACTCGGGCATGCCGGCCTCCATGCGGTGATCGCCGTCCACGATGTTTTTGTACATCTTGGTCCGGCCGTTCACGTCGTCCGACTTCACGGTCAGCATTTCCTGCAGGGTGTAGGCGGCGCCGTAGGCTTCCAGTGCCCAGACCTCCATCTCCCCGAAACGCTGGCCACCGAACTGCGCCTTACCACCCAGCGGCTGCTGGGTAACCAGGCTGTAAGAACCGGTGGAACGTGCGTGCATCTTGTCGTCGACCAGGTGGTTCAGCTTGAGCATGTACATGTAGCCGACGGTGGTCGGACGCTCGAACTGATTGCCGGTACGACCGTCGAACAGACGCATCTGACCGCTTTCCGGCAGGTCAGCGAGCTTCAGCATGGACTTGATCTCGCTTTCCTTGGCGCCGTCGAACACCGGGGTGGCCATGGGAACGCCGCCCTTCAGGTTCTTCGCCAGGTCCAGGATCTCCTGGTCGCTCAGCTCGTTCAGGTTTTCCTGACGACCGCCGATCTCGTTGTAGATCTCGTGCAGGAATTCACGGAGCTCAGCGATCTTGCGCTGCTCTTCGAGCATGCGGTTGATCTTCTCGCCCAGGCCCTTGGCTGCGAGGCCCAGGTGGGTTTCGAGGATCTGACCGACGTTCATACGAGACGGTACGCCCAGCGGGTTCAGAACGATGTCCACCGGAGTACCGTTGGCGTCGTGCGGCATGTCTTCGACCGGCATGATCACGGAGACCACACCCTTGTTACCGTGACGGCCCGCCATCTTGTCGCCCGGCTGGATGCGACGCTTGATGGCCAGGTAGACCTTGACGATCTTCAGCACGCCCGGAGCCAGGTCGTCGCCCTGCTGCAGCTTGCGTTTCTTGTCTTCGAACTTGTCATCCAGCATCTGGCGACGGTCGGACAGATAAGCCTGAGCCTTTTCCAGCTGCTCGTTCAGTGCGTCTTCAGCCATGCGCAGCTTGAACCACTGGCCGCGCTCGAGGCCGTCGAGGTACTCGTCGGTGATCTCGGTGCCTTTCTTCACGCCGGCGCCGCCTTCGGCGATCTGGCCGACCAGCGCGGAACGCAGACGCTCGAAGGTAGCGCCTTCGACGATACGGAACTCTTCGTTCAGGTCCTTGCGGATCTCGTCCAGTTGCATCTTCTCGATGGACAGCGCACGGGAATCGCGCTCGACACCGTCACGAGTGAAGACCTGGACGTCGATTACGGTGCCCTTGGTGCCAGTCGGCACGCGCAGGGAAGTGTCCTTAACGTCGGACGCTTTCTCACCGAAGATCGCGCGCAGCAGCTTCTCTTCCGGAGTCAGCTGGGTCTCGCCTTTCGGAGTGACCTTGCCGACCAGGATGTCGCCAGCCTGAACTTCAGCACCGACGTAGACGATACCGGCTTCGTCCAGCTTGTTCAGCGCAGCTTCGCCCACGTTAGGGATGTCCGCGGTGATTTCTTCTGGGCCGAGCTTGGTGTCACGCGCCACACAGGTCAGTTCCTGGATGTGGATAGTGGTGAAGCGATCTTCCTGGACCACGCGCTCGGACAGGCAGATGGAGTCCTCGAAGTTGAAACCGTTCCAGGGCATGAACGCGACGCGCATGTTCTGACCCAGGGCGAGCTCACCCATGTCGGTGGACGGACCATCAGCGAGGATGTCGGCGCGAGCGACCACGTCACCCTTCTGCACCAGCGGACGCTGGTTGATGCAGGTGTTCTGGTTGGAACGGGTGTATTTGGTCAGGTTGTAGATGTCGACACCGGCTTCGCCAGTCTCGACTTCGTCATCATTGACACGAACCACGATACGGCTGGCGTCGACCGAGTCGATCACGCCGCCACGACGGGCCACGACGCAGACACCGGAGTCGCGCGCAACGTTGCGCTCCATGCCGGTACCTACCAGAGGCTTGTCGGCACGCAGGGTCGGCACGGCCTGACGCTGCATGTTCGAGCCCATGAGTGCGCGGTTGGCGTCGTCGTGTTCGAGGAACGGAATCAGCGAGGCAGCAACGGAAACGACCTGCTTCGGAGAGACGTCCATCAGGGTCACGTCTTCCGGCGCCTTCACGGTGAATTCGTTCAGGTGACGTACGGCTACCAGTTCGTCGATCAGTTGACCCTGCTCGTTCATCGTTGCCGATGCCTGAGCGATGACGTGGTCGGCCTCTTCGATGGCGGAGAGGAAGACGATCTCGTCGGTAACCTGGGTACCCTTCACAACGCGGTACGGGCTTTCCAGGAAGCCGTACTGGTTGGTGCGAGCGTAGGTCGCCAGGGAGTTGATCAGACCGATGTTCGGACCTTCAGGGGTTTCGATCGGGCACACACGGCCGTAGTGGGTCGGGTGTACGTCACGAACCTCGAAGCCCGCGCGCTCACGAGTCAGACCACCTGGGCCGAGTGCAGAAACGCGGCGCTTGTGGGTGATTTCGGAGAGCGGGTTGTTCTGGTCCATGAACTGGGACAGCTGGCTAGAACCGAAGAATTCCTTGATCGCGGCAGCCACCGGCTTGGCGTTGATCAGGTCTTGCGGCATCAGGCCTTCGCTTTCGGCCATCGACAGACGTTCCTTGACCGCGCGCTCGACGCGCACCAGGCCAACACGGAACTGGTTCTCGGCCATCTCGCCGACGCAACGCACGCGACGGTTACCCAGGTGGTCGATGTCGTCGACGATGCCCTTGCCGTTACGGATGTCGACCAGGGTCTTCAGTACGTCAACGATGTCTTCCTTGCTCAGCACGCCCGAACCTTCGATCTCGGTGCGACCGATACGACGGTTGAACTTCATGCGGCCCACGGCGGACAGGTCGTAACGCTCGGCGCTGAAGAACAGGTTGTTGAACAGGGTTTCGGCAGCTTCCTTGGTCGGCGGCTCGCCAGGACGCATCATGCGGTAGATCTCGACCAGGGCTTCCAGCTGGTTGCCGGTGGAGTCGATCTTCAGGGTGTCCGAAATGAACGGACCGCAGTCGATGTCGTTGGTGTACAGGGTTTCGATGCGGACAACCTGGGCCTTGGCAATCTTCACCAGCAGGTCGGTGGTCAGCTCGGTGTTGCACTCGGCGATAATCTCGCCGGTAGCCGGATGCACGATGGCCTTGGCGCTAGTACGGCCAAGCACGTAGTCCATCGGGACTTCCAGCTCTTTGATGCCAGCCTTCTCCAGCTGGTTGATGTGGCGGGCGGTAATACGACGGCCCTGCTCCACGATCACCTTGCCGTTCTGGTCCTTGATGTCGAACACGGCGATTTCGCCACGCAGACGCTGCGGAACCAGTTCCAGGTGCAGACCTTCGCCCTTCACGTGGAAGACGTTGGTTGCATAGAAGGCATTCAGCACTTCTTCAGTGCTGTAGTTCAGCGCGCGCAGCAGGACGGTGGCCGGCAGTTTGCGGCGACGGTCGATACGAACGAACACGCAGTCCTTCGGATCGAACTCGAAGTCCAGCCAGGAACCGCGGTAGGGGATGATACGAGCGGAGTACAGCAGCTTGCCCGAGCTATGGGTCTTGCCACGGTCGTGGTCGAAGAACACACCCGGCGAACGGTGCAGCTGGGAGACGATGACGCGCTCGGTACCGTTGATGATGAAGGTACCGTTCTCGGTCATCAGGGGGATTTCCCCCATGTAGACTTCTTGTTCCTTGATGTCCTTGATCGCTTTGTTCGACGACTCTTTGTCGAAAATGATCAGACGGACTTTTACCCGCAGCGGCACGGCGAAGGTCACGCCACGCAGCACGCATTCCTTGACATCGAACGCCGGCTCGCCCAGACGATAGCCGACATATTCCAGAGCGGCGTTGCCGGAATAGCTGATGATCGGGAAAACAGACTTGAAGGCCGCGTGCAGGCCGATGTCACGGAATTGCTCTTTGCTGACTCCCGCCTGCAGGAATTCGCGATACGAATCCAGCTGGATGGCCAGGAGGTAGGGTACATCCATGACGTCCGGCAACTTGCTAAAGTCTTTGCGGATACGTTTTTTCTCAGTGTATGAGTAAGCCATCAGCGTTCCCCAGCTTGGTCACCTGCTTGTTTGGCCCCTCCGACGGGAGTAGCCAGAAAATCGTGCAAACCCCTTGGTTTGCTCCGCCTCCCACTGGAGGTCGGGTCACGTCCCAGGCGGCGTCCGGAGACAACCACCTAGAACGGAAAAAGGCCGGTGGCATAAGCCACCAGCCGTCAGCCTTGCGCGAAGCGCGGAGGCTGTTGACGCAAGGTCGTCGCTTACTTGAGCTCGACTTTGGCGCCAGCTTCTTCCAGGGCCTTCTTGGCAGCTTCGGCTTCTTCTTTCGAAGCGCCTTCTTTAACAACGCCCGGGGCGCCGTCAACAACTGCCTTGGCTTCTTTCAGACCCAGACCGGTCAGTTCGCGAACGACTTTGATCACGTTCACTTTCTTATCGCCGGCTTCGGTCAGGATGATGTTGAACTCGGTTTGTTCTTCAACAACAGCAGCGGCAGCAGCCGGGCCAGCGGCAACGGCAGCAGCAGCGGTAACACCGAACTTCTCTTCCATCGCCTTGATCAGTTCAACGATCTGCATGACGGACATTTCGGATACGGCGTTGATGATGTCTTCGTTGGTCAGAGCCATGACTCTAATTCCTGTATAGGTGGACAGCCTATGCGGCCATCAAAATTTTGAAAGATTCAGCTTGAAAGAGGGTTATGCGGCCTGGATCAGGCAGCAGCGCCTTCTTTCTGGTCGCGAATTGCCGCCAGAGTACGAGCCAGCTTGCTGGTAGCGCCTTGGATAACGCTCATCAGCTGTGCAACGGCTTCGTTGTAGGTCGGCAGGGTCGCCAGTACGTCGATCTGATTGGCTGCGAGGAACTGGCCCTCGAATGCAGCGGCCTTGATCTCGAACTTGTCCTGACCCTTGGCGAAATCCTTGAAGATACGAGCAGCAGCGCCCGGATGTTCATTGGAGAACGCGATCAGGGTCGGGCCTTTGAACACGTCGTTGAGCACTTCGAACTGAGTGCCAGCAACGGCGCGGCGAGCCAGGGTGTTACGCACGACACGCACGTACACACCAGCCTCGCGGGCCTCTTTACGGAGTCCGGTCATAGCGGCTACGGTCACGCCACGGGCATCAGCCACGACAGCGGACAGGCCAGCTTTGGCAGCCTCGTTGACTTCAGCGACGATGGCCTTCTTGTCTTCGAGTTTAATTGCCACGGGTCTAACTCCTGGATGTTACCGTTTCGTCCAGCCGGAGCCGGACGGCGTTTTGGTGTCTGATTCGGTAAACGAATCGGGAGCACCATCTGCGTAGGCTCGGAAATCGCTTCCCGGTTTGAGGCTTGCGCCGCCTACGGTCTTGGATAGCCCCCGCCAGGCAGGGACCCCAATACCTGGCGCGACGAACGAATTCGCCGCGCCTTTATCACTTAGCCTTCGAGGGAAGCCTGATCGATCTGCAGACCCGGGCCCATGGTGGTGCTCAGGGTCACGCGCTTCAGGTACACACCCTTGGAGGTGGACGGCTTCAGGCGCTTCAGGTCAGCCAGCAGGGCTTCCACGTTCTGCTTCAGCTTGATCGGCTCGAAGTCGACCTTGCCAACGGAGGCGTGGATGATGCCGTTCTTGTCGGTACGGAAACGTACCTGACCAGCTTTGGCGTTCTTGACAGCGGTAGCAACGTCCGGAGTAACGGTGCCGACTTTCGGGTTCGGCATCAGGCCGCGCGGACCGAGGATCTGGCCCAGCTGGCCCACGACACGCATCGCGTCCGGGGAGGCGATAACTACGTCGTAGTTCAGGTCGCCGGCTTTCATCTCGGCAGCGAGCTCGTCCATGCCAACTTTCTCGGCGCCGGCAGCCAGAGCAGCTTCAGCAGCCGGGCCCTGGGTGAACACGGCAACGCGGACGCTCTTGCCAGTACCGTTCGGCAGAACGGTGGCACCGCGAACGACCTGGTCGGATTTACGCGGATCGACGCCCAGGTTGATGGAGACGTCCACGGACTCTTTGAACTTGGAGGTCGCCAGCTCAGCCAGCAGTTTGGCGGCGTCTTCGAAGCCGTACTGTTTGCCAGCTTCTACTTTCTCGGCGATTGCCTTTTGGCGCTTGGTCAGCTTAGCCATTACACACCCTCCACGTTCAGGCCCATGCTACGAGCGGAACCGGCGATGCTACGCACGGCCGCGTCCAGGTCAGCTGCAGTGAGATCAGCCTTCTTGGCTTTGGCGATCTCTTCCAGCTGAGCACGGGTAACGGTGCCTACTTTCTGGGTGTTCGGACGCGGCGAGCCACTGGCGATGCCGGCCGCTTTTTTCAGCAGCACGGAAGCCGGGGTGCTCTTGGTCTCAAAGGTGAAGCTGCGGTCGCTGTATACGGTGATGATCACGGGAGTCGGCAGACCCGGCTCGAGGCCCTGGGTCTTGGCGTTGAACGCCTTGCAGAATTCCATGATGTTCACGCCGTGTTGACCCAGAGCGGGGCCGACCGGCGGCGACGGGTTGGCCTGACCGGCCTTCACTTGCAGCTTGATATAAGCTTGAATCTTCTTAGCCATGTATAACTCCAGTTACGGGTTCTAGCGCCCGAAGGCTCCCCGATTGCTTTCGCGTTTATCCCAGTGACGACAAAACCCCGCAACCTAGGGCTGCGGGGTTGGGATGCCATTGTCAGTTAAGCCTTCTCGACCTGACTGAACTCCAGCTCTACCGGCGTAGAGCGGCCGAAGATGAGCACGGCCACTTGGATCCGGCTCTTCTCGTAGTTGACTTCTTCGACGACACCATTGAAGTCCGCAAACGGACCATCGATGACTCGAACAGTTTCACCCGGCTCGAACAGAGTCTTCGGCTTCGGCTTGTCACCGCTGTCGGCAACGCGACGCAGGATGGCCTCAGCTTCTTTCTCAGTAATCGGCGCAGGCTTGTCGGCAGTACCGCCGATGAAACCCATGACGCGCGGCGTATCCTTGATCAGGTGCCAAGTCGCCTCATTCATTTCCATCTGGACCAGCACATAACCAGGGAAGAACTTACGCTCGCTCTTGCGCTTCTGGCCATTGCGCATTTCCACCACTTCTTCAGTGGGAACCAGAATTTCGCCGAACTCGTCTTCCATGCCAGCCAGCTTGACGCGCTCGATCAGCGAGCGCATGACATGCTTCTCGTAACCCGAGTAAGCATGCACAACGTACCAACGCTTAGCCACGGCGCACCTATTAACCAACAATCAACGAAACAAGCCAGCCGAGCAGGGTATCAAGCCCCCACAACAGCAGCGCCATTACCAGCACGACAGCCACAACAATCAGAGTGGTCTGGGTGGTTTCCTGACGGGTCGGCCAAACAACCTTGCGGATTTCTGCGCGCGCTTCCTTGGCAAGAACAAAGAAAGCCTGACCCTTGGCAGTCTGCAGGGCCACAACAGCAGCAACAGCAGCAAGAGCGAGCAGCGCGAGGACACGGTACAGGATCGGCTCAGCGGAGAAATACTGATTGCCGACCACACCAACAGCGACAAGAGCCACCACAACGACCCACTTCAGAACGTCGAAGCGTGTTTCTTTGGCTTCAGCCTTGGCATTCATCAGCTAGGATCCTGTGAGGAGAAATGCCAGATTCTCTTTCTTGGAATCTGGCAGGCCAGGAGGGAATCGAACCCCCAACCTGCGGTTTTGGAGACCGCCGCTCTGCCAATTGAGCTACTGGCCTGTAACAAAGTCAGGCCGACCATTATGCCGGCCTGACAGACCAAGATCAAGTCGTTATTCGATGATCTTGGCTACAACGCCGGCACCAACGGTACGGCCACCTTCGCGGATCGCGAAGCGCAGGCCATCTTCCATGGCGATCGGAGCGATCAGGGTGACAACCATCTTGATGTTGTCGCCCGGCATTACCATCTCTACGCCTTCCGGCAGTTCGCAGTTACCGGTCACGTCAGTGGTACGGAAGTAGAACTGCGGACGGTAGCCCTTGAAGAACGGGGTGTGACGACCGCCTTCTTCCTTGGACAGCACGTACACTTCGCACTCGAACTTGGTGTGCGGCTTGATGGTGCCCGGCTTGGCCAGAACCTGACCACGCTCTACGTCGTCACGCTTGGTGCCGCGCAGCAGGACGCCAACGTTCTCACCGGCACGACCTTCGTCGAGCAGCTTACGGAACATTTCAACGCCGGTGCAGGTGGTTTTGGTGGTCGCACGAATGCCGACGATCTCGACTTCTTCCTGAACCTTGACGATACCGCGCTCAACACGACCGGTAACCACGGTACCGCGGCCGGAAATGGAGAACACGTCTTCGATCGGCAGCAGGAACGGCTGATCGATGGCACGCACCGGCTCCGGAATGTAGGAGTCCAGGGTCTCAACCAGCTTACGAACGGCGGAAACGCCAATTTCGTTGTCGTCCTTGCCTTCCAGGGCCATCAGAGCGGAACCGATGATGATCGGAGTGTCGTCGCCCGGGAAGTCGTAGGTGTTCAGCAGGTCACGAACTTCCATTTCGACCAGTTCCAGCAGCTCGGCGTCGTCAACCATGTCGGCCTTGTTCAGGAACACGACGATGTAAGGAACGCCTACCTGACGGGACAGCAGGATGTGCTCGCGGGTCTGCGGCATGGGGCCGTCAGCAGCCGAGCAAACCAGGATAGCGCCGTCCATCTGCGCAGCACCGGTGATCATGTTCTTCACGTAGTCAGCGTGACCGGGGCAGTCAACGTGAGCGTAGTGACGAACAGCGGAATCGTACTCAACGTGGGAGGTGTTGATGGTGATACCGCGAGCCTTCTCTTCCGGCGCGTTGTCGATCTGGTCGAAAGCGCGAGCCGAACCACCCCAGGTCTCGGAGCAGACCTTGGTCAGAGCAGCAGTCAGAGTGGTCTTGCCATGGTCAACGTGACCGATGGTGCCAACGTTGACGTGCGGTTTGTTACGTTC
>NZ_SSOM01000038.1 GCF_029871235.1 Pseudomonas sp. BN411
CCTTCGCGGATCGCGAAGCGCAGGCCATCTTCCATGGCGATCGGAGCGATCAGGGTGACAACCATCTTGATGTTGTCGCCCGGCATTACCATCTCTACGCCTTCCGGCAGTTCGCAGTTACCGGTCACGTCAGTGGTACGGAAGTAGAACTGCGGACGGTAGCCCTTGAAGAACGGGGTGTGACGACCGCCTTCTTCCTTGGACAGCACGTACACTTCGCACTCGAACTTGGTGTGCGGCTTGATGGTGCCCGGCTTGGCCAGAACCTGACCACGCTCTACGTCGTCACGCTTGGTGCCGCGCAGCAGGACGCCAACGTTCTCACCGGCACGACCTTCGTCGAGCAGCTTACGGAACATTTCAACGCCGGTGCAGGTGGTTTTGGTGGTCGCACGAATGCCGACGATCTCGACTTCTTCCTGAACCTTGACGATACCGCGCTCAACACGACCGGTAACCACGGTACCGCGGCCGGAAATGGAGAACACGTCTTCGATCGGCAGCAGGAACGGCTGATCGATGGCACGCACCGGCTCCGGAATGTAGGAGTCCAGGGTCTCAACCAGCTTACGAACGGCGGAAACGCCAATTTCGTTGTCGTCCTTGCCTTCCAGGGCCATCAGAGCGGAACCGATGATGATCGGAGTGTCGTCGCCCGGGAAGTCGTAGGTGTTCAGCAGGTCACGAACTTCCATTTCGACCAGTTCCAGCAGCTCGGCGTCGTCAACCATGTCGGCCTTGTTCAGGAACACGACGATGTAAGGAACGCCTACCTGACGGGACAGCAGGATGTGCTCGCGGGTCTGCGGCATGGGGCCGTCAGCAGCCGAGCAAACCAGGATAGCGCCGTCCATCTGCGCAGCACCGGTGATCATGTTCTTCACGTAGTCAGCGTGACCGGGGCAGTCAACGTGAGCGTAGTGACGAACAGCGGAATCGTACTCAACGTGGGAGGTGTTGATGGTGATACCGCGAGCCTTCTCTTCCGGCGCGTTGTCGATCTGGTCGAAAGCGCGAGCCGAACCACCCCAGGTCTCGGAGCAGACCTTGGTCAGAGCAGCAGTCAGAGTGGTCTTGCCATGGTCAACGTGACCGATGGTGCCAACGTTGACGTGCGGTTTGTTACGTTCGAACTTTTCTTTAGCCATCGAGAACGTCTCCCATCAAGAATTGAGCGAGTCACGCCACCATTAAAACAAAGGCAGATATTTTCATATCTGCCTTTGTTAAGATGGAGCTCATGAGCGGATTTGAACCGCTGACCTCACCCTTACCAAGGGTGTGCTCTACCAACTGAGCTACATGAGCCAAACACATTGCGAAAGCAGAAAACCTGGAGCGGGTAGCGGGAATCGAACCCGCATCATCAGCTTGGAAGGCTGAGGTTCTGCCACTGAACTATACCCGCGGAGCCTGCAGCTCTCGCTTTGAATCTGGTGGAGGGAGAAGGATTCGAACCTTCGAAGTCTATGACGTCAGATTTACAGTCTGATCCCTTTGGCCGCTCGGGAATCCCTCCAAAGTGAGGCGGCATTTTCAACATCTGCCACCCTGCTGTCAAGCTTTTTCTCATTAAAATCTTGAGGTTAGCTTCATTTGACAGCCGCTTCGCCATTCAGCTTTTTGAGCCTCGCTGCGAAGCGGGCGCCATTCTATTCAAGCTAACGAGGAGATGCAACACCCTCGCACGGCATAAGTTGATGTTTTAACCCAAAAAAATCTCGAGACAGCTGCTCGAGCAATGGATCATCAATCAGTCTGCGGCTTTCAGGGGCTACGCGAACCCAGTAATCACGGTGCGCGCGAGACAATTCCCGCATGAAAGGCTCATAACCCGCATCTCGCAGCCGCTGCATTACGCTCTCTGCAGAATCCATACGCGGAAAGATACCGAGGGAGATTCCGTTGACCAGGTCACCCTGGGTCACGATATAGCTGTCGATTTTCCGCGCCTGGAGCTCCTTGAGCTGGCGCAGGGACGCCTCCCTGGAAGCGAGGGGAGCAAGGTAGACCCAATAATCCGTCCCCGCAGCGGCGTCGACAGGCTGAACTTCAGAGCGAACATCCAGGCTGATCAGCCGTTGTTCGACTTCGCGCGCCTGCTCTTCACGCTCGAACCCACCCAGGAACAAACATACGGCCTCCTCGGCAGGCGCGGCCGGAGCGGCACTGCGCCGCGGCTGGGCGCCCCCGGACTCACTGAGCAGACGGATGTCCTGCTGGCCACCTTTATAGAGGGAAAGAGTCTCCACTTCCTTTGGCCGCAAGGGCGCCTGCTGCTGATGCCAGACGTAATAGAAGAGATTGAGAACCAGGAGAAACAGAAACAACCAGCGCATGGATCAACCTCAATGCAATGGACAGGCGATCGCCAGGCCGACGAACACCAAGTCAGGCAAAACTCTAGCGCGCGGCAGCACATCCCTGACAAGGAGCGCATCACCGCCGGTGAGGAAGACTTCGAATTCTTCCCCGAGATGCTCAGCCGCCAATTCGATCTGCGCCTGGACGAATCCGCGAAGCATCAACAGGCAACCCCGCTCCACCGCCTCGACCGTCGAGCGCCCGGGCACCATGTCGTGCAACGCCTTTTCCGCAGCCTCGTCGTCATAGCGAATACGACGGGTATGAGTACGCAACTGATTGCGCATGAGCGGCATCCCCGGACAGATGAATCCGCCGAGATGCTCCCCATCCGCCGTAACCAGGTCGGATGTCACTGCCGTGCCAAGATCGAGGACCAGGCAAGGCTTGCGAGCAATGTGATATGCCCCCAGAACTGCCAGCCAGCGATCCAATCCGAGACGCTGATATTCAGAATAACCATTGCGAACTCCTGCCATCTCGATGGCAGAGGACGCACAGACGGAGGAAACGCCGAAGACTTCTTGCAGCCGACCGGTCAGCAGTCGAGTTTCGTCATCAGAACGCACGCTCACCAGTCGACATTGGCGAAAGGCCAAGCCAGCGGTTGCCTGCAGTGCAGAAATCAGCTCTTCATCGGAACCGACGACACCACCTGCAAGAGCAACCAACTGCGTATTGTCGATCACACGCCATTTGATAAAGCTGTTGCCGCAGTCAAGCTCAAGAATCATCACTCAACCTCAAACTGAGCTCTCCACCGCTGTAAGCTCGCTCTTCGCCATCGACACTGAGGCGCAAGGCGCCTGTCGTATCAATCCCCATGACCATTCCCTGGATGCTCTGTATACCCGCGGTCAGATTGACCAACCTTCCTTGCCAGAGATGGGCGCCCTCCCATTCCGTACGCAGAGCTCCGAATCCCTCGCTCTTATGACGCCCAAGGTAGTCTTCCAGGTGGGAGCTCAAACGGGAAACCAATGTATTCCTATCCACGAGGCCCCCACCCTCTGCTCGCATAGAGGTCCAGGGCTGATCGATTTCCTCTGTGGACAGCTGCATGTTCACATTGACTCCAATGCCAATCACTACATGACAGATATCAGCAGGATCCCCTAGAAGCTCGAGGAGAATCCCGGCAATTTTGCGATTACCCACCAGGAGATCGTTTGGCCATTTGAGTCCAGCCTCAGCCAATCCAAATGAACGCAATGTCTTCAATACAGCCAGGCCAACGACCAGGCTGAGACCTTCAAGCTGACGAGCACCGCCATCGATGCGCAATGCCAGACTGTAGTAGAGGTTCTGGGCATAGGGACTCACCCATCGACGCCCTCTGCGCCCCCTACCCTCTGTTTGCCGCTCAGCGATGACCGCAAAGGGTGGCACCGCGCCCGCACCCAAACGACGCATCGTTTCGGCATTGGTGGAATCCAGCGAATCGAATACCTGATGCGACCAAGGACAGCCCTCCCTCTCCAGGATGCCTCGGTCGAGCAGACTCAACGGGCTCTGCAACCGATAACCTCGGCCACGAACCTTATAAATAGGAAGACCGAGATCCGCCTCCAGTTGCTGCAGCTGCTTCCAGACGGCACTCCTGCTCACACCAAGGGCGTCACCCAAGGCCTGGCCCGAATGGAAGCGTCCGTCCTGCAGAAGTTTCAATAACGTCAGCATTTGCTGGATCCGACTCACAATGAGGCACGCATCATATCCATGCACATCTTGATTGCATAGAAATCCAGCCCGCGCCAGGCGTGCGTAGCAAGCAACAGAGGACAGCGACCGCGAGCTTGAATTTTCTTGCGCGCAAAGACAAACCCCCGACACGCCTGGGCGTATCGGGGGTTTGGGATAGAAGCTTGACGATGACCTACTCTCACATGGAGAAGCTCCACACTACCATCGGCGATGCGTCGTTTCACTGCTGAGTTCGGGATGGGATCAGGTGGTTCCAACGCTCTATGGTCGTCAAGCAATTCGGT
>NZ_SSOM01000039.1 GCF_029871235.1 Pseudomonas sp. BN411
TTTTGCGGTTCAGGCCAATTTTCGGTCTGTCGACTTCAACCAGTCGCACCCACAATCACCAGATTGTTTGGGTGTTATATGGTCAAGCCTCACGGGCAATTAGTATTGGTTAGCTCAACGCCTCACAGCGCTTACACACCCAACCTATCAACGTCGTAGTCTTCGACGGCCCTTTAGGGGATTCAAGATCCCAGTGAGATCTCATCTTGAGGCGAGTTTCCCGCTTAGATGCTTTCAGCGGTTATCTCTTCCGAACATAGCTACCCGGCAATGCCACTGGCGTGACAACCGGAACACCAGAGGTTCGTCCACTCCGGTCCTCTCGTACTAGGAGCAGCCCCTCTCAAATCTCAAACGTCCACGGCAGATAGGGACCGAACTGTCTCACGACGTTCTAAACCCAGCTCGCGTACCACTTTAAATGGCGAACAGCCATACCCTTGGGACCGGCTTCAGCCCCAGGATGTGATGAGCCGACATCGAGGTGCCAAACACCGCCGTCGATATGAACTCTTGGGCGGTATCAGCCTGTTATCCCCGGAGTACCTTTTATCCGTTGAGCGATGGCCCTTCCATACAGAACCACCGGATCACTAAGACCTACTTTCGTACCTGCTCGACGTGTCTGTCTCGCAGTCAAGCGCGCTTTTGCCTTTATACTCTACGACCGATTTCCGACCGGTCTGAGCGCACCTTCGTACTCCTCCGTTACTCTTTAGGAGGAGACCGCCCCAGTCAAACTGCCCACCATACACTGTCCTCGATCCGGATGACGGACCAGAGTTAGAACCTCAAGCATGCCAGGGTGGTATTTCAAGGATGGCTCCACGAGAACTGGCGTCCTCGCTTCAAAGCCTCCCACCTATCCTACACAAGCAGGCTCAAAGTCCAGTGCAAAGCTACAGTAAAGGTTCACGGGGTCTTTCCGTCTAGCCGCGGATACACTGCATCTTCACAGCGATTTCAATTTCACTGAGTCTCGGGTGGAGACAGCGCCGCCATCGTTACGCCATTCGTGCAGGTCGGAACTTACCCGACAAGGAATTTCGCTACCTTAGGACCGTTATAGTTACGGCCGCCGTTTACCGGGGCTTCGATCAAGAGCTTCGCTTGTGCTAACCCCATCAATTAACCTTCCGGCACCGGGCAGGCGTCACACCCTATACGTCCACTTTCGTGTTTGCAGAGTGCTGTGTTTTTAATAAACAGTCGCAGCGGCCTGGTATCTTCGACCGGCATGGGCTTACGCAGTAAATGCTTCACCCTCACCGGCGCACCTTCTCCCGAAGTTACGGTGCCATTTTGCCTAGTTCCTTCACCCGAGTTCTCTCAAGCGCCTTGGTATTCTCTACCCAACCACCTGTGTCGGTTTGGGGTACGGTTCCTAGTTACCTGAAGCTTAGAAGCTTTTCCTGGAAGCATGGCATCAACCACTTCGTGTTCTAAAAGAACACTCGTCATCAGCTCTCGGCCTTGAACACCCGGATTTGCCTAAGTGTTCGGCCTACCACCTTAAACTTGGACAACCAACGCCAAGCTGGCCTAGCCTTCTCCGTCCCTCCATCGCAGTAACTAGAAGTGCGGGAATATTAACCCGCTTCCCATCGACTACGCATTTCTGCCTCGCCTTAGGGGCCGACTCACCCTGCGTCGATTAACGTTGCGCAGGAACCCTTGGTCTTTCGGCGTGCGAGTTTTTCACTCGCATTGTCGTTACTCATGTCAGCATTCGCACTTCTGATACCTCCAGCAAGCTTCTCAACTCACCTTCACAGGCTTACAGAACGCTCCTCTACCGCTCGTCTTACGACGAACCCGTAGCTTCGGTGTCTAGTTTGAGCCCCGTTACATCTTCCGCGCAGGCCGACTCGACTAGTGAGCTATTACGCTTTCTTTAAAGGGTGGCTGCTTCTAAGCCAACCTCCTAGCTGTCTAAGCCTTCCCACATCGTTTCCCACTTAACTAGAACTTTGGGACCTTAGCTGACGGTCTGGGTTGTTTCCCTTTTCACGACGGACGTTAGCACCCGCCGTGTGTCTCCCACGCTGACACT
Organism: Pseudomonas sp. BN411; assembly: GCF_029871235.1. GTDB lineage: Bacteria > Pseudomonadota > Gammaproteobacteria > Pseudomonadales > Pseudomonadaceae > Metapseudomonas. Next base: position 2,054 of record NZ_SSOM01000039.1, read on the forward strand.
TCCAGGTATTCGGAGTTTGCATCGGTTTGGTAAGTCGGGATGACCCCCTAGCCGAAACAGTGCTCTACCCCCTGGAGTGATACGTGAGGCGCTACCTAAATAGCTTTCGAGGAGAACCAGCTATCTCCGAGCTTGATTAGCCTTTCACTCCGATCCACAGGTCATCCGCTAACTTTTCAACGGTAGTCGGTTCGGTCCTCCAGTCAGTGTTACCTAACCTTCAACCTGCCCATGGATAGATCGCCCGGTTTCGGGTCTATACCCAGCGACTAAACGCCCTATTAAGACTCGCTTTCGCTACGCCTCCCCTATACGGTTAAGCTCGCCACTGAATATAAGTCGCTGACCCATTATACAAAAGGTACGCAGTCACCTAACAAAGTAGGCTCCCACTGCTTGTACGCATACGGTTTCAGGTTCTATTTCACTCCCCTCTCCGGGGTTCTTTTCGCCTTTCCCTCACGGTACTGGTTCACTATCGGTCAGTCAGTAGTATTTAGCCTTGGAGGATGGTCCCCCCATATTCAGACAAAGTTTCACGTGCTCCGTCCTACTCGATTTCACTTCCTGGACCCTTTCGCGTACGGGGCTATCACCCACTATGGCCGCACTTTCCAGAGCGTTCCGCTAAAATCCAAGAAGCTTAAGGGCTAATCCCCGTTCGCTCGCCACTACTAAGGGAATCTCGGTTGATTTCTGTTCCTCAGGGTACTTAGATGTTTCAGTTCCCCTGGTTCGCCTCTTGCACCTATGGATTCAGTACAAGATACCTAGGTTATCCTAGGTGGGTTCCCCCATTCAGAGATCTCCGGATCAAAGTCTGTTTGCCGACTCCCCGAAGCTTATCGCAGGCTACCACGTCTTTCATCGCCTCTGACTGCCAAGGCATCCACCGTATGCGCTTCTTCACTTGACCATATAACCCCAAGCAATCTGCTCGTGATCATAGGGGTGAAGACGACATTCGCCGAAAATTCGCGCTTGAACTCGCAAATTTTACCTTGAATTATTGAGTGCAGTGAAACACTCAACAAGTCACTTCTATCACATACCCGAATTTTTAAAGAACGATTCTGAAGCAAAGTTCAGAATTCAATATCCCGCTCGAGATATTCAATTCTGGACTCTTGGTCAGCCTGGAGATGGTGGAGCCAAGGAGGATCGAACTCCTGACCTCCTGCGTGCAAAGCAGGCGCTCTCCCAGCTGAGCTATGGCCCCAATGTCAACCGGTCATACGACCCCGCGACAATTGGTGGGTCTGGGCAGATTCGAACTGCCGACCTCACCCTTATCAGGGGTGCGCTCTAACCAACTGAGCTACAGACCCAATCGCCTTCGCAATTGAATCAAGCAATTCGTGTGGGAACTTATGAAGAAGCTGATGTCTTCGATTAAGGAGGTGATCCAGCCGCAGGTTCCCCTACGGCTACCTTGTTACGACTTCACCCCAGTCATGAATCACTCCGTGGTAACCGTCCCCCTTGCGGTTAGACTAGCTACTTCTGGAGCAACCCACTCCCATGGTGTGACGGGCGGTGTGTACAAGGCCCGGGAACGTATTCACCGTGACATTCTGATTCACGATTACTAGCGATTCCGACTTCACGCAGTCGAGTTGCAGACTGCGATCCGGACTACGATCGGTTTTATGGGATTAGCTCCACCTCGCGGCTTGGCAACCCTTTGTACCGACCATTGTAGCACGTGTGTAGCCCTGGCCGTAAGGGCCATGATGACTTGACGTCATCCCCACCTTCCTCCGGTTTGTCACCGGCAGTCTCCTTAGAGTGCCCACCATAACGTGCTGGTAACTAAGGACAAGGGTTGCGCTCGTTACGGGACTTAACCCAACATCTCACGACACGAGCTGACGACAGCCATGCAGCACCTGTGTCTGAGTTCCCGAAGGCACCAATCCATCTCTGGAAAGTTCTCAGCATGTCAAGGCCAGGTAAGGTTCTTCGCGTTGCTTCGAATTAAACCACATGCTCCACCGCTTGTGCGGGCCCCCGTCAATTCATTTGAGTTTTAACCTTGCGGCCGTACTCCCCAGGCGGTCGACTTATCGCGTTAGCTGCGCCACTAAGATCTCAAGGATCCCAACGGCTAGTCGACATCGTTTACGGCGTGGACTACCAGGGTATCTAATCCTGTTTGCTCCCCACGCTTTCGCACCTCAGTGTCAGTATCAGTCCAGGTAGTCGCCTTCGCCACTGGTGTTCCTTCCTATATCTACGCATTTCACCGCTACACAGGAAATTCCACTACCCTCTACCGTACTCTAGCTCAGTAGTTTTGGAGGCAGTTCCCAGGTTGAGCCCGGGGATTTCACCTCCAACTTGCTGAACCACCTACGCGCGCTTTACGCCCAGTAATTCCGATTAACGCTTGCACCCTTCGTATTACCGCGGCTGCTGGCACGAAGTTAGCCGGTGCTTATTCTGTTGGTAACGTCAAAACAACCAGGTATTAACTAGCTGCCCTTCCTCCCAACTTAAAGTGCTTTACAATCCGAAGACCTTCTTCACACACGCGGCATGGCTGGATCAGGCTTTCGCCCATTGTCCAATATTCCCCACTGCTGCCTCCCGTAGGAGTCTGGACCGTGTCTCAGTTCCAGTGTGACTGATCATCCTCTCAGACCAGTTACGGATCGTCGCCTTGGTGAGCCTTTACCCCACCAACTAGCTAATCCGACCTAGGCTCATCTGATAGCGTGAGGTCCGAAGATCCCCCACTTTCTCCCGTAGGACGTATGCGGTATTAGCGTCCGTTTCCGAACGTTATCCCCCACTACCAGGCAGATTCCTAGGCATTACTCACCCGTCCGCCGCTCGCCGGCATCCCGAAGGACCCGCTGCCGCTCGACTTGCATGTGTTAGGCCTGCCGCCAGCGTTCAATCTGAGCCATGATCAAACTCTTCAGTTCAATACTGCTTGGGTTTTGAGAAAACCCTAAACTTGGCTCAGCAATCGCAAATAAACTCTCGAATTCACGAGTGTTACTTGTGATGCTGATAATCAGTCGACTATCAGTCTTACCTCACAAGCACCCACACGAATTGCTTGATTCAGTTGTTAAAGAGCGTTTCGATCAAGTCTTTCGTCTCAACCGAGGCCGCGCATTCTACGCTAGCCGTTCTTGCTGTCAAGCTGTTTTTTCGAAATTTTCGTTTCTACTCAACCGCTTGCGCTTCCGATCCGATTCACTCTTCTCGTCAGCGGGAGGCGCATTCTACAGCGTTCAAACTCGCTGTCAACACCTCCGATTCAGCTTCATTCGCCAGTGGCGAACTGTTCGAAGCGAACCCTTCCAGCCCCTTCGCCAAACACTTAACTCATTGATCTAAAAGGAGTTTTGCTTGGCGACTGCGCCGGAAGAGGTGCGCATTATAGGGATGCAAAATCTGCCGTCAACACTTATTTGAAAACTTTCTGCCATGCCGTTCGAACACTGTCCGCGCCCTCCCTCCTCTCTCCTATATATAGAAGGAACCCGCCCAGGCTCCGTAGGGCATGCCGGCGCCTCCCACACCGAAGTCAGCCCCGCCGGGTGGGCCACTTCCAACAGACCGAACCAACGAACACGAGCGGCAGAAACAAAAGCGCCGCCCGAAGGCGGCGCATGTCGGGCGAAACCTGGCAGGGCTAACGCTGTAGCCATGCTTCGGCTTCAGCGGTCTGCTGTGAACCGAATGCTTTGATCGTCAGCCCCGGAATCAGCGCTCCCTCGACCTCGCTCACCTTTCTCACCCATTCCTTGTCGGCCACGACCGCCATTCGATCGAAACGCCTGACCACCTTGAACAACTGCGGAATCTGAGAAACCTCAACCGCCATTGCTCCCAGCGTAGGCATCTTGAATTCACCGACCCGATACAGCATCCGGCCATGAGCGATGCCTTCGGACTGCTGCGCCAACTGCTCTATCCCGGTTCGCATTTCACTGCTGTCCAGCTTGCCGGCAAAGTTGACGTCGACACGGTTCTCGCCAATTCGCATTACCTGGAACATAGCAACACCTCCTTAAGGGAGTGTGTCTTTCACGATACGCCGCCTGCTGGAAACGACAAGGTGATCACAGGCGGCGTAAAGAACCCACCCGTCACACCACCCTGGGCCAGAGCACCGGGAACAGCGGGTGATTCAGCGGCGCTCCATCAGCGAGCTGGTCGACCAGCCCAGGAAACTCTGGCGAGGTTTTCCAGGCCCGCGGTGCGTGGCGCATGTCATCTCCGAGGAAGCGCAGGGAGAACGCCCGCCGACGCCGTTGCCCGCCCACCCCACCAGAGGCATGGAGGGTCAACATATGAAAGAACACCGCATCTCCCGGCTCCAGTTCCCAGCCCAGAATGTTCCAGCTCCCCCGATCCGCCTCTATATCCGGCAAGTCCGCCAGAGTGCCCTCCGGGAACCATCTGGCCTGGTTGTCCAGGAAACTCCGTGGCATGAGCCAGGGCCCCAGATGCGAACCGGCAACAAACTCCAGCGTCGACTCCCGCGCCACCGGATCCACCGGCATCCACATGCTGCAGTTCTGCTTGCCGTCCACGTTGTAGTAGGGCTGGTCCTGGTGCCAGGGCGTTCGTTGACGGGTATTCGGCTCCTTCACCAATAAGTGATCGTGGTACAGACGCGCTCCGCCACCTCCCATCAACTGGGCCGCTACCGAGCCCACGCGACTCTCGAAAATGAAGCGCCGGTACTCCTCTATATCCCGCCAGTTGCAGAAATCCTCGAAGAACCAGCCCGGGTCGTCCGGGCTGCTGGCCACCTTGGCCCGCTCGCTGGGGGTCGCGAGGTTGCGCTCGATGCCCCGCTCCAGCAGTGCCACCTCATCGGCCGTGAACAACTGTCGAACGCACACCGCGCCATCGCGCTGGAAATCCTCGATGAGCGCATGCGGGAGTTCGAATTCAAAGCTGTGCTGCGTCATGCAACCACTCCTCTCTTCCTGGAAGTAACCACGGTTCTGGAACATCGCGCCGCCAGGACTGCTCACGGCAGTTCAAGCTCGGGCTGCGCGGCCTGGTTCGGCCTTACCCAGGCCCAGTAGGCCAGGGTGAGGACAACGAGCCAGGCTGCGCCGATGTAGAGCGCGGTGCGGGTGTCGGGGAACGCCGCCAGCACCACGAAGATAAACAGCATGAAGGCGATGGCCAGGTACTGCCCGTATGGCCAGAGCGGAACCGGAAAGCCAAGGGAACCAACCTCCTCGCTGCTCATGCTGCGGCGCATGGAAATCTGCGAGAGCAGGATCATCAGCCACACCCACACCACCGAGAAGGTCACCAGCGAGGCGAACATCAGGAACAGCTCGTTCGGCAGCAGGTAATTGAGCAGCACGCCAAGCAGCAGCGTCAGCGCCATCACCAGCACGGTCATCCAGGGCACACCATGCTCAGACAGGCGAGCGAAGACACGCGGCGCCTGTCCATTCCCGGCCATGCCGAAGAGCATGCGACCGGTGCTGAAGATGTCGCTATTGATGGCGGAAATCGCCGCCGAGATCACTACCAGGTTGAGGATGCTGGCGGCCGACTCGATGCCCAAGCCGCTGAATATCTGCACGAAGGGGCTGCCCTGGCTGCCGATTCGCGGCCAGGGGTAGATGGCCATCAGCACCAGCAGCGTCAGCACGTAGAACAGCAGGATTCGCAGCGGCACCGAGTTGATGGCCTTGGGAATCATCCGCTGTGGGTCCTTCGCCTCGCCGGCGGTGAAGCCGATCACCTCGATGCCGCCGAAGGCGAACATCACGATGGTGAAGGAAGCGATCATCCCCTCCACTCCATTGGGGAAGAAGCCACCATGGGCCCACAGGTTGCTGAGCGAGGCGTCGCCGCCACTACCGTCACCCAGCTGAATACCGAACATCAGCACGCCCGCTCCGGCGACTATCATCGCCACGATCGCCAACACCTTGAGCAACGACAACCAGAACTCCAGCTCGCCGAAGATCCGCACGCTGCAGAGGTTCAAGGCCGAAATGAACAACACGATACCCAGCACCCAGATCCAGCGCGGCGCATCGGGAAACCACAGGCCCATGTAGACGCCGAACGCCGTCACGTCGGCCAGGCACACCATCATCATCGAGAAGGCGTAGGTCCAACCGGTGAGAAAGCCCAGGTAGCGCCCCAGGTAGCGGCTCGCATAGTGACCGAAGGAACCGGCCACCGGCGTGCGCACTGCCATCTCCCCCAGGGCACGCATCACCAGGTAGATCGCCGCGCCCCCGATCAGGTACGCCAGCAGCACCGAAGGGCCCGCGCGCTGGATGGCCGCCGCCGAACCGTAGAAGAGCCCCGTGCCGATGGCGGACCCCAATGCCATGAAGCGGATATGCCGTGCGTTCAGGCCGCGGCGCATTGCAGAGCGTTCCATTGCATCCCTCTTTATTGTTTTTATCGATAGGCGCTCGACTCAGAGGGCTTCGGATACCGGCCCCTGACCAAGTCAAGGCCACGCTAGCAACGGCCTTGCGGGCCGACCATATGCCACCGGCTCTCAGTGCTGTAGGAGAATTCGCAGTGGGTGAAGCGATATGCGCCCAACGATCAGGATTCCGTAGCCCGGATGACATCCGGGGAAAGCCCGCCATCGCCTCCCGGATTGCATCCGGGCTCCATGGCTGCCTCAGGCCGGCGTAGTCGGTCTTCCCTTGTTCGATCAACAGGCACCTCGACCAGCCGCGTCGCTGAGGCGACGTCCGCCCCGCTCCCGCTGCATCGACAGTAGCGTTCCGCGCCCTACTTCAAGTGCCACCGCCACGGCTCATCACCGCAGTACTGGGTCACCTGCTTCAGCGCCAGGTAATTCTCCAGCCCCCAACGCCCCAGCTCCCTGCCGATGCCGCTCTGCTTCATGCCGCCCCAGGGCGCCTGAGTGAAGGTGGGTGGCGAGCAGTTGACCCAGGCCGTCCCGGCACGCAGCCCGTTGGCGACGCGGGCGGCGCGCTCCAGATCGGTGGACATCACGGCAGCCGCGAGGCCATAGCGGCTGTCATTGGCCAGTGCCAGGGCCTCCGCTTCTGTCTTGAAGCGCCTAACGCAGAGAACCCGGCCGAATGTCTCCTCGCGCCAGAGCGGGCTCCTGATGTCGGGTTCATCGAAAATGGTCGGCTCGACGAAGTAGCCCCTCGGCAGATGGCGCGGACGGACGCCACCGGTGAGCAGCGGTGCGTCCGGCCGGCCTTGGTCGATCGCGCCCATGACCTTCCTGTAGTGACCCGCGCTGACCAGTGGCCCAAGCTGCACGCCCTCCTCCAGCCCCGGACCTATGCGAATGTCACGGGCAGCTTCCACCAGGCGTTCCAGCAGACGAGGGGCGATTTCCTCCTGTACCAGCAGGCGCGAAGTGGCGCTGCACACCTGGCCCTGGTTCCGGAAGATGCCGAACAGGATCCATTCCACTGCCGCTTCGATATCGACGTCGTCGAACACGATGAGCGCCGACTTGCCGCCCAACTCCAGGCTGATGTTCTTGATGTCGGCAGCGGCCGCCGACATGACCTTCGACCCCGTCGGCACGCTGCCGGTGAAGGCCAGCTTGTCCACGCCCGGATGCCGGGCCAGGGCCGCGCCGGCTTCCACACCGAAGCCCGGCACGATGTTCAGCACGCCCGGCGGGAGGCCGATCCGGCTCGCCGCCAGCCCCAGTTCGAGCGCACTCAGTGAAGTGAGCTCCGACGGCTTAAGCACGCAGGTAGCCCCGGCCGCCAGCGCGGGAGCCACCTTCCGTGCTGCCATCAACAGCGGGAAATTCCAGGGGATGATCTGCCCCGTCACGCCCACCGGCTCATGGCGGATGCGGCAACTGAAGCGCGCATCCCCCACATCCAACGGCTGGTCCTGGCGCTCGTCCAGCTCCCGCGCCAGATTGGCGTAGTAGCGGAAGCAGCCGATGGCGTCGGCCACATCGCGTTCCGCCTCTGGCAGGGGCTTGCCGTTGTCGCGAACCTCCAGCACCGCCAGCTCCTGCTGACGCCGCTCCAGGTTGTCGGCCAGCGCTTCCAGAACGCTCGCCCTCTCGCTTCCCCGCGTCTTTCCCCAGTCCCTCTCGAAAGCCCTACGGGCGGCCTTCACCGCCAGATCAACGTCCTCTACTCCAGCCGCCGACAGCGCCGCAATGCACTCGCCCGTCGCCGGGTCAATGCTGCTGAACTGGCTCCCCTGCTTCGGCGTAACCCAGCGCCCGTCGATATAGAGCGTTGCCTCATTCATGGTGATTCCTTCACGCGTTGTCGTGGCGCAGGGCCCAGGAGATTTTCAGCATCCGGCGGCCCGCCTCCCTTCCTTGGCGTATCGGCTTGAAGATCGAACTGATCGCCTCGAGCGCGGCCGTACCGGCCAGCAACTCGATCTGCACAACACGGCTAGGAGCAAGTGAGGAACAACGCTACCAACGGCCCAGCGGAGGGCCCATATGGCACTGGCGTAATGGCCAACTCACAAAGATGTAGGTCATTTCGTAGTGCGTAGCGCGGATGCAATCCGGGGAAATCCCGCCACCACTCCCGGAGTGCATCCTGGCTACGGAACCTCGAAAGCAATCCGAGCCACCAACGCCCCATGCACAACCAGCCCCCCGTAGGAGCGAGCTCTGCTCGCGAATTTCCCAGCCACAAATGCTTCGCGAGCAAGCTCGCTCCCACAGGCAGAAGCCCGTGCGGCAATCGTAGGTTGGGGCCGGCGGCATTCCACGAGCAAAGCAATACCCATGCGAGGCCAACCACTCCGAGCATCTCAAGCCAAAGCAACGAGTTCTAAAGGGACGACAGCCAACTACTCACCAATCGGCTGCCCAATACACCGCTCGAAGATGCGGATCAACGCGCCGTAGTCGCAAACCACGGCATCGACGTTTGCCTGCAGCCACTCACCCTCCCCCACCGGCCACCAACTGATCTCGTAGCCGGCGTTGACGATGAGGTGCTCAAACAGGATGCGCTGCGCCCTGCCGTTGCCGTCGCGAAAGGGATGGATCATGTTCAGGTCGCCGAAGTGCTCGGCGGCAGCGGCAACCAGGACGCCGCGCTCAAGTCCCTCGAGCCAGTTGGCACCTGCCAGTACGGCAAAGATTTTCTTGGCCTCGGGCTCGACGCGGGTGACATTGCAGAAGTGCGTACCACCCTTGGAGATATCCAGCGTGCGCAACTCGCCGGCCCAGTCGTACAGGTCGCCGAACAGCTGTCGATGGATACGTTGGAGCGCAGGCAGATCGTAGGGAGGCGGCGCGAAATCGATTTCGCTGGCGGCAATTTCGGAGAGGGCGCGCTCCGCTTCGTTGAGCGCATCGTCGTCGGTCAGACCCAGTTGATTACGCAGAACCGTCGTGCCGGGATAGCAGTACGGGTCCTGGCCTGTACCGTACTTGTCGACCATCAGTCCTGCCTGGCGCGGTACGCACTCAGCACGGACTCACGGGAAGGCAACTTGCGCTCGGCATCGGCCGGCGTCACATCAAAGCCTTCCAGGCGCAGGCTGGCCGCGTAATTGGATTGGCGTGCCTTGGCGTAGTAGGCCTTCTTGGCCTGCAGGGACGGGGTTGGCATTGGCGGGCGTCTCTCGCAATCGAGGACGCAATTATAGCGGATGAGGTTTTGGACGGCCCAATGGGAGAAAGTCAGCAAGCTCAATGCCCTACCGGACTGCGAGCGCTCAGGCGCGAGTCACCCCTCGCCCTCTGGGAGAGGGGCCGGGGGTGAGGGCAGTTGCCGGCTTACTCTGCGCCAATCCCCTTCGCGTCAGCCGGGATGCCGACCTCTGCCCTGTTGGCGATCACGTCACGCAGCATAGTCACGGGCCCAAGCAGCCAGATCTGGGCAGCTGGATGACCACCTGAAGCCTGCGCGCGCCGAGATCAGCGATCTTCGGCCATAGCTGCGACACCAGGTCGCAATGGTCATTTCACAGAACCATGACATGCTCCAGGTGCACGCACGAAGGCGATTTCGACGGTTCGGAAACGACCGGTTTCGACTTCATGTGCCCAACGTCGGCTTTTCGCAGCTATCAGCATTGTTCGGTTCATCCCCTCAAATCAGGAGGTCCGCCATGAGTGCACGCTTTTCGGTGAAACGGGTCCCACGGGTTGGCGTCAGAGGGATCAAGAAGGGTGAGGATCACGGAGCAAACGCGCTGGATGCCTGCTGGTACCGGATCATCGACAGAGCAACTGGCGACTTCGTCGGTGGCAGGCATGCAGAACAAGCCGTGGCGCATGATGAGTGCGAGAGGCTGAACAACAGGACGAGATGCGCGTGATCGTGCTACCTGGTAAAGCCCCGTTCTGTACGGGGCTGCTGCAGGTTGCCAAACCATCTACCTATTGAGACGAATTCGTACATACCTCCCTCACGTACTGCTTCCCCCTCGATCACGGCTTCCGTTCTCTGAATGCCGATTCGTATATCTGCAAGACACTGCCCGCTAGCGAGATCAAGCCCGACTCTTCCTGCACCAGCGCCGTCAACGGGGTCGGGGTGATTACCCGCCCTTGAGCTCCCTGATAAACACCGCCAGCAACTCCGCCTGGCTGCCAATCTCCAACTTGTCGTAAAGGTTCTTGCGGTGGACCTTCACCGTTCCTCGCTGGATGCCCAGCAACTCAGCAATCGAGCTATTGGTGTACCCCTGCAATACCAAGCGTGCGACCTGACGTTCACGCGGACTCAACACCTCCCGCCCAAACTGGTCAAACGCATTGCGAACCCGCTCATCCAGGTCATAAGCAACACGCTGCTCCTGCGGCCGATGCGCCTGCCAAGCCGAACGCACCACCTCATCCACCACCGGTACCGCACTGCGAAATAGCCGCAGCTCCTCTTCGCTGAACGCAAGCCTCCCCCGCCGACGCATCAGCGACAGTACCGCCCTGCCCTTGCCCTCCAGACTGGTGAAAAAGCCCAGCTCCTCAAACAGGCCTAAGCGACGGTAATAGCTGCGGAAGTACTCGCTGGCATAGAAACCCTTGGGCGCCAGGCTCCGCATGCTGTACAACCCCTCCGCCTGGCCGCCCAGGCTGGCAAGGTAGAACGGATCTAGCCGATAAGGCCCGGTCTGGTACTCGTGCACGAAGAATTGCCGCAGGTGCGCCGGGAAGGTGTCGAACAGCGACAGCGGCAGATAACGCCCTTCGTAGATGAACAGCACGAAATGATCGACGAAGCCCAGGCGCTGCAGCCAGATAGTCAACGCCTGAAGTTGGTGCTGGCCGGGAGGTTGCGTGAGGACGGCAGCGACATCGCGGGTCCATTCGGTTAGCTGTCCGTGCATGGGACGAAGCCTCAAACCTCAGCCTCTTCAGGCTCTCGGGGGTAGAGATCCGGCCTCAGCTCATGCCTCGTCACCTGCGCGCCTACCGCCGCCTCGATCTGCAAGACCCGCTCGGCCGGCACGTGGCCCGTCGCACACATTCTTTGCACGGCTTGGGGCTTGCAGCCAATAAGCCTCGCCAACGCCGACTGACCACCAACTACATCCGCTGCGCGTTGAGCGGGATTCTGTTTCACGGATCCACCTCCATCCCTGGGCAACAACCGAAAGCTACAAAACCAAAGGGCATATTACAACTTATAATTGCAATGATAGTTACAACCATCGGTTGTATGGTTGGCGCCATGAAAACGATCGGATCTCGAATTGCGGCGGCACGCATTAGGAAGGGAATCAACCAATCCGCGCTCAGCAGATTGGTGGGAGTCAAACCGCAATCCGTTCAGGCCTGGGAGGCCGACAGGAACACCCCTCGCCCCAAAAGGCTTGGCCAAATCGCTGCGGCCTTAGATGTATCGGTGTCGGACCTGGTCGATGGCAGCGGTGTCGATGCAGAGTCGCGTCCCCGGCCCAGTCTCGAGAAACAGGCGAAGAATGTCCGCCGCGCCTCCTATCCGAAGGATGGCGAAATTCTGATTCAGAGATACGAACTGCCTGACATTCTCCAGGAGCAGACGCCGACCGACTATATCGACCTGGTGAACGACATCACCGTCGGTATCCGAGAGCTTGACGGGTTGGGCCTCAAGTACAGCGATCCCGCCAACCTCTCCATCATCACCGCCTGGGACCAGTCGATGGAGGGCACGATCCACGACAAGGACCTGCTATTGATCGATCGTGGTGTGAACCAGTACGTCGGCGACGGCATCTACCTCGTCGCCTGGGCTGAGCATCTGTTCATCCGGCGCCTGCAACTGGCCGGAACCGACAAGCTGGAGCTGATTGCGGACAGTCCAACGCACAAGGATCGGGTGGTGCCAGCGGGCAAAGTGGCTATCCATGCCAAAGCGTTGTTGGTCTGGAAGGCGGGGAAGCTGTAGAGGGACAGGTCGGCGCTACGGCGGGGAGTGCCATGTCCATGGCCCGCCGACTAAGGCTTTGGCATGGCAGGCGCTACCCGCCGGGTGCTGGAACAACGAGCTGTAGCCGCTCCTCCTTGAACAGTGAATCGACCAGAACCGCCGAATAGGTTTCTCTGCCAGCTCGGCAATTTCTTCGACACGGGTAACTGTGTATGAAACCGCCAAAAGGTTTCGCTAGAAAGCTGGCTGGTCCGCTCAAAATCTCTAATCCGTGAAACCTTCTCACTAAGCGTGAAACGGATGCACCAAAAAGGGCTGCCATTTGGCAGCCCTTTTTTTGTTCTCTAGACGGCCATGCTCGTTTGATAGGGAGCGACGGAACGAGATGAATTTTCGGGCTCCAGATGGCGTTGACTTGAATCGCCCCTAGTTTCGTAGACACCTCCAAGCCTCATAATGAGGCCCGTTAGGAGGTGCCATGAGCAACCAGCGTTACCCCGAAGAATTCAAAATCGAAGCGGTCAAGCAAGTGACCGAGCGCGGCCTCCCCGTAGCCGAGGTGGCAGCGCGGTTAGGCATGTCGGTGCACAGCCTGTATGCCTGGATCAAGCGCTACGGCAAGCCCCAGGCGCAGCGGCAGCAAGAAGATGATCAGCAGGCCGAACTGCGTCGTCTACGCGCCGAACTCAAGCGAGTGACCGAAGAGCGAGACATCCTAAAAAAGGCCGCCGCGTACTTTGCCAAGGAGTCCGGCTGAAGTACGCCTTCATCAGCAAGCTGTCGGTGGAGTACCCGGTACGGCGTCTCTGCCAGACCCTGAAAGTGCATCCCAGCGGTTACTACGCCTGGCTGGCCGAGCCGAAATCCGTACGCGCCAAGGAAGATCAGCGCCTGCTCGGGTTGATCAAACATGCCTGGCTGGAAAGCGGTGGGGTCTACGGCTATCGCAAGATTCACGACGACCTGCGTGAGCTGGGAGAGTCCTGTGGCCGGCACCGCGTGGCTCGCCTGATGCGGGGAGAAGGGCTGCGCTCGCAGACCGGCTATCGTCGGCGCCCCGGCTATTACGGCGGCCGGCCAACGGTAGCTTCGCCCAATCGCCTGGAGCGGCAGTTCAACGTCAGTGAACCGAACAAGGTCTGGGTCACCGACATCACCTACATCCGCACCTATGAGGGTTGGTTGTATTTGGCGGTGGTGCTGGATCTGTTTTCACGCCAGGTGATCGGCTGGTCGATGAAGCCACGGATGTGCAGCGACCTGGCCATCGATGCCCTGTTGATGGCGGTCTGGCGGCGCAAGCCCAAGCAGGAAGTGATGATCCACTCCGACCAGGGCAGCCAGTTCAGCAGCTCGGATTGGCAGAGTTTCCTCAAGGCCAACAACCTGATCAGCAGCATGAGCCGACGCGGCAACTGCCACGACAACGCGGTAGCGGAAAGCTTTTTTCAGTTGCTGAAACGGGAACGCATCCGACGGAAGACCTACGGCACCCGCGAAGAAGCTCGGAGTGATGTGTTCGATTACATCGAGATGTTTTATAACCCCAAACGCCGGCACAGCAGCGCTATGCAGCTATCGCCAGTGGAGTTTGAAAAGCGCTATTTCCAGAGCTTGGAGAGTGTCTAGGAAAGCCGGGGCGATTCA
>NZ_SSOM01000040.1 GCF_029871235.1 Pseudomonas sp. BN411
TACCCCCACCAGGGTGATGTGGTTGCCACCGATGGTGACCAGAGTGTCCGCCCCGACATCGGTGATCGATACGCGGGTTGCGAAGTTCGCCGCGGTGATGCCCGGCACTGTCAGTTGCATCAGGTCCTGGCCACCTGCCGGGTTGGCGTCGAAGTCCAGGATATTGTCGTTGCCAAAGCCTGCGGCAAACACGAAGGTGTCATTACCGAGACCGCCAGTCATGAAGTCGTTACCGGCCCCACCGATCAGCCGGTCATTACCGAGGCCTCCAGTCAGTGCGTCGTTGCTCGCACCGCCGCTGAGAGTATCGTTACCCGCACCACCACTCAGGCTGTCATTACCGGCGCCGCCGATGATCATGTTATTCAGGTCATTGCCAATCCCCGCGAACGCGCCCGCCCCAAGGTTGGTGAGGTTCTCGAGGTTCGCGCCCAGCACATAGCCCGATCGTGTGGCCTGAACCAGGTCGATACCTTCACCAGCGAGTTCGGTCACGACATCCGGGGTGTTGTCGATGAGATAGACGTCATTACCCGCACCGCCGACCAAGGAATCAGTGCCGGCGTCGCCACGTAAACTATCCGCACCGGAACCGCCAACCAAGGTGTCGTTGCCACCGCCACCGCTTAGGCTGTTATTACCTGCCCCCCCCGTGATCACGTTATCGAGCCCATTGCCAATCCCCGCGAATGCCCCTGCGCCCGTGTAGGTGAGGTTCTCGACGTTCACGCCCAGCGCATAGCCCGATCGTGTGGTCTGAACCAGGTCGGTACCCTCACCACCCAGTTCGATCACGGCGTCCAGGGTATTGTCGATGAGATAGACATCATTCCCCGCACCACCGGCCAGGGCATCGATGCCTGCGCCGCCGTTGAGTGAGTCATCCCCTGCGCCCCCGTTCAGGTTGTCATTCCCACTGCCGCCAATAAGCACATCGTTGCCGACACCACCAACCAGCGAGTCGCCGCTCGCACCACCAATCAGGGTATCGTTACCGTCACCACCGCTTAGGCTGTTACCAGCTGCGCCGCCGGTGATCACGTTATCCAGCCCATTGCCAATCCCCGCGAATGCCCCTGCGCCCGTGTAGGTGAGGTTCTCGACGTTCGCGCCCAACACATAGCCTGACCGCGTGCTCCGAACCAGGTCGACACCTTCGCCAACAAGTTCGGTCACGACATCCAGAGTGCCGTCGATGAGATAGATATCATTCCCCGTGCCGCCGATAAGCGTATCGACGCCAAGGCCACCATTGAGCGTGTCATCGCCATCACCGCCGATGAGCACGTCAGCTCCAGCCAGGCCATTCAGGGTGTCATTACCAGCAAGCCCCTGAATCTCATCGATTCCTGCCGTGCCGTTAAGCACGTCGTCCCCTGCCGTACCGACGATCAGTGTCCCCACCGCCGTCGTTGCCGCCGAGGCCACCGACTCCGCGGTGCCGCCGTCATCCGTAAAGCTCGCCACCACCCGCAGCAGTTGCCCCAGCTGCGCCGCCCCGACCGTGAAGCTCGTCCCCGTGGCGCTGGCAATATTGTCCCAGGTCGCCCCGCCATTGGTGGAGAACTGCCACTGGAAGCTGAACACCGAGGTAGCGGTGCCATCCGCGTCGGCGATGGTCCCGCGAGTCGCCGTCAACACCTGGCCCAGGCTCGGCGTGGTATCGCTGATCGCCGGCGTACCGGTCGGTGCATCGTTTGACGGAGTCCCCGAAACCAGCGCCGTGCCAGCCGAGTAGACGGTCTCAAGTACGCCATTGCGGTCTTTGTAGATAGCCTTCAGGCGCAGCGACTGGCCGGCCAGGTCGGCGGTGACGCGGAAGGTCGGACCTGCCGCCACATCCGCGTCTCCACCGGCATTCAGCGTCTCGATATCGACGAACACGCCGTCGCCATCATCTACCTGCCAGTAGTAGGCCACCGGCCCGGTGATGGTGCCACCGGCATTGTCGGCATCAGTCACCCCGGCAATGGAGGCCCGCAGCAAGGTGCCAACTTCCGGCGTCGCATCGCTGATGGTCGCCAGCCCGGTCGGGCCGCTGTTCAAGCCCGGAACCGCCACCAGGGCCTGGTCGGCGAACTGCAGGCGCTCGATGCCGGTCAGGCGATCGACACCATCACGCCCCTCGTTATCGGTGACGGTGATTACGTCATCCGAGAAGTCCAGGTTGGTGTTGTTGTTGTCGACCACGACGGTGTATTCCTCGAAGTTGCCGACGAACGTTGCCGTGTCGTAGTTGAAGCCAGTGCCAGCAGCAATCTCGCGAGCGATGACCATTTGCCCGGGGTTCACCAGGCCGGAAAGCGCAGCCGACGCCAGCGTCAGGTTCGCCGGAGTGCCCAGCAGGACGCCGGATTTGTTGGTAATCACGCCGGTCAGATGGTTGGCTCTGCCAATCTCGATGTCGTTATCGGCAACGTCGCGGATGCTGATATACGTGTTCAGCGAGCGGTCGCCATCGATCAGGTCATCGCCACCGCCACCGATGAGGATGTCGCTGCCGTTGCCGCCGAGGATGATGTTGCCGGCGCCGAACGCGTCGTCCGTAGTACCTGTGGCGCCGTCGACGCCAGCAGCGGCGGTGCCGACAAAGGCCCGCAAGCCGAGGATCAGATCGAGGTTGGTCAGCGCGCTGCCGGTGGCTCCACCGTGGGTGGCGATGGCTACAGCATCGGCATCGTCACCCCGCAGCATGTCGCTGAAGCGGGAACCCGACAGGCCTTCGGTGGACTCGAAGCGCGACAGTACCGAGGTGGCCCCGGGAGCGATGGGCGCTTCGTTGAAAGCCCGCAGACGCATGTCGATGTTGACGCCCGCCGGGTCGTCGCGGAACACCGCCCAGTCGAAGCCCGACATCCCGACATAGCGGTCACCTTCCCCGCCGTTGCCCATCATGATGTCGTCGCCGCCCTCGCCATCCATGCGGTCGATGATCCCGAATTCGCCGTAGAAGACGTCGTGGCCGATGATCGGGTCGTTGCCGAAGGCATCGAAGTTGTCGCCCGCAGCGCCATCCGCCATGCCTTGCTGGATCCAGTCGTCACCCTCGTTACCGAAGGTGAATTCGTTCGCGCGGCCGGCCAGCAGGAAGTCGTTACCCACGCCGCCGAAGATCTCGGACTCGTCCTCGATGGTGATGACGAAGTCGTTGCCGAATCCGCCGATCATCAGGTTGATGCCATTGCCGCCATGGAGGACGTCGTTGCCCTCGCCGCCCTGGATGTTATCGTCGCCGCCCCGGTCGGTAATGATGTCGTCGCCAGCACCACCGAACAGGAAGTCGTTGCCATCGCCACCTTCCAGGCGGTCGTTGCCAGCGTCGCCGTGCAGGGTGTCGTCACCGATGCTGGAAATCAGCCTGTCGTTGCCGGCCGTGCCGCCCAGCACTACATGGTCCTCGCCGCGATAGACCAGCAGGCCGTCCCCGCGGCCGACCAGCGGCAGCAAGGCGTTGGTCCCGGTCGGATCGTCGCGACCGGTGAGACCCAGACCAGTGTGCTGCGCAGCCTGGTTCACCTCGAGGGTGAAGGCCGGGGTCGAGAAGATGTCCCCCGGCAGGTGCAGCGCGTCGGTGTTGGCCATCACCAGCTTGGCGAACGAGTTGTTCTCCAGCTCGGTGAGGAAGTTCAGGCCGGAGGTGCGCTCCAGGTAGTAGAAGCGGTCGCCGTCCTGGAGTTTCTCCATCTGGTTCTCGAACACGAAGTTGAAGGTCGAGCCCAGCAGGCCGCCGAAGGGCATCTGCCGCTCGGCCAGACCACCGATCCACAGGTCAATGTCATTCACCCCGGTCGTGGCTGCCGGCCCATTGAGGAAGGCCAGGCGATCTGCGTTGAATGCGGCGATATCTTCCGGGACAGTCAATGTCGGATCACCGAACACCAGGTTGGTCGCCGCCAGCCGCTTGTCCGCCATAGTGGTGGCACCAGTGATGCTGGTGTGGGTGCCATAGGCGGCGATGAAATTCACCACCGACTCCTGGTGCTTCAGGTTCGCGGCAAGATCCAGCCAGCTGGTGTAGGGCTTGAGCTGGGTATCGCCGGTGGCGTTGTAGAACTCCTGACGTGCCATGTTCAGGGTGGGTACGCCGGTGTCACGCCCGCGGGCGATGTTGATGCTCGGCAGGTCCAACGGCAAGCCCAGCAGGTTGTTGCGCAGAGCCTCGGTGACGAACTCGTCAATCTCGTTGCCCTGCTGCCGGGTCATGCCGCGGACTATGGCGCCTGCCGCCTGGTCGGCGGACACCTGGACCGCGCCTCCCGCGCCATTGCTCAACGTATTGAACGCAAGCGGGTTGAGGAAGGCGGAGATCAGGCCCATGGAGCTGTCATTGGCGAAGGTCGGATCGAAGCGGTCCACGGTCTCGGTCAGCATCGAGTGGCCGAAGCGGTAAACGACGTGGGCGAACTCGGCGACTATGGCCGGGTTGATGTTCGTGTCGTAGACCTGGGTCGGCGCGAAGAACACATCCACCTGCGGCTGCACCTTGCGCGCGAACTCCTCGAACACCAGGTGCTGGTACTGCATTTCAGTGGTGAAGCGCGCGGCCTGGAACAGCCGCTCACCATCCCAAACACCGGGTGACAGCTGCCACTCGGCGATGAAGCTCGCGTCATTGCTGGCCAGCACCACTGCCTTGATGTGTTCGACCATGCGGTTGTGCTCTGCGTGGAACACGTGGTGCACCGCAGTCAGGCCGATGTTCTCGTTGCCACGGCCATCGCCGGTGATGAAGTGCTCATTGAGCAGTTCGTCGTCGTAGAAGCCCACTGGGGGCGGCGAGTTCGGCGCGTTGACGACACCGTCCGTGTCCGCCTGCAGCGCCTGGCTCGGCGTGGCCGGGTCGTTGTCATGGTCGCCGAACGGATTGGCCGAATGCGCGATGTCATCGAGGAAGGCATGCCCGGTGCGACCGGCCAGCGACGCGTCGATGGGCGCGGCGGGCGTACCGGATTCCAGGCCGCCGAGCGTGACGATCTGCGCGAACCCGGTGTCCGGATCGGGGATGAACTTGCCGTAGGCATCTGTAGCGATCAGCGGCAGGTCGAGCAGATCCTGGTCGTCCAGTTCGATGCCCAGCATGGCCCTGGCTTGCGCCTTGACGTCAGCCCAGGTGGGCAGGCCACCCGGTGTACCGTCGGGGTTAGTGCCGTCAAGCATGCGCCCGGTGGCGACCGGCCGACTGTTGGCATCCAGCACATATTCGCGCAGGAAGACCTGGTGCGAAGGGTGCGAGGTGTAGGTCTGGTTCTGGTCGACGAAGGGCGTGGTCTGGTTCACATGGACATGAATGTCATCCGAAGTGCCCAGGTCACCGTCCACGCCGGCCTGCACCGCCGTGGTGGAAGCGCGGGTCATGACCATGAAAGCGTTCTGCGGCAACACCTCATCGCCGTTACCGGCGATGCCATCGCGGCCATGGGTGCGCAGCGGATCGTCAGCCTGCAGCGGAATGAACACCAAGCCGTTGCCACCTTTGTCCACCAGGTCCAGGCCATGGTCGAAGAACTGGCCGAACAGGGTGAACCAGGAGTTGAACCCCGCCGACAGCCCCTCGTCCGGAGCAGTGTTGGGGATCACCAGCGGCTGCCCACGCAGGATTTCGATACCTTCGCTGTTGAGCAGCCTCGGCGTGCCGTCCAGGTTGAGCAACGCATTGCCCGCCGCATCGACCACCCGGGTGCCGAGCCCGGCATCGAGGAATGCTTTCACGGCCGCTGGGTTGGTGATGGTCTGGTCGACGATCAGGTTGGAGATGACGCGTGGGTCGCTATCCACCACATTGCCACCGGTGTCACCGGTGGCAGCGTCGCCAGGCCCTGAAGTGGCATAGCTGCCGTTGTTTACCCCGGCAAAAGGCGCCTCGTCCTGCTCGGTGCGGAAGAACTGGTCCAGCAGGGTCGGGAACGGCTGGTCGGCCGCACCGAAGTGTTCCTGCTCCGGAACCAGGTTGTTGAAGCTGCCATCCACCGTCCGCAGGCCGAAAGCACCACGGGTGTTCGGCAGGATGTCCAGCAGGCTTTCGCCGCCGGCATGGCGTTCGGCAATCTTGATCTGGTCGAGGATGAACTGCAGGTCCCCACGGATCAGGTGCACACCGCCATTGATGGGCTCGGTCGGGCTTTCGGCCGGAATTGCCGCTGGCGTGGTCGGCACCACTATACCGGCCACATCGGCGGTTGCCGCGGAGAATGCGGTTTCCAGAACACCGTCGTCATCCTGATAGATCGCCTTCACACGGATCGCCAGGCCGTTTTGCTCGGCGGTGACGCGGAAGGTGCCGCGGGCGGCTGTCGACGGTACGTCGCCACCTTCGGTGACGATGTCCTGGAAAATGCCCGAGTTAACAGCGGTCTCGACCTGCCAGATGAAGGTGATCGGCCGACCGTTGAGGGTGCCGCCATCGTTGTCGGCGTCGGTGACCCCGGCCACGGAGGCTCTCAGCAATTGACCGATTGACGGCGTGTTGTCCACCTGGCCGCTGGTGGCGTCGAGGATGCTCAACTGGCCGGTGGGCAGGCTATTGGCACCACCGAGGACCAGCGTCTGATCGGCGAACTGCAACCGCTCGATGTTCAGCAGGGTGTCCGAGCCCTCGGTGCCGACGTTGTCGGTGACCGTGGTCACGCCGCCCACCGTGGAGACGGTGTAGTTGCCGCGGTCGCCGCCGAATACCGCGGTATCGATGCTGTCATCGGTATCGAGGATCTCGCGGACGATGCTCAGCTGGCTCGGATTGATCTCGCCCGAAAGCATGCGCGGGATCAACTCCTGAATGGAGAGCACGGTCGTCACGTTAGCGTTGCCGGTGACCTGTACCCGTACGTTGAGCCAGCGGTCGCCATCGATAAGGTCGTTGCCGCCACGGCCTTCGATGATGTCGCTGCCCGCACCGCCCAGCAGGATATTGCCGGCGCTGAAGGACACCACATTGGGCCCGAAGGCATCGTCGAACAGATCCTGCAGCCCGTTGATCAGGGCGATGTTGGTCAGGGTACTGCCGAGCTCGCCATCCGTGGGGATGGTGGTGGCATCGGAGTGATCGCCCTTGAGGATGTCACTGAAGGAGGAACCCGACAGCCCTTCAACTTCCGCGAAGCGGTCGAGCAGGCCGGCGTTGGAGGCCGGGACCGGTGGTTCCACCAGGTCGTTGACCAGCAGGTCGACGTTGACGCCGCGCGGATCGCCACGGTACGTGGCCCAGTCCCAACCGGACATGCCGTCGAAGTGGTCGGAGCCTTCGGAGCCGACCATGATGTCGTCGCCGCCCTCGCCTATCACCTCGTCGAAGCCGCCACCACCGACGAAGACGTCGTTACCGGGCACCTCGTCGCGAGAGAACGGCGAGAAGTTGTCGCCGGGCGCACCGTCCTGGGTGCCGATTTCGATCCAGTCGTCGCCTTCGTTGCCCGCAGTCTGCAGGTTGCCCTTGGCGCCATAGATAAAGTCGTTACCGGTACCGCCGAAGGTTTCCGAAACGTCTTCACCGGTGATGATGAAGTCGCTGCCGCCTCCACCGAGGATCAGGTTGAAGCCGTTGCCGGCCTGGATGACGTCGTTGCCCTCACCACCCTTGATATTATCGTCGCCGCCGAGGTCGGTGATGATGTCGTCGCCCGCGCCACCATCGAGGTTATCGACGCCGTCGCCGCCTTCCAGACGATCGTTGCCCGCATCGCCCCAGAGGGTGTCGTCACCGATGCTGGAGATCAGGATGTCGTTTCCGGCGGTGCCGCCGAGCACCACGTGGTCTGCGCCCGTGTAGCGCAGGTAGTTGGTATCAAGCCCGGGGGTTTCCGGGTTGTCGCGGATCACCAGGGCCAGCAGCGGGTTGTCGCCGACTGGATCCTCTTGGAAATCGTCGGCGCTCTCGTCCTGCGGCGTTGTCGGATCATCACCGAGAATGCCATCCGCACCAGGATTGATTGGCAAGCCGGCGTTGAACTGCCGGGTCTGGTCGACCTCGAGAATGAAGGCCGGAGTAGAAAAGATATCCGCCGGCAGCCGAGTGATATCGGTGTTTTCCATCACCATCTTGGCGAAGGAGTTGTTCTCCATTTCGGTGAGGAAGTTCAGGCCCGCCAGGCGGCCCAGGTAGTAGAAGCGGTCGCCGTTCTGCAGCGCCTCCAGCTGGGTCTCGAAGACGAAGTTGAAGGTGGAGCCGAGCAGACCGCCAAAGGGCATCTGCTTCTCGGCCAGGCCGCCGATCCAGAAGTCGATGTCATCAACCCCAGTAGTGGCCGCCGGCCCATTGAGGAAGGCCAGCCGATCGTCATCGCTAACTGTGAAAATTCGCTGTTGCGCAGTACCAGCATTGATCACCGCGCTACCACCCAACACCAGGGCGGTGGCCACCGCGCGCTTGTCGGCGGCGGTATCCACGTCTTCGGCCTGCAGCCCGGCGTGAGTGCCATAGGCGGCGATGAAGTTGATCAGGGACGTCTCATGCTTGAGGTTGCCCATGAAGTCGACCCAGCTGGTGTAGGCCGCCAACTGGCTGTCGCCGGTCATCGCATGGAATTCGCGGCGCGCGGCGTTCAGTGACGGAATGCCGGTGTCGCGGCCACGGGCGATGTTGATGGTGGCCAGGTCCAGCGGCAGGCCCAGCAGGTTGTTGCGCAGGGCTTCGGTCACGAACTCATCGATCTCGTTGCCTTGCTGGCGGGTGGTGCCGCGGATGATCGCCCCAGCCGCTGCTTCCGGCGTCCCGCCGCTGGCAGCGAACGCCAGCGGATTGAGGAAGGCCTGGATAAGGCCGATCTCGCTGTTGGCAAAATTCGGATCGAGACGGTCGATGGTCTCGGTCAGCATGGAGTGGCCGAAGCGATACACGGTGTGGGCGAACTCGGCGACGATGGCCGGGTTGATGGTGCTGTCGAAACCATTGGGCGCCAGGAACGCGTCGACGGCGGGCTGCACCTTGCGGGCGAACTCTTCGAATACCAGGTGCTGGTACTGCATCTCGGTACCGAACTTGGCGGCCTGGAAGAGGCGCTCGCCGTTCCAGTTCAACCCGTCCGGGGTCGCCGGCACGGCACCCACCGGAGTCAGCAACCACTGGTTGAGGAAGGTCAGGTCGCCGGAGGCCAGGATCACTTCCTTGGTGTGCTCGACCAGGCGGTTGTGCTCGGCGTGGAACACATGGTGAACGGCGGTCAGGCCGATGTTCTCGTTGGCACGGCCATCGCCGGCCATGTAGTGGGCGTCCAGCAGCTCGTCGTCATAGGAACCAAGCGCGGGAGGCGGGCCTCCTGCGACTTCGTCTGCGTCGGCGATGAGCAACTGGTTCGGGGTAGCCGGATTACCGTCATGGTCGCCAAATGGGTTGGCGGCGTGGGCGATGTCATCGAGGAAGGCATGGCCGGTACGGATCGCACCCACCAGGCTGATGGGCGCCGCCGGGTTGCCCTCGACCAGCACGTTGCCGGGGAAGACCACCTGCGGGAAACCGTTGTCCCCCCTGATGAAATTGCCGTAGGCATCGGTGGCCAGCAGCGGAACGCTGCCGACGTCGGCGTCGGTCAGGTCGATGCCGAGGATGTCGCGGGCCTGGGCCTTGACCACCGCCCAGGTCGCCATGCCGCCTATTTCGGCGTCGTCTGCAGTACCGAACCTACCGTCGGCGCCCAGGTCACGGTTGGTAATCAGCCGGCCGGTAGAGACCGGGTCACCATTGGCGTTCAGCTCGTAGGCACGCAGGAACACCTGATGGGACGGGTGCGAGCTGTAGGTCTGGTTCTGGTCGACGAAGGGCGAGGTGGTGTTCTGGTTCAGGCCAGGGCCGCCGAACTGGGTGGCGCGGGTCAGGATCAGGAAGTTGGTCTGGCTCCCGGGGACGAACAGCGGGTCGTCGTCCTGCAGCGGAATGAAGACAACTTCGTTGCCCCCCTTGGTCACCAGGTCCAGGCCATGGTCGAAGAACTGGCCGAAGAAGGTGAACCAGGTGTTGAAGGGAGCGGAGAGGCCTTCGTCCGGGGTGGTATTGGGCAGGAACAGCGGCTGGCCGGCGGGTATGGGAACACCGGCGAGGTCGAGCAACGTACCGGCCGGGAATGCCACGCCGGTGACCGGATCAGTCTGGGTGCCGTCGGCCAGGACGCCGAAACCGGCATCGACGAAGGTCTGGACCGCCGCCGGGTTGCTGATGGTCTGATCGACAACCAGGTTACTGATGATCCGCGGCTGCGAATCGATTACGGTGCCGCTACTCAGGTAGCTGGTGCCGTCTTCTGCCGGACGGAACACCGGCGTGAGCATGCGCGGGAAGAGCTCATCCGCTGCACCGAACGCATCCTGTCCACCAACGAGGTGGTTGAAGGATCCATCCACCGTCCTCAGTCCCCAGGGTACCTGCGCGTTTGGAATCAAAGCGGACAGATCCTCGCCAGCCGCATGGGCTTCAGCGATGAGAATCTGCTGAAGAATGAACTCGAGGTCAGACTTGATGAAGTTGGCCATGTTGTTTACCTCAATCCGACAGCAATTAGTCAGGCCGAATCGCGCCCGCGCGGGTGCGATTCCACGTTTCGTCGAAGGAAAGCGATCAAGCCGGGCAAATCGCAGTCGCGGCCGAACCCGCCAAGCCTTGGAAGTGGCTCAGTTCCGACTGGATGGATTTGTCCCTCTCAGCGCCGTCGTTGAAGACGGCGCGCCAGCTCAGGCGTGAGGTGGTCCGTGGAAACGGACGCGGGGGGCGGCACAGGTCGATGGGCCATTCGGCCCATTGCGCGAGACTGAATCGATGCTCATTACGGTGTTCTCCCTAGCACTCTTGTGGCCGGTGCCGCAGCTGCGTCCCTCAACGCCACTGCGTGCCAAAAAACAGTCATGCTCGTACACACCCTGACTAAAGCCCTGCCCCCAGGCACTGTCAATAAAACGTCGAAATGTATTGCTAAATGTAAAAACGTCTCAACTAGCTGATTTTAAACGAATAACCAATAAATCCTCATTAACGCCCGGTCATCAACATGCGGTAGCACTCTTCTTGTGGTCCTGGCACGGACTTACCAGGTTCTCTGAAAGTGGCGATATAGAGCGGTCAAAGCCGAATTTCCCACTTATCAGCGGAATACAACCGTTGACTCAAATGGGAAATCCGGGCAATTCGGAGGCATCTTTCTTGCTTGGAAAATGCGGCGCCGGGGATGCTGGTGCCAGAAAGCCGACGATAGCTGCCTGACAGGCCAGAGCGCACGGAATAGAGCGGCTACAGTGGTTTTCCAGGCACAAGAAAAAGGGGGAAGCACTGCGTGCTTCCCCCTTCTTTATTACTGTAACTCGGTTGCTAGCCGCCTCCTCAGCTGACGATGAAGTCCGCCTGGGTCACGGTAGTGGCATCCGCTACCCCCACCAGGGTGATGTGGTTGCCACCGATGGTGACCAGAGTGTCCGCCCCGACATCGGTGATCGATACGCGGGTTGCGAAGTTCGCCGCGGTGATGCCCGGCACTGTCAGTTGCATCAGGTCCTGGCCACCTGCCGGGTTGGCGTCGAAGTCCAGGATATTGTCGTTGCCAAAGCCTGCGGCAAACACGAAGGTGTCATTACCGAGACCGCCAGTCATGAAGTCGTTACCGGCCCCACCGATCAGCCGGTCATTACCGAGGCCTCCAGTCAGTGCGTCGTTGCTCGCACCGCCGCTGAGAGTATCGTTACCCGCACCACCACTCAGGCTGTCATTACCGGCGCCGCCGATGATCATGTTATTCAGGTCATTGCCAATCCCCGCGAACGCGCCCGCCCCAAGGTTGGTGAGGTTCTCGAGGTTCGCGCCCAGCACATAGCCCGATCGTGTGGCCTGAACCAGGTCGATACCTTCACCAGCGAGTTCGGTCACGACATCCGGGGTGTTGTCGATGAGATAGACGTCATTACCCGCACCGCCGACCAAGGAATCAGTGCCGGCGTCGCCACGTAAACTATCCGCACCGGAACCGCCAACCAAGGTGTCGTTGCCACCGCCACCGCTTAGGCTGTTATTACCTGCCCCCCCCGTGATCACGTTATCGAGCCCATTGCCAATCCCCGCGAATGCCCCTGCGCCCGTGTAGGTGAGGTTCTCGACGTTCACGCCCAGCGCATAGCCCGATCGTGTGGTCTGAACCAGGTCGGTACCCTCACCACCCAGTTCGATCACGGCGTCCAGGGTATTGTCGATGAGATAGACATCATTCCCCGCACCACCGGCCAGGGCATCGATGCCTGCGCCGCCGTTGAGTGAGTCATCCCCTGCGCCCCCGTTCAGGTTGTCATTCCCACTGCCGCCAATAAGCACATCGTTGCCGACACCACCAACCAGCGAGTCGCCGCTCGCACCACCAATCAGGGTATCGTTACCGTCACCACCGCTTAGGCTGTTACCAGCTGCGCCGCCGGTGATCACGTTATCCAGCCCATTGCCAATCCCCGCGAATGCCCCTGCGCCCGTGTAGGTGAGGTTCTCGACGTTCGCGCCCAACACATAGCCTGACCGCGTGCTCCGAACCAGGTCGACACCTTCGCCAACAAGTTCGGTCACGACATCCAGAGTGCCGTCGATGAGATAGATATCATTCCCCGTGCCGCCGATAAGCGTATCGACGCCAAGGCCACCATTGAGCGTGTCATCGCCATCACCGCCGATGAGCACGTCAGCTCCAGCCAGGCCATTCAGGGTGTCATTACCAGCAAGCCCCTGAATCTCATCGATTCCTGCCGTGCCGTTAAGCACGTCGTCCCCTGCCGTACCGACGATCAGTGTCCCCACCGCCGTCGTTGCCGCCGAGGCCACCGACTCCGCGGTGCCGCCGTCATCCGTAAAGCTCGCCACCACCCGCAGCAGTTGCCCCAGCTGCGCCGCCCCGACCGTGAAGCTCGTCCCCGTGGCGCTGGCAATATTGTCCCAGGTCGCCCCGCCATTGGTGGAGAACTGCCACTGGAAGCTGAACACCGAGGTAGCGGTGCCATCCGCGTCGGCGATGGTCCCGCGAGTCGCCGTCAACACCTGGCCCAGGCTCGGCGTGGTATCGCTGATCGCCGGCG
>NZ_SSOM01000041.1 GCF_029871235.1 Pseudomonas sp. BN411
GCAGATGCACAGCGTCGGCCTGATCAACGCCCACTTCTGGCTGGCCACCATCGGTACCGTGCTCTACATCGCCTCCATGTGGGTCAACGGCATTACCCAAGGCCTGATGTGGCGCGCGGTGAACGAGGACGGCACCCTCACTTACTCCTTCGTCGAAGCGCTGGAAGCCAGCCACCCCGGCTTCGTGGTGCGCGTTATCGGTGGCGCGATCTTCTTCAGCGGCATGCTGCTGATGGCCTGGAACACCTGGCGCACCGCCAAGGCCTCCAAGCCCGCTGAATACGACGCCGCTGCGCAGATCCCGCAAGGAGCCCACTGATGAAACAGCACGAAAAACTCGAGAAGAACGTCGGCCTCCTGGCGTTGTTCATGGTCCTGGCCGTCAGCATCGGCGGCCTGGTGCAGATCGTGCCGCTGTTCTTCCAGGACGTGACTAACACCCCGGTCGACGGCATGAAGCCCTATACCGCCCTGCAACTGGAAGGCCGCGACATCTACATCCGTGAAGGCTGCGTAGGCTGCCACTCGCAGATGATCCGCCCGTTCCGTGCCGAAACCGAGCGTTACGGCCACTACTCCGTCGCCGGCGAAAGCGTCTGGGACCACCCCTTCCTGTGGGGCTCCAAGCGTACCGGCCCAGACTTGGCCCGCGTTGGCGGCCGCTACTCCGATGACTGGCACCGTGCGCACCTGTACAACCCGCGCAACGTAGTGCCGGAGTCGAAGATGCCCGCCTACCCCTGGCTGGTGGAGAACACCCTGGACGGCAAGGACACCGCCGCGAAGCTCCGCGCCATGCAGACCCTCGGCGTGCCCTACACCGACGAGGACGTCGCGGGCGCCCAGGCAGCGGTGAAAGGCAAGACCGAGATGGATGCCGTGGTCGCCTACCTGCAGGTGCTGGGCACCAGCCTGAAGAACAAGAGGTAGGGCCATGGACATCGGAACCCTGCGTGGCCTCGGCACCCTGCTGGTGCTGATCGCCACCCTTGGAGTGATCTGCTGGGCCTACAGCGGCAAGCGCAAGGCGAGCTTCGACGAAGCGGCGAATCTGCCCTTCGCCGATGACGAGCGGAACGAATCTAGGAGCAACCGCGCATGACCACATTCTGGAGCTGGTACATCTCCCTGCTCACCATCTTCACCCTGCTGGCACTGACCTGGCTGATCTTCGCCACCCGCAGCGGCGAGTCGAAAGGCACTACCGACCAGACCATGGGCCACGCCTTCGACGGCATCGAGGAATATGACAACCCGCTGCCCAAATGGTGGTTCTGGCTGTTCATCGGCACCTTGATCTTCGCTGCGGGCTACCTGGTGCTCTATCCTGGCCTCGGCAACTGGAAAGGCCTCTTTCCCGGCTATGCCGACGGCTGGAACCAGGAGTCCCAGTGGCAGCGCGAAGTCAGCAAGGCAGAGCAGCAGTACGGCCCGATCTTCGCCCGCTACTCCGCCATGTCCATCGAAGAGGTGGCCAAGGATCCGCAGGCCATGAAAATGGGCGGCCGCCTGTTCGCCACCTACTGCTCCATCTGCCATGGCTCGGACGCCAAGGGCGCCCTGGGCTTCCCCAACCTCACCGACAGCAACTGGCGTTGGGGCGGAGAGCCGGAAACCATCAAGACCACCATCCTTCACGGCCGGATGGCGGCCATGCCGGCCTGGGGTGACGTACTGGGTGACGCAGGCGTGAAAAACGTTGCCGCCTATGTGCGCCAGGATCTGGCCGGCCTGAAGCTGCCGGAAGACGCCAAGGCCGACGTGGAAGCGGGCAAGTCGCTGTTCGCCACTACCTGCGTTGCCTGCCACGGTGCCGAAGGCAAGGGCACGACCCTCATGGGCGCACCGGACCTGACCCATCCAGCCGGGTGGATCTACGGCTCCAGCCTTGCCCAGCTGCAACAGACCATCCGCCATGGCCGCAACGGCCAGATGCCAGCCCAGCAGGAATACCTGGGTCAGGACAAGGTCCATGTCCTGGCTGCGTACATCTACAACCTCTCCCGCAAGGATCGGGAGCTGGCCGTCAAATAACCACAAAGTCGGAGCGGCGCAGGGAAGCGCAGTTCCAACCTGGCAGCCAGGCTCTCGAGCCGAACTGCAAGCCGCGCAAAATGGCACCCTGAGCCGGGTGCCTAGGACACAGGGAAGTGTCCACCCCTCCTTTTATATAGTGCGACTCAGTGTCGCACCTCTCCGACCAGTTGCACCCTCCTCGCTTTGACATGGGCTAAGCTGCTTTCCAGTCGCCACTTGTCACAACTCCAAGGCGATCCTTCCAGTCACGCGACACATCTGGCTTCGACGGCGCACCGAAGAGATCCGCCAGCACAGCCGCAAATCCTTGTCCAGTGGGCCTCCCAGCCTGGATTGTGTCGGCTTGTGTCGTTGCAATGGCTACCCTCTTTCTCCATACTTGCCGCCGATTTTTTGTCCCCAAAAAACTCCATTAACCGTGGAACCCCTAGCATGAGCACAGCAATCAGTCAGACTGCTTATAACTATAAGGTGGTCCGCCAGTTCGCCATTATGACGGTGATCTGGGGGGTCATAGGGATGGGTCTAGGCGTGTTCATCGCCGCACAACTTGTGTGGCCGGAACTCAACCTGAACCTGCCTTGGACCTCGTTCGGCCGCCTGCGTCCCCTGCATACCAACGCGGTGATCTTCGCCTTCGGCGGATGCGCACTGTTCGCCACTTCCTACTACGTGGTGCAGCGCACCTGCCAGGCTCGCCTGGTATCCGACAGTCTGGCCGCCTTCACCTTCTGGGGTTGGCAAGCCGTGATCGTGCTGGCAGTCATCACCCTGCCGCTGGGTTACACCTCCTCCAAGGAATACGCCGAGCTCGAGTGGCCGATCGACATCCTCCTGGGTATCGTCTGGATCACCTACGCCGTCGTCTTCTTCGGCACCATCATGAAGCGCAAGACCAAGCACATCTATGTGGGCAACTGGTTCTTCGGCGCCTTCATCCTGGTTACCGCCATGCTGCACATCGTCAACAGCATGGAAATGCCGGTCTACGCCTTCAAGTCGTACTCCATGTACGCCGGCGCTACCGACGCCATGATCCAGTGGTGGTACGGCCACAATGCCGTGGGCTTCTTCCTGACCACCGGCTTCCTGGGGATGATGTACTACTTCGTTCCGAAGCAGGCCGAGCGTCCGATCTACTCCTATCGCCTGTCCATCGTGCACTTCTGGGCGCTGATCACCCTGTACATCTGGGCCGGTCCGCACCACCTGCACTACACCGCTCTGCCGGACTGGGCCCAGTCCCTCGGCATGGCCATGTCCCTGATCCTGCTGGCTCCGAGCTGGGGTGGCATGATCAACGGCATGATGAGCCTGTCCGGCGCCTGGCATAAGCTGCGTTCCGACCCCATCCTGCGCTTCCTGGTGGTTTCCCTGGCCTTCTACGGCATGTCCACCTTCGAAGGCCCGATGATGGCCATCAAGACCGTCAACGCCCT
>NZ_SSOM01000042.1 GCF_029871235.1 Pseudomonas sp. BN411
TTTTTCGAAATTTTCGTTTCTACTCAACCGCTTGCGCTTCCGATCCGATTCACTCTTCTCGTCAGCGGGAGGCGCATTCTACAGCGTTCAAACCCGCTGTCAACACCTCCGATTCAGCTTCATTCGCCAGTGGCGAACCTTGCGAAGCGAACCCTTCCAGCCCCTTCGCCAAACACTTAACTCATTGATCTACAAGGAGTTTTGTTTGGCGACTGCGCCGGAAGAGGTGCGCATTATAGGGATGCAGAATCTGCCGTCAACACTAAATTGAAACTTTTTTGTCATCCCGCCTGAATAGCGCGAAAACCCTAGGCAGGTAGCGCTCCACGATTGGAACTCGCAACAGCAGCAACCCGATACCTGTAAAGGCATAGCCGGACCATTCGGCCATATCCGCTCGCACAACCCAGAGCATATGCAGTAGAGCAATCGCCAGGATCGCATATACCAGCCGATGCAATTGCTTCCAGCGCTTACCCAGGCGCCGGATGCTGAAGCGGTTCGACGTTACCGCCAGGGCCAGCAACCCACAGAACCCAAGGGCACCTACGAATATGTAGGGACGCTTGCCCAGGTCAATCAGTAATTGCTGCATATCCATGCCGAGCAGGAAGACGGCATACCCCGTGATATGCAGGACCACATAAGTGAAACACCAAAGCCCCACTTGCCTGCGCACTGCAACCCACCCTCCCCAGCCAGTCAGTTTCTGCAGCGGAGTCATGGACAGGGTGATGAGCAGCAACCAGAGCGCCCCCAGCCCCAGACGATCCACAAGTACCTTGCCCGGGTCCGGCCCAAGGGCGAATATCCAGGCTTGATAGAGCCACAGACCGACCGGGATCGGCGCCACGAGAAACACGAACAGTCTCCAGAGTCTGAACCGCATCAGTAGTACTTCCTCAGATCCAGCCCGGCATAGAGGCTGGCCACTTCGTCATAGCCGTTGAACATACGCGTCGGCACGATATTCGGGCTGAACAATCCACTAGGGAGGCGCCGCTCATGGGCCTGGCTCCAGCGGGGATGGTCTACCTCAGGATTGACGTTCGAATAGAAGCCATATTCCTCAGGGGCGATGGATTGCCATGTCGTGGGCGGTTGCTCACTGACCAGACTGATTCGCACGATGGACTTGATGCCCTTGAATCCATACTTCCAGGGCACCACCAGGCGTAGCGGTGCTCCATTCTGATTCGGCAACACGCGACCATACATACCCACAGCAAGAATCGTCAGCGGATGCATGGCCTCATCCAGCCTTAGCCCCTCCACATATGGCCAATCGATCAGGGAGAAACCGGAGCGCACGCCAGCCATCTCCTCTGGAGCGAGACGAGTCTCGAAGCTGACGTACTTGGCTTTGCTCGTAGGCTCGACCCGCTTGAGCAATTCAGCCAAGGGAAAGCCCAGCCAGGGAATGACCATGGACCAGGCCTCGACACAACGCAGCCTGTAGATGCGCTCTTCAAGCCCGTGTGGCCGGACCAGATCCTCTACTGAATAAGTGCCCGGCTTGCCCACTTCTCCATCGATTCGCACCGTCCAGGGTTCGACCTGCATCTTCTCCGCATAACGCGCCGGGTCGCCCTTGTTAGTCCCGAACTCGTAGAAGTTGTTGTAGTGGGTCGCGTCCTGAAACGGGGTGGTCGACTCGTTCCCCGGCGTTACCGCCTGCCATCGGGTACTGGCGAGCTTCTCACTGAACCACGTTGGCGCCGGCGCTGGCTCGACATCCGGATAGGCCGATGCATCCTGGGCACGGCCAGGCATCGCAGCCATGGCCGCCAGGGCACCGGCCGCACCAAGCAGTTGGCGACGGGAGAGGTAGATGGACTCGGAAGTGACTTCGCTCTCGCGACACGCGGAGGAAGAGGGAATCTGGATCAGCATGGCGGCTCCGCAACTTGGGCAGGGATGCCCAGTAGACTGCGGAGCCGCGAGGAAATTACATCACTCGACCTGCTTGCGGCGACGCAGCTGGAGCAAGTATTGCACCGGGCCGGAGGCGGCGTAAGCCAGGAAGATCAGCAGAAGGATGCGCGGCGGGTCGCTGAACACTACAGCGAAGACCAGCACGACCACGAGAATGGCCACGAAGGGCACACGTCCTTTCAGGTCCAGGTCCTTGAAGCTGTAGAACTTGATGTTGCTGACCATCAGCATGCCAGCCAAGGCGACCAGCAGGGCAACGATGAACGACATGTTCGAGCCCTTGATACCGAAGTCGCTGAATGCCCAGACGGTACCGGCCACTACGCCTGCCGCAGCCGGACTGGCAAGACCGATGAAGTAGCGCTTGTCCACCTTGCCAATTTGGGTATTGAAACGCGCCAGACGCAGCGCCGCGCCGGCCACATAGATGAAGGCAACGGTCAGACCTACGCTGCCCAAGCCACTCAAGGCCCATTCGAAAGCCAGCAGGGCAGGCGCAACGCCGAAGGCGACCATGTCCGACAGCGAGTCGTACTCGGCACCGAAAGCGCTCTGGGTATTGGTGAGTCGCGCAACGCGGCCATCGAGACTATCCAGCACCATGGCGACGAAAACGGTAGCGGCAGCCACCGAGAAGTTGCCGTTCATGGCATTGACGATGGCGTAGAAGCCGGCGAACAGGTTGGCGGTGGTGAAGAGATTGGGCAGCAGATAGATACCGCGGTGGCGAACCTTGCGCCCATCGGCGTCCTGCCCTTCCTCGACATGCTCGTCGATGGGCAGCAGGCTCTCGCCCTCGGTGGGCTGATTCGGCTCTTCGGGACGTTCACTCATGAACTACATCCTTGCAACGAATACGGTTTGTGGTGGGCAACACGCGGGATGCAGCGCCCGGCAAACAGGCTTTATACCAGAACCCTATCGCCATAACGAAAGAACGCGGCCAAGGCCGCGTTCTTTCTGGATCGGAAAAGACCTTAGTTCTTGGTCTTGTCGACGATCTTGTTGGCGGAGATCCACGGCATCATCGCGCGCAGACGCTCGCCAACCTGCTCGATCGGGTGAGCAGCGTTGTTGCGGCGGTAGGCGGTCATCGAAGCGTAGTTCGAAGCACCTTCCTGGATGAACATCTTGGCGTATTCGCCGTCCTGGATGCGCTTCAGAGCGTTGCGCATGGCCTGACGGGATTCGGCGTTGATGACTTCCGGACCGGTTACGTACTCACCGTACTCGGCGTTGTTGGAGATCGAGTAGTTCATGTTGGCGATGCCGCCTTCGTACATGAGGTCGACGATCAGCTTCAGCTCGTGCAGGCACTCGAAGTAGGCCATTTCCGGCGCGTAGCCAGCTTCGACCAGGGTTTCGAAACCGGCTTTCACCAGCTCAACGCAACCGCCACACAGAACAGCCTGCTCACCGAACAGGTCGGTTTCGGTTTCGTCCTTGAAGGTGGTTTCGATGATGCCGGTACGACCACCGCCCACGCCGCAAGCGTAGGACAGGGCAACGTTCTTGGCGTTGCCGGAAGCGTCCTGGTAAATAGCAACCAGGTCAGGGATACCGCCGCCTTTCACGAACTCGGAGCGAACGGTGTGGCCCGGAGCTTTCGGCGCGATCATGATCACATCGAGGTCAGCGCGCGGTACAACCTGGTTGTAGTGGATGGCGAAGCCGTGGGCGAAGGCCAGGGTGGCACCCTTCTTCAGGTTCGGCTCGACTTCTTCCTTGTACAGCTTGGACTGGAATTCGTCCGGGGTCAGGATCATTACCAGGTCAGCAGCGGCAACGGCTTCCGGCACGCTCTTGACGGTCAGGCCGTGGGCCTGGGCCTTGGCAACGGTGGCGGAGCCCGGGCGCAGGCCAACGGTCACGTCCACACCGGAATCTTTCAGGTTGCACGCGTGAGCGTGGCCCTGGGAACCGTAACCGATGATGGCAACTTTCTTGCCCTGGATGATCGAGAGGTCACAGTCTTTGTCGTAATAAACTTTCATGTTCTTGACTCTTATAACGAAAGGGATGGGGTGCGCGCACCGCGACAAGGGCACATTAAGCGATCTGATCCATTGCGTAAAATGATATATTCGCAATGCAACGTGCCAACATGCGAAACGCTCATGGACAGCCACTCCCTCAAGCTCTTTCTTTCCCTGGCAGACAACCTGCACTTCGGCAAAACTAGCCGCGAGCAGCATGTCAGCCCCTCCGCGCTCAGTCGCAGCATCAAGCAACTCGAGGACGAACTCGGCGCACCACTGTTCGTGCGTGACAGCCGCTCGGTTCAGCTGACACGCGAGGGGCAGCAGTTCCGCGAATACGCGAGCGAGGCCATGAGCGGCTGGCATGCCATCCGCCAACGACTCATGCAGGACCAACTGGACCTGAACGGCGAACTCTCCCTGTATTGCTCGGTGACAGCGAGCTACAGCTTCCTCTACGACATCCTGAGCAGCTTCCGCCTGGACTACCCCCGCATCGAAATGAAGCTGCACACCGGCGACCCCGCAAAGGCCGTCGAGCGGGTGCAGCAGGGGCTGGAGGATCTTGCCATCGGTGCCCGACCCGACAACCTGCCAGCCGGCGTCGAATTCCAGTCGATTACCCGCTCGGAGCTGCGCTTCATCGGCCCACAGTCACCTCAACTGCTGACCGAAGAACAAAGGAGGCAGCCCACGGCGCAGAGCTGGAAGGACGTACCGATGATTCTCTCGGAAGAAGGCCTTGCCCGGACCCGGACCGACCGCTGGCTGAAAATCCACGGCATCAAGCCGCGCATCTATGCCCAGGTAAGCGGCAACGAGGCCATCGTCAGCATGGTGAGCCTGGGATTCGGTATCGGCGTGGCCCCGCAGATCGTGCTCGACAACAGCCCACTGACCGCACGCATTCGAATCTACGATATCCAGCCGCCATTGGCCCCCTACGACATCGGTCTGTTCGCCCTGGAAAAACGCCTCAAGGACCCGCTGATCGCAGCATTCTGGAATCGCCGCCAGTAAAATCCGGGCAATAAAAAACCCCGCACAAAGCGGGGTTTTTCATTACTGCGATCAGATAGTCAGCACTTTGTCGCCACGGGAAATCCCGGTGACGCCACTGCGTACAGTTTCCAGGATCGAGCTGGTGCCGATGGCCTGGATGAAGCTGTCCAGCTTGTCGCTAGTGCCCGCCAGCTGGATCGTATAGACGCTGGAAGTCACGTCGACGATCTGGCCACGGAAGATGTCGGTGGTGCGCTTGACCTCGGCGCGCTGGGCGCCAGTGGCCTTCACTTTGACCAGCATCAGTTCACGCTCGATGTGAGCGCTCTCCGACAGGTTCACCAGCTTCACCACTTCGATCAGCTTGTTGAGGTTCTTGGTGATCTGCTCGATCACTTCATCGTGGCCGATAGTGGTCAGCGTCAGACGCGACAGGGTCGGGTCCTCGGTCGGCGCCACGGTCAGGCTTTCGATGTTGTAGTTGCGCTGAGAGAACAGGCCGACGACGCGGGACAGTGCGCCCGGCTCGTTTTCCAGCAGCAGGGAAATGATGTGTCGCATGTTCAGGTCCGCTCCGTCTTGCTCAGCCACATGTCGCGCATGGCGCCATCCCGAATCTGCATCGGGTAGACGTGTTCGCTGGAGTCGACCTGGATATCGAGGAACACCAGACGGTTCTTCAGCGAGAACGCCTCTTCCATCTTCGCTTTCAGATCCTTCGGATCGGTCACGCGAATGCCGACGTGGCCATAGGCCTCGGCCAGCTTGACGAAATCGGGCAGCGATTCCATGTAGGAGTGCGAGTAACGGCTGTTGTACTGCATGTCCTGCCATTGGCGGACCATGCCCAGCGCACCGTTGTTCAGGTTGATGATCTTCACCGGCAGGTCGTACTGCAGGCAGGTGGACAGCTCCTGGATGTTCATCTGGATACTGCCCTCGCCGGTCACGCAAGCGACGTCGACTTCCGGGAAGCTCAACTTGATGCCCATGGCCGCCGGGAAACCGAAGCCCATGGTGCCCAGGCCACCGGAGTTGATCCAGCGATTGGGCTTGTTGAAGCGGTAGTACTGCGCCGCGAACATCTGGTGCTGACCCACGTCGGAGGTGATGTAGGCATCACCCTTGGTCACTTCCCAGAGGGTCTCGATCACGCTCTGCGGCTTGATGATGCTGCCGTCGCCCTTGTCGTAGGGGAACAGGTCGCCACCAGCGCGCCACTCATCGATCTGCTTCCACCAGGCCGCGACGGTTTCCTTGTTCGGGGTCTCGCCGATTTCCTTGAGGATGGCGACCATCTCGGACAGCACGCTGTCTACCGGGCCAACGATCGGGATATCGGCCTTGATGGTCTTGGAGATCGACGCGGGGTCGATGTCGATGTGGATGATCTTGGCGTTCGGGCAGAACTTGGCAGCGCCGTTGATGACGCGGTCATCGAAGCGCGCGCCGACAGCCAGGATCACGTCGCAATGGTGCATCGCCAGGTTGGCGGTGTAGCTGCCGTGCATGCCGAGCATGCCGACGAACTGGCGATCGGTACCCGGGAAGGCGCCAAGGCCCATCAGGGTGTTGGTCACCGGCAGGTTGAGCATCTTGGCCAGCTCGGTGAGCTGCTCGGATGCGTTGCCCATGACCACGCCACCACCGGAGTACATGATCGGACGCTTGGCGGCCAGCAGCATCTCGGCGGCCTTGCGGATCTGACCGGAGTGGCCACGGACCGCAGGGCTGTAGGAACGCAGCTTGACCTTCTTCGGGTAGCTGTATTCGAACTTCTGGGTCGGGTCGCCCATGTCCTTCGGAATGTCGACGACAACCGGGCCGGGACGACCGGACTGGGCAATGTAGAACGCCTTCTTGATCACCTCGGGGATTTCCGAGGGATGCTTGATGATGAAGCTGTGCTTCACGATCGGGCGGGAGATACCGACCATGTCGGTTTCCTGGAAGGCATCGGTGCCGACCATGTTGCTCGGCACCTGGCCGGACAGGATCACCATTGGAATGGAGTCCATGTAGGCGGTGGCGATGCCGGTAACGGCGTTGGTCGCACCCGGACCGGACGTCACCAGCACAACACCGGGTTTGCCGGTGGCGCGGGCGTAGCCGTCAGCCATATGGGTAGCAGCCTGTTCATGACGGACCAGGATATGGGTCACTTCATTTTCTTTGAACAGGGCATCGTAGATATGCAGGAGGGCACCACCCGGGTACCCATAGATGTACTTAACGCCTTCGTCACGCAGCGAGCGGACGACCATTTCAGCGCCAGATAAAAGCTCCACGTTTTTCACCTCTAGAACGCCAGATAACCGCCCGCGACCGGACAGCCTGATTAGGTTTGCCTGCAATCAGCGCGTGAGCGACTGGTGGTCGCCGACTACGTCAGCTACTGACTGAACAAGCATCGGGTCGGCCCCTGAGAGTTGTTGCGGGGCTTTCCCACCCAGCGCGAGGTAACGCGTTGCGGGTGTTACAGGTCGGCGCGGGTGTGCACCTCATCGTCTACTACAGCTTCCGACTTGCGGCCGGCCCACTGGAATAGCGAACCCTGGATTCTTCGGATAAGCACGAGACAAGTCAAGTAATCCGTTGAGGAATCTTGCATGGATTGCTGTGACGCGACGCAGGATCAAGGTCGCCGGCTTTTGGTTATAGTTAGCCGAGGACTCACCGCCACTTGAAGGAAACAGCATGCATCGCATGATTTTCGCCGGCAGCCTGTTGCTGGCACTGGCCACGTCTGCCATGGCCGGCCAAGTCTACAAATGGGTCGATGCCCAGGGCGTTACCCACTTCGGCGCGCAGCCGCCAGACGGCCAGCAAGCCACGAGCGTGAATACCTCGGTACCGAAGCCGCGCCCCAGCCTGCCGCTCCTGGACAGTGAGATTCAACAGCAGCAGGCACCGCAATCGGAGAGCCAGCCGGTAGGCGACCAGAAAGCCATCGACGAAAAAGTGAAGGCGGAAGTTGCAACTCAGGAAGCGGAGCGCCGCAAGTACTGCGACAGCATCCGTACCAACCTGGCGCAGTTGCAGAACAACCCGCGACTGCGCACAGAAGTGAACGGTGAAATGCGCCGCCTGAGCGAAGAAGAGCGGCAGTCCCGAATCAAGGATGCCGAAAAGGCGATCAGCGAGAACTGCAACTGAGGCGTCGCCTCAGTTCGCCCCGCCTATCAACCGGTCGAACGCTCCCAGGGCGTCGAGCAGCCTGCCCGCTTCGGTCAGCCGCTCCCGGTAGGCCTCTTCCGCCATAGCACGGATGCCTGACGCGTGAGGCAACTCCAGGTCGTTCTCCAGGATGACCTTCATACGCGGCAGGAAGATCCACTGCAGCCACTGCTCGAAGGCCAGGGTGTCCACACAGAAAGGCGCCTGGCTGGCCAGGGCATCATCACTGGGCGATACCTCATCCCACCAGCCAAGACTGCGCAGCTCCTGCTCGATGAGCAGGAGTTGGTCGGCGATGTTGACGCAGCGCGGGTCCATTACAGGTTGACCTTGGCTTTATCACGAGCCAGTGCAGCACCGGACGGATCGCCCTGGCGGTCACGGGAGCGTGCGATCAGATCCCACAGGCTGGCCTGCATAGCCGGACGGCCGCTGGAGTAAGTCAGCGCGCGACGTGCAAACTGCTCGGCCTGGGCCGCATCGCCCTGGGCCATGCGCACTTCGGCCAGGCGATAAAGCACCTGGGGTTCGCGCGGCGCGATGCGCTGAGCGCGCTCCAGGCTGGCTGCCGCACCATTGAGATCACCGCCACCCTGCTGTTGCTGAGCAGTGGTCAGCAGCGCCAGGACCGGGCCATCGAGTTGCTCGTCAGCCGCCAAGCCACCCGTGTTGCCGGGAATACCCGTCGGGGCGCTGGGTGCCGGAGCGCTATAGCTCGGCGAACCATAGTTGGAACTGGGCGCACCATAGCTCGGCACGCTGGGTGCGCTCGCTGCCGGACCAGTAGTGATGGGGCCGGGGGTGATCCCACCGCTGGTGATGCTGCCACTGATGGGCGCGCTGGGAGCGGGAGCCGCGATGGGAGCGCCGGAATTGGCACCAGGCACCATCACCACCACACCGGCATCCTCGGGAACGCTGCGCGGCGCGGCGGGCGCCGGATTGTAGCCACCACGGTTGGAACTGCCCTGCTCAAGTTCGGACAAGGGCGCGCCGGAATCGACCACGGGAATGGCGCCCCGCTGCGGGGTGGCGCAACCGGCCAGCAGAGCGGCTGCCGCAAGGGCGGGAATCCAGGCTTTACTCACGTTTCATCCTCTCGGTTCATTGCATCCAACCGCGAACCCAGTCCATCACCGAGTCCACGGGAGCTCCCAGGCCGCAAGGTGCGCCCGGGACAGGTTCACTGCCACGAATGTAGGGCATCTGGACCGCACCGGGGCAGCTCGCATCGGAGCCCTGGCCGCTGTGCGGGTCAATCCACGCCTGCACCACGTTGTCCGGCATCGGCATATCCAGCGGCAGCGGGTCAGCCTTGCGCATGAAGGCGGTCCAGACCTGCAGCGCGCCGGTTGCTCCGGTCAGCGGCGTCTTGCCGTTATCATCGCGCCCCAGCCAGACCACCGCCAGCAGATCCTGGCTGAAGCCGGCAAACCAGCTGTCCCGCGAATCGTTGGTAGTACCGGTCTTGCCCGCCAGGGTCAGGGACGACGGCAACTGGCTGTACACCGACCGCGCAGTGCCTTCGCGCATCACACGCTGCATCGCGTTCTGCACCAAGTAGATGGCGCCCGGATCGAAGCGTTGCTGAATCTGGAAGGGGTAGCGCTTGAGCGGTTCACCCTCGGCCGTCAGCACACTGCGAATTGCCCGAAGCGGTGTGTTGAATCCGCCGTTGGCCAGGGTCTGGTACATGGTCGCCACTTCCATCGGGCTCAGCGCACCGGCACCGAGGAGCATCGAGGGATAGGCCGGCCACTCACGGGAAACACCCAATCTCTCAAGGGTTTTGAGCACATTGGGCACGCCCAGTTCCAGACCGAGCTTGGCAGTCGACAGGTTGTAGGAGTTCGCCAGCCCCTGGTACAGGTAGATGGTGCCGTGGGCGCGGCGATCGTAATTCTGCGGACGCCATACCTGGCCGTCCTGTCCCTTCACCGAGAAGGGTTCGTCTGCGACCCAGCTGGTCAGGGTGTACTGGCTCGGGCGCTCGAGGGCGGTGAGGTAGACAGCCGGTTTGATCAGCGAACCAATGGGGCGAACGGCGTCCACCGCACGGTTGAAGCCGGCGAAGCGCGGCTGTCGG
The DNA here is from genome assembly GCF_029871235.1 of Pseudomonas sp. BN411. GTDB lineage: Bacteria > Pseudomonadota > Gammaproteobacteria > Pseudomonadales > Pseudomonadaceae > Metapseudomonas. The sequence continues at coordinate 10,180 of NZ_SSOM01000042.1, forward strand.
CTGCCAATCAGCGCCTGGATTTCGCCGGTCTCCGGGTTGCTTACGACCATGGCCGATTCCACCTGATCGACACCCTTGCGCCCTTCCAGGCGTTTCAGGGTCTCGTTCAGCGAGGTTTCCGCCTTGGACTGCAGGATGGGATCGAAGCTGGTGAAGATGCGCAGACCTTCCTCAGTCAGGTCCTCTTCGCGGTAATCCTCGCGCAACTGGCGTTTCACCAGATCGAGGAAGGCCGGGTAGGAGCTGTCCGCCAGGCTGCCGCGCTTGCTCACGCCGAGGGGCTTCGCCTTGGCTGCGACGGCTTCGGCTGGCGTGATCACGTTCTGCTCGGCCAGCAGATCGATCACCAGGTTGCGACGCTCCAGCGCACGCTCCGGGAATCGGCGGGGGTTGTAGTAGGAGGGCCCCTTGACCATGCCCACCAGCAACGCAATCTGATCCACCTTCAATTCAGCCAGGGGCTGACTGAAGAAGTACTGGCTGGCGAGGCCGAAGCCGTGAATGGCGCGCTGGCCGTCCTGGCCGAGGAATACCTCGTTGAGGTAAGCCTCGAGGATTTCACGCTTGTCGTAATGCAGCTCCAGCAACACCGCCATCATGGCTTCGGTGGCCTTGCGGGAGATGCTGCGCTCGCTGGTCAGGTAGAAGTTCTTCACCAACTGCTGCGTCAGCGTACTGCCGCCCTGGCGCAGTTCACCGGCGGTGGCGTTGACCCAGAACGCACGAGCGATGGACTTGATGGACACGCCGTGGTGATTGAAGAACTCACGGTCTTCGGTCGCCACCAGGGTTTCCACCAGATAGGCCGGCACCTGATCCAGCTTGATCAGCACGCGGTCTTCATGATGAGCGGGATAGAGGCCACCGATCAGCAGGGGTTCCAGGCGCGCAACCGCCAGGTCCGCGCCGCTGGCCTGATTCAGCCCGGCCACGAAGTCGCCGGAGAAACGCACGCGTACGCGCTGGGCCGGCTCGGCGCCCTCATAGAACTGGAAGCCGCGGGTATTCAGCTCGACGGTACTGCCCGACACCGAAGCGGCACCCGGGCCGTTGGACACGCTTTCGCGCCGATAGCCAAGGGCGTCCAGTTCCTTCAGGAAGTCGTCCTTGGACAGCTTCAGGCCAACGAACAGCTCCAGCGGACGCGCGTAGACCTTGGCCGGCACCGTCCAGCGCTTGCCGGAGAATTTCTCCTGCACCACGGCGTCGAGATAGATAGCGAAACCGGCCAGAATCACCAGGCCTACCAGGCCCAGTTTGAAAGCCCAGCCCAACCAAGGGCGAAGGCTGCTGGAACGGCGTTTTGAGCGGGACTTGGGAGAGCGGGGACGTGTCATGGCGGCGCATTATACGCACTTTATCCACAGCCAACAGGCACGCCCTGACGGTTTGCAGGGCGTCGCACAGAGGCGATAATGCCGGGCTTCCACAGCTACCGAACAAGGAACGCCCGTGAGCCAGTCCCTGATAGCCGCCCTGCAGAATCCCGCCCTCTACCCCCATGCGGTAGACGGGTTCCAGGTGATCGAGACGCACATCTCCTGGGTGCTGCTGACCGGCAGCTACGTATATAAGGTGAAGAAGCCCGTGAACTTCGGCTTCCTCGATTTCACCAATCTCGATGATCGTAAGCACTTCTGCGAGGAGGAGCTGCGCCTCAACCAGCGCCTGACCCGCGGCCTCTACCTCGAAGTCCTGCCGATCACTGGCAGCGCCGAGGCCCCGCAGATCGGCGGCGAAGGTCCGGCCATCGAGTACGTACTGAAGATGCGCCAGTTCCCCCAGGAAAACCTGCTCAGCGCCATGCAGGCCCGCGGCGAACTGACCCCCGCTCATATCGACGCCCTCGCCGAGCAGATCGCCAGCTTCCACCTGGCCGCCCCGAAAGTGGCCGTCGAGCACCCGCTGGGCACTCCTGATGCGGTGATGATGCCGGTGCGCCAGAACTTCGAGCAGATCCGCCCGATGCTGAGCGATAAGGCCGACCTGCAACAACTGGACGCCCTGGAAGCCTGGGCCGAGAGCAGCCACGAGCGACTCAAACCGCTTCTGGCGCGCCGCAAGCAGGAAGGCTTCATCCGCGAATGCCACGGTGATATCCACCTGGGCAACGCCACGCTGATCGATGGCGAGGTCGTGATCTTCGACTGCATCGAGTTCAACGAGCCCTTCCGCTTCACCGACGTCTACGCCGATACCGCCTTCATCGCCATGGACCTGGAAGATCGCGGCCTCAAGTCTCTCTCCCGCCGCCTGGTCAGCCAGTACCTGGAGCACACCGGCGACTATGAGGGCCTGGAGCTGCTCAACTTCTACAAGGCCTATCGCGCACTGGTCCGCGCCAAGATCGCGCTGTTCAGCCTGGCCCACCAGCCCGACGCGGTGCAAAAGGCCGCCACGCTTCGCCAGTACCGCAACTACGCCGGGCTGGCGGAAAGCTACAGCGCCATCCCCTCGCCGTTCCTGGCCATTACCAGTGGCGTATCCGCCTCGGGCAAGAGCCACGTGGCGCTGCGTCTGGTGGAAGCCCTCGGCGCCATCCGCCTGCGCTCGGACGTCGAACGCAAGCGCCTGTTCGGTGAACAGCAGCAGGGCAGTGAAGGCCTGCAGAGCGGCATCTATAGCACCGATGCCAGTTCCGCCACCTACGAGCACCTGAACCAACTGGCGCGTGTCGCCCTGCACGCCGGCTTCCCCGTGGCCATCGACGCCACCTTCCTCAAGCAAGACCAACGCAAGGCCGCACGCCAGGTCGCTGAGGAAACCGGTACGCCGTTCCTGATCCTCGACTGCCATGCACCGGAGGCGGTGATTGAATCCTGGCTGATCCAGCGCCAGGCCGAAGGCAGCGACCCGTCCGACGCCACCATGGAAGTGGTACGCGCTCAACTGGCCAGCCGCGAACCACTGGATGCGAACGAGCAAGCGCAAAGCAAGCGCATCGACACCGATCAGGCCGCCAGCCTCGACGGTCTGGTGGAGCTCATCCGCCAGCATCTGCCGGGCGTCTGACCCTCCTACGCCGCGTCGGGCAACATCCGGCGCGGCTTCTATACTGCCGGCTGAGTCGCCCTCAGCCGCGCAGCAGGATCTTCTCCCTCCAATTGCCGACATCCCCGCCGGCCGTTGGCACCTCCGCCCGAACGAAGCGACCCGCCCTATCGTCAGCAGTGATCGTTATCCGTGCAGGAAGCGCACGAGGATTGAGCGATAGCACAAGGCCACGCACTACGAATGGCCGCTACACTTATCCACAGCCCTGCCCCTCTCGCGCCCAATCCATCGCAAGGAGGCTCGATGAACGACGAACTGCAACACATGAAGAACCTGGGCAAGACTTCAGCACAGTGGCTGCATGCCGTCGGCATCCACAGTGCCTCCGACCTGCGCCGGCTCGGTGCGGTCGGCGCCTACAAGGCTGTTCGGGCCAGGGGCTTCAGGGCCTCGAAAGTACTGCTCTACGCCATCGAGGGGGCCCTTCTGGATATTCACTGGAATGACCTGCCCCCCGGCCACAAGGCAGAGCTGAACCATCAACTGGACACTCCAGGCGCCAACAACAAGAGCTAGCTCACAACCTCCGCCAAGAGAGATTTACGAGCTAGGCGAAGGTCCCTATTGTTTCAGGGACCTTCGTGTGCGACGCCATTCCAGTCAGTTCAAGGAATTTCTGCCATGTACCTACTCGGGGAGCAACCGGCCTACGCCGACCAGCTGATCAACAGACTGCAGAGCATCCCTGGGCAGTTGCTCGACGGGCTGGAACCGAGCGGCCCCGCGCTGCGATTGGAGCAGGTCGAGGACCTGGCGCCGATGCTGCCGGGCAACCAGTTGTTCCTGATCGAGAATGGCCTGATCCACGCCATAGTCGACGAACGCCCCCTCTTCTATCTGCAGGAAGGCGACCTGATCGGTCTGCGCCAAGGCATCGACCTGCCCTCCTGCCGCTACAGCAGCGACGAACCCATCAGCCTGCTGCCGTTCAGCCGCAGTGAAGTGTTCAAGCACATCTATGGCAACGAAAAGCGCCAGGAACTGTTCATCCAGTACCTGGTGGGTCATACCGCCCTGCTCTCGGACGCCGTGGCCCGACTGAAACAGCCTGACGTTCGTCCCTCTACCGGTTTCCAGCACTTCTCCGCAGGCGAAGAGCTGATTCACCAGGGCGACGAAGCCGACCACGTGTTCATCATCATCGAGGGCCACGCCGAGGCGTACGTCGATGGGCAGAAAGTGGGCGACGTGCAGAAGGACGAGATCTTCGGCGCTATGGCCGTGTTCACCCGGGAGCGGCGCAGCGCCACGGTGGTAGCCAGCGAGGCCTGCACCGTGATGGTGATCCCCAAGGAGCAGTTCCTCAGCCTGATGCAAAGCAATCCACGCATCGCCCACAGCCTCATCGAGAGCATGGCGCGCCGCATCGATCTGCTGAACAAGGAAGTCACCCAGTTGCGCCTGTCGCCCGAGCGGGCCTGACCCCGACACCTGACCCGATAAAGGAAACCCCGGCACAAGGCCGGGGTTACTGCTTTCAGGGCATCGCGCGACAGGGCATGAAGAAATCCCCCGAATCAACGCTTGACTTGAAAATGAGAATTGTTATTATTCTCGCAACTGATCGCGAGATCAGCCGGTAAGCTGGGAGACCAAGCAGTCGGACTCTTCAGATTATCTCCTCATCAGGCTAATCACGGTTTTGGACCCGGCAATTTGCCGGGTCTTTTTTTGCCCGCGGGTTCTGATCCCGAAGCTCAGCGCGTCGGCGCCATCTGCTTGAGCATATCGGCGCAATGATCAATGGGCGGCAGCGCCGCGGTGTACCAGACGAAGTCGGCTGCGCCCCGCTCCACCGGCTTGCCCACTTCCGACAGGATCAGCACCGCGCTGCCATCAGGCTTGCCCAGGTCCGCCAGATGCAGGGGCACGCCCAGGTCGCGACGCACATGGTAGGCGCCAGCGAACAGCATGGCCGGGCCGGGTGCCGCCAGCAGCCGCTCGGCCATGCGCCGGTCACGTTGCTGCTGCACCGCCAGCATCGCCGGCATCTGGGACTCCGGCAGCATTCCGCAGTGGGATTCACGAATCTGCTCCAGCAACGGCCCGCGTACCGCATCGGCGGTGGAGAGCTTGCCCTGCAACACCGGACGCTCGTTGTAGATGCGTTCTATCTCGCTGCGGTCGAGGTTGGCAGCCAGCAGCGGGTACGGCTGCACCAGCGCATGACGGACGATCGGGCCGTACAGGTCCCAATCCCAGTTCTTCTGCCAGGCCAGCGACTGTGGCAGGTCCGCCGGCAGCAGCCCCTGACGCACGGCATCCACTTTGGCCTGTTGCTCGGGATCGAGCATTTCCAGCAGCAGGCTGCCCTGGTCGCGACGGGACTCCAGCGCCTCCAGCAACCACAACTGCAAGGCATGGTGGTCCGGGTTGTCGTGCTGCTCGCCGACCAGCACCCGCGGCTGGACAGCGAGCCGGTCGACCAGTTGCTCCGGCGTCAGACGTTCGCCGGTGCGCAGGTCACGGATTACGCCCAGGTCCGCGCTATCGCGGCCCTCGGGGCTTTGCCAGGCAGGTACCGGCGGCAGGCTCTGGCAGGCGGCCAGCAAGCCGCAGATGAAAAGCAGGAAAACGCGCATGAAGGTTCCTTGTTCGATTCAGCGAGCGACGATCAGGGGATGACCCCGCTCCGGATGGCGCTGCACCAGCACCTCCAGGCCGAAAACAGCCTTGAGGGGTTCGGCCTGGAGCACCTGCTCCGGCGAACCCAACAGATGTGGCCGGCCATCGGCGAGCAACAGCAGGCGATCGCAGTAACGCGCCGCCAGGTTCAGGTCATGGAGGATCACCAGCACCGCCACACCGCGATCAGCGAAAGTGCGCACGGCCTGCAAGGTGGTGTGCTGGTGCAATGGATCGAGCGCCGAGGTGGGCTCGTCCAGCAACAGTATCTGCCCAGCGCTGCCCGGCCAGAGCTGCGCCAGCACCCGCGCCAGGTGTACCCGCTGGCGCTCGCCACCGGAGAGCGCCAGATAGCTGCGGCCCGCCAGGTGGCTGGCGTCCGCCGCCTGAAGGGCCTCAGCGACCACCTCGGCATCCCGTTCCCGGCCGGTATCGTGAGGCATGCGCCCCATGGCCACGACCTCTTCGACGCGGAACGCGAAGTTCAGGGTGGAACTTTGCGGCAGCACCGCCACACGCCGCGCGCGCTGCGGACCACTCCAGTCGGCCAGCGCCCGTCCATCCAGACTGACCTGCCCGACTGCCGCCGACACCTCACCGCAAAGGGCACCGAGCAGCGTGCTCTTGCCCGCGCCATTGGGTCCGAGCACGCCGAGCACTTCCCCAGGTTGCAGCTCCAGATCGACACCCGCGAGCACCCGCTTGCCGCCCCGCAGCACGTCCAGTTGTTCCACGCGCAGCATCAGGGGCGCCCTCGCACCAGCAGATAAAGGAAGAACGGCGCACCGATCAGCGCCGTGACGATACCGATGGGCAGTTCGGCCGGCGCCAGCACCAGACGCGCCGCCAGATCAGCCAGCAGCATCAGGCTGGCCCCGGCCAGGGCCGAAGCCGGCAGCAGAACCCGGTGATCCGGCCCGGCGACCAGGCGAACCAGGTGCGGCACCACAAGGCCGATGAAACCAATCAACCCGGCCGCCGCCACTGCAGCGCCCACGCCAAGCGCCGTGCAGAACACCAGTTCGCGTTTCAGCCGTTCCACATCGAAGCCCAGGTGACGGGCTTCGGACTCGCCCAGCAGCAAGGCGTTCAGCGCCTTGGCCCGACGCGGCAGCCAGAAGACCACGAACAGCGTGACGATCAGCAGCGGCCAGAGCCGCGAATAGCTCGCGCCATTGAGGCTGCCCATGTTCCAGAAGGTCAGGCTGCGCAGGGTGGCGTCGTCGGCGAGGTAGGTGAACAGGCCGATCACTGCGCCGGCCAACGCAGTCAGGGCAATGCCGGCGAGCAGCATGGTGGCCACACTGGTCTGGCCATCACGACGCCCGAGGCGATAGACCAGCAAGGTCACCCCCAGTCCGCCGGCAAAGGCGCAGACGGACAACAGGTAAGGAGCGAACGCATCTGGCAGGCCGCCCAGTGCGGCTCCACCGACGATGGCCGCGGCACCACCCAGGGCGGCGCCACTGGACACGCCTACCAGGCCCGGATCGGCCAGGGGATTGCGGAACAGCCCCTGCATGGCGACGCCGGACAGCGCCAGCACCGCCCCCACCGCCAACCCGAGCAGGGTGCGCGGCAGGCGGATCTGCCCGAGGATCAGCTCGGCCTGTTCCAGCCCCTCTCCGGAAAACGGCAAGCCAGCCAGCCGCAGCGCCGCGCGAAGCGTCTCGCCCAGCGGCAGGCTCACCGGCCCCAGCGCCAGGGACAGCCAGAGCGCCAGCAGCAGAAGGACGCCCAGGAAGATGAACAATGGGCGCGAATGAAGGGAAGCAGTCATGGCTGGCTCGGGGCTTTCTCGATCAGGGCCGGTGCCGAAGGATAGAGGCCGGCGGACAGCTCGGCCATGCCGTCAGGCACACGCGGCCCCAGCCCGCCCACCAGCAGGGTCGGGTCCAGGTTGAGCAGGCGCCCCTCACGGGCGGCGCGGGTAGCGGCCAGGGCCGGATTCTGCTTGAGCAGCGCCTCGCGCGCGGCGTCACCTTCCAGGCGGCGATCGGCAATGACCACCACATCGGGGTCGAGTGCCGCCAGTGCTTCATTGGAGATAGCCTTGTAGCCCTGGTGATCGGTCAGGTTGTGCCCACCGGCGCGCTCGATCAGCCAGGCAGCCGCCGTGTCCTTGCCAGCCGCAAGCGGGCTGCTGCCGGAGTGGCCGAGCAGGAACAGCACCCTGGGTGCCTTCTGCGTCTGCTGCACCTTGGCCACCCACTCGGCCTGGCGCTTCAGGCGCTGGCCATACTCGGCGAAGGCCTGGTCGGCACGCGCCTCGGCACCGAGCAAGGCGCCGATCAGCTTGAGGTTCTTTTCCAGGGTGGGCAGATCGGGGGTGGATGCCAGGCGCTCGATCCGCACCCCGGCCGCGCCGATCTGCGCCAGCACCGGCGGCGGCCCCATTTCCTCGGTCCCGACCAGGATGTCAGGGCGCAGCGAGAGAATGCCTTCCGCCGCCAGTTGTCGCTGGTAGCCGATGCTGGGCAGGGCCTTCAATGACTCGGGGTGCTGGCTGGTGGTATCCACGCCCACCAGCTTGTCCTGCCCGCCGAGGGCAACCACCCATTCACTGATCGAACCGCCGGCGCTGACCCAGCGCTGGGGCAGGGACTCCGCCAGAGCAGCCTGGTGGAAGAACAGAATGCCGGCACAGAGGCTGGCCAGCCTGACCACTAGATGCATCGAAAACAACTCCATCGCTGAATGCGGGAAAAGCCAACGCCCTGTGCTGACAGGACGCTGACCTGGATAGGGACGCGATGGTCCCTTGGCGGCGCGAACTCAGAGTGCCGGTGCACTTTCCGCAAGGGCTCGCCAGTCTTCCCGCTCAGGAATACCGGGTTTGCGGGCGCCGAACAATTGCACGACGAGCTGACCGTCAGCATCGAAGGCTTCCCAACTGGTGATCACACCATCGGTGCTGGGCTTGCGTACGCGCCACAGCTCGGTCACGCCGGCAGTCTGCAGGTGCAGGTTGAACTCCGGGTCAAGCACGTTGAACCAGGTGTCCAGCCACTTCAGGTTGCTGACGGTACCGCTGTGGATCTGGATGCAATGACGGTTGCCGACGAACACCATGATCGGCACCTCGCGCGCGCCGGCCTCTTCCATCAGGCGCGGCAGTTCGGCGGTATCCAGCTTCTCGGCCCATTGGCTGCCGGCCAGACGCAGCGCCTGGGTGCGTTCAGCACCGTGCTTCTTCAGCAGGGCAAAAAAGTGGTGGGTGTCCTTCAGCGTTGCCCAGCCTTCACGCAGGGAATCGACAGCGATTTCTGCATCGGGCCGGGCCTGGACGGGTTCAGGCTGAGGCCGGAGCTCGAGCTCGTCGCTCTGTTCCTCGGCACGGAAGCGCTCCACCAGGGGTTCCCAGGCGGCGAGTTCGCTGTCTCCGGTCAGGAACACCTTGTGCACCGCAGTGCCCTGCTGGTCGAAGATCTGGATGCTGCGCAGGATACCGCGCGGGGTTTCCTCGGCCACGGCGAATACGCTGGCCCAGCCGCCCATGAACAGGCGCAGGTCGATATCGGCTGACACCACCAGGCCCATCTGGCCGTTGGCCGCCACGGAGACCTCCCGGTAATAGCCCTTGCGCTCGTGCACGCAATGCTCGTTGCGGGTCAGCGCCATGATGTAGCCCAGCTCGCCCAACGCGGGCAGCAGGCTGGCCCAATCCGGTCGCAGGCGCACGGTATCGACGCCCAGGCGGCTGGCGGTCAGCTCAGCCTCACTGACGGACAGGTGCTGGGCGGCATCCCGCGCGCGTAGGCGCGGCTGCTCGGAACGCAAGGTTTGCCAGGCCTGGTAGAGAGGTGAAACCGGGCTGGGGGTCGAAGATTGCAGGTTCATCTGAAGCTCCTTGTGATTCAGCGACTCGCCGAAAGGGCGAACTCAATGGGGATGTGCACGCGGCTAGGCACAGGCAGGCCGTTCTGGGTTTCAGGGCGGAAGCGCCAGTTGGCGACCGCATCCATGGCCGATCTATCCAGGCTTTCCACGCCAGAGGAGCGAAGCAGCCTCAGCTCCCGCAGATGGCCATCTGCGTCCAGCCGCGCCTCCACCAGGACGAGGCCCTGCTGGTTGCGACGGCGCGCCTGGGCCGGATAGATGGGCGGTTTGGGCGGTGTGAGGAATTCAGGCTCACGACTGAAGACTTCCATGTCCGCCGCCCTGGTCGCCGGCGTACTGGCGAGCGCCGGCGGCTCGCGGTGGCTGGGGACAGCATCGGCAGCCTTCGTTGGCGGTGCACTTGCTGCTTCGCTGGAGCGCGGCTCCACAGGCTCTGCCTTCGCCATCTGGCGGGCAGGCGCGGGCTGCGGCTTGCTCGTCACCATGGGCCTGGGCTCGGGTCTCGGCGCCTTCACCGACTGCGCCGGCCTGGCGGCTGGCAACGGGCGCGCCACAGGTTTCGGAGCTGCTCTCGGGACGGGCGCCGGTTCCGGGCTCACCAGTTGAATCAGCATCGCCTCGGGAGCTCGCACGGCCACGCCCGGCTCTGCTCGGAGCCCATGCAGCAGCCAGCCCACACCAAGGTGCAGGGCCAGGACAAGCGCGAAGCTGAGCAGGAAGCGCGGCATCGAGACCGACCAATTATTAATACGAATTCATTTGATTATTATTTGCATTTGAATGTCAACGTCATTATGGTTCTGCGCCGATATCAACCTGCGATCACCAGTAAGACCTGACGGAAAAGCCCCGGAAAAAGCGGACATATCGCTGGAAACGGATGCCAGGACGCCGGAAAGTCTCCGGCGAACCCATGTCGGCTGCTGGTACGCCCTTGTTACCGGGAGCCTCCCCATGGCGCTGCGTCCGCCCTTTGCCCGTCGATCCGGGCTTGCCCTGCTGTTGCTCTGCCCTTCCCTCGCACTGGCCGCCGAAAAGACGGCAACCCAGTTCGACACCATGACGGTGACCGCCACCCGCAGCGAGCAGCGCCTCGACGAGGTGCCGAACACGGTGACCGTGCAGACTGAGCGCGATATCGACCAGAAGAACGTGAACAACATCCGCGACCTGGTGCGCTATGAACCCGGCGTTTCGGTGAGCGGCACCGGCAGCCGATTCGGCCTCTCCGGCTTCACTATCCGCGGCATCGGCGGGAATCGGGTGCTGACCCAGGTGGACGGTGTGTCCGTCCCGGACGCGTTCAACTTCGGCCCGTTCCTCAACGCCCAGCGCAATTACATCGCCCCGGACATCGTCAAACAGGTGGAAATCATCCGTGGTCCCGCCTCCTCGCTGTACGGCAGCGACGCCATCGGTGGCGCGGTGAGCTTCCTGACCAAGGATGCCGCCGACTACCTGGATGAAGGTGACGACGCCTATGCCCGTCTCAAGACCGGCTACAGCAGTGCCGACAACAGCTGGCTGCGCAGCGCCACCTTCGCTGGTCGTCAGGGCGTCGTGGATGGCGTGCTCCACCTCGGCCGCCGAACCGGCGACGAAACCGAAACCTTCGGCGGCCGTGGCGGCTTGGGCAGCGGCCGCGAGGAAGCCAACCCGCAGGACTTCACCACCGACAACATGCTGGCCAAGATCGGCTGGAACTACGCCGGCAATGACCGCCTGCAACTGACCTACGAGCGCTTCCAGGACGACGTCGATACCCGCGTGCTGAGCGAGGCCTCCAGCCTGACCTCCACTTCCCTTGGCGGCGGCATGTTCAGCAATGCCCTGATCGCCGCCAGCAACGCCAAGGACAGCACCGATCGCGAACGCATCAGCCTGGAGCACCAGCTGGAATTGAACACGGCCTTTGCCGATCAGCTGAAATGGCAGCTCAATCACCAGGACAGCCAGATTCGCCAGCAGACCGACCAGAACCGCTACAGCTGGGTGGCCTTCAACCGCAACCCGGTGCCGCCGGCCTCGGCCTTCGAACGCCTGCGCACCCGCGACTCGGTCTACGAAGAGAAGCTCTGGTCGTTCAATAGCCAGCTGGACAAGCACTTCGCCCTGGGTGATACCCAGCACCACCTGATCTACGGCGTCGACCTCAAGCGCCTGGAGAGCAGCGACCTGCGCAAGGGCAACGAGATTCGCGTCAGCACCGGTCAATCCCTGCCGCCCTCATTCGGCGCGGAAACCTTCCCGCTGAGCGACTTCCCCGATCCGGTCACCCACGAGTACGCCCTGTTCGCCCAGGACAGCATCGAGATCGGCCGCTGGACCCTGCTGCCTGGCCTGCGCTACGACTACTACGAACTCAGGCCCGACGTGACGCCGGAATACCTGAACAGCAACCCGGTGGACCGCAACCCGTCCAACTTCAGCGATCACCAGCTGTCGCCCAAGCTCGGCGTCACCTATCGCCTGGACGACGCCCACAGCGTCTACGGCCAGTACGCCGCCGGCTTCAAGGCGCCGGAGCCTGTGGATATCTTCGGTGAGTTCGTCAACGCCGGCATGGGCTACCAGACCATCGCCAACACCAATCTGAAGCCGGAAACCAGCGACAGCTATGAAGTCGGCCTGCGCGGCAAGTACGACACTGGCAGCTTCGGCGTGGCGCTGTTCTACAACCGCTATGAAGACTTCATCGAGCAGGTGACCGTCCCCGATCCGACCGGCAACAACCTGCTCACCTTCCAGTCGCAAAACCTGAACAAGGTGACCATCCGTGGCGCCGAGGCCCGAGGCGAGCTCTTCCTCGACAGTTTCGGCCTGCCGACCGGCACCCGACTGCTCGGCACAATCGCCTATGCCCGCGGCAAGAACGAGGAAACCGGCGCGCCGATCAACAGCATCGACCCGCTCAAGGCGGTGATCGGCCTCGCCTACGCGGAGCCCTCCGGCAAGTTCGGCGGCGATCTGGCCTGGACCCTGGTCAAGGCCAAGGACCGCATCGACCAGTCGAACAACGCCAGCCTGCGCATCAGCGAGCAGTTCGCCACGCCGGGTTACGGCACCCTCGACCTGAATACCTGGTGGCAGGTCACCGATGCCCTCTCGGTCAACGCCGGCCTGTTCAACCTGACCGACAAGCAGTACTGGCAATGGGGTGACGTCCAGGGCCTGGACGCCAGCAGCCGCAGCCTGGGCCGCTACACCCAGCCGGGCCGCAACGCCTCGGTCAACCTGGTCTGGGAGATCTGACCCCTTTCAGCTTTCAGCACAGGGACGTGCCCCTCTTGGGGAAGCCACGGCGGCGCGCGATAATGCGCGCCTGTCGTGGAGATGCCGATGATCCTGCTTTGCCGCCCCGATGAGCTGGCCGAAGGCCAGAGCCGGGGCTTTGTCGTTGATGACCTGAAACTCATGCTGGTGCGCCGGCATGGGCAGGTCCATGCCTATGAAAACCGTTGCCCGCACCGAGGCATTCCACTGGAGTGGCTACCGGACCAGTTCCTCGACCACAGCGGCAGTCTGATCCAGTGCGCCGCCCATGGCGCACTGTTCCTGATCGAATCGGGCGAATGCGTGACCGGCCCCTGTGTCGGCGATGTCCTGCAGCCGCTGGACTGCCGCGAAGATGCCGACGGCATCTGGCTCCTGAGCGAAGCCTGAGGCTCAGAGCCTCACATCGAGGCGGCGGCTGACGCGCACGGTTTCCGGCGTCAGCTCCACGCCATAGGCCAGCACTTCTACACCTGCGGCGACTGCCTCACGCAATGCAGCCGCGTAGGCCGGGTCGATTTCCTCAGCCGGACGCACGGCGTCGATACCCGAAAGATTGACGCAATAGAGCTGCACGGCCCGCACGCCGTCACGGGCCAGCGCGGCCAGCTCACGCAGGTGCTTGCTGCCGCGCTGGGTCACGGCGTCCGGGAAGGCCGCCACCGGCGTGCCGTCGAAGCCCAGGGTCACGCTCTTTACTTCGATGAAGGCCGAACCGCTGGCGAAATCCAGGCGGAAGTCGGCGCGGCTGTTTTCCAACCCGTAGGCCACTTCGCGCTTCAGGTTGTCGAAGCCCGCCAGTTCGACGATCACACCCGCCCGCAGCGCTTCTTCTACCAGGGCATTGGCACGCGCCGTGTTGACGCAGGCCAGCCGGCCCTGGGGAGTCTCGACGATTTCCCAGGTTCCCGGCAGCTTGCGCTTGGGGTCATCGGAGCGACTGAACCAGACCCGGCATCCCTCGCTCATGCAGTTCAGCATCGACCCGGTATTGGGGCAGTGGATGGTCAGCAACTCGCCCGAGGCCGTCTCGATATCCGCGAGGAAGCGCTTGTAGCGCTTGAGCAGCCTGCCCTCCTCCAGGGCCGGGGAGAACCTCATCGGCTCGCCCAGGTTTTCAGGCCACGGGCCAGGCGCTGCACCGCCTCCTCCAGGCGCGGCAGGCCCTGGGTGTAGGCAAAGCGCACATGGTGGCCCGCCTGATGGCGGCCGAAATCCAGGCCCGGCGTGAAGGCCAGGTACTCGGTTTCGATGAAGTGCCGGCAGAAGGCGTAGGCATCGCCACCAAAGGCGGAAATGTCTGCATAAAGGTAGAAGGCGCCCTCTGGCTCGACCGCGATGCGGAAACCCAGCTCACGCAGGGCCGGCAGCAGGTAGTCGCGACGGCGAGCGAACTCTTCGCGGCGTTCTTCGAGGATTTCCAGGGTTTGCGGCTGGAAGCAGGCCAGAGCCGCGTACTGAGCCATCGAGGGCGCACTGATATAGAGGTTCTGCGCCAGCTTCTCCAGTTCGGGTACCGCATCGGCCGGCGCCACCAGCCAGCCCAGGCGCCAGCCGGTCATGCCGAAATATTTGGAGAAGCTGTTCAGCACGAACGCCTCGTCATCAACCTCCAGCACGCTGCTGGCTTCCATCCCGTAGGTCAGGCCGTGGTAGATCTCGTCCACCACCAGGTGACCGCCGCGTGCCTTGAGAGCCTGCGACAGGGCCGCCAGCTCGTCGGCGTGCAGCACCGTGCCGGTAGGGTTGGCCGGCGAGGCGACCAATGCCCCCACGCTGTCGGAATCCCAGTACCGTTCGACCAGTTGCGGGGTCAGCTGGTAACGGGTTTCGGGGCCGACCGGCACCAGTTGTGCAGCGCCTTCCACCAGGCGCAGGAAGTGGCGATTGCAGGGATAGCCGGGGTCGGCCAGCAGCCAGTGCTTGCCCGGGTCCACCAGCAGGCTGCTGGCCAGCAGCAGGGCGCCGGAGCCACCGGGGGTGATGAGAATGCGATCTGGGTCTATGTTCAACCGATAGTGCGATGCATAGAAGCCGGCGATGGCTTCGCGCAGTTGTGGAATACCGCGAGCGGCGGTGTAACGGGTATGCCCGGCGGCCAGGGCTGCCTGCCCGGCCTGGACGATAGGCTCGGCAGTAGTGAAGTCCGGCTCGCCGATTTCCAGGTGGATCACGTCGTGACCCGCTGCCTGGAGTTCGTTGGCGCGAGCCAGCAGGGCCATGACGTGGAAGGGTTCGATGGCGCGGCTGCGCGCACTGTAGGACTGGGCCATTGGCCTTCCTTTATTAAGGCAAAGAGAGGATTCTAACCAATGGTCCCTGGACGCTGCAGCATGTGCGACGCGGGGAGTAGCGTACCCGGATTTGATCTGGTAAGTTCGCCCGCTTGCAGCCGCAGGGCCGGTACGACCGGCGATGGACCATAATCCTGCGCAATGGATTAGAGAAAGTGAGAGGCGGCCATCCATGCCCACCAATGCAAAACAACAGAACAGCCAGTTGATTCGTGGCTTCGTGCCCTACCAAGAGACCAAGGGCGAGGAGTACATGAGCGACCGCATGCGCGCTCACTTCACCAACATCCTCAACAAATGGAAGCAGGAGTTGATGGAAGAGGTGGACCGTACCGTGCACCACATGCAGGACGAAGCTGCCAACTTCCCCGACCCGGCCGACCGCGCCAGCCAGGAAGAAGAATTCAGCCTGGAACTGCGTGCCCGCGACCGCGAGCGCAAGCTGATCAAGAAGATCGACGAGACCCTCCAACTGATCGAAGACAACGATTACGGCTGGTGCGATTCCTGCGGCGTCGAGATCGGCATCCGCCGTCTGGAAGCCCGCCCCACCGCCACCCTCTGCATCGACTGCAAGACCCTGGCGGAGATCAAGGAAAAGCAGCTCGGCTCCTGATGCCGAAACGGGGCGCCAACGGCGCCCCGTCGCTTTATAGGGCCCTGCCCCCCAATGACGTCCCCTGCCTATATCGGGCGTTTCGCCCCCACGCCCAGCGGCTATCTGCATTTCGGCTCGCTGGTCGCTGCCCTCGCCTCCTACCTCGACGCCCGCGCAAAGGGTGGACGCTGGTTGCTGCGCATGGAAGACCTCGACCCGCCACGGGAAGTCGAAGGCGCCCAGGCGGCGATCCTCCATACCCTGGAGAATTACGGTTTCGAATGGGACGGCGAAATGGTCCGCCAGAGCGATCGGCATGAGGTCTACGCCAAGGTGATCGACCGTCTCTACGAGATGGGGCTCGCCTACGCCTGCACCTGCTCGCGCAAACAGCTGGAAGGCAATCAGGGCGTCTATCCCGGGATCTGCCGCAATGCCCAGCACCCGCAGCACGACGCGGCCATCCGCATCCGTGTGCCGGAGCTGGAATATCACTTTGTCGACCGCGTCCAGGGCGAGTACCGCCAGCACCTGGGGCGGGAAGTCGGCGACTTCGTCATCCGCCGTCGAGACGGTCTCTACGCCTATCAACTGGCCGTGGTGCTGGACGATGCTTGGCAGGGTGTGACCGACATCGTCCGTGGCGCTGACCTGCTGGATTCCACGCCGCGCCAGCTCTATCTTCAGGAATTGCTAGGGTTCAGCCAGCCGCGCTATCTGCATGTTCCGCTGATCATCCAGCCGGATGGCCACAAGCTCGGCAAGTCCTACCGCTCGCCGCCATTACCGGCTGACAGCGCCGGACCGCTGCTGACGCGCGCCCTGCGCGCCTTGGGCCAGGAGCCACCAGTCGAGCTGGCCGGCTATAGCCCCCGCGAAGTGCTGGAATGGGGGATCACCCACTGGGATGCCGGGCGAATACCGCGGGCCAGGACCCTGGCCGAAGCGCAGCTTCGCTAGCCTCTCGCCCGCCGGTGGTGCATTCGCTACCATCGCGACAGACACGACGAGATTTTGTGGCATGTACATCTATCGACTGGTCCTGCTCCTGGTGGTGGGAATCTACCTGTTCTCCCCCGCCATCATGGATTGGTGGATCGACCCCAACGGCGCCTGGTACCGCCCCTACCTGCTGTGGCTGATCCTGATCGTGGTGACCTTCATTCTGCAGAGTCAACGCGATGCTGATGAGCTTTAGCCTCACCCAGCTGATCCTGATCAGCGCTGCCTACCTTCTGGCCCTGTTCGGCGTGGCCTGGCTCAGTGACCGGGGCTTCGTCCCGCGCTGGATCGTCCGCCATCCGCTGACCTACACCCTGTCCCTGGGCGTCTACGCCAGCGCCTGGGCGTTCTACGGCACGGTCGGCCTGGCCTACCAATACGGCTACGGATTCCTCGCCAGCTACCTCGGGGTATCAGGTGCCTTCCTGCTGGCGCCGGTGCTGCTCTATCCGATATTGCGCATCACCCGCACCTATCAGCTCTCGTCCCTGGCCGACCTCTTCGCCTTCCGCTTCCGCAGCACCTGGGCCGGCGCGTTGACCACGGTGATCATGATCATCGGCGTCCTGCCGCTGCTGGCCCTGCAGATCCAGGCGGTGGCCGACTCCATCGGCATCCTCACCCGCGAGCCGGTGCACAACCGCGTCGCCCTGAGTTTCTGCGCGCTCATTACCCTCTTCACCATCCTCTTCGGCGCCCGCCATATCGCCACCCGCGAGAAGCACGCCGGTCTGGTGTTCGCCATCGCCTTCGAGTCGGTGGTCAAGCTGGTAGCCTTGGGTGCCATCGGCCTCTACGCGCTCTATGGGGTGTTTGGCGGCCCGCGCGAGCTGGAACTCTGGCTGCTGCAAAACCAGGCCGCGCTGTCCACCCTGCACACCCCGCTGCAGGAAGGCCCCTGGCGGACCCTGCTGCTGGTGTTCTTCGCTTCGGCGATCGTCATGCCGCACATGTACCACATGACCTTCACCGAGAACCTCAACCCGCGCGCCATGGTCAGCGCGAGCTGGGGCCTGCCGCTGTTCCTGCTGCTGATGAGCCTGGCTATCCCGCTGATTCTCTGGGCAGGTCTCAAGCTGGGCGCCACCACCAATCCGGAATACTTCACCCTGGGCCTCGGCATCGCCGTGAATAACCCGGTACTGGCCCTGCTCGCGTACGTCGGCGGCCTCTCTGCTGCTAGCGGCCTGATCATCGTGCTGACGCTGGCGCTCTCCGGCATGGCTCTCAACCACCTGGTGCTGCCGCTCTACCAACCACCGGCCGAGGGCAACATCTACCGCTGGCTGAAATGGACCCGCCGCGCGCTGATTGCCTTCATCATCATGGCGGGCTACGGCTTCTACCTGCTGCTGGGGGCCGAGCAGGACTTGTCCAACCTCGGCATAGTCGCCTTCGTCGCCACCCTGCAATTCCTGCCGGGCGCGCTCTCGGTGCTCTACTGGCCGACCGCCAACCGCCGCGGCTTCATTGCCGGCCTGCTGGCGGGCTTCCTCGTCTGGCTGTTCGCCATGCTGCTGCCGCTGGTGGGCAACCTGCAGGGCATCTACCTGCCGCTGTTCAACGCCATCTACGTACTCGACGACACCAGCTGGCACATCGCGGCCATCGCCTCCCTGGCGGCCAACGTGCTGATCTTCACCCTGGTTTCGCTCTTCACCGAAGCCAGCCCGGAAGAATGCAGCGCTGCCGAAGCCTGCACCGTGGACAACGTACGCCGGCCGCAGCGCCGCGAACTGCTGGCCAGCTCGCCCCAGGAGTTCGCCACCCAGCTGGCCAAGCCCCTGGGCGCCAAGACTGCACAGAAGGAAGTGGAACAGGCGCTACGCGACCTCCACCTGCCGTTCGACGAACGCCGCCCCTATGCCCTGCGCCGCCTGCGCGATCGGATCGAGGCCAACCTTTCCGGCCTGATGGGCCCCAGCGTGGCCCAGGACATGGTGGAAACCTTCCTGCCCTACAAATCCGGCAGCGAGGGCTACGTCACCGAAGACATCCACTTCATCGAAAGCCGCCTTGAGGACTACCACTCGCGCCTCACGGGCCTGGCCGCCGAACTGGACGCCCTGCGCCGCTACCATCGCCAGACGCTGCAGGAGCTGCCAATGGGCGTCTGCTCCCTGGCCAAGGATCAGGAAATCCTCATGTGGAACCGCGCCATGGAGGAACTGACCGAGATTCCGGCGCAGCGCGTCGTGGGATCTCGCCTGTCCACCATCACCGAACCCTGGAAGGGCTTGCTGGAAGGCTTCATCAACCTGCCCGACGAGCACCTGCACAAGCAGCGCCTGACGCTGGATGGTCAGGTCCGTGCGCTGAACCTGCACAAGGCGGCGATCGAAGAACCCCTGGCCCCCGGCAGCAGCGGCCTGGTGCTGCTGGTGGAAGACGTAACCGACACCCAGTTGCTGGAAGACAAGCTGGTGCACTCCGAGCGCCTGGCCTCCATCGGCCGCCTGGCCGCTGGCGTCGCCCATGAGATCGGCAACCCCATCACCGGTATCGCCTGCCTGGCGCAGAACCTGCGAGAAGAGCGCGAGGGCGATTCGGAGATCAAGGAACTCAGCAGCCAGATTCTCGAACAGACCAAGCGCGTCACCCGTATCGTCCAATCGCTGATGAGTTTCGCCCATGCCGGCGGCCGCCAGCAGGCAAGCGAGCCGGTGTGCCTGGCCGAGGTGGCCCAGGATGCCATCGGCCTGCTATCACTGAACAAGCGCAGCATCGAGGTGAACTTCTTCAACCTCTGCGATCCGCATCATGTCGTCGAAGGCGATCCGCAGCGCCTCGCCCAGGTGCTGATCAACCTGCTGTCCAACGCCCGCGACGCCTCTCCCGTGGGCAGCGCCATCCGCGTGCGCAGCGAAGCTTCGGAACATACCGTCGACCTCGTCGTCGAGGACGAAGGCAGCGGTATTCCGAAGGCGATCATGGATCGCCTGTTCGAACCCTTCTTCACCACCAAGGACCCAGGGAAAGGGACCGGCCTTGGCCTTGCACTGGTCTATTCGATCGTGGAAGAGCATTATGGACAGATAACCATCGAAAGCCCGGCCGACTCCGAGCACCAGCGCGGCACCCGAATCAGGGTGACGCTGCCTCGTTTTGTCGAAGCGACATCCGCCGTGAGCTGAGACCGTCTAGAGAGCCGAATTAATGCCACATATTCTGATCGTCGAAGACGAAACCATCATTCGCTCTGCCTTGCGCCGACTGCTGGAACGTAACCAGTACCAGGTCAGCGAGGCCGGCTCCGTCCAGGAAGCCCAGGAGCGCTACAGCATTCCCGGTTTCGACCTCATCATCAGCGACCTCCGCCTTCCCGGCGCTCCCGGTACCGAACTGATCAAGCTGGCCCAGGGCACCCCGGTGCTGATCATGACCAGCTACGCCAGCCTGCGCTCGGCAGTGGATTCGATGAAGATGGGCGCGGTGGACTACATCGCCAAGCCCTTCGACCATGACGAAATGCTCCAGGCGGTCTCTCGCATCCTCAAGGAGCGCCAGGACGCCAAATCGGCCCCGAGCGAGCGCCCCGGCGCCAGCCGTGGCGGCGACAAGGCGGGAGCCAGCAACGCCGACGGCGAGATCGGCATCATCGGTTCCTGCCCGCCGATGCTCGAGCTCTACAGCAAGATCCGCAAAGTGTCCCCGACCGACTCGACCGTGCTCATCCAGGGCGAGTCCGGCACCGGCAAGGAACTGGTGGCCCGCGCACTGCACAACCTCTCCCGCCGCGCCAAGGCACCGCTGATTTCGGTGAACTGCGCCGCCATCCCGGAAACCCTGATCGAGTCCGAACTCTTCGGACACGAGAAAGGCGCGTTCACCGGCGCCACCGCCGGCCGCGCCGGCCTGGTGGAAGCCGCCGACGGTGGCACCCTGTTCCTCGATGAGATCGGCGAACTGCCCCTGGAAGCCCAGGCGCGTCTGCTGCGCGTCCTGCAGGAAGGCGAAATCCGCCGCGTGGGCTCCGTGCAGTCGCAGAAGGTCGACGTACGCCTGATCGCGGCGACCCACCGCGACCTCAAGACCCTGGCCAAGACCGGCCAGTTCCGCGAGGACCTCTATTACCGCCTGCACGTCATTTCGTTGAAGCTACCCGCCCTGCGCGAGCGCGGTAACGACGTACTGGAAATCGCCCGCTCCTTCCTGGCGCGCCAGTGCGCCCAGATGGGGCGCGACAGCCTGCGCTTCGCGACGGATGCGGAACAGGCCATCCGCCACTACAACTGGCCGGGTAACGTGCGCGAGCTGGAAAACGCCATCGAGCGTGCGGTGATCCTGTGCGAGAGCCCGGACATCTCGGCGGACCTGCTGGGCATCGACATCGAACTGGACGACCTGGACGAAGAGGACTTCAACGAAACCGCCGCTCCGTCCCAGGCCAACAACACCGCCCACGAGCCCACCGAAGACCTGTCGCTGGAAGACTACTTCCAGCACTTCGTGCTGGAGCATCAGGACCACATGACCGAGACCGAGCTGGCCCGCAAGCTGGGCATCAGCCGCAAATGCCTGTGGGAACGCCGTCAGCGCCTGGGGATTCCGCGCCGCAAATCGGGCGCCGCAGCCGGGCCTTGAGCGCCCGGCGTGGGTGACACCGGGGGAACACAAAGGGTTCCCTGCGCTGTTACCCCGCCTAACATCACGTAACAAAGCCGGGTTTAAAGGTAACGAAAACCCGGCTTTTTTTTGCCCACCGCTCAGCCACCACCTCTCGCAAACCCTTGATTTACAAGGAATCTCAAAAGTTGGCACGGCATCTGCTTTATCTGCGGCACAACAACAATAACAAACGCTGAACCCCACAATAAAAACAAGACGTATCGACTCCAGCACAATAAAAACAAGACAGCGGAGGCGCAGCTAACTGATTCTTTTGGAGAGGAGTTGCCATTGGGGCTTGCCCCACAGCCAGGCAGAGAACAACAAAAACTGCTTCCAAAGCAGCGCCAGTACTGGTTGGGTCACGGAATGATCACGGCACCATCAGCGTCCAAAGCAATCCGTTTGCTACTAACCCTCGATTGGAGGGCATATCCAGAGGTGAAATGCCTGCTGGAACGGGTCGAACAACAAAAACACCAAGCCCGATACAATAAAAACAAAGCACGCACCAATTTGGGGGGGAGCTTCGGCTCCCCCAGTAGCTTTGGCTCCTTTCAGACCTTTTCTTCTCCATCCCCCCTCCCAGTGCTAGAATCCGCGGCCATCGTGCGCCCATATCCTTTTCTGGCCGTCCATTCCGCAAAACAGTGCATCCCATGCTGAAGAAGCTGTTCCAGTCTTTCCGTTCGCCCCTTCGCCGCGCCCAGCATCCGCGCAGCACTCCCGAAGTACTGGGCAATAATCAGCATTCGCTGCACCGTTCGGGCATCAGTCGCAATGCCGTACTGGTCGTCGATCGCCTGCAGAAGGCTGGCTATCAGGCCTACGTCGTCGGCGGTTGCGTCCGTGACCTGCTGCTGAACCTGCGCCCCAAGGACTTCGACGTGGCCACCAACGCCACCCCCGAGCAGGTGCGCGCCGAGTTCCGCAACGCCCGGGTGATCGGCCGTCGCTTCAAGCTGGCCCACGTGCAGTTCGGCCGTGAAATCATCGAGGTCGCCACCTTCCGCGCCAACCACCCGCAGGGTGAGGAAGAGGAAGACAGCAACCAGGCCTCGCGCAACGAAAGCGGCCGCATCCTGCGCGACAACGTCTATGGCAGCCTGGAAGACGACGCCCAGCGTCGCGACTTCACCATCAACGCGCTGTACTACGACCCCACCACCGAGCGCATCCTCGATTACGCCCACGGTGTTCACGACATCCGCAATCGCCTGGTGCGCCTGATCGGCATTCCCGAGCAGCGTTACCAGGAAGACCCGGTGCGCATGCTTCGCGCCGCGCGTTTCGCCGCCAAGCTGGACTTCGAGATCGAGAAGCACAGCGCCGCCCCCATTCGCCGCCTGGCGCCGATGCTGCGGGAAATCCCCTCGGCACGCCTGTTCGACGAAGTGCTCAAGCTGTTCCTCGGCGGCAAGGCCGAGCGCACCTTCGAACTGCTGGTGGAGTACGACCTGTTCGCCCCGCTGTTCCCGGCCAGCGCCGCAGCCCTGGAACGCAACCCCGAATACACCGGCCGCCTGATTCGCCAGGCGCTGATCAACACCGACGAGCGCATTCGCCAGGGCAAACCCGTTACCCCGGCCTTCCTCTTCGCCGCCCTGCTCTGGCCGGCCCTGCCCGCCCGCGCAGCGCAATTGCAGGAACGCGGCATGCCGCCGATCCCGGCAATGCAGGAAGCGGCCCATGTCCTGATCATGGAACAGGTCCAGCGCACCGCCATTCCCAAGCGTTTCAGCATCCCGATCCGTGAAATCTGGGACATGCAGGAGCGCCTGCCGCGGCGTAATGGCAAGCGTGCTGACCTGCTGCTGGAGAATCCGCGATTCCGCGCCGGTTACGATTTCCTCCTGCTGCGTGAAAGCGCCGGCGAGAAAACCGATGGCCTGGGGGACTGGTGGACGGACTACCAGGACGCCAGCGACAGCCAGCGCCGCAACATGATCCGCGAGCTCAATACCAAGGACGAGCAACAGCCCAGTGGCCAGCGCCGCCGCCGCGGTGGCAGCCGCCGCCGTCGCGGTCCGCGCAGCGATGGCGCGCCTGACAACTCGGGCGAATGATCATGGAGCGCGTGTATATCGGCCTCGGTAGCAATCTCGCCGAGCCTGTCAGCCAATTGCGCGGGGCCCTTGCAGCCCTAGGCGAGCTGCCCGGAACACGTCTCGCGGCAGTGTCCTCGCTCTACGCCAGCGATCCCCTCGGCCCACCGGACCAGCCCCGCTACGTAAATGCCGTGGCGGCCCTGGATACCGAATTGGCGCCGCTGGAACTGCTCGACGCCCTGCAAGCCATCGAGCTGGCGCAAGGGCGTGTACGCAAGGACGAACGCTGGGGTCCGCGCACCCTGGACCTGGACATCCTGCTGTTCGGCCAGCGCCAGCTCGATGAGCCGCGGTTACAGGTTCCGCACTACCACATGCACGCCCGCGCCTTCGTGCTCTATCCCCTGGCGGAGATCGCCGAGGACCTGCAACTGCCCGATGGGCGCCCGCTGCAGGCCCTGCTGACCGCCTGCCCATTCGAAGGCCTCGAGCGCCTGCCCGACCTGGCGGTAACGCCGTAACAGGTCGGTAACACCTGCAATTGACTTCATGCCCCCCCATCGGGACTATAAGCGTCCCGTTGCCCCGCGCCGGTGCAAACCGGCGCCGATGAGGACGTTTTCATGCCCGATGTGACCCTGACCACCCTGCAAGAGCTCAAGCTGAAAGGCGAGAAGATCGCCATGCTGACAGCCTACGACGCCACCTTTGCCCAGGCAGCCTGCCAGGCTGGCGTGGATGTGCTGCTGGTGGGCGACTCCCTTGGCATGGTCCTGCAGGGCCATGACAGCACCCTGCCGGTCAGCATGGCCGATATGGCCTACCACACCGCCGCCGTTAAACGCGGTAACCAGGGTGCGCTGATCATCACCGACCTGCCGTTCATGGCCTACGCCAACCTCGAGCAGACCTTCGCCAACAGCGCCGCCCTGATGCAGGCCGGCGCGCACATGGTGAAGCTGGAAGGCGCCGCCTGGCTGGCCGAGCCTATCCGCCTGCTGGCCGAACGCGGCGTGCCGGTCTGCGCCCACCTGGGCCTGACTCCGCAAGCCGTGAACATCCTCGGCGGCTACAAGGTCCAGGGCCGCCAGGAAGCCCAGGCCCGCCAACTGCGCGCCGACGCCATGGCCCTGGAACAGGCTGGCGCCGCCATGCTGCTGCTGGAGTGCGTCCCGAGCGAGCTGGCCGCCGAAATCACCCAGTCGGTGAAGATCCCGGTGATCGGCATTGGCGCAGGTAGCGCCACCGATGGCCAGGTACTGGTCCTGCACGACATGCTCGGCCTGTCCCTCACCGGCCGTGCGCCCAAGTTCGTGAAGAACTTCATGGAAGGCCAGGCCAGCATCCAGGCTGCCCTGTCGGCCTACGTCCAGGCCGTCAAGGACGTGACCTTCCCCGCCGCCGAACACGGATTCTCCGCATGATCACCGTCAAGACCGTCCGCGAACTGCGTGCAGCCGTCGCCCGTGCACGCAGCGAAGGCAAACGCGTCGGCTTCGTGCCCACCATGGGCAACCTCCACTCCGGGCACGTCGCCCTGGTGGAGAAGGCCAGCCAGCGCGCCGATTTCGTGGTCGCCAGCATCTTCGTCAACCCGCTGCAGTTCGGGCCCAGCGAAGACCTGGCCACTTACCCGCGCACCCTGGTGGCCGACCAGGAGAAGCTGGTAGCCGCCGGCTGCCACCTCCTGTTCCACCCGGACGTGGAAGAAATGTACCCGGACGGCATGAACGGCCAGACCCGCGTCAACGTCCCGCTGGTTTCCGAAGGTCTCTGCGGCGGCAGCCGCCCGGGCCATTTCGAAGGCGTGGCCACCGTGGTCAGCAAGCTGTTCAACATGGTCCAGCCCGACCTCGCGGTGTTCGGCGAGAAGGATTTCCAGCAGCTGGCGGTCATCCGCAAGCTGGTGCGCGACCTGAACATGCCGATCCAGGTCATGGGCGAGCCCACGGTTCGCGCCGAAGATGGCCTGGCCCTGTCGTCGCGCAATGGTTACCTGGACGACGCCCAGCGTGCCGCCGCTCCCGCTCTGTACCGCACCCTGCAGCAGATGGCCTCTGCCATCCGTGCAGGCCGTCGTGACTTCACCACGCTGGAACAGGAAGGCCAGGCCGAACTGGCCAAGGCCGGCTTCCGCCCGGACTACCTGGAAGTCCGCGAAGCGCTGAATCTGCGCCCCGCAGGCGACAAGGACCAGCAGCTGGTGATCCTGGGTGCCGCCTTCATGGGCAACACCCGCCTGATCGACAACCTTGCCTTCAACCTCGAAGCGCACTGATCAACGCCCGTCGCAGCCTTGAACCCCCTCGGGGGTTCGGGCAAACTCTGCCGCCGCCCGCATCCTGACGAGGAAAAGCCATGCACGCCATCATGCTCAAGGCCAAACTGCACCGCGCCGAAGTCACCCACGCCGTGCTCGACTACGAAGGCTCCTGCGCCATCGATGGTGATTGGCTCGACCTCGCCGGTATCCGCGAGTACGAACAGATCCAGATCTACAACGTCGACAATGGCGAACGTTTCACCACCTACGCCATCCGCGCCGAGAACGGCTCGCGGATGATCTCGGTGAACGGCGCCGCGGCGCACAAGGCCAAGGTGGGTGATCGCGTGATCATCTGCGCTTACGCTCACTACAGCGAAGCGGAACTCGCCAATTTCAAACCGCGTATGCTGTACATGGCTCCGGGCAACGAACTCAGCCACACCAGCAACGCGATTCCGGTACAGGTCGCCTGAGACCGGAATGCAGCATGACCCGAAGCCCGGACCTTTCCGGGCTTTTTCATAAGTCGCACACAGGTACGCCATGGACCACCACCTGACGCCGCTCGATGTCACCCAACTGCCCACCTGGAAGGAGCTCCACCAGCATCGCCAGGACCTTGCCGGCTTCAGCCTGCGCCAGGCGTTCGCCGAAGATTCCGAGCGTTTCAAGCAGTTCAGCCACAGCGCCTGCGGCCTGCTGCTGGACTTCTCGAAGAACCTGGTCCGTGCCGACACCCTGGACCTCCTGGTCAAGCTGGCGGAAGAAGCCCAGCTCGGCGATGCCATCAAGGCCATGTTCCGGGGTGACGTGATCAACGCATCCGAGGGCCGTCCGGTGCTGCACACCGCATTGCGCCGTCCCATCGGCGACAAGGTGCGGGTAGAGGGCGTCGACGTGATGCCCGAGGTGCACCGCGTGCTGCACCAGATGACCGAGCTGGTGGGCTATGTACACAACGGCCTGTGGCGCGGCTACACGGAAAAACCCATCACAGACGTCGTAAACATCGGCATCGGCGGCTCCTTCCTCGGCCCGCAGTTGGTCTCCGAAGCGCTGCTGCCCTTCGCCCAGAAAGGCGTGCGCTGCCATTACCTGGCGAACATCGACGGCAGCGAATTCCGCGAACTGGCTTGCCGCCTGAACGCCGAAACCACCCTGTTCATCGTCTCCAGCAAGTCCTTCGGCACCCTGGAAACCCTGAAGAACGCCCAGGCCGCTCGCGCCTGGTACCTGGCCCAGGGCGGCAGCGAGGAAGAGCTGTACCGGCACTTCATCGCTGTTTCCAGCAACAAGGAAGCGGCGGTGGCCTTCGGCATCCGCGAGGAAAACATCTTCCCCATGTGGGACTGGGTCGGCGGGCGCTACTCCCTCTGGTCCGCCATCGGCCTGCCGATCGCCATGTCCATCGGCATCTCCAACTTCAAGGAGCTGCTGTCCGGCGCGTACAGCATGGACCAGCACTTCCAGAGCACGCCGTTCGACCGCAACATTCCGGTGATCCTCGGCCTGCTCGGCGTCTGGTACGGCGATTTCTGGGGTGCGCGCAGCCACGCGATCCTGCCCTACGACTACTACCTGCGTAACTTCACCGATCACCTGCAGCAGCTGGACATGGAGTCCAACGGCAAGAGCGTGCGCCAGGACGGCACTCCGGTTACCGCCGGCACCGGCCCAGTGATCTGGGGCGGCGTCGGCTGCAACGGCCAGCATGCCTACCACCAGTTGCTGCACCAGGGCACCCAGCTGATTCCGGCGGACTTCATCGTCCCCGTCTCCAGCTACAACCCGGTGGCCGACCACCATCAGTGGCTGTTCGCCAACTGCCTGTCCCAGAGCCAGGCGCTGATGCTCGGCAAGTCCCGCGAGGAGGCCGAGGCCGAACTGCGCGCCAAGGGCCTGCCGGAAGAAGAAGTGCAGCGTCTCGCGCCGCACAAGGTGGTGCCTGGCAACCGTCCGAGCAACACCCTGGTGATGGAACGCATTAGCCCGCGCCGCCTGGGCGCACTGATCGCCATGTACGAACACAAGGTCTACGTGCAGAGCGTGCTCTGGGGCGTCAACGCCTTCGACCAGTGGGGCGTGGAACTGGGCAAGGAACTGGGCAAGACCGTCTATTCGCGCCTGACCGGCCAGGACGAAGCCCAGGCCGAGGATGGTTCGACCCAGGGCCTGATCGACTTCTTCCGCGCGCGTCACCGCGGTTGATCCTGTGGGGGCGAATTCATTCGCAATGGGCGCGTAGCGCCCTGCAAATCTCCGAGCCGGACCTTCGGTCCGGTCAGCGAATGAATTCGCCCCCACAACGCTCCCGCAACCTTTTGCCACTACCGGCAGAACCGCTGCCGATACTCGCTCGGCGTTACCCCCAGCGCCTGAATGAACGCCCGGCGCAGGTTGTATTCGCTACCGAATCCGCTGTTCTCCGCCGTACGCTTGAGTGACGGCGCGCCCTGCTCCAGCAATCGGCACGCCTCTTCCAGTCTCAATTGGAACAGCAGTTTCGCCGGCGTAACCCCCAGCTCCGCCTGGCAATGCCGGTGAAGCGTCCGCGGTGATACCGCCATCTCCGCCGCCATCACCTCGATGCCCACTGCCTCGTGCAGGCGACCGCGCAACCACTGGACCAGCTTCTCCATCACGCTTCCAGGGGGTGCCTGCTGCGCCAGCAATTCGGCACTGAACTGCCGCTGACCGCCGGGCCGGCGCAGGTACATCACCAGCCCCTTGGCCACCTGCAGCGATACCGCGCGGCCATGGTCTTCCTCCACCAGGCTCAGGCAAAGGTCCATGCCGGCTGTTACCCCGGCCGAGCTGTAGAAATGCCCATCGCGAACGAACAGCGCGTCTTCCTGCACCAACAACTTCGGGAACAGCCGCTTCAGCAGCATGGCGTACTTCCAGTGGGTCACCACCGGGCGGCCATCAAGCAATCCGGCCTGGGCCAGCAGGAAGGCCCCGGTGCACACCGAACCGCAGCGTGCCGTCCGGGCCACCGCGTCCTTGAGCCAGCGCGCCAGCACGCCCTGCGCCATCGCCCGTTGCACGCCATAGCCGCCCGCCACCAACAGGGTGCACCCGGCCAGGCTTTCCGGTTCTGGCAGGCCTTCGGTCATCAGCTCCAACCCGGTACTGGAACGCACCAGCCCACCGGCGACAGAAATGCCCTGCAAGACATAGGCGGGACCGACCTCCTTCGGCAGGTGGCCGCTGACAGAGGCGAACACTTCCGCCGGGCCCGTGGCATCCAGCAGTTGGAAATCGGGGAAGACCAGCAGCATCACGCGATGGGGGTGTGGCATCGGGGAATACTCGAAAGCAGGATTGGCAGATATTCACTGATAGCTGTCATTTCTGACATTCGCCTGCGCGCCAGACTGGAATCCCCACTTCGGAGAAGACCCATGCGCGCGCTTCTGTTGGTCCTGACGCTTTACCTTCCCCTGCTCGCCCAGGCAGAAGCACTTGAGCGCTACCAGCCGCGTTTCGGTCGCGAACAGCCGCTGGTGGCCGTGGTCGGTGAGAACCGCATGACCGAACTGGTGGATTACCTGGTGCCCTTCGGCCTGCTCAGCCGTGCCGGGGTCGCCGAGGTGGTCGCCCTGTCCACCCGTGAGGGGCCGCTGCAGATGATGCCGGCGCTGAAGGTCGACGCCCAAGCCACCACCCGCGAGTTCGAGCAGCGTTATCCACAGGGCGCCGACTATCTGATCGTGCCCGCCGTGCACTACAGCGACGACCCCGTCCTCACCGCCTTCGTGGCCGGCCAGGCCTCCAAAGGCGCCACCATCGTCGGCATCTGCGACGGCGTGCTGGTCCTGGGCCACGCTGGCTTGCTCCACGGCCGCCAAGCCACCGGCCACTGGTATTCGAAATCAATGCGCGAGACGGACTTTCCCGATACCCATTGGCAGGTCGATCGCCGCTACGTGGTGGACGGCAAGCTGGTGACCAGCTCGGGCGTCAGTGCCGCCGTGCCGGTATCCCTGGCGCTGGTGGAAGCCATCGCCGGCCCGCTGAAAGCCGAAGCCTTGGGCCGGGAGATCGGGCTGACGGACTGGTCTCCAGCGCACGACAGCCAGTCCTTCGCATTCGGTGCTGGCGGCTACCTGACGGCGGCAGGCAATTACCTTGCCTTCTGGCGCCACGAAACCCTCTCCCTGCCCCTGCAGCCGGGCCTGGACGAAGCGACCCTCGCCTTGCGCGTCGATGCCTGGGCTCGCAGCTTCCGAACCGAAGTGCTGGCCAGCGGCAACGGACCGGTCCGCAGTCGCCACGGCCTGACGCTGCTGCCAGGCGCCAAAACCGAAGAATTGCCGCCGCTCCCCGGCCGGGAGGCGTCACCCGGAAAAGTGCTGGACGAGGCCTTGGCCGGGATCGCCGCGCGCTATGGCGACGCCACTGCCGCTTTCGTCGCCGCCCAGCTCGAATATCCGCGCCACTGAACGATCCGACGGGCCTGGGGCTCAAAACTCCATGGTCAACCCTTGAACCCTGCGATGGCTTGGATGCACCCTTGTGGGTATCTCGGCTAGACAACAACAAGGACCCGCCATGTACGAGATCAGCCTTCACCCCGTGCCAGACGCCGTGCGCAAGCAGGCGCTCATTGATAACGATGCCTACCTGCGCCTGTACCAGCAGTCCGTCGAGCAGCCCGAGCTGTTCTGGAGCGAGCAGGCCACCAGTTTCCTCACCTGGTTCCAGCCCTGGGAGCAGCTGCACCGCAGCGACCTCAAGAAGGGCGAAGCCGAGTGGTTCAAGGGCGGCAAGCTGAACGTCGCCTACAACTGCATCGACCGCCACCTGGAGCAGCGCGGCGAGCAGGTCGCCATCATCTGGGAAGGCGACAATCCCAGTGAGTCCGCGCAAATCACCTATCGCAAGCTGCACAGCCATGTCACCCGCCTGGCCAACGTGCTGAAGAGCCGTGGCGTGAAAAAGGGCGACCGCGTGTGCATCTACATGCCGATGATTCCCGAAGCGGCCTACGCCATGCTCGCCTGTGCGCGCATCGGTGCCGTGCATTCGGTGGTGTTCGGCGGCTTCTCCCCGGACGCCCTGCGTGACCGCATCCTCGACGCCGACTGCCGTACCGTGATCACCGCCGACGAAGGCGTGCGCGGCGGCAAGTACGTTCCGCTGAAGCAGAACGTCGACAAGGCGCTGAAGGACTGCCCGAACGTCTCGTCGGTGCTGGTGGTGCAGCGCACCGAAGGCAAGATCGATTGGCAGGACGGGCGTGATCTCTGGTACCACGAGGCCCTGCACGGTGTCAGCGAGGACTGCCCGCCAGAATGGATGGACGCCGAGGACCCGCTGTTCATCCTCTACACCTCCGGCTCCACCGGCAAACCCAAGGGCGTACTGCACACCACCGGCGGTTACCTGCTGGGTGCGGCGATGACCCACAAGTACGTGTTCGACTACAAGGACGGCGAAATCTTCTGGTGCACCGCGGACGTGGGCTGGGTCACCGGCCACAGCTACATCGTCTACGGCCCGCTGGCCAACGCCGCCACCACCCTGATGTTCGAAGGCGTGCCCAACTACCCGGATGCCTCGCGCTTCTGGCAGGTGATCGACAAGCACCAGGTGAACATCTTCTACACCGCGCCGACCGCCATCCGCGCCTTGATGCGTGAAGGCGAGGACCCGGTGAAGAAAGCCTCCCGCGCCAGCCTGCGCCTGCTCGGCAGCGTCGGCGAGCCGATCAACCCCGAAGCCTGGGAGTGGTACTACAACGTGGTGGGCGACTGCCGCTGCCCCATCGTCGACACCTGGTGGCAGACCGAGACCGGCAGCATCCTCATCACCCCGCTTCCGGGCGCTACCGCCCTCAAGCCCGGTTCGGCCACCCGCCCGTTCTTCGGCGTGCAGCCGGTACTGCTGGATGAAAAGGGCAAGGAAATCGAAGGCGCCGGCTCCGGCGTACTGGCGATCAAGGCCAGCTGGCCGAGCCAGATCCGCAGCGTCTACGGCGACCACAAGCGGATGATCGACACCTACTTCTCCGCCTACCCCGGCTACTACTTCACCGGCGACGGCGCCCGCCGCGACGAGGATGGCTACTACTGGATCACCGGCCGCGTCGACGACGTGATCAACGTGTCCGGCCACCGCATCGGTACCGCCGAGGTGGAAAGCGCCCTGGTGCTGCACGATTCCGTGGCCGAGGCCGCCGTGGTGGGCTACCCCCACGACCTCAAGGGCCAGGGCATCTACGCGTTCGTCACGCCAATGAAGGGCCTGGAACCCTCCGAAGAGCTGAAGAAGGAACTGCTGGCCCTGGTCAGCAAGGAAATCGGCAGCTTCGCCAAGCCGGAGCTGATCCAGTGGGCGCCGGGCCTGCCCAAGACCCGTTCGGGCAAGATCATGCGCCGCATCCTGCGCAAGATTGCCTGCAATGAGCTGGAGAACCTGGGCGATACCTCCACCCTGGCCGACCCGTCCGTGGTGCAGAACCTGATCGACAAGCGCCTCAACCAGTAACACCTGCCAAGGCGGCAGCCCTCGCTGGGGGCTGTCGCTTTTCCTTTGGAATCGCCCTCCCCATGGAATTCATCCGCCGCCGTATCGAAAGCCAGATCATCGGCCTGACTGGCCTCGCCCTCGGCCAACTCGACTTCGAGAACCCCAAGGGTGACCCCGGCCTGTTCGGCCCGGACTCGGTGACCTGGAAGGTCCACGGCGACTTCACCACGATGATGATCGGCGGCATCAGCGCCCTGCTCCTGCAGATGCTGCATCCCCTGGCGCTCTCGGGCGTCTGGGACCACTCCAATTTCCGCGCGGACATGCTCGGCCGTCTGCGTCGCACCGGCCAGTTCATTTCCGGCACCACCTACGGCACCCGCAAGGACGCCGACTGGCTGATCGACAAGGTGCGCAGCATCCACCTGCAGGTAGCCGGCACCGCCCCCGACGGGCGCCCTTACGCGGCCAGCGATCCCGCGCTGCTTACCTGGGTGCACGTGGCCGAGGTCAGCTGCTTCCTCAAGTCCCACCTGCGTTATCTCAACCCGCACTTGAGCGGTGAAGACCAGGATCGCTACTACGCCGAGATCGCCCTGGTCGCCGAACGGCTCGGCGCGAGCAATGTGCCAAAGTCCCGCCAGGAGGTGGCGGACTACCTGGAAGCCATGCGCCCACAGCTGTTCTGCGACGAACGCAGCCTGGAAGTGGTGCGCGTCCTTCTCGCCGCACCGGCACCCAGCGCTGCAGCCAAACCCTTCGGCATCCTGATGATGCAGGCCGGCATCGACCTGATGCCGGAGTGGGCCAGCGCCATGATCGGCCTGCACCAGCGCCCCTGGCAGCGCCGCGTGGTGCGGGATCTGGTCTGGCGCGTGGCGCCGCTGCTGCGCTGGGCCATGCGCAATGGCGCCGTGCATCGTGCGCGCCGTCGCATGGGGCTGCCCCCCCGTTGAGAGTGTGGTCCGGTCAAACACCCTGTGCGACGATCACCGCTTGCCCGGTCATTGCCTGACCCATTTCACAGCCGTGAGGACAGATCCATGCAAGACGTCGTAATAGTCGCCGCTACCCGCACTGCCATCGGCAGCTTCCAGGGCTCCCTGTCGAACATTCCCGCCCCGGAACTGGGCGCTGCGGTGATTCGCCAGCTGTTGGCCCAGACCGGCCTCAAGGACGAGCAGGTGGATGAAGTGATCCTCGGCCAGGTACTCACCGCTGGCAGTGGCCAGAACCCGGCGCGCCAGGCCGCCATCCTCGCCGGCCTGCCCCACGCGGTACCGGCCATGACGCTGAACAAGGTCTGCGGCTCCGGCCTCAAGGCACTGCACCTGGCGGCCCAGGCCATCCGCTGCGGCGATGCCGAGGTGATCATCGCTGGCGGCCAGGAGAACATGAGCCTGGCGCCCTACGTCATGCCCGGCGCGCGCACCGGCCTGCGCATGGGTCACGCGAAGCTGGTGGACAGCATGATCCAGGACGGCCTGTGGGATGCCTTCAACGACTACCACATGGGCATCACCGCCGAGAACCTGGTGGAGAAGTACGGCCTGACCCGCGAGCAGCAGGACGCCTTTGCCGCTGCTTCCCAGCAGAAGGCCGTCGCCGCCATCGAAGGTGGCCGCTTCCAGAATGAGATCACCCCCATCCTGATTCCGCAGAAGAAGGGCGACCCCGTTGCCTTCGCCACCGACGAGCAGCCCCGTGCCGGCACCACCGCCGAAGCCCTGGCCAAGCTCAAGCCCGCCTTCAAGAAGGACGGCAGCGTCACCGCAGGCAACGCCTCCACCCTCAACGACGGCGCCGCCGCTGTACTGCTGATGAGCGCCGAGAAGGCCAAGTCCCTGGGCCTGCCGGTGCTGGCCCGCATCGCTGCTTATGCCAACGCTGGCGTCGATCCCGCGATCATGGGCATCGGCCCGGTTTCAGCCACCCGCCGTTGCCTGGACAAAGCCGGCTGGAGCCTGGACGATCTCGACCTGATCGAAGCCAACGAAGCCTTCGCCGCCCAGGCTCTGTCGGTAGGCAAGGAGCTGGGCTGGGACGCCGCGAAGGTCAACGTCAACGGTGGCGCCATCGCCCTCGGCCATCCCATCGGTGCGTCCGGCTGCCGCGTGCTGGTGACCCTGCTCCACGAAATGATCAAGCGTGATGCGAAGAAGGGCCTGGCGACCCTCTGCATCGGCGGCGGCCAGGGCGTGGCGCTGGCCATCGAGCGCTAAGCCGATTCTGTAGGTTGGACTGATCCCAGCGAAGCCCAACGCGATGATGCCGATTCAGGCCCTTTGTTGGGCTTCGCTTCGCTCTGCGCCAACCTACGGCAAAGCCGCTTTGTTAAACTGCGCGCCCCTTTTTGCGAGACGCCGCGCATGTCCCCCGCTCTCCTCCAGGCGCTGCGCGCCGCCCTCGACGCCCGTCAGCCGCTGCTGACCGAACTCCATGCCCAGGGCACCGATTGCTATCGGCTGTTCCACGGCAGCCAGGAAGGCGCTCCCGGCCTGACCGTCGACCGCTACGGCGCGCAATTGATGGTGCAGAGCTTCCACCAGGCACTGGAGCGCGAGCCCCTGCTGGAACTGGCCGCTGCGGTGGACGAATTCCTCGGCGAGAAGCTGCTGCTGGTCTACAACGACCGCTCCCAGGGCAATTCGCGGGTCGATCGCCGCGACCCGGTCTACCAGGCCGAGCCCGCTGCCCTGGAGGACCTGGTGGGCCATGAATGGGGCCTGAACTACCGGGTACGTGGCCGTCACCCCGGCCAGGATCCGCTGCTCTTCCTCGACCTGCGCAACACCCGTGGCTGGGTGAAGGCCAACAGTGCCGGCAAGTCGGTACTCAACCTCTTCGCCTATACCTGCGGCGTCGGTCTCTGTGCGGCGGCCGGCGGCGCCAGCGAGGTGTGGAACCTGGACTTCGCCGAAGGCAACCTGGCGGTCGGCCGCGAGAACGGTGAGCTGAACCCGATGCTTGCGCCCATGCACTTCGTGCAATCCGACTACTTCCCGGCCATCCGCCAGTTCGCCGGCCTGCCCCTCGCCCGTCGCCACGGTCAGAAACTACCGAGCTACCCGCGCCTGGAACAGCGCCAGTTCGACCTGGTGTTCCTCGACCCGCCGGCCTGGGCCAAGAGCGCCTTCGGCACCGTGGACCTGCTGCGTGACTACCAGAGCCTGCTCAAGCCCGCGCTCATGGCGACCGCCGAAGGTGGCGTGCTGGTATGCAACAACAACCTCGCCAAGGTCGCGATGGAGGACTGGCGCGAGCAGGTGCTGCGTTGCGCCAGCAAGCTGGGCCGGCCGGTGCGCGAGTGGCAGCAGCTCGCGCCTGCCACCGACTTCCCCTCGCAGGACGGACGCCCACCGCTCAAGACCCTGATCCTGCAGCTCTGAAAGCCGCGCAGCAACGAGATCCAGCCATCAGGCGGAACCCGAAGGCCGTGCCATAATCCAAGGCACTCTTTGCCGGGATAGTTGACGCCTCATGTACAAAGGATTGAAACGGGCCGCCTGCGCCCTGCTGATCGTCGTTGCCCTCTACAGCCTGCTTGGCTTTCTGATCATCCCGGGAGTCGCCCTCCGGGTGGTCAACCAGCAATTGGCCCAATACGCCACCGTCCCCGCGCGGCTGGAGCGCATCCAGCTCAACCCCTTCAGCCTGGAGCTGACCCTGTGGGGCCTGCACATCGGTGACGACAAGGCCGAGCAGGTAGGCTTCGAGCGGCTCTATGCCAACCTGCAACTGGACAGCCTCTGGTCCGGCGCCCTGCACCTGGCGGACGTGCAGCTGGACAAGTCGACCACCGAGGTGCTGTTCGCCAAGGACGGTACGCTCAACCTGACCCAGCTGTTCAAGCTGCCCCCCAGTGAACCCAAGCCGGAGGAGCCGGCGGGCGATCCCTTTCCGGTGCGCATCGACCGCATCAAGCTGAGCGAAGGTGGCCTGCACTTCCAGGACCTGCGCCCTAGCGAGGCCATCGAGTTCGTCTACGACTCCCTCAACCTCGAACTGCACCACCTCAGCACCCTGCCTGACGACAATGCCGAGATGTCGTTCGTGGCCACCGGGCCCTATGGCGGACGCATCGACTGGGAGGGCCAGATCAGCCTGGTGCCCCTTACCTCCAGCGGCCAGCTGAAGATCACCGACGGCAAGATGAAGGCCTTCTGGCCCTATGTACGCGACGCGGTGCCCCTGGTCCTGGAAAAGGGCGCGATGAGCCTGTCCACGGACTACAAGCTGAGCCTGGCCAATGGCACCCAGCTGAACCTGGACAAGATCTGGATCAAGGTCGCGCCCTTTGCCATCAAGGCGCCGGACAACCGTCCCCTGGTCAACCTGGAAACGCTGGAAGTCAGCGACAGCTCCCTGGACCTGGCCAAGCAGGAAGTGCTGGTGGGCAAGATCCACAGCCAGAACCTGGAAACCTGGGCCGCCCGCGAGGCCGACGGCCAACTGGACTGGCAGAAGCTGTTCGCCAGCGAACCCAAGCCCGCCGCCAAGGCTGAAGAGAAGCCCGCAGCCGAGCAGGCCGAGGCCAAGGCGGACGAGCCCGGCAAGCCCTGGGTCGTGCGACTCAAGGAAACCCAGTTGCGCGGCTACAAGGTGCACCTGGCCGACCGGGTGCCCAAGGAGCCGGTGCAACTGGAACTGGGCCCGCTCAACCTGGACCTCAAGGATTTCGACAGTCGCGGCGAATCGCCCTTCAATCTCAGCCTCGACACCGGCCTCGGCAAGCAGGGCAAGGTGCAGGCGGTCGGCCAGGTCCAGCTCAAGCCCGTCACCGCAAAACTGCAGGTACAGACCCGCGACATCGACCTGCGCGTGGCCCAGACCTACATCAGCCCCTTCGTGCGCCTGGAACTGCGCAGCGGCTTGCTCGACAGCGACCTCAACGTCGATTTGAAGAGCACCGAGCCGCTGGCCCTGGGCATCACCGGCCGCGCGCTGGTCAACCAGATGCACACCCTGGACACCATCAAGGAACGCGACTTCGTCAAATGGCAGCAACTACTGGTGGATGGGCTCAACTACCAGCACGGCGACAGCCTGGTGATCGACAAGGTGAGCCTGAACCAGCCCTATGCGCGCTTCATCATCAACGAGGACCTGACCACCAACGCCAGCGAGCTGGTGATCAAGCAACCCGCCGACGCCAATGCCCCGGCCAACGCCAGCGCCCAGCAGGAACCCGCCGCCAAGCCCCTGGGCATCCGCATCGGCGGCATCGAGATCAAGGACGGCTCGGCCAACTTCGCCGACTTCAGCCTGACACCCAACTTCGCCACCGCCATCCAGCAGCTCAACGGTGAAATCGGCACCCTCGACAACCGCAATCCCAAGCCGGCCAAGGTGGCGGTGAACGGCAAGGTCGATCGCTATGCGCCGGTGACCATCAAAGGCAGCCTGAACCCCTTCGATCCCCTGGACAGCCTGGACATCGCCACCAGCTTCAAGCGCGTCGAGCTGACGACCCTGACACCCTACTCCGGCAAGTTCGCCGGCTACCGCATCCGCAAGGGGCGGCTGAACCTGGACCTGCACTACCAGATCGAGAAGGGCCAGCTGAAGGCCGAAAACCACCTGGTACTGGAACAGCTGCAGCTCGGCGAACAGGTTTCCAGCCCCGATGCCGTGGACCTGCCAGTGCGCCTGGCGGTCGCCCTGCTGAAGGACACCCAGGGCAAGATCGATATCTCGCTGCCGGTGGCGGGCAACCTCAACGACCCGCAATTCAGCGTCGCGCCCATCGTCTGGCAGACCCTGCGCAACCTGGTGCTACGCGCGGTGCAGGCGCCCTTCAACTTCGTTGCCGGCCTGGTGGGCGGCAGCAGCGAAGACCTCGGCCAGGTGCCCTTCCCGGCCGGCAGCAGCGAGCTGGATGCCGAGGCGCAAAAATCCCTGGATACGCTGGCCGACGCGCTCAAGCAGCGTCCTGCCCTGCGCCTGGAGGTGGAAGGTGCCAGCGCCAAGGCTGCCGACGGCCCGCCGCTGGCCGAGCAACGCCTGGAGCGGGAATACCAAAGCACTTACTACAAGATCGCCCAGCGCCGAGGCGACAAGGTCCCGGCCGAAGCCAGCCAGCTGGAGGTTCCGGAGGACGAGAAAGCGCCTATGCTGGAAGGCATCTACCGCACCCGCCTGAAACAGCAGCCTCCGGCCGAATGGCAGGACCTGGAAAGCGAGCAGCGCGCTGCCAAGCTGCGCGAAGCGGTGCTCGCCTCCTGGGCCCAGAGCGACTTGCTGCTGCGCCAGTTGGGCCAGGCCCGCGCCGCCAGCATCAAGGACTATCTGGTTGATCGCGGCGGCCTTGCCGACGACCGCATCTTCCTGTTGGACGTCAGCTTCGTGGACCCCAACCAGGCCGGAGAGGTGATCTCGCCGCTGCACCTGGACAGCGAATAGGAGGCCTCATGCGCATGCTGCCGTTCGCCCTGCTGATCCTCGCCCTGGCCACTCCGGCCGGGGCGGAGACCATGCGCTGCGGCAGCAGGCTGGTCAGCCTCGGCGACCGCCCCTTCGAAGTCCTGCAGAAATGCGGCGAGCCGGTGCATCGTGACCTCGTCGGTTACACCCTGGGTTCCTACGACAACCGCGAATTCACCGTTGAAGAATGGGTGTACGGCCCCAATAACGGCATGCTCAGCATCCTCACCTTCGAGGGCAATCGCCTGATTCGAATCGAAACCAAGCGCAGCCGCTGACGCCCCGGGGCGCCAGGTGTAGGCTGTAGCCACCTCCCGCCGATCTTCGGACATCCCCGTGAAACGCCGCGTTCTCCTCTGTCTGTCCCTGCTGCTTGCCGTGGGCAATGCCCAGGCCTCTTCCACCCTGCGCTGCAACAGCAACCTCATCAGCCTCGACGACACCACCAGCGAAGTGCTGGACAAGTGCGGCGAGCCGATCAGCCGCGCTGATCTGGGTTTCAAGGAAGTGGTGGACCAGTACTACCGGCGCAACGAGGTGCGAGTCGAGGAATGGGTCTACGGACCGCGCAATGGCATGTACCAGTTCCTCCGTTTCGAGGGCAATCGACTGCGCAACATCGACAGCAAACGCGGCAACTGACAGCCTCTCGGGCGGAATGCTAGGCTCTGCGCCTTATAGCCCACGGACAGGATGCCCGCCCCATGAAAGCCCTCGCCTGCCTCTTCGCAGCCGCCCTCCTTCTGCCCCTCACGGCCCACGCCAGCACCTTCCGCTGCGAAAGCAATCTCGTGAGCATCGGCGATCGTAGCGTCGAGGTTCAGCGCAAGTGCGGCGAGCCCGCCTCCCGCGATTTCATCGGCTATTCGGAGACCACCAGCGGGCGCCAGGAGATGCAGGTGGAGGAGTGGGTCTACGGCCCCGCCAACGGCATGTACCACTACCTGAGATTCGTCGGCGGTCGCCTCAGCGAAATCGACAGCAAGCGCAACTGAGCCGCGCGCGATGATCATCCTTCCCGCTGATCAACCCCTGGACTGGCGGCGGCCGCCGGTCATCACCCTGCTGCTGATCCTGCTCAACACCCTGATCTACATCGTCTATCAGGGCGGTGACCAGGCACGGATCGAAGAGGCCCAGCAACTCTATCTGGACGGCGGCCTGCTCAATCGCGAGCGCGCCCTGTTCGTCGACCACCTGGTGGAGCGGGAAAAGTTCGACGCCGACCAGCGCCACGCCATCGATGGCATGCGTCGCCAGCAACTGGCGACCATCATCCTGCGTGACCTGGAATTCGAGGACTGGCTGCACCGCTCCCCGGCCTACAAGGCCGATCCCGCATGGCAACAGACGCGACAGAAGGCCGAGGCGGCGCGAGACAAGATCAGCTCCCAGCGCTTTGGCTTCATCCCCAACAAGTTCAGCGTCCAGGGGCTGTTCGGCGCCATGTTCCTGCACGGCAGCTTCGATCACCTGCTGGGCAACATGATCTTCCTGTTCATCTGCGGCTTCGCCCTGGAAGCGGCCCTGGGACGCTGGGTCTATCTCGGCCTCTACCTGGCCAGCGGACTGGCTTCTCACCTGCTCTGGTGGGCACTGGACCCCGCCTGGGTGGCAGGCATTGGTGCCTCCGGCGCGGTATCAGGGTTGATGGGTATGACCATCGGCGTATACGGGCTGCGCAAGATTCGCTTCTTCTACTGGCTGGGCCCGCTGATCGGCTACTTCAAGGCCCCCGCCCTGTGGATATTCCCCGCTTGGCTCGGCAAGGAACTGTATGGCGTCCTGCTGGCCGACGACCACGTGAACTACTACGCGCACCTCGGTGGCCTGGCCTTTGGCTTCCTGGCCACCTGGCTGCTGCACCGGGTGGGCTTCCTCAAGGTGGACGAGGCCTACCTCAGCAAGGAAGACCCGGACGCTCCCTTCAAGCGCGAACTGGCCGCCCTGGACCAGTTGATCGGACGTTTTGCCCTTGATCAGGCCGCGCCTCGGGGCCTCGATTTGCTGCAACGCTATCCCGGCAGGCTGGCACTGCTGGAACGTCTCTATCCGCTGGCCAAGAGCCGCCAGGACAAGCCCCTGTTGGCCGCCGTGCTGAAGCAACTGTTCGCCCTGCCGGAACAGGCCACCGCCCTGCCCCTGCTACAGAAGCTCGCGGACGATGTGGCGGACCCGCAGCAGCGCCTGCTGCAGCACCCGGCC
This sequence comes from Pseudomonas sp. BN411, assembly GCF_029871235.1. Taxonomy (GTDB): domain Bacteria; phylum Pseudomonadota; class Gammaproteobacteria; order Pseudomonadales; family Pseudomonadaceae; genus Metapseudomonas. The sequence goes on from NZ_SSOM01000042.1 coordinate 50,890, forward strand.
GTGCTGTTGCACCTGCTGCAACGGCTGATCAAGGCTGGCGACAGCACCCGCGCCATGGCGCCGTGGCGCCGCCTCTGCCAGGTAAGCCCGGTGCCGCCGCAGCTCCCCGGTCTGACGCTGCAGCTGGCCAAGCAGCTGGGCCAACGCCAGGACCTGCGCGGAGTGGGCGAACTCGGCCAATACCTGCGCCGGGCCTTCCCCGAAGCGGAGCAGACCCGGCAACTGGCGCTCTACCAGCAGCACCTCGCGCGCTGAATCCTCGAACGACAAGGCCCCGCATAGGCGGGGCCTTGTGCATTTGCCTGGACGGTAGTTACTGGGAGGACTTCAGGCCGTCGGCGGAAACCGCGGTGACACCCTTGATGCCCTTGGCGGTGTCGATGGCCAGGTCACGCTCGGCGTCGCTCTGCACCGTACCGGACAGCGCGACCACGCCCTGGTTGGTTTCAACCTTGATGTCCATCCCGCTGAGGTTCTTGTCGGCCAGGAAGGTGGATTTGACTTTGCTGGTGATCCAGGTATCAGAGACCGCGTCTTCGGCTTTCTGCATGGTCTCGCTGGCTGCCAGCATCGGGTGACCGCTGGTTTCTGCATAGGCGCCGGTCGCGAACGGCAGGCTCATGGCGGCGGCAGTGACAGCGGCAAAGGTCCATTTGGTGAAAGTCTGTTTCATGAGGTGGGTCTCCTCTCTTCTCCGGAACGTCTGCATCAAGCAACTGGTTGCAGGCTCAGCAGGAACGTCGCAAGGCCTGTGCCAGCTTTCCAGCGAAGAAAAAGATCCGCCAGATCAATGAGATAGGAAAACAGCCAAGCATCCGTTTGCATGCAGTCTGCATGTTCACGCCACTGAGGCGTTGCAGACTGCACGATGAAAACGGACTCAGCGGCCGGCGCTACCCAGCTTCGCGATGGTGCCCTCCAGGGCACTGACCTGATCCAGCAACGGCGAGGCCGGATAGCGCGTGCGGATGTAGGCCAGCAGCTTCTGCGCCGGCTCCAACTGCCCGAGGCCTTCAGCGAAACCACGGGCCGCCAGCAGGTAGGCGCGTGGAATGTGCGGGTAATCAGGGAAGCGCTGATGCAGATTGCGCAGCAGGCTGAGGGCCTCGCGCACCTTGTGCCGATCCAGCAGCGCCCCGGCAACTTGCTCACAGACCAGGGCGTCGGCCGGCTGGAAATCGACCTTGAACTGGCGGGCGTTGAGCAGCGCGGTGGCGGCCAAAGCCGGGTTCTGGCGCGCGGCCAGGGGCAGGTAGTGGTCCAGATGACGCAGGCAGCGCTCGTGAGCCCCCAAACCAAACAGCAGCTGGTGGTAGCGCTCGTTCAGGCGCAAGTCCTCCGGATCGCGCCGCAACGCGTTGGCCAGGGTTTCCAGCGCACCATCACTCTGGCCTTCCTTGAGGCGGATCTCGGCTTCGGCCAGGGCCTTGCGGCGGCGCCATTCATTCTCCGGCATCCCCTGCTGGGCGCCCTCCTCGGCAATGGCAAAGCCCAGTGCGCCCTGATACTGGAACACCGCGTAGCCCATCATGCAGCACATCACGACGCCGAAATAACCGAAGAGGAAGGTGGCGATGGGCATCAGCACGACCCTCGGCAGGCCACCGGAAAGCATCCAGGCCACATAGCTCGGGGACTGCCAGAGGATGAAGAGGAAGGCGCAGAGAATCAGGTAACGCCAGCCCATGGCCTTGATCACTTCACCGACCTGATCGGGGCTCAGGGCAGAACCCAGTTCCTTGCTCAGTGCCAGGCGGATGATGCTGGCGGGCAGCAGCAAGACGATGGCGATGTTGACCACCCAGAAGATGGTTTCGCTGTTGAAGTCCGCCGCCAGCCAGAGCGCACCCAGCGCAATGGCGAAGACCAGCACCTGCTTGATGAACAGCGAGAAACCATCACCACCAAAGGCACTGACCAGGCTCGGCGCCTCGCGCACGCCTTCGCTGCTGGACTCGATCACGCTGTGGAAATACTTGGTAGCCACGCTCAGCAGGATGCTCCAGAGGACCAGCGAACGCGGCATGAACAGGCCAGCCAGGGCCAATAGGGCACTGAAGGCCAGTGGGCTGCTCTGCAGGCCATAGGCGAAGAACTGCGGCAGGCGTTCCCAGAACGGCTGGGCGGTGTTGGCCGCGCCGAGGAAGGTGAGCTCGCTGCGGCACAGGGGGCAGGCCGGGCTATCGTCGGGAGCATCAGCGTTGAGGGGAATGCAGCAATCGCCGAAATGGCGCTGGCAAGGCACGCAGTGCCAGGTCGCGGGTTGGGCTGGGTGGTACTGGCAGAGCGTCTTGTCCATGACTGATCCAGGTACGGTGGCGGTTTGCCATTCTCCAGGCAAAAAAAGAGGGCCCGCAAGGGGCCCTCTCTTCTATTGCGTGACGATTATCAGACGCCGGAAGCTTCGGCAGCTTCTACGTCCTTCATCGACAGCTTGATGCGACCACGGTTGTCGACGTCGAGAACCAGGACTTTGACTTCCTGGCCTTCCTGCAGAACGTCGGTGACCTTGTCGATGCGCTTGTCGCTGATCTGCGAGATGTGCACCAGACCGTCTTTGCCCGGCAGGATGTTGACGAAGGCGCCGAAATCGACGATGCGCTCGACCTTGCCCACGTACACCTTGCCGACTTCAGCTTCAGCGGTGATACCCAGAACGCGCTGACGCGCGGCCTCGGCAGCTTCCTTGGTCTCGCCGAAGATCTTCACGCTGCCATCGTCTTCGATGTCGATGGAGGCCTTGGTCTCTTCGCAGATCGAACGGATGGTGGCGCCGCCCTTGCCGATGACGTCGCGGATCTTATCGGTGTCGATCTTCATCGCGATCATGGTCGGAGCGTTGGCCGACAGCTCGCTGCGGGACTCAGCGATGATCTGGTTCATCTGGCCGAGGATGTTCAGACGCGCTTCCAGAGCCTGCTCCAGAGCGATCTCCATGATCTCTTCGGTGATGCCGTTGATCTTGATGTCCATCTGCAGCGCGGTCACGCCCTTGGCGGTACCGGCTACTTTGAAGTCCATGTCGCCCAGGTGGTCTTCGTCGCCCAGGATGTCGGTCAGGACGGCGAACTTGTCACCTTCCTTCACCAGACCCATGGCGATACCGGCAACCGGCGCCTTCATCGGCACGCCGGCGTCCATCAGAGCCAGGGAAGCGCCGCAGACCGAAGCCATGGAGCTGGAGCCGTTGGACTCGGTGATTTCGGAAACCACACGGATGGTGTAGGGGAACTCGTCACCTTTCGGCAGCATGGCGGAAACGCCACGACGGGCCAGACGGCCGTGGCCGATTTCGCGGCGGCCGGCGCTGCCCATACGACCGCACTCACCTACCGAGAAGGGCGGGAAGTTGTAGTGCAGCATGAAGGCGTCCTTGCGCTCGCCTTCCAGGGTGTCCAGCAGCTGGGCGTCACGGGCGGTGCCGAGGGTGGCAACGACCAGGGCCTGGGTTTCGCCACGGGTGAACAGGGCGGAACCGTGGGTCTTGTCCAGCACGCCGACTTCGATCTTCAGCGGACGCACGGTGCGGGTGTCACGGCCGTCGATACGCGGCTTGCCGTTAACGATGTTCTCGCGAACGGTGCGGTATTCCAGCAGGCCGAAGGCGTCTTTCACTTCACCAGCCGGGAACTGACCTTCTTCCTCGCCAACGAAGCGGGCGATGACCTGGTCGCGCAACTCGTCGAGACGGTTGTAGCGGTCCTGCTTGATGGTGATGGTGTAGGCCTGGGAGATGGCCTCGCCGAACTCGGCCTTGATGGCGCTGAGCAGAGCGGTGTTTTCAGCCGGGGCGGTCCAGTTCCAGGTCGGCTTGCCGGCTTCGGCAGCGAATTCCTTGACCGCGGTGATCACGGACTGGAATTCCTGGTGGGCGAACAGAACGGCGCCCAGCATCTGGTCTTCGGTCAGCTCTTGAGCTTCGGACTCAACCATCAGCACGGCGTCTTCGGTACCGGCAACGACCATGTCCAGGGCGGAGGCTTTCAGCTGCTCGTAGTTCGGGTTCAGCAGGTAGCCGGCTTCTTCGTGGTAGGCCACGCGCGCGGCACCGATCGGGCCGCTGAACGGAATGCCGGAGATGGCCAGGGCTGCGGAGGTACCGATCATGGCAGCGATGTCCGGATCGGTCTTCTTGTTGGTGGAAACCACGGTGCAGATGACCTGAACTTCGTTCAGGAAACCTTCCGGGAACAGCGGACGGATCGGACGGTCGATCAGGCGCGAGGTCAGGGTTTCCTTCTCGGAAGGACGGCCTTCACGCTTGAAGAAACCACCGGGGATACGGCCAGCGGCGTAGGTTTTCTCTTGGTAGTGGACGGACAGCGGGAAGAAACCCTTGCCCGGGTCGGCCTGCTTGGCGCCAACCACGGTCACCAGAACGGTGACGTCTTCATCCATGGTGACCAGAACGGCACCGGAGGCTTGACGGGCGATACGGCCAGTCTCGAGGGTAACGGTCGATTGACCGAACTGGAACTTCTTGATTACCGGGTTCACGGTGTTTTCCTTCTCTATGTTGCCTTGGGGGAAATCGTGGGAGAGGCGGGAGTCGGACCCGATTCAATCCCTTAAAAAACCAGAAGCTGGAAAGCCGAAAGCTGGAACGATGTCCAGCTTCCGGTTTTCCAGCTTCCAGCTCATCTGAGTCGCTTAGCGACGCAGACCCAGACGACCGATCAGGGCGCTGTAACGAGAGGTGTCCTTACCCTTCAGGTAGTCCAGCAGCTTGCGGCGCTGGTTAACCATGCGGATCAGACCACGACGGGAGTGGTGGTCTTTGCCGTTGGCCTTGAAGTGATCCTGCAGCTTGTTGATGTTGGCGGTCAGCAGGGCAACCTGCACTTCCGGAGAACCGGTATCGCCTTCAGCTTGCTTGTACTCGTTAACGATCTGGGCTTTTTCAGTAACGCTCAGTGCCATGATGGGCTTCCTCTGAGAGTAATAGGCCGGGACCTTCGCCCCGTGTTCAAAAAAGAGGATTGACCGTGCCTATTAACAGCCATCCTCGGATCGGTCATTCCGACCGAATCAGTCGACGCGGCGCAACGCGCCCGTCATCGCTCACTTCACCGATTCCGATGAAGCGACCGGTGTGATCCTGTACTCGCATCATGCCGAACTTGGGTGCTTCCGGAGCCCGCACCGGCTGGCCATGTAGCCAGTAGTAGGCGCTGTGCTCGGTCAGCTGGATCAGCGGCCAGTGCTCCAGCCCGCTGTCGACCGGCAGGAGGAACTGGTCGAGTGCCTCGTTGCCACCCTCGGCGTGAACCTTCTCCAGGGTCTCCAGGCTGATCGCCTGGGCCAGCACGAAGGGTCCCGCCTGGGTCCGGCGCAACTCTGCCACGTGTGCCCCGCATCCCAGTGCCTGGCCGAGATCTTCGACCAGGGTGCGGATATAGGTGCCCTTGCTGCAGGCTACCGCCAGTCTTGCCTGGCTGTTTTCACAGGCCAGCAAATCCAAGCGCGCAATAGTAACAGAACGCGCCTCGCGCTCCACTACTTCGCCAGCACGGGCCAGCTTGTAGAGGGGTTGGCCGTCCTTCTTCAGGGCCGAGTACATCGGAGGTATCTGCTTGATTTCACCGCGAAAACGCGGCAGCAGAGCCTCAATGTCCTCGCGACCAACGGTCACCTCGCGACGCTCGGTCACTTCACCTTCGGCATCACCCGTGGAGGTGGTAACGCCAAGCTGGGCCAGGGTTTCATAGCCCTTGTCGGCGTCCAGCAGGTACTGGGAGAACTTGGTCGCCTCGCCAAAGCACAGCGGCAGGACGCCGGTGGCCAGGGGGTCGAGGCTGCCGGTATGACCAGCCTTCTCGGCATTGAGCAGCCAGCGCACCTTCTGCAGCGCGGCGTTGGAGCTCATGCCACGCGGCTTGTCGAGGATCAGCACGCCGCTGACGTTGCGGCGGATACGTTTCACCTGGGCCACGCCATTACTCCTCGTCGCTGCCCTGGTGCTTGCGGTCTTCCGCCACGGCACGCTCGATCAGCGCCGACAGCTCCGCACCACGACGGATGCTGGCGTCGTAGTGGAAGTGCAGTTGCGGCACGCTGCGCAGCTTCATGGCCTTGCCCAGCTGCATGCGCAGGAAGCCGGCGGCGTCCTGCAGGATGTCGCAGTTAAGCTTGACCTTCTCGACATTGTCGTCCTGACCCATGACGGTGATGAACACCTTGGCGTGGGACAGGTCGCGGCTCACGTCCACTGCGGTGATGGTCACCAGACCCAGGCGCGGGTCCTTGATCTCACGCTGGATCAGCAACGCCAGTTCGCGCTGCATCTGGTCGCCGATGCGTTGGGTACGGCTGTAGTCTTTAGCCATTTCGTTTCACTCATGAACGCTTAAAAGACGAAAGCCAGGAGTGGAAAGCGATGGCTTCCAGCTCCTGGCTCCCGGCTTGTGGCAAGCGCGACACTTACAGGGTGCGCGCCACCTGGACCTTCTCGAAGACTTCGATCTTGTCTCCGACTTTCACGTCGTTGTAGCTCTTCACGCCGATACCGCACTCCATGCCGGCACGCACCTCGGACACGTCGTCCTTGAAGCGGCGCAGGGATTCCAGTTCGCCTTCGAAGATCACTACATCGTCGCGCAGTACGCGGATCGGACGGTTGCGGTGTACCAGACCCTCGGTAACCATGCAGCCGGCGACCGCACCGAACTTCGGCGAACGGAACACGTCGCGCACCTCGGCGATACCCAGGATGTTCTCCCGGACTTCGCTGCCCAGCATGCCGGACAGTGCTTTCTTAACGTCTTCGATGATGTCGTAGATGATGTTGTAGTAGCGCAGGTCCAGACCTTCCTGCTCGACGATCTTGCGCGCGCCAGCGTCGGCACGCACGTTGAAGCCGAACAGCACGGCATTGGACGCCAGCGCCAGGTTGGCGTCGCTCTCGGTGATACCACCTACGCCGCCACCCACAACACGCACCTGGACTTCTTCGTTGCCGATGTCGGACAGGGCACCCTGCAGGGCCTCGAGAGAACCACGCACATCGGACTTGAGCACGATGTTGAGGGTCTTCTTCTCGTCCTGGCCCATGTTCTCGAAGATGTTCTCGAGCTTGGAGGACTGCTGGCGAGCCAGCTTGACCTCGCGGAACTTGCCTTGACGGAACAGGGCAACTTCACGTGCTTTCTTCTCGTCGGCGACCACGGTCAGGTCATCACCGGCGTCCGGCGTACCATCCAGGCCGAGGATCTCGACAGGGATGGACGGACCGGCTTCTTTAACCGGCTTGCCGTTCTCGTCGAGCATGGCGCGGACGCGGCCATAGTTGACGCCGCAGAGGACCATGTCGCCCTGACGCAGGGTACCGTCCTGAACCAGCACGGTAGCGACCGGACCACGGCCCTTGTCCAGACGGGACTCGACCACGACACCACGGCCAGGGGCCGACGGGGTGGCGGTGAGTTCCAGAACTTCAGCCTGCAGCAGTACGGCTTCGAGCAGTTCGTCGACACCGGTACCGGCCTTTGCCGACACAGGTACGAACTGAGTATCGCCGCCCCACTCTTCCGGAATCACATCCAGAGCGGCCAGGCCGTTCTTGATGTTGTCCGGGTTGGCTTCGGGCTTGTCCATCTTGTTGACCGCGACCACGATCGGAACGCCGGCCGCTTTCGCATGCTGCACGGCTTCCACGGTCTGCGGCATCACGCCGTCGTCAGCCGCTACCACCAGGATGACGATGTCAGTGGCCTTGGCACCACGAGCACGCATGGCGGTGAACGCCGCGTGACCCGGGGTGTCCAGGAAGGTCACCATGCCGCGATCGGTTTCCACGTGGTAGGCACCGATGTGCTGGGTGATGCCACCCGCTTCACCGCTGGCCACCTTGGTACGGCGGATGTAGTCGAGCAGAGAGGTCTTGCCGTGGTCGACGTGACCCATCACGGTCACTACCGGCGCACGGGTCAGGGCCTCGCCTTCGAACTTCAGGGATTCGGCCAGTTGCTCTTCCAGGGCGTTCTCGTTGACCAGCTTGACCTTGTGGCCGAGTTCTTCGGCGATCAGCTGGGCGGTTTCGCGATCGAGCACCTGGTTGATGGTCACCGGGGTGCCCATCTTGAACATGAACTTGACGACTTCTGCGCCCTTGACGGACATCTGGGCGGCCAGTTCGGCCACGGTGATGGTCTCGCCAATGCTGACTTCACGCACGATAGGTCCTGTCGGGCTCTGGAACCCGTGCTGGTTACGCTTCTTCAGCTTGCCTTTGCCGCCACGCCCACCACGACGGAAGGAATCGCTTTCCTCTTCGGTGCTGCGCGGAGCAACGCGGGGGGCCGGAGCCTTTTCTTTTTCCTTGAGCGAAGGACGGTGCTGCGCATGCTTGCGGTCGCGGCGATCGTCTTCGTCGCGAGCACGTTCGGGGCGACGCACCTCTTCTTTCTTGCGCTCGGCACCAGCAGCTGCGGCACCAGCGGCTGCGCCAGTGGCCGGCGCGGCGGTGGCAGCGGCAGCAACAGGAGCTGCAGCAGCAGGCTCGACAGCCGGAGCGGCATTGACCGTGGCGGTCGGGGCAGCTTCCTTGGCGCGAGCTTCAGCATCACGACGAGCAGCCTCTTCGGCACGCTGACGAGCTTCTTCCTCGGCCTTCAGTCGAGCAGCTTCCTCCGCCGCGCGTTGCTCTTCGAGTTCGCGCTGACGCTCAGCCTCGATCTCGTCAGGGCTGCGCTTGACGTAGGTTTTCTTCTTGCGTACTTCGACGTTGATGGTCTTGCTACCGGCGACCCTCAACGTAGTAGTGGTCTTGCGCTGCAGGGTAATCTTGCGCGGCTCTTCCAGGCGCTCACCGTGGCTGCTCTTGAGATGGGCCAGCAGGGCCTGCTTCTCATTGTCGGTTACAACCTGTTCGGCGCTGGTGTGCGGCAATCCCGCCTCGCGCATCTGCAGCAGCAGGCGCTCCACCGGTGTATCGACCACTTGGGCCAGTTCTTTCACCGTGACTTGCGTCATGCACTTCTCTCCTAGGCCGCGAAACTTACTCGAACCAGTGGGCTCGGGCGGCCATGATCAGCTTGCCGGCACGCTCTTCGTCCATGCCGTCGATGTCGAGCAGGTCATCAATCGACTGCTCGGCTAGGTCTTCGCGGTTAATAACGCCACGTACGGCGAGTTCAACAGCCAGATCCTTGTCCATGCCTTCCAGAGAAAGCAGGTCTTCGGCAGGCTGGGCATCCGCCAGCTTCTCTTCGGTCGCGATGGCCTTGGTCAGCAGGCGGTCCTTCGCACGAGCACGCAGCTCGTTGACGATGTCCTCGTCGAAGCCGTCGATGCTGAGCATTTCTTCCATGGGTACGTAGGCGATTTCTTCCAGGCTGGTGAAACCTTCTTCCACCAGTACCTGAGCCAGCTCTTCGTCCACTTCCAGTTCTTCGACGAAGGCACGCAGGATGTCGCCGGTTTCGGCTTGCTGCTTGGCCTGGATGTCCGCTTCGGTCATCACGTTCAGGGTCCAGCCGGTAAGCTGGCTGGCCAGGCGCACGTTCTGGCCACCACGACCAATGGCCTGGGCCAGGTTGTCTTCGGCAACGGCGATGTCCATTGCATGGGCATCTTCGTCGACGATGATCGCCACCACTTCGGCCGGAGCCATGGCGTTGATCACGAACTGCGCAGGGTTGTCGTCCCACAGGACGATATCGACGCGCTCGCCACCCAGTTCGCCGGATACGGCCTGGACACGGGAACCGCGCATGCCGATGCAGGCGCCCTGCGGGTCAATACGTTTGTCCTTGGAGCGCACGGCAATCTTGGCGCGGGAACCCGGATCACGGGAGGCAGCCATTACTTCGATCAGCTCTTCGGCGATTTCCGGCACTTCGATGCGGAACAGTTCGATCAGCATCTGCGGCGCGGTGCGCGACAGGATCAGCTGCGGGCCGCGGTTCTCGGTGCGGATTTCCTTCAGCAGAGCACGTACGCGGGCGCCAACACGGAAAGTCTCGCGGGCGATGATGTCCTCGCGGGCCAGCAGCGCTTCGGCGTTGTTGCCGAGGTCGACGATCACGTTATCGCGGGTGACCTTCTTCACGGTGCCGGAAATGATGTCGCCCAGTTTCTCGCGGTAGGCTTCGACAACCTGAGCGCGCTCGGCTTCGCGCACTTTCTGCACGATGACCTGCTTGGCGGTCTGGGCTGCGATGCGACCGAACTCGATGGACTCGATCTTCTCTTCGATGATGTCGCCGATCTTGGCTTTCTCATCGCGCTCCTGGGCCTGATCCAGGGTCAGCTGGATAGCCGGGTCCTCGAAATCAGTTTCCTCGACCACAGCCCAGCGACGGTAGGTGTCGTAGTTACCGCTCTGACGATTGATCGACACACGCAGGTCGACCTCGTCCTCGTAACGCTTCTTGGTAGCGGTGGCCAGGGCCAGCTCCAGCGCCTCGAAAATCACGCCGGCCGGTACACCTTTTTCGTTGGATACCGACTCAACAACCAGCAGTACTTCTTTGCTCATCGTACGCCTCGCCTTTCGCAATCCATTGGATCCGCGGGATCCGCGTCTCAGTCAAAACGGGGAATGATGTTGGCCTTGTCGATCAGTTCGATCGGCAGGAGGAACTCGCGGTCTTCGATGAGAACCACCACGTCCTGCTCCTCCACCCCGCGGAGAAGCCCCTGAAAATTGCGTCGACCTTCAAAGGGCGAACGCAGCTTGATCTTGACCAGTTCACCAGCGTGGGCCGCAAACTGTTCTAGGGTGAACAGCGGACGATCCATACCTGGCGACGATACTTCGAGGGTGTACTCGCTGCTGATCGGGTCCTCGACATCGAGCACGCCGCTGATTTGACGGCTGACTTTCTCGCAGTCGTCTACCAGGATGCCGTTTTCGTGATCGATATAGATCCGCAGCAGTGAATGCCGCCCTTGAGACAGGAACTCGATGCCCCAGCACTGATAACCGAGCGCTTCGACTACCGGGGCCAACAAGGCCTGCAACTGTTCTAGCTTGCTCGACACCTGATCGCCTCTCGCATGCTGTGCAAATAAAAAATGGGCGAAACGCCCATCCCTTCAAACCACCTGATCATTGATCGGAGGCCAACTGTCCAGCTAGCAAAAAGCCCCTAAAAAGGGGCTTCGCGACTACTGGTTGCGGGGGCTGGATTTGAACCAACGACCTTCGGGTTATGAGCCCGACGAGCTACCAGACTGCTCCACCCCGCGTCAAAGCTGGTGCGAGATTATACGGCCAGCACCTTGCATGGTCAACCGAACATCCCGCGAAGAAGAAAGCCCGCATCTCTGCGGGCCTCTCTTTATATGGTACCGAGGAGGGGACTCGAACCCCTACAGCCTATGGCCACTACCACCTCAAGGTAGCGTGTCTACCAATTCCACCACCTCGGCAAAACTTGCCTTACTTCTGCTCCGGAGCCTGAGGCACGTCACCCGACTGGGTGGCTGGCTTCTGCTCTTCGAGCACCGGCACATCGTCAGCTGCCGGTTTGGCGGGTTGAACTTCGAGAGCCGCCGGATCCGGCAGGCCTACGTTGCTCAGCGCCTCAGCCTTTTCTTTAGCAAAGAACGCTAAACCCAGACTGGTAATGAAAAAAACCGCTGCGAGTATACCAGTAAAGCGACTCAGAAAGGTAGCGGAACCTTGGCTTCCGAAAACGGTTGCCGAAGCACCAGAACCGAACGAGGCACCAGCATCTGCGCCTTTGCCCTGCTGAACCAGCACCAGGCCTACAACACCCAGAGCGACCAGCAAGTGCACCACAATAACGACAGTTTCCAGCATCTTGTCAGCTTCCTGCGGCGCGACAGATCGCACCGAACTCATCCGCATTCAGGGAGGCACCACCAACGAGCCCCCCATCGATATCCGGCATGCCGAACAAGTCGGCCGCACTGGCCGCCTTCACACTGCCGCCGTACAGAATCCGTACACCGCGAGCAACTTCGGCATTTTCCGCCGCCAGCTGCGAGCGAATCGCCGCATGAACCTCTTGCGCCTGTTGCGGCGAGGCCGTCAGCCCCGTACCTATCGCCCAAACCGGCTCATAGGCTATTACCGCCCGCGCAAACGCGCCCACACCAAGCTCTTCGATCACGCTACCCAGCTGACGCCCGACAACCTCAAGCGTCTTGCCAGCTTCGCGCTGCTCCCGGGTCTCTCCGACGCACAGCACCGGAACCAGACCACAGGATTGAGCAGCAGCGAACTTGCGACTCACGACTTCGTCGCTCTCGCCCAGAATCAGGCGACGCTCCGAATGACCGACCAGAACCAGGTTGCAACCCACGTCTGCCAACTGGCTTGCCGCGATCTCTCCGGTGAGGGCTCCCTGCACCGGCTCTACCGCACAATTCTGCGCACCCACGACAATCGACTTGCCGTCCAGGCCTTGAATGACCTGATTGATGTACAGACAGGGCGGCATCACCGCGACTTCGACGCCAGCAGGCAAGGCCAATTGGCGCAAGCCTTTGATCAGCTCTGCGACGCTGGCGCGGGTACCGTGCATTTTCCAGTTACCGGCTACCAGAGGTCGGCGCATGCTTTATCTCGTCGATCAAAGTGGGCGCAGATGTTACCCAAGAGATTTCCAACTAGCAAGAGAAATCAAGCACATACCTCAGTCACGACTTTCGCCAGCTCTTCGGCATAGCCGCGCACCAGCTTTTCGTCGTCGCCTTCGACCATCACTCGCACAAGTGGCTCGGTGCCGGACTTGCGCAGCAGGACGCGACCGCGACCGGCCATCTTCTCAGTAACACGGGCGCATGCGTCCTGTACCGCCGGGTGCTTGACCGGATCAACACCGTTGCCGGCATAGCGCACATTGATCAGGACCTGCGGGCACTTGCGCATGCCCTGGCGCGCTTCTGCCAGAGACTGGCCGCTTCGTTGCAGCGCGAGCAACACCTGCAAGGCGGAGACGATGGCATCACCAGTGGTGGTGAAGTGACTGCAAACGATATGGCCGGAGTTTTCGCCGCCCAGGGTCCACCCGTTGGCCTGAAGCTCACTCATCACGTAGCGGTCACCGACCTTCGCACGAATGAATGGAATGCCGAGGTCCTTCAGTGCCAACTCCATACCGAGATTGCTCATCAGGGTACCGACCACACCACCCTGCAGCTTGTCACGGCCATGCAGGTCGCGAGCGATCAGATAGATCAGTTCGTCGCCGTCAACCACGGTGCCGGTGTGATCCACCATCAGCACACGGTCACCGTCGCCATCGAATGCGATGCCGATGTCGGCATTCTGCTCGGCCACTGCAGCCTGCAGCCTGCCCATGTGGGTCGAACCACAATCATCGTTGATGTTGAGGCCATTGGGCTGGTTCGCCAGCACATGCACCTGGGCACCCAGCTCACGAAACACGCTGGGAGCGACCTTGTAGGTGGCGCCATGGGCGCAGTCGATTACCAGCTTGAGACCGGCAAAGTCGGTGCTGATGGGAGTGGTGCTCTTGCAGAACTCGATGTAGCGGCCCGCAGCGTCGTTGATGCGAGTCACCTTGCCGAGCTGCTCCGACTCCACCACGGTCATCGGCTGATCCAGGAGCTCTTCGATCATCAGCTCCACCTCATCCGAGAGCTTGGTGCCCTTGCCGGAGAAGAACTTGATGCCGTTGTCATGGTGCGGGTTGTGCGAAGCACTGATGACGATGCCGGCGTCCGCCAGGAAAGTACGAGTGAGGTAGGCGATGGCAGGGGTAGGCATGGGGCCGAGCAGCATCACGTCGGCGCCGGCAGCCAAGAGCCCAGCCTCCAGAGCGGACTCGAACATGTATCCGGAGATGCGCGTGTCCTTGCCAATCAGGATGCGGCTCTTGCCTTGCTTGCGGAACGCCATGCCGGCAGCCCAACCGAGCTTGAGCATGAAATCCGGAGTAATCGGGAACTGCCCGACCCGCCCGCGAATACCGTCGGTGCCAAAATACTTTCTGCTCATGAGGTGCTCCGTGTTTTCTTATTCCGCTGCTTGCACCGCAGCGATCATGCGTACCGCGTCCACGGTCTCCGCGACATCGTGTACGCGCAGGATGCAGGCACCCTTGGCCACCGCAAGGGCTGCCAGGGCGATCCCGCCGGACAGCCGTTGGTGGACTTCCCGTCCCAAGGCCTGGCCAATCATGCTTTTTCGTGAAACCCCGACCAGCAGAGGGCGCCCCAACTGGTGCAGCGCTTCCATATGCTTGAACAGGCTGAGGTTGTGCGCCAGGGTCTTGGCGAAGCCGAAACCCGGATCGAGAACGATACGATCTTCCGAAATCCCAGCTGCCAGGCAGGCCTGCATGCGGTCGGCGAGAAACTCCCCGACTTCGCGCACGACGTCCTGGTAGCGTGGATCCTGCTGCATGTTGCCCGGCTCGCCGAGCATGTGCATGAGACACACCGCAAGACCGGTATCGGCAGCGGCATCCAGGGCCCCATCACGACGCAACGCGCGCACATCGTTGATCATCCCGGCGCCCAGGCGCGCACCTTCGCGCATTACGGCAGGCGTGGATGTATCCAGGGAGATCACCACATCCAACTCACGGGCGATGAGTTCGACCACTGGGGCAACGCGCTCGAGCTCTTCGGTGGGGGAGACCGGACGAGCGCCGGGCCGGGTGGACTCGCCACCGACGTCGATCAGGGTCGCGCCAGCGGCGACCATCTCGGCGGCGTGGCGCAACGCTGCGTCGCGCGCATTGAAGCAGCCGCCATCGGAGAAGGAGTCTGGGGTGACATTGAGGATGCCCATGACATGAGGCTGGGCCAAATCAAGAACCCGGTTGCCGCAAGGCAACCGGGTCGGGTACTGCACTGACTTCATTTACAGGCCTTAGTGTTCGCCAGCCGGCCCGCCGATGGGGGTTTCAGGCCGTTTGGCCTCTTCACGCGGTGCGGGGGTACCAGAGGTACCGGAACCGCCCTGCCAGTCCTTGGGCTCACGCGCAACTCGGCCAGACATGATGTCATCGATCTGCTCGGAGTCGATGGTTTCATACTTCATCAGGGCCTCAGCCATCATGTCGAGCTTGTCGCGATTCTCCGTCAGCAGGTTCTTCGCGGTGGTATAGCTCTCATCGATGATGCGGCGGACTTCCTGGTCGATCAGCTTGGCGGTTTCGCCGGACACGTTGGCGTGCTGCGCACCCGCGCTGCGACCGAGGAACACTTCGCCCTCCTCTTCCGCGTACATCAGCGGGCCGAGTTTCTCGGACAGGCCCCACTTGGTCACCATGTTCCGGGCGATCTGGGTGGCGCGCATGATGTCGTTGGAGGCGCCGGTGGTGACACCGTCGAAGCCCAGGGTCATCTCTTCAGCAATACGGCCGCCGAACAGCGAGCAGATCTGGCTGACCAGCGCGCGCTTGGACAGGCTGTAGCGATCCTCCTCGGGGAGGAACATGGTTACGCCCAGGGCGCGGCCACGCGGAATGATCGACACCTTGTAGACCGGGTCATGCTCGGGCACCAGACGACCTACGATGGCGTGACCCGCTTCGTGGTACGCGGTGTTGAGCTTTTCCTTCTCGGACATGACCATGGATTTGCGCTCGGCGCCCATCATGATCTTGTCCTTGGCCAGTTCGAATTCCTTCATTTCCACCAGGCGCTTGTTGACGCGCGCGGCGAACAGGGAAGCCTCGTTGACCAGGTTGGCCAGGTCGGCGCCGGAGAAGCCCGGGGTACCGCGTGCGATCACAGCCGGATCGACGTCATCGCCCATGGGCACCTTGCGCATGTGCACCTTGAGGATCTGCTCGCGACCACGGATGTCCGGCAGGCCAACCACCACCTGGCGGTCGAAGCGGCCCGGACGCAGCAGGGCCGGGTCCAGCACGTCAGGACGGTTGGTAGCGGCGATCACGATGATGCCGTCATTCATTTCGAAGCCGTCCATCTCGACCAGCAGCTGGTTGAGAGTCTGCTCGCGCTCGTCGTGACCACCACCCAGACCGGCGCCGCGATGGCGACCGACGGCGTCGATCTCGTCGATGAAGATGATGCAGGGAGCGTGCTTCTTGGCCTGGTCGAACATGTCACGGACGCGGGACGCACCCACACCGACGAACATTTCAACGAAATCGGAACCGGAGATGGTGAAGAACGGTACCTTGGCTTCGCCGGCAATGGCCTTGGCCAGCAGGGTCTTACCGGTACCGGGCGGGCCGACCATCAGCACGCCGCGCGGGATACGGCCGCCCAGGCGCTGGAACTTGCCCGGATCGCGGAGGAATTCCACCAGTTCGCTGACTTCTTCCTTGGCCTCGTCGCAACCGGCGACGTCGGCGAAGGTGGTCTTGACCTGGTCTTCCGACAACAGGCGCGCCTTGCTCTTGCCGAAGCTCATCGGGCCGCCGCGACCACCGCCGCCGCCCTGCATCTGGCGCATGAAGAACATGAAGACAGCGATGATCACCAGGATCGGGAAGCTGGCCACCAGCAACTGAGTCCAGATGCTCTGCTGCTCAGGCTGCTTGCCTTCGATGATCACGTTGTTGTCGATCAGGTCGCCGATCAGGCCGCCGTCCTGAATCGCCGGACGAATGGTCTTGAAGGACTCGCCATCGTTGCGCTTGCCGGTGATGACGAAGCCATCGACGGTCACGCGCTCGACTTTACCTTCTTTAACCTGCTCGATGAATTCCGAGTAGTTAAGGGTCTGCGGTTCGCTTGGGCTGGAGAAATTGTTCATCACCGTGACAAGCACAGCGGCGATGATCAGCCACAGGATCAGATTTTTTGCCATGTCGTTCAATTAGCTACCCTCTGGAACGGGCCCCTTCCTGGAGCGCACCCCGCATAACGGCTGGTGGTTAACCGGCCTAACTTACTACACAACCCCCGCCCCTGGCAGGCGCCGTCTGTAACCCTTTATGAGGCCCGATGGCCTCGCTGCAGTGTCCAGCCCCTGCAGAAGGGGACCGACGAGTCAGGTCCCCGTTGCAGTCTATTCCCCGCGGAAGCCACGCGCGAGCAGGTATTGCTCCCGGGAGCTGTCACGCGACGAAAGCGGCTTGCGCATCTGCACCTTGTCGAACATCTCGCGCACTTGCTTGTGGTAGACGTCGAAACCTTCACCCTGGAATATCTTGATCAGAAAATCGCCGCCCGGGCGCAGAGTACGGCCCGCCAGGTCCAGCGCCAGCTCGCAGAGAAACATCGAGCGCGGCTGATCGGAGGCCCTTACGCCACTCATATTGGGGGCCATATCGGAAATCACAAGGTCTACCGGGTTGTCACCGATCGCCTCGAGGATGCGTGTGAGGACCTCATCATCGGTGAAGTCGCCCTGAATGAAGGTCACATCGGGAATGCTATCCATTTCCAGGATGTCGGAAGCGATCAACCGGCCGCGATCACCGATCACCCGGCTAGTTACCTGGGACCAGCCGCCCGGCGCCGCGCCGAGGTCGACGACGGTCATGCCGGGCCGCAGGATGCGGTCCTTCTCCTGGATTTCGAGCAGCTTGTAGCTGGCGCGGGAACGATAACCGTCCTTCTGCGCCTGTTTGACGTACGGGTCGTCGATATGTCTTCGCAGCCATTGCTGGCTACTCTTGGAACGGGCCACGGTATACCTCGTGTTCGGCTGTGCGCCCCGGAATCACTCGGGTAAACTAGCAGCCTTTTTTCGCAGGGGTCTGATTATGGCGCTCTCACCGGAGCACAAGAAGCAATACAAATCTATCGGTCATCACCTGAAACCGGTATTGACGGTGGCTGAAAACGGCCTCACCGAAGGTGTACTGGCCGAGCTTGATCGCGCGCTGAACGATCACGAACTGATCAAGGTCCAGTTCCGCATCATCGAGCGCGATGATCGCCGCGCCCTGATTGACGAGCTCTGTGCCGCCGGCAACTGCGAACTGGTCCAGGTCATCGGCAAGATGGCACTGGTCTATCGCCGCAATCCGAAGCCGAACCGCAATCTCTCCAACATCAGCCGCTTCAGCGGTCTCTGAGCCTCCCGCCAAGGGCGCGCGCTCAGCGCGCCCGGCCCTCCGCCAGCTTCGCCGGCAAGGGCTGAATAACCAGCAGCAGGCCGCAGAAGGCCAGCAACAGATAGCTGAAGTTCAGCCAGTACAACGCCTCCGGCATCCAGAAGCGAACCAGCAGGAACACCACTACCAGGCCGATCACAGCGGCCAGTAGCTGCGCGCGCGCATCACGCCAGAGACGTGCAAGCCCCGCATGCTGGATCAGCAGCAGGGCCTGGAGCAGCGCACAGAAGCCGGCAAAGGCAACCATCAACGGCCGGAGGCTGGAAGCCACCTCCTCCACCAGCATCGGCGCCAGACCTATACGGCCCAGCGCTGGCAGCATGACGAAGTGCAGCAGCCAGAGGCCGCCAACCCAGAAGGTCTGGGCCAGCTGCCAAGCGATGGCGGCGGCCCGAAAGGGTGAACGCTTAGACGTGGCGGACTTCGACAATCTCGTACTCGACGATACCGCTCGGAGTCTTGACGGTCACCACGTCCCCTTCTTCCTTGCCCACCAGGGCACGGGCGATGGGAGAGCTGACCGACAGTTTGCCTTTCTTGATGTCGGCTTCGTCGTCGCCAACGATCTGGTAGGTAACGGCTTCGTCGGTTTCGACGTTGGCAATATCCACCGTGGTGCCGAAAATCACCTTGCCGGTATGGGCGATGCTGGTGACATCGATGACCACCGAATTCTGAAGGCGGCCTTCAATATCACGGATACGCGCCTCGACCATGCCCTGTTGCTCGCGCGCCGCATGGTACTCAGCGTTTTCCTTGAGATCGCCCAGCTCACGCGCTTCGCCGATGGCCTGACTCAGTTGCGGGCGCATCACTTTGGTCAGATGAGCCAGCTCCTCTTCCAGGGCGCGAGCGCCCTGGACAGTCATGGGGTACTTATTCATGCCTTGATTCCTGCATGGAGATCCTGCAAGCGGCGCACGGTCTTCTCGGGACCGAATTTGAGCGCTTCACAGACCGCCTGACCAGCCGCGATGGTGGTGGTGCAGTAGATCTTGTGCTGCAGGGCGTTACGACGAATCGAGTAGGAGTCAGCAATCGACTGACGCCCCTCGGTGGTGTTGATGATCAGGGTGACCTCATCGTTCTTGATCATGTCAACGACATGCGGACGACCTTCAGTCACCTTGTTCACGCGGCGTACCGGCAGACCAGCGGCCTCGATCACCTTGGCGGTACCGGCAGTGGCAACGACTTCGAAGCCCAGCGCGACCAGATCACGTGCGACCTGAACGGCTTCCGGCTTGTCATCTTCGCGCACGCTGATGAATGCACAACCCGAGTTCGGCAGAATCTCGCTGGCACCCAACTGCGCCTTGGCGAAGGCTTCGCCGAAGGTGTCGCCGACGCCCATCACTTCACCGGTGGACTTCATTTCCGGGCCGAGGATCGGGTCGACGCCCGGGAACTTGGCGAACGGGAAAACCGCCTCCTTGACGCTGAAGAACGGCGGAATGATTTCCTTGGTGAAGTCGATTTCCTTGAGGCTCTTGCCAGCCATCACGCGGGCAGCAACCTTGGCCAGGGATTCGCCAATGCACTTGGAGACGAACGGCACGGTACGGGACGCGCGCGGGTTCACCTCGATCACGTAGATGTCTTCGCCCTGAACGGCCATCTGGACGTTCATCAGGCCGACCACGCCGAGTTCCAGGGCCATCTTCTTGACCTGGTCACGGATCTCGTCCTGGATGTGCTGCGGCAGCGAGTACGGCGGCAGCGAGCAGGCGGAGTCACCGGAGTGCACGCCAGCCTGTTCGATGTGCTGCATGATCGCGCCGATCACGACGGTTTCGCCGTCGCAGACTGCATCGATGTCGACTTCGATGGCGCAGTTCAGGAAGCGGTCCAGCAGCACCGGGCTGTCGTTGGAAACCTTCACGGCCTCGCGCATGTAGCGCTTGAGCTCTTCTTCCTGGTAGACGATTTCCATCGCGCGGCCGCCCAGTACGTAGGACGGGCGCACCACCATCGGGTAACCGATGTTCTTCGACAGGGCCAGGGCTTCGTCTTCGCTGCGCGCGGTGGCGTTGGCCGGCTGGCGCAGGTTCAGGCGCTGGACCATCTGCTGGAAGCGCTCGCGGTCTTCTGCGCGGTCGATGGCGTCAGGGCTGGTGCCGATGATCGGTACACCGGCCTCTTCCAGGGCGCGGCAGAGTTTCAGCGGAGTCTGGCCGCCGTACTGGACGATGACGCCCTTGGGCTGCTCGACGCGGACGATTTCCAGCACGTCTTCCAGGGTCACCGGCTCGAAGTACAGACGGTCGGACGTGTCGTAGTCGGTGGAGACGGTTTCCGGGTTGCAGTTGACCATGATGGTCTCGTAACCGTCTTCACGCATGGCCAGCGCGGCGTGTACGCAGCAGTAGTCGAACTCGATGCCCTGGCCGATACGGTTTGGGCCACCGCCGAGGATCATGATCTTGTCGCGGGACGACGGGTTGGCCTCGCACTCTTCCTCGTAGGTCGAGTACATGTAGGCGGTGTCGGTGGCGAATTCGGCGGCGCAGGTGTCCACGCGCTTGAAGACCGGCAGGACCTTTAGCTTGTGGCGATGGCTGCGCAGATTTTTCTCGGTAACGCCGAGGAGCTTGGCCAGGCGGGAATCGGAGAAGCCCTTGCGCTTGAGCTTGCGCATCAGGTCGGCGTCGATGCCGGACAGGCCGAGGGTCTTGACCTTCTCCTCATCCTTGATGAGGTCCTCGATCTGCACCAGGAACCACTCGTCGATGCGAGTCAGGTCGAAGACTTCTTCGATGCTCTTGCCAGCGCGGAAGGCATCAGCCACGTACCAGATACGCTCGGCGCCCGGAACGGTCAGCTCGCGCTTCAGGATGCCTTCGGCTTCCGGGTCGTTCAGGTCCAGCTTGGGATCGAAGCCGGCAACGCCCACTTCCAGGCCGCGCAGGGCTTTCTGCACCGACTCCTGGAAGGTACGACCGATGGCCATCACTTCACCCACGGATTTCATCTGGGTGGTCAGGCGGGCGTCAGCTTTCGGGAATTTCTCGAAGGCGAAGCGCGGAACCTTGGTCACCACGTAGTCGATGGCCGGCTCGAAGGACGCCGGGGTGCGACCGCCGGTGATGTCGTTCTGCAGCTCATCGAGGGTGTAGCCGACGGCCAGCTTGGCAGCGATCTTGGCGATCGGGAAGCCAGTAGCCTTGGAGGCCAGGGCCGAGGAACGCGATACGCGCGGGTTCATCTCGATCACGACCATGCGGCCAGTGTTCGGGCAGATGCCGAACTGCACGTTGGAACCGCCGGTTTCCACGCCGATCTCACGCAGCACCGCCAGGGAGGCGTTGCGCATGATCTGGTATTCCTTGTCGGTCAGGGTCTGTGCCGGAGCGACGGTGATGGAGTCACCAGTGTGCACGCCCATCGGGTCGAAGTTCTCGATGGAGCAGACGATGATGCAGTTGTCCTTCTTGTCGCGGACAACCTCCATCTCGTATTCCTTCCAGCCGATCAGGGATTCGTCGATCAGAAGCTCGTTGGTCGGCGACAGGTCCAGGCCGCGGGCGCAGATTTCTTCGAACTCTTCGCGGTTGTAGGCGATGCCGCCACCGGTGCCGCCCATGGTGAAGGACGGACGGATGATGCAGGGGAAGCCGACCTTTTCCAGGACGCCGTAAGACTCTTCCATGGTGTGGGCGATGCCGGAGCGCGGGCATGCCAGGCCGATGGACTTCATGGCCTTGTCGAAGCGCGAGCGGTCTTCAGCCTTGTCGATGGTGTCGGCGTTGGCGCCGATCATTTCCACACCGAACTTGGCCAGTACGCCGTGGCGTTCCAGGTCGAGGGCGCAGTTCAGCGCGGTCTGGCCACCCATGGTGGGCAGCAGGGCGTCGGGGCGCTCCTTCTCGATGATCTTGGCGACGGTCGCCCACTTGATCGGCTCGATGTAGGTGGCGTCGGCCATGGCCGGGTCGGTCATGATGGTGGCCGGGTTGGAGTTCACCAGAATGACGCGGAAGCCTTCTTCCTTCAGGGCTTTGCAAGCCTGGGCGCCGGAGTAGTCGAACTCGCAGGCCTGGCCAATGACGATGGGGCCGGCACCGAGGATCAGGATGCTCTTGATGTCTGTACGCTTGGGCATGGGACTCTCGTTGCAATAATCAGGACAGGGTTGCGGTGGCCAGCTTCACGCCAAAGCCGACGAACAGGGCGCCGACGCCGCTGGAAGCGCCGGCAGCCAGCCGTTGCCGCCGGCGGAACCAGGCCGCCAGGCGTACACCGGAAAAAATCAGGAAACTCAGGTAAAGGGCGCTGATGACTTCGAGGATCGCGCCCAGCACCAGGAACGACAGGCCGGGGTAGGCGTATCCCGGGTCGACGAACTGGATGAAGAAGGACACGAAGAAGAGGATCGCCTTGGGGTTGGACAGGCTCAGCAGCAGCGCCTTGCGGAACGGCTGATTGACGTCCAGCTCCTGTGCCGGGATGGCCTGCTCGACCGGTTGGCGCAACTTCTGCCAACCACCCCGGAGCATGCCGATACCCAGATAGAACAGGTAGGCGGCGCCGACATACTTCAGGCCGAGGAACAGCATGGGTTCGGCCTTGAGCAGCGAGGCGATCCCCAATGCCGACAGCAGCATCAGGATCGCATCGCCAAGGAACACCGCGCTGGCCGCCCGGTAGCCGGCGCCCACGCCGCGCTGGGCGGCGGTGGCGAGCACGAACAGCGAGTTCGGCCCCGGCAGCAGGACGATGAACAGCGTACCCAGGACGTAGGTCCAGAGGTCGGTGATCCCGAGGGTCGGCATCATCTTCGCAAGCCCTTCCGCGATCTCAGCGGCGCTCGGCCATCGCCGCGATGAAGCGGTCGAACAGCGGAGCCACGTCGTGCGGACCTGGGCTGGCTTCCGGGTGACCCTGGAAGCTGAAGGCCACCTTGTCGGTACGCTCGATGCCCTGCAGGGTGCCGTCGAACAGCGACTTGTGGGTCGCGCGCAGGTTGGCCGGCAGGGTCGACTCGTCCACGGCGAAACCGTGGTTCTGACTGGTGATCATCACCACGCCGGAATCCAGGTCCTGCACCGGGTGGTTGGCGCCATGGTGGCCATGACCCATCTTCACGGTCTTGGCACCGGAGGCCAGAGCCAGCAGTTGGTGGCCGAGGCAGATGCCGAATACCGGAATCTCGGTGTCGAGGAACTCACGGATCGCCTGGATGGCGTAGTCGCACGGCTCGGGGTCGCCAGGGCCGTTGGAGAGGAAGATGCCGTCCGGGTTCAGGGCAAGCACTTCGCTGGCCGGAGTCTGCGCCGGCACCACGGTCAGGCGGCAGCCGCGGGCAACCAGCATGCGCAGGATGTTCAGCTTCACGCCGAAGTCATAAGCAACCACGTGGTACGGCAGATCGGCAGCCGGGATTTCCGGATGGCTGTCGGTTTCCAGGCTCCACACGCCGGAACGCCACTCGTACTTCTCGGTGGAGGACACGACCTTGGCCAGGTCCATGCCCTTCAGGCCAGGGAAGCTGCGAGCCAGTTCGAGGGCTTTTTCCTCGGTGGCGTCGTCGCCAGCCAGGATGCAGCCGTTCTGGGAACCCTTTTCACGCAGGATGCGGGTCAGGCGGCGGGTATCGATACCGGCGATGGCGACGGTGCCGTGCTCTTTCAGGTAATCCGGCAGCGACTGCTTGTTACGCCAGTTGCACGCCAGCAGCGGCAGGTCACGAATGATCAGGCCGGCTGCCCATACGCGGTTGGACTCGGCGTCTTCCGGCGTGGTGCCGGTGTTGCCGATGTGCGGATAGGTAAGGGTAACGATTTGCTGGGCATAGGAAGGATCGGTAAGGATTTCCTGATAGCCGGTCATGGCAGTGTTGAACACTACCTCGCCGATGGTATGGCCATCGGCCCCAATGGCTTCGCCGCGAAAAATGCTGCCGTCGGCAAGCGCGAGTATGGCTGGCTTAGTCAAGAAGACCTCCCGTAGATCTAAGGCTGAAGCAAACGCAGGTTGTAAAAAAGCGGGATGACGTTGTTACCGTCACCCCGCTTTCTTATCTGAGCCATTTCTGCGTAACTTTTAGTGGACACACTAAAGCTGCAGTTTACAGGAATGCGTCATTTCGGTCCACCGGAAAGACATCCCATTTGGCAGACCGGCGATCACGCATCAGCGCAGACCGAGCACATCCTGCATGTCGTACAGGCCCGCTTCCTGACCATCCAGCCAGAGCGCTGCACGCACAGCGCCACGGGCGAAGGTCATGCGGCTGGAGGCCTTGTGGGTGATTTCCACGCGCTCACCATCGGCGGCGAACAGCACGGTGTGATCACCCACCACGTCGCCGGCGCGTACAGTGGCGAAGCCGATGGTTTCACGGGCGCGGGCGCCGGTCTGGCCTTCACGACCGTAGACAGCGACTTTGGACAGGTCGCGACCCAGCGCGTCAGCCACGACTTCACCCATGCGCAGCGCAGTACCGGACGGCGCGTCCACCTTGTGGCGGTGGTGGGCCTCGATGATCTCGATGTCCACCTCGTCGCCCAGCACGCGGGCGGCGGTATCCAGCAGCTTGAGGCAAAGGTTCACGCCGACGCTGAAGTTAGCCGCGAAAACGATCGGGATCTCTTTGGCGGCAGCCGCCAGCAGAGCCTTCTCTTCGGCGGAGAATCCGGTGGTGCCGATCACCATGGCCCTGCCGGACTGACGGCAGACTTCCAGGTTCTTCAGGGTCACCGAGGGATGAGTGAAGTCAATCAGCACGTCGAACTCGTCGACCACCTTCACCAGATCACCCGACAGTGGCACGCCAATGCGGCCAAGCGCTGCCAGCTCACCGGCATCGGCGCCAACCAGGGTGCTGTCCGGACGATCGATGGCAGCGGTCAGCCCGGCGCCCTGCGCCTGCTGCACTGCCTCGATCAGGTTCTTGCCCATGCGCCCGGCGGCGCCCATCACAGCAATACGTCGCATAAAAAAGCTCCAAGCTGGAAGCCTGGAGCTGGACACCGGCACCGGAACGGAAATAGCCCGGCAGCGGCATCCAGCTCGTCGTTAGAGATCGCCGAAGAAGCGCTTCATGCCCTCGAACCAGCTGCTGGCCTTGGGCGAATGGGAGCCATCGTTCTGCAGCGTCTTGCGGAACTCGTCGAGCAGCTCGCGCTGGCGCTTGTCCAGATTGACCGGGGTTTCCACCACCACGCGGCACATCAGGTCACCCGCACCACCGCCACGTACCGGGGCTACGCCCTTGCCGCGCAGGCGGAAGAGCTTGCCGGTCTGGGTCGCTTCTGGAATCTTCAGCTTGACCCGGCCGTCCAGGGTCGGCACTTCCAGCTCGCCACCCAGGGCGGCGTCCGCGAAGCTGATCGGCACTTCGCAATAGAGGTGCTTGCCATCGCGCTGGAAGATCGGGTGCTCGCGCACATTGACCACCACGTAGAGGTCACCGGACGGACCACCCAAGGCACCCGCTTCGCCTTCGCCGGAGAGGCGGATACGGTCGCCGGTATCGACGCCGGCCGGTACCTTCACCGACAGGGTCTTGTGCTCTTCCACACGGCCCTGGCCATGGCAGCTGCCGCACGGATCGCTGATCATCTTGCCGCTGCCGTGGCAGCGCGGGCAGGTCTGCTGCACCGAGAAGAAGCCCTGCTGCATGCGCACCTGGCCGATACCACCGCAGGTGGTACAGGTGACCGGGCTGGTGCCCTTCTTGGCGCCCGAGCCTTCGCAGGTCTTGCAATTGACCAGGGTCGGCACGCGGATGGTCACGGTAGTGCCACGCACGGCTTCTTCGAGGTCCAGCTCAAGGGTGTAGCGCAGGTCGCTGCCGCGCTGCGGGCCGCCGCGCTGGCCGCCACGCTGACCACCAAAGAAATCGCTGAACACGTCGCCGAAAATGTCGGAGAAGCTGGCGCCACCGAAGCCGGCTCCAGCGCCCGCACCCATCTGCGGATCGACGCCGGCGTGGCCGTACTGATCGTATGCCGCGCGCTTGCTGGCGTCGGACAGGATCTCGTAGGCCTCGTTGGCCTCTTTGAATTTCTCTTCGGACTCCTTGTCCCCCGGATTACGGTCCGGGTGGTGCTTCATCGCCAGCCGGCGATAAGCCTTCTTCAGCTCAGCCTCGCTGGCGCCGCGCTCGACACCGAGGATTTCGTAAAAGTCACGTTTAGCCATAGTTTCCTGCACTCTCGAATTCACCAGCCCCAGACACGCCAACGCGGGAGCAAGCTCCCGCGTGGCGGATCAGGCGTACGGGGCGTCTAGCCCCGCACGCCGGGACGGAAGCAAGCGTGACACTTACTTGTTTTCCTTGACCTCTTCGAACTCAGCGTCGACGGCATCGTCGCCAGCCTTGTCCGCATTGGAGGCCTGCGGCTGCTCACCAGCCTGAGCCTGATCGGCGTACATCTTCTGCGCCAGCGGAGCGGAAGCCTGGGACAGGGCGTTCATCTTGGCTTCGATCTCGGCCTTGTCGTCGCCCTTCACGGCTACTTCCAGCTCGCCCAGCACCTTCTCGATGGCCGCCTTCTCCTCGGCGGTGGCCTTGTCGCCAGCCTCGGTGATCATCTTGCGAGTAGCGTGGACCAGCGCGTCTCCCTGGTTACGGGCAGCCGCCAGCTCTTCGAACTTGCGGTCTTCCTCGGCGTTGGCCTCGGCATCACGCACCATCTGCTGGATCTCTTCCTCGGACAGGCCGGAGTTGGCCTTGATCACGATGGACTGCTGCTTGCCGGTGGCCTTGTCCTTCGCGCCGACGTGCAGGATGCCGTTGGCATCGATGTCGAAAGTCACTTCGATCTGCGGTACGCCACGCGGAGCCGGCGGAATCTCGGCCAGGTCGAACTTGCCCAGGGACTTGTTCTGGGCAGCCTGCTTGCGCTCACCCTGCAGCACGTGAATGGTCACGGCGGACTGGTTGTCGTCAGCGGTAGAGAACACCTGCGACTTCTTGGTCGGGATGGTGGTGTTCTTCTCGATCAGCGCGGTCATCACGCCACCCAGGGTTTCGATGCCGAGGGTCAGCGGGGAAACGTCGAGCAGCAGAACGTCCTTCACGTCACCGGCGAGTACGGCGCCCTGGATGGCAGCACCGATAGCGACGGCTTCGTCCGGGTTCACGTCCTTGCGCGGCTCCTTGCCGAAGAAGTCAGCGACCTGCTTCTGCACCAGCGGCATGCGGGTCTGACCACCAACCAGGATCACTTCCTGGATGTCGGATACGTCCAGGCCGGCGTCCTTCAGGGCGATGCGGCAAGGCTCGATGGTACGAGCGACCAGGTCTTCCACCAGGGCTTCCAGCTTGGCGCGGGAAATCTTCACGTTCAGGTGTTTCGGACCAGTCTGGTCTGCAGTGATGTACGGCAGGTTGACGTCGGTCTGCTGAGCGGAGGACAGCTCGATCTTGGCCTTCTCGGCGGCTTCCTTCAGGCGCTGCATGGCCAGGGGGTCGCCCTTCAGGTCCATGCCGGACTCTTTCTTGAACTCGTCAACGAGGTAGTCGATCAGACGCAGGTCGAAGTCTTCACCACCCAGGAAGGTGTCACCGTTGGTGGCCAGTACTTCGAACTGGTGCTCACCGTCGACTTCGGCGATCTCGATCACCGACACGTCGAAGGTACCGCCGCCCAGGTCATACACGATGACGGTGTGGTCGCCCTTGGCCTTGTCCATGCCGTAGGCCAGCGCAGCCGCGGTCGGCTCGTTGATGATGCGCTTGACGTCCAGACCGGCGATGCGGCCGGCGTCCTTGGTAGCCTGGCGCTGGCTGTCGTTGAAGTAGGCCGGAACGGTGATCACCGCTTCGGTTACCGGCTCGCCGAGGTAGTCTTCGGCGGTCTTCTTCATCTTCTTCAGCACTTCCGCGGAGATTTGCGGCGGCGCCATCTTCTGGCCCTTCACTTCCACCCAGGCGTCACCGTTGTCGGCCTTGGCGATCTTGTAGGGAACCATCTTGATGTCTTTCTGCACGACGTCTTCTTCGAAGCGGCGACCGATCAGGCGCTTTACGGCGTACAGGGTGTTCTGCGGGTTGGTGACCGCCTGACGCTTGGCGGACTGGCCGACCAGGGTCTCACCGTCGTTGGTGTAGGCGATGATGGACGGCGTGGTGCGAGCGCCTTCGGCGTTCTCGATCACCTTGACGTTGCCGTTTTCCAGGATGGCCACGCAAGAGTTGGTGGTCCCCAGGTCGATACCAATGATTTTGCCCATATTCTCTCTCCCGAAACTTTGAATTCTCCGCGGCCTCGCTTCACGGGCCGCGGCAGCACATAAACGCTTGAACTAACAGATGGGGGCCCGAGGCCGGATTTCAAGCCTGCTCGTCAATCGACGGCGGAGTGGCGCTCGGCGCCTTGCTGACCACCACCATGGCGGGGCGCAGCAGACGACCGTTGAGCAGGTAGCCCTTCTGGAACACCTTCAGCACGCTGCCCGGCTCGACATGGGTGCTTTCTTCCATGGCCATGGCCTGGTGGTGCTCGGGATTGAAGGGCGCGCCATGCGGATCAACGGCTTCCAGCTGATAACGCTTGAGGGTGTCGTGGAACAACTTGAGAGTCAGTTCCATGCCCTCGCGCACCGGCTTGATGGTCTCGTCGGTAGCGCTGGACAGTTCCAGGCCGCGCTCCAGGCTATCGACCACCGGCAGTAGGTCGTTGGCGAATTTTTCCAGAGCGAACTTGTGCGCCTTCTCCACATCCTGCTCGGCGCGGCGGCGGATGTTCTGCAGCTCGGCGGCAACGCGCAGCGACTGATCCTGGGCCGCGGCCAGTTGCTCTTCCAGCACCTGTACGCGAGCGGCGAGATCTTCACCGGATGCGGTTTCGGCAGCGGAATTCGCTTCGGGGGTCTGGTTTTCCAGGGTCTGTTCGTCGGCCATGCCTTCCTCCTCATAAAGACAGCTGCGGGCAAAGACCCGCTGATATGTCCGCCTATATGGGGTCGCAATTTGTCGCTTCAAGGGGGAGGGACGATTGTCAGCCAGAAAACAAACACTGTATAAATACCCAGCCATCTCAGCGCGGGAGTCGCACCATGCTGGTACACCTGTCGATCCATAACTACGCCATCGTCGAGCACCTGGACCTGGAGCTCGAGGGCGGCATGTCCGTGATCACCGGCGAAACCGGTGCCGGCAAATCGATCATGCTCGACGCCCTCGGACTCGCACTGGGCGATCGCGCCGACAGTGGAGTGGTGCGTCCCGGCGCCGACAAGGCCGACATCCTCGCCAGCTTCGACATCAGCGACATTCCCGAAGCCCGGGCCTGGCTGGCCGAGCGCGACCTGGACAACGACGGCCCCTGCATTCTGCGCCGCGTCATCACCGCCGAAGGCCGGTCGCGCGCCTATATAAATGGCAGCCCCTGCCCCCAGGGCGACCTCAAGAACCTGGGCGAGCTGCTGATCGACATCCACAGCCAGCACGAACACCAATCCCTGCTCAAGGCCGACACCCATCGCCGCCTCCTGGACGAATTCGCCGGCGCCAGCGACCTCGCTCGCCAAGTCCAGCTAGCAGCACAACGCTGGCGGCAAACCCGCCAGGAGCTGGAGCGCCTCTCCCGCGCTGGCGACGAGCAACGCGCCCGCCACCAGTTGCTCAGCTACCAGCTGGACGAGCTGGAGAACCTTGCCCTCGGCGATAACGAGCTGGAGCAGCTAGAACAGGAACACAAGAACCTGGCCAACGCCGAAAGCCTGCTGGCCGCCTGCCGCCAGGTGATCGACTTCTGCAGCGAGAGCGATGCCGGCAACGTACTCAGCGCACTCACCTCCAGCCTTAACCGCCTGACCGCTTTCCATACCCAGCCCGGCGCGCTGGCTGAAGCGGTCAACCTGCTTTCCAGCGCGCAGATCCAGGTCGAAGAAGCCATGGGCGAGCTGAACCGCTTCCTCGACCATTTCGACGCCGACCCCGAACGCCAGCAGGCACTCGAAGAGCGCCTCGACACCATCTACACCCTGGCGCGCAAGCACCGGGTGCAACCAAACGAGCTGGCGGAACTGCAGCAGCACCTACTGGATGAACTGGAAGCCCTCAACGCCGATGACGAAGCGGTCGAGCGCTTGACCGAGGAACTGGCCGCCTATGAACGCCACTACCGGGAAAAGGCTGCCGAGCTGAGCCGGCTGCGCGGCGAAGCGTCTGACCGCCTGGCAGGCTCGGTAGAAACCGAAATGCAGCGACTGGGCATGCCCGGTGGGCGATTCAGCATCCAGCTGCATGCCAGCCAGATCGACGAACCGCAGCAGAATGGCCTGGAACAGGTCGAATTCCTGGTCAGCGCCAACCCGGGTCAGCCGCTCAAGGCACTGGCCAAGGTCGCTTCGGGCGGCGAGCTGTCCCGCATCAGCCTGGCCATCCAGGTGATCACCGCCCAGACCTCGCGCGTTCCCACGCTGGTGTTCGACGAAGTGGACGTGGGCATCGGCGGCCCCACCGCCGAAGTGGTCGGCCAGTTGCTGCGCCGCCTCGGTCAACGTGGCCAGGTACTCACCGTCACCCACCTGCCCCAGGTGGCCGCGCAGGGTCACCACCATCTCTTCGTGCACAAGGAACGTGGCACGCAGGAAACCCGCACCGCCGTGGCCAAGCTGCAGGAAGCACCACGCATCGAGGAAATCGCACGCATGCTGGGCGGCGTCGACCTCACCGAGGAATCCCTGGCCCACGCCAGGAAGATGGTGACCAGCGCCCAGGGCTGATCCGACCCCAAACGAAAAAGGCGACCCACAGGTCGCCTTTTCTTTTGCGCGAAGCGCTTACTTCTTCTTGCGGATGTAGAGCACCAGGTTGTGGTCAACCAGTTCGTAACCGCGCTCCTTGACGATTTCCTTCTGGCGCTTCTCGATTTCCGGATCGAAGAATTCGATCACTTCACCGGAATCGACGCACACCATGTGATCGTGGTGGCCGCTATCGGCCAGTTCGAACACAGCGTGGCCGCCATCGAAGTTGTGGCGCACTACCAGGCCCGCAGCTTCGAACTGGGTCAGGACCCGGTAGACAGTGGCCAGACCGACATCTTCGCCGGCTTCCATCAGGGCCTTGTAAACGTCCTCCGCGCTCATGTGGCGTTGCTCGGTGGAGTCGAGCATCTGGAGGATCTTGACCCGAGGCAAGGTGACCTTCAGGCCGGCTTTACGCAGTTCGTTGTTTTCAACCATGGTCGGTTTTCTCGGGGAATGCAGCTTTCGCAGCTTCCCTTAATGCAGGTATGATCGGGACTTTTGATGCCCAGCCAAGATAGTGGAAGTCTCCCACCGATGCAAAACACCAAGCTCCTGCTGACCAGCCTCTCCTTCGCAGGCTTGCTCGCACTCGCCGGTTGTTCGTTTCCCGGTGTCTACAAGATCGACATCCAGCAGGGCAACGTCGTAACGCAAGACATGATAGACCAGTTGAAGCCTGGAATGACCCGACGTCAAGTGCGGTTTATCATGGGCAACCCGCTGATCACTGACACCTTCCACGCCAATCGCTGGGACTACCTCTACAGCATCCAGCCCGGTGGCGGCCAACGCCTCCAGGAACGCGTCAGCCTGATGTTCGACAGCAATGAACAACTGATCGGCCTGGCCGGTGACTTCATGCCCGGCGTGAGCCGTGACGAAGCGATCCTCGGCGGCGAAAGCACCACCACGACCACCGAAGCCAAACCGGAGCAGCCGAAAGAGCAGCCCAAGGCCGAAGAGCCGGCAGCGCCGGGCTCCCTGCTGGAGAAGATCCAGAAGGAAGTGGACAGTGCAGAACCGGTACCGGTACCGATTCCGGAACCGCTGGAAACCTCGCCGCAATAACACGCGGCAACAAAAAAGCCCGGGCTGGTCCCGGGCTTTTTATTGGGTGATTTTCAGACTCACCGCTCGCCAGTGCGCGCCTGCGCAGCCTTCGCCGCACGCTGTTTGCGCACCTCTTTCGGATCAGCAATCAGCGGCCGGTAGATTTCCACCCGATCCCCCTCCTCCAGTACCCGCTCTTCCGGTTTGAGCAGCGACTTGCCGAAGATTCCGAGCGGGCAACCGGCGAGGTCCAGCTCGGGGAAATGCGCATCCATCCCGGAACGCAAAACCGCATCACGGGCATTGATGCCGCTAGGGACACTCAGGCGCAGCAACTGCTGGCGGTCAGCCAGGGCGTACACCACCTCGACCCGAATCATCTCCTCAGCCATAGAGTTCCTTCGCCCGCAGGCAGAAGGCATCGACCATTGTGTTGGCAGCCTGGTTGAACAGCGGTCCGAGGGTGGCCTTGACGATGGGGCCTGCGTAGTCGAAGCGCAGGTCCAGGCTGATCTTGCAGGCCTTGTCACCCAGCGCCTTGAAATGCCACACGCCGTGCAGCTGGCTGAACGGACCTTCCTCCAGGTTCATCTCGATGGTCTTGCCGTTATCCAGCCGGTTGCGGGTAACGAATCGCTGGCTGAGGCTGCCCTTGGCGACTTCGAGACTGGCGAGCATATGACTCTCGCTCTCTTCCATCACCTTGGCGGACGCACACCAGGGCAGAAACTCCGGGTAGCGCGCGACATCGTTGACCAGGTCGTAAAGCGCCTGCGCAGGAAATGGCAGCAGGGCGGAGCGCTGGATATGCGTGGTCATCTTGGCCTCGAACAAGTATCCGGACTGCCTCGCGCGAAAATGCGCCGAGCCGGACTGGTCAAAAAAAGTGCCGCATTGTCGGAGATTCGCCAATATCGCTCAAGCCTACGCCGCCGTAGCCGCGCCGTCTGCGACTCCCTATAATGCGCCGCCTATGGCCAAGCAAAAGAAACATCCGGAAGGCACCATCGCCCTCAACAAGAAGGCGCTGCACGACTATTCCATCGAACAGAAATTCGAAGCCGGGCTGGCTCTCGCCGGCTGGGAAGTGAAGAGTCTGCGCGCCGGAAAAGCACAGCTGGTGGACAGCTATGTGCTGCTCAAGGACGGCGAAGCCTGGCTGCTCGGCAGCCACATCACCCCACTGAAGACCGCGAGCACCCACGTGATTGCGGACCCGGTGCGCACCCGCAAACTGCTCCTGCACAAGCGCGAGCTGGGCAAGCTGTTCGGGGCGGTTCAGCAGAAGGGCTATGCGTGCGTAGCGCTGTCCATCTACTGGAAGAAACACCTGATCAAGTGCGAGATCGCCCTGGCCAAGGGCAAGAAGGAATTCGACAAGCGCGCCACGGAGAAGGAACGCGATTCCGACCGCGAAATCGCGCGAGCCATGCGCACCAAGGGCAAGGAATAAGCCCCACCCCAAAGAAACGCCGGGCAATGCCCGGCGTTTTTGTTTGTAGCTGCCATTGCCCCATGAAAGCGAACTCTGCCCGCTAAACGTTCGCCTCAGAGCCCCTGCCGCCGCTGCGACCGCGCCAACCGCTGCGCCTCCAGCTGACCTTCTTCCAGCACCTCCTGGACGTACTGGATGTGCTGATGGGAAATCTCCCGCGCCTCCTCTGCGCGCCGCTCGATGATCGCCTCGTAAAGGGCACGGTGCTGCCTGGTCAGCATCTCGCGGGTTTCTCCACGCTGCAGATACATCCCACCGATATTGGTCACCACGTTGTGCTTGAGCAGGTCGAACAAGCCACGAATGGTGTGCAGCAGCACCGCGTTATGGCTGGCCTCGGCGATCGCCAGATGGAAGCGCGCGTCCGCCGCGCCCTCCTCCGCTCGACTGGCCTTGCTGTCCGACGCGTAGCAGGCCTGCAAGTTCTCGTAAGCCTCGGCCAGGCGCTCGTGATCCACCTCGGTCGCCCGCTGCGCCGCGTAGTAGGCGCATGAACCTTCCAGGGTGTGGCGGAACTCCAGCAGATCGCGCTGGGCCTCGGGATTGCTCTCCAACAGCTGCAGCAGCGGATCACTGAAAGTCGATCCCAATTCGGCCGCGACATAGTTGCCCCCGCCCTGCCGGCTGACCAGCAGCCCCCGCGCCACCAGCTTCTGGATCGCCTCACGCAATGAAGGGCGCGACACGCCGAATTGCTCGGCCAACGCACGCTCGGCAGGAAGCCGCTCACCGGCCTTCAAGGTGCCCTCGAGGATCATCGCCTCGAGCTGACTGACGATATCGTCCGACAAGCGGCGCTGACGTATCTGACCGAATCCCATTGCTCTACCCAACCTTTCACGCCACCTCGGGCGGCCTTCAAACACAGCGCCTGCGGGGCGCGACGCGGCAGCCTAACCAGCCCGCCAGCCACGCACAAGAAGCGCACCTTCCATCTGCCGCTCGACCAAAGTCGCAACGCGGCAAATTGACACAAGGATAGTCCGGCTTTTACTCTGAGCCATCGCTTTTGTAAATTGGTATTACCAATTTAGGCGATACGCAGCGCCGACTCGGTCTTCGCCTGCCGCCGCGCCACGAGCGCAACGGTTTTCGCCCGATCCGGCAAACAGGCACTCCAAAAACAATTAGGGAGCCACCCCACGATGCAAACCTGGCAGCAGATCTATACCCCCCTTGGCAGCCTCGGGCTGTCGGCGCTCGTCGCACTGATTCCGATCATCTTCTTCTTCCTGGCCCTCGCGGTATTTCGCATGAAGGGCTACATCGCCGGCACCATCACCCTGGCGCTGTCCCTGGCGGTGGCGATCTTCGCCTTCCAGATGCCGGTGGACATGGCATTCGCCGCGGCCGGGTACGGCTTCGCGTACGGACTCTGGCCCATCGCCTGGATCATCGTCGCGGCGGTGTTCCTCTACAAACTCACGGTCAAGAGCGGCCAGTTCGAAGTGATCCGCAGCTCGGTGCTGTCCATCACCGACGACCAGCGCCTGCAGGTCCTGCTGATCGGTTTCTCCTTCGGCGCCTTCCTCGAAGGTGCCGCCGGCTTCGGCGCCCCAGTGGCCATCACCGCCGCCCTGCTGGTGGGCCTCGGCTTCAACCCGCTGTACGCAGCCGGCCTGTGCCTGATCGCCAACACCGCACCGGTAGCCTTCGGCGCACTGGGCATCCCGATCATCGTTGCGGGACAAGTCACCGGCATCGACGCTTTCAAGATCGGCGCCATGACCGGCCGCCAACTGCCACTGCTGTCGATCATCGTGCCGTTCTGGCTGGTCGCCATGATGGATGGCTGGCGCGGCATCAAGGAAACCTGGCCGGCAGCCCTGGTGGCTGGCGCCAGCTTCGCCGTCACCCAGTACTTCACCTCCAACTTCATCGGCCCGGAACTGCCCGACATCACCTCTGCCCTGGTGAGCCTGGTATCCCTGACCCTGTTCCTCAAGGTATGGCATCCCAAGCGCGCCGAAGACCGCGAAGTGGTCGGCGTATCCGGTGGTGCAGCAGTGATGGGCGGTTTCGGCGGCCCGCGCAGTACCACTCCGTCGCCCTACAGTTTCGGCGAGATCCTCAAGGCCTGGTCGCCCTTCCTGATCCTGACCGTGCTGGTGACCATCTGGACCCTGAAACCCTTCAAGGCCATGTTCGCCCCGGGCGGCGCACTGGAGCAGTTCGTCTTCCTGTTCGCCATTCCGCACCTGGACCAGTTGGTGATGAAAGGCGCACCCATCGTGGCCACCGCAACCGCCATTCCGGCCGTCTACAAGCTCGACCCGGTGTCCGCCACCGGTACCGCGATCTTCTTCTCCGCGCTGATCTCCATGATCGTCCTGAATATCCATGTAAAAAGTGGTATTACCACTTTGAAGGAGACGTTCGTCGAGCTGAAGTGGCCGATTCTCTCCATCGGCATGGTGCTGGCCTTCGCCTTCGTCACCAACTTCTCCGGCATGTCCACCACCCTGGCGCTGGTTCTGGCCGGTACCGGTGCGGCCTTCCCGTTCTTCTCGCCGTTCCTCGGCTGGCTGGGCGTGTTCCTGACCGGGTCGGACACCTCGTCCAATGCCCTGTTCGGCTCCCTGCAGGCCACCACCGCACACCAGATCGGCGTCAACGACACCCTGCTGGTTGCGGCCAACACCAGCGGTGGCGTGACCGGCAAGATGATCTCGCCGCAATCCATCGCCGTGGCCTGCGCCGCCACCGGCATGGTCGGCAAGGAATCCGACCTGTTCCGCTTCACCCTGAAGCACAGCCTGATGTTCGCCGCCATGGTCGGCCTGATCACCCTGGCCCAGGCCTACGTGTTCACCGGCTTGCTCGTTCATTAATGGCACTTCCGGGCTGCGTGCAGATGCAGCCCGGTTCCTTTTCACTGCCCTGAAGCCCTGAATCGGATCGAATTCATGATCATCTCCGCCTCCACCGACTACCGTGCCGCCGCCCAGCGCAAGCTCCCGCCCTTCCTGTTCCACTACATCGACGGCGGCGCCTACGCCGAGTACACCCTGCGCCGCAACGTCGAAGACCTGGCCAGCATCGCCCTGCGCCAGCGCGTGCTGCGGAACATGTCCGAGCTGAGCCTGGAAACCAAGCTGTTCGGCGAGACCCTGTCCATGCCGGTGGCGCTGGCCCCGGTGGGCCTGACCGGCATGTACGCCCGCCGCGGCGAAGTGCAGGCGGCCAAGGCGGCAGCGGCCAAGGGCATCCCCTTCACCCTGTCCACCGTTTCGGTCTGCCCGATCGAAGAAGTGGCGCCGGCCATCAACCGCCCCATGTGGTTCCAGCTCTATGTGCTGAAGGACCGGGGCTTCATGAAGAACGCCCTGGAGCGGGCCAAGGCTGCTGGCGTGACGACGCTGGTCTTCACCGTCGACATGCCGGTGCCCGGTGCCCGCTACCGTGACGCGCACTCCGGCATGAGCGGCCCCAACGCACCGCTGCGTCGCATGCTGCAAGCCATGACCCACCCGTCCTGGGCCTGGGATGTGGGCCTGCTGGGCAAACCCCACGACCTGGGCAACATCTCCACCTACCGCGGCAACCCCACGGGCCTGGCGGACTACATTGGCTGGCTCGGCGCCAACTTCGACCCGTCGATTTCCTGGAAGGACCTCGAATGGATCCGCGACTACTGGGAAGGTCCGATGGTGATCAAGGGCATCCTCGATCCGGAAGATGCCAAGGACGCAGTGAAGTTCGGCGCTGACGGCATCGTCGTCTCCAACCACGGCGGCCGTCAGCTCGACGGTGTGCTCTCCAGCGCCCGCGCTCTGCCGGCCATTGCCGATGCGGTGAAAGGCGAGCTGAAGATCCTCGCCGACTCCGGCATCCGCACCGGCCTGGACGTGGTGCGCATGCTCGCCATGGGCGCCGACACCGTGATGCTCGGCCGCGCCTTCGTCTACGCTCTGGCCGCAGCAGGCGGTGCGGGCGTGAGCAACTTGCTGGACCTGATCGAAAAGGAAATGCGCGTGGCCATGGTGCTGACCGGCGCCAAATCCATCAGCGAGATCAACGCTGACTCGCTGGTACGCGAACTCGGCCGCTGACCGGCCACCCAACTTCGGCGGGCCGTCCGCGGCCCGCGACAACAGACGGGACACCGCATGAGCCTGCCGATTCCTTTCCTCAACACCGTCGAGCGCCTCATCCCCCGCGAGCGGCGCTTCGACGATCCGCTGTCCACCCTGGCCTTCGGCACCGACGCCAGCTTCTACCGGCTGATTCCCAAGCTGGTGATCCGCGTCGAGAGCGAAGCCGAAGTCGTTGCCCTGCTGAAAGCCGCCCACGCCGAACTGGTCCCGGTGACCTTCCGTGCGGCCGGCACCAGCCTCTCCGGCCAGGCCATCAGCGACTCCGTACTGCTCGTCCTGGGTGATAACTGGAACGGCCGCGACATCCGCCGGGGCGGCGAACAGATTCGCCTGCAGCCCGGCGTCATCGGTGCCCAGGCCAACGCCTGGCTCGCCCCCTTCGGCCGCAAGATCGGCCCCGACCCGGCGTCCATCAACGCCTGCAAGATCGGCGGCATCGTCGCCAACAACGCCAGCGGCATGTGCTGCGGCACCGCGCAGAACAGCTACCACACCCTTGCCGGGCTGCGCCTGGTGTTGGCCGACGGCACCCTGCTGGACACCGAGGACGCGGCCAGCATCGTCGCCTTCCGCCAAAGCCATGGCCCGCTGCTGGCCGAGCTGGCGGAACTCGGCCGGCAGACCCGCGCCAACACCGAACTCGCCGCAAATATCCACCACAAGTACCGCCTGAAGAACACCACCGGCCTGTCGCTGAACGCCCTGGTGGACTTCGACGACCCGCTGGACATCCTTAGCCACCTGCTGGTGGGTTCCGAAGGTACCCTCGGTTTCATCAGCGCGGTGACCTACGACACCGTGCCCGACCACCCGCACAAGGCCAGCGCACTGATCGTCTTCCCCGACGTTGAAAGCTGCTGCAAGGCCGTCACCCTGCTGAAGAGCCAGCCGGTGTCGGCGGTGGAGCTGCTGGACCGCCGCAGCCTCCGCTCAGTGGAAACCAAGCCCGGCATGCCCGAGTGGGTGAAGGGCCTCTCGGCCAATGCCTGCGCCCTACTGATCGAATCCCGTGCGGCCAGCCAGAGTCTGCTACACGAACAACTGGCGCAGATCACGGCGTCCATCACCCACTTCCCGCTGGAGCAGAAGGTCGACTTCAGCGAAGACCCGGCCGTCTACAACCTGCTGTGGAAAATCCGCAAGGACACCTTCCCCGCCGTCGGCGCCGTGCGCCAGACCGGCACCACGGTGATCATCGAAGACGTCACCTTCCCCATCGAGCAGTTGGCCGAGGGGGTCAATCGCCTGCTCGCGCTGTTCGACAAGCACCGCTACGACGAGGCGATCATTTTCGGCCACGCCCTGGAGGGCAACCTGCACTTCGTCTTCACCCAGAGCTTTGAACAGCCCGAGCAGGTGGCACGCTACGAAGCCTTCATGCAGGACGTGGCACAACTGGTGGCGGTGGAGTTCGGCGGCTCGCTCAAGGCCGAGCACGGCACCGGGCGCAACATGGCCCCCTTTGTCGAACTGGAATGGGGCAGCGACGCCTACCAGCTGATGTGGACGATCAAGCGCCTGCTCGACCCGCGCGGCGTGCTCAACCCGGACGTGATCCTCAGCGAGGACCGCGACATCCACCTGAAGAACCTCAAGCCGCTGCCGGCCGCCGACGAAATCGTCGACAAGTGCATCGAGTGCGGCTTCTGCGAACCGGTGTGTCCTTCCAAGGGGCTGACCCTCAGTCCCCGCCAACGCATCGTCATCTGGCGCGATATCCAGGCCAAACGGCGCGCGGGTATCGACACCACCGAACTCGAGCAGGCCTACCAGTACCAGGGCATCGACACCTGCGCCGCCACCGGTCTCTGCGCCCAGCGCTGCCCGGTGGGCATCAACACCGGCGACCTGGTACGCAAGCTGCGCGCGAATGACGCCCACCACGCCGGCAGCGCCGATTGGCTGGCCGGGCACTTCGCCCTTGCCCTGAAGGGCACACGCCTGACCCTGCGCATCGCCGATGGCGCACGCCGGGTACTGGGCACGCCGTTGCTGGCGAAGACCTCCAGGGCCCTGCGCCAGCTGTCTGGCAATCGTCTGC
The DNA here is from genome assembly GCF_029871235.1 of Pseudomonas sp. BN411. Taxonomy (GTDB): domain Bacteria; phylum Pseudomonadota; class Gammaproteobacteria; order Pseudomonadales; family Pseudomonadaceae; genus Metapseudomonas. The sequence goes on from NZ_SSOM01000042.1 coordinate 90,262, forward strand.
CGCAGTGGTCACCCGCCCTGCCCCAGGCCGCGACGCCCATCCACTTCACCCCACCGACTGCCGACAACCGGCCGCGCGTGGTCTACCTGGCCGCCTGCGTGTCCCGCGCCATGGGGCCGTCCGCCGGCGATCATGAGCAGGTGCCGCTGATCGACAAGACCCGCATGCTGCTGGAAAAGGCCGGCTATCAGGTGGTGTTCCCGGAAAACCTCGACAGCCTCTGTTGCGGTCAGCCCTTTGCTTCCAAGGGCTACCCGGAGCAAGCGGAAACCAAGCGCCGCGAACTGGTCGACGCCCTGCTCGCCGCCAGCCGTGGCGGCCTCGACCCCGTCTACTGCGACACCAGCCCATGCACGCTGCGGCTGGTGCAGGACGGCCTGGATTCGCGCCTGCAACTGTTCGACCCGGTGCGTTTCATCCGCAGCCACCTGCTGGATCGGCTGGAGTTCACCCCGCAGGACAAACCAGTAGCCATCCACGTCACCTGCAGCACCCAGCACCTGGGCGAAGCGCAGGGGCTGATCGACATCGTCAAGCGCTGCACCCGTGAAGTGGTGGTGCCGGAAGGCATCCACTGCTGTGGTTTCGCCGGAGACAAAGGCTTCACCACCCCGGAACTGAACGCCCACTCCCTGCGCTCGCTGAAGGATGCGGTGCAGATCTGCGACGAAGGCGTTTCCACCAGCCGCACCTGCGAGATCGGCCTTTCCCAGCACGGCGGTATCGACTACCACGGGCTGGTCTACCTGGTGGATCGCGTCACCCGCCCCCGCCCTGGGCTGTAGAAACCTGTAGGAGCGAGCTTGCTCGCGAAGCCCGAGCTCGATCTTTCGCGAGCAAGCTCGCTCCTACAAATGCCCCCCGCCACTGACGCAAAAAACCTGAACCCCAGCGGAAACAGGGCAGTCCACCCCATAAGCCCCGGGGTACACCCAGGGCTTATCCGTCTCGAACACACAGGCCTCAGCGCCGAAGAAACCGAGAGGAGACTTCCCATGAAACGCACTGTCCTGTTGATGACCGCTGCCCTGCTCGCCTCGCCCGCGTTCGCCGCGGGTGATCTGTGCAGCGTCAACCTGCAGAAACTCGACGACGCCATGGCAACCAATACCGCCATTGACGAGCCGCTGCGCCAGCAAGTCCTGGAGCTGCGCATGAAGGCCGAACGGGCCCAGCAATTGGGTGACACCGAAGCCTGCATCAATGCCACCACCCTGGCGCTGCAACGCCTGCAACAACCCGGCAACGAAGGCGGTGCCGACGAGTCCGGCTGATGTAGGGTGAACTCGTTTGGATGCGAGCAACCCCGCAACGCCGAGCGGTAGGGTGCGCCGTGCGCACCGCGATTATTCGACAGATCCGCGGCTGATCCCGGCATCGTTGCGCATGGCGACCGGTCGCCTCGCGCGACCTCCCGGCACCCGCCCGGAGCTTTCCTATACTGCTCAGCGGTTAACCCGAAAAGGAGGTCCGACATGCGCCGTATCGCCGTACTGCTTGCCGCCGCCCTGCTCAGTGCCCCCGTTCTTGCGTCACACTGCCCAGCGGACATGGCGAAGATCGACCAGATACTGAAGACCGATCCCCCTGCCGACCCCGCCGTGCTCGAACAGGTGAAAAAGCTCCGTGCCGAAGGCGAAGAGCTGCATAAATCCGGCGATCATGCCGAGTCAGAGAAAGTGCTGGCTGAAGCGCTGAACCTCTTGCAGGCCAGCGAATAGGAAAGACCCAGGATCCCGCGCGAGCTGGATCCTGTTCCTCAGGCCTCCTGGCCCAGCAACGAAAGCGCCATCCGGCGCACCTGCTTCAGGTCTACCGGTTTGCTCAGGCAAGCGTCGGCGCCACGGCGGCGCGCTTCGGCCAGGAGTTTTTCATCCACCGCCGCGCTCACCACCAGCACAGGCGTCATCGCCAGGCGCGGGCTGGAGCGCACGAAGTCGAGCACATCCAGGCCATCGCCGTCGGGCAGGTCCAGGTCCAGCAGTAGCAGGGACGGGGTGATATCCGCCAGCAGCGCCAGCGCCTTGCCCACCGATCCTGCGCCACGCACCTCTGCCATGTCCCTCAGACCTTCCTGCAGCACCTTGAGGCAGGCCGGATGGTCTTCCACGCAGAGCACCTTCGGCTGCACCTGCCGCTCTTCCTCCTCGGGCCTGGCCGGCGCCGGGGGCTCGAACTCATCCTGCGCGGCGACGCTGGGCAGGTCGATCCAGAAACGGCTGCCGATATCCGGCGCGCTGCTGAAGCCCATTTCACCGCCCATCAACTCCGCCAGTTCGCGGCACAGCACCAGGCCGATGCCGGTGCCCGGAATGGTGGAATTCTCCCGGCCAAGGCGCTGGAAAGGCTGGAACAACATGGCCTGCTGCTCCTGGCTGAGACCCGGTCCACTGTCGGCCACCCAGAGGCGCACGGCCGCCGGGCGAACCTCGTAGCCCATGCTCACCATGCCTTGCGGGCTGTTGTACTTCACCGCGTTGGAGAGCAGGTTCAGCACCACCTGGCGCAGGCGGCGGGCATCGGCCATCACATGCAGCGATGGCACAGGCGGCGCCATCAATTGCAATTGCAGGCGGCGCGCCTGGAGTTCGGGCTGGATCAGCTCGCCGCAACTGGCCAGCAGCGGGCCGATATCCACAGGCTTGAGCTGCAGCTTCTGGCGGCGGTTCTCGATGCTCGACAGGTCGAGGATGTCGTCCACCAGCGAGGTGAGGTGACGGCTGGCGTTGACGATCTCCTGTGCGTAGTCGCCTTCCACCTTGCGGTCGTCCTGGCCTTCCGCCTCCAGGGCGATGAGCTGGGCGAAACCGTTGATCGCGTTGAGCGGGGTGCGCAGCTCGTGACTCATGCTGGACAGGAAGCGGCTCTTGGCCTGGCTCGCCGCCTGGGCCTCGCGGCTGGCAACGCGCAGCTCTTCCTCCACCTGCTTGAGGCGGGTGATGTCCACATGGGTACCGGCCACCCGCAGCGCGCGGCCATCGGAGTCGCGCTCCAGCACCTTGCCGCGGCTGAGCAGCCAGGAATAACGCCCCTCCACATCGGCAAAACGGTACTCGGCGTCGAAGTTGTCCTGGTCGCTGACCGAAAACAGCATCCGTAGGCGACGCACCCGCTCCACATCATCGGGGTGCACGCGTTCGTTGAATTCGGTGAAGGTGATGTTGTCGCTACGCAGCCCGAAGCGTTTGACGAAGCGCCCGCTCATCTTCATCGACAGGGAAATGGCATCCACTTCCCAGAGACTTTCCGTGGTGCTTTCCAGTACCAGGTCGAGGTTGCGCCTGGCCTCCAGCCGCTCCTCCTCGCTGGCCTGCAATTGCGCGCCGCTGAGCTGCACGGCTTCAGCCAGCGCCTGCAGTTCAGCAATGCGACTGCTCGGCGCCGGCGGGCGGAAGTCGCCCTGGCCGATGCGTTTCATCATTCCCATGATCGCTGCCATGGGCGTGGCCAGCTCGCCACTCAGGCGCCGCGAACGCGACCACATCCAGGCGAAGAACAGCGCATAGAAGAAGCCGAGCCCGGCGATCAGCAGATAGCCGATCTGCTGGTAGCGCTCGGCGAGGCGGTTGGTTTCCTTGAAGATGTTGGCCTCATCCACCACCATCATCAGCCGCCAGCCGGTCTGTGGAATCTCGGCCCAGGCCACCAGCTGCTTGCGCCCGCCCAGCTCCACTTCCTGGACATTGCCCTTGCCGGCAGCCATGGCCTCCAGCAGCGGCTGCATCTCGCGGTGGCGGGCCAGGTTGAAGTCTTCGGGCTTGAGCACCTCGCGGCGCACCGCCTCGTCATAGGAGAAACGGGTCAGCTCGCGCAGGCCGAAATCACGCTCGCCCGCTTCCGGCAGCGCCATGATGCTGTGATCGCGGCTCACCAGCATCGCGTAACCCTGCCACGGCACCTTCAGGCTGCCGATTTCGCCGAGCATCTGCCCCACGGTGATATCCAGCCCCACCACCCCTTCGAGGAAATCGCCCCGGTAGACCGGGGTGATCGCCGACATCATCCAGCCAAGGCCTGCCGGGTCGAGGTAAACATCGGTCCAGACCGTCTTGCGCTGCGGGTTGTGCTTGGCGTCGGCGAGGTAATAGAAGTTGTAGTTGGGTATCACCATGTCATGGGGATACTGCTCGGGCGTCATGAAGAAGGGATAGATGCGGTTGTAGCTGTCCCAACTGTTGAAGTAGACCGCCGCCACCAGCGGGTTGGACTCGCGGATCGAACGCATCAGCGGGTCCACCTGGGACAGGCGCAGCGCCTTGTCGTGGTCCTGCTTCTCCACCGGCGTGCTGCTGGCGTAGAAGGAAGCGGCCCGGCCGTCGTCGGAGCGGGTGTAGAAGACGCCGTCGGAACTCAGCACATGGCGCTGCCGCTCCAGGTCATCCGGAGTGAAGTTGCGATCGTGCAGCGACCGGCCCACCGCATCGCGGAAAAGCCGCGTGGGCACCTCGATGCCCTGCAGGCGCATGTCGATCACCTTGCCCTCACGCAGCACCGCGCTGCTCAGGTCCTCCAGCGCACTCTGCTGCAGGTAGTCCACCTGGGCATCGCGAATCGCGCTGTTGGTCAACAGATAAGCCGTGATCAACACCGATTCGACCAGAATCAGCGGGATCAGGGCACTCTGTACGAAGGCGCGCCAGATCCACTGGCGCAAGGGGGTTCGGGCAGAACGCGGCATGGCGACGTCTCGGCTCAAAGGTCTTCCTGACAATAGCCTGCAATCATATAGCAAGCACCCATGACATTAGGTCAAAAGCAAGGTCGACGCTGCACCGCCTTATGCCGTAGAATCGCCCCCGTTGTACACCCTTGCAGTATTGGGGCCGATTAGGATTCGACGCCGGTAACAAAACTCTAGGGGCATGCCGAGCTGGTAGCAGACCTCGTAAATTAGCTGCTGCAAACTATTAGTTGCCAACGACGACAACTACGGGGCGGCCCTCGCGGCCTAACCCTTCTGGCGGCTTCGGCTGCCAGCAGTCATAAGGGGATGCCTGTAAACCCGAAATGACTGTCAGATAGAACAGGATCGCCGCCAAGTTCGCTGTAGACGTAACGGCTAAAACTTATACAGCTCGCTCTGAGCACCCTGCCAGTCGGGCCGCAAAGAGCTAACTCAGTAGACTTGGCTAAGCATGTAGTCCCGAAAGCGGAGAGCTGGCGGACGGGGGTTCAAATCCCCCCGGCTCCACCAAACGCAAGTTTCCACATGTTCACACATGATCGGAAACACCCCTGAAAGCCCGCCCTGTGCGGGCTTTCTTGTTTCTACACATCCCCCAATAGATACACACAGCACAACCTGCCGTGTATCCTCCCCTGTACCCGAATCATAAATTGAAACTGAGGGGTACAAGGATGAAGCGCAGCGAAATCAAGCGCCGCCCACTGGCCGACACGGTGCTAGCCACCCTGGAGCCGGAAGGCACGGAGTACCGGGAGCACGACGGCAGCAGTCTCTATCTGCGCGTCAAACCGGACGGCCGCAAATCCTGGCAGCTGCGCTACAAGAAGCCCGACGGTAAGTGGTCATGGATCGGCCTCGGCAGTTACCCTGAGGTGGGCGGCTCCCTGGCCCGTCAGAAGGCGGCCGAACTCAGGGGCGATGTATCCCAGGGCCGCAACCCACTGGCGATGAGGAACGCCCGAAAGGCGGCCGATGCCGAAGCGGCGGCCAACACTTTCGAAAAGCTGGCTCGCGAGTGGTACGCCAACAAGCGCAAAACGTGGACCGAGGGTACGGCAGTTCGAACCATCGGCGCCCTGGAACTACATGTGTTTCCGACGTTCGGGAAACGCCCCTTCGCCGAAATTCTGCCTATCGAGTGGATGGAGTTCCTGCGCGCCATGGAGCAAAAGGGCATCGTCGAGCAGACCAGCCGCGTGCGCGGCATGTGCCGGGAGATCTATGACCTGGCGCGCGTGACCGGCCGAGCCACACATAATCCGCTAGAGGGCCTGCACAAGTTCCTGCAGACCCGGCCGGTGGAGAACTTCGCCCATGTATCCCAGGCGGAATTGCCGGCGCTTCTCCGTGCCATCCGGTCCTATCCCAGCGCCGCCGACATCCGCATAGGCCTGCAACTGCTTTCCTTGCTGGCATGCCGCCCATCGGAACTTCGGGAATCCAGTTGGTCCGAGTTCGATCTAGATGGAGCCTTGTGGACCATTCCGGCCGAGCGCATGAAACGCCGCCGCGAACATCTCGTGCCACTGCCTCAACAAGCCGTCGAGCTGCTGCGCGACCTGCACATACTCACCGGCACGTATCCCCTGCTCTTCCCTGGCCGAAGCGACACAACCAAGCCCCGTAGCAATACCGTGTTCCTGATGGCGCTGCGTCGTCTGGGCTATGAAGGCCGGCAAACCGGCCACGGGTTCCGGCACATCGCGTCCACCACGCTCAACGAAAATGGCTTTGACGAAAACCACATCGAGGCCCAGCTATCCCACGTCAAGGAAGGGGTCGCCGGCGTGTACAACAAGGCGGTGTATCTGCCTCAACGCCGGGAAATGATGCAGTGGTATGCCGACTACTTGGATCGATTGGCTGGCAGCAATGTAGTGGAGTTTAAGCACGCATGACTCGCGGCCTTCCCCCTAAAACCATTATCGAACTGCTGCTAACTACTGCCCCCAAATCAGCCCTCGAAGAACTGGAGTTGGACAATTCGACCAAAGACGACTGGGTGTCTTGCTTAGAGTCGGAGGGCCACACACAGCGGGGCCAGCACGAAATCGTAGACCTATCTTCGCTGGCAATTTACTACGCTACTCGCAGCCTCAGCGCCGTTAAAAAGGTTGCTCATTGGAGCCCCTTAGCTCTCGATTTCTGGACGCTTTATCACTTTGCGCAGACAACAAAAGCCGAAGACTTCTTCCGGACAGAGGATCTACTGCGAGAGGCCGGACGTCAGAGGAAGCAAGTGCATATAGCGAAAGCAAGGCAAGCCAAGGCGGCCGCTGAAGCCCCCTCAAGAACCGAAAAATGGATCAGGGTGGAGAGACTAGAAGCCGAGTTACTGGCATCGGGCAAGTCAGAACGAGATCTATCCAGCATCATCGAAAAACGTCTGGGGATACCTAAAAAAACTTACCGAGACTGGAGACGTAAAAGAAAAACGGCGGGGCTGTAATTGAGCCGCCGTTTTCAGGCATAACTTTCCGAGCGTCACCAATATGGAGGCGCTTAAATGCACCCAGACACCCCCTTAAACAAAGCCCTCATCCGCCAGACCGCACTCTGCAGCTGGCTCGACCTGTCCCGCTCCGGCCTGGACAAGCTACGCAAGAAAGATCCGACGTTCCCGAAACCTATCAAGGATGGCGAGACGCGCCAGGCTGCTGCGTTCTACGTCGTGGCCGAGGTAGAGGCATGGCTGCGCACCAAGATTGCCGAAAGGGACGCCGCCTGATGATCGCCAACAACAACGCCTGCCAACAGGCCAGCCGAGACGACTCTCATACCGCCGATTGAATCGCCCCTAGTTTCGTAGACACCTCCAAGCCTCATAATGAGGCCCGTTAGGAGGTGCCATGAGCAACCAGCGTTACCCCGAAGAATTCAAAATCGAAGCGGTCAAGCAAGTGACCGAGCGCGGCCTCCCCGTAGCCGAGGTGGCAGCGCGGTTAGGCATGTCGGTGCACAGCCTGTATGCCTGGATCAAGCGCTACGGCAAGCCCCAGGCGCAGCGGCAGCAAGAAGATGATCAGCAGGCCGAACTGCGTCGTCTACGCGCCGAACTCAAGCGAGTGACCGAAGAGCGAGACATCCTAAAAAAGGCCGCCGCGTACTTTGCCAAGGAGTCCGGCTGAAGTACGCCTTCATCAGCAAGCTGTCGGTGGAGTACCCGGTACGGCGTCTCTGCCAGACCCTGAAAGTGCATCCCAGCGGTTACTACGCCTGGCTGGCCGAGCCGAAATCCGTACGCGCCAAGGAAGATCAGCGCCTGCTCGGGTTGATCAAACATGCCTGGCTGGAAAGCGGTGGGGTCTACGGCTATCGCAAGATTCACGACGACCTGCGTGAGCTGGGAGAGTCCTGTGGCCGGCACCGCGTGGCTCGCCTGATGCGGGGAGAAGGGCTGCGCTCGCAGACCGGCTATCGTCGGCGCCCCGGCTATTACGGCGGCCGGCCAACGGTAGCTTCGCCCAATCGCCTGGAGCGGCAGTTCAACGTCAGTGAACCGAACAAGGTCTGGGTCACCGACATCACCTACATCCGCACCTATGAGGGTTGGTTGTATTTGGCGGTGGTGCTGGATCTGTTTTCACGCCAGGTGATCGGCTGGTCGATGAAGCCACGGATGTGCAGCGACCTGGCCATCGATGCCCTGTTGATGGCGGTCTGGCGGCGCAAGCCCAAGCAGGAAGTGATGATCCACTCCGACCAGGGCAGCCAGTTCAGCAGCTCGGATTGGCAGAGTTTCCTCAAGGCCAACAACCTGATCAGCAGCATGAGCCGACGCGGCAACTGCCACGACAACGCGGTAGCGGAAAGCTTTTTTCAGTTGCTGAAACGGGAACGCATCCGACGGAAGACCTACGGCACCCGCGAAGAAGCTCGGAGTGATGTGTTCGATTACATCGAGATGTTTTATAACCCCAAACGCCGGCACAGCAGCGCTATGCAGCTATCGCCAGTGGAGTTTGAAAAGCGCTATTTCCAGAGCTTGGAGAGTGTCTAGGAAAGCCGGGGCGATTCA
>NZ_SSOM01000043.1 GCF_029871235.1 Pseudomonas sp. BN411
TGGGGCTGCTACCTGGTCTCGGGGAGGTTCCCGGCGCGTTCTGTGACGGTCGGTTCAACGTGACCCTGGGGCGCCGCAAGCTGGTGGGAACCGCGCAACGTTGGCGGCGGCGTGCAGCAGATAATCGCCTGGTGGTGCTGGTTCATGGCGCAATCCTGTTCGAGGACCAGCGAGAGGCCATGGTCGATGTGGTCAATCGCTTCTACCAGAGCTGCGGTCTGGAGCAACGATGTCGAGCTGCCAGCCACGTGTCTCTGGATGAGTGGTTGGCTCCGGTGTGGCAAGAAGCGAAAAGCCTCGCTGACTGGTTTGAAACTCCTTGGGAGGCTTGGTCACCCAACAAGGGGGCTGGCAATCAGATAGCTTTCTGTTGATCCGTCGCCTGATTTCCAAGCAAAGCACGATCCTCTGAAGACGTTCCTGTCGTAGTGGGTGCAAGGAAGCGCCTGCTATGGGCCCCGGCCAGGTATAAACGGCGCCGGCAGCGGATATCAGGCTGTTGGGCTGTTTCCCTGGACCCCAGAGCCGACTGGGCGCGTGGTGCATCAATGGTCAGGCTGCACTTTATGCGCCCGCTCAGTACCGCCCTCAGGACCGCGGGTCGAGCCCGAAGACGCGGAGCTCTTGCTCGCAGCGGCAGGCCTTCGCAATGCGCGCGGCCCACGCGACGGCCTCCTCGCGCGAGGGCAGTTCGAGCACGGTGAAGCCGCCGTCAAGCGAGGGCGCCCACGGGTAGCCGCCCTCGGTGACTGACCCGTCGGCGGAGACAAGCACGGGCGGCGCGTCTTCGTCGATGCCGCCGGCGAATACGTAAACGCCAGCGGCCTTCGCCTCTTCGATCACGGCGTGCGCGTCGCGGCCCACCGCCTCCAACTCGCCTTCGGGCACGACCATCGCCGCACTGGGAAAGGAGATCAGGTACTTGGCCATGGTGCGCTTTCCTTGGAGATTGATGACGGTGGTGAAGTGCGTGTGCGGCCTGACTACATGGCATCGCTGAGGGCGGGCCGCGGCATTGGCTCTCCCTTATCAGGCGGACAGCGAACGCGTTTACTCATCAGTCTAGCCCGTCATGATGCAGCTCCTTGCCGGCGCCTCAAGCCGAGGTGACCCACTCGGCGCCACGTTCGGCGATCATGATCGAGGCCGCGTTGGTGTTGCCGCCGACCAGGGTCGGCATGATCGAGGCGTCGATCACCCGCAGACCGTCGATGCCTTTCACGCGCAGGCGGCTGTCGACCACGGCCATTTCGTCCTGGCCCATCTTGCAGGTACCCACCGGGTGGTAGATGGAGTCCGTACGTTTGCGCAACAGCTCGATCAGTTGCTCGTCGCTGTGCAGGTCTTCGCTGTAGAGATCCTTGAGGCCGAAGCGCGCCATGGGGGACTGGCTGACGATCTCGCGGGCCATGCGATAGCCCTTGAGCAGGGTCCGTACATCATCGTCGTGGCCGAGGAAATTCGGGTCGATACGCGGTGCCGCGCTCGGGTCGGCGGAGGCCAGTCCGACACTGCCGATGCTCTTGGGTCGCAGCACGCAGACGTGGCAACTGAACCCATGCCCCCAATGGAACTTGCGGTTGTGGTCGTCGACCGAGCCGATGACCGAGTGCAACTGGATATCCGGGCGCGCCAGGTTGGCGTCGGTCCTGAGGAAGCCACCGCCTTCGGCGCAGTTGCTGGAGAGCGGGCCACGCCGGCGGCGCAGGTATTCGAACAGCGCCTTGCTCATTTTCGGAGTGCCACTGACCGACACGCCCAGCAGCGAGGTGTCGCTGCTCTTGTAGCAGAGCACGACGTCCGGGTGGTCCTGCAGGTTCTGGCCGACGCCCGGCAACTCATGCTGCACGGCAATGCCCTGGGGCTTGAGTTCCGACTCCGGGCCAATGCCGGAGAGCATCAGCAGGTGTGGGCTGCCGAAGGCACCGGCGGCCAACAGGACTTCCTTGCGCGCCTTCAGTTGCAGGTGCACGCCGTTGACCAGGGCCTGCACACCGACGGCCTTTTTGCCTTCGAGCAGGACGCGCTCGGCGTGGGCGCCGGTAAGCACGGTGAGGTTGCTACGTTCACGGATCGGTTTGAGGAAGGCCGTGGCGGTGCTCCAACGGCGGCCGTCGCGGATGGTCACGTCGTAGTAACCGACGCCTTCCTGCTGCGTGCCATTGAAGTCGGGATTGAAGCGGTGGCCGGCGTTGATCGCGGCTTCGACAAACGACTCGGTGGCGGCGTGGCGATGGGCTCGGCTGACGTAGAGTTCGCCGTCACCGCCGTGGTATTCGCTGCTGCCGCTGTGGTGCATCTCGCTCTTGCGGAAGTAGGGCAGCACATCGGCGAAGGACCAGCCATCGTTGCCCAGCGTCTGCCAATCGTCGAAGTCACTCTGGTGGCCGCGGATGTAGATCATGCCGTTGATCGAGCTGCTGCCACCCAGCACCTTGCCGCGCGGCTGGTAGCCGAGGCGCCCGCCCAGTCCCGGTTGCGCGACGGTTTTGAACGCCCAGTTGACGTGGCGGGTCGGCAGGATCGCCGCCATGCCGACCGGGATATGGATCAGTGGGGATTTGTCTTCGGGGCCGGCTTCCAGCAGGCAGACGCGGGTATCCGGATTGGCACTCAGCCGGTTTGCCAGGACGCAGCCGGCAGAGCCGGCGCCAACGATGATGTAGTCGAATTCCATCTTTGCGGGTCTCGAATAGGGGGAGCCAGGAAGCATGTGAGCGGAGTGGTTGCCGATCCGCTAGCCGTTCCAGTCCGTGTGGTCGTTGACGAAGCTCAGGATGCGCTGGGCCGCTGCACGGGCCTGGGGCAGGGCAGCGATCATCTGGAAGACATGGGGAAGCCGCTTCCAGATCTCCAGCTGCACCGGCACGCCGGCCGCGTCGGCCAAGGCTGCGGCACGAACGGAGTCATCCAGCAGCATTTCCGTGCTGCCCACCTGGAACAGCAACGGTGGAAGGCCGCTGAAATCCCCGAACAGGGGCGATACCGACGGTTGCGAATAGGTCTCGGCGGGTGCGTAGAAACCACGGATCCCAACCGCGAAGGCCAGGTTGAAGATCGGGTCGTGAGGCGCATTTCCCAGCGCGCTTGCGCCACTGAGGGTGAAGTCCAGGAAGGGCGAGAGCAGTACCGCGCAGCTAGGCAGCGGCTGATTGGCAGCCTTGAGGTGCTGCAGTGTGGCCATGACCAGGTTGCCACCCGCGGAATCGCCAGCGATGACGATGTCCTTGGCCTTGATGCCCTGATCCAGCAACCACCGGTAGGCCGCAAGGCACTCTTCCAGCGCGGTGGGATAGGGGTGCTCGGGAGCCAGGCGGTAGTCCAGCATCAGCGCCCGGGCCTTCAGCGGCTGACACCAGGACGCCACCATGGCGGCGTACACATCGGGCGTGTAAGCCACGAATGCACCGCCATGGATATAGAGCAGTACCCGGTCCTGGCGGCAACCTTTGGGCGACAGCCACTGGGCAGCGACGCCGTTGCAATCCACGCTTTCGCGTTGCACGTCGGCCAGGACACGAGGCGCCTGGCGATTCAGCTGGCGGAATTTTTCACGCAGTTTCGGAATGTCGATGTGCAAGCCATGCCGCGACTTCACGGAGAGGCGCAGCAGCAGATTGAGCAGCTCGCTTGTCCAACGGCCCTTCGCTGGATGGATGACGCGAGTGAAGGTTTTCACGTGAGTCGTCATGGCGCCACCTCAAGCCTGGGCCGGGTTAGCGGTCGGCCAGCGGTACTCGCGCAGCTGTTCACGCAATTGCACCTTGCTGATCTTGCCGGTCGCGGTGTGTGGAATTTCGTCGACGAACACCACGTCATCGGGAATGCAGAACTTGGCGACCTTGCCTGGGTACTGGGCCAGGATGTCCTCGCGGCTGACGCCCAGGTCTGCTTTCTTCACGACCACCAGCAACGGGCGCTCATCCCATTTCGGATGAGCGATGCCCAGCGCAGCAGCTTCGGCGACCGCCGGGTGGCCCATGGCAATGTTTTCCAGCTCGATGGAACTGATCCACTCGCCGCCGGACTTGATGACATCCTTGGAACGGTCCGTGATCTGCATGAAGCCGTCCTGGTCCAGCGTGGCCACATCGCCTGTCGGGAACCAGCCGTCCAGCAGCGGGCTGTCATCCTTGCGGAAGTACTGGTTGAGAACCCAATGGCCGCGGACCAGCAGTGCGCCTGAGGTCTTGCCGTCGCGGGGCAGGGCGTTGCCTTCGTCGTCGACGATCTTCAGGTCGATGCCGAAGGGCGGGCGGCCCTGCTTGACCTCGATGGCGAAGCGCGCCTCGTCGCTCAGCTTGAGGTGCGATTCCTTGAGCGTACTGACAGTGCCCAGCGGCGACATTTCGGTCATGCCCCAGGCATGTTGGATCTTGATGCCGAAGTCTTTCTCGTAACTCTTCATCAGGGCCGGTGGGCAAGCCGCGCCACCGACGACCATGCGCTTGATGCTCGACAGTGCCGAGCCGCTTTTCTGCATGTACTGCAGCACGGCCAGCCACACGGTGGGTACGCCAGCGGAGAAGGTGACGCCCTCGTTCTCGAATAGCTCGAAGACGCTCTCGCCATCCAGCGCAGCCCCCGGAAACACCAGCTTGGCGCCCACCAGTGGCGCCGAGTATGGAAGGCCCCAGGCATTGACGTGGAACATGGGCACCACGGGTGCGATCACGTCACGCCCGGAGAGGCCCAGGGCGTCCGGCTGCAAGCTGGAAAGGGCGTGCAGCAGGGTCGAGCGGTGGGAGTAGAGCACGCCTTTGGGGTTGCCCGTGGTCCCGGAGGTGTAGCAAAGGGCGGCTGCCGAGTTTTCATCGAGCTGCGGCCAGGCGAAGTCATCTGACTCTTCGGCCAGCAGGTCTTCATAGCAGAGCAGGTTCGGGATGCTCAGGGCCGGCATGTGCGCAGGGGCGGTCATTGCGACCCAGAACTTGACGCTCGGGCAGTGTGCTGCGATGGATTCGACCAGTGACGCAAAGCTCAGGTCGAAGAACACGACGCTGTCTTCGGCATCGTTCGCGATCCAGCTGATCTGTTCCGGGAACAGGCGAGGATTGATGGTGTGGGTGATCGCACCCATGCCCGAGATCGCGTAATACAGCTCGAAATGCCGGTAGCCGTTCCATGCCAGGGTGCCGACGCGGTCACCCTGCTGAACGCCGAGCTTCTTCAGCGCATTGGCGGCTTTCCTGGCGCGCACATGCGCGTCGGCATAGGTATAGCGGTGAAGCGTACCTTCGACCGTGCGGGAGACGATCTCAGTGTCGCCGTGATAGCGCTCTGCATGTTCCAGCAGGGAAGAGACGATCAGCGGCAGCGTCATCATTTGACCTTGCATGTTTACTCCCCCTGAACTTCACGGGTGGCGATCACTGGCTTCGCGTCTCGCGATACGGCCAATGGCGTGACGTTGGAGGAGGGTGTGCTCGCTTTTCTGGCGGGCAGGAACTCCAGACGGCTGTCCTCGACGGCGTCTTTGAGCAGCATCTTCTTGTCCGGGCCGTAGTTCATGGCGACCTGCCAGGGATAGGTTTTCCCCTGGCGCGGCAGGAACTGCTGATCGCGCTGGATATAGCCCGACTTCATCGAGTGCATGATGCTGTTGGGGGTGGAGTTCTCACCGTTGTCGTGCGGAATGACGACTTCAAGACGGTTCTTTTCCATGTAGGTGAACAGACGGCACAGGTACTGCGCCGAGACGCTGACCTTCAGGGTCCAGGCCGCGTTGGTATAGCCGAACAGCCAGGCAATGTTGGGCAGGTCTTCCAGCAGCACGCCCTTGTAGGTCATCCGTTCGCCGATGGCGCGCGGTACGTCATCCACCGACAGCTCCATGCCGCCGAGCAGCTGCAGTTGCAGGCCGGTCGCGGTGATGATGATGTCCGCTTCCAGCTCCTTGCCGGATTTCAGCAGGATGCCCTTCTTCGTGAAGCGATCGATCTGGTCGGTCTCAACGGAGGCCTTGCCATCGCGAATGGCCTTGAACATGTCCCCACCAGGCACGGCGCAAAGGCGTTCGTCCCAGGGCATGTACTTGGGCGTGAAATGGCGCATGTCGACGTCCGGGCCAACCTGCTTGCGCACGTGGGATAGCAGGAAGCTGCGCATCAGCTTCGGCCAGCGTCGGCAGACCGCGTAGATGGCGCGGTACATCAGGATGTTGCGTTTACGGGCCAGTTTGAGCGCCCACTCGCTCGGCATGATGCGAGACAGCGCGAGCGTCAGTACGTCATTGGACGGCAGCGCATAGATGTACGAAGGCGAGCGTTGCAGCATGGTGATGTGCCTGGCGGTATTCGCCATGGCTGGAATCAACGTCGCTGCGGTAGCCCCGCTGCCAATCACAACGACTTTCTTGCCCTTGTAGTCCAGGTTTTCTGGCCAGTGCTGCGGGTGGATCTTGATGCCCTTGAAGCTTTCCTCTCCAGGGAACTGCGGCAGGAAGCCGTCATCCTGGTTGTAGTAGCCGGTACAGCACAGCAGCTGCTTGCAGCTGTAGGTGCGCACAGTACCGCTGGGCTCGTGCAGGGCGGTTAGCTGCCACAGGCGCAATTCACTGGACCAGTTGGCGCGCGTGACCTTCAAGCCATATTGGATTTTGTCGCTTAAGCCGAACTCGGCTGCGGTGCTCTGGATGTAGCGGCGAATCTCGGCGCCGTCGGCCAGTATCTTCGGGCTGTTCCAGAGGCGGAACTTGTAGCCATAGCTGAGCATGTCCGAATCGGAACGAATTCCCGGATAGCGGAAGAGATCCCAGGTCCCACCGACGCGATCGCGGCGCTCCAGAATGGCCAGGCTCTTGTTCGGGAATTCTTTGGTGAGATGGCAGGCAGTGCCAATGCCCGACAAGCCGGCGCCAATGATCAGTATGTCGAAATGATTGTTGTTCATATGGATCTCCATGCTCATCGAGGTAAGCAGGGCAATTGATTAATGGAGTCGGCTTAGCCCGCGAGGCGTCCCATGAACAGCGATGCGCGGTGAGCTGCAATGGCGAGGTGCGCACTGCCCGAACGGTTCAGGAAAGCGGTCGCAGGTGCATTGGGCAGGGCAAGGGGGATGGCGATGCCGGCGTCGGCATGGGGAAGGTTTGTGGCGTCTTTCATGAGCTGAGCTCCTGAAGCTTTTGTTGTTTTGCTGGACTGTAATCCGCTGCAAACATTTACGCAACAGATGTTATGCAAATAAATCGTTACGTAAAATAAGGCCGACCTGCGGTTGCAGGGCGTGCGTGTTTTGCAGCAGGCGTTGCGCGGGTGGGAGATGGCGAGCGTCCCTGCCCGCCAGCGGGTCAGTGGGCGCTGTGGGGTTGCGTTGGCGCCAGTCCGGAGAGGTAGTGGACGGTGGCCTTGAGCTCCTCATCCGAAAGCGAGCTGGCCATCGCGTTCATGGCCTGGGCGGGGTCCTGGCGCTGGCCGTGCTTGAAGGCCTTCAACTGGTCCGAGAGATAACCCTCGCCCTGGCCGGCGATGCGGGGTCCGAGCGGGCCGCCGGAGAGGCGTTCGCCGTGGCAGGCAATGCATCCTCTGGCGGCTACCACTGCCTCTCCGCGTTTTGCCAGGGCGTCGTCCCGCTCAGGTGCCTCCGTCGTTTCCGGCCGCTGGCGGGAGAAGTAGTCCGCCAGGGACTTGATCTGCGTATCGCTCAGGTTCGCCGCCAACGGCCCCATCTGCGCACTGCGCCGCCGCCCCTCGGCGAAGGCATGCAATTGCGTTTCGATGTAGGCCGCTGGCTGACCAGCAAGGGCTGCATACTGCGCATCCCGGGGTTGGCCGTTGACGCCATGGCAGAGCGCACAGGAGTCCTGGATCTGCGGCCAGGCGCCGCCATTGGCCTCGTAGCCAGCGTAGTAGCGGTCAAGGGCATCCATGAACCGATAGCCTGACAGCAGTTCCGGTCCGACAACGGCTGCGGCCGTCAGCAGGCCCGCTGCCATGGCTGCGGCGCTGAAGAGAAGGGCTCGTTTCATCAGGCGTTCCTCCCGGCTTTCACCAGCGCCTGGAGCGCTTCGAGTGCTGCCCGGTGGCCGGAGCGCACTGCGCCGTCCATGCCACTGGCCCAGAGATCGGCCGTTTCGGTACCGGACCAGATCAGGCGACCGACCGAGGGTTTCAGGTACTGTCCCCATTTCGTCAGGAAGCCCGGCGGGATGGAGCCGACGCAGGTCAGGGTCCAGGGGTCGACCTTGCCCCAGTCATGGTCGTGAAACTGGGTAGGGTGCAGCGCCTCGTCGCCCAGTACCTCGGCGTAGATGGCCGACAGGGTGCTCTCGGCGCGCTTGGGATCCTGGGGCAGTTGTGCGGTCCGGACGAAGGCGCTGAGGACGCCGACGCTGCCATCCGGAGGCGAGTTGTCGTAGGAGAGGATCAGCGGACCATCGGCCTGGGTGATCTGGCCGTTGAGGCCCTGTTCCCGCCAGAACGGACGCGGATAGACATGCACGGTCTTGCGCATGGGGGCGTGGGAGGGCCAAAGGCGATGCAGCTCTGCGCGGCCCTCGGGAAGCGGTGGGTCGAAGGTGATCTGGTTGCACAGCGCCGGGTGCAGCGCGGCGATGACCTGGCGGGCGCGGATGATGCCCTGGTCGGTATGGATCTCGACGATTTCGCTGTCCCAGCCGACGATCTTGCGCACCGGGCACGAAAGCCGGACCTTGTCGCCCAGCGCCTGCGCCATCCGCGTGCTCAAGATCTGCGAGCCGCCGACGAAACGGGTTTCCTGGGCTCCGCCCTTGAACCCCTCGAGCTTTTCCATGCTGCAGTCGGCGGAGTTGATGAGGGAGAGGTAATGCAGCAGCGCCAGGTTCGAAGGGGGCGTGCCGGTGGTCAGTCCGATGGATGAATCGAAGCTGAGCCTGGCCACGTTGTCGAGCCCCTGTTGGGCCAGCCACTGGCCGACCGATAGCTTGTCGAGGGAGGCCGCCTCCGCCGCCGTCCAGGGTTCCTTGCTGGGAACGCCCCGCGCCAGTTCATTGAGCTTTTCCGTAATCGGAGAGCCGGAGCCCTGCCTATCGGACAGGTCCTCCTCATACTGGGCGCCGCCCACCAGGTACACGTTCTTGCCCTGGTAGTAGGAAGGGAAGGTATCGACCTCCAGTTCGCGGGCCAGGTCGAAGATGGCGGTCTGGCCGGGGCCGATCCATTGGCCGCCGGCTTCCGAGACGACGCCATTGCCCAGGTCGTGGTTGAGCGTGCGTCCGCCCACGCGGTCCCGGGCCTCCAGCACGGTGAAGGAGTCGCAGCCTGCCCGCTTCAGGTCCCGAGCGGCCGTGAGGCCCGCCAGCCCTGCGCCAATGATGGCCACGTCCAGGACATCGTCCTGTCCTTCCCGCAGCACATTGGCGGTGACTCGTCCGCTGAGCGCTATCCCGCCCATTAGTGCCGCGCTTCCCATCGCCTGCAGGAGCAGGCGTCGCCGGCGTGCAGTCAGCGATAAATCATGGTTTTCAGATTCCATCTTCGCCTCGGTCAGCTCTGTTGTTTTAATTAAGATAACCAGTGTTACGTAAAATAACTCACAACTGATGCGGTGCAAAGCGAAGAATGTCGGGAGGGGGAAGGATTGGGGTGCCACGCCAGGCGCACGCCCTGGCGTGACGGATTGCGGACGAGGCTAGGGCAGGCTGAAAAGCGCCCGCGCAGGCAGCACGAAGCACGCGGTTGCGAGGCCCGTGGAGGGGAGGGAATACGGGATATGAGAGATGAAGAAGGGCCCGGTGCGGGGCCCGTCGAGGTGAGGCTTACTGCGTGGCGGCTTTGGTTCGGGACGAGCGCTTGGCAGCCTTGGGCGGGGAAATCAGGGTGATCAGCGCATCGATCAGGGCCTGCCCGCGTTCCGCGCTGAAGCGCTCGGGCTCGATCGGCAGCATCATCAGCCAGCCATCGCTGAGGGCGCTGACCTGGTCGGCGAGCAGTTCGGCGGCGATATCGTCGCGAATCTTGCCCTGTTGCTGTCCTTCTTCCAGCACCGAGGTGAACACCTGGCGGAAGCGTGCGTAGCGCTGCTTGATAACCCCGCCGAACGCGGGCTCGTGGCGGGCGTGGGTGAGCAGTTGCAGCCAGGCCAGCCAGTTGTCCGGCTGGTCGGAGCTGATCCAATCCAGCCACTGCTGGATGAGTGACTTGAAGTCGAGCTGTTCAAGATTGATTTCCAGCAGCGCATCGACCCGGTCGAACAGATCCTGAGCCACGGCACCGACCATTTCTTCCTTGTTGGCGAAGTAGTAGGTCACTGCGCCCGTGGTGCAGCCAGCGTGTTGCGCCACCCGGCGCATTGACGCTCCGGCGTAGCCTTCCTGGGCGATCACCGCGATGGCCGCCGCCAGCAGCTCGGCTCGCTTGGCGTTGTGGTCGCCAACCGGCCGGCCCCGGCGCGCGACGGGTTTGGCCTCGTCTTCACTCGCGCTGTGGATTTCGGCGGTACGGCGGGCTTTGGAGTCAGGCATAGGTGCTCGAGAAGATGGTCAAGTCAGTTGAAGAAGTCGTTGCCCCTGGCAGCGGCTCTCCGGGGGCGATCCAGCATAGGGAAATTGTTGGAATAAAGCACTCACGACGGACCGGCACTGGAGCGGGGCATTTCCATCCGCCCGATCAGGCGGCCCTTCAGTCGTCGGCGCGGAAGATCACCGGTGAAATGTTGGTGAAGTTCGGCACATCGCCGACCACTTCGCGCGTCCTGGGGGAGGCCAGGGCGGCATCGATTCCGGCCTGGTCGGCAAAACGCAGGAGCACCATGCCGGCCAGGGGCTGGGGGGGCGCAGCGGGAAACAGGACCTCCGCCGATTGCAGGCCGAACTCGCTCCACGCGGCCTGGGCCAGCGGCAGGTGGGTGGACAGGTAATAGTCCCGGTCGAAGGTGGAACCGGCGGTCAGGGGGTAGATCACGGTCAGCGTAGCCATGGTGGTCCTTGTGCTTGTTATGGAAGGAGGTTTCCGGGTTCAGGCGTCGCCACATCCAGCTACCGCTACGGCACGGATCTCCACTCGCAGTTCGGGAAGGGCGAGTTGCGAAATGCCAATGGCGGTCCAGGACGGGTAGCGGTCGGGGAGGTACTGGTCCTTGACCTTGGCGAAGGTCGGCATGTCGGTCTGCATGTCGGTGTGGAAGGTCATCAGCTCCACCACATCGGCCAGGCTGGCGCCGGCCGCTTCGAGGACGGACTTCAGGGCCTGGAAGGCCAATTGCGCCTGCTCCTCGATGCCATCGCCGGGCTTCATGGCGCCGTCGATCCCCACCTGGCCGGAGACCCAGATCATGTCGCCTACGCGGGTGGCTTGGGAAAAGTGGAAGTTGTCGTAGAACACCTGGGTCGGCGGCGGATTGATGGACTGTCGCTTGAGGTTCTGGGTACTCATCGGCGGCGCTCCTCTCAGACGAGCTGGCGGAAGGTCGGGTGGCGGAAGGGTTCGCCGGCGTTCAGGGTCGACAGCTGCTCGGTGAACAGGACGCCTTGTGTCGGGTAGCCCGAATCGCTGTGTTCCGGCAGTGGGTGGAAGGTGGCGTCGTCGCCGAAAAAGCGGAAGACGAAGGTGTGGCGATCCGGGAAGTCCGCGTCGACCGGCGCGCCGCCGTGGAGCGAGCCGGGATGCAGCAGTACCACGTCGCCAGGCTCGGTGGCCCAGGAGAGGATCTCGTAGACGTCGGGGTTCAGACGGCGCTCGGCCTCGACATCCGGGAGGCGGGGCAGGTCGCCGCCATGCAGGGGTTGGGTCGGGTCGTTGGGGTCGCGGAACGTGGTGCCGTCGTAGCGTGGTCCGAGATGGGAGCCACGAATGATCTCCAGGGCATTCTTCCGGGGAACGGACTCGAAGCTGATCCAGGCGTTGCCCCAGTGCTTGCCGGCCCAGGGCAGGTAAGAGGTGTCCTGGTGCCAGAGCGTACGAGAACCATGGCCGCCGGCCTTGAGGAACACCTCCTCGGCGAAGTACCAGACATTTTCCGAGCCCCAGAGATCGGCGAACAGCTGGCCGAAGGGCAGGGAGGACACCAGTTCCTCCAGTCGTTCCTTGGCCAAGGGGTTGGCGTTGTCGACATGGGACTGCTGCTCGGATCCATTGAACATCCGGGTGGCGTGGGGGCCATGGTTTTCCACGGCCCAGTCGAAGGCTGCGCGGCACTGTGCCAGCTGATCCGCATTCAACAGGCCCTTGATCAGGACCGCCCCGTCCTCCAGAAACGCCTTGCGCAGAGAGTCGTTCATGGTGCTGTCTCCTCTGAGTTTTCTCTCGGATGAAGGGGAGACTAGCAGTGCGATTTAATTAACGCAACGTATGTTATTTTAATGTTTTGGACCCGGATCAGTAGGTGTCTGGAGTCGCTCTGATTGGGTAGCTCCCGGCTCGGGAGCTGGTGCAAGGAAACAGTGAGGGCGTCGGGCTGACCAAGGGTAGCGCGTATCCATGTGGGGGCGAATTCATTTCTGTAGGGGCGAATTCATTCGCCAAGGGCGGCGCAGCTGCCCCCTTCAAGATCTATGGGCAGACCTTCGGCCTGCTTGGCGAATGAATTCGCCCCTACAAGATGGGTTCGTCCCACAGACAGAACCCACAAAAAAACCGGCAGGCGTGAAGGCGCCTGCCGGAAATCGAGGGTTCGAATCAGTGGGCGATGCAGACCGACTTCAGCTCGGTGTACGCCTCGATCACCGCGCGGCCGAACTCGCGGCCCATGCCGGACTGCTTGACGCCGCCGAAGGGCATGTTCGGGTCCAGCAGCACGTGGGCGTTGACCCACACGGTGCCGGCTTCGATGCGCGGCACCAGGTTCATCGCCTTGGACAGGTCGTTGGTCCACAGGCTCGCCGCCAGGCCGTACACGCTGTCGTTGGCCAGTTCGATCATCGCGTCCTCATCGGTGAAGGGGATCACCGACAGCACCGGGCCGAAGACTTCTTCGCGCGACACAGTCATCGCGTGGTTCACGTCGGCCAGCACGGTGGGCTGGACGAAGAAGCCGTCGCCCTCCAGACGCTCGCCACCGGCGACTACGCGGGCGCCTTCCTGGCGGGCCAGGTCGATGTGCTTGAGCACGTTC
Organism: Pseudomonas sp. BN411; assembly: GCF_029871235.1. Classification (GTDB taxonomy): domain Bacteria; phylum Pseudomonadota; class Gammaproteobacteria; order Pseudomonadales; family Pseudomonadaceae; genus Metapseudomonas. Next base: position 13,033 of record NZ_SSOM01000043.1, read on the forward strand.
AGCTGCTGCTTGCGCGACACCAGCGGGTTGATCGCCGCGTTCTGGTCCATGCCCGGACCGATGGACAGGCCTTTCACCGCCGCCGCCAGGCCCTCGACGAAGGGCTCGTAGATGGACTGGTGCACGTAGAAGCGCGAGGCCGCGGCGCAGACCTGGCCGTTGTTCAGCAGGCCGCCGAGCAGCGCGCCCTGCACGGCCTTCTCCACGTCGGCGTCGGCCAGCAGGATCATCGGGTTCTTGCCGCCCAGCTCCAGGGCGAAGCGGGTCATGTTCTCCATGCAGGCCACGCCGACGCTCTTGCCCACGGCGGTGGAACCGGTGAAGGACACCTTGCTGATCAGCGGGTGCGACGCCAGGGCGTTGCCCACGGTGCTGCCGCCGCCGGTGACGACGTTGAACACGCCGGCCGGGATGCCCGCCTCGAAGGCCAGCTCGGCCAGGCGCAGGGCGGTCAGCGGGGTTTCGCTGGCGGGCTTGATGACCACGGTGCAGCCGGTGGCCAGCGCGGGCATGGCCTTCCAGGTGGTGATCATCAGCGGGAAGTTCCACGGCACGATGCCAGCGACCACGCCCACCGGCTCACGCCGGGCGAAGGCGGTGAAGCGCGAGCCCGGCGGGATCGGGATCGACACGTCCATGGTCTGGCCTTCGATCTTGGTCGCCCAGCCGGCCATGTAGCGCATGAACTCGACGGTGGCGCCGACGTCCAGCATGCGCGACATGTTGATCGACTTGCCCTGGCTCAGGGTTTCCAGCTGGGCCAGTTCCTCGGCGTTTTCTTCCACCAGGGCGGCGAAACGCAGCAGGATGCGCTCGCGGTCGGCCGGGCGCAGGCCGGACCA
>NZ_SSOM01000044.1 GCF_029871235.1 Pseudomonas sp. BN411
TGGGGCTGCTACCTGGTCTCGGGGAGGTTCCCGGCGCGTTCTGTGACGGTCGGTTCAACGTGACCCTGGGGCGCCGCAAGCTGGTGGGAACCGCGCAACGTTGGCGGCGGCGTGCAGCAGATAATCGCCTGGTGGTGCTGGTTCATGGCGCAATCCTGTTCGAGGACCAGCGAGAGGCCATGGTCGATGTGGTCAATCGCTTCTACCAGAGCTGCGGTCTGGAGCAACGATGTCGAGCTGCCAGCCACGTGTCTCTGGATGAGTGGTTGGCTCCGGTGTGGCAAGAAGCGAAAAGCCTCGCTGACTGGTTTGAAGCTCCTTGGGAGGCTTGGTCACCCAACAAGGGGGCTGGCAATCAGATAGCCTTCTGTTGATCCGTCGCCTGGTTTCCAAGCAAAGCACGATCCTCTGAAGACGTTCCTGTCGTAGTGGGCGCAAGGAAGCGCCTGCTATGGGCCCCGGCCATAAACGGCGCCGGTAGCGGACATCAGGCTGCTGGGCTGTTTCCTTGGTCCCCAGAGCCATCTGGGCGCGTGGTGCATCGAACTTCGTCGTGCCACTAATTTGGACCGCCGCGCGATGCAGCGCCGCCGATGGGGGATCGCTGTCATCAGCACCCTTTTGAACCTGTAGGCGAGCACATGTAGCTTCATTTCGGTGCTCGCCGGATCTAGCGCTCTGGTGAGGGAGTGTTGCGCGCATCCAGGCCTGCAATTTACCGAATGGATGCTCCACTGTCTGGCGGCGTATCCGCACTATGTCCGAGGCCCTATCCAGGCGTTGCTGCATTGCGCTAGAAACGGAAACGGTGGCGTGCACCAAGTTTCTTCTTCGCCGAAAACATCCTGAGCGGCAGCTTATGGCCGATTCTGTTGAAAAAGTCGGTGTCGCCCAGGCTCGCTCGCGCGAAGCCTAAAAAACGCACGATTGACGTGTCGCTACGCGAAATCTGGGGCATTGCAGTGCCGGAATTGGCTCAGATTTCAACGTAAGGCGCCTACTTTCTCGGGGAAAAATCGAAGTGGGACTTTTTCAACAGAATCGGTCGGAAGAGGACCTTCGCAAGTGCCTGCGGCCGATCTTGTGGCTGAGATCCGACGCGTGGCCGTCTGCACCTCGTGCAGACACGGGTACGCATAAAAAATGGAAGTAACTCGGTGTCGCTTTGCACCGTAACTGGCTTCAGACCACTAAGATGATGCGACTCGACAAAATAAGAATGAGTGGTCGTAAACGCCGTGAGAATCCAGCCTCTTCCACCTCTGAACAGCCTGCTCGCCTTTGAATCCGCTGCCCGTCATTTGAGTTTCACCCATGCCGCCAAGGAACTGAACGTCACCCAGGGGGCGATCAGTCGCCAGATCCGCTTGCTGGAGGATTATCTCGGCAAGACGCTGTTCGAGAGGACCACCCGAAGCATCGCGTTGACGCCGACAGGTACCCAGTACCACGAGACGGTACGTGACTGCCTGCTTCACCTGGCCCGCTCCACAGGTGAAATCCGGCAATGGCGAGGGGACCAGCAAGTGACGGTGGCCACCAGCACGGCCATGGCATCGCTCTGGCTCTTGCCCAAGGTTGCGGAGTTTCAAAGTCAGCACGAGGAGATCGACCTGCGCATCATCGCGCTCGATCATGTGAAGGACTACGCCCGGCTAGATTGCGATCTGGCGCTCTACTACTGCAGCACGCCGCCCAAGGACATGGAGGTCACGCCGCTTTTCTCGGAAGAGATCTATCTGGTCTGCAGCCCGGCCTACCTGGCGAAGAACCCCCGGCTCTCATCCATCGAAGGGCTGTCTTCCTGCACCTGGCTATGGCTTGAGGACTCGCAGCGCGACTGGATCGGCTGGCCTGAGTGGTTCAAGCGCCTGGGGCATGAGCCGGTCATTCCGAAGCATCGGGTCAATATCAACAGCTACAGCATGCTGATCCAGTCAGCCGCTAGCGGCCAGGGTGTGGCGCTCGCCTGGAACCGGCTGGTGGATGAACCGTTGAGCACCGGCGCGCTGGTACGGCCGAACGATCTGGTGCTGCAGACAGACGCCAAGTTCTGCTTGCTGGAGCCGCTCAATACCCGTGGGCCACGACACAGCGTGAAGCTGTTCCGCGACTGGCTCATGGGGCTCCCCTCGGTGCAGGGATGAAGAGACGGTCGCTGCTGGCGGTGCGCGGATCGGCTTTGCGGATGCCGGAACGACCAGGGCCGTCAGCTTGTGGCTGACGGCCCTGGTGCTGTCAGGTGGCTAGTGGCGCTTGCGGTTGATTGCGTACAGCCAACCGTAGCGGCGCCACAGGTTTGCCAATGTCAGCTGGCTCTTCGTGCGGTCAATGAAGTGGCCGCTACAGCCCCGCCCAGTACCGGTCCGCGAAGTTGCGAGACACCCTCCTGGGAATGTTCCTGAACCGGTAGACGGCCACCCGGGGGTAGGTCGTGTTGGCCGTTGAACGACTCCTGGCGCAGGCTGCGAACCAGGGTGTAGCTCATTACCATCATCAGGATTGCGATTGGCAGGCCGACCACGATGCTCGCCATCTGGATGGCCTTGAGCCCGCCCGCCAGGAGCAGTCCGGCGGCAACGGCGCCTTCGAGAATGCACCAGAGCAGCCTGATCCAGTTGGGCGGGTTGGTGCTTCCCAGCGCGTTCAGGGTGCAGAGCACCTGAGTGCCCGCATCGGCGGTGGTGACGAAGTGCACGGCCAGGAGCAGGCACACGAGTATGGAGAGCGCGCCACCGACCACCGGGCCGTCCAGCTTCTCCAGCAAGGTGAACATGGCCGCCGTCGCTTCCTTCTTGGTCGCCAGGAGCACGGAGCCCCCTTCGAACTTCGTCTGTTCCTGCACGAGCTCAGTGCTTGCGGCCGATTTCTCGTACTGCTGGCGCTCGGTTTGTTCCTGCTTGAGTGCCGCTCCGCCGAAGACCGACATCCAGAGAATCGTCACCAGCGTGGGCACTACCAGGGCGCCGACGATGAGCTCCCGAATGGTGCGTCCTTTGGAAATCCGCGCGATGAACAGGCCCACGAACGGCCCCCAGGTCATCCACCACGGCCAGTAGAAGGCGGTCCACCAGTTCTGCCATTCGGTGTCTTTCTGGGTATCCATCCAGAGGCTCAGACCGACCAGGTTCTGCACATAGTCCCCGGTGGATTCGAACATGAGATTGAGGATGTAACGGGTCGGTCCGAGGGCGAGGACGATCAGCATCAGTACGAAGGAGATGTACATGTTGAGCGTTGAAATCCGCTTCATCCCTTTCGACAGGCCCGCGAGGAGGGAGACGGAGGCGATGATGGTGACCCCCAGGATGATGGACAGCTGGAGCACGGTGCTGATGGGCAAGCCGAACACCAGGTGAAGCCCGGTATTGATTTGCGCCACACCCAGGCCGAGGGACTGGGACACGCCGAACGCCGTGATGGCGACGCCCATGATGTCCACGACATGGCCGATCCAGCCGTAGATGCGGTCGCCGATGAGGGGATACAGCAGGGAGCGCAGCGCCAGGGGCAAACCCTTGCGATAGGCGAAGTAGGCCAGGCTCAGGCCGATCAGGGAGAAGATCGCCCAGGGGTGCAGGCCCCAATGGAACAGGGTTATCCGCATGGCCATGCTCGCGGCTTCATCTGTCAGCCCCTTGGAAAAGGGGTTGTCGGCGTAGTGCAGCATTGGCTCGGCGACGGACCAGAAGATCAGGCCGATGCCCATCCCGGCGCTGAAGAGCATGGCGATCCAGGAACCGAAGCTGAACTCTGGTTCGTCGTCGTGGGCACCGAGTTTCAAGGTTCCGAAACGGCTGATGGAGATCCAGATCAGGAGGCCGAGGGCACCGCTCACCAGTGCCAGGTAATACCACTTGAAGTTGTTCAGGATGAAGGTTGACGCCGATTCGAAGGCTTCGGCCGCTTGCTCGTCCATGAGCGCGCAGAACAGTACGAATAGCACCACGGTTGCTATCGAGATCAGGGTTACGGTCGGGTTTAGGCCTTTGAGAGGGCCGGACTCTGCACGCATGTTTGTCCCCTTTTATTTTTGTTCAAGGGTTTGAGGGCTTTGCTCGTTGAAGCGGGGTTTGCCACCGGCTTTTGCCTGTGGCCACCGCTCCAGCGCAGGGCGTTCTCGAATCATTCGAGATCCGAGAAGTGGCATCAAAATGGGGGAAGCCTTTCACGCGGACAACTCATTTCTCCTCATCAACTTATTACCAGTAATCATTAATAGGATTGCCCGCTATGACTGCTTACAAGCCACTGAATATGTGGGCTTTGTTTGATATTGAGGTTTTCTAATTAGTGAGCAAAAGTAATTAATCAGCCAAAAAATATCGTTTGTCGACTGCTCCGTCTCTTGCCGAAACTCGCCGCCATGCAGCAGGCCCATCGGCTGCGCATTTCCTTCCGTGCTAGCAAGAGAGAACAACAATGACTTCGACTGCTCCCTGCCTTATTCCGACCCATGCCCTGGAAACCGTCCTGGCTCCCATCCATCAGGCGCACGGCCTGACCAACGAGTTCTACACCGAGCAGCGCTACTTCGAACTGGAGCGGGACCATGTGCTCGGCCGCAACTGGGCCTGCATTGGTTTTGCCAGCGACCTGCCGAAGAACAGCTATGTGAAGCCGGTGGACTTCATGGGCCTGCCGCTGCTGATGATGCGCAACCGAGAAGGTGTGGTTCAGGTCTTCCACAACGTCTGCAGCCATCGCGGCGTGAAGTTGGTGCAACAGGCGGGCGAAGTGCAGGGCGTGATCCGCTGCCCCTACCACTCCTGGACCTATGACCTGAACGGTGGCCTGAAAGGCACGCCGCACGTCGGCGGGATCAACCAGCACAAGGACGAACGCTTCGCCTGCGAGAAACACGGCCTGAAGGCCCTGCGCAGCGCGATCTGGATGGACATGGTGTTCATCAACCTGTCCGCCGATGCGCCGGACCTGGAAGAGCAGCTCGCGCCGCTGACCGAGCGCTGGACCCAGTTCCTCGGCACCGACGGCATGGGCCTGCTGCGTCGCGAGGCCAACAGCGGTGCCATGAGCATCGAGGTCAACTGCAACTGGAAGCTGGCGGTGGAGAACTACTGCGAGGCCTACCACCTGCCGTGGGTACACCCGAGCCTGAACAGCTACTCGCGCCTGGAAGACCACTACAACATCATGTTCGACCAGTTCGCCGGCCAGGGCAGCCACGCCTACAACCTGTCCGATGTCGCCGGCACCCACCTGCCGATCTTCCCCTCCTGGCCGACCGACCGCCTGCGCACGGCGGAGTACGTCGCCTTCTTCCCCAACGTCCTGCTGGGCATCCAGGCGGATCACGCCTTCGCCATGATGCTGGAGCCGATCGCGCCCGGTAAGACCGTCGAGCACCTGCGTCTCTTCTATGTCGGCGACGAGGCCCTCGACAGCCGCTTCGACATGGCGCGCAAAGCCGTCATGGAGTCCTGGCGCGTGGTCTTCGCCGAGGACATCGCCTCGGTAGAGGGCATGCAGATGGGCCGCAGCTCTCCCGGTTACAACGGCGGTGCGTTCTCGCCCGAGATGGATCTGCCGACCCACTACTTCCACAAGTGGGCCGCCCGCCAGTTGCTCGACAACGCCCACAGCGCCTGAGGAAATCGCCATGCATTCGATCGCATCGCACTGGCTGAACTTCATCGACGGCCAGTGGACCGACAGTGAGCAACACCTCGGCGTCCACAACCCCGGCACCACCGAAGCGGTCGCCACCATCGCCCAGGCCACAGTGGCCGACGCGGAGCGCGCCATCCAGGCGGCGCGCCGCTGCGCCGACAGCGGCGAGCTGACCCGGCCGCGCCCGGCGCAACGGGTCGCCTGGCTGCTGAGCGTCGCGGCGCAGATTCGCGCCGTGACGGAGGAGGGCGCCTGGGTGCTGTGCCAGGAGAACGGCAAGAGCCTGCGTGATGCCCGCGACGAATTCGTCGAGGCCGCGCGCTACTTCGAGTACTACGCCGGCATGGCCGACAAGATCGAGGGGACGTCCATTCCCCTCGGCAATGGCTACATGGACTTCACCGTCTATGACCCCATGGGGGTGTCGCTGCAGATCGTGCCGTGGAACTTCCCCGTGTCCATCTGCGCCCGCTCCCTGGCGCCGGCGCTCGCCGCCGGCAACGCGGTGGTGATCAAGTCGCCGGAGCTTTCCCCGCTGGGCTTGTGCGTCCTGCTGAAGGCCATCGAACGTGCCGGGTTGCCGCGCGGCGCGGTGAACCTGATCTGCGGCCGCGGCCGCGAAGTCGGCGCCTATCTGGCGGGGCATCGCGAGGTCGACCAGATCGTCTTCACCGGCTCCGTCGGCACCGGCCAGAGTATCCTGCGTGCCGCTGCCGAACACGCCATCCCCAGTGTCATGGAGCTGGGCGGCAAGTCCGCTGCGCTGGTGTTCCCCGATGCCGATCGCGAGCAACTGCTCGCCAGTGTCCGCAATGGCATCTTCTTCAATGCCGGTCAGGTCTGCTCGGCCATGTCCCGCCTGCTGGTGCATCGCTCGGTCTACGACGAGGTGGTGGCTGATGTGGCAGCGATGGCGGAGGGTTTGAAAGCCGGCCTCGGCCAGGACGATCCGGACCTGACTCCGGTGATTTCCGCCGGCCAGCTCGACGGTATCCAGGCCCTGTGCCGGCGCGCCCAGGAAGAAGGTGCGGTGGTCGCCACCGGCGGCGAGGCGCTCAGCGGCCTTGGCGGGCACTTCATGGCGCCGACGGTGTTCCGCGATGTCCGCCCGGACATGGAGATCGCCCAGGCCGAGGTCTTCGGGCCGGTCCTCGCGGTGATTCCATTCGATACCGAGGAGGAGGCCATCGCCATCGCCAACGGCACCGAGTTCGGACTGGTGGCTGGGGTCTTCACCCAGGATCTCAATCGTGCCTTGCGTTGCGCTCGGCGCCTGCGGGCCGGCCAGGTATTCGTCAACGAATGGTACGCCGGCGGCATCGAAACGCCGTTTGGCGGGGTGGGGCTGTCCGGCTTCGGTCGGGAGAAGGGCCAGGAGGCGCTCTACAGCTACGTCCGCACCAAGAACCTGGCACTGCGGATCAAGGGCGAGTGAGGAGGTTGCGGCGATGAAGAAATGGCTCTGCATCATCTGTGGCCTGATCTATGACGAGGCCCTTGGTTGGCCGGACGACGGCATTGCCGCGGGCACGCGCTGGGAAGATGTGCCGGAAGACTGGCTGTGCCCGGACTGCAAGGTCGGCAAGTCCGATTTCGAGATGATCGAGATCAGCGAGCCGGTCACCGCCGTCGCCGCTCCGCCGGCCGCGGCCAAGCAACCGCTGGCGGCCGTCGTGCCTGCCGGGCCGGTGGTCATCATCGGCAGCGGCCATGCCGGTTACGGCCTGGCCCAGGAGCTGCGCAGGGCCAACCCGCAGCTGGATATCCGTGTGCTGACCCAGGAGTCCGGGCATACCTACTCCAAGCCGGCGCTGTCCATTGCCCTGGCGCAGGGTCGCAGTGCGGCGGCCCTGGCGACGGAGAGCCCGATGACCCTGGAGCGGCGCCTGGGCATCCGCATCTACACCCATTGCAGGGTCGAGCGAATCGATACCGAGGCCAGGCGCCTGTACACCAGCCTGGGTGAAATGGACTACGGCCAACTGGTCCTGGCCAGCGGTGCCTCACCCGTGCGGTTGCCCATCGAGGGTTGCGCCGATGCACTGCTGAGCGTCAACAACCTGCAGGACTACCAGGCATTCCGTGAGCGCCTGGAGGGCGTGCGCCGGGTGGCGATCCTCGGCGATGGCCTGATCGGCTGCGAGTTCGCCAACGACCTGGCGAGCAGTGGCTACCAGGTGCGGGTGATAGGCCTCGGCGCCTGGCCGATGGAGCGCCTGCTACCGGAAGCGGCAGGCCAGCAGTTGCAACAGGCACTGTCCGGCCTCGGGGTGCGGTGGAACCTGCGCACGACCTTGCAGCGCATCGAGCAGGGGGCCGACGGTTACCGTCTGACCCTGGCCGACGGTGAGGTCGTCGAGGCGGACCTGGTGCTCTCCGCCGTCGGCCTGCGGCCGAATCTGCAACTGGCTGCGGACGCCGGTTTGCACTGTGGGCGCGGCATCAAGGTGGATGCCTCGTTGCAGACCTCCAGGCCCGGCATCTACGCCCTGGGCGACTGCATTGAGGTCGATGGGCAGTTGCTGCCTTATCTCGCGCCGATCAACGAGGGTATCCGCGCATTGGCCCGGACCCTGGTGGGCCAGCCGACGGCCGTCAGCTACCCGCTCATGCCGGTGACGGTGAAGACCCCGGCGGCACCGCTCTGCCTGCTGCCGCCACCGGTCAATTGCGAGGGCCAATGGCGCTGCGATGCGACCGGCGATGGGCTGAGCGCGGCCTTCCATGACGCCTCCGGTGCCATGCGTGGCTTTGTCCTTCTCGGACGCCAGGCACAACAGAAACGCAATGCCTGGCTGCAGAGCTGCCAGGACATCCCACAGAACGTGGCTTGAGAGCCGAACCATGAACAGTATCGTTAATCTGCCTCACGATGATCGCACTTGTGGCTGGTATGCCGCCCTGCCCGAACCGCTTCCCTGCAAACGCCTGAGCGGCGTGCAGAACGCCGACCATGTGGTGATCGGCGCGGGCTTCGCCGGCCTGGCCGCCGCGCGCAGACTGGCCGAGCACCTGCCGCAGTCGCGCATCCTGCTAGTGGATGCCCAGCGCATCGGCTACGGCGCCTCGGGCCGCAACTCGGGCTTTGTCATCGACCTGCCGCACAAGTTCGCGCTGGAACATCCAGAGCCGCGACACAAGCAACGTCTGCTCGGGCTCAACCGTGCCGCCATCGACCAACTGCAGACGCTGATCGACCGCCATGGCATCGACTGCCAGTGGTCCCATGCCGGCAAGTACCAGGGCGCCGTGGGCGAGCGCGGACTCGCCTATCTCGATCATTTCGAGAAGCTGATGGCCGACCTCGGCGAGCCCTACCGTCTGGTGGAGCGCGACGAGTTGGCCGGCGTGCTGGGAAGCCACTACTACAGCCGCGCCATCTTCACTCCCGGCTGCTACCTGATGCAGCCGGCCGCCCTGGTGCGCGGGCTCGGCGCGTCCTTGCCGGAGAATGTCGAGGTGCTCGAAGAGTCGCCCATCCAGCGCCTGGAAAAGCAAGCTGGCGGGCACTGGGTACTCCATGGCAAGGATGGGTCGATCCGTACTCCGAGCGTGCTGCTGGGCACCAGTATCTTCACCCAGGAGTTCGGCTACCTCCGCAACCGCCTGCTGCCGGTCATGACGTTCGCCAGCTGGACGCGCCCGCTGACCGATGAGGAAGTGCGCGCCATCGGCATCCAGGCCGATTGGGGCCTGACGCCGGCCGACCATGCCGGCACCACGGTGCGGATGACCCAGGATCGTCGCCTGATCATCCGCAACACCTACAAGCACGTGCCGCGTTACGGGAACAGCGTCGGCGAAGGAACCCGCGCGAAGATCCGCGACGATCATCGCAAGGCCTTCCTCGCACGCTATCCGCAGCTCGCCGGCGTGCCGTTCACCCACACCTGGGGCGGGGCCTACGCCATCTCGCGGAACTTCACCAACTTCTTCGGCCAACTGGACGATGGGGTATTCGCCACGGCTTGCGACAACGGCGTCGGCGCCGCCTGGGGCACCATTTCCGGAAGGCTGCTGGCCGACCGGGTGGTAGGTGCGGAGTCCTCGCTGCTCAGCGACATCCAGGCCGTGACCGGCATACCTTCGCTCAACCCGCCGGAGCCTTTCCTCGGAATGGGGGTGCGTACGCGTATCCGCTGGGCGGCCTGGAACAGCAGGAGCGAGCTATGACCATGGCTCCGAGTGGAAGAGGGCCGGTGCTGCTGGTGGATCACCGGAGCCTGGAATTCACCCATCGTGGCGGACCGCCGGGCGGCGCGGCGGTCGCCCGTGCCGTCAGCAATGAGGTGTCTCCCAACCTGGCTATCGGCTTCGCACGGTGGGAGGGCGCCGAAGTCGCATGGACGCTGCTGTACGACGAGGTGATCTTCGTCATCGAAGGTTGTTTCGAGCTGAGGGCCAATGGCGAGCTGTATCGGGTGGAACCGGGGCAACTGCTGTGGATCCCCGAAGGGACCGATCTCGTCTACGGAGGCCATGCGTTATTCGGCTACGTCGTTCATCCGGGCGACTGGAAGCAGCGCCATGGGCTCGCCTGACAACTGACTTGGGGACACAACTTGTTCGCGCTCACCAAGGTATTCGGACCGATCTATACCGCGACCCTGCTGATGCAGCTGGGCTCAAGTCTGCTGATGACTTACCTGGCACTGCGCCTGGATACCGCGGGGGCCGCGGAGTTCTGGGGTGGCGGTCTCATGGCCGCCAATGCACTGGGGATGGTGGTGGGGGGGCGAGTCGGATACTGGCTGATCGGCCGTGTCTCCCACATCCGCGCATTCGTGGCCGCTGCCGGAGTGATAGTGACTGCGGTGCTCGGCCATCAGTTCAGCGACTGGCTGCCGCTCTGGCTAGCGTTGAGATTCATTGTGGGCGTGGCAATGATGTGCCAGATGATGGTCATCGAAAGCTGGCTCAACGACTGCGCACCGTCGGATCGCCGTGGCGGCGCCCTGTCGTTGTACATGGTGGCGAGCTACGTCGGCATGATGCTCGGGCAACTGCTCCTTGGCCTCGGCCATGGGCTGGGTGCATTGGTCCTGTCCGGCGTGGCCATCGCCTTTGCCATTGGAATTGTGCCCATGGCGCTGCACCGTGGCGCGGAGCCGAGCGCCATCAGCCAAGTGCGCGTGCAGCCGATGCTCTACATTCGCAGACTGCCCCAGGCCCTGGGCACCGTGTTTGTCTCGGGGCTGTTGAATGGCTGCTTCTACGGATTGACACCAATCTTCGCGGCGCAGCTGGGATTCTCGCCCGAGGAGGTCGGTCAGTTCATGGCGCTGAGCATCGCCGCGGGGCTCATCGCGCAACTTCCCCTTGGCATGCTTTCGGACCGTTATTCCCGTGTCGCACTGATTCGCCTGATCTCTATCTTGCTCTGCGTTGCCTACTTACCATTGGCCGTTATCGACGCACCGGGCGCGAGATGGGCGATGTTGGCCGGCGCAATCATCGGCTTCTTGCAGTTCTGCTTGTATCCACTGGGTGTCTCGCATGCGAACGACAACCTGGAAGCCGAACTCCGGGTGGCCGTAGCCGGGGTGCTGCTGATGGCTTTCGGCATCGGTGCCGCCGTCGGGCCGCTGGTTGCAGGCACGCTCATGGAGCGATCCGGGCCTCAGGCGCTCTACCTGTTCAGCATCGGCGTGACGGCGCTGCTGACCCTGCTGATCAGAACGAGACGGGAGAACTGCGCTTCGACCGCCGGGCCAGGTCGGACGAGCATCACAAGCTGACCGGCGCTGTTCATTCGACTTTTCTGGTGAGTCGACCAGAGCGGAGCTCGTCCGCATGTCCGCTAAAGGCCGAAAGCGGACTACTACGTACGGTTCTGAGTGCGTCTACCGGAAAGAGGCTTCTGGCCCGATTCGCCCGCCAAGTTCATCGCCCACTAGAGCCGAGAGTTAGTTAAAAAGCAGGCGTCCTCATCCCCACGCAGTACATATCCTTCGTAGAGATTTTCGAAGTCGAGAGCCTCAAAGCTGTTTCCCAGGAAGTTGAGCAGGGTCCTGACGGAATGGGGCATCCCGCGGCGCGTGGGGAAGAGGGCATGGACAATGCCACCCTTCGGTCTCCAATCGTCCAGTACCGGCTGCAGTACCCCATTGCGGATGTCTTTGAACACCACCAGCTTGGGTAGTTGAACAATGCCGCCGCCCTCCAGGGCGACGCGGCGCAAGGTGATCATGTCGTCAGTGACCAGGCGTGGCATATGACGCACGGTCGCCTGGATGCCGCCACGGTCCTCCATGTTCCACTCGTACTGGGGCGCGCTCGGTCCCATGCCCAAGCTCGGGAAGCGAGCCAGGTCTGCGAGGCTGCGAGCGGGGCCTACACGCTCGATCAAGCCAGGACTGGCGACCAGTTCCTGCGGGCTTGCCGAAAGACGTTTCATGGTGAGCCCGCTGTCCTCGAAAGGCGGGAAGCCGACCCGCAGCACGACATCGAACCCTTCGCGCAACGGATCGACCTGGCGATTTGTGCTCTCCAGATGCACCTCTACTTCCGGATAACGGTCCATGAAGCGTGCCAGCATGCCGGCCACCAGGAAATTGAGCAGGGCGGTGGGGCAGGCAATGCGTACCAGTCCGCGCGGCGCTGCCTGGTCGTTGTCGATCACGGCCTGTGCCGCCTGTGCTCCCTCCAGCATCGTCAAGCAGTGTTGGTAGTAGGCCGTGCCGAGATCGGTCACTGAGAACTGACGCGTGGAGCGGTTGATCAGACGCACTCCGAGACGCTCTTCCAGTGCCGCGAGATGACGGCTCAGCTTCGACTTGGTTACGCCCAACGCGCGGCTGGCGGCACCGATCCCCTGATGATCGACGACTTGGATGAAGTAATAGAGTTCATTCAGGTCATACATCGCGTGGTGTTCCATTTTTGAAATAGTGATTTCTGATCCGGCGTCTACCGAGCAATCGGACCGGCGACTAAGGTGGCAACTCACCGGTGCGGCCGCCCGGTTTCCTCGAACCGAACAAGCAGTGGGGTCTGGAAAAGTGAAGTCTGCATTGGAGGTCGCACAACTTTTTTTTGCCAGTTATCGGGCCCATGACCTGACGGAGATGTTGGCTTGCTTTGCCCCAGAGGGGCGGATCGACTATCTCCCAATCGCGCTGGAGGGCTTCGCAGAAGAGGCCGGGTGCGCCATCTGGTCGGCCTTGATCGAAGTGTTTCCCGATCTTTCCAATGAGATCACTGCAGCCTATCCCTGTGCTGACGGCCGTACCGCGATCCTCGAAGTGACCATCAGCGGCACACAGTCCCGTGATGCCTTTGGTATCCGCAACAAGGGGCGCCAATTCCATTTGCCCCACGTTTTCATTGTTCGGATCGACGATCACCAGCGGATCAGCCAGATGAAGGCTTACTGGGACAATGCCGCATGGTTCGCCGCCCTTGGTCGAACCAGCTTGGTCGAGGCTCCCTGAAGCCGAACCGATCCGTACCGCTTCCTGACGGATGGGCCTCTCTGAACGAGGCCGGGCCTGTCCTTCCACAACGCAGCAATGAGGTGTGACATGAGCAAGAAGATGCTGGTGGTGCTGACCAGTTTCCCCAAATACCCAAACCTCGCACGGGCCACAGGCCTTTGGCTGGGTGAGGCCGTTCACTTCGTGAAGAAGGTCGAGGCAGCCGGCTACCAGGTCGACTACGTCAGCCCGAAGGGCGGTTACACGCCTATCGATCCCCACAGCCTGGCAATGGCTGAGGCGGTTGACTGGGAGTGGTACCAGGACAAGGACTTCATGAATCGCCTGGGCTCTACCATGAAGCCAAGCGAGGTCAACCCCGATGACTACGCGGTGATCTACTACGCCGGCGGTCACGGGGTGGTCTGGGACTTCCCTGACAATGAAGAACTGCAGGCGCTGAGCCGTCGCATCTACGAGAACGGCGGCATCGTCTCCTCGGTATGTCACGGCGCGGTCGGGCTTTTGAACATTGAGCTTTCCGATGGCTCGCTGCTGATCAAGGGCAAGGAAGTCACGGGTTTCTCCAATGCCGAAGAGAAGCTCGCGGAGCTGGACAAGTACGTTCCCTACCTGACGGAAGACGAAATGGTGAAACGCGGGGCGATCTACAAGAAGGCCGCCGAACCCTGGCTGCCGTTCGCCGTGGCTGATCAACGGGTCATCACTGGTCAGAACCCTGCGTCTGGCGCACCGGTCGCGGAGCTGGTCCTGAAGGCACTCGCCGGCTGATAGAGGCCCTTGCAAACGCCCCCGCGCCGCCACGCACGGCCGGGGGCGTTCGCTTTTTCCGGAGAAAATTTCCAATGTCTTTTCCGCTGTATGTGATGGCGTACTTCAGGGTCAGGCCCGAGGCCGTCAGCGAGATGCTGGAGCTGCTGCGCGAACTCAGCACGCTTACGCGTGGAGAGCCAGGTTGCCTCGAATATGCCTACTACCAGTCCACGGAAGATGCTCTGGAGTTCTGCTCGTTCGAGGTCTGGAAAACAGCAGGCGACGAGGCCGCCCACTGGCAGACGGAGCACCTGCTGCAAGCCTTGAAGAAGGCTGAGCCGCTGCTGCAGTCTGTGCCGCACATCATTCGCTCGACCCGCGTCACCTGACTTCCCCGCGCGGGCGGGAATGACCCGCCCGCGCCCTGGGGTTACCAGACTGGCAGTGTGTAGCTGAGGATCAGACGGTTATCGTCCAGATCGTTACCGAAGTGGCGAGTGCGTACTGTGGCGTTGCGCCATTTCACGCCGAGGTTCTTCAGCGCTCCGCTCTGGAACACATAGGCGATATCCGTATTGCGCTCCCATTCCTTGCCATTCGCTTTGCCAGCGCCCAACTCGATACCGTCGCCCGTGATGTAACGGGTCATGAAGGTCAGTCCTGGTATCCCCATGGCGGCGAAGTCGTAGTCGTAGCGCAGCTGCCAGGAACGCTCGTCACGGTTGGCGAAGTCGCCGAACTGGACGTAGTTGAACAGGAATGGGTCGCTACCGGCGATGTACGCATAGCCCGTGTCTCCCGCCATGCGCTGGTAGGCGACGCCGAGAGAATGGGCGGCGAAGCGGTAGGTCAGCATGGCGCCATAGGCGTCGTTGTCGACATTGCTGCTGCCGGCATCGTTGGCTCTGGCCGCGCGCAATTCGGTACGCAGCGATTGTTGCGGCGAGAGCGCAAGGCTGTGAGTGAGGTTGAGGATGTGCTGACGGTAGAGGTCTTCCAGCTCGCCGTAGTGGTAAGCAGTCGCCAACTGGCTGTTCCACTGGTAGGTGAGGCCGGCAAAGTTGAAGGCGTCGCTCGTCTTGCTGCTCTTCACGCCAATGCCCCCGGCGCTGCCATTGCTGACCGTCATGTCCTCGTAGTCGGAGGAATTGCGCTGGTTGACCTGGGTGAGCCGTCCGGCGTCCAGGGTCAGATCGTCGATTTCCTGCGAGCTCAGGTGGCCGCCGCGAAAGGTCTGGGGCAATAGGCGGCCGTCGTTGTAGGCAACCGATGGCAGGCGCGGCTGAAGGGTTCCCAGCTTCAGCAATGTGCGTGAGACCTTGAGCTTGGCGGTAAGTCCCAGCTCGGCGTATTCGTCCTGGGCGCGGCGGGTTTCCCGGTCTTGCTTTAGCAGTTGGGTGCCACTGCGTTGCGCACCCGAGTCGAGCTTCACACCGAGCAATCCCAGCGCGTCGACGCCCACGCCGATGCGGCCCTCGCTGAAGCCCGACTCGTAGCGCAGCAGGAAGCCTTGGGCCCACTCTTCGGCCTTGGCCTGAGTAGCGCCGCTCTGGCGGAAGTCACGGTTCATGTAGAAGTTGCGTAGTTCCAGACTGGCCTTGCTGTCCTTGGCGAAGTCCGCCAGGGATATGCTGGGCAAGCCGAAGGCGCCACCGGCCAGAAGCAGGCCGGCGGTGAAGGTGTTGCGATGCATGGTGAGTCCTCTGTTTCTTGTTGTTGGGGTAGGGCGGGAATAAAAAGGACGCGGTCCAAAGGAGCCAGGACCGCGCCACGCTCAACAGTCGGCGACGCGAGAGCGGTGCCGGTGGTGGGGGCTGTCAGTGCGCGGTCGCCCCCGCCATGCCGAGGCCTGTCTCGGCGCGCACGGCCTGGTCGGCGAAGCCCTGGCGGTCCCGCGCGGCCTGCGCGCTGCGGTCGAACCTGGACACCAGCACGATGACCAGGAAGGCCAATGGCATGGAGAACAGCGCAGGGTGGTCATAGGGGAAGATCGCCTTGTCGTGGCCGAGCACCGTGACCCAGACGGTGGGCGAGAGGATCACCAGCGCCAGAGCGCTGACCAGCCCCGTGAGTCCGCCCCAGATTGCGCCGCGGGTGGTCAGGCCCTGCCAATACATGGCCATGATTAGCACCGGGAAGTTGGCTGACG
The DNA here is from genome assembly GCF_029871235.1 of Pseudomonas sp. BN411. Classification (GTDB taxonomy): domain Bacteria; phylum Pseudomonadota; class Gammaproteobacteria; order Pseudomonadales; family Pseudomonadaceae; genus Metapseudomonas. The sequence continues at coordinate 15,970 of NZ_SSOM01000044.1, forward strand.
CGGCGATGCCGAAGGTGAGGCCGACCAGGAAGGCGATGTTCACCTGCTCGAAAAGAATACCGAGTGTGATCGCCAGCAGGCCGAGGCCGAGCACGGCCAGGCGCGAGACCCGCATTTCCTGTGCTTCGCTGGCCTGGCCACGCTTGATCACGGTGACGTAGAGGTCGTGGGAGATGGCCGAGGCGCCGGCCAGGGTGAGCCCGGCGACCACCGCGAGAATGGTGGCGAAGGCTACGGCGGAGAGAAATCCGAGGAACAGGTTGCCGCCCACCGCCTTGGCCAGGTGCATCGCCACCATGTTGCTGCCGCCAACCAGGGCGCCGCCCAGCTTGCCGTCGACGAAGTACTGCGGGTCGGTGCCGACGATGACGATGGCGGCGAAGCCGAGCACGCAGACCACCAGGAAGAAGAATCCGATGAAGCCCGAGGCGTAGAACACCGATTTGCGTGCCTCGCGGGCGTTGGGCACGGTGAAGAAGCGCATCAGGATATGCGGCAGGCCGGCCAGGCCGAATACCAGGCCCAGCGCCATGGACGCCACGTTCACCGGGTTGGACAGCATGCTGCCGGGGCCCATCAGGTTCCAGCCGCTGGCGTGGCTTTCCACGGCACGGCGTGCCAGGGTTTCCAGGCTGAAATCGAACTGCGCCAAGGCCATCAGCATCAGGGTGGTGCCGCCGACCAGCAATAGGATGGCCTTGGTGATTTGTACCCAGGTGGTGGCGAGCATGCCGCCGAACACCACGTAGACCAGCATGAGCAGGCCAACCAGCACCACTGCGACGCTGTAGTCCAGGCCGAACAGCAACTTGATCAACTGGCCGGCGCCAACCATTTGCAGCAGCAGATAGCAACTCACCACCGTCAGCGAGCCGCAGGCCGCGAGGATGCGGATGCGGCGCTGGTCGAGGCGGAAAGAGACGATGTCGGCGAAGGTGTACTTGCCGAGGTTACGCAGGCGCTCGGCCATCAGGAAGGTCAGCACCGGCCAGCCGATGAAGAAGCCGGTGACGTAGATGACCCCGTCATAGCCCTTGGCGAAGATCAGGCTCGACAGCCCCAAGAGGGTGGACGCGGACATGTAGTCGCCAGCGATGGCCAGGCCATTCTGCAAGCCGGTGATGCCGCCGCCGGCGGTGTAGAAGTCGTGGGTGGATTGGGTCCGCCGTGCCGCCCACCAGGTGATCAGCAGGGTGATGCCAACGAACAGGAGAAAGATGCCGATGGCGTGCAGGTTCGGACCCGGCTGGCCGATTTCACCGGCCTGCGCGAACAGGGGCAGTGCGGCCAGGCCGCCGATTGAGGTGCGTTTCATGCCTGGCTCTCCTCGATGATGCTGTTGCCGAGACGGTCGAAGTGGGTGTTCGCGCGGTGCACGTACCAGCCGGTCAGCAGCCAGGTCGCCAGGATCAGCAGGGCGCCCAGCGGAATGCCGAGACTGAGATGGCTGCCGGCGTAGAGCGGGAGGTGCAGGAGGTCCGGTCGTATGGCGGCCACCCCCATGAACAGGAAGTAACTCGCCAGTACCAGCAGCGTGAGCCACCAACTGGTACGCGAGCGGGCTCGGGTGAGGGCGATGTACCTCGGGTCCTGCCGGATGCGGCGATAGTGTTCGGCGTGGTCTTCGGGTGTGCTGGACATGGTGCCTCCGCTTGTTTTTGTTGTAGGGCTGCCCGTCGACCCGTCTGGGAGGACGGGCCGTGAGGAGGGGAATTGAGGTGTCGATCAGCGCCAGGCGTAGTCGCTGAACAGCTCGCGCAAAGTTTTCTTGCTGACTTTGCCGGTGGCCGTGTGGGGCAGTTCATCCAGCCGTTCGCTGGCGTCGGGCAGCCACCATTTCGGCACCTTGCCCTCCAGGAAACGGATCAACTCCTCGTGGCTCGGCGCGGCGTCTGCCTGGCGCGGCACCACCACCAGCAATGGGCGTTCGCTCCAGCGTGGATGGGCGACGCCGATCACAGCCGCTTCGGCCACTTGCGGATGGGCCATCACGGCGTTTTCGATTTCCACGGAGCAGATCCATTCGCCGCCGGACTTGATGACGTCCTTGATGCGGTCGGTGATCTGCATGTAGCCGCGCGGGTCGATGGTGGCGACGTCACCGGTGTCGAACCATTCTTCGGAACCCTCTTGACCGAAGTAACCGCTGCGCACCCAGGGCCCGCGTACTTGCAGCGCGCCGGAAGCCTGGCCGTCATGGGGCTGGAGTTTCCCGGTCTCGTCGACCAGGCGCATTTCCACGCCGAACAGTGCCCGCCCGGACTTGAGCAATTGCGGGCCGCGTGCGCTGTCATCCAGCTCGGCATACCAGGGTTGATAGCGGTTGTAGCTACCCATGGGGCTCATCTCGGTCATGCCCCAGCCGTTCTCCAGGGCGATGTTGTGCTGGGCCATGGCTTCGATCAGTGCCAGGGGGCAGGCGGCGCCGCCGCTGACGGCGCGTTTCAGTGTGGGCACGGCGATGCCGTGGGTGGCCAGGTACTGGCTGATATTGGCCCAGAGGGTCGGTACGGCCAGGGAGAAGGTGACGCCTTCATCGTTGATCAGATTTACCATCGCCGCCGCGTCACTCACCTTGGGACCGGGCAGGACCAGCTTGGCGCCTACCATGGCGGCGTTGTACGGCATGCCCCAGGCGTTGACGTGGAACATCGGCACGAGCGGCATCACCACGTCCAGGGCGCGCAGGCCAACATTGTCGGCCATGTTCTGCGCCATGCCGTGGAGCACGGTGCTGCGGTGGCTGGTGAGTACGCCTTTTGGGTTGCCGGTGGTGCCCGAGGTGTAGCAAAGGCCGCTGGCCTGTCGCTCATCGAGTTCCGGCCAGGCATAGCTGTCCGCCGCCTGCGCCAGCAGCGTTTCGTAGCTGAGCAGGTTGGGCAGGCTGTTGGCGGGTAGTTCGTCCTCTGCACAGAGGGCAATAAAGCGCCGTACCGAGGGGAGTTCATGCTGAAGCGTTTCCACCAGGGGAATGAACTGCGGGTCGATGAACAGCAGATCGTCTGCGGCGTGGTGGATGATGTAGCGGATCTGCTCCGGGAACAGCTTGGGGTTGATGGTGTGACACACGCGCCCGGAGCAGGGCACGGCGTAATGCAGTTCGAAGTGGCGATGGTCGTTCCACGCCAGGGTGCCAACCCGCGCACCCGGAGGGCAATCCAGGGCATCAAGGACGTTGGCCAGGCGGGCCACTCGTGCAAATGCCTCGGCATAGCGATAGCGATGCACACTGCCATCGGCAAACAGTGAAACGATTTCAGTATCGGCCGCAACCTGGAGTGCATGCCGCATGATTGCGGTGATTCCCAGGTTGAAATTCATCATCAGGCCTTGCACGGGCAACCTCCTGCCTTGTTCTTGTTTGGGCATAGAGGCTGGGTCCGGTCGGTCACAGCCTCTCAATCGGGTCAGAGCAAGGGCTGTGCCAGACGCTTTCAGTGATGGGTATGTAGGGATTTAAGCCTTTTATTTCAATGAGATAGTGAGGCGATGAGCTGCTGGTCCGCCTTGTGGAACCTCGTCAGTTCACGTCTTGCTATTTCAGTTCTGTAATGATTTTTCAGGGTTGAAATCTTGGTCGCGGCGACCGGCAGCGTGTGCAAAACGGGTGGGGCTAGGCTGAACGCCCCGCGCGCAGGCGTCGCCAAAGGGTGGTACGACTGATGCCCAGTTGTCGCGCCGCTTCATCGAGGTCGCCGTCGCAGGCATCCACTACACGACGCACATGGGCGATTTCGCTGGCTTTGGCGACGCTGCGCAGTGCTTGGTCCGATGTATCCGGGCGTTCCGCTGCAGCTACCTGGGCGCCGGGCTCAAACAGCTCGGGAAAAAGGGCGCGCAGGCCAGCCGGGTTGCCCTGATCGTTGTCATCGAGGGTCTGCGCGGACAGCGCTGCTCGCTCCACCAGGTTTTCCAGTTCGCGAATGTTGCCGGGCCAGCGGTGCGCCTGGAGGCGCGGCATGAGTCGATCCAGCAGTGCCTGGCCAGCGTTGGCGGCCGCCATCGGAAGCGCGAGCCGATCGAGGATGGCGCCGGCCAGCAGGCGGATATCCTCGGTGCGTTCGCGCAGGGGCGGTACGACCAGGCGGAGTATGTTCAGGCGGTAGTAGAGGTCCTCGCGGAAGCGGCCATCGGCAATCCGTCCGCGCAGGTCGCAATGGGTCGCGGCGACCACGCGTATGTCCACCGGGGTCGGCTCCGAGGCGCCCAGACGCAACACTTCACGCTCCTGCAGCACACGCAGGAGCCGGGTCTGCAGGGTCACGGGCATGTCACCAATCTCGTCGAGGAACAGGGTGCCGGTATGCGCCGCTTCGATCAGGCCTGACTTGCCGCCCTTGCGCGAACCGGTAAAGGCGCCTTCCTCGTAGCCGAAAAGTTCGCTTTCCAGCAGCGCTTCTGGGAACGCCGCGCAGTTGATCGCCACGAACGGCCCCGCCTGGCGCTGGCCGGCGTTGTGCAGGCTCTGCGCGAGCAGCTCCTTGCCGGTGCCGCTTTCACCGGTGATCAGTACGGTGGAGTCCGTGTCGGCATAGCGCCGAGCCAGTTCTAGCAGGGCACGAAAATCGGCGGCCTGCCCGAGGAGCTGGTCGAAGTGGTAGCGCGCGGTGAACTGACGGGGGCGCGCCTGACTGCGGATACGGCGGTCGGCGCGCTGGATGGCGTTCGTCTCCTGGCAGGAGATCACCACACCGTCGGGTTTGCCATGCTCGATGACCGGGGTGACATTGGCGACCAGGGTTCGGGTACCAACGCGGACCAGCCGGTTCTCCTCGCTTTCGCCCTGGTTCAGGCTGCTGCTGATGTCGAGTTCCGGCATCAGCTCGGCGAGAGGACGCTGCCTTGCCCAGTCGACGGAAATGCCGAGCAATTGCGCCATACGCGGATTGATCGATTGCACGATGCCATCGGCGTCAACGGCGATCACGCCATCGCTGAGGTTGCGCAGCACCGCGCTCAGGCGCTGCTGCTGGATCAGCGCCTGGGTACGGCTGCGGCAGATCGCCAGCGCTTCGTCCAGCGTCCGGCGCACCGCGTCGGCATTTAACGCCAGCACACCCTGGGCGCCGGCCGCTTCGGCCACTTCCACTGCTGTGGAAGAGCCCACGATCACCCGATAGCCCTCATCCACCAGTTCGCGAATGCGCTGACGTGCCTCGTCGAAGCTGGTGTAAGTCGCCTGACGGAGGTCGACGGTGAACAGCGAGGCCATGGCGTCCAGTTCAGGGTGAGCCTGCTGGAAGCTGACGATGCCCACCTTGGTGGCCCGCGCCCTGGCCATGTCCAGGGCGCGGATGAGGTCGTACTCGCCCATGCGGATGGACAGGATGGTGGTGCCGATATGGCGCCGCAGGTAATCAGCGGTGGCCCCGGAGCAGATGATCAGGTCAACGTCCTCGCGGCTTTCCAGCTCCTTGCCGGTGCGTCGCAGTTCGGTGACCGTCGTCTCGACGATTTCCACCTGGGCGCGTTGGTGATAATCGGGCACCACCTGCTGGACGATCCGAGCCATTCGGCTGGCGCCTTCGGGGGCACGGAGGTGGGTGATGAGGGCGACGACTCGGGGCAGGTACTGCGCATCTGGCATGGTCGGGTCCGCTGGTGTTCTGGCTTTTCTAGCCTGAAACAAAGGATTCAGATCTGCAATGAGCAAGGGGGCTGATAAGTCGGGACAGGCTTCAAAGCGCACCCTAAGGCGTTGTTATTAAAGGAGTTGTAAGGGTTTATAGAGAACTGGAATAGCTCTTGCTGTCTCTCGCTCGTAAGTCATCACCCGTGAGCAAGAGCTGCCGATGTATAGCATTCCCTCCCCAGGATCCGGCCCGTACCGGATCGACATTCCAGACGCCCTGGCGCCGCTGGCTGAATTTCTCGCTCAGCAGGTCGGCTGTGAGCGTGTCCAGATCGAAAGCTGCGAACGCCTGTCGGGCGGTGCCATCCAGGAAAACTGGCTACTGAAGGCCAGGTTGTCCTCGGGCTCCTGGCAAGCCGAGCGGCGCTGGGTTCTGCGCACCGATGCGCCGTCCTCGGTGGCGGTCAGCATGGACCGGGCCCAGGAGTTCGCCGTGTTGCAGGCAGTGCACCAGGCAGGTGTGAAGGCGCCGGAACCGCTCTGGCTGTGCCGTGATACGCAGGTGATCGGGCGCGATTTCTTCGTCATGCAGGCGCTCGGCGGTACGGCCAGCGGCCATCGCCTCACCACCGATCCGGCCCTTGAGCCAACCCGCGCAGCGCTTTGTGGCGAACTGGGCGAAAGCCTGGCGCTGCTGCACCGGATCACGCCTGAACATCCGGCGCTCGACTTCCTGCCGGCCGCCGCTGCCGACCCGGTACAGGCGAGCATCGACCAGTACCGGAGCTACCTCGACGCACTGCCGGGCAGTCACCCGGTCATCGAGTGGGGGTTGCGCTGGTGCGAACTGCACCGCCCCGCGCCGGTCCCCGCGCGGCTGATTCACCGGGATTACCGCACCGGCAATTACATGGTGGACCGGGGACGGCTGGCGGGTGTGCTCGATTGGGAGTTCACCGGCTGGGGCGACCCCCGCGAGGACATCGGCTGGTTCACTGCACGTTGCTGGCGGTTCGCCCGCCCGGACCGACTGGCCGGCGGAGTAGGGGAGCTGAATGACTTCCTCGATGGCTACGCAGCGGTGTCCGGCTATCGTCCCGGCGCTGAGGAGCTGCGCTTCTGGCAACTGATGGCCCACCTGCGCTGGGCGGTGGTGGCGTTGCAGCAGGCGCAGCGCCACCTGACCGGGCAGCAGACGTCTCTGGAGCTGGCGCTGACCGGCCGTATGGTGCCGGAGCTGGAGCACGAAATCCTCATCCTCAGTGGAGCCACGTCATGAGCGCGCCGAACGCAACCGAACTCTTGGCCACCGCCCGCAGCCTGCTCCTTGGGGAGCTGCTTCCTGCGCTGCCCGCGAACCTTGCCTATGACTGCCGGATGATCGCCAGCGCCATGGCCATCGCCGCACGTGAGATCGAGCGGGGTGATAGCGCTGCTGACCTCGAATGCGAAGCCCTGGCGCAGGTACTGGAACCGCGCGGATTGGCAGGGCTGACTCGGGACGACGCAATGGCGTTGCTAGCGCAGTTCATTCGCCAGGGCATCTTCGATCAGCCCGGAGGCGAACAGGCGCGCTTGTTGGATGCGCTTGCGGCCATCACCCGGGCACGCCTCGGCATCAGCAATCCCAAGGTGCTCAACGATGCACGCTGAGTCCGACATCCGGCGGCGCCGTTGCTACCTGGTCAGGCACGGGCACGTCGACTACTTCGACGCACTGGGGCGGCCACTGGACCCGCGTACCGTGGCGCTTTCGCGCACGGGCACGCAGCAGGCGTGGGCGCTTGGGCAGGTCTTGCAGGATGTTCCGATCGACCGGGTGCTGTGCTCCGACTATCCGCGCGCCAGGCAGACGCTCGACTTGCTGTTGCAGGGGAATCAAGTCCCGGTGGAGTCCATGCCCGAGCTTCGTGAGATTCGCGCGGGACGCCTGCGCGAGATTCCGGCCGAAGCGCTTCGGGAGCAGGTGGTTGGCGCATACCGTGCAGCGGGTGTCGCCGGGGCGCGCTTCCTCGGCGGTGAGCGTTGGGATGACTTCCAGCGCCGCGTGCTCAGTCTCTTCTTCGAATTGCTGCAGGACCCGGCCTGGGACAGCGCCCTGATCGTCAGCCATGACGCTGTCAATCGCATCCTGCTGGGCTGGGCGGCGGGCCTGGGGCTCGCCGGTATCGCCGCCTTCGAGCAGGACACCGCCTGCCTAAACGTGCTCGACATCGATATGCGTGGCGACCAGGTCCTTGGCTCCCTCATTCGCACGCTCAATTTCACCCCCTACGACCCACACAAGGCCAGTATCCACGGCACCGTGCTGGAAAACCTCTTCCTGGCCATCGAACCGGCCGGGCTGAGGGCTTGAACCTTTTCACCACAGGAAATCACCCATGAACTTTGCGCTTTCGGATGACCTTCTAGACCTGCAGGCCCGTGTACGGGAATTCATCGCCACGGAGATCATTCCGCTGGAGAACGACCCCCGACAGACGCCGCACGGTCCATCCGGCGAGCTACGTCAGGAACTGGTTGCGAAGGCCCGCGCACGTGGCCTGCTGACGCCGCATGCCTCTCGCGAAATGGGCGGGTTGGGACTGTCCCACACCGCCAAGGCAATCGTGTTCGAGGAGGCCGCCTATTCGCCGCTCGGCCCGACCGCGATGAACATCCATGCCCCCGACGAGGGCAACATCCACCTGATGGAAGTCGTGGCGACCGAGGAGCAGAAGGACCGCTGGTTGCGCCCGCTGGTGCAGGGCCATATCCGCTCCTGCTTCGCCATGACCGAGCCAGCGCCAGGCGCTGGTTCCGATCCGTCGATGCTGGCCACTACGGCCGTGCGCGACGGCGACGATTACCTCATCAATGGCCGCAAGTGGCTGATCACCGGCGCGGAGGGTGCCAGCTTCGCGATCATCATGGCGCGTACGGAAGACGGCAACGCAACCATGTTCCTGACCGATACCGACCGGCCCGGATTCATCCTCGAACGCATGATGGACTCCCTGGACAGCTGCTTCACTGGTGGCCATGCGGTGTTGCGCTTCGAGAACCTGCGGGTGCCCGCCAGTGATGTGCTGGGCGAGGTTGGCAAGGGCTTCCGCTATGCGCAAGTGCGGCTCGCGCCTGCGCGCCTGACCCACTGCATGCGCTGGCTGGGGCAGGCGCGCCGCGCCCATGACGTGGCCTGTGCCTATGCTGGCCGGCGCCAGTCGTTTGGCAAAGTGTTGGGCGAGCATCAGGGCGTCGGCTTCATGCTTGCCGATAACGAGATGGACCTGCTCACTACGCGCCTTGCCATCTGGCATTGCGCCTGGGTATTGGACCAGGGTGAACGTGGGAATTCCGAGTCGAGCATGGCCAAGGTGATCAGCTCCGAAAGCATTTGGAGAGTGATCGATCGCAGTGTGCAGGTGCTGGGTGGCCAGGGCGTCACCAGCGAAGCAATTGTCGACCGCATCTTCCGCGACGCCCGTGGCTTCAGGATTTACGACGGCCCCAACGAAGTGCATCGCATGAGTCTGGCGCGCAAGATCCTCGCGCGTGTGCAAGGCGGTGCGCAATGAACCGTTCGCCGCTGCTGGCTTTCGATCTGCGCGGGCGGCGGGCCCTGGTGACCGGCGCCTCCAGCGGATTAGGCCGGCACTTCGCGCGGGTGCTGGCCGCCGCCGGTGCTCGCGTTGCCGTCGCAGCGCGGCGGGTAGAGCGTCTGGATGAACTGGTCAGCGATATCCGTTTCAACGATCACGAGGCCCAAGCCTATTCATTGGACGTGACTGCCCGCGCATCGGTGGTGGAGTGCCTGGATGCGATCCAGGCGGACTTCGGCGGGCTGGACATCGTCGTCAACAATGCCGGAGTCAGCGATACGAAGCGCGTCCTCGACTATCGCGATGAAGACTGGGACGCCGTTCTCGATACCAACCTGAAAGGCGCCTGGATGGTCGCGCAGGAGGCAGCTCGAAGAATGGTCGAGGCGGGGCAGGGTGGCAGCCTGATCAACGTCACGTCGATCCTCGCATCGCGCGTGGGCGGGGGCGTTGGCCCTTACTGCGCCGCGAAGGCTGGCCTCAGCCACCTGACCCGCTCCATGGCACTGGAACTGGCGCGCTTCGGCATTCGCGTCAACGCCCTCGCGCCGGGGTACGTGGTGACTGAAATCAACGATGGATTCCTCGCCAGCGAGGCGGGCGAGCGCCTGAGAGCGCGCGTACCGTCGCGGCGTTTCTGCACCTATGAAGACCTGGAGGGGGCGTTGCTGCTTCTGGCTTCCGACGCCGGGCGGGGCATGAACGGGGCCGAGATCATAGTGGACGGAGGACATGCCTGCTCGGGTCTGTGACGAAGGATGCGATGCCCGCTGGGCATCGCACCTCCCGGTGGGATCAGGCCGTCAGCACGACCTTGCCGATGTGGCCGCCGGTATCGAGCAGACGATGAGCATCGCTGGCTTGCCGTAGGCTGAAAGTGGCGCTGACCCGAGGCTTGACCCGACCGGACTCGATCAGCGGCCAGACGTGAGCCTGCAGCTCCGCCATGATTGCAGCCTTCTCCTCGTGGCTGCGTGAACGCAAGGTGGAGCCGAGGTGAGTGAGGCGCTTGGTCAACATGGGGAAGAGGTCGACGTTCTGGGCTGGCCCCTTCAGCAGGCCAATCTGTACGATGCGTCCGTTCATGGCGGCGGCCTGATAGTTCTGGCTCACGTAGTCACCGCCGATGATGTCGACCACCACGTCCACGCCTTTGCCAGCCGTGGCGGCCAGCGCGGCCTCAACGAAATCCGCTGTCTGATAGTTGATCGCGACGTCGGCGCCCAGGGCCAGGCTGGCCTGACGCTGCTCTTCGTTGCGGATGGTGGTGATCACAGTGGAGGCGCCGAATGCACGAGCCAGCATGGTCGCGGTGGTGCCGATACCGGAGGCGCCTCCGTGGATCAGCACACTGTCGCCTGCCTTGAACTGCCCGCGTTGGAACAGGTTGGTCCAGACGGTCATGAAGGTTTCCAGCAGGGCGGCCGCCTCGGTGAGTTCCAACCCCTTCGGCAATGGCAGCGCGTTGCGTTCGTCGGCCACCGCATATTCGGCGTAACCGCCACCGGGAATCAGCGCCATCACTTGCTCGCCGATACGCAACTGGGTCACGCCTTCGCCCAGCGCCACGACTTCACCAGCGACCTCCAGGCCCGGGATATCCGAGGCACCGGGCGGCGGGTCGTACAGGCCCTTGCGCTGGAGTACGTCAGGGCCGTTGACGCCGGCGGCCCGGACCCGGATCAGGACCTCCCGACCCCGTGGTGCGGGCGTGGGGCGGAGGGTCGGCAGCAGGACTTCCGGCCCGCCCGGCTGGCTGATCTCGATGGCGGTCATATGCTGGGGGAGAGGGGGATTGTGCATGTCATGAACCTCGATGACGGGAGATGCCGAGCATCGTAGGAGCGCGGGATGGCACCGTCGCGCAGTGTTTTCACAAGCCCTGTTTGCAGGAATGCAGCAGGAGGAAGGCGAAATGAACTGGAACGATGCAAGAGTGTTCCTGGCGATGACCCGGCAGCAGACGCTGCGTGGCGCCGCCCGGGAACTGAACGTGGACCAGGCGACGGTTAGCCGGCGGATCGCCGCCATGGAGCAGGCGCTTGGCTCGACCCTGTTCCTGCGTACCTCCAGCGGCTTCCAGTTGACCGGGGTAGGGGAAACCGTTTTGGAAGCGGCCGAACGTATGGAAACCGCGGCTTTTGAGCTGGTACGCCGGGCACAGGGGCGCGACAAGGCGCTCTCCGGCGAAGTGCGGGTAACCACCACTGACTCCCTGGCCGTCGATTTCGTGATTCCGGCCATGGCGCGCGTGCACGCCCGCTATCCGGATGTGAGGGTCAATCTCAACAGCTCGTCGGACGTGCTCAACCTCGCTCGCCGCGAAGCCGATATCGCCATCCGCACGCGCAAGCCGGACAACCCGGACCTTGTGGTACGGCGCCTGGCCAGTTGGCCCATGGGGCTGTTCGCCTCGGCGGGGTACCTCGATGTCCATGGCACCCCCGAGCCCGGCACCGGGTTCCTGGGGCACGACCTGGTGATGTACGAACCCCACTTGGCCGAAGGCCGCGACGTGACCCTGGTGGACGAGTCGGCCGCATCCGGCCGGATCGTTACCGCAGTGAATTCCAGCGTTATGGTCCGAAACGCCATTGCTGCCGGTCTGGGCGTGGGCGAGCTTCCCCTATACATGGGCGAACGGGATGGCCTGGTCCGTGTCTGGCCCACTCGAGCACGCAGCCATCCCTACGAGGTATGGATGGTCACTCACGGCGACCTGCGTCATACCGCCAAGATCCGCGCAGTGATAGACGCCGTATTGACGGTTTTTGAGGGAGTGACATCGTCTGATTCGTGAGTCACCAAACTCACGAAGCGGCTCTCGCCCGATGGCGGAATGACCTTGGCGCTGGACATGCGCGCCGCACTCAAATGGCCTGGACTACCTTGCCTAGTGAAGGCGGCTCAGACATTCCCTCATATTCGCCTGGCACCAAGCTCGCCTATCAGCTGGCCCCTCCCCAGTTGGTAATGTCCAGCCCAATCAAGAGAAGCCCATTGTGATCAGTGCCACTCCCATGGGCATTCCAAATATTTTTCCCAGATACAGGGCATGGCCAAAAGACAAGTAACTATTCCGCCCTTGGTGTCAACGACCTCCTTGCCCGAATATGCCTATGAGTGGCCTGTTGTTTAATGATTTTATAGATGCGCTTAATAAAACTTGCGCATTTTCTCATGTTTACGTCAGCGCAATTATCGATGTTTCTTCGTTTGGTTGATCGATTGTTAATCGAAAGAATGGATTATTTGATTTTCGAATAACACGTATTGCTTGTTCGGTTAAGGTGGAACTGTTTTATTCTTGCGTCGACAGTCTTCTTCTCCAGAAGCTCGAGGCAGCACGGATCGACACATCTAATGGTGTGGGTCTTGGTGTTAATGGTTTGCACACTAAATCATGTGGGCATCTCGGAAAATAATAACGTCGCATAAAGGTTTTGCGTGCTGCGACTATATAGGGGATGTGAATGTTGAATAAAACAGTACTCGCAGCTGGGATCTTGGGCGCGGTCACCCATCTTGCTGATGCCTCTCAATTAAACACTAATTGGGAGTTTCTCGGTAATGGCTCTGAGATGCAGCATCATTCGGACTTGCAGAATATAAACCAGTCGACAGTAAAGGGCCTCGGTCTTGCGTGGTCTGTCGAGATGCCGAGCAATGCAGGCCTGGTGGGCAATCCATTGGTCAAGAACGGCATTGTCTATCAAGGTGGTCCAGGTGGCCAAATATATGCAAATGATCTGAAGACCGGAAAGTTGCTGTGGCATTTCAAGTCTGAATATCCTCCTGAAGAAGCGATGAAACAATCGCTGCTGGGCCTGTGGGGGCGCCAGTTCAATCGCGGCGTCGCGCTTGAAGGAGATAATGCAATTATTGCTACAGGCGATTGTCGCTTGGTTGCCGTTGACCAGAAAACTGGCGAGAAGCGCTGGGAAGTCAAGAGTTGCAATCCGACCGAGTTCTACGGCATCAGCGCGGCCCCTCGCGTTGGTGCAGGTATGGTTTTCACGGGTAATACCTGCGCTGATTCGGGGATGACGAGAGGATATGTCGACGCCTTTGATGCCAAGAGTGGCGAACATAAGTGGCGTTTCTATACGGTCCCTGATGATCCTAAAACTGAGAAGGATCCTTTCTATCGCGATCTAGCCAAGACCTGGGGGACGGATTGGTACAGCAAGTCCCACGGCTGTGGCAGCGTCTGGGATGCCATGGTCTATGACGAAAAACTGAATCAACTGATCATCGGAGTAGGTGGTCCATCGCCAGTCGTGCCGACGTTGCGCGCTAGTGATGCCGGTGATGAACTTTTCACTAACTCGGTCGTTGCCCTTGATGCCAGCACTGGGAAGTACAAGTGGCACCATAAACAGGTGCCGCATGACGCTTGGAACATGGAGCCTGCGGTTGGTCTGATGGTTGCCGACGTGCCCGTGAATGGCACGAGTCGTCATGTTGTGGTGTCGGTGCCGAAGCAAGGGTTTACCTACCTTTACGACGCCAAGACAGGCCAGTTCCTTTCAGGCACTAAGTACGCGACTGTGAACGTGGCTAAAGGGCTTGATAAATCTGGACGCTCGATTCCGAACCCCGATGCGCAGTACTGGAAGCGTGATGGACAGGACACCCTCGTAATCCCCGGGCCAACTGGTGCTCACGGCTGGGAGGCGCTGGCGCTCAATCCCGCTACGAGTACTGTCTTCATCCCGATGATTACCATGCCCACCACCTACAAGCTTGATCCGGCGTCGGTGGTTGCGGGTGTGCAGGTCGATTACATGTACGGTGACAAGCCTGAATCCCCCATAAGGGCCAGCAGCCAGGTTGTTGCAGTCGACCTCGCCAGCAATACGGTCAAGTGGAGCTCCGAAAAATCTGCGTTTCCGCTCAACGGTGGGTTGCTGCATACCGCCGGGGGCTTGGTTTTCCAAGGAACAGCAGACGGCAAACTGGTCATTCTCGATGACCGCACGGGCAAGACTCTTTGGGCTAACCAGGTTGGCGGGGCCATTCGTGCTGCACCTTCCACGGTCATGCTTGATGGTGAGCAGTACGTGCTGGTTGCCACGGGTAATGGTGCTGGGGCCAGTTCCGGGCAGGTGCTAGGTCGATATACCTCGACGCCGGAAAGCCGTACACCCGCTCGCCTTCTAGCGTTCAAACTGGGCGGAAAAGAAAACTATCCGGCACTCGCTAAGCCCGAACCTGTTCCCGTGCCGCGTTATGAGCGCATGAGTGCTGAACTGGCCGCCAAAGGATTTGGGCTGTTCGAGGCTAACGGTTGCGATATCTGCCATGGCCGGGAAGGTGGCGCCTCAAACGGGGGGAATCCTCCGAATCTCAATCGGCGCCACCCGGTTAACCTCGACGTTTTCAAGGCGATCGTGCAACAGGGGGCCCTTAAACCCATTGGCATGCCGCAGTTCGAAACCATGACCGATGAGGAGGCGGAAGCAATCTACGCCTACATCATCAACTCTGCATGGGCAGCTCACGAGGGCAAGACAGGGGAGCTGGAGAAGCCTGTGGAGCCCGAGAAACCGAAAGAAACCAAGGCTTCTCAGGGCGGCGTGAAGTTCATGTAGCCACGTTAGACCGTCTCTCTTTCAGCGAGACGGTCCCTTCATGTGTTAACGGTCAATCGCACCTCATTAGATTATTTGAGCGCTTTATAAGCTGTATAAATTGCAGCTGACTACAGGGTTTGCTGGAATCAATTTGTCCCATAATTAATACAAGGTGAGGGCAAAGATCATGTCTGTAAGTAGACGTCAGATGATTAAAGGTACCGCAGTCGGTATGGCTGCGGGTGTACTCGCCTCTAAAGCTCTGCTGGCGAATAGTTCACCCATTAAGTCTGGTGGTAATGAACTTGATGTAATCGTTATTGGTGCAGGTTTTGCGGGGCTGACTGCTGCCAGAGACTGTGCAAAAAAAGGATATCGGGTTCTTTTGCTTGAGGCGCGGGGTCGTATTGGCGGGCGAACCTATGATATGGACTTCGATGGCGATCATATTGAGTACGGCGGCACTTGGATTCACTGGACGCAAGGCTATGTATGGGCCGAGTTTGCCCGATACGGTCTTACCCTCAAGGAAAGCCCGGCATTAGTGCCTGGAAGTGCCTCTTGGATTTCCCAAGGAAAGCTGCACGAGGGGCAGGCTGCCGATTTCTACGGAAAGATGATCGAAGGAATAACTGCGTTCAGCGACGTCGATGGCCAAGGTGGGCGCACAGTATTTCCTCGCCCATATGATCCATTCTTCAATGAGCAACTGGTGCGCCAACTCGACAAGCTCAGTTTGGCTGATCGTCTTCGGGAGATGAAAGGGTCCCCCGAGTTGAAAGACATTACCGCCGGCCTTATGGCGATGGGGTGCGCTAGCCCGCTGGAGCAAGGGGCCTTCCTGGATTGGATCAAATGGTGGGCACTCAACGATTATGACTTCGGACATCTAGGCGATCGTCAGGCACGTTTCAAAATCAAGGAAGGAACGGGAGCCCTGGCGAATGCGATTCTGAATGATGCCTCGGTCAAATTGCAGGTCAACGAGCCTGTGAGTGAAGTACAGCAAGTTGAAGGAGGCGTAATTGTCCGAACTTCGACCGGTACTTACCGCGCGGGAGCCGTCGTGGCTGCGGTACCGCTCGCTGTGCTCGACTCGATTAAGTTCACCCCCTCGCTCAATACCGTAAAGAGAGGCGCCTCTCAAACGGGCAATACCACCACGGGACGAAAAGTCTACTTCAAGCTCAAGGAGGATATAGGGGCCTGGACTGGTGTTGCGGCACCGCCAAACCCGGTGACCTATGCCTTCACCGAGAACACCGTATCGCCTGGTTCATTGATCGTCTCCTTCTGCTATCCCGGCGACATCGACTTCCACAATGTCACCGAAGCTCAACGGGCCCTGCGCACGTTGCTGCCTGACGTAAATGTTGTAGCGACTCGTTGTCACGATTGGACGGCCGATCCTTATTCACGGGCCGAATGGTGTTGGTTCCGCCCAGGCACCTTGACCGGAACGTTCAATGAACTTTCCAGGCCTGAGGGGCGCATCCACTTTGCCAGTGGTGATATTGCCCAAGGCTGGCGTGGGTTTATCGATGGAGCCATCGAGAGTGGCATGTTGGCAGCTCGACAAGTCGACGAACAACTTTCAAAACAAACCACAACAAAAGCTTCTGCAGGAGCCTGATATGCAAGACGTAAACGTAACGTGGGAAAGCCCGGGTGCATTCATTCATGTCGATGACCAGCCGTGGTTGCCAATGAGCGACAGCCAACAGCAGGGTGGTATCGAGTGGAAGCTGATGTATGCCCGTCCTGGTAATAGCCGCTGGACAGTGATGTATCGCGGCCCCGCCGGTAGCGCAATCATGCCGCATATTCACGCCGGTGAGGCCGAGGGGTATCTCTTCTATGGCAAGGTCACGACCAGTACCCCCGAGCACGCTGGCAGCGGTGAGGGTTTCATTCTCGAACCTGCGGGCGCTCACCACCCACTGACAAGGCTGCTTGAGGATACCTGCTTCATCCTCACCATGGACGGGCCGATCCGTTGGCTCCAGGACGATGGCTCGGAGCTGGTGCAGACGCCGGACTCCGCCATGACCGAGTGGGCCCGGCAAAAAGCCGAGCACACCAGCACTCATTGACAAGCGATCTGGAGAGAGCCATGCGCGTTGTTTTCATCCTTTCTTCCGCTGAAACGCTTCCACCAGATCGCAAAATCGGATGCTGGTTGGAGGAGCTCTTGGCTCCCTACTACCTCTTGCTGGATCACGGTGCGCAAATTGCCATTGCCACACCGAGAGGAGGAGCTGCTCCGATCGACCCTGTCAGTGTCAAGGCGCTTCAAGGTGCTGCGCTGATGCAGCGCTACAGGGACGACACCGAGTTGTCAGAGCGGCTGCAGAACACGATGCGGATCGAGCAGGTATCGCCCAGTGACTTCGATGCGGTGATCTACCCGGGCGGCTACAGTCCGATGCTCGACTTGAGGACCGATCCGGCCTCGATCGACCTGATCAGCAACATGCTTCATGACGACAAACTTGTCGGCACCATCTGTCATGGGGCAGCGGTGCTACTGGATGTGCGGGGCCCGCAAGGTCATCCGCTGGTGCGCAACCGCTCGCTCACATCCTTCACTGACAGTGAGGAGGATGCCGTCGGTGCTTGCGACGCCGTGCCGTATCTTGTCGAGACTGAGTTACGCAGCCAAGGAGCGATGTTTTTCGCCGCCCCCGACTGGCAAAAAAATGTGCTCGTGGATGGCAACCTGATCACGGGACAGAATCCGGCTTCCGCATTGGGAGTCGGCGAAGAAATCATCCGTTTGTTCCGCACCAAGTGATAATAAAAATGACAATGAACACATCGCTTTTGTCCGCATTGGCCTTGAGCCTGTTTTGGGCGGGCGGCTGTGCCGCCGTCCAGAACACCGACTGGAATGTATTGGGAAATGGTCCGGATGCGCAGTACCACTCCGGACTTTCCCAGATAAATCGTGACAACGTTGCCCAGCTCGGAATCGCTTGGATTGGTGAGATACCAAGCGCCGACAGCCCCGTGGGCAACCCCCTGGTCAAGGATGGAATCATCTTCCAGAGTGCAACCCTGTCTCGCGTGTTCGCTACGGATGCGCGTACCGGCAAGCTGCTCTGGAGTTACTCACCGGATCTGGATTTCGCCAATATCGGCCTGATTCGCTCTTGGTCGGCGCGGGTGAATCGCGGGCTGGCATTGAGCGGAGATCTCGCGATTGTGGGCACCGGAGATTGTCGTCTCGTCGCGCTCGACCAGAAGACCGGCAAAGTTGTCTGGCAAACACCGCGCTGCGATGAAACAGGTGTCACCGGGATCACCGGTGCTCCCCGTGTCGGTGGCGGCAAGGTCTTCATCGGCAACAACTGCGGCGATTCAGGCTTGGCGAGGGGCTTTGTCGATGCCTATGACGAGCGAACGGGTAGACGCCTGTGGCGCTTCCATACCGTGCCCGACGATCCTTCGAAGCCACAGGCCGATGAGGTGATGACTCGGGCTGCCGCGACGTGGGGCAAGGGTTGGGCCGAGCACACCAAAGGATGCGGAAGTGTCTGGGACTCCATCACTTATGATGCGGAACTGGAACAGGTGTATATCGGCACGGGTGGTCCCTCTCCGTGGAACCCGACGAAGCGCGGCAAGGCGGCAGGGGACGAGCTATACACCAATGCCGTCGTCGCGCTGGATGCCAAGACCGGCAAGTACCTGTGGCACTACACGGTTACGCCAAACGACGGCTGGAATTTGGAAGCTTCCGCCCCGATCGTGGTCGGGGAGCTTCCCGTGGAGGGCAAGCCGACACGTGTCGTCATGAGTGCGCCGAAGAACGGATTCTTTTACGTGCTAAACGCCAGGACCGGCAAGTTCATCTCGGCGCGCAATCCGCTGCCGGTGACCTGGGCATTGGGTATCGACCCCAAGACAGGACGACCGATTCCGAACCCGGACGCCGAGTACTGGAAGAAGCCGGGCGGTGTTTCTATCGTCGTCCCTGGGCCAAGCGGCATGCGTAGTTGGTCGCCGATGGCATTTGATCCGGCCAGCAAGACGGCGTTCGCATCATTCGACTACCTACCCGTGAAAATGACGGTCGATAACACTGGCAATTCACTGTACGGCGTCGAGAACGACATCTTTTCCATCGAGCACACGCCCGGGTACCAGCGTTACTCCGAACTGGTGGCATGGGACCCGATCGCCCAGGCAGCAAAATGGCGGGTAAAGCTGCCTAGCATCGTCAATGGTGGGGTCGTTCACACGGCTGGCGGGCTGGTATTCGAAGGGACATCGACAGGCGAGTTCAACGCCTATGACGATCGCGATGGCACGTTGTTATGGAGCCATAAAATGGCCGGCGGCGTGCGCGCGGCGCCATCGACCGTGATGGTCGATGGTGAGCAGTACGTCATTGTTCCTGTGGGTAACAACAACTCGAGCCTGGGCCCGCGTTACTTTTCGAAGGTGGTATCTACCCCGGAAAACCAGGCGGCGCCGTCCCGCATCGTCGCTTTCAAGATCGGCGGCAAATTGCAGATGCAGGCGCAGTCTCCACGGCAGCTCATTCAACCGGACTATCCGGAACCGGACTCGCGATTAGTCGAAAAGGGCAAGGTCAAGTTCGACCTTTTTGCGTGCAACGAATGCCATGGGCGGGATGTGATCGGCAGCGGTGGTTCGATACCCGATCTGAGATTCACCCGAAAAGCGATGTTCGATGTTTTCGATCGCATCGTTCAAGGCGGCCTATTCAAGTCCGCCGGTATGCCGGAGTTTGCCGATGCCACTGTGGATGACTTGAGCGAACTCAAGGCATACATCCAGTCCCGGGCATGGGAAGACTACAAGCAACAACGCTAAGCATGTAATCCAAAAATTAATACACGCAACCCTTATGAGCGTTGCGCGAGGTTGCTCGTCCTTGTGTAGCTGAAGGGCGTATATCTCAAGCTCTTTTGAACACCCAATATAATGGAGCAGCGAACTTGAAACAGATTCTTATATCCGCCGTGATGCTGGCGCTAATGGCCTCCAACGCAATGGCTGAACCGCCGGCAATGGTCAATGGAAAACTGGTAGGCGATGTCCCCAAAATTGATTACGAGCAAGTACGCAAGATGCCGCCCGTTGACTACAGTCAGCCGGCAAACTGGCTCTGTGGCCCCGACTCCCCTAATGACGCGTGTTACTCCGGGCTTGACGCAAAAGTGGCCGGTGCCAGCGGGGACAATACTGTTGAACGCTTTACGGCGGCCAAAAGTCCCTCAGTGGACTGTTTCTACCTGTACCCAACCGCGTCTGTCGACCAGGGGCCGTATAGCGATCTGAAGCCGGATGCCGAGTTGGTCCTCGTCAATGAACAGCTCGCGCGGCTGTCTTCTGTATGCCGGCCTATTGCGCCGCTATACCGACAGCTGACCGCGTGGACGTTGGTATCACTGGAAGACAAGCACCCGGGCACCCAGCAATTGAGTCTGACTGACCCTCATGCGCTGGACGTTCCTTACCAGGATGCGGTCGCGGCCTGGAAGTATTACCTCAAGCACTACAACAACGGCCGCGGTGTTGTCTTTGTGTCGCAGTCCAGTGGCTCACCGGTCATGGCACGCCTGATTGCCGAGCAGATCGAAGGCAAACCTGGACAGTCGCTTCTGGTGTCGGCCTACATCCCAGGCGGTATCGGCATTGACAGCGCTACGTTCAAGTCTGTCAAAGCCTGCGAGTCGAAGTCCCAGACCGGCTGTGTGGTCGCATGGGCGACCTACAAGGATTCGGAAATGTCTAGTTGGCGCTACCTGGGGCGTTCGGCGCCGGGGGTGAAACCGCTGTGCGTCAACCCGGCGGAATTGGATGGTAGCGAAGGCCAGGCAATCGCTTACGTGCAACGACCTCATAGCGAACTTGAGTCTGAGGACGCACCCAAGTTCATCAAGTTCGTTAATGAGGCTCAGACGCACTGCGTAACGGATGCTCGCGGCGGCGCGGTGAGCGTCACGATGAAGCCCAATAGTGAGATCGACCGCATCAACACAGCGCTGATGAATGCCTGGGGTGAATTCCCCAAGATCTATGGAATGCACGAACTCGACATCAGCCTGTTCCATGGCAATATCACCAACCTGATTTCGAGCCAGTCCGCAGCGTGGTTGGCCCGCCAGGACAATCGCAACGCGGCCAACTGAGCCAAGCAACTGTTGTTGCCAGAAAGGAGGGGATAACCCCTCCTTTTTTTGTTTCAGTGGTTACTGGCCCTGCTCTGTGAACATCCGCTTCAATGCCGTTCGGAACCACCTCGCGCTGGCATCACCCTTGGAGCGTGCATGCCAGTACATCTTGGCCTGCAGCCTGGGGACCTGGAAGGGTAGGGGCACGACTTGCAAGTTGAAGGGCTCGGCAAACTCCGTGGCGAGCAGGTCGGGGACCACTGAGATGAGGTCGGAATCCCGAATGACGGCAGGCGCTGTGACAATGTGAGCAATATTGGCGAACACGTTACGCCTTAATGCGTTCTTGGCCACCTGTGCTTCATATTCCTGTTGATGGCGGGCCTCATGGCTGACGATCGCGTGGGGCACGGTTTCAAATTGCTCGATCGTCATCGACCCCTGGATGTGCGGATGATCGGCGCGAGCGATGACGACATGGTCAAGAGAAAGGAGTGGCAGTTCGGACATGCCATTGATGTCCAGGTCTGGAAAGTAGCCAAGCGCGACATCGACTTCCCCTCGCTCCATCGCCCGGCCAAGGTCGTTGACCGGAAGCGAAACACAGGTGACGGAGCAATGAGGTGCTTCGCTCTTGAGCAATTGGATGATCTTTGGGTAGAAAAAAATTTCGCCCAGGTCCGAGGCGGCGAACACAAACCTTCTTCGCGCGTTCGCGGGGTCGAAAGCGCGTGAGTTGGTGATTTGCCCTTCGATTTTTTCGATGATCTCAGCAACGGGTGACCTGAGACTTTCCGCCAGCGAAGTGGGAACTAAGCCCGCAGCGGTTCTGATGAAAAGTTCATCATTGAAGAACTCTCTCAGTTTCGACAATGCAACACTGGTGGCGGGCTGGCTGATTCCCAAGCGTGTCGCTGAGTTTGTGACATTGCGCTCCTCAAGCAAAACGTTGAGCACAATAAGAAGGTTAAGATCCAAGTCGCGATAATTCATTTTTATTATCCAGGCGCACGCACTGTACCCTGACGGAAGCGTTTGGACACATGAAAGTACCCGCGGCTTAGCCGCGTACAACCGACAGGCAACTGCTTGTCAGCATGCCAGAATCATGGCGGATGTTCGAGCGTTGATGTTGTGTGCGAAATGAGGCATTCCGGCGGTCCTGCTGTGGACCAACTCGAAGTACGTAGCGAATGGATTTGGTGCCTGCAAATCCACTGGTGTTATTACAAACTCTTATATGCGATATAACAAGACTTCCGAACTGGCGCTACCTACTATCAAGCCAGGCTCAATCCAGCGCTGGAGTTTCATGAGTCTTACCAACTTGCTGCTCCAATCGACAACAAGAGGAAAGAAAACATGTGGATCAAACCTGCATACACAGACCTGCGCATCGGCTTCGAAGTGACCCTGTACTTCGCCAACCGCTAAGCAATCATTGCGGTTCGACGCCTCGGCCCGCCGGGGCGTTTTCGTTTTCCGGATACGTGTTTTCGGATAGAGAGTGGCCATGCATATCCAGATTCTCGGTTCCGCCGCCGGCGGTGGTTTCCCTCAGTGGAACTGCAACTGCCGCAACTGCGCAGGTGTACGCAGCGGCAAGCTCCGCGCCGAGCCGCGCACCCAATCCTCCATCGCCCTCAGCGCCAACGGCGTCGACTGGGTGCTGTGCAACGCCTCCCCCGATATCCGCGCCCAGCTCGAGGCCTTTCCGCCGCTGCAGCCGGCTCGCCATGTGCGCGACACCGGGATCAAGGCGATCGTCCTGCTGGACAGCCAGATCGACCACGTCACCGGCCTCTTGAGCCTGCGCGAGGGCTGCCCGCACCCAGTCTGGTGCACCGACATGGTCCACCAGGACCTGTCC
>NZ_SSOM01000045.1 GCF_029871235.1 Pseudomonas sp. BN411
GACGTTGTCCACGCGGCCCACCGGCGGCCAGTACTTGCCGTCCACCAGGCTGGCGCTGGGGTACACGGCGAGTTCGCGGCTGTAGCAGTGGGTCCACTCGCCGACCAGCTCGTGGGCGGTGTGCGGGGCGTTCTTCAGCGGGTTGTCGTCCTTGTCCAGCTCACCGGCCTCGACCGCGCGGATTTCCTCGCGGATGCGGATCATGGTGTCGCAGAAGCGGTCCAGCTCTTCCTTCGACTCGCTCTCGGTGGGCTCGATCATCAGCGTGCCGGGCACCGGGAAGCTCATGGTCGGGGCGTGGAAGCCGTAGTCGATCAGGCGCTTGGCGACGTCGTCGACGCTGATGCCGCTGGTCTCCTTGAGCGGGCGCAGGTCGAGGATGCACTCGTGGGCCACCAGGCCGTTGCTGCCGGTGTAGAGCACCGGGTAGTGCTCTTCCAGGCGGCGGGCGATGTAGTTGGCGTTGAGGATCGCCAGCTGGGTGGCGCGGCGCAGGCCGTCGCCGCCCATCATGCGGATGTACATCCAGGTGATCGGCAGGATGCTGGCGCTGCCGAAGGGCGCCGCGCTGACCGCGCCGTCCTTGCGGGCCATCTGCGCGTGGCCGGGCAGGAAGGGCGCCAGGTGGGCCTTCACACCGATCGGGCCAACGCCCGGGCCGCCGCCGCCGTGGGGGATGCAGAAGGTCTTGTGCAGGTTCAGGTGGGAGACGTCGCCGCCGAACTGGCCCGGCGCGCAGAGGCCGACCATGGCGTTCATGTTGGCGCCGTCGATGTACACCTGGCCGCCGTTGGCGTGGATGATCTCGCAGATCTCGCGGATGCCTTCCTCGAACACGCCGTGGGTGGACGGGTAGGTGATCATCAGCGCGGCGAGGCGCTCCTTATGCTCCTCGGCCTTGGCCTTGAGGTCGGCGATGTCGACGTTGCCGCGGGCGTCGCAGGCGGTGACCACCACGCGCATGCCGACCATGCTGGCGGTGGCCGGGTTGGTGCCGTGGGCCGATTGCGGGATCAGGCAGATGTCGCGCTGGTCGTCGCCACGGCTGAGGTGATAGGCGCGGATCGCCAGCAGGCCGGCGTATTCGCCCTGGGAGCCGGCGTTCGGCTGCAGGGACACGGCATCATAGCCGGTGGCCTTACACAGCATGGCTTCCAGCTCGGTAGTGAGTGCCTGGTAGCCCTGGGACTGCTCGGCCGGGGCGAAGGGGTGCAGGGCGCCGAACTCGGCCCAGGTCACCGGGATCATCTCGCTGGCGGCGTTCAGCTTCATGGTGCAGGAGCCCAGCGGGATCATGCTGCGGTCCAGCGCCAGGTCCTTGTCGGCGAGCTTGCGCAGGTAGCGCATCAGCTCGGTTTCCGAGTGGTAGCGGTTGAACACCGGGTGGGCGAGGATCGCGCCCTGGCGCAGCAGGGCGGCCGGCAGGCGGCTGGCGACCTTGGCGGCCAGCTCGGCGAAGACCGGCAGCGCCTGGCCGTCGGCGAACAGCGCCCAGAGCTGCTCGACGTCGGCCTGGGTGGTGGTTTCGTCCAGCGACAGGCCGAGGCGCACGGCATCCACTTCACGCAGGTTGAGGCGCTGGGCGCGGGCTGCGGCGTGGCGCTCGGCGGTCTGGGCGCCGGTGGCCAGGGTCAGGGTGTCGAAGAAGTGCGCCTGCTCGACGGTCACGCCCAGCTGGCTCAGGCCCTCGGCGAGGATCGCGGTCAGCTGGTGCACGCGGTTGGCGATGCGGGTCAGGCCCTGCGGGCCGTGGTAGACGGCGTACATGCTGGCGATGTTGGCCAGCAGCACCTGCGCGGTGCAGATGTTGCTGGTGGCCTTCTCGCGGCGGATGTGCTGCTCGCGGGTCTGCATGGCCAGGCGCAGGGCCGGTTGGCCGTGGCGGTCGATGGAGACGCCGACCAGGCGGCCGGGCATGTCGCGCTTGAAGCTGTCGCGGGTGGCGAAGTAGGCCGCGTGCGGGCCGCCGAAGCCCAGCGGCACGCCGAAGCGCTGGGCGCTGCCGAGGGCGACGTCGGCGCCGAACTCGCCGGGCGGGGTCAGCAGGGTCAGGGCCAGCAGGTCGGCGGCGACCGCCACCAGGGCGCCGGCGGCGTGGAAGCGCGCCACCAGTTCGCGGTAGTCGAAGACATCGCCGTTGGCGGCGGGGTACTGCAGCAGGGCGCCGAAGTAGGCGCTGGCGTCGGTGATCTCACGCTCGTCGCCGATCACCACCTCGATGCCCAGCGGCTCGGCGCGGGTGCGCAGCACGTCAAGGGTCTGCGGGTGGCAGTGCTGGGAAGCGAAGAAGGCGTTGCTGGCCTTGTTCTTCGCCAGGCGCTTGCAGAAGGTCATGGCTTCGGCGGCGGCGGTGCCTTCGTCGAGCAGCGAGGCGTTGGCCACCGGCAGGCCGGAGAGGTCGCTGACCAGGGTCTGGAAGTTCAGCAGGGCTTCCAGGCGGCCCTGGGAGATTTCCGGCTGGTAGGGGGTGTAGGCGGTGTACCAGGCCGGGTTTTCCAGCAGGTTGCGCAGGATCGGGCTGGGGGTGTGGCAGGGGTAGTAGCCCTGGCCGATGTAGCTCTTGAACAGCTGGTTCTTCGCGGCGATGGCCTTGATCGCGGCGAGGGCTTCGGCCTCGCCCTGGCCGGCCGGCAGGTCGAGCACGCTGGTGCCCTTGATGCTGTCGGGCACCACGCTGGCGATCATCGCGTCCAGGCTGTCGAAGCCGAGCAACTCCAGCATCGCGTTGGCATCGGCGTCCCGTGGGCCGATGTGGCGCGGGACGAACTCGTTGCGTGTGTCCAGGGGGAATTGGGCGAGGCTCATGGCAGTTCCTCCGGTCAGGCGTGGTCGGCGAGGAACGCGTCATAGCCGGCCTGGTCCATCAGGCTGGCGACGGCTTCGGGGCTGTTCGGACGGATACGGAAGAACCAGCCACCGTCCATGGGCGCTTCGTTGACCAGCTCGGGGTTGTCGGCCAGTTGCTGGTTCACTTCGATCACTTCGCCGTCCAGCGGCATGGTGATGTTGCTGGCGGCTTTCACCGACTCCAGCACGGCCACTTCGGCGCCTTGTTCGTAAACACCGGTGTCGGGCAATTGCACGAACACCACATCGCCCAGCGCTTCCTGGGCGAAGCTGGTAATGCCGACGGTCACTTCGCCGTTAGCTTCGACGCGCAGCCATTCATGCTCGGGAGTAAAACGCAGAGTGGTCATGGAGCTTCCTCTTGTTATCAGGTTGGGTCCCGAGCGTTTGGCTCGGCTGATGGAACAAGAGCAAGCGCGGTGCCAACTCTTTAAAGTCTTTTAATATCAATGACTTGAGCGTTTATATGCGCCTGGCCAGACCTTTCCATGGAGCGATATCGCTCCACGCCGAAAAGAGTCTTTCAGCTGCTCTGAATGAGGAAAGGCCCGGAAGCTGGGGCTTTGAAGGACATTGGAGCGAAATCGCTCCAGTGGAATGGAATCGAACCGGTTGCGAAAAGATGCCGGGTGACTTGTAGGGGCGAATTCATTCGCCAAGGGCAGCGCAGCTGCCCCCAACAACCCGAAGGGCAGGACTGCGTCCTGCTTTGTCGAATGAATTCGACCCTACAGGAGAGGTTGCCCCACGCCCGCCCTAGCGGGAAATGCCGTACTTGCGCAGCCGCTGCCCAATGGCGGTGTGGGAGGTATTCAACCTGGCCGCCAACTGTCGAGTGGACGGGTAGGCGGTGAAGAGTTGCTGCAGCAGGTTTCTCTCGAAGCCCTGTACGGCGTCTTCCAGGCTGGTGACTTCCATGGGGTCGGCCTGGGGAGCGCCGAGCGCCGTGCCGGCAAGCTCCAGGCCGTCGCAGTCGATCAGGTCACCTTCGCTGATGGCGGCGGCGCGGAAGATCACGTTCTGCAACTGGCGGACGTTGCCCGACCAATGGTTGCCCAGCAGCAGCGGGTAGGTGGCCGGGGCCAGGTGACACGGAGCGCGCTGGATCTGCGCGCAGGCCTGGTCGAGGAAGTGCTCGGCGAGCAGGAGGATGTCCTGGCCGCGCTCGCGCAGGGGCGGCACGTCGAGGTTGAGCACGTTGAGGCGATAGAACAGGTCTTCGCGGAAACTGCCTTCGCTGACCATGCGTTCCAGGTGCCTGTGGGTGGCGCCGAGCACGCGGACATTCACGTGGACTTCCTTGTCGCCGCCGACCCGGCGGAAGCAGCCGTCGCTGAGAAAGCGCAGGAGCTTGGCCTGCAGGTAGGGCGACATCTCGCCGACTTCGTCGAGGAATACCGTGCCGCCGTCGGCCAGTTCCAGCAGGCCGGGCTTGCCGCCGCGCTGGGCGCCGGTGAAGGCGCCCGCCGAGTAACCGAAGAGTTCGCTTTCGGCCAGACTCTCCGGCAACGCCGCGCAGTTCAGTGCGAGGAAGGGCGCATCCTTGCGGTCGCTCAAGGCGTGGCAGGCGCGGGCCACCAGTTCCTTGCCGGTGCCGGTTTCGCCGCGGATCAGCAGGTGCGCGTCCAGCCGGGCGACCTTGTGCAGGCGTGCCTTGAGCTGCTTCAGGGGCGCCGACTTGCCCAACAGGGTTTCCAGGCCTTCGCCGCTTTCCGGGCGCAGGGAGGCCAGGCGCGAGCCGATGCGGCTGGGCGGGTAAAGGGTCAGCAGGCTGCCGGCCAGGTCCTGTGCCTCGGCGTCCGCACCGCCCGTGATCGGAGTGGCGTCCAGCAGCAGAGCGAGGCCCTTGAGCGCCACTTCGCACATGGGCAAGCGGAAGCCCCGCTCGATCAGGGTCTGCGCCAGGCCGGGGTCATCGAACAGGTTCGACAGAGGCTCGCCCGTCGGATCGCGACCGTAGAGGCCGACCAGCGAAGGGTTGGCCAGAAGCACGTGGCCGCTGGCGTCCACCGCCAGCACGGGGTCGCTGACGGCGGCGAGGAGGGCGTCGAGCTGCAGGCGGCGGCGCTGGCCGGGGAGGATGTCCACCACCGTTACCGCCTGCACGCCTTGTACGCCATGCAGGGCTTCGCGCAGTTCGTCCAGCACCTCTGGACCGAGGCTGGGGGCGTCGATGTAGACGTTCGGCGGAATCATCTCCACCGCTTCCAGGTTGAGGTTGCGACCACCAAGCAAGGCCAGGACTTCCTGGGTGATGCCGACGCGGTCGATGAAGGTGACGTGTATGCGCATGGGGAACTCGCCTGCTGGCTGGTCAGCCCTTGGTCAAACCGCCGGAGCAGGCGGTCAGGTCTTCGAGGAAGGCACGGAGGATCGGTGGCGCCGCGCCGCGACGGGTGATCACGTCGAAGGGCGATTCCAGCTGGTCCTGGGAGATGGGCAGGTGGCGCATCTCGCGGGTGCTGACCCACTGCTCGGCGACGTGCGCCGGAAGCAGGCCGATATAGGCACCCGAAATGACCAGGATCGCCAGGGCCTCGATGTTGTCCACAGTGGCCGCTGCCTTGCTCACGCCGAGCACGTCGAGGTCGTACTGCTGCATGTAGCCGCGTACCGCGATGCGGTTTACGGCAATGGCCTCGTGCAGTGCCTGCCCGGTCAGGGTGCTGGCGAACAGCGGGTGGTGACGCCCGCAGTACAGGCCCAACGCCTCCTGGTACAGCGGTGAGTAGTCGAGGCCGGGAATTTTCGCGGGAAAGTGACCGATGGCCAGGTGCAGCCGGTTGTCCAGCACCCGCTCTTCCAGCTCCGCCGGGGTACCGACGTAGACACTGAGGTGAACGTCGTGCCCACGGGAAACGAAGCGCTGGGTGGCGCGGGGCAGGGGGGAGGCGCGATCGGTGAGGGTGCTGTCGATGATGCCGAGGTTGAGCTTGCCGCTGATGCGCTGCTTGAGCACGTCGGCGTCCATGCAGAAGGTCTCCACCGCCGAAAGCAGGCGCTGGGTCGCCTCGTGGATGGCCACGCCCTGCTCGGTCAGGCGGAAGCCGCTGCGGCCGCGCTGGCAGAGCTTGACCCCGAGGCGGGTCTCCAGGTGGCTCATCTGTTCGCTGATGGTGGACTGACCGGCATTCAGGGCCGCCTGGGCAGCGGAAAAGCCCCCGCATTTGACGATCGTGGCGAAGACCCGAAGCAGCTTCAGGTCGACATCGTGCAACTGGATCACGTGGGCCTCCCGGTCGGCGATTTACATCGCTACTGGCGATATGAGCATCTGATGTTTTGCATTTTTACAAAATAAATCTGCGCACATATTCGCTGCAACGGCGAATTCGAAGCCGGTTCGCCGACCACTGAAAACAAAAAAGCGAGGCGTGCGACTATGTCGAAGAATGCTTATGAATCCGGACGGTTGAACCTGCCTTTCGTAGGTCACTGTACGTTTGCAAAGTCCCCGATCTGCACCGATTGGGATGCCATCAACGCGGACGTCGCCGTCCTCGGCGCGCCCAATGACATGGGCACCCAGTGGCGCTCCGGTGCACGCTTCGGACCGCGCAGCATTCGCGAAGCCTCCACGCTGTTTTCCTTCGGCCATTCCGGCGCCTACGACCATGAAGACGACGCCCTTTACCTGACCCAGGACCAGGTGACCATGGTGGACGTCGGCGATGCGGACATCGTCCACACCGACATGGCCTCCAGTAACGACAATATCGAATTCGCCGTACGCAAGATCCTCGAATCCGGCGCCATGCCGGTAGTGCTGGGCGGCGACCACTCGATCCATGCCCCGGTGATCAAGGCTTTTGAGGGTCACGCGCCCATCCATATCGTGCATTTCGATGCTCACCTGGACTTCGTCGATGAGCGCCACGGCGTGCGCTACGGCCACGGCAACCCGCTGCGCCGCGCTTCCGAGCTGGACCACATCGTCGGCATGACCCAGATGGGTATCCGCAACGTGTCTTCCTCCAACCGCGATGACTACGACGCGGCCCGCGCCGCCGGTTCGCAAATCCTGTCGGTGCGCGACGTGCGCCGCCTGGGCACCGAAGGTGTCATGGCGATGATCCCGGAAGGCCTGGACTACTACATCACCATCGATATCGACGGTTTCGACCCGTCCATCGCCCCTGGCACCGGCACCCCCAGCCACGGCGGCTTCCTCTACTACGAAGTGCTGGAAATCATCCAGGCGCTGGCCAAGCGCAGCCAGGGCCGGGTCGTCGGCATGGACCTGGTGGAAGTTGCACCGGCCTACGACCCCACTGGCGCCACCTCGATCCTCGCGGCGCAACTGCTGATGAACAGCATCGGCTTCATCTTCCACGAACGCGCCCGTAACCGCTGACAGGTCTGGAGGAAAAGAGAGTGGACATCAAAGTAAAAGAGTATCTGCAGAAATTCGGTGTATCCGAGGCGACCCAGAGTTTCCTCGGCAAGTCCCAGAAAATGTTCGTCAACGGTACCTGGCTGGAATCGGCTGATACCGCCGAGGTGATCGAGCCGTCTACCGGCACCGTGCTCACCCGCATTCCCATGGGCACTGCGCAGGACCTGGACCAGGCGGTGCAAGCTGCCCGCGCGCAGTTCGATGGCGGCGCCTGGAGCCAGCTCAAGCCGCTGGAGCGTGAGCGCCTGCTGCACGGCCTGGCCGACCTGATCGAGGCCAACGCCGATGAACTGGCGGAAATCGAATCCATCGACATGGGCAAATCGGTTGCTCAGGCACGAGCGGTGGATATCCAGGGCACCATCGACACCTTCCGCTACTTCGCCGGCTGGGCCAGCAAGATCCACGGGCGCACCGTGGAGCCGTCGCTGCCCGGCAATTACCTGGCCTATACCCGCAAGGAGCCGGTCGGCGTGGTGGGCGTCATCGTGCCCTGGAATTTCCCGCTGCAGACCATGGCCTGGAAACTCGGCGCCGCCCTGGCGGTGGGCTGCACCGTGGTAGTGAAGCCGGCCGAGCTGACCTCCCTGTCGGCCCTGCGGTTCGGCGAACTGGTACAGGAAGCCGGCATCCCCGATGGCGTGGTGAACATCGTCACCGGGCGCGGCAGCGTGGTCGGTTCGGCCATGTCCAGCCATCCGGGCATCGACAAGCTGAGTTTCACCGGATCGACCCCGGTGGGCTGCTCCGTCGGCAAGGCGGCCATGGACCAGATGAAGCGCCTGACCCTGGAACTGGGCGGCAAGTCGCCGGTGATCGTCTTCGCCGACGCCGATATCAAGGCGGCGGCCCAGGCAGTGGCCAACGGCGTGTTCTTCAACTCCGGCCAGGTCTGCGATGCCGGCACCCGTGCCTACGTCCATCGCAGCGTGTACGCCGAGTTCCTGCGTGAGCTGGCGGACTACACCGCAACACTGAAGATCGCCCCCGGCCTGGACCCGGATTGCTTCATCAGCCCGATGGTGTCGCGCCAGCAACAGCAGCGCGTGCTGGAGTACATCGAGACCGGCAAGGCCGAAGGCGCGGAGCTGTATTACGGCGGCGAGCCGGTCGACGGCCCCGGCTTCTACGTCCAGCCGACCGTCTTCGCCAACTGCCGCAATGACATGCGCGTCGTCCAGGAGGAAATCTTCGGCCCGGTGCTGGTGACCGCGCCCTTCGACGACGAAGAAGAAGCGCTGGCCCTGGCCAACGATTCGCTCTTCGGCCTGGCCGCGGCGCTCTATTCCAACGACCTCGGGCGGGTCCACAGCCTGATCCCGCGACTGCGTGCGGGCACCGTCTACGTCAATGCCCACAGCACTCTCGATCCCTCCATGCCCTTCGGCGGCTACAAGCAGTCGGGCTACGGCAAGGACCTTGGGTCGGAACAGCTGGATTACCTGCTGGAAACCAAGGCGGTGTGGATCACACTTCCTTAAGTGATTTCAGCTGAAGCGTCGGCAGTCCCCGCTGCCGCCGCACGATCGATCCGCACCCGCCTTGCAAGGCAGTTCCTTACGGGCTGCCTGGGTGCGGAGCCTGGTGATACTCCATACGAAAATAAGAGCGGAGATACCATGAAATCAGCATCACAAAGTCTGTCCGCGACCGAGGGACAACGCGGACTGGAAATCGAAGGACACTCCATCGATTTCATCCAGGAGAACGAGAGAACCGACAAGCTGTCCGCCCAGGGCCCCTTCTGGTTCGTAGGCAACTTCACCTTCTTCACCATGACCATCGGTTTCGTGGGCCCGAGCGTCGGCTTGAGCGCGTTCTGGACCATGATCGCCGGCACCCTGGGCATCATGTTCGGCACCCTGTTCATGGCATTCCACGGCTCGCAAGGGCCGCATCTCGGCCTGCCGCAGATGATCCAGTCCCGCGCCCAGTTCGGCTATCGCGGTGTGGTGCTGGTGCTACTGGCGACGCTGTTCGTCTTCGCCGGCTTCAACATCGTCAACCTGGTGTTGATGATGCAAGGGCTGGAGCACCTGTTTCACTGGGACCCCATGACCGTCGCCCTGGTCGTCTCGGTGCCCGCCACCGCCCTGGCCATCCTCGGCCATGACTGGATGCACAAGACCTTCAAGTGGTCGCTGTTCCTCTCGCTGCCCCTGTATGGGCTGGTGACGATGGCGGTACTGTTGGGATGGGTCCCGTCCGCACCGCTGCCGGCTGAGGGGGCTGAAACGGTCAAACTCGGCTTCACCCTGACCGGTTTCGTCGCCCAGTTCGCCGCAGCCGCCAGCTACAACATCGCCTACGCCCCCTACGTCTCGGACTACTCCCGTTACCTGCCGAAGAACACCTCGAGCGGCAAGCTGATCGCGGCGGTATTCATCGGGGCCTCGCTCTCGGGCGCCTGGATGATCTCGGTCGGCGGCTGGTTGGCTGAACACCTGCGTACTGCTGATGTGCTCGTCGCGCTCAACAGCGTCGGCGCCAGCTTCGCTCCGGAGTTGGGGACGGCGGTGGTGGCGGTCACCATCCTGGCCTTCCTGCCGGTGATCGCGATGAATATCTACAGCGCCAAGCTGACCACCATCACCGGCGTGGATTCGTTCAGGAAGATCAAGCCCACGGCCCGCGTACGCATCCTGGCGATCATCTTCGTGGTGCTGCTGCAACTGGGCGTGGCCATCAGCATCAATGCCTCCGGTTCTGGCCTGTCGATGCTCAACATGTACCTGGTGGTGATGCTGTACTTCCTGGTGCCCTGGACCGCCGTCAACCTCACCGACTACTTCTTCGTGCGCAAGGGCCGCTATGCCATCCCGCACTTCTTCCTGCCGCACGACAACATCTACGGCCGCTGGGGCAGCCGCGGGCTCATCGCCTACCTGATCGGCTTCGTGGTGATGATCCCGTTCTTCACCATCTTCAGCGGTCCCGATGAGGTCTACGTCGGCCCGCTGGCCCGGATGATCGGCAGCGTGGACATGGCGTGGCTGGTCGGCCTGATCGTTTCCGGTGTCGCCTACTACCTGCTGTGCCTGTCGCTCGACCTGAAGAAGGAGGAAACCCTCATTCGCCAGATCGAAAAAGAGGCCCCTCAATTCACGACGGGTAAAGCCTGGTAACAGCCCCGTCCCGTTTCATTGCGAGAAAGATCATGGCTAACAGATACGACTACATCATCATTGGTGCGGGTTCGGCTGGCTGCGTCCTGGCCAACCGCCTGACTGAAGACGCCGGCACCTCCGTGCTGGTTCTGGAATTCGGCGGCAGCGACCGCAGTGTGCTGATCCAGATGCCCAGCGCCTTTTCCATCCCGATGAACACCAAGAAGTACAACTGGCGCTACGAGACGGTGGCCGAGCCGCACCTGGATGGCCGCCGCCTGCACTGCCCGCGCGGCAAGGTGCTGGGTGGTTCGTCCTCCATCAACGGCCTGGTCTACATCCGTGGCCACGCCTACGACTTCGACGAGTGGGAAAACCTCGGGGCGAAGAACTGGAGCTACCGGAACTGCCTGCCGTACTTCAAGCGCGCGGAGACCTACAAGTTCGGTGGTGACGACTATCGCGGCGCCAGCGGCCCGCTTTCCACCAACAACGGCAACAGCATGCAGAACCCGCTCTACGGCGCCTGGGTGGAGGCCGGTGCCGAGGCTGGCTACATCAAGACCGACGACTGCAACGGCTACATGCAGGAAGGCTTCGGCGCCATGCACATGACGGTCAAGGATGGCGTGCGCTGGTCCACCGCCAACGCCTACCTGCGTCCGGCGATGGAGCGCCCCAACCTGACCGTGGTCACCCACGCCATGACCCGTCGCATCATCCTCGACGGCAAGCGCGCTGTGGGCGTGGAATACGACCAGGGCGGCCAGACCCATGTCGTGCAATGCAACCGCGAGGTGCTGGTGTCCTCCGGTCCCATCGGCTCGCCGCACCTGCTGCAGCGTTCCGGCATCGGCCCGGCGGCAGTCCTGAAGAAGGCCGGCATCGAGGTCCGTCACGACCTGCCGGGTGTGGGCGAAAACCTCCAGGATCACTCGGAGATCTACATCCAGTACGCCTGCAAGGAGCCCGTCACCCTCAACGGCAAGATGAGCCTGTGGGGCAAGGCGTTGATCGGTTTGCGCTGGCTGCTGTTCAAGGATGGCCTGGGCGCCAGCAACCACTTCGAGGCGGGCGGTTTCATTCGTTCCGAGAAGGGGCTGCGCTGGCCGGACATCCAGTTCCACTTCCTGCCGGCGGCGATGCGCTACGACGGTGACAAGCCGTTCAAGGGCCATGGCTTCATGATCCTCACCGGGCCCAACAAACCGAAGAGCCGTGGCCACGTCCGCGCACTGTCGGCTGATCCGTACCAACACCCGGAGATCCGTTTCAACTACCTGGAGAGCGAAGAGGACCGCGAGGGCTTCCGTCGCTGCGTGCGCCTGACCCGCGAGATCATCGGCCAGCCGGCCATGGACCGTTTCCGTGGCGAGGAACTGGCGCCCGGTCCCCACGTGCAGACCGATGAGGAAATCGACGCCTTCGTGCGCGCCAACATGGAAAGCACCATGCACCCTTGCGGCTCCTGCCGTATGGGCGAGGACGACATGGCTGTGGTGGATTCCGAGCTGCGCGTGCGGGGCATCCAGGGCTTGCGGGTGATCGATTCGTCGGTCTTCCCCACCGAGCCCAATGGCAACCTCAACGCGCCCACCATCATGCTCGCCGAACGCGCCTCGGACCTGGTGCGCGGCCGCAGGACCCTGGCACCCGAGGAGATGCCCGTAGGCTTGGCGGCTAACTGGGAAACCGCGCAGCGCACCCACGCACCTGTGCGCCAGGTAGGTATTTGAGGCGTAGGGCGAAAGCTGCTCTGCTCATCCCAGAACCTCTGTGCCTGTTGATGCAGCCCTCTCCCCCAGCCCCTCTCCCGCAGGCGGGAGAGGGGTGACTCGCGCCGGATGTAACAAAGCAGTCCTGATGCATATTTATCGCCTGAAGGATTGCAGAAGCGGTGGGGCGGGGACTCCGCCCCTTCAGAAGGCCGAGCGGAATCGTTGCAGAGGGGGACGAGCGGCATGGATGCCGCGAGAGGCGTGTGGGGCCATGGATGGCCCCTCTCGCCGGGCCCCTGGAGCGACGATGGAGGGAGGGAATCCGGCGAAGCCGGGCCGGATGCAGGGGCAAGCCCTTTTGGTTTCTTTTGGGGCGACTGCCAAAAGAGACTCGCCGGGAGGCGAAACCAGAAACACCTACAGAACTCGGCAATCACCCTGGCTCAGGACGTTCTAGCCACTCTTTAAACGAACCCAACGACCGTTCGGCGCTGGTCATCAAACTGTCACGGTTCTGTGGCAGAGCGACACACGGAAATTCATCAGAATTGCGTTCGACTGGGGTTTTGCGTTCTGGATTTCCAACATGCGTGTGCTGATCCTGCTCGCCGCGCTCATTTGCGGCCTGCCTTCATTTGCTTTCGCCAACGCTCGCTGCGATGTGACCGTGCCGACGGAAACCGTCGACCTGGGCGAGGTGCGTCTGGCGTACCAGAGCGTGGGGCGCGAGCGCGATCCGGCACTGCTGATGATCATGGGCCTGGGTGGGCAGCTCATCCACTGGCCGGATGAGGTGGTAGAGCGCCTGTGCGAGAGCGGCTTCCGGGTGATTCGCTTCGACAATCGCGATGTCGGGCTGTCCGCCTGGATAGGTACCGCGCCTTCGGCGAACCTTCCCTATGAAGCGGTGCGCTATCGCCTGGGCCTGCCGGTGTCGGCGCCTTACGGCCTGCGCGACATGGCGCGTGATTCGCTGAACCTGCTGGACGCGCTGCATATCCGCCAGGCCCACGTCCTGGGCGCCAGCATGGGCGGGATGATCGCCCAGCACCTGGCGGACCTGGCCCCGGAACGGGTGCTCAGCCTGACCCTGGTGATGACCAGCTCCGGCGCCCAGGGCCTGCCGGCGCCGAGTGCAGCCTTGCTCGACCTGCTGGCGCGGCGCGAGGCGCCGAGCCGCGAGGTGGCCATCCAGCAACAGGCCGACCTGCTGGCCGCCCTCGGTAGCCCGGAGGTCAGTGATGATCGTGAGCAACTGGTCGAACAGGCCGCTCGTGCCTATGACCGTTCCTTCAATCCCGAAGGCGTGCAGCGGCAGATCCTGGCGATTCTCGCCGAGCCCAGCCGCGTCGACATGCTCAACCGCCTGCGGGTGCCGACCCTGGTGGTGCACGGCACCGCCGATCCGCTACTGCCGGTGATGCACGGCGTGCATGTGGCGGCGCATATCAAGGGTTCGGAACTGAAGCTGATTCCCGGCCTGGCCCATCGCTTCCAGGAAGCCTTCAAGGAGCCGCTGCTATCGGCGGTACTGCCGCACCTGATGGCCCATCGTCGTGCTGAGGGGCATGTGGCGCAGCTTTGATCGCTGTCGGCGCCTGATTTCGTCGGGGCTCTTGTGGGGGCGAATTCATTCGCGAAGGGATGCGTAGCGTCCCCCTATGGGACCCACGGCCGAACCTTCGGTCCGGTTAGCGAATGAATTCGCCCCCACATGTACACCTCAGGCCGCATCCGCCCGCGGCCGGCGCGGATGTTCGTGCTTCAGGTACTGAGCCAGGCGCGCCTGCTGGGTCGTACTCATGAACAGGCCGAGCTTGGTACGGCGCCAGAGGATGTCCTCGGCGCTGGCCGCCCATTCTTCCTGGCAGAGATAGTCCACTTCCCGCGTATAGAGGCCGGCGCCCAGGTGTTCGCCGAGGTCTGTCAGTTCGCGGACGTTGCGCAGCAGGTGCCAGCTGCGACTGCCATAGAGGTTGGCCCAGCGCCGGGCGATGTGGGTGGGCAGCCAGCCGAAGCTGGAACAGAGGGCCTCCACCAGGGCGCTGCGGCTTTCCATCTGTTCACCACCGGG
The DNA here is from genome assembly GCF_029871235.1 of Pseudomonas sp. BN411. GTDB lineage: Bacteria > Pseudomonadota > Gammaproteobacteria > Pseudomonadales > Pseudomonadaceae > Metapseudomonas. Next base: position 14,143 of record NZ_SSOM01000045.1, read on the forward strand.
CAACGGCGCGCTGGCGGTCCAGGGGCCCTTGGCGAAGGGGAACCAGGGCACGAGCTGCTGCAGGGCGGCTTCGGCGAGTTTGCGGTAGGTGGTGAGCTTGCCGCCGAACACCGAAAGCAGGGGGGCATCGCCGGGATGGGCGGAAAGGGCCAGGGTGTAGTCACGGGTCACCGCTGACGGATCGTCCGATTCGTCATCGCACAGCGGACGCACGCCGGCATAGCTGTGGAGGATGTCCTGCTCGCTCAACTGGCGCTTGAAATGGCAATTGACCACGTCCAGCAGGTAGCGGGTCTCTTCGGCAGTGATCGCCACCTCGGCCGGATCGCCGTGGTATTCGCGGTCGGTGGTGCCGATCAGCGTGAAACGCTCCAGGTAGGGAATCGCGAAGACGATGCGGCGGTCCTCGTTCTGCAGGATGTAGGCCTGCTCGCCGTCATGCAGGCGCGGCACGATGATGTGGCTGCCCTGGATCAGGCGCACGCCGTAGGGCGCCGCCTGCTTGAGGTCCTGCTCGATGAAGCGTGCTACCCAGGGGCCGGCGGCGTTCACCAGGGCGCGGGCGCGGATCGACAACAGGCTGCCATCGGCACGCTCCAGGTGGATATGCCAGAGGCCCTTGCTGCGGCGGGCGCTGACGCAGCGGGTGCGGGTATGCACATGGGCGCCGCGCTCGCGGGCGGCCATGGCGTTGAGCACCACCAGGCGGGCGTCGTCGACCCAGCAATCGGAGTATTCGAAGCCTTGGGTGATCTCCGCCTGCAGCGGGCTGCCGGCGCCGAAACGCAAGCCACGGGAAGCGGGCAGGCGCTTGCGCTTGCCGAGGTGGTCGTAGAGGAACAGGCCGGCGCGGATCATCCATGCCGGGCGCAGGTGTGGCCGGTGGGGCAGGATGAAGCGCAGCGGTTTGACGATGTGCGGCGCCTTGGCGAGCAGCACTTCGCGCTCGGCCAGGGCTTCGCGTACCAGGCGGAATTCGTGGTGCTCCAGGTAGCGCAGGCCGCCATGGATCAGTTTGCTGCTGGCCGATGAGGTGTGCTGGGCGAGGTCGTCCTTCTCGCAGAGGAACACCGATAGGCCCCGGCCAGCCGCGTCGGCGGCAATGCCGACGCCATTGATGCCGCCACCGACGATGGCGAGGTCATAGACCTCGGCGATAGGGGAATGGTTGTGATTCATGGGCAGGCACCAAGGTCGAAACTGAACTTTCAATGTTCATTTCCGAAAATAGCCTAGATGAGAGCGAACAAAATGACCAGCCCGATGCGCGGTTTCGCGCCAGGTGGTCATTGAAAATTCATGCGGGGGAGGGCGGGTCAGACCCGCTCGAGGTGCACCTTGTGCTCGGCCAGCAGGCGGCCCAGCGCGGGGGAGGGCTGGTGGTCGGTGAACAGACGGTCCACCAGTGCGATGGACCCTAGGCGAACCACGGCGTTGCGGCCGAACTTGCTGGAGTCAGCGGCGAGGAACACCTGTCGGGCGTTTTCGATGATGGCCTGGGAAACCCGCACTTCTTGGTAGTCGAAGTCCAGCAGGCTGCCGTCTTCATCGATGCCGCTGATGCCCACCAGGGCGTAATCCACCTTGAACTGCTGGATGAAATCCACCGCCGCCTGGCCGACGATGCCACCGTCGCTGCGTACGGTGCCGCCGGCCACCAGTACTTCGAAATCCGGCTTGTCCGCCAGTTGCGCAGCCACGTGCAGGTTGTTGGTGATCACCTTCAGGCCCTTGTGGCCCATCAGGGCGCGGGCGATGGCTTCGGTGGTGGTGCCGATGTTGATGAACAGCGAGGCGTGGTCGGGGATGTACTCGGCCACCGCATCGGCGATGCGCTGCTTCTCGTCGCGGTTCTGCCCGGCGCGCATGGCGTAGGCGGTGTTCTGGATGCTCGACGCTTCGCTGGCCGCGCCACCGTGGGTACGCCGCAGCAGGCCGTGTTCAGCGAGCTGGTTGATGTCGCGGCGGATGGTCTGCGGGGTGACGCCGAAGGCCTGGGCCAGTTCGTCAATGCTGACGTAGCCACGTTCGCGGGCGAGGTCGAGGATGTCTTGTTGCCGTGGGCCCAGGTTCATGCTGGCTCCTTGTTTTGCGCGGCATTATAGCGGTGGGCTGTCGAATCACCGCTTTTCCGCTAAGGTACGCCGAATCTGTCGCAGGATTTTCACAATCGAACATGACTCCCGCCATCGATCTGCTGAAGAAAGCCAAGGCTGAGCACAAGGTGCACAGCTACCACCACGATCCCAAGGCGCCTTCCTACGGGCTGGAGGCTGCCGAAAAGCTCAACCTGGACCCGGCTCGGGTGTTCAAGACCCTGCTTGCCGCCACCGAAAAGGGCGAATTGCTGGTGGCCGTCGTACCGGTGGCCGGGACCCTCGACCTCAAGGCCCTGGCCCACGCTGCCGGCGCGAAGAAGGCCGAGATGGCCGACCCCAACCAGGCCCAGCGCAGCACCGGCTACCTGGTGGGCGGCATCAGCCCGCTCGGGCAGAAGAAGCGCCTGCGCACCTTCATCGACGGCAGCGCTCGCAACTTCGACACCGTCCACGTCAGCGCCGGCCGGCGCGGGCTGGAGGTCGAACTCTCGGCCGACACCCTGGCGACCCATACCCAGGGAAGTTTCGCCGACATCGGCCGCCCCTGAGGAATCGCCCACGATCCGCCGCGCAGGGTTGGCGGGATCGTGGACAGGCTCGAAACTGACAACAAGAACGCCAACAAGGAAGCATCCCCATGGCCCAATACCTGCTCGCCATCGACCAGGGCACCACCAGCAGCCGTGCCATCGTTTTCAGCGCCCAGGGCCTGCCGGTGGCGCGCGCCCAGCAGGAGTTCAAGCAGTACTTCCCCAAGGACGGCTGGGTGGAGCATGACGGCGAGGAAATCTGGCTGACCACACTCAAGGTCTGTCGTGAGGCCATCGAGCAGAGCGGCCTTAACCCTGCCGATATCGCCGCCATCGGCATTACCAACCAGCGTGAGACGACCCTGGTCTGGGACGCGGTGACTGGCACGCCCATCCACCCAGCCATCGTCTGGCAGGACCGCCGCACCGCGGACTATTGCGCCTCGCTCAAGGCCGCTGGCCACGAGGCAGATGTGGCCAATCGTACCGGCCTGCTGATCGACCCCTATTTCTCCGCCACCAAGCTGCGCTGGGTGCTGGAAAACGTGCCGGGCGCCCGTGAGCGCGCCGAGCGTGGCGAACTGCGTTTCGGCACGGTGGATTGCTTCCTGCTGTGGCGCCTGACCGGCGGCAAGGTGCATCGCACTGACGCCACCAACGCCTCGCGGACTCTGCTGTTCAACATCCACAGCCAGCAGTGGGACGCGGAACTGCTGCGCCTGTTCGACATTCCCGAAAGCCTGCTGCCGGAGGTGCTGGACTGCGCGGCGGAGTTTGGCGATACGGATGCGGCACTGCTCGGCGCCAGCATTCCGGTACGCGGCATGGCCGGCGACCAGCAGGCGGCGCTGATCGGCCAGGCCTGCTTCCAGCCGGGAATGGTGAAGAGCACCTACGGCACCGGCTGCTTCATGATCCAGAACACCGGTGACCAGCCGGTGGTTTCGCGCAACCGTCTGCTGACCACCGTGGGATACCGCCTGAATGGCAAGGTGAGTTATGCGGTGGAAGGCAGCATCTTCGTCGCCGGCGCCGCTGTGCAGTGGCTGCGTGACGGCATCAAGCTGATCAGCCACGCCCGCGATACCGAGGCCCTGGCCGAGCAGACCGGCGACGCCTGTGGCGTGTACCTGGTGCCGGCCTTCACCGGCCTCGGCGCTCCGTACTGGGACCCACGCGCACGCGGCGCCATCTTCGGCCTGACCCGCGATACCGGCATCAAGGAAATCGTCACCGCCGGGCTGCAATCGGTCTGCTACCAGACCCGTGACCTGCTGGAGGCCATGGCCCAGGACGGTGCCGCCGCGCCCAGCGCCCTGCGCGTGGACGGTGGCATGGTGGAGAACAACTGGGTGATGCAGTTCCTCTCCGACATCCTCGGGGTGCCGGTGGAACGCCCGGAGGTGACCGAAACCACGGCCCTGGGCGTGGCCTACCTCGCAGGTTTGCAAGCCGGGCTCTATCGCGATCTGGACGAAGTGGCCAGCCACTGGCATCGTCAACAACGCTTTGCCCCGCGTATGGCCGAAGAGCATCGCAAGAAGCTCTATGACGGCTGGCTGGATGCCGTTCAGAGGGTGCGCAGCGGGGCCTGATGCCGCAGGGACAGGAGGCACAATGGGGAAAGGGCGGGGATGGCTGAAACGCCGCTGGCAGGTACTGGCGCTGCTGATCGTTCCTTTGCTCTTTCCTACGGCTCGCGCTGAAACCCTGGTGATCGCCGGGGATATCTGGTGCCCGATCAATTGCCAGCCCGGCTCGCCACGGCCGGGCATCTTCGTCGAGCTGGCGCGGGAAATCTTCGGCGAGGCCGGCATCAAGGTGGAATACCGCGTGGTGAACTGGGCCCGCGCTGTCCACGACACCCGAAGCGGCCGCCTGGATGCGCTGATTGGCGCCGGTATGCAGGATGCCCCCGACTTCATCTTCACACCCAGCGCGCCGGGTGTGTCACGCATGTGCTTCTACGTCGCCCCCGGCAGCCAGTGGCGCTACCGGGGCCTGGAGTCCCTTGCCGGGGTACGACTGGGCAGCATCAACAGTTACAGCTATGGCCAGGAGCTCGACACCTACATTCGCATCAAGCGGAACGACCCGGCGCAGGTGCAGGTGGTATCCGGCGACCAGGCCCTGGACATGAATGTGGAAAAGGTCTTGCTGGGGCGCATCGACGCCACCATCGAAAACGCCTGGGTGATGGACGCCTTGCTCGCCAGCACTGGGCAGCAAGGCAAGTTGGTGAAGGCGGGTTGCCGTACGCCGGACGTGCCCATTTACCTCGCATTCTCGCCGGCGCTGAAAGCCAGCGCGCGTCATGCTGCGGTGTTCGAGGCAGGGCTCAAGCGCCTGCGAGAGTCCGGGCGGATGAACGCGCTGCTGCAGCGCTATGGCCTGCCTCCACTAGACTGATTTTGCTGTACCCCCGATAAAAGCTGGCCGCTGTACGGCGCGCGGGACGCTGATGGCTGGCAAGCTGGTTTTTCCCACCCCGCTTCAAAAAGGAGCTTGTGATGCAGCTGGAATTCCATCAGGTCGACGCCTTCACCCAACGCCCATTCGGTGGCAACCCGGCGGTGGTCTATCGCCTCGACGCCTGGCTCGATGACCAGCTGATGCAACGCATCGCCGCCGAACACAATCTGTCGGAGACCGCTTTCCTGGTGAAGGAGGGCAGTGCCTGGCACATCCGCTGGTTCACTCCCAAGGCCGAGGTGCCGCTGTGTGGCCATGCCACTTTGGCCAGCGCCCACGTGCTGTTCGAGCTTTATCAGGAACCGGGCGACCGCCTGGAGTTCATGAGCAAGTCCGGCGAGTTGCGGGTGAGCCGTGAGGAGGAGGGGCGTCTGGCCCTGGATTTCCCCGCCCAGGTTCCCCAGGAGGTGGGTGTGACTCTGGAACTGGAGCATGCACTCGGCGTTGCCCCGGTGGATGCCCTGGGGGCCAACTTCTTGCTGGCGGTGCTGGATTCGGAGCAGGCCGTGCGCGAATGCGCGCCGGACTTCAAGGCTCTGGCGAAACTGCCCTGGTCGGGGGTGATCGTCACTGCGCCGGGGATGAAGCATGACTTCGTCTCGCGCTTCTTTGCCCCGGTGATCGGTATTGATGAAGACCCCGTAACCGGCGCAGCCCACTGCGCGCTGATTCCCTACTGGGCGAATCGCCTCGGCAAGCGCGTGCTACGCGCCGAACAGTGCTCCGCGCGCAGTGGCGATCTCTGGTGCCGACTCGACGGTGATCGGGTGAGCATCGCAGGGCATTCGGTGCTGGTGGCCAGCGGCAGGCTTTGGATATAGGGCGCGAAGCGATCGAAAAGCTCTGATTGGCTTTCGGTCAGAGCACCACCTTCTACGAACGTGGATGTTTCAGAGTGCGCCGCTGATGCGGCGTACGCCGGAATCCTGGGGCGTGAAGTGGGCGGCGACGCTGCCCTGGGCCGGAAACACCACCAGGTGATCGGCGGCGATGCGGATGCCGACTTCCTGTCCGGGCTGGTGGTCGGCATGGCTGGGGAAGATCGACTCCAGCTGGCTGCCAGTGGCCAGCTGCAGGCGGTAAAGAGTCGCGGCGCCGAGGAAGGTCTTGCCGATCACCTTGGCGCGCAGGTCACTTTCCGGCGCATGCACGATGTCATCCGGGCGCAGCAGCACGTCCACCGCCGATCCCTGCGGCCAGGTGTAGGCGCGGTTGCCGCGGATGGTGCCCAGTTCGGTGTTCACCGAATCGGCCGAAATCAGCTGGCCACGGATGAAATAGCCCTGGCCGACGAAGCTGGCGACGAAGGGGGTCAGGGGCTCGTGATAGAGGTTGTAGGGCGTATCCCACTGCTCCAGCAGGCCGTCCCTGAACACGCCGACATGGTCGCTGACCGCGAAGGCCTCTTCCTGGTCGTGGGTCACCAGGATGGCGCTGGTGCCGCGAGCCTTTAGGATCTCGCGGACTTCCTGGCTCAGGCGGCGGCGCAGTTCGCCATCGAGGTTGGAGAAGGGTTCGTCGAGCAGTAGCAGGCGCGGCTCGGGCGCCAGTGCACGGGCAAGCGATACGCGTTGCTGCTGGCCGCCGGACAGCTCGTGGGGATAACGCTTGGCCAGGTGGCCCAGCTTCACCAACTCCAGCAGTTCGCCAACCTTGCCTTCGAAGCCGGGTTCCTTGCGGATACCGAAGGCGACGTTCTCGGCCACGGTCAGGTGCGGGAACAGGGCGTAATCCTGGAACACCATGCCGATGTGACGCTTCTCCGGCGCGAGAGTGAATCCGGCGCGGGAGATGATGTCGCCGGCCAGCTCGATCTCGCCCTCCAGCACCGGCTCGAAACCGGCGATGGCGCGCAGCGTGGTGGTCTTGCCGCAGCCCGAGGGGCCGAGCAGGCAGCCGATGTCACCGGCATTCAGATGAAGGTTCAGACCCCGCACAACCTGCTGGTCGTGGTAACCGCAAGTGAGGTTGCGCAGGTTGAGGAGCATTTCGCGATTCATGCGTGATGGGCGTGTTCTACCAGCAGTTCGAGCAGGGCCTTTTGGGCATGGAGACGGTTTTCCGCCTGGTCCCAGGCCACCGAACGGGGGTCGTCGAGCAGGTCGACGCTGATCTCTTCGCCGCGGTGGGCCGGCAGGCAGTGCATGAATATCACGTCCTCCGCGGCCAGGTCGAGGAGCGCCTTGTTCACCTGGTAGGGGGCGAACAGCGCCAGGCGCTTGGCGGTTTCTTCTTCCTGGCCCATGGAGGTCCAGACGTCGGTGCTGACCAGGTGGGCGCCGGCCACGGCTTCGCGCGGGTCACGCACGACCTTGACGCGGTCGCCGGCCTGGGCGAGGAACACAGGATTGGGTTCGTAGCCTTCGGGGCAGGCGACGCGCAGCTGGAAGTCGAACTGCATGGCCGCCTCTATATAGGTGTTGCACATGTTGTTGCCGTCGCCGATCCAGGCCACGGTCTTGCCCTGGATGCTGCCGCGGTGCTCGAGGAAGGTCTGCATGTCGGCCAGCAGCTGGCAGGGGTGCAGGTCATCGGACAGGCCGTTGATCACCGGCACACGGGAGTGGGCGGCGAACTCGGTCAGCGTGCTGTGGGCGAAGGTGCGGATCATCACCGCATCGAGCATGCGCGACATGACGATGGCGCTATCGCTGATGGGCTCTCCACGGCCGAGCTGGGTGTCGCGCGGGGACAGGAAGATAGCCTGGCCGCCGAGCTGGATCATGCCGGCCTCGAAGGAGAGGCGGGTACGGGTGGAGGCCTTCTCGAAGATCATGCCCAGCACGCGACTTTTCAGAGGTTCGTAACGCACGCCTCGGTTGCGCAGATCCTTCAGCTCGGTGCCTCGACGGATCAGGCTGTTCAGCTCCTGGGGAGTGCAGTCCATCAGGGAGAGAAAATGCCTAGCGCTCATGGTTACTACCTTTCTTCTTTTGTCACTGGCCGCATGTCCTGGCCGGGTGTTGCGGGAACAAAGCAGGCGGGACGGGCGGTCAAAGCCGCACGTGGCGACGATTTAGGGGGAAGGCGCGATCTTATAAGGAAATGTCGCGCTTTTCCAATATGCGCTGGAGGCCGCGTCGTTCGTGGCTATGCGCCTGACGGGGCGGCACTGGCCGGGGCACTCCGGTGCTATCGGAAAGGCCGCTCTAGCTCGCCATTCGCGCCGGGGCGGAGGTTGTACAACGACCTCGGGGGTGGCGGCAATCACCCATCGCTCCAGATTGTTTCGACCAGGGCGCTTGTCTAAGGTGTGTCCACACGCAGGCAGCGAGGAGTATGCGGATGGCCGGAACCGGTCCGGAACCCGTTCAGGGCAATCCGGGAACTCGACGTTCCCTGTGGCTGGCCTACGCCTTGCTGCTGGTGGCCGGTTTGGGCGCCATTCTGGTTAACCTGGCGCAGGTCCTGGATTCCAAGCAGCTCTATCTGCGGGAGGCGGACAAGGCCAACGCCAACCTGGCGTACTCCATCGCCCAGCATGCCCAGGAGTCCATAAAGGAAGCCGATATCGTCCTCAGCGCCCTGGTGAACCTGCTGGAGCGGGGCGAGACCAGTGCGGATGCCATCGACCAGTTGCTGCTGACCTTCAAGCAGCGTGCCCCGCAGCTGGCCGGGGTGTTCGTCTACGACGCCGAAGGACGCTGGCTCCACTACACCAACCCGCCGCCCACGGTGGACGCGAACAATGCGGATCGCACCTATTTCCAGCATCACCGCCATTCGGTGAGCCGTGACACGGAGGTGAGCAGTCCGCTCCGCAGTCGTTCTACCGGCGAGTGGATACTGCCGGTTTCACGCCGTTTCAATGACAAGGAAGGTCGATTCGCCGGCGTCGTGCTGGCGAGCATCCGCATCGATCACTTCCGCGAGTTCTACAAGCACTTCGACATCGGAGCGCAAGGCAGCATCCTCATCACCATGAACGACGGCACCATCATCTATAGGCGGCCGGAGGATGTCGGGGGTACTGGAGAGAGCATGGCCGGCAGCTACATGTTCCAGTACGACCTCAAGCGCTCGCCCGTGGGTGTCGGGGGGAGCATTTCAACGCTCGACGGGGTGGACCGGGTCTATGCCTACCGTGCCCTGGACCATTTCCCGCTGGTAACGGCCGTGTCCATGTCCCGCCAGGAAGTGCTGGCCGAATGGGGACGCAAGGCGGCGATGGTCGGCAGCCTGGTCGCGGTTCTGGTACTGGCGTTGATCGTCGTCGGCGGAGGACTGGTGGCGCGGATGCGCAAACGCATGGCTGTCGCCCAGAGCATCGCGCAGGAGAACCGCGAACTGTTCCACCTGGCCAACCGCGACAGCCTGACCGGCATCGCCAATCGCCGGCAGTTCGATCAGGCCCTGCAGGTCGAGTTCCACCGCGCCGCCACAGTAGGTTCACCCCTGGCGCTGGTGATGATCGACGTCGACTACTTCAAGGCCTACAACGACCGCTACGGCCACCAGGCCGGCGATGTCTGCCTGAAGGCAGTGAGCGATGTGCTGCGTCGCTTCAAGGTGCGCGCCGGCGATACGGTGGCGCGTTACGGCGGTGAAGAGTTCGCGGTGCTGTTGCCACACACCGACCTGGCCGGCGCGCGGTTGGTGGCGGAGCGGATTCTCCAGGCGGTCTACGAGCGGGGGCTGGCCCATTCCGACAACCCCACCGGCGTGGTGACGGTGAGCGTGGGCGCACACAGTCTGGTGCCCAGTCCCGACGACCATCCCGAGCAACTTCTGGAATGGGCCGACACCGCCCTCTATCGCGCCAAGAGCGGTGGGCGCAATCGGGTTTGCCTGGTTGAGCCTACGTCCTGAGGTAATTCGGGGCGGAACCGGCGGGAAAGTATCTGAGAGCCCTTTAGGAATGCATGAACTGATGCTCCAAGCCGTCGATTGATAGGTTTGCGCGTCCCCGGAATCGAGTGGTTCCGGGGATGGCTCCCGCATATGGAAAACCTGCGGAGCCGCTCAGACTTTCAACGATCCATGGAGATTCCAATGAAGAAGTTCCTCGTTCCCGCTGCCCTCGCTGCTCTGACGGGTTGCAGCAGCTACAACGTCAGCCAGCCGAGTTCGCCGCTGAATGGCAGCGTGAAAACTGATCTCAAGGCCGACGTCGCCGTGGGTGAGCAGATCAGCGGACAGTCCGAAGTGAACATCCTGTTCAACTTCCTGCAGTTCGGCGGAGACTCCCAGTTCGCGGATGGCGTTGCCTATGGTGGCGACACTGGCGGTGGTCTGCCCTTCGGTCCCGATCCCATCTCCGCAGTGAAGTCCGCTGCTGCTTACAAGGCCGTCAAGGAATCCGGCGCCGACCTGATCGTGGCGCCTCGCTACGAGCTGACCGTGCAGGACTACATGGTGTTCAAGAAGGTGACCGCCAAGGTGACCGGCAACAAGGGCACCATCAAGTCCATCCGCTGACCGCGTTGGCGAATCGGCAGGCCTGATGCCTGCCGATTCATGGCGCTGACGCTGCTGGCCGATCGGCCAATCTGGCTCCATAGTCTTCTCCTTGCGACCCGACCGGTCGTCTCGAACAAGAACATGAGGCCAGGCAATGACCAAGACCCTCCATCACCGTGCGTGCCATCTTTGCGAGGCCATCTGCGGCCTGACCATCGAGACCGAAGACCAGGAAGATGGCAGTCGCCGCATCCTGTCCATCAAGGGCGACGCGCAGGACAGCTTCAGTCGCGGCCATATCTGCCCCAAGGCCGTGGCCCTGCAGGACATCCAGAACGACCCGGACCGCATTCGCCAGCCCATGCGCCGCGCCGGCAACGAATGGCTACCCATTGAATGGGATGAAGCCTTTGCCCTGGTTGCCGAGCGCCTGGCCGATATCCAGGCGCGCCATGGCAATAACGCAGTGGCCGTGTATCAGGGCAACCCGAGCGTGCACAACTATGGGTTGATGACCCACAGCAACTACTTCCTCGGCCTGCTCAAAACCCGCGGGCGCTTCTCCGCCACCTCGGTGGACCAGTTGCCCCATCACCTGATCAGCCAGCAGATGTATGGCCACGGCCTGCTGATCCCGATTCCCGACATCGACCAGACCCGCTTCATGCTGATCCTCGGCGGCAACCCGCTGGCCTCCAACGGCAGCATCATGACCGTGCCGGATGTGGAAAAGCGCCTGAAGGCCCTGCAGGTCCGGGGCGGCAAGCTGGTGGTTGTAGACCCGCGACGCAGCGAAACCGCAGCCATGGCGGACCAGCACCTGTTCGTGCGTCCGGGGCAGGATGCGGCACTGTTGTTCGGCCTGCTCAACACCCTGTTCGAGGAAGGATTGGGGCGCGCGACTCACCTCCAGGTAGAGGGGCTGGAGCAGGTTAGGGCGGCCATCGCCCATTTCACACCCGAAGCCATGAGCCAGCGCTGCGGCATCCCGTCAGAGCAGATTCGCCAGCTGGCGCGGGAATTCGCTGCGACCGAGAGTGCGGTTTGCTATGGCCGCATGGGTGTTTCCACCCAGGCCTTCGGCAGTCTCTGCCAATGGCTGATCCAGCTCATCAACCTGGTCACGGGCAACCTGGACCGGGTCGGTGGTGTGCTCTGCACCGAGCCGGCGGTGGATCTGGTGTCCGCGACCTCTGGCGGGCATTTCAATCGCTGGCAGAGCCGTGTATCCGGCCTCCCCGAGTACGGCGGCGAACTGCCGGTGGCGGCGCTGGCCGAAGAGATGCTCACGCCCGGCGAAGGGCAGGTGAGGGCGCTGGTGACGGTCGCCGGCAACCCGGTGCTGTCCACGCCCAATGGCCGCCAGCTGGAACAAGCACTGGACGGCCTGGAATTCATGCTCAGCATCGACCTCTATATCAACGAGACGACCCGTTACGCTGACCTGATCCTGCCGCCCACCGCGCCGCTGGAGCACGAGCACTACGACACCACCTTCAACCTCTTCGCCGTGCGCAACGTCACCCGCTTCAACGAGGCCGTGCTGGCCCGGCCGGCCGGAGCAAAGCACGACTGGGAAATCTTCGTCGGCCTGGCCAAGGCCTTTGCCGCCCGTACCGGTATCGAGCTCAAACCTACCCTGGCGCCTGAACAGATGATCGACCTTGGACTGCGCGCCGGCCCCTATGGCGACCGTTCCGAACACAAGCTGTCCGTGGCGCGCCTGCGGGAACATCCCCATGGCATCGATCTGGGAGCGCTGAAACCCAATCTGGCCGGACGCCTGAAGACGGCCAGCGGCAAGGTGGAGGCTGCCCCCGCGATCCTGCTGGGCGACCTCGACCGCTTTGCTGCGCAGCCTGTACTCCGGGAGGGACAACTGATGCTGATCGGCCGCCGTCACGTACGCAGCAACAACTCCTGGATGCACAACTACCACCGACTGGTGAAGGGCAAGCCGCGTCATCAGTTGCTGATGCACCCGAACGACCTGGAGGCTCGCGGGCTGGTGGATGGCCAGCGGGTCAAGGTGCGTTCGCGGGTGGGCGTGATCGAGGTGGAGGTCGGCGCCAGCGACGACATGATGCCCGGTGTGGTCAGCCTGCCCCACGGCTGGGGTCACGCACGTCCCGGGGTTCGCATGGGCATCGCCAGCGAGCAGCCCGGCGCCAGCGCCAACGACCTCACTGACGAGCGCCATCTGGACGCGGTTTCCGGCAACGCGGCACTCAATGGCGTTCCCGTGGAAGTGGTGGCCGCCTGAAGGCATGGAGAGTCCGAGCGCACCGCTCGGCTTTCCGTTACAATGCCGCCATCCTGCCGACTCACCAGTCGGAAAGTTCAGCCGAGGTGCCCAATGGATATCATCGAAACCATCAAAGAGCAGATCGCCAACAACACTGTCCTGCTGTACATGAAAGGCTCGCCGAACGCTCCGCAGTGCGGCTTCTCGGCCCGCGCCGCGCAAGTCCTCATGGCTTGCGGCGAAAAGTTCGCCTACGTGGACATCCTGCAGAACCCGGAAATCCGCGCCAACCTGCCGAAATACGCCAACTGGCCGACCTTCCCGCAGCTGTGGGTAGCCGGTGAACTGGTTGGTGGTAGCGACATCATCACCGAGATGTTCGAAAAGGGTGAGCTGCAGACCCTGGTCAAGGATGCCGTGAGCAAGGCCAGCGCCTGATCCGTCATTCAATGAAAAAGCCCCGCCAAGTGCGGGGCTTTTTCATTGCTGCCTGGCAAACAGCATTCCGGAACCTGGGGGAAATGTACGGCGTACCGGTCAAGGAAGTTGGGTCACGGATAGTGGGCGTAAGTTCAGTTCGGGAAGTTCTGTCTTATTTCCCGCTGCCATTTGCCAATTGGAAATATTCCCGTTTTCCATTATTTCAAAGGCAAATAAAAAGCCCCGCAATTGCGGGGCTTTTTTAATCACGCTGGATTACTCGTCCATCTGCGACTGCAGGTAGTTTTCCAGGCCAACCTTATCGATCAGGCCCAGTTGGGTTTCCAGCCAGTCGATGTGCTCTTCCTCGGACTCGAGGATCTCTTCCAGCAGTTCGCGGCTGCCGTAGTCACCCACGCTTTCGCAGTAGGCAATGGCGGTCTTCAGGTCCGGTATAGCCTGCTGCTCCAGCTTCAGGTCGCTGGACAGCATTTCCTTGGTGTTCTCGCCGATCATCAGCTTGCCAAGGTCCTGCAGATTCGGGAGGCCTTCGAGGAAGAGGATGCGCTTGATCAGCTTGTCCGCATGCTTCATCTCGTCGATGGACTCGTGGTATTCGTGTTCGCCCAGTTTCTTCAGGCCCCAATCTTCATACATGCGGGCGTGCAGGAAGTACTGGTTGATCGCAACAAGTTCGTTGCCGAGGATCTTGTTGAGATGCTGAATGACTTTCTTGTCGCCTTTCATGTGGAGTCCTGCCGTAGGTGGGAGATTTATGAATTCTGAGCCTGGCAGCTAAGTGTGTCAAATCTAAGCTATTGAATTTCAAATGAATTTGAATATTAATAAGAATGTTTAACTTCTACATTTGAACTCTAAATAGTTGAAAAACAGGCACAAAAAAACCGGACGCTGAGGTCCGGTTTCCTGTGTTTCCGCCGAATGGTCAGGCGATGGCGTAGGCCGCGGGGTAGGCGAGGGCTGTCTGGCTGCTCTGCACCTCGGCGAGGGTCTCCTTGACCACCTGCTTGGCCAGGCACGCGCACTTGCCGCATTGGGTGCCCACTTCCAGTGTGTTTCGTACTTCGCGATAGCTGCAGCAGCCTTCATAGATGGCTTCGCGAATTTGACCGTCAGTGACACCTAGACAGAGACAGACGTACATAGCACTCAGAACTCAGGGGAGTGGTTGGATGGAGGGGATACTAATAGTAATGAGAATGATTGTCAAAGATATGCTTGAAAGGCCCGGACCAGAGGCCTTCCCGCGTTCCCGGACGGTGTTTCGCCGACATTGACCCGCTAGTCGAAAGCGGTGGGCGGGGCTACCTGCCGAGTGTATTATTGCCCGTCCTTTTGGAAGCGGGTGTCATGGCGCCGCCACATTGGTTGGCCAGGCTGTGACCCCCGGCCCCACTGATTACTCATGACAACTCAGGAGACATTCAATGAGCGTACTCGTAGGCAAGCAGGCTCCGGACTTCACCGTTGCCGCCGTTCTGGGCAATGGCGAAATCGTTGACAGCTTCAACCTGTCCTCGGCCATCAAAGGCAAATACGGTCTGGTGTTCTTCTACCCGCTGGACTTCACCTTCGTGTGCCCGTCCGAGCTGATCGCCCTGGACCACCGCATCCCCGAATTCAAGGCTCGCGGCGTGGAAGTGATCGGCGTATCGATCGACTCCCACTTCACCCACAACGCCTGGCGTAACACCCCGGTGGACAAGGGCGGCATTGGCCCGGTCAAGTACACCCTGGCTGCCGACATGAAGCACGAAATCGCCAAAGCCTACGACGTAGAGTCCGAAGACGGTGTTGCTTACCGTGGCGCTTTCCTGATCGACAAGAACGGCGTTGTGCGTTCCCAGATCGTCAACGACCTGCCGCTGGGCCGTAACATGGACGAGCTGCTGCGTCTGGTCGACGCCCTGCAATTCACCGAAGAGCACGGCGAAGTTTGCCCGGCCAACTGGAAGAAAGGCGACAAGGGCATGACCGCTTCTCCGGAAGGTGTCGCCCAGTATCTGTCCGAAAACGCCTCTTCTCTGTAAGCGTTTCCAGCTAAAGAAAAAGCCCGGCAAATGCCGGGCTTTTTCATGTCTGGGTGTTGGTAGGAGCCAGCTTGCTGGCGAAGCTTCGCGAGCAAGCTCGCTCCTACAACTGGATGCCGAGGTCAGTCCTCGTCGTCGATCCAGCCGCCCATTTCCTTCCAGCGGTTGACGATGCCGCAGAACAGCTCGGCGGTCTTCTCGGTGTCGTAACGCGCCGAGTGCGCCTCGCGGCCGTCGAACTCGATGCCAGCGGCCTGGCAGGCCTTGGCCAGCACGGTCTGCCCGTAGGCGAGGCCAGCCAGGGTCGCGGTGTCGAAGCTGGAGAAGGGGTGGAACGGATTGCGCTTGAGGGCCGTCCGGTTCACCGCCGCATTGAGGAAGCCGAGGTCGAAGCTGGAGTTGTGGCCGACCAGGATGGCGCGCTTGCAGCCGTTGGCTTTGATCGACTTGCGCAGGCCGCGGAAGATTTCCGTCAGCGCGTGCTCCTCGCTCACCGCCATGCGCAGCGGATGGTCCAGCTTGATCCCGGTGAACTCCAGCGCCGCCTGTTCGATGTTGGCACCCTCGAACGGCTCGATGCGGAAGAAGTGGGTGTGGTCCGGATAGAGGAAGCCCTGTTCATCCATGGCGATGGTGGTCGCCGCGATTTCCAGCAGGGCGTCGGTGGCGGCGTTGAAACCGCCAGTCTCCACGTCCACCACAACCGGCAGGTAGCCACGGAAGCGCGCCGCCATGGGGTGGCGCGGGCCGGACGGCAGGCTGCCGTCCAGTTCGTCGTCGTAGAGGTCCTCGCTCACGCTTGCTCCTCCAGCAGACGCCAGCGCAGCTTCTCGCCGGCGCGCAGCGGTACTACCACCTGCTCGCCCAGCGGCAGGGTGGCCGGGGCGGTCCACTCCTCGCGCACCAGGGTGATGCGGTCGGTGTTGCGCGGCAGGCCGTAGAAGTCCGGCCCGTGGAAGCTGGCGAAGGCCTCGAGCTTGTCCAGCGCGTTCCGCTGCTCGAAGGCTTCGGCGTACAGCTCGATGGCCGCGTAGGCGGTGTAGCAGCCGGCGCAGCCGCAGGCGGCTTCCTTGGCGTGCTTGGCATGGGGCGCCGAGTCGGTGCCGAGGAAGAACTTGGCGTTGCCGCTAGTGGCGGCGTCCAGCAGGGCTTCCTGGTGCACGTTGCGCTTGAGGATCGGCAGGCAATAGAAGTGCGGTCGAATGCCGCCAACCAGCATGTGGTTGCGGTTGTACAGCAGGTGATGGGCAGTGATGGTGGCGCCGACGTTGGCCGAGGCCGACTGCACGAACTGCACCGCGTCGCCGGTGGTAATGTGTTCGAACACCACCTTCAGAGTCGGGAAGCGCTCGACCACACGGGTCAGGTGCTCGTCGATGAATACCTTTTCGCGGTCGAACACGTCGATCTCGCCACGGGTCACTTCACCGTGGACCAAGAGCAGCATGCCGACTTCGGCCATGGCTTCCAGGGCCGGGAAGATCTTGTCGACGCTGGTGACGCCGGAATCCGAGTTGGTGGTGGCGCCAGCCGGATAGAGCTTGGCTGCGTGCACGAAACCGGAAGCCTTGGCCGCGCGGATGTCCTCCGGGCTGGTGCGGTCGGTGAGGTAGAGCACCATCAGCGGCTCGAATCGGCTGCCGGCCGGGCGGGCAGAGAGGATGCGCTGGCGATAGGCGTCGGCTTCCTCGGCATTGCGGACCGGGGGCACCAGGTTGGGCATGATGATGGCGCGGCCGAAGGTGCGGGCAGCATCGGCGACGGTATGGGCCAGGACGGCACCATCGCGCAGATGGATGTGCCAGTCGTCGGGACGCAGGAGGGTCAAACGGTCGGACATGAGGGGCTTCCAGGCGGGCAGAACTGGGCGGACATGCTACCGGAAAAGCCCTTCCGGGGCACGCAGGGCAGGAGCTGGCGACAGCCTCACGAGTAAAACCGCGCTCAAGTTTTTCCGCTTGGCACCGATATCCAGCAGGAACGCCGTAATTCCCCGTGGAGCCCGCCGTGCGCCAGCGCTATCTCGTCTTCCTGAGCTTGTTCGCCAGCCTGCCGGCCATGGCCATTACCTTCCAGACGCGTCTGGAGAAAGTGGAATGGAAGGTCGAGGGGGATAAGTTCGAATGCCGGCTATCGCAGCCCATCACCGACTTCGGTTCGGGGGAGTTCGTGCGCCGGGCGGGCGAGCAGGCCACCTTCCGCCTGAAGGCGCGCGAGCGCTGGATGGGCGCCGGCTCGGCGACGCTGCTGGCGGCTGCGGCGCCCTGGCAGCCGGGGAGGGGAGACATCAACCTTGGCGTGGTCAGTGTCGGCGGCGGTGAAGTGCCTTTCAACAGTTCTCAGCAACAGGCCGGTCGTCTGCTTACCGGCTTGCTGGAAGGACGCAGCCCGCTGGTTCGCCACCGTACCCTGCAGGGCGGCGACTCCATGGAAGTCCGCCTGCTGCCGGTGAAGTTCAATCAGGCCTACCAGGATTACCTGGCCTGCACCGCCAAGCTGCTGCCGGTGAACTTCGACCAGGTCAAGCATGTGCAGGTCGGCTTTCCGGGCAGCGGCATGGAGTTGGACGACATGGCGCGGGCGAAGCTGGAAATCATGCTCGACTTCATCAAGGCTGATCCCAGCGTCAATCACATCGAAATCGACGGTCACTCCGACAACAGCGGCAACCGCCTGACCAACCGAGACCTGTCGCGCCGCCGCGCCCTGGCGGTGTACGACTACTTCAAGGCCAACGGCTTCCCCGAAGCGCAGATGGTCATGCGCTTCCATGGCGAGCGTTATCCGCTGGCACCGAACAACAGCTCGGCCAACCGGGCGAAGAACCGTCGCGCCACCGTTCAGTTGTCTCGCGTCGACCTGCCCGTGGAAGCGCCAGCCGCCGCCCCTGCTCCAGCACCTGCACCCGCTGAGTCGCCCGCTCCGGCCAAGCCTGGTGTTCCCGCCGCCGCGCCGGCCGCACCGCCTAGCGCGCCGGGTGTCCAGGGCGCCACTCCCGCTGCCCGGACTCCGACCGGGTCCTGACCCTGCCGCTCGTCGCGCAACTGACAGAATCTGTCGCCTCGTCGTCATAAGCTGTCGCGACACTGTAATTTGGCCGCCAGGGTCAGTAGAATCACGGGTTTTTCGTACAACCCCCGTGGAGTTGATGGCATGGCGGACGTAAAGAAGGTTGTCCTGGCTTATTCCGGTGGCCTGGACACCTCGGTGATCCTCAAGTGGCTGCAAGATACCTATAACTGCGAAGTGGTGACCTTCACCGCTGACCTCGGCCAGGGCGAGGAGGTCGAACCGGCCCGCGCCAAGGCTCAGGCAATGGGCGTCAAGGAAATCTACATTGATGACCTGCGCGAAGAATTCGTTCGCGACTTCGTGTTCCCGATGTTCCGCGCCAACACCATCTATGAAGGCGAGTACCTGTTGGGTACTTCCATCGCCCGTCCGCTGATCGCCAAGCGCCTGATCGAAATCGCCAACGAGACCGGCGCTGACGCCATCTCCCACGGCGCCACCGGCAAGGGCAACGACCAGGTGCGCTTCGAGCTGGGCGCCTACGCCCTGAAACCGGGCGTGAAAGTGATCGCCCCCTGGCGTGAGTGGGACCTGCTGTCCCGCGAAAAGCTGATGGACTACGCCGAGAAGCACAACATCCCAATCGAGCGCCACGGCAAGAAGAAGTCCCCGTACTCCATGGACGCCAACCTGCTGCACATCTCTTATGAGGGCGGCGTGCTGGAAGACACCTGGACCGAGCACGAAGAAGACATGTGGAAGTGGACCACTTCCCCGGAAAAAGCGCCGGATACCCCGACCTACATCGAGCTGACCTACCGCAATGGTGACATCGTCGCCATCGACGGCAAGGACATGACTCCGGCCCAGGTGCTCACCGAACTGAACCGCGTCGGCGGCATCAACGGCATCGGCCGCCTCGACATCGTCGAGAACCGCTACGTCGGCATGAAGTCCCGCGGCTGCTACGAGACCCCCGGCGGCACCATCATGCTCCGTGCTCACCGTGCCATCGAGTCCATCACCCTGGACCGCGAAGTCGCGCACCTGAAAGACGAGCTGATGCCGAAATACGCCAGCCTGATCTACACCGGTTACTGGTGGAGCCCGGAGCGTCTGATGCTGCAGCAGATGATCGACGCCTCGCAGACCAACGTGAACGGCGTAGTTCGCCTGAAGCTGTACAAGGGCAACGTCATCGTGGTTGGCCGCAAGTCCGACGACTCCCTGTTCGACGCCAACATCGCCACCTTCGAGGACGATGCCGGCGCCTACAACCAGGCTGACGCCGCTGGCTTCATCAAGCTCAACGCCCTGCGCATGCGCATCGCCGCAGGCAAGGGCCGCAAGCTGTTCTGATAAGCTTGTAAGCAGAGCCTACGGACCCCGGCCAAAAGCCGGGGTTCGTCATTTCAGAGCCCACGAAATATGGGCAATCGATGAGGAAGTAACGATGAGACTGCTGCATACCATGCTGCGAGTCGGCGACCTGGACAAATCCATCGCCTTCTACACCGAAGTGCTGGGCATGACCCTGCTGCGCCGCAAGGACTACCCGGATGGTCAGTTCACCCTCGCATTCGTCGGTTACGGCGACGAAGCCCACAACAGCGTGATCGAACTCACCTACAACTGGGGTGTGGACAAGTACGAGCTGGGCAACGCCTATGGCCACATCGCGCTGGAAGTCGACGATGTCTACAAGGCCTGCGAAGACATTCGCGCCCGTGGCGGCAAGATCACCCGCGAGCCGGGTCCGATGAAGCACGGCACCAGCATCCTGGCCTTCGTGGAAGATCCCGACGGCTACAAAATCGAATTGCTGTCCCCCTCTCGCAACGACTGACGCTCTATGCTGATATGAATCCGGGGCGCTCTCGCCCCGGTCCGGAGGCGTGGGTCTATGGATGGTTCCGCTGTCAGCTACGAACGCAATCTCGAATGCCTGGTTCGGGCCATCCAGGAGTTGTCCCTGGCCCGTGATCTCGACCGTATCGCCGAGATCGTGCGCAGTGCCGCGCGGGAGTTGGTGGGGGCCGATGGCGCCACCTTCGTCCTGCGCGACGGCGATCGCTGCTTCTACAAGGACGAGGACGCTATCTCGCCGTTGTGGAAGGGCCTGCGCTTCCCCATGGAAACCTGCATCAGCGGCTGGGCCATGCTCAACCGCGAGCCCGCGGTGATCGAAGACATCTACCAGGACCCGCGCATCCCCCACGACGCCTACCGCCCGACCTTCGTCAAAAGCCTGGTCATGGTGCCCATCCGCAGCATGGCCCCGGTGGGGGCGATTGGCACCTACTGGGCCACTCCGCGCCTGGCCAGCGTGCGCGAAGTCGGCTTGCTCCAGGCCCTGGCGGACTCGACCTCGGTGGCCATGGAAAACGTCCAGCTCTACAACGAGCTCGAACAGCGAGTCATCGCCCGCACCCAGGATCTGGTGGCTGCCAACCGCCTGCTCTACGACGAAGCCTGTGAACGCGAGCGCGTCGAGCAGGACATCCAGCGTTTCTCCATGACCGATGAACTCACCGGCCTGCACAACCGCCTCGGCTTCCTGCGTCACGCCGCCGAGACTCTCGATGCGTCACGCCAGCGCGACACACCCTACCTGCTGCTTCACCTGCAAGTGGAAAGCAACGACGGTGGGCCCGCCGAAAACCTGCCGCTGGTAGCCGCGCGCATGTTGCGGGCGCAGTTCCGCCGGGACGACCTGATCGCGCGCCTCGGTGGGGGAGAGTTCCTCGTGCTGACCACCGGCTATGGCGAACCGCACGCCGTTTTGCAGCGCCTGCGCGCCGGCCTGGGGGCCTTCAATCGTGCAGCGGAGCAGAGCCTGACCCTGCGCATCGGCCATGCCGAGTCGAGCCGAGGGCAGGACCTGGAGCAACTGCTGCAGGAAGCCGACAACGCCCTGCATCGCGCCGGGCCTGGTTGGAGCAGCGTCTGATTCTGGCTGGCCGCAAAGCTTCGCTATATAGTTCGCCACACAGCGAAAACTGATCAATCGGCCAACCCATGAGCTTCCCTCTCGACCGCACCGACCTGGCCGCCATCTGGCTGACTCTCGAACTGGCGACCCTGACCACTTTGCTCCTGCTCGTCGTGGGCACGCCCATTGCCTGGTGGCTGGCACGTACCCGTTCGCGCCTGAAAGGGCCAGCGGCCGCGGTGGTTGCCCTGCCGCTGGTTCTCCCCCCCACGGTCATCGGCTTCTACCTGCTGGTGAGCATGGGGCCCCACGGTTTCATCGGCCAGTTCACCCAGAGCCTTGGCCTCGGCACCTTGCCCTTCACCTTTGCCGGCCTCGTGGTGGGCTCGGTGATCTACTCCATGCCCTTCGTGGTGCAGCCCCTGCAGAACGCCTTCACCGCCATCGGCGAGCGTCCGCTGGAAGTGGCCGCGACCTTGCGCGCCAGTCCCTGGGATACCTTCTTCTCGGTGGTGCTGCCTCTGGCCAAGCCGGGCTTCGTCACCGCCTCGATCCTCGGCTTTGCCCACACCGTGGGCGAGTTCGGCGTGGTGCTGATGATCGGCGGCAACATCCCGGAGAAGACCCGCGTGGTCTCGGTGCAGATCTTCGATCACGTCGAAGCCATGGAATACGCCCAGGCCCATTGGCTGGCCGGCGGCATGCTGCTGTTCTCCTTCCTCATCCTGCTGGCACTGAACACCAGCCGACGCCTGAAACCCGGTTGGACCTGAGCCATGCAACAGATTCGCGCACGTTTCAACCTGCGCCACCCGGACTTCGTCCTGGAGGCTGATTTGGCGCTGCCGGGACGCGGCGTCAGTGCCCTGTTCGGCCATTCCGGTTCGGGCAAGACCACCCTGCTGCGCTGCATCGCTGGCCTGGAACGGGCCGCCGAAGGCTTCCTGGAAGTGAATGGCGAAGTCTGGCAGGACAGCGCCCGGGGCCACTTCCTGCCCACCCACAAGCGGCCGCTGGGCTATGTGTTCCAGGAGGCGAGCCTGTTCGAGCACCTCTCGGTGCGACGCAACCTCGAATTCGGCCAGCGGCGCATTCCCGCGCAGGATCGCCGGGTGGAACTGGACCACGCGGTGGAACTGCTCGGCATCGGCCACCTGCTGGAACGTATGCCCGGCCACCTTTCCGGTGGCGAGCGCCAGCGCGTCGGTATCGCCCGCGCCCTGCTCACCAGCCCGCGTCTGCTGCTGATGGATGAGCCCCTGGCGGCACTGGATCTCAAGCGCAAGGGCGAAATTCTTCCCTACCTGGAGCGCCTGCATGACGAACTGGATATTCCGGTGCTCTACGTCAGCCATTCGCCTGATGAAGTGGCGCGCCTGGCCGATCACCTGGTGCTGCTCGACAACGGCCGGGTGCTGGCCAGCGGCCCACTGGACCAGACCCTGTCGCGCCTCGACCTGCCTATCGCCCAGGAAGACGAAGCGGGCGTGGTGATCGAAGGCCGGGTGCAGGGATTCGATGCCCGCTATCAGCTTCTGACTCTGGCGCTGCCTGGCAGCTCGCTGAGCGTGCGGGTCGCTCATTCTCCGGTGACTGAGGGCCGTACGCTGCGCTTCCGGGTGCTGGCGCGGGACGTCAGCCTGAGCCTGGAGAAACAGCGCGACAGTAGCATCCTCAACTTGCTGCCGGCACGGGTGGTGGAAGAGTTTCCAGCCGCCAATCCGGCCCATGTGCTGGTGCGCCTCGATGTGGACGGAGCGCCCATGCTGGCGCGCATCACCCGCTTTTCCCGTGATCAGTTGGGTCTCTATCCGGGGCAGTCGATCTGGGCGCAGATCAAGTCGGTGGCGCTGCTGGCCTGAAGGCGGGGAGGGCGGGGCATGATAGCCCCGCCCTGTTTGACTCAACGTGCCAGCTCGCGATCGCTATCCAGCGTCGGCGTCGACAGTTTCCACGCGTCCCCGGCAGGGGCTTGGCCACGGTCGTAAGGCTTGAGCACGAGCATGTACAGCAGGCCGATTGCAATGATCACCGCCGCCGTGACGACGATTCCGTAGTTGATGTACCACGGCGCATCCGGGGTGCGCGGCCAGGACATGTTGACGATGGCCAGCACGCCATAGATCAAGGCTGCGATGTTGACGATCCAGCCCCAGTTGCCCAGGGTGAATTGCCCGCTCGGCTGCCAGCCGCGGAAGCGGGCGAACAGCGCACCGCCAACGATCATCTGGAAGGACAGATAGATGCCGATCGCAGCGAAGGCAACGACGGCGGCGATGGCATTCTGCAAGAAGAAGCCGGCACAGACGATGGCGGCCGGTAGCAGGCCGCAAACGACCAGGGCAGCGGCTGGGACATGGGTATTCGGCGACAGGCGCTTGAGCAGCGAACTGCCCATGACCATCTCGTCCCGCGCATAGGAGTACAGCAGCCGGCTTGCCGCGGCCTGCAGGCTCAGTACGCAGGAGACGAAGGAAACGATGATCACCGCCATGACCAGTCGCGATCCGAGCGGGCCGAAGGCGTTGTTGAGGATGGTGGACATCGGGTCGCTGTCTTCACCCGAAATCACCTTGGCCATATCCGGCACCGCGAGGATCAGCGCCAGCGCCGCGAACATGGCAGCGCCGCCGCCGATGTAGATGGTCATGCGCATGGCCTTGGGGATGCGCTTGCTCGGGTTCGGCGTTTCCTCGGCTACGTCGCCGCAGGCTTCGAAACCGTAGTACAGGAACATGCCGGCCAGCGACGCGGTGAGGAACGCGGGCCAGTAGCTGCCGTCGATGCTGATATCGAACGTGTTGAACAGCACGCTGATTGGCTGATGGCGCTCGAAGATCAACAGGTAGCCGCCAATCACCAGGGCGCCCAGCAGTTCGCAGATGAATCCGAACATCGCCACGCGTGCCAGCAGCTTCGTGCCGCTCAGGTTCAGCAGGGTAGCGATCAGGGTCAGGCCAAGGGCGATCGCCGTATTGGTGACAGCCGTGGGCTCGAAGCCGAGCAGGGTGGCGATGTAGGGGCCGGCACCCAGGGCGACTGCAGCGATGGTCACGCAGAGCGAGACGGAGTAAATCCAGCCCACCATCCAGGCCCAGCGCTTGCCTACCAGGCGCCGTGCCCAGGGATAGACACCGCCGGAAATGGGGAACTGCGAAACCACTTCACAAAACACCAGGCACACCAGCAGCTGACCGATGCCTACCAGAAGGTAAGACCAGAACATCGGTGGGCCGCCGGCTGCCAGGCACAGGCCGAACAGGGTATAGACCCCCACCACCGGGGACAGGTAGGTGAAGCCCAGGGCGAAGTTCTCCCAAAGGCTCATGCTGCGTTCGAAGTTGGAGGTGTAGCCCAGGGCGCGTAACTGTTCCGCGTCCCGGTCAGCCGCTGCAGCCTTGCTGGTTGCGTTGCTCATCGGTCGGTTCCTTTATTGGTTTTGTATCGGTATCGAACAAGAAGCGGTGGTAGGGCGGCAGCGTGCCGCCGGTGGTCTCTTCGTTGAGGGTGGCAACCGGGCCTCTCCCCGTCCGGTTGCCACCTGCCATAGGTCAGAGCTTGATCCAGGTGGCCTTCAGCTCGGTGTACTTGTCGAACGCATGCAGCGACTTGTCGCGACCGTTGCCGGACTGCTTGAAGCCGCCGAAGGGTGCGGTCATGTCGCCGCCGTCGTACTGGTTGATCCAGACGCTACCAGCGCGCAGGGCCTTGCCGACCAGATGGGCGCGGGACAGGTTGCTGGTCCACACCGCCGCGGCCAGGCCGTAGATGGTGTCGTTGGCGATGGCGACGGCTTCCTCTTCGCTGTCGAAGGCGATGACCGAGAGCACCGGGCCGAAGATCTCTTCCTTGGCGATGCGCATGGCGTTGTCCACGCCATCGAAGATGGTCGGCTCGACGTAGGTGCCGCCGGTTTCTTCCAGAATGCGCTTGCCGCCAGCCACCAGCTTGGCGCCGTCGGTGTGGCCGGATTCGATGTAGCCGAGCACGATGTCCAGATGCTGGCTGTCCACCAGGGCGCCGACGTTGGTCGCCGGGTCCAGCGGATTACCCGGTTTCCAGGCCTTGATCGCCTCGACCACCATGGGCACGAACTTGTCCTTGATCGAGCGTTCCACCAGCAGGCGTGAACCGGCGGTGCAGACTTCGCCCTGGTTGAAGGCGATGGCGGCGGCAGCGGCTTCGGCGGCGGCCTGCAAGTCAGGGGCGTCGGCGAAGACGATATTCGGGCTCTTGCCGCCGGCTTCCAGCCAGACGCGCTTCATGTTGGATTCGCCAGCGTTGATCAGCAGTTGCTTGGCGGTGCGGGTGGAGCCGGTAAAGGCCAGGGTGTCGACGTCCATGTGCAGCGCCAGGGCCTTGCCCACGCTGTGGCCGAAGCCCGGCAGCACGTTCAGCACGCCCGCCGGGATGCCGGCATCGCAAGCCAGTTGGGCCAGGCGAATGGCGGTCAGCGGGGAGCGTTCGGACGGCTTGAGGACCACCGAGTTACCGGTAGCCAGCGCCGGGCCGAGCTTCCAGCAGGTCATCAACAGGGGGAAGTTCCAGGGCACGATGGCCGCGACCACGCCTACCGGCTCACGGGTCACCAGGCCCAACTGGTCATGAGGCGTTGCGGCGACTTCGTCGTAGACCTTGTCGATCGCCTCGGCGCTCCAGCGAATGGCATCCACTGCGCACGGCAGGTCGACGTTCAGCGCGTCGCTGATCGGCTTACCCATGTCGAGGGTTTCCAGCAGGGCCAGTTCCTCGGCGTGGGCGTCGATCAGCTCGGCGAAACGGATCATCGCCTGCTTGCGCTCGGCCGGCGCCAGTCGCGACCAGACGCCGGAGTCGAAGGTTGCACGGGCGGAGGCAACCGCACGCATCGCATCCGCTTCACCGCTGCTGGCGACTTTGCACAGCAAACGTCCATCGACCGGGCTGATGCAGTCGAAGGTATCGCCGCTGGCAGCCTCGACATATTCGCCCTGGATGAAGGCGCGGCCTTCGATTCTGAGCTTGCTGGCGCGTGCTTCCCAATCGGCTCGGGTCAGTTCGGTCATCGCGGATGTGCTCCTCTGGAGAATTCCGGCACGACAAGCGGCAATCAGGGCTGCCAGGGCGTGCGGGAGGCGGTTTTGGCGGGTAGTTTGCTAAAACATTTAAAACCATATCTTATGTTTTGGGTCCTGCCAATACAGCGACGTCATGGCGGGTTTTTCATCGGTAATTTGTCGTTATTCCCCGGCTGATGACTGCTTTGACGTGGCTCTTGCGCCAGGATTTGATTGAAAGATATGAAAATAAATTTTTAATTGCGGCCTGCCCGGCGATGGCCATAATGGCCCGCAGCAGCACCCGCAGCAGGGGTGCCCGGCACACGTGCACCAGGCCAGGGAGGTATCCGGCTTAGCCGCCTATGAACGAGTTGAAGAACGTCCGCCCCGCCAATTTCATGCGCCTTCGCCAGGAAGGGCGTACCGAGGAAGTGGCACGGCGGTTGATCGAACTGGTCGAGCTCGGGTTGTTCAGCGAGGGCGAGCAATTGCCCAGC
Source organism: Pseudomonas sp. BN411 (assembly GCF_029871235.1). Lineage (GTDB taxonomy): Bacteria > Pseudomonadota > Gammaproteobacteria > Pseudomonadales > Pseudomonadaceae > Metapseudomonas. The sequence continues at coordinate 40,840 of NZ_SSOM01000045.1, forward strand.
GAGAGCGACCTGGCGACTCAGTTCGGGGTCGCGACGGTCACGCTGCGCGACGCCTTGGCGAGCTTGCGCGAACGCGGCGTGATCGAGACGCGCCGAGGGCGCAATGGCGGCAGTTTCATCTGCGCACCTCCCGGTACCAATGACGACGCGTTGTTCGCTCAGCTCAAGGCCATGAGCGCCCTGGAGCTGCGCGACCTGTGCGATGAACATGTGGCGATTTCCGGCGCTGCCGCAAGGCTGGCTGCGCAACGCTCGTCGGCGCAGCACCATGCCCGCCTGGACGTCTATATCGACGCACTGCGCCAGGCATCGTCGCGTCAGGAACAACGCCGCGCCGATGCTCGCTTCCACCTTGAAGTAGCCGTTGCCGCGCAATCGGTGCGCCTGACCCATGCAGAAATGAACCTGCAGGCCGAACTGGGTGAGTTGCTGTGGCTATCGCCGGATGGCCCGCTCGCTGCCGATGGCCCTGTGCTGGAACACCGTGCGATCGCCGACGCCATAGTCGCCACTGATGCGAACCTGGCCGGTGCGCTGGCGGAGGCGCATGTGACGCGCGGAATCAAACGCCTGATCAACCTGCGCCTGCAGCTGGTCGGCGCAGAAATCTGAATGGCACAGCACTTGCTGGAGATATGGCCGGCCATGCGTTTGTGGCGTGACCGACGCGGTGGCCAGATCGGCATGAACGCAACCAGAACGTGAATAACAAGAGCCAGACGAGGCCCAGGCTATGTCCCGAGATGTGCAGGTGGATCAACTCAGCGAGTGTGCAATTCACATCAATGCTTCGATTGGTAACCTGTTCGCACAGTTGAATCTGCTGGCCGATGGCGTCGTCGCGATCTGGAAACAGTTGCAGGCCGAGGGTTGCAAACCGACGACCCGGGACCTCTGCTCCTTGCGCCCGGCAATCCAGGCCTGCTTGCAGCAGGAACGCAGCTGCATTCACGGCACCGGCGTGGTGCTGGAGCCGGGCGAGCTGGCAGATCAGGAGATGCACCTGGAGTGGTGGTGCCGGGCCCCGGCGGGCAAGGTCACGCCCATGCTGCTCAACCTCAATCGACGAAGCGAGAGCTTCTACAACTACCAGGGCATGCCCTGGTTCTCCCGGCCTCGGGACACTGGCCAGCCCTGGGTCGAGGGGCCCTTCGTCGATCTCTATGGAGCCGACCAATACATCATGGCGTTCTCCGTGCCTATCCATGTCGACGGTCGATTCGTGGGCGTGGCAGCCGCGGATATTGCGCTGCACGAGTTCGAGCGCGTGCTGCTTGCCGGGCTGATGCGCATGGACAAGGAAGCGCTGATCGTCAATGGAGAAGGCCGGGTGGTGGCCTGCAACACCGCCAACTGGCTGGTGGGCGATATGGCCAGGCAAGTGCTCGCGCGTGATGACACGCGTTCACGGGTGCTGGCGTTGGCGGAATCTTCTGCGCACTGGTCGTTGATCGAGAGGCCGGTCAGCCGCTACATCGAGGGTGCCGCCTGAGGCAGCACCTCTCAGTTCGTTCGGGGCCGCTGATCTAGAGCGCGTCCTGGTTCCCCGAAGGCTCCACGCATACGCAGTTGCGGCCGGATTGCTTGGCCCGGTAGAGGCCGCGGTCGGCGCGGCCGATCAGGCTGTCCAGGGAATCGTCCGGGTGCATCTCGGCCAGGCCGATGCTGGTGGTCACCTGCAGATTCACCCCCCTGAAGGGATAGCGCTGCGCGGCCACCTCGCCACGGACTTTCTCCGCAAGCTGGTGGGCTGTGGCGTTGCCGGTGTCCTTCAGCAGGATGATGAATTCCTCGCCACCCCAGCGGCAGACGATGTCCGACTGGCGCAGGCCGTCGCGCAGGTTCTGGGCGAAGCCCTGCAGCACCTGGTCTCCGGCCTGGTGGCCGTAGGTGTCGTTGAGCAATTTGAAGTGATCCAGGTCCAGCAGCAGCGCCGTCAGCGGCTTGCGGTCGCGGCGGGCTTCCTGCAGCGCCTGGCCGGCGAGCAGTTCGAAGCCGCGTCGGTTGGGCAGGCTGGTCAGGCTGTCGGTGGTGGCCAGGGCGGCGATGCTGTGCTGGTAGCGGCGCATCAGGCGGGTCACCATTACCAGTACGATGGCGGTCACCAGCAGGCAGATCAGCAGGTTGAGGTAGAGCGTGTTGCGCAGGCCGGCGAGCAGGCCACCTTCGTGCTTGTCGACGAATAGGTACCAGTCCAGCTCAGGGATGTAGCGCACGTTCAGGTAGTGGTCGCGACCGCGTTCGTGATACCCGAACTTGCCCGTCTGCGGGCGTCCCAATCTGGCCTGCAAGTCCTCCAGCCCCGGCACGTCGGCCAGCGTCTGGCCGACCCTTGCCCCCAGCGGGCCGCCATCGGCGCCGGTCAGGACGATGCGCCCGGTGGTGTCGACGAAGTACACGCTGCGATCGTAGCGGCGCTGGTATTCGTCGATCAGCTTGATCACCGCGTCTACCGTCAGGCCGACACCGGTGGCTCCGAGAAACTTGCCGTCGTAGTCGAACACCTTGTAGTTGATGAAGATGGTCAGCCGGTCCTGGTTGGCCATGTCCACATCGACATTGATCTCGTACGGCTCCTTCATGTCCCGCACGCGGAAGTACCAGATGTCCCGTGGTTCCTTCGGGCTCACCTGCTTGAGCACGCCCTTGGTCTGGTAGTAGGTGAGGGTACGGTCTGAAATGAAGAAGGAGGTAAAGGCGCCGTAGTGCTCCTGCACTTCGCGCAGGTAGCGGGTCATGGGCTCGGCGTTTTTCTCGCCGTGCATCACCCAGTCACGCACGAAGGTGTCGCGGCTCATCATGGAGGAGATCAGGATGGGCCGGACCAGATCCTTCTGGATTTCCGAGTAGACGTTGTCCGAGGTCAGCGGCAACTCGGTGTTGATGATGGTGTTGCGAATGGACTTGAGCGATGCCTGGTAGCTGACCAGGGAAGTGGCCAGGAAACCGCAGCCAAGCAGCAGTACCAGTGTGATGACCAACAGGCGGTGGCTTTGCTTGGTGTGTTCTTGTAGCGGCATCGGACAACATGGCCTCGGTGTGGTGGCGCAATGCTAGCGTGCAGTAACACAGGCGTCACGGACGGGTACTTGACGCCAGGCTATCGACGTCGTCGGGCGTTCCTTGACGGCCGCGACGCTGAAACTCCGGTGCTGAATCGATCCAGGGTTCCAGGCGTTGGCCGAAGCTCAACCACAGTCGGAAGCGCGGCGGCGATGCGCTGTTGCGGTCGCGCGCCAGCTCTTCACCCAGTGCTTCGCGCCAGGCATGCGGCACGTTGATTTCGCTGATGCGCAGACTGCCGATCTGGCCGGTGAGGTGTCCGTCGCGAACCCAGGCGCTGACGCTGCCGGGCACGATGGCGTAGCGGCTGCGATCGGCGTAACGCTCGCGCAGGGCTTCATGGTCCAGCCCCACGTCCACCGCGAACAGGCGACTCTCGCGTTTTTCCTCCTGCTCAAGATAGTCGCGGGCGGCGCTTTCGGCGTCCTGTCTGCGCTTGTCCGTGGGTCTTGCGCGCAACTCGCCTTCGGCCTCCTTCATGCGCTGGCGGGCGCGCTCCAGTTCGGCCTTGCGCGTGGGGCCGTCCAGTTCGAGCACCACCAGCACCTCGCGGTTGCGGTTGTCGAAGCGCAACCCGTCGCGCTCATCGGCGGTGAAGCCCAGTTGCAGCAGCTTGGCCTCATCGAGCGGCAGGCGCTGGTAGCGGTCGTCACCCTTCGGGTCGCTGGGGAGTCGCCAATCCAGGCGCAGGGCCAGGCCGCTGTTTTCGTGCAGGCTCCAGTCGTGGTCGCGGCGCAGCTCGCGTTCGGAAAGCTGCAGGCGGCTGTCCGGCTTGCCACTGCGGTTGAACCAGACGCCGCCAAGGGCGATGGCGTTGGTCAGGCCGATCAGCGCAAGACCACCGAGCAATGCAGTGCGGGCCTTCATGCGTGTTGCCCGCCCTTGTGGGCCCGGCGCAGGCGGCCGAGTACCAGCAGGATGAGCACGGCAACCAGTCCGAGGACGAGGAAGAACAGGTACTTCGGCATGACCTCCCACCACCAGTCGAACAGCTTGATGAACAGGAAGAGCACGAAGAACAGCAGGCCGGTGTGCATCACTTCAGGCCAGTCGCGGCGATTGCCGAGCCAGATGGCCAGCGCGGCGCCGGTGAATCCCACGATCTGGTAGAAGCCTTCCACCAGGTCCCGTGGCCAGGGCAGGTAGCTGCCTGCCGCCCAATTGGCGAGCACCAGCAGCGGCACGAACAGTCCGAGCAGGCCCAGCACCCGGTAGATCGCGGCGAAACCGCTGTAGCGGACCTGGGAAATGAACTGCGGCACCAGGAAGATCAGCAACCCGGCGGGCAGCAGGTGTTCCGGGCGTTCGGTGCAGTCCAGCCAGTAGAGCCCGCTCCAGCTCGTCAACCGGGTGGCGATGAAGGCCATGATGCAGGCCAGGCCGGCCCCCAGCAGCAGGCGCACTTCGCAGGCATAGGCCAGCAGCAGGGCGTAGGCGGCCCAGGGCAGCAGCGCCTTGTCGCTGGGGGTGATGTTGAAGATCTGCCCGAGCATGACCACGTTGAGCACGAAGCAGGCAAAGGCCAGCACCGCCGCCAGCCTGGCGAAATAGCCGGACGGGTCGCGTCGGCGCAGCAGCAGGGTCAGCAGTAGGCTGCCCACCGAGAAGCCGGCGAGAATGCCCACCTGGGCAGCTTCCGGAAACAGTCCCCAGAACTGATAGAAAAAGAACAGCAGGCTGGCCGCCAGCGCCAGGGCCCCCAGCAGGGAAGCGATGCGCATGCCGAGGGAAAGACGCCGGGCCTGGGCATCCGGGTCGATATCGAAGGTGTTGCGATAGTCCGCCAGCAACTGGCGATGGTGATCGCCCAACTGGTCGATCTGTTCGGGGGAGAGCAGCAGGGTCTGTTCTTTGTGCAGGCGCTCCACCTCCCGGTAGAAGGCCTGGATATCGTCGGCGCGGCGTTGCGCCTGGTCGCGGCTGAGCGGCGGCATTGCGGGTCCTTTTGCGTGCGGTGCCGCTTGAACTGTAGGGCTGGTGGCCGACTTGGGCAATCAGCCGATTCCGGTCATGCAAACCTGTGGGGGCGAATTCATTCGCTAAGGGCGGCGCAGCTGCCCCTGCACGTTTTCAAGGCAGACCTGCGGTCTGCATAGCGATTGAAATCGCCCCCACACCGGACCTGCAATTGCGCAGAACCTTCAAGCCTGCTCCATCACCACCACCCGCTGTCCGGCGCGGACCGGCGAACCGGGCTGCACACGCACTTCCTTCACGACGCCATCGCGAGGTGCGGTGAGGGGGATTTCCATCTTCATGGATTCGAGGATCACCAGGATATCCCCGGCCTTCACGCTGGCGCCTTCCTCCACCTGCACCTGCCAGAGGTTGCCGGCGATATGGCTTTCCACCGCGTGCTGGCCAGCGTCCAGCGGCGCGTCTTCGCCCAGGTCGACGGCAAGGTCGTCGCTCTCGAAGTGCGCCTGTCCGGAGGCGATCCAGCGTTCCCGCTCGGCATTGAAGGCAGCTTGCTGCTGCTGGCGGAAGGCTGCGATGCCATTGGCTTCGCGGGCGAGAAAGGCCTGGTAATCGGCCAGGCACAGCTCGCTCTCTTCAATACGCAGTGGGTAGCGGCCCAGGGGAAAGTCGCGGCGAATCTTCAGCAACTCGTCGGCGGATACCGGGTAGAAGCGAATCTGATCGAAGAAGCGCAGCAACCAGGGCTTTCCACCGAAGGCCTCCACCTCGCGGTAACGGTTCCACATCTGCAGGGTGCGGCCGACGAACTGGTAGCCACCGGGCCCTTCCATGCCATAGACGCACATGTACGCACCGCCGATGCCCACGGAGTTCTCCGCGGTCCAGGTGCGCGCCGGGTTGTACTTGGTGGTCACCAGGCGGTGGCGCGGATCCAGCGGTGTGGCCACCGGGGCGCCGAGGTAGACATCGCCCAGCCCCATCACCAGGTAGCTGGCGTCGAACACCGTGCGCTGCACTTCGTCCAGGTTCGGCAGGTCGTTGATACGGCGGATGAACTCAAGGTTGCTTGGGCACCAGGGCGCGTCCTTGCGCACCGTGGTCATGTACTTCTCGATGGCCAGTTGGCAGGCCGGGTCGTCCCAGGACAGCGGCAGATGCACGATGCGCGACGGCACCTTCAGGTCGCCGGCTGCGCAGACGCCATCCCAGAGTCCGGCGACGGTTTCCAGCAGTGCCTCCAGGGGAAGCGTTTCCGGCTGATAGTGGACCTGCAGGGAGCGGATGCCCGGCGTCAGGTCGATCACGCCATCCAGAGCCTTGGCCTCCAGCGCCTGCATCAGCGCATGGGCGCGGAAGCGCAACACCAGGTCAAGTTCCGGCGCGCCGATTTCCAGCAGCAGGTGAGTGTCGCCGGAAAGACGGGCCACCAGGCGTTTGTCGGCTTCGCCGAGGTCGAGCACCACGGGTGAACCTGTAGGAGCGAGCTTGCTCGCGAATTCGACGCTGGGATTTTCGCGAGCAAGCTCGCTCCTACACAACAGCGTTCTTGCCAGTTCACGCGCCTCGCCAATGCTCACCGCCACGAACCTCACCTTGTCCCCCGCCTTCAACTGCCCCAGTTGCCAGAGGTCCGCTTCGATGATGGTCACCGGGCAGACGAAGCCGCCGAGGCTGGGGCCGTCCGGGCCGAGGATCACCGGCATGTCGCCAGTGAAATCCACGGCGCCAATGGCGTAGGGATTGTCGTGGATGTTCGACGGATGCAGCCCGGCTTCGCCGCCGCTTTCGCGCACCCATTCCGGCTTCGGCCCGATCAGGCGCACGCCGGTACGGCTGGAGTTGAAGTGCACTTCCCAGTCAGTGGCGAAGAAGGTGTCGATGTAGGCCGGGGTGAAGTATTCCGGCGCGCCGTGGGGGCCGTAGATCACCCGCAGGGTGCGCACGGCCGGCAGGTCGGTGCTCAGGGCGGGCTCTAGCACCTGGCCAGCACTGCGCTCAACGAGCGGGGTGAGGTGCAGGACATCGCCAGCACGCAGGGCGCGGCCGCCGTGGCCGCCGAACTGCCCGAGGGTGAAGGTGCTCCTGCTGCCGAGATAATCCGGCACTTGCAGGCCGCCGCGCACGCAGAGGTAACTGCGCGCTCCGGCCCCGGCGATCGTCCCGAGAGCAAGGGTCGCGCCCGCCGGTACGAACAAGGCGGTGTCCATCGGTTGCGGCTGGCCGTCGAGGCTCAGTGGAATCGGTGCGCCGGTGACTGCCACCACAGCGTCAGTGTTGAAGCGCAGCGTCGGGCCGCTCATGGTGATTTCCAGTCCGGCTTCACCTTCGGCATTGCCCAGCAGCCGATTGCCCAGGCGCAGCGCACGGCTGTCCATGGGACCAGAGGGCGGCACGCCCACGGCCCAGTAACCGAGGCGGCCGGGATAGTCCTGCACAGTGGTCTGGGTGCCGGCGCCGAGCACTTCGAAGGTGCTGGCGTGATAACTGAGGCCTTCCAGGCAGCGAGTCCAGGGCGAGCCGCTGGCGAAGGGGGCGTCGACCAGAATCTGCCGCAGGTAGTCGCGGTTGGATTCGACGCCATAGAGCAGGGTGTCGGCCAGGGCCTTGTCCAGCGCCGCGCTGGCTTCGCTGCGGCTCGGCGCCCAGGCGATGAGCTTGGCGATCATCGGGTCGAAGTAGGGCGGAATCTCGCAGCCCGCTTCCACCCAGGTGTCGATGCGCAGGTGTCGACCATCGGCTTCGGGGAAGGCGACCGTCGTGAGCAGGCCGGGGCAGGGCTGGAAGTCGCGGCCCGGGTCTTCCGCATAGAGCCGCGCCTGGATCGCATGGCCACTCGGCGTGAGCGTCGCCGCCAGCTCGGCCAGAGGCGGTAGGGTGCCGGCGGCCAGTTCGATCATCCAGCGCACCAGGTCCACGCCCCAGACCTGTTCGGTGACACCGTGCTCCACCTGCAGGCGGGTGTTCACTTCGAGGAAGTAGAAGCGCTCGGCCTCGCTGTCGTAGACGAACTCCACCGTGCCCGCACTGCGGTAACTGACGGCCTTGGCCAGCTTGATGGCGGCGGCGCAGAGTTCATCGGCCATGCCGGCGGGCAGGTTCGGCGCGGGCGTTTCCTCCAGCACCTTCTGATTGCGTCGTTGCACCGAGCAGTCGCGCACACCGAGGGCGATCACCTCGCCACGGCCATCGCCGAACACCTGCACTTCCAGGTGGCGGGCGCGCTGGATGTACTTTTCGATGAACACGCCGGAGTCGCTGAAGTTGTTCTGCCCGAGGCGCTTCACAGCCTCGAAGGCGTCGCTCAGCTCTGTGGCCGAACGGCATACACGCATGCCGATGCCGCCACCGCCTGCGGTGCTTTTCAGCATCACCGGGTAACCCACCTGTTCGCCAGCAGCCAGGGCGGCGTCCAGGTTTTCCAGCAGTTCGGTGCCTTCCAGCATGGGCACGCCGTTGGCCTTGGCCAGGGCGCGCGCGGTGTGCTTGAGGCCGAATACCCGCAGTTGCTCCGGCGTCGGGCCGACGAAGGCGATGCCGGCAGCCTCGCAGGCTTCGGCGAAGGCGGCGTTCTCGGAGAGGAAGCCGTATCCGGGGTGAATGGCCTGGGCGCCGCTATCGCGAGCGGCTGCGAGAATCTTCTCCACCATCAGGTAGGTGCTGGCAGCTGGGCCGTCGCCCAGGCTGATGGCCTGGTCCGCCTGCTGGATGTGCAGGCTGGCGGCGTCGGCTTCGGAATACACGGCCACACCGCGAACGTCGAGCTGGCGCAGGGTACGCAGGATGCGGCAGGCGATGGCGCCACGGTTGGCGATCAGGAGTTTTTCGAACATGAGGCTTTCCTCATGATTGGCGGGCCGTCCCGCCGCTAAAGGGGCTGCACCACGGTCGTCCGTGGCTGGAATCTCGGTGCGGTGGTAATTCGTAGGATGGGTAGAGCGGAGCGAAACCCATCAGTCCGGAGCGATGGGTTTCGCAGGCTCTACCCATCCTACGGAGTGCTTGTGCAGGCACTGCCCCGACCGGCTCTGGCACAGGAGGAACAGCCAGGCGCGCAGCTGTTTCAGTCCCATACCAGCACCTCGGCGGGCGTGGGGTTGTAGGCGTTGCAGGGGTTGTTCAGCTGCGGGCAGTTGGAGATCAGCACGATGATGTCCATGTGCGCTTTGAGCTCGACGTACTTGCCGGCGGCGGAGATGCCGTCCTCGAAGGTCAGGCCGCCATCCGGGGTGACCGGGACGTTCATGAAGAAGTTGATGTTGGCGCTGATGTCGCGCTTGGTCAGGCGGCCGTCGTGCAGGCTGGCGCGCAGGAAGTTGTCACGGCAGCTGTGCATGTAGCGCTTGTCCAGGGCGTAGCGCACGGTGTTGCTTTCCTGGGCGCAGGCGCCGCCGAGGGTGTCGTGTCGGCCGCAGGTGTCGGCAGTGATGGTCAGCATGGGGTTGCCGAGGTTGGAATAGAGCACGCTGCCGGCGCTGAGGTAGACACGGTTCTGCCGGCGCAGGGTGCGCTGCACGTCATAGCGTTCGCGCGGGTTGTTGGCGCTGTAGAACAGGGTGTCCACCGCCTGGTTGCCTTCCAGGTCCAGCAGGCGCAGGGTCTGGCCGGCCTTCACTTCGGTCATGAAGGGCTCGCCAGCGGCGATCACGGCGCGGTACACGGCGGCTTCGGAATGTTTGTCGCTGTGGGTCAGGTTCATGCGGGCGGCCCTCAGATATACAGGCGTTCGGTGTTGTGGAAGCCGCGGCCGTTCTCCGGGCGCGAGGTGCGGCAGAGCAGGGTGATGCCGTCGCTCTGTACCTGCTGCCAGCTGAGCTGCACCGGCTTGGGGGCGTATTCGGGGGCAGGGTCCATGGGGTGCTGCAGGGCGGTGAGCACCACCAGAGTGTCCATCGGTGCATAGAGCTCGAGGTAGTCGCCGGCCTTGGAGTTGCCAGGCTGGAAGTGGAAGCAGCCGTCGCTGTCCACGGTGACCTTGCTGAACAGGTTCAGGCACATCAGCAGGTCCTGGAGGTTCAGGTCCCACTTGCCCATCTCCACCAGCAGGTTGTCCACGCCGTTGCGGAAGAAGCCGTTGCGCAATTCCTGGTAGCGCCCAGCGCCGTACTTTTCCTTCACCTCATCCGCATTGAGCACGCCGCCGAAGCTGTCGTGCCAGCCGCAGGTGTCGGCGGTGATGGCGGCCAGTACCCTGCCCATGTCGGAGTAGAGGCAGTGGCCGGCGGTGAGCTTGGCGGTGTGCTGGCACTTCAGGCTGTCCGGCAGATTGAGGCGCTCGCTCTTCTCCTGTGCGTTGAGCAGCAGCAGGCTGACGTTGGCGCCGCCTTCGATATCGGTGATGCGCAGCTGTTGGCCGCGTTTCAGCACGAAGGAGGTGTGGCCGCCGCCGGGGACGGTTTCTTCATAGAGGGTTGGGCGCAGGGCCAGGGATGCGGTCATGGGCAGGCTCCTATTCAGTGGGCGATGGCCGGCTGCAGGGCGGAAGTGACTCGCTCCGGCAAGGCCTCGACGGCCGCGCGGGCAGCACGACGGTCGCTGTTCAGGGGGATGTCGTAGGTGACGCGCGCGCCGAAGGCGTTGGGCGCGTGCGGGTCCTGGCGCACCTTGTCGACGACCAGCAGGCGGGTGCCCAGGCTGAAGCCTTCGGAGAGGTCGTGGGTGACCATGAACACGGTCAGTCGGGTTTCGTGCCAGAGGCCAAGCAGCAGCTCGTGCATGTCTTTGCGGATGCCCGGGTCGAGAGCGCCGAAGGGCTCGTCCAGCAGCAACACGCGGGGTTTCATGATCAACGCCTGGGCGATGGCCAGGCGTTGTTGCATGCCGCCGGAAAGCTGGCTGGGGTACTTGTCCAGTGCATGGCCGAGGCCGACCTTGACGAGGATCGCGGCGGCTTCCTCGCGAGCGGCGCGTTTGGCGCCCCCGAACAAGCGGCCGAAGAGGGGCGAGCGGGGCAGTTCCAGGCCGAGGGCGACATTGTCCAGCACGCTCAGGTGCGGGAACACCGAATAGCGCTGGAACACCACGCCACGGCTGGCGTCGGGTTCGGCCGCCAGCGGCTGGCCGTCCAGCAGGATGCTGCCGCGGCTGGGCGATTCCTGGCCCAGCAGCATGCGCAGGAAGGTGGATTTGCCGCAGCCAGAAGCGCCGACCAGGGTGCAGAACTCGCCTTCGTTCACCGACAGGTCGAGGTTCTCCAGCACCACCTGGTCGCCATATTCCTGCCAGACGTTGCGGACGCTGATGAAACTCATGCCTTGGCTCCTTCGTACCAGGGGAAGGCCAGCCGGGTGAGCTGGCGCAGGCCCAGGTCCATCAGCCAGGCGAGCAGGGTGATCCACACCACGTAGGGGAGGATCACGTCCATGGCCAGGTAGCGGCGGACCAGGAAGATGCGGTAGCCCAGGCCATCGGTGGAGGCGATGGCTTCGGCGGCGATCAGGAACAGCCAGGCCGAGCCCAGCACCAAACGCAGGGAGATCAGCAGGCGCGGCATCAGTTGCGGCAGCACCACCCGCAGGATCAGCGTCCAGGTGTTGGCGCCGAGCGTCTGCGCCTTGATCAGCAGTTCACGGGGGATTTCCCGCGCGCGCTGCTCCAGGTCGCGGGCGATGCAGGGGGCGACGCCGATGACGATCAGCATCACCTTGGACAGCTCGCCCAGGCCGAAGACGATGAACAGGATCGGCAGGATCGCCAGCGGCGGGATCATCGACAGCACCGTCAGCAGGGGCGACAAGGGAGCGCCGAACAGCGGCAGGGTGCCGGCGGCGATGCCCAGTGCCAGGCCCAGCAGCGCGGCGATGGACAGGCCCAGTGCCAGGCGTTTCAGGCTGGAGGCGGAGTCCTGCCAGAACAGGTAGTCGCCGCTGCGCTTGTCTTCGGTGAAGGCCAGTCGCTCGACGGCCTCACTCATCTGCGCCGCGCTGGGCAGCAGCTTGTCGTTGGGGTTTTCCGTCAGCCGCGCAGCCGAGCCGGTGAAGTAGGCGAACAGCAGCAGGGCGAAGGGCAGCAGGACCAGGATCAGGCGTCCGGCGCGGTCCGGTTGGCGGTTGATCAGGCGCATGGCAGGTACTCGGTTGCGTGGACGTGCAGGTTGGTCCGAGGTGCGGGGCCCAACATTGTTGTGTTGGGCTTCGCTTCGCTCTGACCAACCTACGGTTCGGAACGGTTCAGAGCTTGCCGTCTGCGGCCATCTGCACGTAGGTGGGGTCGAAGCGCAGTTTCACGTTGCCCTTGTCGCCGGTGACCACGCCCTTGGCGAAGCTCATGCCGACGGCGTTGGCATCCTTGGCACCTTCGCCCAGCAGGCCGTGGTGGAAGCTGAAGCTGGCCACCTTGTCCATGGTGGCCGGCAGCTTCGGGCTGGTGACGAAGGCCAGCGCATCGGCCGGGGTGTGGAACAGGCGGGTGGCGGCCAGCTGCGCCTGATAGCCAGCGAGGTCAGTGCCGGACGCCTTGGCCATGTGTTCCAGGGCGGCGGCGCTGTCGGCGTTGCCGGCCTGCATCAACGCGACGATCTCGAACCAGGCGCCGGTCAGCGCCTTGCCCAGGGCGGGGTTGTCTTTCAGGGTTTCGGTGTTCACCACCATCATGTCCATGATCTCGCCGGGCACCTTGCTGGAGTCGAACACCAGGCTGGTGGCGGGCTTGGCCTTGATGTCGGCCAGCATCGGGTTCCAGGTGGTCACGGCCTGGACTTCGGCGGTATCGAAGGCGGCGGCGATATCGGCGTCGGAGGTGTTCACCACCTGCACGTCTTTCTCGGAGAGGTCGGCGCGCTCCAGGGCGCGGGCCAGCAGGTAATGGGAGACGGACAGCTCCACCAGGTTGATCGGCTTGTCCTTGAGGTCGGCCAGGGTCTTGCCTTCGCCCTTCACCACCACGCCGTCGTTGCCGTTGGAGAAGTCGCCGACGATCAGCGCGGTGCTGTCCACGCCACCGGCGGCGGGGATGGTCAGGGCATCCATGTTGGTCATGGTGCAGCCGTCGAACTGGCCAGCGGTGTACTGGTTGATGGATTCGACGTAGTCGTTGAGCTGGGTGACCTCGATCTCGATGCCGTACTTCTTCGCCCACTTGTCGACGATGCCTTTGGTGGCACCGTACTCCCAGGGCATCCAGCCGGCGTAGATGGTCCAGCAGACGTTGAAGCTGTCTTTCTGTGCGGCGGACGTGTTGAAGCTGAGAGCGGCGGTGAGACCGGCAACGGCGAGGGCGAACAGACGGGACTTGCGCATGGAGGACCTCCAGTTCGGTTTAGGGCGGGCGGAGCTGCGCGGCACTTCCCTATCAAGGGGCGCGTTCTCCCGGGCTTTTGTCCCGCCGTGTAACCTCGCTGGAGGTCGCCAGCTCTCGGACCAGTCATCCGCCTTCGCGGACCGGAACCCTAGCCAGCCATTGCAAATTGTGGTGCCGCGAACCCGGTCACCCGGGTAGCTCCTGCACGTCTTAGCCAAAGCGAAGGGCGTGCCAACCTGGCACAAGGCCTCTGAAATGGGCCTTCTGGCGAGTTTGGCGCGTTGGCTGGAGGGGAGGGATGCCCGCTCATGGGGCGTCTAGCGTCAAGTTGGTGCGCGCAACAATTGGAAACGGACTTTTCCGACAGATGTCGCGCGCTGTTCTGTAGGACGCGTTGTCCAACGCAGTGGGAGAAATCCCAGTCGCCGACATTCGTCTGCGCCGTCCCTAGCGGTCGAAGGAGGCCGCCATGTCCTACCGAGCATTCTTCCTTGCCGTACTGAGCCTGACCCTGGGCGGCTGTGCCGTCTATGACTACGACAACGACTACTACGGTCGCCGCTACTACGACGACGGCGACTATCCCGTGCACCGCAACTACTACGACGTGCCGAGACGGAACTATTACATCGTCGATCACCGTGACGGCGACCGTAATTACGATCGCCGCTATTACGACCGTCGCGACTATGACGGCCGCAAGGACTACTACAAGTCCGACAAACGCTTCCACGACAAGCGCTTCCACGACAACGACCGCAAGTTCCATCACCAGCGGCGCTATTACCAGCAGCCGTACGACAACTTCCAGGAACGCCGCCACGACTACACGCCGCGCCTGCAGACCTGGGGCAAGAACAATCTTCAGCCGGGCTATCGCGAGTCCAACTACCGGCAACAAAACTATCGCCGGCAGAACTATCAGCAGCCCAACTATCAGCAACAGAACCATCAGCAGCACAACGTTCGCCAGCAGTACCGGGTAGAGCCGGGCTACGAGGCACGGCCGCACAATCCGCGCTACAACAACCGCAGTGACTGGTCCATGAAGAACCGCCGCTAGATGGCGGAGAAGTCCCGGTCCTCTTCCAGCAACAGCTCCCTCACCGCCCGCGCAGCCGGAGACAGGCTGCGCGCGGCATGGCTGACGATGCCATAGGCCGAAGACGTTCTTGTGCCCTCCGGGATCTGCAGCAGTGCCAGACGCCCGGCGTGCACATCCTCGGCCACCACATCCCAGGGGGCCATGCTGACCACATCGCTTTCGGCCACCAGCGCCTTCAGCACCATGAAGTTGTCGCATTCGATGCCCAGTGGCTTTTCGCTGCTGCTCAGGGCACCAATGGCCCTTGCCACCTCCACCGGCAACTGGGTGCCTGCCAGGGCGTAGCGGGCCAGGTCGGTCAGTTGCAGTTGGTCCAGTGCCAGCAAGGGGTGACCGGGCCGGCAGAAGAGGGTGCCCGGATGGCGGCGCAGGGGAATGACATCCAGCAGGGGATCTCCTTCGAGTTCACGGATGTCGGCGACGAACAGCTCGATGGCGTCGTCCAGCAGGCGTTGGCGCAGGCTGTGCCAGTTCTCCAGGGTGAGTTGCACGCGAACGCCGGGATGGCGGCTGGCGAAACGTCCAAGGGCTCGGGGGACCAGGCGCGCGGCGGGGTAGGGGCCGGCACCCAGGCGCAGTTCGCCGCTGTCGAGATTGTCCAGCTGGGTCACCGCGCTGTGCAGGGCGCGGCTGCCGTCCAGCAGGCGCCGGGCATGTTCCAGCACCAGCCGGCCGTGGGCCGTCAGGCTGATCTGACGGGGAGTCCGGTCCAGCAGGCTGCAACCCAGGCTGGCCTCCAGGGCCTGGATGCTGCGGCTGAGGGCGGGTTGGCTGAGATTCACCGCTTCCGCCGCGCGGGCGAAGTGACCGTGCTCGGCGAGGGCGACGAAATGGCGGAGTTGGCGAAGATCGTTCATGCGTGCCTTGCATCAAATATGGAAAAAGAATGCATTGGAATTATTAGCAGGCGCCTGCCAGCCTGTCTCGGCCAATAACAACAATCCCGAGCGAACCATGCGCATCACTACCCGTTTCAGCGGCCTGCTCCTGGCCGCCGCGCTGCCCCTGGGCGCCGACGCCGCATTGCCGGAAGAGTCCATCCAGCCCAGCATCAACGCCGAGCTGGCCGAGCACACCAAGCACTTTAACGAGAAGGTCTACAAGATTGCCGACAACGTGTATTCGGCGGTGGGCTGGAACCTCGCCAACAGCGTGATGATAGTGGCGCCGGAAGGGCTGATCATCGTCGACACCGGTGAGTCGGCCGAGCAGTCGCGCAAGGTGCTCGCGGAGTTCCGCAAGATCAGCGACAAGCCGATCAAGGCCATCGTCTACACCCACTTCCACCCGGACCACATCAACGGCGTGAAGGGCTTCGTCAGCGAGGAGCAGGTGAAGTCGGGCGAGGTGCAGATCTACGCCCAGGAAACCCTGTTGGACAACGTGGTGACCCAGGGCGCGCTGGTCGGCCCGATCCTCGGCATGCGCTCGGGCTACAGCTTTGGCGCGGCGCTGCCGGACACCGACAAGAAGGACATGAACGCCGGCCTCGGCCCCCTGGCCCATGAAGGCAAATCCACCTTCATCGCGCCCACCATTACCTTCAAGGACAAGCTGGACACCACCATTGCCGGCCTGCCGGTGCAGTTCCTCCATGTGCCCAGCGAAGCGCCGGACGAGATCGTGTTGTTCCTGCCGCAGAACAAGGTGCTGATCAGCGCCGAGGTCACCCAGGGCCCGACCCTGCCGAACATCCATACCCTGCGCGGCACCAAGTTCCGCGACCCGGTGGTGTGGGTGAACAGCCTCGACAAGCTGCGCGCCTACCAGGCCGACTACATGGTGCCGCTGCACGGTCAGCCGGTGAGCGGCAAGGACAAGGTGGAAGAAGTGCTGCGCATGACCCGCGACGCCATCGCCTACGTCCACGACCAGACCGTGCGCTGGATGAACAAGGGCCTGACGCCCGACGAACTGGTGGAGAAGGTCAAGCTGCCGCCTTACCTGGCCGGCTATACGCCCTACCTGCGCGAGTACTACGGCACCGTGAAGCACAGCGTGCGGCAGATCTACCAGGGCTACCTGGGCTGGTACCAGGGTGATCCGGTGGACCTCGACCCGGTCCCGCCCGTGGAGAAGGCCAAGCGCCTGGTGGAGCTGATGGGCGGACGCGAGAAAGTGTTGCTGGCTGCCGGCGACGCCTATCTCAAGGGTGACTACCAGTGGGCCGCCGAGCTGGCCGGCTACGCCATCCGCATCGACCACGGCGACCAGCTGGCTCGCGAAATCAAGGCGCGCAGCTTCCGTCGTCTGGGCTACGCCAGCATGAACATCAACTGGCGCAACTGGTACCTGATGAGCGCCATGGAGCTGGAGGGCAAGCTGGACGGCGATGCCGCGCTGCAGCTGTCCCAGTCCATGCGCAATGCCTTCCTCTCGCCCGACATGCTGAAGAACCTGCCGGCACGGATCTTCCTGCAGAACTGGGTGACGCGCCTGGACCCGGAAAAGAGCGCCGACGTGAACCTGACCCTCGGCTTCGTCTTCCCCGACATCCAGGAAGAGTGGGCGCTGGAAGTTCGCCGTGGCGTGGCCGAGCTGCACAAGGGCATCCCCGACGGCACCACACTCAAGCTGACCTTCGACAAGACCTACCTCGATACCGTGATCAGCGGTGAAAACGGCCTGCTCAAGGGCGCTGTGCTGGGGGATGTGAAGGTGGACGGCAACCTGCTGGACATCAAGACATTCCTCGGCTGCTTCGACTTTGAGGAAACGCCTATCGCCCTGACCCTGCGCTGATCCGCCGCCTGCTGTGCTGCTTTCCAGCCTAAAGTGCGGAAGGCAGCCGGCGCGGCGAGCGGCACACTGCGGGGCCAATCCTTGACTGGAGACCCCGCAATGCACTTCCTGTCCTTTGCCAAGGGCGCGCTGGCGATGTTCTGGCTGGTGGCCCTGTTCAACCTCGTCTACCCCTTCGGCGAGCCGCTGCAACGTCCGTTGCTGCTGGCGGCCGGTGCGATGCTGCTGGTCCATGTGGGTGAGGCCGCCCTGTTCAACCGCAAACTGAAGACCCGCCCGTACCCCTGGCTGGAGCGGCTGCAGGTGCTGCTGTTCGGTTTCCTCCATCTGCGCGGACTGCGCTGAGAGCGTCTCCCGTTTCGTAGGTTGGGCCGGGCGGCGATCCGCTGAGCTACGCGAAGCCCAACACGTCAGGGCGTCGCAGCTGCGTACCTGAGTGCAGCTGGGCGTCGCCCTGTTGGGCCGCGCTGCGCCTGGCCCAACCTACGTGTCAGTGCGCTGCCAGATGGCGGCAGAATGCCATTGTCTTTTTCAGGTCCAGCCCGCACCATTCGCGCCGTGTTCCATGGGGCCCGACGGCCTCCGAGGCAGGATGGCGGATGGTCCGAGGTAGCGTGCAGGCCTGGCGTGCGTGGCAGGGGGGGCGGAGGCCGTCCCTGGCGGTGGCGTTGCTGGCGGCACTGCTGGCCGGCGCACTGCAGGCGGATTGGGATTTCACCCTGATCAGCCGCCGCGCCGAAAACCTCTACGGCCCCCTTGGCCCCGGCAAGCAGCGAATCGATGACTGGCAGGAGACCCTGGGACGCCTCGCCGGCGCAGACGAGAAGACGCAACTGGAAGAGGTGAACCGCTTCTTCAACGCCAAATTGCGCTTTCGCGACGACCGCGAACTCTGGGGCGAAACCGATTTCTGGGCGACTCCCGTGCAGGCCCTGCGCATAGGCGCCGGAGACTGCGAGGACTTCGCCATCGCCAAGTATTTCAGCCTGCGCCAGCTCGGTGTGCCCAGCGAAAAGCTGCGCATCACCTACGTCAAGGCGCTGCGCCTGAACCAGGCGCACATGGTGCTGACCTATTACGCATCCCCGGATGCCATGCCGCTGGTGCTGGACAACCTGGTAGGCATCATCCGCCCCGCCAATCAACGCACCGACCTGATGCCGGTCTACGCCTTCAATGCCGAGGGCCTGTGGCTGGCCGGCAGCGGTGGTGGAAAACAGGTGGGGGATGCCAAGCGGCTGTCGCGCTGGCAGGAACTGCTCAAGAAAATGAATGCTGAAGGCTTCCCCGTGGAGCCCGCCCGATAGGAGTCGAGATGTCTCTGTTCAAACAGTTGTTGATCGCCATCTGCCTGTTCCTGGTGGTCGCCTTCAGCGGCAGTTTCATGGTCGGCCTGGAGAGTTCGCGGGAGCAGTACGTCAACCAGTTGCGCTCCCACGCCCAGGATGCGGCGACCGCCCTCGGCCTGTCGCTGACCCCGCATATCGACGATCCGGCGATGGTCGAGCTGATGGTCAGCTCCATCTTCGATAGCGGCTATTACGAGAGCATCCGGGTAATCGACCTTGCGAACGGCCAGGTGCTGGTGGAACGCACCGGCGTACCCGACGCGGCCGGTGCCCAGGTGCCGCAGTGGTTCGTCAGCCTGATCGGCCTGCAATCGGTCGGTGGTGATGCCATCGTCAGCCGTGGCTGGCGGCAGGCGGCACGGGTGGAGGTGAAGAGCCATCCGCTGTTCGCGCTTGCCCGGCTCTGGCAGAGCGCGCTGGGCAGCCTCGGCTGGCTGCTGGCCTGCGGCCTGGTCAGTGCAGGCCTCGGCGCCTTCCTGTTGCGGCGCCAGCTGAGGCCCCTGGATTACATGGTGGAGCAGTCCCACGCCATTGCCCGCCGCGAGTTCCTCAGTTTGCCGGAACTGCCGCGCACCCCTGAGCTGCGCCGCGTGGTGCAGGCGATGAACCAGATGG
This sequence comes from Pseudomonas sp. BN411, assembly GCF_029871235.1. Taxonomy (GTDB): domain Bacteria; phylum Pseudomonadota; class Gammaproteobacteria; order Pseudomonadales; family Pseudomonadaceae; genus Metapseudomonas. The sequence goes on from NZ_SSOM01000045.1 coordinate 59,869, forward strand.
TGGAGAAGCTCAAGGCGCTGTTCCAGGAACAGGCCGAGCGCAGTGAACGACTGCGCGACGAGGCCTACAAGGACAGCCTGACTGGACTGGCCAACCGGCGCTACTTCGAGATGCAGCTGCAGGCGCGCCTCAGCGCCGAGGATCACGTCAGTGCCGGTTACCTGTTCCTGCTTCGCCTGCACGACCTCGCCGGGCTCAACCAACGCCTGGGTGGCCAACGCACCGACCAGTTGTTGATGGCGGTGGCCGAGCTGCTCCGGCAGGTGGCGGCGGGGCAGGGCGCGGGCCAATTGGTGGCGCGCAGCCGGGGTGGTGACTTCGCCCTGCTGGTACCCGGTCTGGTGGCCGAAGAAGCCGAGCAGTTGGCCCAGCGTCTGGATGCCGGCCTGGCGAACCTGGTGACCACGGGGGCCGCCGATGCATTACCGGTGGCCCATATGGGGCTGGTGCCGTTCAGTCCGGGCGAAGCGTTCGCTGACCTGTTACGTCTCGCCGACGAGGCCCTGGCCAAGGCGGAAGGCCAGGCGGACCGGACCTGGGCCAGCCTCACCCAGGGTGATGCGCCCAGCGTGGGCGACGAGCGCCATGCCTGGCATCAACTGCTGGACCGGGCACTTGGCCAGCGCCAGTTGCAGCTCTACTTCCAGCCGGTGGTGGATAGTCGTGATCGTTCGCGGGTGCTGCATTACAAGGTGCTGTCGCGCCTGCGCGACGAGCGTGGCGAGAACCTACCGGCCGGTCGCTTCCTGCCCTGGCTGCAGCGCTTTGGCTGGATGGCGCGTCTCGATCTGCTGATGCTGGAATTGGTCCTGCAGCAGATGGCCAGTCACGGCGAAACCCTGGCACTCAACCTCTCCGGCGCCCTGCTGCGCGAGCCGCAGGCGCTGGAAAAAGCCTTCGATCTGTTGCGCAAGCATCCCCACCTGGGGCCGCGCCTGGTGCTGGAGCTGGAAGAGGATCAACTGCCGGAGCAGGCCGCGCTGGAGCAACTCACCCGCCGCCTGCGCGAGCTGGGCTTCAGCCTCAGCCTTCAACACTTCGGTGGCCGCTTCAGCATGATTGGCAACCTGGCCCGCCTGGGCCTGGCCTACCTGAAGGTGGATGGCAGCTATATCCGCGCCATAGACCTGGAAGCCGACAAGCGCCTGTTCATCGAGGCCATGCAGCGTGCCGCCCACAGCATCGACCTGCCGCTGATCGCCGAGCGAGTGGAAACCGAAGGTGAACTGCTAGTGCTGCAGGAGATGGGCATCCAGGGCGTTCAGGGGCAGCTGTTCGGAGCGCCGGCACCCTGGCGTTAGTGCGATGGGAGAGGGGATATCCCTGTAGGGGCGAATTCATTCGCCAAGGGGCACGCAGTGCCCCCAAGGGAATCCCAAGGGCAGGCCGCTGGCCTGCAAGGCGAATGAATTCGCCCCTAGAAGGTGCTTGAGAATCCGAGATTCAGATGAGTCCTGATCCCGCTTCTTCCTCTTCTTCGACGATCAACCGCGAGATGCCACCCAGGGCTTCCCGCGCCTGGTTCCGGCTGAGCAGTTTGGATTGGGCTGCCGGCGGCAGGTCGGTGATGCGGATCAGACCCTTGGTCATCAGCACCGTGATCAGGTCGTCGAGTACCCGGATCATGTCCAGGTCGCTCTGTTTCAATTGCAGCAGGCTGCTCTGCATCGCCAGGTTGGCGTACCAGCCCTGAATCTCCTGGTCGTCAGCCGGCAGGGTGCCGGACATTTGGTCGAATTCGGTTGCTTCAACGCGAACCAGGTTTCCGTCTTCATCGCGCTGGATATAGAGCATGGCGAGTCTCCCTTGAGGACTGCCGCGAGCATGAGGGCAGATGCCCCCCGTCCGCAACCACCGGAGTGGTTGCGGACGGGGAAACATCAGTTCTGGTCGACCTTGATGGTCGGGTCGGCACCCGCGATCAGGGAGTTGATGGACTGTCCGCTGAGCTGGGCCGCCGCACCTTCCAGGGTGATGGACAGATCGGCGTGGCTGGCGGCGTCGGCGGCAGTGCCGCCAGGGTTCAGGTGGCCTTCCGAGCTGACCAGCAGGGTGGCGTTGCCGGTACCGTTATCGACAATCAATTTGAGGTAGTTGTTGATGGTGCTGGACGTTTCCCCGTGCAGCAGGTCGCTCAGGTCCAGGCGGTCGCCTGCGTCCTTGTTGAAGTCCTTCACCACGTCCTGGTTGGGACTGCCCTCGTTACCCACGTGGCCGGATTTCCAAATGAAGGTATCGCGGCCGTAACCACCCGTCAGGGTGTCGTTGCCCTTGCCTCCGGTAAGGAAGTCGTCACCGCTGCCACCGATCAGTCTGTCTGCGCCGTTACCGCCGCCCAGGGCGCTGCCGGTGGAGCCGGCCTGGATTTCGTGGTCCGAATCGAAGGTAATTTGCAGCGACTGGTTGCCCGTGCTGTCGGAGTCCCCGTCGGTTGCCTTGACGTCCAGGTTGATTCGCTGGTCGTAAGACTCGGTCTGCCCGGTGATGGAGTTGATGGATACTTTGTAGGAAGTGCTGCTGCCGGCTCCGAACTTGATCGAGCTGAACTCATACTCCCCGCTGTTGAGTTTGCTGGAGTCGATGGTGAAGGTAGCTGCGCCGCCCGATACTCCATCGACTGTGCCGCTGCCAACGACGTTGCCTGTGCTGTCGAGAGCGGTCCAGGTCAGCTTTTCGCCGACTTTGTTCTTATCGGCGGCGTCGAGTTGGAAAGTGGTCACCGAGATGGAGGTCATGTCGGTGGCCAGATTAGTTTCCTTGTCGATGAAGGTGAAGTTGAGGACATCCCCGGTGTCGATCGACTGGCCGTCGCCAACGCCGAAGTTGTTTCCGTTGGTATTCACGGTGTCGACGACGACATGGCCATTTTTGTCGATGGATGTAGCCGTAGCCTGGAGCGAGAACCGGCTGTTCGCACCCAAGTCATAGAGCCCTGAGTTACCGCCTGAAATGCTGAACGCGCTATAGGTCGAGGAAGGCGAGTCCAGGTCGACGAAGTTGGTGACCTGATAATGGCCGGTTACCAGGTCTGCCGTGATCTTGAACACTGCGGTGTTGTTTGCGTCGACTGCAGTCAGGGAGTTGGTTCCCGATACGTAATGGAGCTTGCTGCCCTGATAGGTCAGATAGCTCGACGAACTGACGACGCTTCCGTCCTTGGTCAGTACGGTGCTCAGGATATTGCCGCTGGCGTCGACGGAAACTCCGGCAGTCGGACTGAACTGCACGCTGGCGCCCTTGGAGTCAGCGCCGGTGGACAGGTTCAGGTTGCCGACAGCCGTGGAACCGGCACCGTCCAGTACGATGCTCTGCATCGGCGTGGCCAGGATCGGGGAATCATCTTCGACGGTGATCTGCAGGGAGCCGTCGGTGCTGTTTACGCCATCGCTGGCTGTCACTTTCACCGCGAAGTTCAGCAGGTTTTCCGCTGCCGACGTTGTCGCCAAATGATCCAACTGGCCCAGCAGGGTCACGGTATAGGCACCCACGCTGTTGATGCTGATGGTCATGATCGGCTGGCCACCGGCGCTTGCGCTCAGGCTCGAGGTGCCGCTGCCCGTCCAGGTCAGGGCCACGCCATTGGAGGTCAACGTGGTGGTCGGTTCCGTCAGGGTGACAGAAAGGCTCGGGCTGTCGATATCGGTGATCGCGAAGGTACCGGTGGAGACCACGGCATTGGTGGTATCGCTCGGAGTGCCCGTGGTGTCCGGCAATCCATTGGCCAGTCCCTCTTCCGAGACGATGGCGGTTCCGTTGGTATTACCGAATACCGGCCCGTCATTGGTCGGCGTGACGGTGATATTGACCGTGGCGGTTTCCTGGTTCCCGGCGGCGGTAGTGACGGTGTAGGTGTAACTGTCGGTGCCGTTGTAATTGGGATTCGGGGTATAGGTGACGGTGCCGTTGGCGTTCAGGGTGACGGTGCCGTGGCCGGCGGTTCCAACCGAGGTGACCTGCGCGCCGGGGCCGAAGGTGTCATTGGCCAGTACGTTGCTGGTCAGCGATTGGTCTTCGGCGACGGTGACGGCGTCGTCCTTGGCGTCGACGACCGGGTTGACGGTGACGTTGACGGTGCTGGTGACGGTGCCGCCATGGCCGTCGCTGACGGTGATGGTGAAGTTGTCGCTGCCGTTGAAGTCGGTGCCCGGGGTGTAGATGTAGGCCCCGTTGGCTCCGAGGCTGACGCTGCCGTGGGCGGGGTTGGTGCCGACGGTATAGGTCAGGCTGTCACCATCCAGGTCGCTGGCCTGGATAGCGCCGGAGAACGGCGTGTCCTCGTTGGTAGAGATGGCGAAATCATTGGTGTTCGGGACATGGCCGTTACCACCGTCGATCACCGGAGCGTCATTGCTGGGGGTAACGATGATGGTCGCGGTAGCCGGAGTGGCATCTGCCAGGGCATCGTTGTCCACGGAGGCATATTCAAAGGTAGCAGTGCCGTGCCAGTTGGCGTTCGGCACGAAGGTGACGCTGGCGCCATTGCCGGTGGCCGGCACCACGGAGCCGATGGCCAAGGCCACGCCGTTGAGCAGCAGGGTGCCGTTGGACGGCAGCGATTTGATGATGAACTGAGCAACGGTGCCGTCGAGGTCCGAGCCGCTGAGGCTGACCGGGATACCCGCCGAATCTTCGCTGCCGGAACCGCTGGCCGCGTGGGTCTCCGGTGCGTCGTTGACCGAGGTGACGGTGATGGTGCCAATGGCTGGCGTGGAATCCTCCAGACCATCGTTGTCCACCGCGGCGTAGTCGAAGGTAGCGGTGCCGTGCCAGTTGGCGTTCGGCACGAAGGTAACGCTGGCGCCGTTGCCG
>NZ_SSOM01000046.1 GCF_029871235.1 Pseudomonas sp. BN411
TCAAGAGGACGCCAACATGCATATCGGATTCCTTGGCCTCGGCAACATGGGCGGCCCCATGGCCCGCAACCTGCTCAAGGCCGGCCACACCCTCACCGTATTCGACCCCTCGCCGCTGGCGACCGCCGCACTCGTAGAGCTCGGCGCCCGCACCTCCAACAGCCCGGCGGAGCTGGCCCGCGATGGCGTCGCCGCGATCATCACCATGCTGCCCACCGCGGCCCACGTGAAGGATGTCTACCTGGGCGCCGAAGGCCTATTGGCCAACGTCCAGCCGGGCGTGCTGCTGATCGACAGCTCGACCATCGACCCGCTCAGCGCCCGCGAAGTGGCCAAAGCCGCCGCCTCCCAGGGCAATCCCATGCTCGACGCGCCGGTTTCCGGTGGCACAGGTGGCGCGGCGGCTGGCACCCTGACTTTCATGGTCGGCGGCACCGTCAGCGCCTTCGACGAGGCCCACCTGCTGCTCGCCGCCATGGGCAAGAACATCGTCTACTGTGGTGACACAGGCAACGGCCAGGTGGCCAAGATCGCCAACAACATGCTGCTAGGCATCTCCATGGTCGGCGTCGCCGAAGCCATGGCGCTGGGCGTTGCCCTGGGCATGGACGCGAAAGTCCTGGCCGGCATCATCAACACCTCCAGCGGCCGCTGCTGGAGCTCGGAAATCAACAACCCGTTCCCCGGCGTGCTGGAGAACGCCCCAGCTTCGCGCGGCTACAGCGGCGGCTTCGGCACCGACCTGATGCTCAAGGACCTGGGCCTGGCCACCGAGGCGGCTCGCCATGCGAAACAGCCGGTTGTACTCGGCGCCGCAGCCCAGCAGCTCTACCAGACCTTCAGCCTGCAGGGCTACGGCGGCCTGGACTTCTCCGCAATCATCAACCTGTTCCGCCGGGAAGCCTGAGCATGAGCGAGCACGAGGCACCGGTCCTGGCCAGTGTGCGCAACCGCGTCGGCCACCTGACCCTCAACCGTCCGGAGGGCCTGAACGCCCTGAACCTGCCCATGGTGCGCCTGCTCTGCAAGCACCTCTGGGCCTGGGAGGAGGACCCGGAAATCGTCGCCGTGGTCATTCGCGCGGCCGGCGACAAGGCGTTCTGCGCCGGTGGCGATATCCGCATGCTCTACGAGAGCCATACGGCCGGCGACAACCAGCACGAACTGTTCCTCGAAGAGGAATACGCGCTGGACGAGTACCTGCACGGTTACTCCAAGCCGGTACTGGCGCTGATGGACGGCTTCGTTCTCGGCGGCGGCATGGGCCTGGCCCAGGCAGCCTCGTTGCGCATCATCACCGAGCGCACGCGGATGGGCATGCCGGAAGTCGGCATCGGCTTCTTCCCGGATGTCGGCGGCAGCTACTTCCTGCCGCGCCTGCCCGGTGAGCTGGGTGCGTACCTGGGACTTACGGGCCGCCATGTGCGCGCCGCCGACGCGCTCTATGCGGGGCTTGCCGACTACTGCCTGCCCAGCGAACGCATCGCGGAGCTGGACCAGGCGCTGGACAACCTCAACTGGAGCTACGCCCCACGGGAAAACCTCCACCAGTTGCTGGCGGGCCTTGCCACCGAGCGCATCCCCGGCTCGGAGCTGAAGGCCTTCCGCCAGGCCATCGACCGGCACTTCGCCCTGCCCGATATCGCGGCCATCCGCCAGTCGTTGCTGGCCGAGGACTGCCCCGAGTTCCGTGACTGGGCCGAGGAAACCGTACGGCTGCTGGACAGCCGCTCGCCCCTGGCAATGGCCGTGACCCTTGAGCTGCTGCGCCGTGGCCGCCACCTGTCCCTGGCCGACTGCTTCGCCCTGGAGCTGCACCTGGACTACCAGTGGTTCGACAAGGGCGACCTGATGGAGGGTGTTCGCGCCCTGATCATCGACAAGGACAAGAACCCGCGCTGGAACCCGCCGACCCTGGCGGAACTGACGCAGGAGCGGGTGCTGTCCTTCTTCAGCGGCTTCAAGGCCGCTCCCGCCAAACCCCTTCGCACCGCCTGACGGCACCAGCCTGCGGGAGATACGCACGATGCACGATATCGAACTCACCGAAGAACAACGCATGATCCGCGACATGGCGCGGGAATTCGCCCGCGCCGAAGTGGCGCCAAAGGCACAAGCCTGGGAAAAGGCTGGCTGGATCGACGACGACCTGGTGCAGCAAATGGGCGAGCTGGGCCTGCTCGGCATGGTGGTGCCCGAGGAATGGGGCGGCACCTACATCGACTACGTCGCCTATGCCCTGGCGGTGGAAGAAATCTCCGCCGGCGATGGCGCCCTCGGCGCCCTGATGAGCATCCACAACTCCGTGGGCTGTGGGCCGATCCTCAAGTACGGCAGCGAAGCCCAGAAAGACCGCTGGCTGGCGGACCTGGCCAGTGGCGCCGCCATCGGCTGCTTCTGCCTCACCGAACCCCAGGCCGGCTCGGAAGCGCACAACCTGCGCACCCGCGCCGAGCTCAAGGACGGCCAGTGGGTACTGAACGGCGCCAAGCAGTTCGTCAGCAACGGCCGGCGCGCCAAGCTCGCCATCGTCTTCGCGGTGACCGACCCGGAGCTGGGCAAGAAAGGCCTGTCGGCTTTCCTGGTGCCCACCGACACACCCGGATTCGCCGTCGACCGTAGCGAGCACAAGATGGGCATCAAGGCCTCGGACACCTGTGCCGTGACCCTGAGCGACTGCCGCATCCCGGAAGAGAACCTGCTGGGCCAGCGCGGCAAGGGCCTGGCCATCGCCCTGTCGAACCTGGAAGGCGGCCGCATCGGCATCGCCGCGCAGGCGCTCGGCATCGCCCGCGCGGCCTTCGAGGCGGCGCTTGTGTATGCACGGGAGCGGGTGCAGTTCGGCAAGCCAATCATCGAGCACCAGAGCATCGGCAACCTGCTGGCGGACATGCACACCCGCCTCAACGCCGCGCGGCTGATGATCCTCCACGCAGCGCGCCTGAAGAGCGTCGGCCTGCCCTGCCTGTCCGAAGCCTCGCAAGCCAAGCTGTTCGCCTCCGAGATCGCCGAGCAGGTGTGCTCCAGCGCCATCCAGATCCACGGCGGCTACGGCTACCTGGAGGACTACCCGGTGGAGAAGTACTACCGCGATGCCCGCATCACCCAGATCTACGAAGGTTCCAGCGAAGTCCAGCGACTGCTGATCGCCCGCGAACTGGCCAATCTGCAACTCTGAGTCACCCACGCTTTCCGGGCGCTCCCTTTCCCGAGGGACGCCCGGATTTTTTTGCCCGGCCGAAACCGGCACGCCACCACGTGCCGCAGCCGCCAGGGCACGAAACAGCCGGCCGTCTCATACAGAGACAACTGCCCTCCCCGTCCAGGCCGGATAACGGGCCGCCCACCCAGTCCTCCAGCACCGGCCAACGCAGCCTCCTTTTGCGCCATACCCTGTCTGGCATAGGCCTTGCTCCGACGGGGCCAGCCCCTGACAACAAGAAGCCAACCTCCATGCCCAACCTGCGCCACATCCCCATCAGCCAACGCCTGTGGCTGATCCTTCTGACCTCTCTGGCGATCCTGTTCACCCTCACCGGGTTGATGCTCAGCCAGAACCTCAGCGACCTGCACGCCGCCAAGGCCCTGAAGACCCACCATGTAGTGGAGACCGCCAGCAGCATCCTGCGCTACTACCAGGGGCAGGAAAGCGCCGGAAAACTCAGCCGTGAACAGGCCCAGAAGCAGGCCATCGAATTGATGCGCAGCCTGCGCTACAACGGCGAGGACTACTTCTGGCTGGAAGACTTCGACACACGCATGGTCATGCACCCCAACCCCAAGGTGGATGGCAAGGTCATGACCGGCACCCGCGACCCGGACGGCAACGCCCCGTTCGACGATATGGTGAGCGTCGCCAAGCGCGACGGCGCTGGCCTGGTCCATTACCGCTGGCCCCGCCCCGGCTCCGAAGAGCCGGTGCAGAAGGTGTCCTACGTCGAGCTGTTCAAACCCTGGGGCTGGATAGTCGGCTCGGGGATCTACGTCGACGACGTGCAGACCGAGTTCCGCACCCAGGTCCTGCACACCCTGAGCATTCTGCTGGTGACCGGCCTGCTGCTCACCGCCCTCATCATCCTGATCGCCCGCAGCATCGCCTCGCCCCTGGATGAAGCAGTCGGGGCCATGGCCAATATCGCCAGCGGCGAGGCCGACCTCACTCGCCGCCTGGACGATCACTGGCGCGACGAACTGACTGCCCTGGGCACGCACTTCAACACCTTCACCCGCAAGCTGCGCGGCGTCATCGGCCAGTCGCTGGAAACGGCCGACTCGCTCGACCAGGCCTCGCATTCCCTCGGCACCATTGCAGGCGACACCCAGCGCCAGAGCCAGCAACAGTCCCAGCAGATGGAGCTGGTCGCCACCGCGGTCCAGGAGCTCTCCTACGCCGTGCAGGAAGTGGCGAGAAACGCCGAGCATGCCGCCAACGAAGTGCGTGACGCCGAAGAGCAGGCGCTCCGTGGCCAGGACAACATCGACAGCAGCCTGACGCGAATCGACCAACTCTCCGGCACCATCGGCAAGGCGGTGGACGTGATCCAGTCCCTGGCCCACGAAAGCGCCCAGATAGGCACCGTGCTGGAAGTCATCCGTGCCATCGCCGAGCAGACCAACTTGCTGGCGTTGAATGCCGCCATCGAAGCGGCGCGCGCCGGCGAACAGGGCCGGGGATTCGCCGTGGTCGCGGACGAGGTCAGGTTGCTGGCGCAACGCACACAGAAATCCACGGCGGAGATCCAGACGATGATCGAGCGCCTGCAAGCCAACTCGGCAGCGGCCGTGCGGGTCATCGACGAGAGCAGCCAGGCATCCGCCCTGACCGTCGAACAGGCTCGCCTGGCGGGCCAGAGCCTGGAGCAGATCGCCCAGTCCCTGCGCAACCTGACGGGGCTGAATGCATCCATCGCCAGCGCCACGCTGCAACAGTCCCAGGTGGTCGAGGACATCAACCAGAACGTGACCCAGGCAGCCTCCCTGGCCGAAGAAAGCGCCCTGGCCGCCCACCAGTCCAACGAGGCTAGCCGCCACCTCGAATCGCTGGCCAGCCAATTGAACCAGACCCTGAAACAGTTCCGCGTGTAGGCCTGGTCGACGGGAGCGAGACAGGGGCGCTGTCTCATTCAGAGACACCTGCCCCAGTCCGGAACAACCCTGCCGCGTCGATATTTTCCACGAACCCGTATCTCTGCTGCGCCGGGCCTGGCCTGCACAGGCGCTGGCACAGGGCTTGCTCCCGCCGGGGCTGACTCCAACAACAAGAGGCCCCGCCCATGCAGATCCCTTCGATCCTGCCGAAAACACGCTCCTTCCTCGATCGCCCGCACCGCATGCTGATCGGCGCCGAATGGCAGGACGCCGTCAGCGGCAACACCATCAGCTTCCGCAATCCGGCCACCGGCGAAGTCCTCGGCGAGGTGCCCTCCGCCAGTGCCGAAGACGTCGACCGCGCCGTGCAGGCCGCGCGCCAGGCCTTCGACGATTCCGCCTGGAGCCGTATGCGTCCGCGCGAACGGCAGAACCTGCTGTGGCGCCTGGCCGACCTGATGGAACGCGACGCCCAGGAACTGGCCGAGCTGGAGTGCCTGAACAACGGCAAGAGCGCCGCCGTGGCCCAGGTCATGGACGTGCAGCTGGCCATCGACTTCCTCCGCTACATGGCCGGCTGGGCCACCAAGATCGAAGGCAGCACGGTCGACGCCTCCCTGCCGCTGATGCCCCACGACCAGTTCCACGGCTACATCCGCCGCGAAGCCGTCGGCGTGGTCGGCGCCATCGTCGCCTGGAACTTCCCCCTGCTGCTGGCCTGCTGGAAGCTCGGCCCGGCGCTCGCCACCGGCTGCACCGTGGTGCTGAAACCCGCCGACGAAACCCCGCTGACCGCCCTCAAGCTGGCCGAACTGGTGCTGGAAGCCGGCTACCCGGCCGGGGTGTTCAACGTCATCACCGGTACCGGCCTGAATGCCGGCGTCGCCCTCACCCGCCACCCGGGCGTCGATAAGCTGACCTTCACCGGCTCCACCGAAGTCGGCAAGCAGATCGGCAAGGCGGCCATGGACAACATGACCCGCGTGACCCTGGAACTCGGCGGCAAGTCGCCGACCATCGTCCTGCCCGACGCCAACCTCGCCGAAGCCGCTGCCGGCGCCGCCACCGCGATCTTCTTCAACCAGGGCCAGGTCTGCTGCGCCGGCTCGCGCCTGTACGTGCACCGCAAGCACTTCGACAACGTGATCGCCGACATCGCCGGCATCGCCAACGGCATGAAGCTCGGCAACGGCCTCGACCCGAGCGTGCAGATGGGCCCGCTGATCTCCGCCAAGCAGCAGGACCGCGTCACCGGTTACATCAACCTCGGCCGCGAACTGGGCGCCACCATCGCCTGCGGCGGCGACGGCTTCGGCCCCGGCTACTTCGTCAAGCCGACGGTGATCGTCGACGTCGACCAGCAGCACCGCCTGGTGCAGGAAGAAATCTTCGGCCCGGTGCTGGTGGCGATGCCCTTCGACGACATCGATGAAGTCATCCGCATGGCCAACGACAACCCCTATGGCCTCGGCGCCAGCATCTGGTCCAACGACCTGTCGGCGGTGCATCGGATGATTCCGCGCATCAAGTCCGGCTCGGTCTGGGTCAACTGCCACAGCGCCCTCGACCCGGCCCTGCCCTTCGGCGGCTACAAGCTCTCCGGCGTCGGCCGCGAAATGGGCGCGGC
>NZ_SSOM01000047.1 GCF_029871235.1 Pseudomonas sp. BN411
TCCAGCACGCCGGGGAACGGGTTGTTGATTTCCGAGCTCCAGCAGCGGCCGCTGGAGGTGTTGATGATGCCGGCCAGGACTTTCGCGTCCATGCCCAGGGCAACGCCCAGCGCCATGGCTTCGGCGACGCCGACCATGGAGATGCCTAGCAGCATGTTGTTGGCGATCTTGGCCACCTGGCCGTTGCCTGTGTCACCACAGTAGACGATGTTCTTGCCCATGGCGGCGAGCAGCAGGTGGGCCTCGTCGAAGGCGCTGACGGTGCCGCCGACCATGAAAGTCAGGGTGCCAGCCGCCGCGCCACCTGTGCCACCGGAAACCGGCGCGTCGAGCATGGGATTGCCCTGGGAGGCGGCGGCTTTGGCCACTTCGCGGGCGCTGAGCGGGTCGATGGTCGAGCTGTCGATCAGCAGCACGCCCGGCTGGACGTTGGCCAATAGGCCTTCGGCGCCCAGGTAGACATCCTTCACGTGGGCCGCGGTGGGCAGCATGGTGATGATCGCGGCGACGCCATCGCGGGCCAGCTCCGCCGGGCTGTTGGAGGTGCGGGCGCCGAGCTCTACGAGTGCGGCGGTCGCCAGCGGCGAGGGGTCGAATACGGTGAGGGTGTGGCCGGCCTTGAGCAGGTTGCGGGCCATGGGGCCGCCCATGTTGCCGAGGCCAAGGAATCCGATATGCATGTTGGCGTCCTCTTGATTGGGGCCGGAAAAATTCGGTCAGCGATGCGTGAAGTGGGGGGCGCGCTTTTCAACGAAGGCGTTCATGCCTTCCTTCTGGTCGGCGCCGGCGAACAGCGAGTGGAACAAGCGGCGTTCGAAGCGCACACCTTCATTGAGGCCCAGCTCGAAAGCGCGGTTGACGCATTCCTTGGTCATCATTGCGGCGGGCAGCGATTTGCTGGCGATGCCACGGGCGGCGGCCAGGGTTTCGTCCAGCAGGGATTCGGCCGGCAGCACGCGGGCCACCAGGCCGGCGCGTTCGGCTTCCTCGGCGGTCAGCTGGCGGCCGGTGAGGCACAGCTCCATCGCCTTGGACTTGCCCAGGGCGTGGGTCAGGCGCTGGGTGCCGCCGATGCCCGGAATCACCCCGAGGGTCAGTTCCGGCAGGCCGAAGCGGGCGTTCTCGGCGGCGTAGATGAAGTCGCACATCAGCGCCAGTTCGCAGCCACCGCCCAGGGCGTAGCCGGCGACCGCGGCGATCAGCGGTTTGCGCCGGGCACCGATGCGGTCGGCGGCGGCGAAGAAGTCGTCCAGGTAGATCTGTGGAAAGCCGAAGTCGGACATCTCTTTGATGTCGGCGCCAGCGGCGAAGGCCTTGGCCGAGCCGGTGATGACCAGGCAGCCGACGTCCGGATCGGCCTCCAGTTGATCAAGTGCCTGGTTCAGCTCGGCGATGAGTTGCGAGTTGAGGGCGTTGAGTGCCTTGGGGCGGTTCAGCGTGATCAGGCCGACGCGGTCCTGCACCGAGACCAGGATGGTTTCGTATTCCATGGCGTTACTCCAGGCGGGCCGGCGCGAGGCGCCGGCCCGGAGGGATCATTTCAGGGTGATGGTGGTGTTCACCGCGCCGCCGACATCGTCCTCGTCGAACCAGCGCTGGGTGATGGTCTTGGTCTGGGTGTAGAACAGCACCACCTGCTTGCCGTAGGGGCCGAGGTCACCCAGCTTGGAGGCGCGCGAGCCGCTGAAGGAGAACAGCGGGACCGGCACCGGGATCGGTACGTTGATGCCGACCTGGCCGACGTCGATCTCTTCCTGGAAGTGACGCGCAGCGGCGCCGGAACGGGTGAAGAGGGCGGTGCCGTTGCCGTTCGGGTTGGCGTTGATGAAGGCGATGGCCTCATCCAGGCTGGCAGCGTTCACCACACAGAGCACCGGCCCGAAGATTTCTTCGCGGTAGATGGTCATTTCCGTGGTCACGCCGGAGAAGATGGTCGGGCCGACGAAATTGCCGTCCTCGTAGCCGGGTACTGTCGGGTTGCGGCCGTCGAGCACCAGCTTGGCGCCTTCCTCGATGCCGGTGGCGATCAGGCCGCTGATGCGGTCCAGCGCGGAGCAGGAGACCACCGGGCCGATGTCGGTGCCAGGCTCGACGCCGGCATTCACCTTCAGGGTCTTGGCCTTCTCCACCAGGTCCGGCAGCCAGGTTTGCGCTTCGCCCACCAGGATCACCACCGGCAGGGCCATGCAGCGCTGGCCGGCGGCACCGAAGGAGGCGCCCAGCAGGTTGTTCAGGGTCTGTTGCTTGTTCGCGTCAGGCAGGACGATGGCGTGGTTCTTGGCGCCCATCATGCACTGCGCGCGCTTGCCGTTCAGGGAGGCGCGGTTGTAGACGTGGGTGCCCACCTTGGTTGAGCCGACGAAGGACACGGCCTTGATGTCCGGGTGGTCGCAGATCAGGTTCACCGCGTCGACGCCGCCGTGGATCACGTTCAGCACGCCTTTCGGGATACCGGCTTCCAGGGCCAGCTCGACGAGGCGCATGGTCACCAGCGGGTCCTGCTCGGACGGCTTGAGGACGAAGGTGTTGCCGCAGGCGATGGCCATGGGGAACATCCACAGCGGGATCATCGCCGGGAAGTTGAACGGGGTGATGCCGGCGCACACGCCGATCGGTTGCAGCAGGGTGTAGGTGTCCACGCCATTGGCCACGTTGTTGGCCAGTTCACCCATCTGCAGGGTGCCGATGTTGGCGGCGTGCTCCACCACTTCCAGGCCACGGAAAACATCGCCCTCGGCGTCCGGCAGGGTCTTGCCCTGTTCGGCGGTGAGCAGGGCGGCCAGCTCCTTCATGTTTTCGCGGATCAGCTGCTGGTACTTGAGGAAGATGCGGGCGCGGGCGCCGATGGGGGTCTTGCGCCAGGTCTTGAAGGCGTCCTGGGCGGCGGCGACGGCGGCATTCATCTCGTCCTGGGTGGCGAAGGGCACGCGAGCCAGGACTTCCTGGGTGGCCGGGTTTACCACGTCGCGCCACTGCTGGGACTTGGATTCGACGAATTCGCCATTGATGAGCAGCTTGACGCTGGGAACGCTGGAAGTGGTCATTTACGGGTCCTGCCTGCTTTCGTTAGGTCGAGTGAGGCCCCTCGGTGCTTTGGTCCGAGCGGTCGGGTTTTCGGTTGGGAGGGCGGTCGGTGTGCCGGCCCGGGTTCAGCCCTTGAGCTGCGGGAAGTCTTCTTCGAAGTACTCCTGCTCACCCCGTGCATCGCTTTGGCGGCGCTGCACTTCCATCTGCCGCAGTTCCACCCGGCGGATCTTCCCGGAGATGGTCTTGGGCAGTTCGCGGACGAACTCGATGCGGCGCACCCGCTTGTAGGGCGCCAGGTGTTCGCGGGCGAAGGCGAGGATGTTGCAGGCCAGTTCAGCGCTGCCGGGCTCGTCATGGGCCAGGATCAGGAACGCCTTCGGCACCGCCAGGCGTACCGGGTCCGGGCTGGGCACGATGGCCACTTCCATCACGGCGGGGTGCTCGATCAGGGCGCTTTCCAGCTCGAAGGGGCTGATGCGGTAGTCGGAGGCCTTGAACACATCATCGGCGCGGCCGACGAAGGTGATGTAGCCGTCTTCGCAGATTTGCGCGGTGTCGCCAGTGCGGTAGTAGCCGTCGCGCATCACTTCGGCGGTCTTCTCCGGGCTGTCCTCGTAGCAGAGCATCAGGCCCAGGGGGCGGACGTCCAGCGGCAGGGCCACTTCGCCCTCGTTGCCGGGCTGGCCGTCGGGGTCGAGCATGGTCACCCGGTAGCCGGGCAGCGGGCGACCCATGGAGCCGGGCTTGAGCTTCTGGCCGGGGGTGTTGCCGACCAGCGCGGTGGTTTCCGACTGGCCGAAACCGTCACGCAGCCACAGGTCCCAGGCATGGTGGATCTGCTCGATGATTTCCGGGTTCAGCGGCTCGCCGGCCCCCACCAGTTCACGCAGGCGCAGGCGGCCGCGATAGCTGGCCAGGTCTTCCTGGATCAGCATGCGCCACACGGTGGGCGGGGCGCAGAGGCTGGTGACGCCGTAGCGTTCCAGCACGCCGAGCAGCGCCGGGGCGCTGAAGCGCGAGGTGTTGTGGATGAAGATGCAGGCGCCGGCGTTCCACGGAGCGAAGAAGCAGCTCCAGGCATGCTTGGCCCAGCCGGGGGAAGAGATGTTCAGGTGCAGGTCGCCGGGCTGCAGGCCGATCCAGTACATGGTGGAGAGGTGGCCGACCGGGTAGCTCTGGTGGCTGTGCAGCACCATCTTCGGTTTGGAGGTGGTGCCGGAGGTGAAGTAGAGCAGCATCGGGTCGGTGGCCAGGGTCACGCCATCGGCCTCGAACTCGGCGGAGTATTCCAAGGCAGCGTTGTGCGGCGTCCATCCCGGTGCGCCCTGGCCGACGCTGATGCGGGTGCAGCCTTCGGCCAGACCGTTGAATTTCTCCAGGTTGGCGCTGCCGACCACCAGGTGGCGGACGTGGCCACGCTCGATGCGATCGCGCAGGTCTTCGGGGGTGAGCAGGGCGGTGGCGGGAATGACTACGGCGCCCAGCTTGAAGGCGGCCAGCATGGTCTCCCACAGGGCGATGTCGTTGCCCAGCATCATCAGGATGCGTTCGCCGCGCTGCACGCCCTGGGCACGCAGGTGGTTGGCAACGCGGTTGGAGCGTACGGCCAGTTCCTCGAAGCTGTAGCGGCGCTCGCTGCCGTCTTCTTCGACTATCCAGAGTGCGGTGGCCTGGTTGCCCTTGGCCATGCCGTCGAAGTAATCAAGGGCCCAGTTGAATTCGACCAGTTGCGGCCAGCGGAAATCACGTACGGCGGTGTCGTAGTCGGTGCGGTTGGCCAGCAGGAAGTCACGGGCGGCAAGGAAGGGAAGGCTGTTGGGGTTCATGGTGCGTGCCCTTGATTGTTTTTGTCGGGTCTTTCGGCCTTTGGCCGGGTTGGTGGGTTGAGTATAGGTGGGCGCAAATCAAATAAGAACGCGCAGAAAAACCGGTGCGATGTGCAAAAAAATCATAGCCATTCGCACGAGACCGCGCGGGGCGAAGTTGAGTTTGGCGGGCAGCTTTTGTGTAGGAGCGGCGGGTCAGCCGGGTGCCGTGGTTGGGTCGGAGTTGTGATGTAGGAGCGAGCTCTGCTCGCGAAAGGGGCCGGCTCGGGAGGTTCGCGAGCAGAGCTCGCTCCTACAAATTCCGTTACGTTGGGCTTCGCTGCGCGCTGCGCCAACCTACAGGAGCCCGCTCTGTAGAGCCGGACATCCTGTAGGGGCGAATTCATTCGCCAGGCAGGACGCCGTCCTGCCGCGGTGAACCCTTACCAGAGCGGCAGGGTGTAGCTGAGGATCAGGCGGTTCTCGTCGAGGTCGTTGCCGAAGTTGGTGGTGCGCACGGTCGCGTTGCGCCATTTGAGGCCGAGGTTCTTCAGGGGGCCGCTCTGCACCACATAGGCGATGTCGGTGTCGCGTTCCCACTCCTTGCCGTCCTCGCGGCCGGCGCCCAGTTCCACGTCGTCGCCGCTGAGGTAGCGGGTCATGAAGGTCAACCCCGGAATCCCCACAGCGGCGAAGTTGTAGTCGTAGCGGGCTTGCCAGGAGCGTTCTTCGCGGTTGGCGAAGTCGCTGATCTGCACGAAGTTCACCAGGTAGGCGTCGCTGCCGTTGACGTAGGCGAAGCCGGTGTCGCCGCTCATGCGCTGGTAGCCCAGGCCGACGGCATGGCCGCCGAAGCCGTAGGTGAACATGGCGCCGAAGGCCTTGTTGTCGACATTGCTGCCGCCCTCGTCGGTGGAGCGGGCGAAGCGCAGGTCGCTCTTCAGGCTCTGGCCGTCGCCGAGCGCCAGCAGGTGGTTCAGGCTCAGGTAGTGCTGGCGGTAGAAGTCGTCCAGGCGGCTGAAGCCATAGCCGGTAGTCAGGGCGTCGTTCCACTTGTAGCTGAGGTTGGCGAAGTCGAAGGCGTCGCTGGTGGTCTGGCGCGCGCGGATGTTCTTCACGCCCACCGTGGTGATGCTCATGTCTTCGTAATCGGAGGAATCGCGCTGGTTCACCTGGGTGAGGCGTCCGGCGTCGACGGTCAGGCCGTCGATCTCCAGCGAGTTGAGCTGGCCGCCTTCGAAGGTCTGCGGCAGCAGGCGCGAGTCGTTGGCCAGCAGCACCGGCAGCTTGGGCATCAGGGTGCCCAGCTTGAGGGTGCTTTTCGAGGCCCGCAGCTTGGCGGTCAGGCCCAGCTCACCGTACTCGTCCTGGGCGCGTTTGGGCGCTTCGCGATCTCGCTTGAGCAGGCCGGAGCCGGCGCGGTCGGGGCTGGAGTCCAGCTTCACGCCGAGCAGGCCGATGGCGTCCAGGCCGACGCCGATGCTGCCTTCGGTGAAACCCGACTCGTAGCGCAGGAGGAAGCCTTGCGCCCATTCCTCGGCCTTGGCCTGCGGGGCGGCGTGCTGGCGGAAGTCGCGGTTGAAGTAGAAGTTGCGCAGCTCCAGGCTGGC
>NZ_SSOM01000048.1 GCF_029871235.1 Pseudomonas sp. BN411
GCCGGCCTGCTGCTGGTGTGGCTCACCGCCCGGGGCGTGACCCGGCCGATCCAGGGCGTGGCCAGCATGCTCAAGGACATCGCCAGCGGCGAAGGCGACCTGACCCGCCGCCTGGACTACGCCCGCCAGGACGAACTGGGTGAGCTGGCCGGCTGGTTCAACCGCTTCCTCGACAAGCTGCAGCCGATCATCGCCGACGTGAAACGCTCGGTGCAGGACGCCCGCGGCACCGCCGACCAATCCGCCGCCGTGGCCAGCCAGACCAGTGCCGGCATGCAGCAGCAGTACCGCGAAGTCGACCAGGTGGCCACCGCCTCCCACGAGATGAGCGCCACTGCCCAGGACGTCGCCCGCAGCGCCGCCCAGGCCGCCGAAGCCGCCCGCGGTGCCGACCATGCCACCCAGGAAGGCCTCGGCGTGATTGGTCGCACCACCAGCGCCATCGAGCAACTGGCCAGCGAAATGAGCGCGGCCATGGAAGAGGTGCAGGCGCTGGCCAACAGCAGCGAGCAGATCGGCTCGGTGCTGGAAGTGATCCGCGCCATCGCCGAGCAGACCAACCTGCTGGCGCTCAACGCCGCCATCGAGGCGGCGCGGGCCGGTGAGGCCGGGCGCGGCTTCGCGGTGGTGGCCGACGAGGTGCGCAACCTGGCCAAGCGCACCCAGGACTCGGTGGAGGAAATCCGCCAGGTGATCGAAGGCCTGCAGCACGGCACCCGCGAGGTGGTCGGCTCGATGCACAGCAGCCACCGCCAGGCGCAAGGCAGCGTCGAGCAGGTGGAGCAGGCGGTGGTCGCCCTGCAACGCATCGGCGAGGCGGTGACGGTGATTACCGACATGAACCTGCAGATCGCCTCCGCCGCCGAGGAACAGAGCGCGGTGGCCGAGGAGATCAACCGCAACGTGGCGGCGATCCGTGACGTCACCGAATCGCTCTCCGGCCAGGCCGAGGAATCCGCCCAGGTCAGCCAGGCGCTGAACCGCCTGGCCAACCACCAGCAGGGGTTGATGGATCAGTTCCGGGTCTGATTTGCCCCTCCCGGCCCCTTTCCCGCATGCGGGTGAGGGGCTGCTTTTTTGTGGGGGCGAATTCATTCGCCAAGCAGACCGCAGGTCTGCCCCACGAACACCCAGCCACGCCTGACTACCCTCACCCCCGGCCCCCGCTCTGCGCCCCGGCCAGATCGCTTCGCACTCAGGCGTTCATCGGCAACGGAAGCAGTACTTCCGAAAGCATGCCTCTTCACCCCAGATGGAGAGGGGGCTGTCCGTGCCCGCCGGCAATGCTCTGCTTTTCTGTGGGGGCGATTTCAATCGCTAAGCAGGACGCAGTCCTGCCCTCCCAATCCCCCTGTCAATTCCGCTCACCCAGGTTGATGCCTTTCGACATTGCCGCCACCGCCCCCCGGCGCGACCATCCCGGTACTCCAACAAAAACAACCTGGGAGTCCTCCCGATGCGCGATTACTTTACCGCTGCCCACGAGTTCGACTACGCCAGCGCCGCGTCCACCACCCTGGCGGGCGATCTCGATGCCCTGAATGCCTGCGTCGAATGCTGCGACCGCCACGCCGAGCCGGGGCGCGTTGCGCTGGTCTGGGAGGGACGCAACGGTGAGCAGGCCACCTGGACCTTCGCCCAGCTCAAGGAGGCGTCCGCGCGCTTTGCCAATTTCCTGCAGGCCCGTGGCGTGCGCCCCGGCGATTGCGTCTCGGGCATGCTCCCACGTACCCCGGAGCTGCTGATCACCATCCTCGGCACCTGGCGTGCCGGCGCCGTCTACCAGCCGCTGTTCACCGCCTTCGGGCCCAAGGCCATCGAGCACCGGGTGCAGGGCGCGGGTTCGAAGCTGGTGGTCACCGACCTCACCAACCGTCCCAAGCTGGACGAAGTGGAAGGCGTGCCGCCGGTGCTGACGGTGGGCGATGACTTCTGGGCCGAACTGGAGCGCCAGCCGGACAGTTTCGAACCGGTGCTGCGCAAGGCCTCCGATCCCTTCCTGCTGATGTTCACCTCCGGCACCACGGGCCTGGCGAAGCCGCTGGCCGTACCGCTCAAGGCCATCGTCGCCTTTGTCAGCTACATGCGTGACGCGGTCGATCTGCGCCCGGACGACAAGTTCTGGAACCTGGCCGATCCGGGCTGGGCCTACGGCCTGTACTACGCCGTGACCGGTCCTCTCGCCATGGGCCATGCCACCACCTTCTACGAGGGTGGTTTCACCGTAGAAAGCACCTGCCGCATCATCCGCGAGCATGGCATTACCAACCTGGCCGGTTCGCCCACGGCCTATCGCCTGCTGCTGGCTGCCCGTGACGAGGTAGAGGCCGCGATCAAGGGCAACCTGCGTGCCGTCAGCAGTGCCGGCGAACCGCTGACCCCGGAGGTGATCCGCTGGTTCGGCGAGGGCCTGGGTTGCACCATCCACGACCACTACGGCCAGACCGAACTGGGCATGGTGCTGTGCAATCACCATGCGCTGGAACACCCGGTGCGCCTGGGCGCAGCCGGGTTCGCCATGCCCGGCCACCGCGTGGTGGTGCTGGACGAACAGCACCGCGAACTGCCCGTCGGCCAGCCCGGCATCCTAGCCCTGGACATGCCGCGCTCGCCGCTGTTCTGGTTCCCCGGCTATCAGGGGATGGCCACCAAGGCCTTCGTCGGTGACTACTATCTGAGTGGTGACACCGTGGAGCTGAACGACGATGGCAGCATCAGCTTTGTCGGCCGCGCCGATGACGTGATCACCACCTCCGGCTACCGCGTCGGCCCCTTCGATGTAGAGAGCGCGCTGATCGAGCACCCGGCGGTGATCGAGGCGGCTGTCATTGGCAAGCCCGACCCGGAGCGCACCGAACTGGTCAAGGCCCTCGTCGTGCTGCACGCCGGCCACAGCGCCGACCCCGAACTGGCCGAAGCGCTGCAGCAATACGTGCGCAAGCGCCTGTCCGCCCATTCCTATCCGCGCGAGATCGAGTTCGTCGCGGAATTGCCCAAGACCCCGAGCGGCAAGATCCAGCGTTTTCTCCTGCGTAACCAGGAGATCGCCAAGGCCCAAGCGGCCGCCGCCAACTGAACCCCGAGGAGTAGCAATCGTGCGTATCGAGAATTCCGTTTTCCTGGTGACCGGCGGCAGCTCCGGTCTCGGCCTGGCCACTGCCCGCGAATTGGTGGGGCTGGGCGGCAAGGTGGTGCTGGTGGATATCAATGCCGACGCCGGCAATGCCCGTGCCGAAGAACTGGGCGCCAATGCCCGCTTCGTGAAAGCCGACATCACGCGTGAAGAGGACGCCCGCGCCGCCGTGGCAGCCGCAGTGGAGGCCTTTGGCGGCCTGCACGGGCTGGTCAATTGCGCGGGTGTCGCGCCGGCCGAGAAGGTCATCGGCCGCAACGGTGCCCATGGCCTGGACAGCTTCGCCCGGACCATCAGCATCAACCTGGTTGGCAGCTTCAACATGCTGCGCCTGGCCGCCGAGGCCATGTCCCAGGGGCAGCCCAATGAAGAGGGCGAGCGCGGCGTGATCATCAACACCGCCTCGGTTGCAGCCTTCGACGGCCAGATTGGCCAGGCTGCTTATTCCGCTTCCAAGAGCGGCGTGGTCGGCATGACCCTGCCGGTTGCCCGCGAGCTTGCCCGCCACGGTATCCGCGTGATGTGCATCGCTCCCGGCATCTTCGAAACCCCAATGATGGCCGGCATGCCCCAGGAGGTCCGTGACTCTCTCGGTGCTGCCGTGCCTTTCCCGCCGCGCCTTGGCCGTCCGGCCGAGTACGCCGCTCTGGTCCGCCACATCGTCGAGAACGCCATGCTCAATGGCGAAGTGATTCGCCTCGACGGCGCTATCCGTATGGCCGCGAAATAAGGAGGACGCCATGAACAAGGATTCCATCGTTATCGTCAGTGCTGCCCGTACCGCCATGGGCGGCTTTCTGGGTGACTTCAAGGACATGACCGCCGCGCAACTGGGCGCCGCCGCCAACCGCGCCGTGCTGGAACGCGCCGGCCTTCAGGGCGACGCCGTGGACGAGGTCATCATGGGCTGCGTGCTGCAGGCCGGTCAGGGCCAGGCTCCTGCGCGTCAGTCCGCGCTCGGCGCTGGCCTGCCCCAGGGCGTGGTCTGCTCCACCGTTAACAAGATGTGCGGCTCGGGCATGAAGACCGTGATGCTGGCGCACGACCTGTTGCGTGCCGGCAGTGCCGATGTGGTGCTGGCCGGGGGCATGGAGAGCATGTCCAACGCGCCCTACCTGCTGGAGCGCGCCCGCTCCGGCTACCGCATGGGCCACGGCAAGGTGCTCGACCACATGTTCCTCGACGGCCTGGAAGACGCCTACGACAAGGGCCGCCTGATGGGTACCTTCGCCGAGGACTGCGCGCAGGCGTACGGCTTCACCCGCGAGCAGCAGGACGCCTTCGCCATCGCCTCCCTGACCCGTGCACAGAAAGCCATGGCTGACGGCCGCTTCACCGCCGAGATCGTCCCGGTGGAAGCGAAATCCGGTCGCGACCTGGTGACCATCAGCCAGGACGAACAGCCGCCGAAGGCGCGCCTGGACAAGATCCCCACCCTCAAACCGGCGTTCCGCGAGGGCGGCACTGTCACCGCAGCCAACTCCAGCTCCATTTCCGACGGCGCGGCATCGTTGCTGCTGATGCGCCTGGAGGAAGCGGAGAAGCGTGGTCTGACGCCGCTGGCCCAGGTTGCCGGCCATGCGTCCTTCGCCCAGGCGCCGAACCTCTTCACCACTGCACCGGTGGGCTCCATCCAGCGTCTGCTGACCCGTACCGGCTGGAGCCTGGGCGAGGTCGACCTGTTCGAAGTCAACGAAGCCTTCGCCGTGGTGCCGATGGTCGCCATGCGTGACCTGGACATTTCCCACGACAGAATCAACGTCCATGGCGGTGCCTGCGCCCTGGGCCACCCCATCGGTGCCTCCGGTGCCCGTGTGCTGGTGACCCTGCTCAATGCGCTCCAGCAGTACGGCCTGAAGCGCGGCGTGGCGTCGGTGTGCATTGGTGGCGGTGAGGCCACTGCTGTCGCTATCGAACTCATCAAGTGAGGGCAGGGCGATGATCCCGAACGAAGACGAAATCCAGATTCGCGATATGGCCCGGCAGTTCGCCCAGGAGCGGCTGAAACCCTTTGCCGAGTCCTGGGACCGCGAACACCGCTTCCCCGCCGAGGCCATCCGCGAAATGGCCCAGCTGGGCTTCCTCGGCATGCTGGTGCCGGAAGAGTGGGGCGGTGCGGCCACCGGTCACCTCGCCTATGCCATGGCGCTGGAGGAAATCGCCGCTGGCGACGGCGCCTGCTCCACCATCATGAGCGTGCACAACTCGGTGGGTTGCATGCCCATCCTCAAATACGGCAGCCAGGAACAGAAGGAGCGCTTCCTGCGTCCGCTGGCCACGGGCGAGATGATCGGCGCCTTCGCCCTCACCGAGCCCCAGGCCGGATCGGATGCCAGCGACCTGCGCACCCGCGCCCGCCGCGATGGCGATCATTACGTGCTGAACGGCGCCAAGCAGTTCATCACGTCGGGCAGTCATGCGGGGATGGTGATCGTCTTCGCCGTTACCGACCCGCAGGCCGGCAAGAAGGGCATCAGCGCCTTCATCGTCCCCACCGATACCCCCGGTTATCAGGTGGTGCGGGTGGAGGACAAGCTCGGCCAGCATGCTTCCGATACCTGCCAGATCCAACTGGATGATGTGCGTATCCCGGCGTCCCTGCGCCTGGGCGAGGAGGGGGATGGCTATCGCATCGCCCTGTCCAATCTGGAAGGCGGGCGCATTGGCATCGCCGCGCAATCCGTCGGCATGGCCCGCGCAGCATTCGAGGCGGCACGCGACTATGCCCACGAGCGCAAGACCTTCGGCAAGCCGATCATCGAGCACCAGGCCGTGGCCTTCCGCCTGGCCGACATGGCAACCCAGATCGCCGTGGCGCGGCAGATGGTTCATCACGCCGCGAGCCTGCGCGAAGCCGGCATGCCCTGCCTGACCGAGGCGTCCATGGCCAAGCTGTTCGCCTCTGAAATGGCCGAGAAGGTCTGCTCGGCGGCCATCCAGACGCTCGGTGGCTACGGCTACCTGAAGGACTTCCCGGTGGAGCGCATCTACCGTGACGTGCGGGTGTGCCAGATCTACGAAGGCACCTCGGATGTGCAGCGCATGGTGATTGCGCGCAGCCTCTGACCCTCTGGGGCAGCTGCGCTGCCCTTGGCGAATGAATTCGCCCCTACAACGGCCTGCTTTCCCTGTAGGGGCGAATTCATTCGCCAATCGGCCCACAGGGCCGACCTCCCTTTCTCTTCAGGAATTCGATATGACCTACCAGACCCTGCTGGTGGAGCAGGCCGGCGCTGTCGGCCTGGTCACCCTCAATCGCCCCGAGGCGCTGAACGCCATCAACACCCAGCTCATCGACGAGCTGAACCAGGTACTCGACGGCTTCGAGCGGGATGCGGCCATCGGCTGCGTGCTGATCACCGGTTCCGCCAAGGCCTTCGCGGCCGGTGCCGATGTGAAGGAAATGGCCAGCCTTTGCTTCCCCGGCACTTATCTCGACGACTTCCTCGGTCGTTGGGACCGCGTGGCGCAGCGGCGCAAGCCGATCATCGCCGCGGTGGCCGGTCACGCCCTGGGTGGTGGCTTCGAACTGGCGCTGATGTGCGACTTCATCATTGCCGCCGATACCGCGCGCTTCGGCCTGCCTGAGGTGAAGCTGGGGGTGATTCCCGGAGCGGGTGGCGTCCAGCGCCTGACTCGCCTCGTAGGCCGCGCCAAGGCCATGGAAATGCTGCTGAGCGGCCGCAGCATGGATGCCATCGAAGCCGAACGCAGCGGCGTGGTGGCGCGCGTGGTGCCGGCGGCGGAATTGCTGGAGGAAGCCCTGGACAGCGCCAGCCGCATCGCCGCGCAATCGCGCACGGCGGTGATGATGCTCAAGGAGTGTGTGAACCGGGTGGATGAAGGCTCGCTGGGCGAGGGCCTGCGCTTTGAGCGGCGGATGTTCCAGGCGGTGTTCGCCACGCCGGATCAGAAGGAAGGCATGGGGGCGTTCATCGAGAAGCGGAAGCCGGTGTTTGGCAAGGGCTGAACGGTTGGCGTTTTTTTCTTGTGGGGGCGATTTCAATCGCTAAGCAGGACGCAGTCCTGCCCTGAGAAGGGGCAGCTGCGCTTCCCATAGCGAATGAATTCGCCCCCACAGGTTTCCATATCCCGCGGTGCTGGCGATCAGGCCCGCTCCTTCTGCTCCTGCGCCGTCACCTGCTGGCAGATCTCGATGATCTGCTCGCGCATCCAGCGGTTGGCCGGGTCCTGGTCGGTGCTTTCGTGCCAGTAGAGGTGAGTCTCCAGGGCGGGCACGTCGTGCACCGGCACGTCCACGTAGTGCAAGTCCTGGCGACGGGCGAAGCGTTCGGGAACGGTGATGGCGAGGTCGGTGCCGTGCAATACGGTGGACGCCATCAGGTAGTGCTGCGAGCGCAAGATGACTTTGCGCTGGATTCCCATCTTGCCCAGCGACAGGTCCACGTAGCCCAGGCCGCTGCGGCGGCTGGAAATCTGAATGTGCGAGAGCGACAGGTACTCGTCGAGCGTGATCTTTTCCTTGGCCAGCGGGTGGCCACGGCGCATGGCGCAGACGTAGCGGTCTTCCATCAGCTTGACGTGGCGCACCTGCGGGTCGGTGTTCAGCGGGGCGTCGACGGCGAAGTCCAGACGGCCGGCGGCCAGCTCCTTGGTGGTTTCGCGGCGCTTGGCCAGGAAACTCTCGATCTGCACGGTCGGCGCCAGGCGGCGCAGGCGCTGGAACAGTGGCGGCAGGATCACCGTTTCGGTGAGGTCGGTCATGCTGATGCGGTAGGTCTTGTTCGCCTGCGCCGGGTTGAAGGTGCGGCTTTCCTGTACCGAAACCCGCAGCAACTGCAGGGCGTTGCGTACCGGTCCGATGATGTTCTGCGCCATGGGCGTGGGCACCATGCCCTGGGCGGTACGCACGAACAGCGGGTCATTGAAGGTTTCCCGCAGGCGGGCGAGGGCGTTGGAAACGGCAGGTTGGGTAATACCGACGATCTGGCCGGCGCGGGTCAGGTTGGCCTCGGTATAGATAGCGTCGAAGACGATGAAGAGGTTGAGGTCTACCTTGTTCAAATTCATGCCGGACGTGCTCCTGAAAGTTGTTCTTATCAGCGGATCATATATCGGTGATGAATGTTCATAGATGCCGAAAATAGACTAGGGAAATCTTACGCCCTGTTCTAGCATCCTTACCAGACCTCACTAACAGCCCCGCAAAAAGGTAGCCCCGCATGGATTTCGCCTATTCCCCGAAGGTCCAGGAACTGCGTGAACGCGTCACCGCATTCATGGACACCTACGTCTATCCGGCCGAGCCGGTATTCGAGCAGCAGGTTGCCGAGGACGACCGCTGGCAGCCCACCGCGATCATGGAAGAGCTGAAGGCCAAGGCGAAGGCGGAAGGGCTGTGGAACCTGTTCCTGCCGGAGTCCGAACTCGGCGCCGGCCTGACCAACATGGAATACGCGCCGCTGGCTGAGATCATGGGCCGCTCGCTGCTGGGCCCGGAGCCCTTCAACTGCTCCGCGCCGGACACCGGCAACATGGAAGTGCTGGTGCGCTACGGCAACGAAGAGCAGAAGCGCCGCTGGCTGGAGCCGCTGCTGCGCGGCGAGATCCGCTCCGCCTTCGCCATGACCGAGCCGGGCGTGGCCTCGTCCGACGCCACCAACATGGAAGCCCGCGCCGTGCGCCAGGGTGACGAGTGGGTGATCAACGGCAGCAAGTGGTGGACCTCGGGCGCCTGCGACCCGCGCTGCAAGATCCTCATCTTCATGGGCCTGTCCAACCCGGACGCGCCGCGTCACCAGCAGCACTCGATGATCCTGGTGCCCACCGACACCCCCGGGGTGAAGATCGTGCGTCCGCTGCCGGTGTTCGGCTACGACGACGCGCCCCACGGCCACGCCGAAGTGGTCTTCGAAAACGTGCGCGTGCCCTACGAGAACGTGCTGCTGGGTGAGGGTCGTGGCTTCGAGATCGCCCAGGGCCGCCTTGGCCCGGGCCGTATCCACCACTGCATGCGCTCCATCGGCATGGCCGAGCGCGCCCTGGAACTGATGTGCAAGCGCGCCGTCAGCCGTACCGCCTTCGGCAAGCCGCTGGCACGTCTGGGCGGCAACATCGACAAGATCGCCGACTCGCGCATGGAAATCGACATGGCGCGCCTGCTGACCCTGAAGGCGGCCTACATGATGGACACTGTCGGCAACAAGGTAGCCAAAAGCGAGATCGCGCAGATCAAGGTCGTAGCACCCAACGTCGCCCTGCGGGTGATCGACCGCGCTATCCAGATCCACGGCGGCGCCGGTGTTTCCAACGACTTCCCGCTGGCCTACATGTACGCCATGCAGCGCACCCTGCGCCTGGCCGACGGCCCGGATGAAGTGCACCGCGCGGCCATCGGCAAGTTCGAGATCGGCAAGTACGTTCCGAAGGAAATGCTGCGCAGTAGCCACTGATCGCCGTCCACGGAAAGACCCGCTTCGCGCGTAATGCTGTTCAGTCAGGCACCGCCAACGGGGTATCGCTGTTGTGGTAGGAGCGAGCTTGCTCGCGAAGCTTTTCGGGATATCGCCCCATTCGCCAGCAAGCTGGCTCCTACAGTGATTCCTCGCTGCAGAAACCAGGAACGCCGCTTACCCGCTGAGGGATAAGCGGCGTTCTTATGTGAGCGGTAGCCCGGATGCAATCCGGGACGCGCGGCGCTCGGGTCGCCCCGGATTCCATCCGGCTACAGGCTGTGCCTGGCAGCCTGTTGAAATTCACCGCCTGTAACTATCGAAATGCCCGACCCATCCTCCGGGGGGGGCTATGCGCTAGTCGGTAGCCCCGATGAAATCCGGGGAAAGTCCTATCGCCGGTACTTCCAGAGATCGCGGTGCCAAAGCCAGCGCGGCGGCTGCCTGATCCCGCGCCGAAAGCCGGCCGAACCTCTCCGGTTGGTGCTGACGAGCTCCCGACGGCTGCGGAATAGACGATTCCTACGACCGCCCGGGGTCAGGTTCCATGGTGGAGAGCGCAACCCCTCCCATACGATTCCTGCCCCATGGCAGCCGAGGAATTCGGCTGCGGTCGCATCTGTTCCTGCCAAGGATGGCCCCCCATGAATCACCCATGCCCTGACGCGCTACGACCGAAAAAGCCTGGAAGCTGTTTCGACCTCGTAGTGGCCGAATCCATCGCCCCCCTGTTCCGTCCACCCCGCCGAATTCCAGGCTCCACTGGAATGGCCGGCGCTGCTCCGCATTGCCGGGCCTCGTGTTCCCTGGCTCGTCACACCAGACACTGGAGGCCACGCCTCTCGGTGCAACCCCTAGCAACGACATCCGTACAAGGAGTACGTCCAACATGATCAAGAAACTCACCCTCGCCGCCCTGGTAGCCGCCGCCAGCCAGGCCGCCCTGGCCTCGCCGAACACCAGCATCATCCAATTCAGGGGGGTGGTTCAGGGCAACACCTGTGACATCTCGGTCAACGGTGTGACCACCCCCACCCCAACGACCGTCACGCTCGCGGACGCCCTGGCCGAAAACCTGACCAAGGCCGGCGACACCACCGGCGAGACCGACTTCGACATCGAGCTGAAGAACTGCTCGGGCCCCGGCACCAAGGCGCGTGCAAGCTTCAAGGGCGGCAACGGCACCACCGTCGCCAATGGCCGTCTGGACAACTTGGCCTCCGCCGGAGCCGAGAACGTCCAGCTGGAACTGGTGCACAAGTTCTCCGGCGCCGGTAGTGCCATCGCAGTGGACGGCGACCAGAGCGCGCTCCCCTACGTCGACATCGTCGGCGGCGCGGCCAGGCTGCCCTACGCCATCCGCTACTACGCCACCGGCGCCGCCACCCAGGGCCCTGTCGAGGGTGCCGTGGAATTCACCGTCGCCTACCAGTAAGGGAACCAGCGGCCGGGCTCGCCCCGGCCGCTTTCCGGCCCGGCTTGCCGTGAACCTCGCCGGGCCAGATCTGCAAGGAGTGCCTTCATGCTGTTCAAACGACTATCCCTGGCGGTGTTGGTCGCCGCTGCCAGCCATGCCGCCCTGGCCTCGCCGGCCACCAGCACCATCCAGTTCGAGGGGGCGGTGAAGGGCACCACCTGCACCGTCTCGGTTGGCGGCGTGGACGCCTCGACACCGAGCACCGTGATCCTCAGTGACCTGGACCCGGATGACATCTCTGAGGGAGCGTACTGGTGGCGCCAGGGAGCGAACTTCTCCATCGACCTGATGGGCTGCTCCGGCTCCGCCACCCTGGTGCGCGCCAGCTTCCAGGGGGCCAATGGCACCACCGTCACCGATGGCCGGCTGAACAACATGGCGACCGACAGTCCCGCCAGCAATATCCAGTTGTGGCTCAGGGTGGCTTATCCGCACTCACGAGATATCGAGGTGGGCGGCGACCAGAGCACGCTCCCCTACGCAAGCATCTGGGCCGGCATGGCCTGGTTGGGCTACGAGGTCCGCTACACCGGCGAGTCCGCCCCCAGCGCGGGCAACATCGAGGCCGCCGTGGAATACACCGTCGCCTACCAGTAAGCAAGGAGTAACGCCATGTCGTTGAAACGACTGTCCCTGGCCATGCTGGCTGCCGTCGCCAGCCAGGCCGCCCTGGCGGAGCCCGCCACCGGCCTCATCCAGTTCAAGGGGAAGGCGCGGCACAATACCTGTACCGCCTCGGTCGGCGGGGTGGAGTCATCCAATACGGCCACCGTGATCCTTCGCGAAGCCATCATCCGCAAACTGGCAAATCAAGGGGACAGCGATGGCCAGACGGCCTTCACCATCGACCTGAAGAATTGCTTCTCCTCTATTTCATCGGCAGATGTCTTCTTCAGGGCCGCTCCGGGCACCACCGTCACCGATGGCCGGCTGGACAACATGGCGGCCGACAACCCCGCCCGCAATGTCCAGCTGCAGATCAGCGACGAGTACGACTTCCGTGTCGATGTGGGTGACCCGGGGATACAGCCACCCAATTCATGGTACGGCGATGTTCAGGTCCAGGACCGGGTGGGCAAGAAGGCCTACAGCGTCAGCTACTACGCCGCCGGCCCCGTCACGCGGGGCAATGTCGAGGCGGCCGTCGAGTACGTCATCCAATACTTCTGAGCGGCAAGCGTCGGGGGCGGGACGCTCCCTCTGCCGTAACGGACTACAAGGAGTAGCCCTATGCTATTCACGCGACTTTCCCTGGCGGCGCTGCTGGCGGCCGCCGGCAGCCAGCCGGCCCTGGCAGGCCCGAACTCCGGCATCATCCAGTTTGAAGGTGAGGTGCTGGCCAGTACCTGCACCATCTCGGTCAATGGGGAGGAGGCGTCCAACCCGGTGACCGTGACCCTTGAGGACGTTTTGATTGGAGAGGTATTTCGGAAAAGAACGGATTTCTCCATCGACGTGGCGGACTGTCCGAGCTCTGTCCGTTGGGTGTACGCCACCTTCAAGGCTGCCAATGGCGGCACTGTCACCGATGGCTACTACCTGGACAACCTGGCGACCCTCAATCCCGCCAAGCATGTCTGGTTGGAGTTCCTCTATCTCCGAGACGGCAGCAGCTCCGAAGGCTGGGTCAGGCTGGATGGCCAGTATGTCCCTGAGTATGTCCCTGACTACCTCAACCTGAAGGACGGCGCGGCCAGGATGCGCTTCATTGCTAAATATAGCGCTCCCTACGGCGGTCTCGTCACCGTGGGCAGTTACGAGGGAGCAGTGGAGGTTGCCTTCCGTTACAACTGAGCCGGCTTACGGCTGCCCATGACGTGCTTCCCCGATCTTCAAGCTGCAGCAGGCTCACGAGGACTACCTTCATGCTGTTCAAACGACTTTCTCTGATGGTGCTGGCCGCTGCCGCCAGCCAGGCCACCCTGGCCGAACCGACCGTTGGCACTATCCGCTTCAAGGGCATCGTGCAGGACACCACCTGCAGCGTGTCCGTCAACGGCGTGGAAACCCCGAACCTGGCGACCGTGCTCCTCTCCGAGACCCCGATCAATTGGCTGGTCAAACCGGGAGACGTCGCCAAGGCAGAGCTCTTCGATATCGACCTGACGGACTGTGACGGTCCCTCCACCCTGGTGCGCGCCAGCTTCCAGGGCACAAACGGCACCACCGTTACCGAGGGTCGCCTGGACAACATGGCGGCCGACAACCCCGCCCGGAACGTCCAGTTGATGCTCGAAGCGGATCACGGCAAGCAGGTGGAGTTTGTTGAAGTAGGGGGAGACCAGAGCCTGATGTCTCCCGCCGAAATCGAGGGAGGCATCGCCAGGTTGCAATACGCAGTCTCGTATTACGCCACCGGCCCCGTCACCGAGGGCAACTTCGAGGCTGCGGTGGAATACACCGTCGCCTATCAATGATGGCGGCCAGTGGCAAGCCGCAACCGACCTGCAAGGAGCACCCCATGCTGTGCAAACGACTTTCCCTGGCGGCGCTGCTGGTCGCCGCCAGCGAGGCAGCCCTGGCTTCGCCAAGCACTGGCACCATCCAGTTCAAGGGCGTGCTGAAGGGCACGACCTGTACCGTCAGCGTCAACGGGTCGGGTGCCACTGACCTCAGCATAAGCCTCTGGAGTATTCCCTCCCTCCTGCTTGCCCAGCCGGGCGAGAGCGGACAGGCAGCCTCGTTCTACATCCATCTGGAGAAATGCTGGGGGGCAGCCACCAAGGCGCGCGTTACCTTGAAGGGCGCCAATGGCAACACGGTCACCAATGGCCGTCTGGACAATATGGCGACGGTCAACCCGGCCAAGAACGTCCAGTTGGAGGTTCGGTATGTCAAGGATTTTGGGGGGTGGGACTCGCCCTTCGTCGATGTAGGCGGCGATCAGAGCATGATCCCTTACCGCGATATCACGATGGACGGCTGGAACCCAGATAGCGGCAGGAGGTTCGAGATCCGTTACTACGCCAATGGCCCCGTCACCGAGGGCAAGGTCCAGGCCGCCCTGGAGTACACCGTCGAGTACCAATAGCGGGCGAGCGCCGGGCCAGGACTCTTTCATGTGGGGGCGAATTCATTCGCTGAGGGCAACGCAGTTGCCTCCACGGCTCAGTAAGGCAGCCCTTCGGCCTGCATCGCGATTGAAATCGCTCCCACAAGGTTTTTCCGCCCGCCCCGGTAGCCCGGATGCAATCCGGGAAACCCTGCCGCTGTCCCTGGATTCGATCCGGGCTACGACT
>NZ_SSOM01000049.1 GCF_029871235.1 Pseudomonas sp. BN411
TGCAGGCCTTCGATCACCTGGCGGATTTCCTCCACCGAGTCCTGGGTGCGCTTGGCCAGGTTGCGCACCTCGTCGGCCACCACCGCGAAGCCGCGCCCGGCCTCACCGGCCCGCGCCGCCTCGATGGCGGCGTTGAGCGCCAGCAGGTTGGTCTGCTCGGCGATGGCGCGGATCACTTCCAGCACCGAGCCGATCTGCTCGCTGCTGTTGGCCAGCGCCTGCACCTCTTCCATGGCCGCGCTCATTTCGCTGGCCAGTTGCTCGATGGCGCTGGTGGTGCGACCAATCACGCCGAGGCCTTCCTGGGTGGCATGGTCGGCACCGCGGGCGGCTTCGGCGGCCTGGGCGGCGCTGCGGGCGACGTCCTGGGCAGTGGCGCTCATCTCGTGGGAGGCGGTGGCCACCTGGTCGACTTCGCGGTACTGCTGCTGCATGCCGGCACTGGTCTGGCTGGCCACGGCGGCGGATTGGTCGGCGGTGCCGCGGGCGTCCTGCACCGAGCGTTTCACGTCGGCGATGATCGGCTGCAGCTTGTCGAGGAAGCGGTTGAACCAGCCGGCCAGCTCACCCAGTTCGTCCTGGCGGGCGTAGTCCAGGCGGCGGGTCAGGTCGCCTTCGCCGCTGGCGATGTCCTTGAGCATGCTGGCCACGCCCTGGATCGGCCGGGTCACGCCCCGGGCGGTGAGCCACACCAGCAGCAGGCCGGCGACGCCGGCGACGAGGCCGATCAGCAGGCCGACGAGGTTGGCGGTGTGGTTCTGCGAATCGAGTTTGGCGTCCAGCTCCAGTGCCGGCGCGAGCAGGACCTTTTCCGGTACTTCCAGCAGCACGCTCCAGGGCGCGGCGGTGGGGATCGGTTTGAACGGTTGCATCACCCGCAGCATGCCGTTGTGCTGGAGCTCCACGGTTTTACCGGCCTGGAGGTTGCCGGCCAGTTCACTGGCGTTTTCGCCAAAAGCTTTTTCCAGCTTTGCACTGAGCAAGCTGGCGTCGCGGCTGTGGCCGGCGAGCAGGCCGGCCGGGCTGAGGATGCTGACGTGGCCGTTGCCGTCATACAGCTCGTGGTTACCGGACATGCTCAGCTGCTGGAGGCTTTCCAGGTTGATGTCCAGGCCCATGACGCCGACGGTCTTGCCGTTGAGCTGCAGCGGGAAGGCGATGCTGGTCATCAGCACCTGGCGGTCACCGACGTTATCGAAGTAGGGGTCCAGCACGCAGGCCTGGCCGGTTTTCATCGGGCAGGTGTACCAGGCGTTGTAGGGCGCGCCGCTAGGGCCGGTGCTGCTGTCGGCGAGCAGCTCCTCGGTCATGGATTCCGACTCCAGTTTGCCGGGGGTGGGTTGGGCCCAATAAAGAGAGAAGCGGCCTTTGTCGTTGCTGCCCAGTTCCGCCTGGTCGACGAAGAGTTCGTCCTTGCCGTCCAGGGCGTTGGGTTCGAAGACCAGGTAGAGGCCGAGGATTTCCGGATTGGCTTCCAGGCTGGTGCGGACCTGGCGGGTCAGGTCCTCACGCAGGTCGAAGGCGTCGAGGAAGCGCTTTTCCGCCTGTTCCTTGAGGAACAGCACCTGGCGCGAGAAGCCCTTGCCGTACTGGTAGTTGTCCATGAAGTAGCGCTGGATGCGGATGGCCTGCAACTCCGCGCGGGCCTGCAGGCGCTGACGGGCGCTCTGGTCGAGCATCCGGCTACTGTCGGCCTTCACCAGGCTGGCGCTGCGCTTGGACTGGTAGAGGGACGAACCGACCAGCAGGGTCACGATGGCCAGCAGGCAGAGGCCGGTTAGCAGGGTGATTTTCCACTGGATGG
The DNA here is from genome assembly GCF_029871235.1 of Pseudomonas sp. BN411. Lineage (GTDB taxonomy): Bacteria > Pseudomonadota > Gammaproteobacteria > Pseudomonadales > Pseudomonadaceae > Metapseudomonas. The sequence goes on from NZ_SSOM01000049.1 coordinate 1,805, forward strand.
ACAGGCGATTGAACGGCATTGGGACTTCCTTCTGTCTCGTCGGAACTTCATTCGTTGTCGGCACGGACGGCAATTTCTTGACGCGAAGACGACGAATAGCCGTGCGGAATGCACGAGGGCGCAATTTGCAGGCAAGAATTATGCACAGTACGCCCAATATTCCGAACGCTTTTGACAGTCGCTCCCGGTTTGGGCAGAGTGCGCGCTTTTTTCGCGGCCGGCATGGCCTGGAAAGCTGAGGAGAGGCGATGAATGCGGTAGTGGCGGCGGTGGGGATCATGCTGGTCCTCAGCCTGTGCCGGGTGCATGTTGTGGTGGCCCTGATCATTGGCGCACTGGTGGGTGGCCTGGTCGGCGGCCTTGGGATCGACGGATCTCTCGCGGCCTTCAACAAGGGGCTGGGTGGCGGCGCCACCGTGGCACTGTCCTACGCGCTGCTGGGCGCATTCGCCGTGGCCATTGCGCGTTCCGGCCTGGCTCATGCGTTGGCGGACAAGGCCCTGGCCCTGGTGGGCCGCCAGGAGGCCAACGGCGGCAATGCACTGAAATGGCTGCTGGTCGCCCTGCTGCTGTGCGTGGCGATCTCCTCGCAGAACATCCTGCCGATCCACATCGCCTTCATCCCGTTGCTGGTTCCTCCTCTTCTCTACGTACTGACGCGGCTTTCCATCGACCGCCGGCTGATCGCCTGCGTGATCACCTTTGGCCTGATCACGCCCTACATGTTCTTGCCGGTGGGCTTCGGCAACATTTTCCTGAACGAGATCCTGCTGGCGAATGTGGTGAAAAGTGGCGTCGACGTTACCGGTGTGAATGTCACCGAGGCGATGTTGATACCGGCGCTGGGTATGGTCGCGGGCCTGTTCATCGCGGTGTTCGTCAGTTATCGCGGCAGGCGCACCTATGACCTGGAGCGCATCGCCCAGGCAGAGCAGGTGAGCGTCGCCTACAACCCGATGAGCCTCGGCGTGGCCGGCGTGGCCATCCTGGTTGCGTTCGTGGTGCAGCTCTGGCTGGACTCGATGATCATCGGTGCGCTGCTGGGCTTCGTGATCTTCTCGTTGTCGGGCGTGGTGCGCTGGAAGGAAGCGGACGACCTGTTCACCGAGGGCATGAAGATGATGGCCATGATCGGCTTCATCATGATCGCCGCGTCGGGCTTTGCCGAGGTGATGCGCGAAACCGGCCAGGTGGCGACCCTGGTGGATGCTTCGGCCGGCTGGATCGGCCACAGCAAGCCGCTGGGGGCGCTGCTGATGCTGCTGGTGGGCCTGTTGGTGACCATGGGCATCGGTTCGTCCTTTTCCACCGTGCCGATCATCGCGGCGATCTTCGTGCCGCTGTGCGTGCAGCTCGGCTTCAGCCCGCTGGCGATCGTCAGCATCGTCGGCACCGCCGGTGCGCTGGGCGACGCCGGGTCTCCCGCGTCCGACTCCACCCTGGGCCCGACCGCAGGCCTGAACGTGGATGGCCAGCACAACCATATCTGGGACACCGTGGTGCCCACTTTCCTGCATTACAACCTGCCGCTGCTGGCCTTCGGCTGGGTTGCGGCGATGGTGCTCTAGCGCACGTCAGCACGGGCGTTCGCTTAATCATTTCGACCCAGTAGATGCGGGGTTGCCGAGAAATCGGCAACCCCGCTGTGCTTTCTGGCGCCGCTGTCGACAATGTCGCTTGTGGAGACGGGCGCAGTGGCGGACCGCAAGGTGGCCGCCGGCCGTGGGCCACAAGCTCGGCGGTGGTTTGCATGAGCGTTTCGATGCGCAGCAAGGCACCTATATCCAGACGGTCAGCCTGGCCTTCATTGACCTGCAATTGCACCGGTCGGTAGACGCAAGCGCATGGTTCGATAACAAGACGGGGGCATGGCGCCCAACCGGAAAAGAAGCCCTGAGCTGATTTCAGCGAACAAGAAAAAACCCGGCGCTTGGCCGGGTTTTTTGTTTTGCGGGCTTGCCTTAGTTGGCCAGGGCCACCAGGCCGGAGTGATGGACCAGGTCCAGCAGCGGCTGCGGGTAGACACCGAGGAAGAAGGCCAGCAGGGCTACGAACAGCAGCATGATGCCGCCGGCGCGTTGGGCCCAGTGCAGGTCCGCATCGTGACGACGCAGGTTCGGCTCCACCAGGAACAGGGTGACCATGACGCGCAGGTAGTAGAACACGCCGATGGCGCTGCCCAGGACCATGGCACCCAGCAGCCACCACAGGCCGGATTCGACACCGGCAGCGATCACGAAGAACTTGCCGATGAAGCCTGCGGTGAGCGGGATGCCGGCGAGCGACAGCATCATCACGGTGAGCACGGCGGTCAGGTACGGACGGCGCCAGAACAGGCCGCGGTACTCGTACAGGGCGTCGCAGTCACGGCCGCTGTAGGGGGTGGACATCAGGGTCACGACACCGAAGGCGCCCAGGCTGGTCAGCACGTAGGTGGCCAGGTAGACACCAATGGCTTCCACGGCCAGGCCCTTGCTCGCGATCAGCGCCACCAGCAGGTAGCCGAAGTGGGCGATGGAGGAGTAGCCCAGCAGACGCTTGATGTTGTTCTGTACCAGCGCCAGCAGGTTGCCGAACAGGATGGAGGCGATGGCGATCACGGTCAGCAGGTCGTTCAGCCAGCCGCCGGCGGTGGCCGGGGAGAGCAGGTAGAGACGCAGCAGCACGGCGAACACAGCAACCTTGCTGGCAGTGGCCAGGAAGGCGGCCACCGGCGCCGGGGCGCCTTCGTACACGTCCGGGGTCCAGAGGTGGAAGGGCACCAGGGACAGCTTGAACGCCAGGCCGATCAGCATCATGCCGATGCCGAGCTGGGAGACCACGTTGGAAGTGCCGGCGGCGGCCAGCTGGCTGAAGCTCAGGCTGCCGGCGTCGGCGTAGAGTAGGGCCATGCCGAACAGCAGGAAGGCGGAACCGGCGGCGGACAGCACCATGTACTTGATGCCGGCTTCCAGGGAGCGCTTGTTGAAGAAGGCGTACGCCACCAGGCCGTAGACCGGCACGGACAGCAGCTCCAGGCCGATGAACAGGCCGGCCAGGTGCTGCGCGGTGACCAGCACCAGACCGCCAGCGGCGGACAGGAGGATCAGCAGGTACATCTCTTCGCGGTTGCCCGGGTAGCCCTTGCCCGATTCACCGCCCAAGTAGGCGTGGATCAGGGTGACGCAGGCGAGGGTGCCGGCCAGTACCAGCGCCATGTAATAGGCGCCGAAGTTGTCGATCATCATCAGCGGGGTCACTTCCAGGGGAGCGACCTTGAGTGCCGGGATGATGGACAGCAGGGCAAGGTTCAGACCGATGACCGAGAGGCCGAAGGTCCAGGAGTGGTGCCGCTTCCAGGCGATGGCCAGCATCACCACGACAATGGTGGCGCAGGTGACCAGCAGCGGTAGCAGGGCAATCAGGTGTTGAGTCGTGAATTCCATAACCTACTTACCGGGCAACGAGTTGATTGACGGCGGAGTCCAGCCACTGGTGCACGCCATGCATGGTCGCAGCGGAGGTATCCAGTACCGGTTGCGGGTAGATGCCGAGCAGGATCAGGAGGCCGGCAAGGCCCAGGACCATGGTCAGTTCGCGATAGCGCAGGCCTTCGTAGGCTTTGTCGTTCTTCGACGGACCGAAGTAGGCGCGGTGGATCATGATCAGCGAGTAGACCGAGCCGAACACCAGGCCAGTGGAGGCCAGTACGGCAATCCACGGTACCTGCTGGAAGGAGCCGACCAGGATCAGGAACTCGCCGACGAAGTTGCCGGTGCCCGGCAGGCCGAGGGCGGCGGCGGCGAAGAACAGGCTGATGCCGGGCAGGTACGGCATGCGATTCCAGATACCGCCCATCTCGCGCATGTCACGGGTGTGCAGGCGCTCGTACAGCTGGCCACACAGGATAAAGAGTGCGGCGGCGGAGAGGCCGTGGGCGATCATCTGCACGATGGCGCCCTGCAGGGCGATCTGGCTGCTGGAGTAGATGGCGATCAGCACGAAGCCCATGTGGGACACGCTGGAGTAGGCCACCAGGCGCTTGATGTCAGTCTGGGCGAAGGACAGGAAGGCACCGTAGACAATGGCGAACACACCGAGCCACTGGGCGATCGGCGCGAACTCGGCCGAGGCATTGGGGAACAGCGGCAGGGCGAAGCGGATCATGCCGTAGGCGGCGGTCTTCAGCAGGATGCCGGCGAGGTCCACGGAGCCCGCGGTCGGGGCCTGGGCGTGGGCATCGGGCAGCCAGGAGTGGAACGGAACCACCGGGAACTTCACCGCGAAGGCGACAAAGAAGCCGAGCATCAGCAGGTACTCGGTGCCCGGAGCGAGCTGGGCCTTCAGCAGGTCGGCGTAGTTGAAGGTCAGCACGCCGGTGTTGCTGTAGTTCACCAGCACCAGGCCGAGGATCGCCACCAGCATGATCAGGCCGCTGGCCTGGGTGTAGATGAAGAACTTGGTGGCGGCGTTGATGCGGGTCTTGCCCTTGCTGCCGCTATGACCCCAGAGCGCGATGAGGAAGTACATCGGCACCAGCATCATTTCCCAGAAGAAGAAGAACAGGAACAGGTCGATGGCGAGGAACACGCCGACCACGCCGCCGAGGATCCACATCAGATTGAGGTGGAAGAAGCCGACGCGGTTCTGGATTTCACGCCAGGAGCAGAGCACGGACAGCACACCGAGCAGGCCGGTGAGGACGATCATCAGGATGGAGATGCCGTCCAGGGCCAGGTGGATGGTGACGCCGAAGCGCTCGATCCACTGCACCTTGAACTCTTGCGCCCATACCGGCTCGGTGCCGGGCGCGGGAGCCAGGGTGAAGTCGCCGGTCGCCCACAGCCAGAGGCCGAGGACGAACAGCAGGGTCATGGTGAGCAGGGCGATCCAGCGGGGCAGGGTGGCGCCGAAGCGCTCACCTTGCCAGCAGAGCAGGCCGCCGATGAAGGGAATCAGGATTAGCCAGGGCAGAATCATGACGGGCTCAATTCCTTAAGAAGATTCAGGTCAGCAGCACGGCGCCGAGCACGAGCACGGCTCCGCCGACGATGGATACGGCGTACCAGCGCAGCTGGCCGGTCTGGCTACGGCTGAGGGCGAAGTTGCCACCCTTCACTACACGCGGGACCAGGCCGATGGTGCCGTCGATGGGATCGCGACGGAGCAGGCGGCAGACCAGCAGGTAGGGTTTGACGAACAGCAGGTCGTAGAGCCAGTCGAAGCCCCAGGCGGCGTACCACCAGGCACCAAGGAAGCGGCCCGGGGCGCTCTGGGCCACGGCGCTGACGAAGCGGCGCTTGCCGAGGAACAGCAGGGCGGCCAGCAGGATACCTGCCAGGGCGATGGCGCCCGAAGCGATTTCCAGGCTGTGCTTGGCCTCGCCACCGGCATGGCCGACGCTTTCCGGCAGCACGCCGGCCAGCGGCGGGGTGATCAGCGCGCCGACGAAGGTGGAGAGCACGATCAACACGCTCAGCGGCAGCCAGTGGGCAACGCCGTGGCCAGCGTGGGCTTCGGTCTGCGCTTCACCGTGGAAGGCGATGAAGATCAGGCGGAAGGTGTAGATCGAGGTCAGGAAGGCACCCGCCAGACCCGCGTAGAGCAGACCGGCGTGACCGCTGGCGAAGGCTTCCCAGAGGATCTCGTCCTTGGAGTAGAAGCCCGCGGTGACCAGCGGCAGGGCCGCCAGGGCCGCACCACCGACGATGAAGCTCGCGTAGGCCAGCGGCAGCTTCTTCCACAGGCCGCCCATCTTGAAGATGTTCTGCTCGTGGTGGCAGGCGTTGATCACTGCACCGGAGGCAAGGAACAGCAGGGCCTTGAAGAAGGCGTGGGTCATCAGGTGGAAGATCGCCGCGTCCCATGCACCAACGCCGAGGGCGAGGAACATATAGCCGATCTGGCTCATGGTGGAGTAGGCGAGGATGCGCTTGATGTCGGTCTGCACCAGGGCGGCGAAGCCGGCCAGGACCAGGGTCACGCCACCGACGATGCCGACCAGTTCGAGGATTTCCGGGGTCAGCAGGAACAGACCGTGGGTACGGGCGATCAGGTAGACGCCCGCGGTCACCATGGTCGCCGCGTGGATCAGCGCGGAAACCGGAGTCGGGCCCGCCATCGCGTCCGCCAGCCAGGTCTGCAGCGGCAGCTGGGCGGATTTGCCCACGGCGCCGCCGAGCAGCATCAGGGTCGCGACCCAGAGCCAGGCGTCACCGGCCACGTACTTCTCGGGGGCCAGCTTCATCAGCTCCTGGATGTTCAGGGTGCCCAGGTGGAAGAACAGGATGAACAGGCCGATGGCCATGAACACGTCACCCACGCGGGTAACGATGAAGGCCTTGAGCGCTGCGTTGCCGTTGGGCGTGTGCTTGAAGTAGAAGCCGATCAGCAGGTACGAGCACAGACCCACGCCTTCCCAACCGAAGTAGAGGAACAGCAGGTTATCGCCCAGCACCAGGAACAGCATGCTGGCAATGAACAGGTTGGTGTAGGCGAAGAAGCGGGAGTAGCCCTCTTCACCGCGCATGTACCAGGAGGCGAACAGGTGGATCAGGAAGCCGACGCCGGTGACCACGCCGAGCATGGTCAGGGACAGGCCGTCCAGGTAGAGGGTGAAGCTGGGTGCGAAGCCCGCCACGCTCATCCACTGCCAGAGCACCTGGGTGTAGACACCGCCTTCCGGCGGGGCCACGTTGAACTGCCAGATGATCGAGGCGGCGACCAGGGCCGACAGGCCCACGGAGCCGACGCCGATGACAGCGGAGGTGTTTTCGGAGAGACGCCCGCGGGAGAAGGCCAGGATGAACCAGCCAAGCAGCGGGAACAGGCAAGTGAGGAATAGAAGGTTCATCCGCGCATCTCGCTGGCAGCGTCGATATCGAGGGTATGGAAGCGGCGGTACAGCTGCAGCAGGATCGCCAGGCCAATGGAGGCTTCGGCGGCTGCAAGGCTGATCACCAGAATGAACATGATCTGACCGTCAGGCTGGGCCCAACGGGCGCCGGCGACCACGAAGGCCAGCGCGGCAGCGTTCATCATGACTTCCAGGCTCATGAGCACGAAGAGGATGTTGCGGCGCACCATCAGGCCGACCAAGCCGAGGCAGAAGAGCACGCCGGCGACCGCGAGGCCATGTTCCAGTGGGATTGCGTTCATGGCTTATTCCTTAGCTTCGTGGCGGCCGAGGTGGAAGGCGGCGACCAGGGCTGCGAGCAGCAGCATGGAAGCCAGTTCCACGGCGAGCAGGTACGGGCCGAAGAGGGCGATGCCGACTGCCTTGGAGTCCACGGTGGTGTGACCGATGGTGGCGCCGCTGGCATTGCCGAACAGCACGTACAGCAGTTCGGCCAAGAGGACCAGGGAAAGCAGGGCAGGGCCGGTCCAGATGCCGGGTTTGAGCCACTTCTTTTCCTGTTCGGCGATTGCCGGTCCGAGGTTCAGCATCATCACCACGAAGACGAACAGCACCATGATGGCGCCGGCGTAGACGATGATTTCCAGGGCGCCGGCAAACGGTGCACCGAGGGCGAAGAAGCACATCGACACCGCCAGCAGCGAGACGATGAGGTACAGCAGGGCATGCACCGGATTGGTGTTGGTGATCACACGCAGGGTGGAGAGAACGGCCACACCGGCGGCGAAATAGAAGGCGAATTCCACGCGCGTCTCCTTAGGGCAGCAGGCTCTTCACGTTGATCGGCTCGGCTTCGTTTTGCGCGGCGCCTTTCGGCTTGCCGGCGATGGCCATGCCTGCCACGCGATAGAAGTTGTAGTCCGGGTTCTTGCCCGGGCCGGAGATCAGCAGGTCTTCCTTCTCGTACACCAGGTCCTGGCGCTTGAACTCGCCCATCTCGAAATCCGGGGTTAGCTGGATCGCGGTGGTGGGGCAGGCTTCTTCGCACAGGCCGCAGAAGATGCAGCGGGAGAAGTTGATCCGGAAGAACTCGGGGTACCAGCGGCCATCGTCGGTTTCGGCCTTCTGCAGGGAGATGCAGCCAACCGGGCAGGCAACGGCGCAGAGGTTGCAGGCTACGCAACGCTCTTCGCCATCGGGGTCGCGGGTCAGGACGATGCGGCCACGGTAGCGCGGCGGCAGGTATACCGGCTCTTCCGGGTATTGCAGGGTGTCACGCTTGCGGAAGGCATGGCCGAAGATCATCACCAGGCTGCGAAGCTGGGTGAAGGTGCCATGCACGACGTGGATGATTTCTTTGATCATGGCATTACTCCTTACTGGGCCGAGGCCAGCACCAGGGCGCCGGTCACCAGCAGGTTGATCAGGGTCAGCGGCAGGCACACCTTCCAGCTGAAGGCCATCACCTGGTCATAGCGCGGGCGCGGGATGGATGCGCGCAGCAGGATGAACAGCATGATGAAGAAGCCGGTCTTCAGTGCGAACCAGATGAAGGGGATCTGCGGCAGGATGCCGAACGGGCCGTGCCAGCCACCGAAGAACAGGGTTACGAGCAGCGCGGAGATCAGCACGATGCCGATGTACTCGCCCACGAAGAACATGCCCCATTTCATGCCGGCGTATTCGATGTGGTAGCCGTCAGCCAGTTCCTGTTCCGCTTCCGGCTGGTCGAACGGGTGACGGTGGGTCACGGCGACGCCGGCGATGAAGAAGGTACAGAAGCCGAAGAACTGCGGAATGATGAACCACAGGTGCTGGGCCTGGTATTCAACGATGTCGCGCATGTTGAAGGAACCGACCTGGGCCACGATGCCCATCAGCGACAGAGCCAGGAACACCTCGTAGGAGATGGTCTGGGCCGAGGCGCGCAGGCTGCCGAGCAGGGCGAACTTGTTGTTGCTCGACCAGCCGGCGAAGAGCACGGCGTATACCGCGATACCGGCCATGGCGAAGAAGAACAGGATGCCGATGTTCAGGTCGGCCACGCCCCAGGTGGGAGTGACCGGAATGACCGCGAAGGAGATCAGCAGGGCGCTCATCGCGATGATGGGCGCCAGGGTGAAGATCAGCTTGTCGGCGAACGGCGGGGTCCAGTCTTCCTTGAAGAACATCTTGATCATGTCCGCGCCCAGCTGGAAGGCACCGAAGGGGCCGACGCGGTTTGGACCGTAACGGTCCTGCCACAGGCCCAGCAGGCGACGTTCCACCCAGGAGAGCAGCGCACCGCTCACGACCACCGCCAGTAGGATGACGATGGCCTTGAGGACGGCGACGATGATGTCGATCAGTTCGGGCGTCAGCCAGCTCATTGCGCGGACTCCTGTACGGCAGTGACGACGGCACCGGCGAAGATGGCCGGGATACCCGGCAGGCCGGCAGGCAGGCCGATCAGACCGATACCCATCTCTTCCTTGATGGCCAGCGGCAGACGCAGGGTCTGGCCGTTGACGGTCAGGGCGAGCAGGGCGCCGTCATTGACGCCGAGGCGATCAGCTTCGTCCTTGGCCATGGCCACGTACGCCTGCGGGATGCGCTCTTGCACCGGCGCGGCGCGGGAGCTGTTCTCCTCGCTGCCGAACAGGTGGTGCAGCGGAACTGCCTGCCAGGTGCCCTGGGACGGGTTGAAGGCGGCATTGATGCCGAACCAGGGCAGTGCCTGGCCCTTGGCTTCGATCAGGCGCACGCCCGGGTCGCCGGCGCGCAGGTGACCACCGACTTCGTCCTGGAACTTGTTCCAGGCTTGCGGCGAGTTCCAGCCCGGGGACCAGGCGAACGGAATCTGCTGACGATCTTCCTTGGTGCCGGCATAACCTTCCATGGAGAAGGCGAATGCGGAGTCCTTGTCCTGGGGCTGACGCGGCTCGTGCACGCTGATGTTGGCGCGCATGGCGGTACGACCGCTGTAACGGTGGGGTTCGCGGGCGAGCTTCATGCCCTTGATGCGGAAGGAGGCAGTCGGCGCGGCTTCGCGGATGCCGGCCAGCAACGGGCTGCTGTCGGCACAGGCCGCGGTGACCTGGTCCAGTTGGGTCCAGTCAACGGCCTTGCCCTGCAGGGTGCTGTGCAGCGCGTGCAGCCAGCGCCAGCCTTCGCGAACGAGGATGTTGGCGTCGTAGTAGGTTGGGTCGAAGACCTGGAAGAAGCGCTGGGCGCGGCCTTCCAGGCTGACCAGGGTGCCATCGCCTTCGGCGAAGCTGGCAGCCGGCAGCACCAGGTGGGCGCGCTCGACAGTAGCGGTCTGCTGATGGTCGGCGACGATCACGACCTTGGCTGCTGCCAGGGCGGCATCGACCTTGGCAGCGTCGGCGCGGCGGTACAGGTCGTTCTCGAGAACGATGACAGCATCGGCCTTGCCGGCGGTCAGGGCTTCGAGGGCGGCGTCGACGGATTCGCCACCGAACAGGGCAAGGCCCATGCTGTTGGCTTCCGGCACCACGAGGCTGAGGGAACCGTTCTTTTCACGGTTCTTCAGTGCGCTGGCGATGTTCGCCGCGGCTTCGATCAGGGCCTTTTCGCCCAGGGAAGCGCCGGAGATAACCAGCGGACGCTTGGCATTGATCAGGGCATCGGCGATGCGCTTGACCAGCTCGGAGGCTTCGCCTTCCAGGCCTTCCACGGCCGGGGCACTCGGGTCGATGGCGTGGGCCACGGCGAAACCGATGCGGGCGAGGTCGGCCGGTGCGGCATGAACGCTTTCCGCGGCGATGTCATCCAGGCGAGTGGCGGCGACGCTGGCGATGAACAGCGGGTTCAGCGCGTCCTGGGCGACGTTCTGCACGGCGGCCATGTGCCAATCCTGGATTTTCATCGAGGCGGCGATATCGGTGGCCTTACCCTTGACGGCTTGGCGCAGGGCGAGGGCCATGCGGGCTGCGGTCTGGGTCAGGTCTTCACCGAGGACAAAGATCGCGTCGTGCTTCTCGACGTCGCGCAGGGTGGGCACGGGCAGCGGGCCGTTCTGCAGGATGTCGCGGATCAGGCGCAGGTTGGCGAGTTCCTGGGCGGCGATGCCGGAGTAGTAGTTCTCGGCGCCGACCAGCTCACGCAGGGCGAAGTTGCCTTCGAGGCTGGCACGGGGCGAGCCGATGCCGATCACGCGCTTGCCTTTGAGCAGCTCGGCGGCTTTGTCCAGGGCCGCATCCAGACCAAGGTGCTGGTTGCCCAGCAGCGGCTGGCGCGGACGGTCTTCGCGGTTGACGTAGCCGTAGCCGAAACGGCCGCGGTCGCACAGGAAGTACTGGTTCACCGAGCCGTTGAAACGGTTCTCGATGCGGCGGATCTCGCCGTAGCGCTCACCGGGGCTGATGTTGCAGCCGCTGGAGCAGCCCTGGCAGATGCTCGGGGCGAACTGCATGTCCCACTTGCGGTTGTAGCGCTCGGAGTGGGTCTTGTCGGTGAACACGCCGGTCGGGCAGACCTCGACCAGGTTGCCGGAGAACTCGCTCTCCAGCACACCGTCTTCGACACGGCCGAAGTAGACGTTGTCGTGGGCACCGTAGACGCCGAGGTCGGTGCCGCCGGCGTAGTCCTTGTAGTAGCGCACGCAGCGATAGCAGGCGATGCAGCGGTTCATCTCGTGGGAAATGAACGGGCCGAGCTGCTGGTTCTGGTGGGTACGCTTGGTGAAGCGGTAGCGACGGGCGTTGTGGCCGGTCATTACCGTCATGTCCTGCAGGTGGCAGTGACCGCCTTCCTCGCACACGGGGCAGTCGTGCGGGTGGTTGGTCATCAGCCATTCGACGACGCTGGCGCGGAACTGCTTGGCCTCTTCGTCGTCGATGGAAATCCAGCTGTTGTCGGTGGCGGGTGTCATGCAGGACATGACGAGGCGACCGCGTTTGTCGTTCTCGTCGGTGTACTGCTTGACCGCGCACTGGCGGCAGGCGCCGACGCTACCGAGCGCCGGGTGCCAGCAGAAGTAGGGGATGTCGAGTCCGAGGGACAGACAGGCCTGCAGGAGGTTGTCTGCACCATCGACTTCGAGCGTCTTGCCGTCTACGTGGATAGTGGCCATGGTTCAGTCTTCATCTGCCCGTGTGACCGGGCTTTGGCTAATGGAATCAGCGTGCGCGCGGGGCCGGGTGAGCGGCCGCCGCTGCGCGAATTCTTCTGTTCAGGCGCCGACGGGAATCGGACGCGCTGCCGGAATCTGGCTGGCGATGCCTGCCTCGAACTCCGGACGGAAATACTTCATCGCACTGCCCAGTGGCTCGACGGCGCCCGGTGCGTGGGCGCAGAAGGTCTTGCCTGGGCCGAGGAAGCTGACGAGCTGCTCGAGAGTCTCCAGGTCGCCGGCCTGGCCTTCGCCACGCTCCAGCGCACGGAGAACTTTCACGCTCCACGGCAGGCCGTCACGGCACGGGGTGCACCAGCCGCAGGACTCACGGGCGAAGAACTCTTCCATGTTGCGGAGCAGGGAGACCATGTTGATGCTGTCGTCCACGGCCAGTGCCAGGCCGGTACCCATACGGGTGCCCACCTTGGCGATGCCGGCTGCGTACATGGGCGCATCCAGGTGTTCCGGGAGCAGGAAGCCGGTACCGGCACCGCCGGGCTGCCAGGCTTTCAGTTTGAAACCGTCGCGCATCCCACCAGCGTAGTCTTCGAACAGCTCGCGAGCCGGAACGCCGAAGGGCAGCTCCCACAGACCGGGGTTCTTCACCTTGCCGGAGAAGCCCATGAGCTTGGTGCCCATGTCTTCGCTGCCCGGGCGGGCGAGAGTCTTGTACCAGTCAACACCGTTGGCGACGATCGCCGGCACGTTGCACAGGGTCTCAACGTTGTTGACGCAGGTGGGCTTGCCCCAGACGCCGACGGCGGCAGGGAAGGGCGGCTTGGAGCGCGGGTTGGCGCGGCGGCCTTCCAGCGAGTTGATCAGGGCAGTCTCTTCACCACAGATATAACGGCCTGCGCCGGTGTGGACGAAGAGCTCGAAGTCGAAACCGCTGCCGAGGATGTTCTTGCCCAGCAGGCCAGCGGCCTTGGCTTCGTCGATGGCGCGATTGAGGTTGCGCGCCGCGTCGACGTATTCGCCGCGCAGGAAGATGTAGCCGCGATAGGCCTTGAGGGCGCGCGCGGAGATCAGCATGCCTTCCACCAGCAGGTGGGGCAGCTGCTCCATGAGCATGCGGTCCTTCCAGGTATTGGGTTCCATTTCGTCCGCGTTGCACAGCAGGTAGCGGATGTTCATGGATTCGTCGGCTGGCATCAGGCCCCACTTCACGCCGGTGGGGAAGCCCGCACCGCCGCGGCCCTTGAGGCCGGAGTCCTTGACTTGCTGAACGATGTCGGCCTGGGCCATTTCGGACAGGGCCTTGCGGGCAGCGGCGTAGCCGTTCTTCTGCTGGTATTCGTCGAGCCATACCGGCTGTGCGTCTTCACGCAGGCGCCAGGTCAGCGGATGGGTTTCTTCGCTGCGGGCGATGCGGTTGGCCGGGCCAATGGAGGTGAGGGTCTTCATTGGTAGGCCTCCAGCAGCTTGGCAACGCCATCAGGTTGTACGTCGCCGAAGGTGTCATCGTCGATCATCACGGCCGGGGCCTTGTCGCAGTTGCCGAGGCAGCAGACCGGCAGCAGGGTGAAGCGGCTGTCAGTGGTGGTCTGGCCAAGGGCGATGCCGAGCTGCTTCTGCATTTCGGCAACGACGGACTCATGGCCGCCGACGTAGCAGGTCATGCTGTCGCACACGCGGATGACGTGGCGGCCGACCGGCTGACGGAAGATCTGGCTATAGAAGGTAGCCACGCCTTCGACATCGCTGGCGGGGATGCCGAGGATCGCGCCGATGGCGTCAGCGGCGCCGTCCGGCACCCAGCCACGCTCTTTCTGGACGATCTTCAGGGCTTCGATGGACGCCGCGCGCGGGTCCTCGTAGTGATGCATTTCGTGCTCGATGGCCGAGCGCTCGGTTTCGCTGAGTACGAAACGGTCGGTCTGGATAAGGGTGCTCATGATCAGCGGTCCACGTCAGCCATTACGAAGTCGATACTGCCCAGGTAGGCGATCAGGTCTGCCACCATGCTGCCGCGGATCACCGAGGGGATCTGCTGCAGGTGGGGGAAGCTGGGCGTCCGGATCCGGGTGCGGTAGCTCATGGTGCTGCCGTCGCTGGTCAGGTAGTAGCTGTTGATGCCCTTGGTCGCCTCGATCATCTGGAAGGCTTCGTTGGCCGGCATGACCGGGCCCCAGGAAACCTGCAGGAAGTGGGTGATCAGGGTCTCGATGTGCTGCAGCGTGCGCTCTTTCGGCGGCGGCGTAGTCAGCGGGTGGTCCGCCTTGTACGGGCCTTCCGGCATGTTCTTGAGGCACTGGTCGATGATGCGGATGCTCTGGCGCATCTCTTCCACGCGAACCATGCAGCGGTCGTAGGCGTCGCCGTTGTGAGCCAGGGGCACTTCGAACTCGAAGTTCTCGTAGCCGGAGTAAGGGCGGGCCTTGCGCAGGTCGAAGTCGCAGCCAGTGGAACGCAGGCCAGCACCGGTAACGCCCCATTCCAGGGCTTCCTTGGTGTTGTACTGGGCGACGCCGATGGTACGGCCACGCAGGATGCTGTTCTGCAGGGCAGCCTTTTCGTACTCGTCGAGGCGCTTGGGCAGCCATTCGACGAACTCTTTCACCAGGCCATCCCAGCCACGCGGCAGGTCGTGGGCGACGCCACCGATGCGGTACCAGGCCGGGTGCAGGCGGAAGCCGGTGACGGCTTCGATCACCTTGTAGGCACGCTGGCGGTCGGTGAAGGTGAAGAACACCGGCGTCATGGCGCCCACGTCCTGGATGTAGGTGCCCAGGAACAGCAGGTGGCTGGTGATCCGGAAGAACTCGGCCATCATCACGCGGATGAAGTCGACACGCTGCGGCACCTTGATGCCGGCGAGCTTCTCGACCGCGAGAACGTACGGCAGGTTGTTCATCACGCCGCCGAGGTAGTCGATACGGTCGGTGTACGGAATGAAGCTGTGCCAGGACTGGCGCTCGGCCATTTTCTCGGCGCCGCGATGGTGGTAACCGACTTCCGGCACGCAGTCGACGATTTCTTCGCCGTCCAGCTGCAGGATGATACGGAAGGCACCGTGGGCGGAGGGGTGGTTCGGGCCGAGGTTGAGGAACATGTAGTCCTCGTTCTCGCCGTGGCGTTTCATGCCCCAGTCTTCCGGGCGGAAGCGTGCAGCTTCTTCTTCAAGCTGGTGCTTGGCCAGGGTCAGGCTGAAGGGGTCGAATTCGGTGGCGCGCGCCGGGTAATCCTTGCGCAGCGGGTGACCTTCCCAGGTGTTGGGCATCATGATCCGCGACAGGTGCGGATGGCCGGCGAAAGTGATGCCGTACATGTCCCAGACTTCCCGCTCGTACCAGTTGGCGTTCGGCCAGATACCGGTGACGGTAGGCAGGTTGAGGTCGCCCTCGGACAAGGCCACCTTGATCATCACGTCACTATTTCGCTCCAGCGACATGAGGTGGTAGAACACCGTGAAATCGGCGTTCGGCAGGCCGCGGCGCTGGGTGCGCAGGCGCTCGTCCACGCCATGCAGGTCGTACAGCATGACGTAGGGGCGCGGGAGGTTGCGCAGGAACTTCAGGACGTCGATCAGCTTGTCACGGGCGACCCAGATCACCGGCATTCCGGTACGGGTCGACTGGATGGTCAGGCTTTCGGCGCCAAAGCGGGAATTGAGCTCTACGACGACGTCTTGGTCGTCAGCCTTATAAGGCGGAATAGACAGAACGGTGTCTGCAGTCATGGTCTCGGTCGCTATCGGTCAACGTAAAGAATGAGCCTGGGGTCTACCGGAGAAGAACAGGCTCAGACTTCGTCGGGGCTGCGCAGGTTGGTGACCTGAATACGCTGTTCGCGGCGCTTTTCTCGCTCGGAGGGCATATCGGCACGATAGACGCCTTGGTCCCCCACGACCCAGGATAGCGGGCGGCGCTCCTGGCCGATGGATTCCTGCAGCAGCATCAGGCCTTGCAGGAACGCCTCCGGACGGGGCGGGCAGCCGGGAATGTAGACGTCCACGGGCAGGAACTTGTCCACGCCCTGAACGACCGAGTAAATATCGTACATACCACCGGAGTTCGCGCACGAACCCATGGAAATTACCCACTTCGGCTCCAGCATCTGCTCATAGAGGCGCTGGATGACCGGTGCCATCTTGATGAAGCAGGTGCCGGCGATGACCATGAAGTCGGCCTGGCGTGGTGATGCACGAATGACCTCCGCACCGAATCGCGCGATATCGTGCGGCGCGGTGAAGGCAGTGGTCATTTCCACGTAGCAGCAGGAGAGGCCGAAGTTGTACGGCCACAGGGAGTTCTTGCGACCCCAGTTGACTGCTCCGTTGAGAACATCCTCGAGCTTGCCCAGGAAGATGTTCTTGTGCACCTGATCTTCTAGCAGCGGGTCGGAAACGGTCTCCCGTTCGCCGATCGGATACTGCTCGTAAGTGGCATCCGGATCGATCCGAGTAAGTTTGTATTGCATTGCCAAAGCCTCATTGTTTTAGCTTCGCCTGCCGCTTGCGACGACCTTCGGGAGCCCAATCGAGCGCCCCGATGCGCCAAAGGTAGACAAGACCTGCCAACAGAATTGCTATGAAAATGGTTGCTTCGATAAAACCGGCCCAACCGCTTTCACGGACAGAGACGGACCAAGCGAAGAGAAAGAGGGCTTCGACGTCGAAGATCACGAAGAGCATCGCGACCAGATAGAACTTTGCGGAGAGGCGGAGGCGGGCCGTGCCGGTGGGGAGCATGCCGGATTCGAAGGGGTCGTTCTTGCTACGACCGATGGCCTTGCTGCCGAGCAGGCTGGAGACACCGATCATGAAGGCACAGAGGCCGACGACACCCAACAGGAAAACAGCGAAACCCCAGTTGTGGGAGATGATGGCAGTAGCTTCCGACATGCCGGAACTCCTTAGTCAAGGAACGGCGTTCACTTGCGTTTAATAGGTTTAGTGCCGGGTTTCATTGAGACCCTGGCAATCGATTCGGACAATTTTATGCCCGACCGGGTGTGCAAGTAAATTTTTCACGTCAAAAAATTGCCCGCGCAGCCGGATTTCTGACCCTCTGCTCCTCTGCAGGCCACTACTCATCAGTGTTTCAGCGTTTTCTTAGGCCTTGGTCGGATTGCGGCCTTATGTCGCAGCGAGCGGTGCTCTAGGTTGGCAAATGATAGTCATTAGCGTTTGATTGGTGGTTAATTAATCACTACACGTGAGTTGCTCAGGAGAACTTGTAAATTGCCTCGGAAAATATGCTGTGAACGTTCCTAAGTTGCTCTTCCAGCTGTTTTCATAATTGCGACAATTCCATTTGTTTTTGTTCATATTGAATTGCGAAAGAGGAAAAAGAGGCCGGCCCAGATGAGCCGGCCGAAATCCTTGAGGGGATTTAGAGCAGTCGACGGCCGTCCTCGCGCTGGATGACCACGGTGGACGAGCGGGGGCGCTTGCCCGGGCCGTCCGGCCAGGCGCTGAGCAGGTTGGTCGCGGTGGAGCCTTCGCCCGGGTGCTGGATGTTGACGAACAGGGTGCGGAAGTCCGGTGTTGCACTGATGCCGGTGACTTCGGCACCCAGCGGGCCTACCAGGAAGCGCTTGAGTTCGCCGCTGCGCGGGTCGGCTACGAGCATCTGGTTGTTACCGAAGGGGCCGGCGCTGAGCTGGCTACCACTCATGTCTGTCTGGATCCACAGACGGCCTTCGTCGTCGAACCAGAGCCCATCCGGGCTGGCGAGGATGTTCTGCGCGCCCAGGGGCTTGCCATCCGGGCCGCGGCTGTCGCCCTCGGGGCCGGCGAGCAGGAAGATGTTCCAATCGAAACGGCTGCCTGCGTGGTCGCGGCTGTTTTCGCGCCAGCGGATGATGTGGCCGTAGGCGTTGGCCGTGCGCGGGTTGGCGGCGTCTGCGGTGGTGCGGGAGGTGTTGTTGGTGAGGGTGAAGTACACCTCGCCATTGTCCGGATTAACTGCGCCCCATTCCGGGCGGTCCATGCGGGTGGCGCCGACGACATCGGCGGCCAGGCGGGTGTTGATCAGCACGTCGCCCTGGTCGGCAAAGGTGACGCCGGCGGCGAGGCAGGCCTTGAGGAAGTTGCGATCGTTGATGTCCAGGGGCAGCCAGTCGCCGCTGCCGTCGGCATTGAAACGGCCGACATAGAGGGTGCCTTCGTCCAACAGGCGACCGTTGGCCTGGCCGGGGCGGTACTTGTCGCGGCTGACGTACTTGTAGATGTATTCGTTCTGCGAGTCGTCGCCGGAATAGCAGACTACCGGGCGACCGGGTTTCACCGGGGCGAAGATCAGGCCTTCGTGGGCGAATCGGCCCAGAGCAGTGTGCTTCACCGGCGTGGAATCCGGGTCGAAGGGATCGATTTCGACGATCCAGCCGAAGTGGTTCGGCTCATTGCGGTAGTCGCCCGTGGCGTCGGCGGTCTTGCGGGTCGCGTCGAAGCGTTCGAATTCGTCGCCCGGCAAGGTTTCCCAGCCGAAGCGGCTGCTGCTGCGCAGACCGTAGCGCTGCAGTTCGCGCGGCAGGCCGGTATCGCGGGTGGCGAAGTAGCCGGCCCAGTTCTCCTCGCAGGTGAGGTAGGTGCCCCAGGGCGTGAAGCCGTTGGAGCAGTTGTTCTGGGTGCCACGAGTGGCGGTGCCCTGCGGGCTGTAGCGGGTTTGCAGCAGCTTGTGGCCGCGGGCCGGCCCGGTGATCTGCATCGGCGTGGCGGCGGTGATGCGGCGGTTGCGGCGGCTCGGCACTACTTCCCATTCGCCGTTTACATTGCGGCGGATTTCGACCACTGAAACGCCGTGAGCGTTGATTTCTTTGCGGACTTCTTCAGCGATGGTGCGCTTGCCGCTGACCACGGTCGGGCCGTTGGGGTGCAGCAGCGGGGCATCGATGTACTCGTGGTTGAGAACCAGCAGGCCGTGGTCGGAACGTTTGCCTGGGCCGCGACGGGCGTCGATGGGGAAGAAGTGCATGCCGTCATGGTGCATGCCGATCTGCTCGGCCTGATCCTGGGCGCTGTTGCTGGCATCCTCTGCGAAGGCCGGATAGCGGCCCGTGATTGGCGTGCCCCACGGAATGAACGGTGTGGCCTTGTAGCCTGGCGGCACGGTGATGGTGTCGGCGCGGCCAGTGGGGATGGCATCGAAGGGCAGGCGCGAGCGCGGCTTGAAGGGGAAGCCCTTGGCCTGCGAGTCGGCGGCCATCGCGTCGCCTGGAAGGGCTGCACCAAGGAATGCCAGGGCACTCGCGGCAGCGCCACCGATCAATACCTGGCGGCGGTTGAGGCTACCGATCAAGTTGTTGATGTGCGGGTTGTTGGAGGTGTTGCTGGGCAGTTCGTCGCCGTTACCAAAGAGCACGGCGTTGTCGTTGTGTTCGTTCAAGGCGGGTCTCCACGCAGGCGAATCGACGGAGACCTGACGCTAATTCCCAAAAGCGACGGAACAATGACAGAGATGTGGAGATGCTGTTGCGTGGGACTCGGCGCACGTCTTGCGTCATTCGCTCGCGACTGAGGGGAACTTCTGGCTGATGGCGAAAATCAGCGCCCCTCCCGAGAGCTGCTCTATCACGCGGTCGCGATCCACTCTTGCCAGTACCAGGCAGCCATAGCTGCGCCCAGGTACGCCGTGCTCGCGGATGAAGTCGTCTTCCATGTACGCGTTGGCGTGAATGACGATGGCGCGCTCCTCGGCATTGCTATTGCTCGCGCTGAGCCCGATGAGACGCATGGAACGGCCGTGGCCCGGCTCGTCGCTGTCGAACACCTGTGACGTGCGGAACAGGCCCAGGGAACTGGAGCGGCTTCCGAAATCGTTGGAGAAACTGTCTGCGTAACCATCGTGATCCGGGTCCGAGCCCTTGCCATGGGCGACGCGGAAACTGCCGAGCAGGGCGTGGCTGCGGCTGTCGAACAGATAGAAGCGCGGCAGGGTGGACGCGCGGCCATAGTCCACTACAGCGAAGTGCGGGTGCCTGTTGGCTTTCAGCTTGTCCAGTATCTCGCCTAGCCGGGGCTGACTAACCAGTAGTTCCAGGTCGCCGGCGCGCAGAGTAGAGGAGGCAAATAGTAGAATCAGCAGCAGGAAGCGCGGCACGACAGGAGCTCCAGGGTTTTCTGCAGATTCTAGGAATGCGCCACGGCCTGGCAAGACGTTGCAGACCATTGGCCATGGTGCAGAAAAGAAAAACCCCGGTGCATGCACCGGGGTCTTCTTGACTCGCCATGTCCGGCCGATGCGTGGTCGGCCGGTGGCAGTTCCTCTTAGTGGAACTGGTTCATGGTGTTGTCTTTACCGCTCGCTTTCAGAGCAGCTTCGCCAGCGAAGTACTCTTTGTGGTTGTCGCCGATGTCGGAGCCAGCCATGTTCTGGTGCTTGACGCAGGCGATGCCCTGACGCAGTTCCTGACGCTGAACGCCCTTCACGTAGGCCAGCATGCCCTGGTCGGCGAAGTAACCTTTGGCCAGGTTGTCGGTGGACAGGGCCGCGGTGTGGTAGGTCGGCAGGGTGATCAGGTGGTGGAAGATGCCGGCGTGGGCCGAACCGTCGCGCTGGAAGGTACGGATCTTCTCGTCTGCAACCTGGGCCAGCTCGGTCTCGTCGTACTCGACGCTCATCAGCTTGGCACGGTCGTAGGCGGAAACATCTTTGCCTTCAGCAACGAACGCATCGAACACTTGCTGACGGAAGTTCAGGGTCCAGTTGAAGGACGGGCTGTTGTTGTAAACCAGCTTGGCGTTCGGGATGACCTGACGGATGCGGTCAACCATGCCTTTGATCTGGCCAACGTGGGGCTTCTCGGTTTCGATCCACAGCAGGTCGGCGCCGTTCTGCAGCGAGGTGATGCAGTCCAGGACGCAGCGGTCTTCGCCGGTGCCCTTGCGGAACTGGAACAGGTTGCTCGGCAGACGCTTCGGACGCAGCAGTTTGCCGCCGCGGTTGATCACCACGTCGCCGTTCTGCAGGTCGGATGCGTTGATTTCGTCGCAGTCCAGGAAGGAGTTGTACTGGTCGCCCAGGTCGCCCGGTTGCTTGGTCACGGCGATCTGCTTGGTCAGGCCGGCACCCAGGGAGTCGGTACGGGCAACGATCACGCCATCGTCAACGCCCAGCTCGAGGAAGGCGTAGCGAACAGCGTTGATCTTGGCGAGGAAGTCTTCGTGCGGAACGGTCACTTTGCCGTCCTGGTGGCCGCACTGCTTCTCGTCGGAAACCTGGTTCTCGATCTGGATGCAGCAGGCACCGGCTTCGATCATTTTCTTGGCCAGCAGGTAGGTGGCTTCCGGGTTACCGAAACCAGCGTCGATGTCGGCAATGATCGGTACTACGTGGGTTTCGTAGCCGTCGATCTGAGCCTGGATTTCGTCCTGCTTGACCTTGTCGCCAGCGGCGCGGGCGGCATCCAGCGCGGTGAACAGCAGGTCCAGTTCGCGGGCGTCAGCCTGGCGCAGGAAGGTGTAGAGCTCTTCGATCAGGCCGGAAACGGCAGTCTTCTCGTGCATGGACTGGTCGGGCAGCGGGCCGAAGTCGGAACGCAGCGCGGCAACCATCCAGCCGGACAGGTAGAGGTAACGCTTGTTGGTGGTCTTCAGGTGCTTCTTGATGGAGATCAGCTTCTGCTGACCGATGAAGCCGTGCCAGCAGCCCAGGGATTGGGTGTAGACGGAGGAGTCGGCGTCGTACTCGGCCATGTCCTTGCGCATGATGGCCGCAGTGTACTTGGCGATATCCAGACCGGTCTTGAAGCGGTTCTGGGCGCGCATACGGGCAACCGACTCGGGGTTGATAGCGCTCCAGCTGTTGCCGTTCGCTTCTTTCAGAGCGGCAATGGCCTTGATGTCGTTTTGATAAGCGGACATGGTCAATCCTTCAAAGTGTGTATGGGGTTGAGCACCGACTTTCCCACTCAAAAACCTGCGTTCTGAAGGTTATTGCGGGTTGCTCACCGCAGCGCGTCGAAGGACCGACTGGAGAGATGTAGCTGGAGGAGGGGTGACTGACTGCAGACGCTCGCGAAATCGATGGGTGGTTTTGCGCTCTTTGATCACTTGCCGGTTCGTGGAAACCGTTGGGCGATCTGCCGGGCACTGCCTTCGATCCTGCGATTGTTGCGGGTGCTTCCCCGTCCCTCAGGACAACCTCGTTCCAGTCGCAACCTCGTCGCACTGCCTTATGGGCTGTTACAACACGGGTCGGCTCGGCTGGTTGGCTGGAGCGCGACCCGGAGGCCCTTTTCAGAGCCCCTGGCTAGCGGGAGCGAGGCCATCTTGCTCTTTCAAACAAGTGTTCGTCAATCGTTTTGTAGTGTTTTTTTTGGACTACTACATAAGACCTTCGGATGAGACCGGGTGGTCTGAAAAGAGGCTGTCAGTCGACTGCGTCGACCTTGAGGCGCAGGGTCATGTCTTCACGTCCCTGGGTGGTGCGGTGGCGCAGGAAGCCACTCTGGTCGGACTGGCTGTCTTCGTTCACTGCGCCGATGGTGATCCACTCGCCAAGGCGGCCGCTGACCTTGGTGTCGGTGCTCTGCACGTCGATCACGCCGGGCTGGCTGCTGTTCAGGCGATCCCGGTTGCTGCTGATGCTGACGTGCACCAGCTCGCCGGAAAGGGTGGCGGTGACGTAGAAGCCGCGGGTTACGTTGCGGTATTCGGTGTTGCTGTAGACCTCGCCGTAGGGACCGCTGCTGGTCGTGGTGAGGGGGACGCTCTGGCCCACCTGGATCAGCGCCGGGTAGCCCTCGGTGGTCTGCACTTGCTGCACGCCCGCGCCACGGCTGTCGGTAGTGCGGCGAATCATGCGGACCTGGTCGCGGCCATTCACTTCGCCACGGCCGGCCTGGACTTCGACGCCACCGGCGCTGGCCGAACCATTGACCGCATAGCCGCGGTCGCTCTGGAAGTTGCTGTCGCTGGTATCGACGCTGATCAGCAGGCGTCGCGGCTTCGTGTCGAGCTGGTCGAGGAGGTTGCGCAGTTCGCTGATCTTTGCCGGTTCGGCGTTGACGATCAGTTGGTTGCCGTAGGCGCTGACGCGACCCTCGTTGCCCAGCACCGACTGCGCCATCGGCAGCAGCTCATCCGCTGTGCGGTAGCGCAGCTGGATGAGCTCCGTCGCCGCCTGCAGGGGCAGGCAGACTAGCAGAAGGAGGGCTGCGAGCAGGGCGCGTGGGGTCATATCAGGAAGCTCCGCAAATCGGGGTCGGTAATGCTCAGGTCCCAGGCCTGGTCGAAGCGGGTCTGCTGCAGCCGGGTCCTTCCGGGGTCGTTGTACAGGGCGTAACCGGCCAGCTGCTCGGGCTCGGGGCGCACGAGCAGGCCGCGGTCATCGGCAATCAGATAGGCGAGGTCCTCCGAGGGGTGGTCGGGGTTGATCCGGCGAATCTGGAAGTTGCTGGAGAGGCGCCGACTCAGGCTGAGCAGGCGATGGCCTTCCTTCACGGCGCGGCTCAGGTCGCGCACGAGGATGCGCAGTTGGCACTTGGGGTCGCTGACCAGCAGGCGGGTGCAGGCCTGTTGGATGGCGCTGTTGTGGTAGAGCCAGGGTTCGAGGTCCGGGCTGTACAGGCACAGTCGGCGGCGGGCCTGCTGCATCAGCGCAAGGGCATGGGCGCGGGCATCTTCCAGGGTGCTGAAGCGTTCGAGTCGGTCGTGGATGCCGAGGCTGAATGGGGCGGGTTCCCAGTCGGAGGCTTCGGGCTGAGGGGGCGTTGGATTGTGAATGCTGAAACGCCCCGGCGACTGGAACTCGATTGCCGGTAATTCGACTTCGTTCTCAGCAGCTTCCGGGGCGTTTTCGTTCATTCGGACCTCTACTGGCTTTCGCGCACCATGTCCACGTGGGGAATGCCAGCCTCGAGGAACTCGCTGCTGACGATCTTGAAGCCGTGGCGTTCGTAGAACGCGGTGGCGTGGACCTGTGCCGAGAGCATCTGGCGCTTCAGGCCACGGCGTTCGGCTTCAGCGATAGCTGCCTGCAGCAGCCGGTCACCGACTTTGAGTCCGCGCCAGTCCCTGAGGACCGAAACGCGGCCGATGTGGCCATCCGGCAACAAGCGGGCGGTGCCGATAGCATAGTCCCGCTCGAAGGCGAGAAAGTGCACGGCGTCCGCATCTTCGGTGTCCCACTCCAGTTCCGGTGCGACGGATTGCTCGGCGATGAATACGGCCTCACGAATACGGCGCAGGTCGGCATTGTCCTTCTGCCAGTCGGCAACGCGGACGTGTATCTCACTCATCGGCAAACTCCAGACTTCCTTGCTTGATCAGTTCCAGAAGAAGCTTACGCCCGTCCTCATCGCCCAGCCATTGGCCGAGATTGTCGAAATGCAATGCTTCGGCAGCGCAGATCAGTTTAAGGAGTTCGCGCAGGCTGCTCGGCAGCAGGCGGCTCTGGCCGCTGGCGAAGAGCACCAGGCCGATATCGACTTCGGACCAGGCCAGGCGTGCGCTGGGGTTGCGGATCAGTACCGCGCCGTCTTCGATTGCGCCGAGGAAGTCCTCTTCCTCTACGTCTGCGCCGGCGACCAGTTCCGGGTAGCGCGGCTCGGTCATGAACTGGCCGAACCAGGTGAGGAGCAGGCGTTCGTCGCTCATGTGCTCGTTGAGCAGGACCTTGAGGCGGTCCAGGGCGTCGCGCTGGATTTCATGCGGGTCGCTGGCGGGGGCGGTGCCGGCGTCGCTGTAGCGTTCTTCGTCCGGCAGGAACTGCGCGAGGAAGTCGGTGAAGTGGGTCAGTACTTCGGCGGCACTGGGAGCGCGGAAGCCAACGGAGTAGGTCATGCAGTCGTCTTCGGCGATGCCGAAATGGGCCAGGCGCGGCGGCAGGTAGAGCATGTCGCCGGGCTCCAGAACCCATTCGTCGGTCTGCTGGAAGTCGGCGAGGATGCGCAGGTCGGCGTGGGGCAGCAGGGCGCTCTCGGCGTCGCACATCTGGCCGATCTTCCAGCGACGGCAGCCGTGGCCCTGCAGGAGGAACACGTCGTAGTTGTCGAAATGCGGTCCTACACCGCCACCCGGCGCGGCGTAGCTGATCATCACGTCATCGATCCGCCAGCTCGGCAGGAAGCGGAAGTGTTCCAGCAGTTCGGCGACTTCCGGGACGAACTGGTCGACCGCCTGGACCAGCAGGGTCCAGTCGCGCTCGGGAAGGTTCTGATAGGTGTCTTCGGCGAAGGGGCCACGACGCATTTCCCAGGGACGCTCGCCGTGCTCGAGAACCACGCGGGATTCAACTTCCTCTTCCAGGGAAAGGCCCGCGAGCTCGTCGGGAGAGATGGGGCTTTCGAATCCGGGGATGGCCTGGCGGATCAGAAGCGGCTTCTGTTGCCAGTAGTCGCGCAGGAATTCGCGCGCAGTAAGGCCACCCAGAAGTTGAAGAGGAGTATCAGGATTCATGTCTAAGCCTTTGAAATAAAAACGCCCGGCACAGCCGGGCGTGCACTGGTTCAAAACCGATCAGATGCGCTTGGCCTGGGCTACAGCGTTACCGATGTAGCTGGCGGGGGTCATTTGGCGCAGTTCGGCCTTGGCCTCGGCCGGAATATCCAGGCCATCGATGAAAGTCTGCAGCGCTTCGGGGCTGATGCCCTTGCCGCGAGTCAGTTCCTTGAGCTTCTCGTACGGATTCTCGATCGCGTAGCGGCGCATCACGGTCTGGATCGGCTCGGCGAGGACTTCCCAGCAGGCGTCCAGGTCTTCAGCAATACGTTGAGCATTCAGCTCCAACTTACTGATTCCCTTGAGGGTTGCCTCGTAGGCGATGACGCTGTGAGCGAAGCCGACACCGAGGTTGCGCAGCACGGTGGAGTCAGTCAGGTCGCGCTGCCAGCGGGAGATCGGCAGTTTGCTGGCCAGGTGCTGGAGCAGGGCGTTGGCGATGCCCAGGTTGCCTTCGGAGTTCTCGAAGTCGATCGGGTTGACCTTGTGCGGCATGGTCGAAGAGCCGATCTCGCCGGCGATGGTCTTCTGCTTGAAGTAGCCGAGCGAAATGTAGCCCCAGACGTCGCGGTCGAAGTCGATGAGGATGGTGTTGAAGCGGGCGACTGCATCGAACAGCTCGGCGATGTAGTCGTGCGGCTCGATCTGGGTGGTGTAGGGGTTGAAGGTCAGCCCCAGGTCACCTTCGATGAACTCGCGGGCGTTGGCTTCCCAGTCGACGTCCGGATAGGCGGACAGGTGGGCGTTGTAGTTGCCCACGGCGCCGTTGATCTTGCCCAGCAGCGGTACGGCGGCTACCTGGGCAATCTGACGCTCCAGGCGGTACACGACGTTCGCCATTTCCTTGCCGAGGGTGGTCGGCGAGGCCGGCTGGCCGTGGGTGCGGGAGAGCATCGGCACGTCGGCGAAGCGCACGGCCAGATCGCGGATAGCGTTGGCCAGTTGGCGCATCAGCGGCAGCACGACCTGGTCGCGGCCTTCGCGCAGCATCAGGGCGTGGGACAGGTTGTTGATGTCCTCGCTGGTGCAGGCGAAGTGGATGAATTCGCTGACCTTGGCCAGTTCGGGAAGCTTGGCGGCCTGCTCCTTGAGCAGGTATTCCACGGCTTTCACGTCGTGGTTGGTGGTGCGCTCAATTTCCTTGATGCGCTCGGCATGCTCCAGCTGGAAGTCTTCGGCCAGCTTGTCGAGCAGGGCGTTGGCTTCGGCGGAGAAGGGCGCGACTTCCGGGATACCGGCATGGGCGGCAAGGCGCTGCAACCAGCGGACCTCTACCTGGACGCGAAAACGGATCAGGCCGTATTCGCTGAAGATCGGGCGCAGTGCGCTGGTTTTGCCGGCGTAGCGGCCATCTACGGGGGAAACCGCGGTGAGCGAGGAAAGCTGCATGAGTGCGTTCTCGGACAATCGGTCAACGAAAAGGGGCGCACATCATACATGGTTTTCGTCCCGCTCGCTGCTTGTGCGCCATGGTCGACGACACATGGCGCAGGCGAGTCAGCCGCGCAGGAGCGGGTAAAGCTCGTTGAGCAGCTTGCGACGGCTGAACAGGAGCTGCCAGCGATTGCCGCCCAGCTGGCGCCAGAGGCGCGCGGCGCGGATGCCGGTGAGCAGCAGGGCGCGGATTTTCGCGGCGTTGCTGGATTGCTGCAGGTGGCGCATGTCGCCGTGTACCTGGATGCGCTGGCGGAAGGTGCTCAGCGTGTCCTGGTACAAGCTGGCGCAGGCAGCAATGACGTTGTCGTGCACCAGACCGAAGTGCTGCACCTGCTGCTGGATCTGGTCCAGGCGAGTGCCGATCACGTCGAGCATATCGCCGCGCTTGGCCAGCTGGCGCTCCAGGGTCAGAAGCGCCAGGGCGTAACGCAGGGGCTCGCGCTGCAGGCTGGAGGGCTCGCGCTCCAGGGCGCTGACCAGGGCCTTGTAGCCGTCGCGCAGGTTGAGGTCGTCACCGCCGTAGACGTCCAGGGTGTCTTTCGGATCTCGGACCAGCAGGCTGCCGAGCATGCAGCCGAGCGGCGGTTCGCTGATCTGGCCGGTCTTGGCGATGCGGTCCACCAGCGCGGCCGCTTCGAAGACGGCGCCAAGTGCGACCAGTTGCTCACGGGTCTGGTTCATGGGCGTTTCACTCCGGCATCCGAAGGCTCGGCGCTTTCGATCACGCCGCCGCCGAGGCAGATTTCACCGTCGTAGAAGACCACGGATTGTCCTGGGGTGACGGCCCGCTGGGCTTCGTCGAACACCGCAACATAACCGTCTGCAGTCGCTTCCAGGGTGCAGGGCTGGTCGCTCTGGCGATAGCGCACCTTGGCCTTGAGTTGACGCGGTTGGCTGAGGTCGATGGGGTTTACCCAGTAGATTTCCGACACCTTCAGCGAGCGGGAGTAAAGCCAGGGGTTCTCGTTGCCCTGGCCGACGATCAGTACGTTGCGTGACAGGTCCTTCGCGAGGACGTACCAGGGCTCATCGCTCGCGTCTTTCATGCCGCCGATGCCCAAGCCCTGGCGCTGGCCGATGGTGTGGTACATCAGGCCGTGATGGCGGCCTATGACGTCGCCTTCGGTGGTTTCGATGTCGCCGGGTTGTGCGGGCAGGTACTGCTTGAGGAAGTCGGTGAAGCGGCGCTCGCCGATGAAGCAGATACCGGTGGAATCCTTCTTGCGCGCGGTGGCCAGGCCGTATTTTTCGGCGATGGCGCGCACTTCGGGTTTCTCCAGCTCACCCACGGGGAACAGGGTGCGGGCGATCTGCTCGCCGCCAACCGCGTGGAGGAAGTAGCTCTGGTCCTTGTTCGGGTCCAGGCCCTTGAGCAGCTCGGTGCGTCCGTCGATGTCGCGGCGGCGTACGTAGTGGCCGGTGGCGATCAGGTCGGCGCCCAGGGAGAGGGCGTAGTCGAGGAAGGCTTTGAACTTGATCTCGCGGTTGCAGAGGATGTCCGGGTTGGGTGTGCGGCCGGCCTTGTATTCCTCAAGGAAGTGCTCGAACACATGGTCCCAATACTCGGCGGCGAAGTTCGCGGTATGCAGCTTGATACCGATGCGGTCGCACACGGCCTGGGCATCGGCCAGGTCTACCTTGGCGGTGCAGTACTCGGTGCCGTCGTCTTCGTCCCAGTTCTTCATGAACAGGCCTTCAACCTGATAGCCCTGTTCGAGCAGGAGGAGGGCGGAAACCGAGGAGTCGACGCCGCCGGACATGCCGACTATGACGCGGGTATTGGCTGGATCACGCATGGGAATCTGCACTGGCTATTACGCAAAAGCGGAATTCTATCAGGCTGGGCGGCGTTCAGGCGACGCGGATCAGGCTGAGAGGGAAGCGCTCGCCTGCCAGGTAGTCATCGATGCAGAGCATGACCAGATGGCTGCGCCAGCGATCCTTCTCGGTCAGGAGTTCTTCGCGGGTCAGCCAGCGCGGGCCGATGATGCCGTCGTCCAGCTGCTGCTCCGGGTGGTGACGCAGCGGCTTGGCGGCGAAGCAGACGCGCTGGTAGGTCACGCCGTTGCTGGGGGCGGTGTAGAGATAGATGCCGGTGACTGCGGTCAGCTCGATCTCCCAGCCGGTTTCCTCGAAGGTTTCGCGCAGTGCGGCTTCAAGGAGAGTCTCGTTGGCTTCCAAGTGGCCGGCGGGCTGGTTGAACACGGCGCGGCCATCGGCTTCTTCCTCCACCAGAAGGAAACGGCCCTGGT
This sequence comes from Pseudomonas sp. BN411, assembly GCF_029871235.1. GTDB lineage: Bacteria > Pseudomonadota > Gammaproteobacteria > Pseudomonadales > Pseudomonadaceae > Metapseudomonas. The sequence continues at coordinate 30,829 of NZ_SSOM01000049.1, forward strand.
CCTCGACAATGGTCGCGACGGTGATGTGGGGTTGCCAGGTCATCGGCAAGGCTCCGGAAAAAGGGGGCGACATCATAAAGCGCCGGTGGCGGAAAAAAGAAACCCCGGGCAATGCCCGGGGTTTCCTGTGTCGCTCTGTGGCTTAAGCCAGCAGGCCGTCGATCGCAGCGTTGAAGGTGGCGCTGGGGCGCATCACCTGGCTGGTCAGCTCCGGGTTCGAACGGTAGTAACCGCCGATGTCCACGGCCTTGCCCTGGGCGCCGTTCAGTTCAGCGACGATGGCCGCTTCCTTCTCGGTCAGGGTCTTGGCCAGCGGAGCGAAGTGCGCCTTCAGTTCGGCGTCGTCGTTCTGCGCGGCCAGGGCCTGGGCCCAGTACAGTGCCAGGTAGAAGTGGCTGCCACGGTTGTCCAGGTCGCCCACTTTGCGCGCCGGGGACTTGTTGTTGTCCAGCAGCTTGCCGGTGGCTTCGTCGAGGGTCTTGCCCAGGACCTTGGCCTTGGCGTTGCCGGTCTTGATACCGGTTTCTTCCAGGGAAACGGCCAGGGCCAGGAACTCGCCGAGGGAATCCCAGCGCAGGTAGTTCTCTTCAACCAGCTGCTGTACGTGCTTGGGAGCCGAACCGCCGGCGCCGGTCTCGTACATGCCGCCGCCTGCCATCAGCGGAACGATGGACAGCATCTTGGCCGAGGTGCCCAGCTCCATGATCGGGAACAGGTCGGTCAGGTAGTCGCGCAGTACGTTGCCGGTCACCGAAATGGTGTCCTGGCCGCGCAGCTGGCGCTCCATGCTGGTACGGATGGCTTCGTTGTAGCCCTTGATGCTGATGTCCAGGCCGGTCAGGTCGTGGTCCTGCAGGTACAGTTCGACCTTCTTGCCCAGTTCGCGATCGTGGGCGCGCTCCGGGTCCAGCCAGAAGATGGCCGGGGTGTTGGACAGGCGGGCGCGGGTAACGGCCAGCTTGACCCAGTCACGAATCGGGGCGTCCTTGGTCTGGCAGGCGCGCCAGATGTCGCCGGCTTCCACTTCATGCTGCATCAGCACGGTGCCATCGGCGGCCACGACGCGCATGGTGCCGTCGGCGGTCATTTCGAAGGTCTTGTCGTGGGAGCCGTATTCCTCGGCCTTCTGAGCCATCAGGCCGACGTTCGGCACGGTGCCCATGGTGGTCGGGTCGAAGGCGCCGTTGGTTTTGCAGAAGTTGATCATCTCTTGGTAGATGCGAGCGTAGGTGCTCTCCGGCATCACCGCTTTGGTGTCTTTCTGCTTGCCGTCCTTGCCCCACATCTGGCCGGAGTTGCGGATCATTGCCGGCATGGAGGCGTCGACGATCACGTCGCTCGGGATGTGCAGGTTGGTGATGCCCTTCACGGAGTCGACCATCGCCATTTCCGGGCGGTGGCTGTACACCTCGTGGATGTCGTGATGGATCTCTTCCTGCTGGGAAGCCGGCAGTACCTTGATCTTGTCGTAGACGCTGCTGATGCCGTTGTTCGGGTTTACGCCCAGTTCCTTGAACAGGTCGCCGTACTTGTCGAACACGTCCTTGTAGTAAACGCTGACCGCGTGGCCGAAGACGATCGGGTGGGAGACCTTCATCATGGTCGCCTTGACGTGCAGGGACCACATGACGCCGGTTTCCTTGCAGTCCTGCAGGGTCTGCTCGAAGAAGGTGCGCAGCTTCTTGCAGCTCATGAACATGCTGTCGAGGACTTCGCCGTCCTGCAGGGAAAGCTGCTTCTTGACCTCGACCTTGCCGTCCTTGCCAACGAATTCGATGCGTACGTCACCGGCCTTGGCCATGGTGATGGACTGCTCGCTGGAGAAGAAGTCGCCGCCACGCATGTAGTCGGCGTGGGAGCGGGAGGCCATGCTCCACTTGCCCATGGAGTGCGGGTGCTTGCGGGCGTAGGCCTTGACGGCGGCGGGAGCGCGGCGGTCGGAGTTGCCTTCGCGCAGTACCGGGTTCACGGCGCTGCCCAGGACCTTCGCATAGCGGGCGCGGACGTCTTTCTCTTCGTCGGTCTGCGGGTCTTCCGGGAAGTTCGGCACGGCGTAACCCAGGGCCTGCAGCTCGGCGATGGCGCCCTTGAGCTGGGGCACGGAGGCACTGATGTTCGGGAGTTTTACGATGTTGGCGTCAGGCGAGGTGGCCAGTACAGCCAGGTAGGCCAGATCGTCTTCGATGCGCTTGTCAGCTGCAAGCTTGTCAGCGAAGGAGGCCAGGATGCGTCCTGCAAGAGAGATGTCGCGGGTTTCGACGTCGATGCCGGCTGAAGCGGAGAAGGCTTTGACGATGGGGAGGAGGGAGTAGGTGGCGAGCGCGGGGGCTTCGTCGGTGAAGGTGTAAGTAATCTTCGGACGGTTGGACATTAACGTTTAACTCTCTTCTTTTCTGGGCGCGCACAGAGTCTCGAAGCGCATTGGTAGACGCATTCGCTCAATGTCGAATTGAGCTATGTCGAGAATTGCCGCGGGGGTAATGGAGCGCCAGTAGAGCGTTGTGCAGTCGATCCATGGTGGTGGCACGGCTGCGACGAGGACAGTGAGTCTGGTCCCAGACTGCTCGCCCCCGATGACTATCAAGTCACGGCGCGCAGTATACCACTCCTTTGGGTGGGCTGACTCAGACGTGCGATTTCGACTAAGGAAGATATGGTCGATGACCGGACAACTGGAGTAGGCTCACGAGCTGCAAGAGCGTTCTCAACCACAACACGGAGCTCAGCATGGGATACCAAAAGATCCAGGTGCCGGCAGTCGGTGACAAAATCACCGTCAATGCAGATATGTCCCTGAACGTACCGAACAACCCGATCATCCCGTTCATCGAGGGTGACGGCATCGGCGTCGACATCAGCCCTGTCATGATCAAGGTAGTGGATGCCGCCGTCGCCAAGGCGTACGGCAATGCCCGCAAGATTTCCTGGATGGAAGTCTATGCCGGTGAGAAGGCCACTCAGGTCTACGATCAGGACACCTGGCTGCCGAAAGAAACCCTCGAAGCCGTTCGCGACTACGTCGTTTCCATCAAGGGCCCGCTGACCACGCCGGTCGGTGGTGGCATTCGTTCGCTCAACGTGGCCCTGCGCCAGGAGCTCGATCTCTATGTCTGCCAGCGTCCGGTGCGCTGGTTCGAAGGCGTGCCCAGTCCGGTGAAAAAACCTGGCGACGTCGACATGGTGATATTCCGCGAGAACTCTGAAGACATTTACGCCGGCGTCGAGTGGAAGGCCGGCAGCCCCGAGGCCGAGAAGGTCATCAAGTTCCTCACCGAGGAAATGGGCGTCAAGAAGATCCGCTTCACCGAAAACTGCGGCATCGGCATCAAGCCGGTTTCCCAGGATGGCACCAAGCGCCTGGTGCGCAAGGCCCTGCAGTACGCCGTGGATAACGATCGCAGCTCCGTGACCATCGTCCACAAGGGCAACATCATGAAGTTCACCGAAGGTGCCTTCAAAGAGTGGGGCTACGAGGTCGCTCGCGACGAATTTGGCGCCGAGCTGCTGGATGGCGGGCCGTGGATGCAGTTCAAGAACCCGCACACCGGCAAGAATGTCGTGGTCAAGGACGTGATCGCCGACGCCATGCTGCAGCAGATCCTGCTGCGTCCGGCCGAGTACGACGTGATCGCCACCCTCAACCTGAACGGTGACTACCTGTCCGACGCCCTGGCGGCTGAGGTGGGTGGTATCGGCATCGCGCCCGGCGCCAACCTGTCCGACACCGTCGCCATGTTCGAAGCTACTCACGGTACCGCGCCGAAGTATGCTGGCCAGGACAAGGTGAACCCGGGTTCGGTCATCCTCTCCGCCGAGATGATGCTGCGCCACATGGGCTGGACCGAAGCTGCTGACCTGATCATCAAGGGCACCAACGGTGCTATCGCCGCGAAGACCGTGACCTACGACTTCGAGCGTCTGATGGATGGCGCCAAGCTGCTGTCGTGCTCCGGGTTCGGCGACGCCCTCATTGCTCATATGTGAGTCAGAAGGCGGACACGAAAAGGCCGGTCATCTGACCGGCCTTTTTTATGCCCATATATTGCGGGGCTCAAACTTCTACCGTGCTGCCCTGGGGTTGGCTGATTGAGGCAGGTGCTTCGGTGGTGGCCGTGACCGGGCGAATATTCACGGCGTGTAGCCCTTTCGGGCCCTGGATGATATCGAAGCTTACCGGCTGTCCAGCCTTTAGCGTCTTGTAGCCGTCCATCTGGATGGCCGAATAGTGGGCGAACAGGTCCTCATCTCGGCCTTCGGCGAGGATGAATCCATAGCCTTTGGCGTTGTTGAACCACTTGACCTTACCGCTAAGCATGCTGATATCCCTCTGCAAAGGACTCCATCACTGGAGTATCATCCACTTCGACTCCATGCCCTGAAGGCCGCCATGGCCGCGCGCATGGAACCCCTGATACCCGAAGACGGGTATCCACTGGTTGTAACACCGTTTTGCCGTTAGTCAAGGCGTTCCCCGTAACGCCTGAGAAACGGATCAAAGTCTTTCCAGTAGCCGTTTTCATTCATCCATGACCTTTATTTCCAGCATGCATGCAAGCAGCCAGATTCGACTAACATTCAATCAGGACAGTCCGCAGCATCATGAGGACGACTCCACGGGCCTGGCGGTGCAGGAAGCGAAACCGGCCCTGCAGGCGCCACCTATGTATAAGGTGGTGATGTTTAACGATGACTACACCCCTATGGATTTTGTGGTCGAGGTGCTCGAGACGTTCTTCGGTATGAACCGGGAACTCGCCACCAAGATCATGCTGACCGTGCATACGGAGGGTCGGGCGGTTTGTGGCGTGTTCACTCGCGACATCGCCGAAACCAAGGCCATGCAGGTCAATCAATATGCGAGAGAGAGCCAGCATCCGCTGCTCTGTGAGATCGAGAAGGACGGTTAACGCCGCCGCTTGGGTATGAGGTGAAGCCATGTTGAACCGCGAGCTCGAAGTCACCCTCAATCTTGCCTTCAAGGAGGCCCGCGCCAAGCGCCACGAATTCATGACGGTCGAGCACTTGTTGCTCGCACTGCTGGATAACGAAGCCGCTGCCACCGTATTGCGTGCATGCGGCGCGAACATGGACAAACTGCGGCACGACCTGCAGGAGTTCATCGATTCCACCACCCCGCTGATTCCGCAGCACGACGAAGACCGTGAAACCCAGCCCACGCTCGGATTCCAGCGCGTTCTGCAGCGCGCGGTATTCCACGTGCAGAGTTCCGGGAAGCGTGAAGTCACTGGCGCCAACGTATTGGTCGCCATCTTCAGCGAGCAGGAGAGCCAGGCCGTATTCCTGCTGAAGCAGCAGAGCGTGGCTCGTATCGACGTCGTCAACTACATCGCCCATGGCATCTCCAAGGTGCCGGGCCATGGCGAGCAGCACGAACACGACCAGGAGATGCAGGACGAGGAGGGCGGCGAAGCCTCCGCGTCCGGCCATCCGCTGGATGCCTATGCCAGCAACCTCAACGAGCTGGCACGCATGGGGCGGATTGATCCGCTGGTTGGTCGTGAGCTCGAAGTAGAGCGCGTTGCCCAGATTCTGGCGCGTCGCCGCAAGAACAATCCGCTGCTGGTCGGTGAGGCCGGTGTCGGCAAGACTGCGATCGCCGAAGGCCTGGCCAAGCGCATCGTCGACAATCAGGTGCCTGACCTGCTGGCCGACAGCGTGGTCTATTCCCTGGATCTCGGTGCACTGTTGGCGGGAACCAAGTATCGCGGTGACTTCGAGAAGCGCTTCAAGGCGCTGCTCAATGAGCTGCGCAAACGCCCGCACGCCATCCTCTTCATCGATGAAATCCACACCATCATTGGTGCGGGAGCAGCGTCGGGCGGGGTGATGGATGCGTCGAACCTCCTCAAACCGCTGCTTTCTTCCGGCGAGATCCGTTGCATCGGCTCCACTACCTTCCAGGAGTTCCGCGGCATTTTCGAGAAGGATCGGGCGCTGGCGCGGCGCTTCCAGAAAGTCGACGTGACAGAGCCGTCGGTCGAGGACACCGTGGGTATCCTCAAGGGGCTCAAGGCGCGCTTCGAGCAGCATCACCACATCGAGTACAGCGATGAGGCGCTGCGTGCCGCGGCTGAACTGGCGGCGCGCTACATCAACGACCGGCACATGCCCGACAAGGCAATCGATGTGATTGACGAAGCCGGCGCCTACCAGCGTCTGCAGCCGGAAGAGAAGCGCGCCAAGCGTATCGAAGTGGCGCAGGTCGAAGACATTGTGGCCAAGATCGCGCGGATTCCTCCAAAACACGTCACCAGCTCCGACAAGGAACTGCTGCGTAACCTGGAGCGCGACCTGAAGCTGACGGTGTTCGGCCAGGACGCCGCCATCGATTCCCTGTCGACCGCCATCAAGCTTTCCCGTGCGGGCCTCAAGTCTCCGGACAAGCCGGTAGGTTCCTTCCTGTTCGCCGGCCCCACCGGTGTGGGCAAGACCGAAGTGGCGCGCCAGTTGGCGAAGGCGATGGGTATCGAGTTGCTTCGCTTCGATATGTCCGAGTACATGGAGCGCCACACCGTTTCGCGTCTGATCGGTGCACCTCCGGGGTATGTCGGTTTCGACCAGGGCGGCCTGCTGACCGAGGCCATCACCAAGATGCCGCACTGCGTGTTGCTGCTGGATGAGATCGAAAAGGCTCACCCGGAAGTCTTCAACCTGCTGCTGCAGGTGATGGACCACGGCACTCTGACCGACAACAACGGTCGCAAGGCGGACTTCCGTAACGTGATCCTGATCATGACCACCAACGCCGGCGCCGAAACTGCTGCGCGGGCTTCCATTGGTTTCACCCTGCAGGATCACTCCTCGGATGCCATGGAAGTCATTCGCAAGAGCTTCACGCCGGAATTCCGCAACCGCCTGGATACCATCATCCAGTTCGGCCGCCTGAGCCACGAAGTCATCAAAAACGTCGTGGACAAGTTCCTCACGGAGCTGCAGGCCCAGTTGGAAGACAAGCGCGTGCAGTTGGTTGTCAGTGATGAGGCGCGCGGTTGGCTGGCTGAGCGTGGCTACGATGCGCAAATGGGGGCTCGGCCCATGGCGCGCCTGATCCAGGACAAGATCAAGCGCCCGCTGGCGGAGGAAATCCTGTTTGGCGAACTGGCCGAGCACGGCGGAGTGGTGCACGTCGACGTCAAGGACGAGGAGCTCAGCTTCGAGTTCGAAACCACTGCAGAGATGGCCTGACGGCCATCCACAAAAAAGCCCGGCAGATGCCGGGCTTTTTTATGACCATTCGATCAACGGGCGCGGTAGGTGATGCGGCCCTTGCTCAGATCGTACGGCGTCAGCTCGACGCGAACTTTATCGCCGGTGAGGATGCGGATGTAATTCTTGCGCATCTTGCCGGAAATGTGCGCGGTGACGACGTGCCCATTTTCCAACTCCACACGGAACATGGTGTTGGGCAGGGTGTCGATGACAGTGCCTTCCATTTCGAAGCTGTCTTCTTTCGACATGCAGTAAAGCCCTCGGTATTCAATGATGGGCCCTGCCGCAGAGGCGGCGGGCAAAAACGGCGTGCATTGTGCCCGAAAACAGCACCGCTCGCCAAGGGCTTCAGCTAAGCGTCACCCAGCGCTGATTGACGAACAGCTCGATAGGCCGGTACTGGGTCTTGTAGTTCATCTTCCTGCAGTTCTTGATCCAGTAGCCGAGATAGACGGCCTGCAGGCCGAGGCGAGCGGTTTCGCCGATCTGCCAGAGGATGGCATAGCGGCCAAGGCTGCGACGCTCCTCGTCGGGGTCGTAGAAGGTGTAGACCGCTGAAAGCCCATTGGGCAGGACGTCCGTGACGGCCACCGCCTTCAATGTGCCGTTGAGGCGGAATTCGTAGAAGCGGGAAAAGGGCAGGTCGCGCACCAGGAAGGTGGAGAACTGGTCGCGGCTGGGCGGATACATGTCGCCGTCGGCGTGGCGCTGCTCGATGTATCGGACGTAGAGCGCGTAGTACTCCTCGGTAAATGCCGGGCGTACGGCGATCACGGTGAGGTCCGCGTTGCGCTTGAGGATGCGCTTCTGCTGGCGATTGGGGATGAACTGATCGGCCGGAATGCGCGCCGGTACGCAGGCATTGCAACGCTGGCAGTGGGGGCGGTAGAGGTGGTCGCCGCTGCGGCGGAAACCCATTTCCGAGAGTTCGGCATAGACGTCCACGTCCATGGGCTGGCTGGGGTCGAGGAACAGAGTGGTGGCCTGCTCCTCGGGCAAGTAGCTGCATGGATGCGGTTGAGTGGCGTAAAACTTGAGACGAGCCAGCTCGGTCATGATCAACCCCCGGGGGAACCCTTCAGCAAGTGTATGTCAGGCTGCGGGGCTCGCCTAGGCGATCCAGTCAGCGACGTTCGGCTGGTCGAGGTAGAGCTGCAGGTGGCGGGCGAACTTCTCGCGGCTGATGGTGCGGGCGCCAAAACTCTGCAGGTGCTGGGTGGGCATCTGGCAATCGATGAGTACGAATCCCCACTTGTGCAGGTGCTGCACGAGGGTGGCAAAGCCGACCTTAGAGGCGTTGTCGACCCTGCTGAACATGGATTCACCGAAGAACAGCTTGCCCATGGCGAGGCCATACAGGCCGCCGACGAGCTTGTCGTCTTGCCAGACTTCCACGGAATGCGCCACGCCCCGGTGGTGTAGTTCGACATAGGCGGACTGCATGGACGAGGTGATCCAGGTGCCGTCGGCGTAGCTGCGCGGCTCGGCGCAGCCTTCGATGACCGCGGGGAATGCCTGATCGAAGGTCACCCGGAAGCGATTCTGGCGCATCAGCTTGGAAAGGCTGCGGGAGATATGGATCTCCTGCGGTGGCAACACGGTCCGTGGATCGGGAGACCACCATAGGATGGGTTGGCCTTCCTGGTACCAGGGGAAGCAGCCGTGGCGATAAGCCTGGATCAGTCGCTCAGGCGACAGGTCGCCGCCGGCCGCGAGCAGGCCGTTGGGTTCGCGCATGGCGCGCCCGAGTGGCGGGAAGTCGAGAGCGTCGCGTTGCAGCCAGGTGAGCATGGAGGAGGGGAGGGCGGACCCGAAGGTCCGCCGTGCCTGTCAGTTGTCGTCGAGGAACTTTTCGGCGTCCAGCGCGGCCATGCAGCCCGAGCCGGCGGAGGTGATCGCCTGGCGGTACACGTGGTCCGCGACGTCGCCGGCAGCGAATACACCGGGGATGCTGGTGGCGGTGGCGTTGCCTTCCAGGCCGCCCTGGACGATCAGATAGCCATCACGCATTTCCAACTGGCCCTTGAACAGGTCGGTATTCGGCTTGTGGCCGATGGCGATGAAGACGCCGGCCAGAGGCAGCTCCTTGGTGCTGCCGTCGGCGGTGCTCTTCAGGCGCACGCCGGTTACGCCGGTGTTGTCGCCCAGAACTTCATCCAGGGTGTGGTTCCAGTGCAGGCGGACGTTGCCATTGGCGGCTTTCTCGAACAGCTTGTCCTGGAGGATCTTCTCGGAACGCAGCTTGTCGCGGCGGTGGATGAGGTGCACTTCCTTGGCGATGTTGGCCAGGTAGAGTGCTTCCTCAACCGCAGTGTTGCCGCCGCCGACCACGCAGACCACCTGGTTGCGATAGAAGAAACCGTCGCAAGTGGCGCAGGCGGAGACGCCCTTGCCGGCGAAGGCTTCCTCGGACGGCAGACCGAGATACTGGGCGGAGGCGCCAGTGGCGAGGATCAGTGCGTCGCAGCTGTAGGTGCCGCTGTCACCCTTGAGGATGAACGGGCGCTTCTGCAACTCGGCGGTGTGAATGTGGTCGTAAACAATCTCGGTGTCGAAGCGCTCGGCGTGCTTCTGCATGCGCTCCATCAGGGCCGGACCGGTCAGGCCTTCGACATCACCGGGCCAGTTGTCCACTTCGGTGGTGGTGGTCAGTTGGCCGCCAGGCTGGATGCCGGTGATGACCACCGGCTTGAGGTTGGCGCGAGCGGCATATACGGCCGCGGTGTAACCCGCTGGGCCGGAGCCCAGGACGATCAATCGGGAATGCTTGACTTCGCTCATAAAAAGGCTCCATAAGTCTTTGTCACGAAAGAGAATGCATGCTCCAATTGAGCATTGCGCAAATCGTTGGCGGCTATGCTACACCGAAGCGCGAGACGTCGCCAAAACGCCGGAGCGACAATCCGTTCCCACATGGCGTCGCGCGGGCAAATCCGTACAATGGGCCACGTTCCGAATGGGTTGGAGCCCGTGATGGCACACTGCCTGGCGGACTTTCACCCTCGACCGACTCTTGAACGCGCCACGGGCGCAGGAAAAGACGCGTTTTGAAGAATTCCACGACCAGAGCCCAGATCCCTGTCTGGCGCCAGCAATTGCATTATCGCCTCAAGGAAGGTGCGTTGATCGCGCTGGGCGCAGTCTGCCTCTACCTGTGGATGGCGCTGCTCACCTACGATTCCTCGGATCCGGGCTGGACGCACACCAGCAACGTCGAGCAGGTGCAGAATGCGGCTGGCCGGCTCGGTGCCTGGTTCGCCGATATCCTGTTCATGGCACTGGGCTACTTCGCCTATGTCTTCCCGCTGCTGCTGGCCATCAAGACGCTGCAAGTCTTCCGGCACCGCCATGAGCCTATCGACTGGAGCGGCTGGCTCTTCTCCTGGCGCCTGATCGGCCTGGTCTTCCTGGTGCTGTCCGGCGCCGCGCTGGCTGATATCCACTTCCAGGACCACGCGGGCCTGCCGGCTTCCGCTGGCGGCGCCCTCGGCGAAAGCCTCAGTCATCTGTCGGTCAATGCCCTCAATGTGCAAGGCAGCACGCTGCTGTTCTTCGCCCTGTTCCTGTTCGGTCTGACCGTGTTCACCGACCTGTCCTGGTTCAAGGTCATGGACCTGACCGGGAAGATCACCCTCGATCTCTTCGAACTCATCCAGAGCGCCGTCAACCGCTGGTGGAGCGCCCGCCTGGAGCGCAAGCAGCTAGTGGCCAAGTTGCGTGAAGTGGATGTGCGTGTGAATGAAGTGGCCGCGCCTGTGGTGCCTGATCGTCGCGAGCAGGCCAAGGTCAAGGAACGCCTCATCGAGCGCGAAGAAGCCCTGACCAAGCACATGAGCGAACGTGAGAAGCGCCCTGCGCCGGTCATAGCACCTCCGCCGCCGCCCAAGCCGGCTGAGCCGAGCAAGCGTGTACAAAAGGAAAAGCAGGCGCCGCTGTTCGTCGATACGGCGATCGAGGGCACTCTGCCGCCCATCTCCATCCTCGACGCGGCCGAAAAGAAGCAGAAGAGCTTCTCGCCGGAATCCCTGGAAGCAATGTCGCGTCTTCTGGAAATCAAGCTGAAGGAATTCGGCGTCGAAGTGATTGTGGAGTCGGTTCACCCCGGTCCGGTGATCACCCGTTTCGAGATTCAGCCGGCCGCCGGCGTGAAGGTGAGCCGCATCTCCAACCTGGCGAAGGACCTGGCGCGCTCCCTGGCGGTGATCAGCGTTCGCGTCGTAGAAGTAATTCCCGGCAAGACCACCGTCGGCATCGAGATTCCCAACGAAGACCGTCAGATCGTGCGCTTCTCCGAAGTACTGGAGTCGTCCGAATACGACGAAGCCAAGTCGCCGGTCACCCTGGCCCTTGGCCATGACATCGGCGGTAAACCGATCATCACTGACCTCGCCAAGATGCCTCACCTGCTGGTGGCCGGTACCACGGGTTCCGGTAAGTCGGTGGGTGTGAACGCCATGATCCTGTCGATCCTGTTCAAGTCCACGCCGGAGCAGGCGCGGATGATCATGATCGACCCGAAGATGCTGGAACTGTCCATCTACGAAGGCATCCCGCACCTGCTGTGTCCGGTGGTCACCGACATGAAGGAAGCGGCCAACGCCCTGCGCTGGAGCGTCGCCGAGATGGAGCGGCGCTACAAGCTGATGGCCGCCATGGGCGTGCGTAACCTCGCGGGCTTCAACCGCAAGGTGAAGGATGCCGAGGAAGCTGGCACGCCGCTGACCGACCCGCTCTATCGCCGCGAGAGCATGGAGGACGAGGCGCCGCTGCTGAAGACACTGCCAACCATCGTGGTCGTGGTCGACGAGTTCGCCGACATGATGATGATCGTCGGCAAGAAGGTCGAAGAGCTGATCGCTCGTATCGCCCAGAAGGCACGTGCCGCCGGTATCCACCTGATCCTCGCGACCCAGCGCCCCTCGGTGGACGTAATCACCGGCCTGATCAAGGCCAACATCCCGACTCGCATGGCGTTCCAGGTATCCAGCAAGATCGACTCGCGCACCATCCTCGACCAGGGCGGTGCGGAACAGTTGCTCGGTCACGGTGACATGCTCTACCTGCCGCCGGGCACGGGCTTGCCGATCCGCGTGCATGGCGCCTTCGTATCCGACGACGAAGTGCACCGCGTGGTGGAGGCCTGGAAGCTGCGTGGCGCACCGGACTATATCGAAGACATCCTCGCTGGTGCGGAAGAGGGCGGCGGTTCTTCCGGTGGCTTCGACGGCGGTGAAGGTGGTAGCGAGGGCAGCGAAGACGATCCGCTTTACGACGAGGCCGTGCGCTTCGTTACCGAAAGCCGCCGGGCTTCGATTTCCGCGGTACAGCGCAAGCTGAAGATTGGTTACAACCGCGCCGCGCGCATGATCGAGGCGATGGAAATGGCCGGGGTGGTGAGCCCCATGAACGGCAACGGGTCGCGCGAGGTCATCGCGCCGTCACCGGTGCGAGACTGATCCGAAACGGATTTTTGACGAGGATTTCCATGCGACTGATCCGCATGCTCATGGTGGCCGTACTTGGTCTGGCCGCCCTGAACGCCCAGGCTGATGACAACGTGGCCATCAACCGCCTGACTGAAATGCTGAACAAGGCCCAGACCATCACGGGTCGCTTCTCCCAACTGACGCTGGACGGCTCCGGTACCCAGCTGCAGGAAACTTCCGGCGAGTTGTCGCTCAAGCGTCCAGGGCTCTTCCGTTGGCACACCGATGCGCCAATGGAGCAATTGCTGGTGTCCAATGGTGAAAAGGTTTGGCTCTATGACCCGGACCTGCAACAGGTGACCATCCAGACCCTGGACCAGCGCCTGACTCACACTCCGGCGCTGCTGCTGTCCGGTGACGTCTCGAAGATCAGCGAGAATTTCGAGATCACCCACAAGGAAGGCGGCGACGTGGTGGACTTCATCCTCAAGCCCAAGGCCAAGGACACCCTGTTTGACACTCTGCGACTGTCGTTCCGCAATGGCGTGATCAATGACATGCAGCTGATCGACAGCGTTGGCCAGCGCACCAACATCCTCTTCCTTGGGATCAAGATGAACCAGGCAATCGACGCCGCGCAGTTCAACTTCCAGATTCCGGAAGGCGCCGACGTCATCCAGGAATAAGCTGTAACGCCCATGGACCTCTTCCGCTCCGAACCCATCGCCCAGCCGCTGGCGGCGCGCTTGCGAGCCGCTAGCCTGGACGAGTACGTCGGTCAGGAGCACCTGCTGGCGCCAGGCAAGCCGCTTCGCGAGGCCCTGGAGCAGGGCGCGCTGCACTCGATGATCTTCTGGGGGCCGCCGGGGGTGGGCAAGACCACCCTGGCCAAGCTGCTGGCACAGGTCACCGACGCTCATTTCGAAACCATCTCGGCTGTGCTGTCCGGGGTGAAGGAAATCCGCCAGTCGGTGGAAATGGCAAAGCAGCAGGCTGCCCAGTACGGTCGCCGCACCATCCTCTTCGTGGACGAGGTGCACCGCTTCAACAAGTCCCAGCAGGACGCCTTTCTGCCCTACGTGGAAGACGGCACCCTGATCTTCATCGGCGCCACCACCGAGAACCCCTCCTTCGAGCTCAACAACGCGCTGTTGTCCCGCGCTCGCGTCTACGTGCTGAAGAGCCTGGATGAGGTTGCGCTACGCAAGCTGGTGGCCCGCGCCCTGAACGAGGACAAGGGGCTAGGCAAGCGCCAGCTGAGCCTGCCGGACGAGAGCTTTTCCATTCTCATGGCAGCTGCCGACGGCGATGGCCGGCGTCTGCTCAATCTGCTGGAAAACGCGGCGGACCTCGCCGAAGACGGCGGTGAGATTGGCGCCGAATTGCTGCAAAACCTGCTGGGAGATAGCCGTCGCCGCTTCGACAAGGGTGGCGAGGCGTTCTACGACCAGATTTCCGCCCTGCACAAATCGGTGCGTGGCTCCGACCCGGATGCCGCGCTCTACTGGTACGCACGCATGCTCGACGGCGGTTGTGATCCGCTGTACATCGCGCGTCGGGTCGTGCGCATGGCCAGCGAAGACATCGGCAATGCCGACCCGCGCGCCCTGAGCCTTTGCCTGTCCGCCTGGGATGTCCAGGAGCGCCTCGGGAGCCCCGAAGGCGAACTGGCCGTCGCCCAGGCCATCACCTATTTGGCTTGCGCGCCGAAGAGCAACGCTGTCTACATGGCCTTCAAGGCTGCCATGCGCGACGCTGCCGAGAACGGTTCGCTGGAAGTGCCGCTGCACCTGCGTAATGCTCCGACCAAGCTGATGAAGCAACTGGGCTATGGCGAGGAGTATCGTTATGCCCATGACGAGCCGGATGCCTATGCGGCGGGGGAAGACTACTTCCCCGACCAGCTCGAGCCACGGCAGTACTACCAACCGGTACCGCGCGGCCTGGAGTTGAAGATCCGCGACAAGCTGCAGCACCTGAAGAACCTGGACCGCAGCAGTCCCTGGCAACGGAGAAAGTCGTGATCGGACTTGTTCTGGCGGTCTCTGCCGGCGGCGTGGCGGGTACGCTGCTTCGATTCGCTACTGGCAATCTGGTCGCTGCCTACTGGCCACGCTACTTCTACGCCGGTACCCTTGCGGTCAACATCGTCGGCTGCCTGCTGATCGGCTATTTATATGGCTTGTTCCTGCTGCGTCCCGAGGTGCCGGTGGAAATCCGCTCGGGCCTCATGGTGGGATTCCTGGGTGGCCTGACGACTTTTTCATCCTTTTCCCTCGACACGCTGCGCCTGCTGGAAAGCGGCCAGCTGCCACTGGCCATGGGCTATGCGGCGCTGAGCGTGTTGGGCGGCCTGTTCGCCACCTGGGCAGGCCTGATACTGACGAAAATCTGAGAGACGAGAACCTGACATGCTCGATGCCAAACTGGTCCGCACCCAGCCCCGGGAAATCGCGGAACGCCTTGCCACCCGTGGCTTTGAACTGGACGTAGCGCGCCTGGAAGCGCTGGAAAACCAGCGCAAGTCCGTGCAGACCCGCACCGAACAGCTGCAGGCCGAGCGCAATACCCGTTCCAAATCCATCGGCCAGGCCAAGCAGCGTGGTGAAGACATCGCGCCGCTGCTGGCTGATGTCGATCGCATGGGCAGCGAGCTGGAAGAGGGCAAGCGCGAACTGGAAAGCATCCAGGCCGAGCTGGACAACCTGCTGCTGAACATTCCGAACCTGCCCCACGAATCCGTGCCGGTTGGTGCGGACGAAGAGGCCAACGTCGAAGTGCGTCGCTGGGGCGCTCCGCGTAGCTTCGACTTCGAGGTCAAGGACCACGTCGCCCTCGGCGAGCAGCACGGCTGGCTGGACTTCGAAACCGCCGCCAAGCTCTCCGGTGCCCGTTTCGCGTTGCTGCGCGGCCCCATTGCTCGCCTGCACCGCGCCCTGGCGCAGTTCATGATCAACCTGCACGTCACCGACCACGGCTATGAAGAGGCCTACACGCCTTACCTGGTCCAGGCTCCGGCCCTGCAGGGCACCGGTCAGCTGCCGAAGTTCGAGGAAGACCTGTTCAAGATCTCCCGCGAGAACGAGGCTGACTTCTACCTGATCCCGACTGCCGAGGTCTCTCTGACCAACATCGTCGCGGGCGAGATCGTCGACGCCAAGCAGCTGCCGATCAAGTTCGTCGCCCATACGCCGTGCTTCCGTAGCGAGGCTGGTGCTTCTGGCCGTGATACCCGCGGCATGATTCGCCAGCACCAGTTCGACAAGGTCGAGATGGTCCAGATCGTCGAGCCGTCCAAGTCTTTCGAAGCCCTGGAAGGCATGACCGCCAATGCCGAGCGCGTACTGCAGCTGCTCGAACTGCCGTACCGCGTACTCGCGCTCTGCACCGGCGACATGGGCTTCAGCGCCACCAAGACCTACGACCTGGAAGTCTGGGTGCCGAGCCAGGACAAGTACCGCGAGATTTCCTCCTGCTCCAACTGCGGTGATTTCCAGGCCCGTCGCATGCAAGCGCGCTACCGCAACCCGGAAACCGGCAAGCCGGAGCTGGTGCACACCCTGAACGGCTCCGGTCTGGCTGTCGGCCGCACTCTGGTTGCGGTGCTGGAAAACTACCAGCAGGCCGACGGCAGCATCCGCGTGCCTGAAGTGCTCAAGCCCTACATGGGCGGCATTGAAGTCATCGGCTGATTGCTTTTCCCCTGTTATGGCAGGGGTTGCGCAACGTCCTACCGCCCGCGTCGTAGCCAGGCTGCACGCGGGCGGTGACCATTCAAGCTCCACCACCCGTTATTGCTAGAAGGCGCTGCTATGGATTTCCTCCCGCTGTTCCACAATCTTCAAGGGCGCCAGGTGCTCGTGGTAGGTGGGGGCGAAGTAGCCCTGCGCAAGGCGCGTTTGTTGGCGGATGCCGGCGCGCGGCTGCGAGTGGTTGCGCCACAGATCGATGCTCAACTGCTGGAAATGGTGGAGCAGGGCGGTGGCGAGTCCCTGCTGCGTGGCTACCAGGAGGCGGATCTGGATGCCTGCGTACTGGTCATTGCCGCCAGTGACGATCAGCCGCTGAACGCCAAGATTTCAGCCCAGGCCCAGGCGCGCGGTATTCCGGTCAATGTCGTGGACGCGCCGAAGCTGTGCAGCGTGATCTTCCCTGCCATCGTCGATCGTTCGCCCTTGATCGTGGCCGTCTCCAGTGCCGGCGATGCGCCGGTGCTGGCTCGGCTGATTCGCGCGAAGATCGAAACCTGGATTCCCGCTGCGTATGGCCAGTTGGCTGGCCTGGCGAAGAAATTCCGTGACCAGGTAAAGACCCTCTTCCCGGATGTACAGCAGCGTCGGGTGTTCTGGGAGGAGGTGTTCCAGGGGCCGGTGGCCGAGCGCATGCTGGCTGGGCAGGGCGTTGAGGCCGAGCGCCTCCTGGCCGAGCGGGTCGCCGGTGGCGCCCCCAAAGCTCTGGGCGAGGTCTATCTGGTGGGTGCCGGGCCGGGTGATCCTGACCTGCTGACCTTCCGCGCCCTGCGCCTGATGCAGCAGGCCGATGTAGTGCTCTACGACCGTTTGGTGGCAGAGCCAATCATCGAACTCTGCCGTCGTGACGCCGAGCGCATCTACGTGGGCAAGCGCCGGGCCGATCATGCCGTGCCGCAGGATGAGATCAACCGCCTGTTGATCGAACAGGCCAAGCTGGGCAAGCGCGTGCTGCGCCTGAAAGGCGGGGACCCCTTCATCTTCGGCCGCGGTGGCGAGGAGATCGAAGAGTTGGCGGCCAACGACATTCCCTTCCAGGTCGTGCCCGGTATCACTGCCGCTTCGGGTTGCTCCACCTATGCCGGTATTCCGTTGACCCATCGCGACTATGCGCAATCGGTGCGCTTCGTCACTGGCCACCTGAAGGACGGAAGCTGTGATCTGCCCTGGCGTGATCTCGTTGCGCCGGGGCAGACCTTGGTGTTCTACATGGGCCTGGTCGGCTTACCGGTAATCTGCGAGCAGTTGATCAAACATGGCCGCGCTGCTGAAACGCCGGCGGCACTGATACAACAGGGCACCACCAGTCACCAGCGAGTGTTCACCGGCACCCTGGCCAACTTGCCGCAACTGGTGGCGGAGCACGAAGTCCACGCGCCCACCCTGGTAATCGTGGGTGAAGTCGTGACCCTGCGTGACAAGTTGGCCTGGTTCGAAGGCGATCAGGCCGGAGCCTGATCCTTCTCCGCGACTGGCAGGGCCTTCAGATGCTCGCGGCCATGGGGGCGAGTGAAGTTCTGCACTGGCCCCAGCGGCACCACGCCTGTGGGATTGATAGTGCGATGGCTGGCGTAGTAGTGGTGCTTGATGTGGGTGAAGTTCACCGTCTCCGCCACGCCCGGCCACTGGTACAGCTCACGAAGCCAGCCTGAAAGATTGGGGTAGTCCTCCAGGCGCCGCAGGTTGCACTTGAAGTGCCCGTGGTACACCGCATCGAAGCGGATCAGAGTGGTGAAGAGGCGCCAGTCCGCCTCGGTGATCTGTTCGCCGGTCAGGTAGCGACGCGTTTCCAGCAGGGCATCCAACTGATCCAGTTCGTCGAAGAGGGCGTGGAAGGCTTCCTCGTAAGCGTCCTGGGAGGTGGCAAAGCCGGCGCGATACACGCCATTGTTGATCGCCGGGTAGATGCGCTCGTTGAGTGCATCGATCTCGGCTCGCAGCAATTCCGGGTAGAAGTCGAGACGATTGCCAGTGAGGTGATCGAAGGCGCTGTTGAACATCCGGATGATCTCGGACGACTCGTTGCTGACGATGCTTCCGGTCTGCTTGTCCCACAGCAAGGGCACGGTAACCCGACCGCTGTAGTCGGCGGTGTCCTGCGTATAGCGCTGGTGCAGGTAGGCCAGTCCTCCCAACTGATCGCCGGTGGATCCGAATTGCGGGTCGAAGGTCCAGCCCTGTTCCCGCATCAGCCAGCTCACCACTGACACGTCGATTAGCGATTCCAGGCCTTTAAGCTTGCGGAAGATCAGCGTGCGGTGTGCCCAGGGGCACGCCAGGGATACATAAAGGTGATAGCGGCCGGCTTCGGCGGGGAAGCCGCCTATGCCCGAAGGACCTGGTGAGCCATCAGCAGTGATCCAGTTGCGTCGCCGCGCGCTTTCACGCTGGAAGCGGCCATCCTTGGCGGTGTCGTACCACTTGTCTTGCCATTTTCCATCGATCAACAGGCCCATGGTCGGTCTCCGAAATTGAGTTCGGATTAGAGTCTATCGATAGCCGTTCGATGGAAAAGCGTAAATTAGTGGTCCTGACTATCGATCAGTTCGATGGCTTGCGTGCTTCCCAGATGCGATCCGCTTCCGCAAAGGCCTGCTCACGTTCCGTGCCGAGCCCGCGCAAGGCCAGGGCCAGGGTGGCTCGAATCGCCAGTCGGCCATATTCGTCTTCGCATTCACCGCGCCAGACGCGGACGAGCTGGGTGGCATCCAGGCTTTCCGGCTTCACATGTCGCAATGGGGAAAGCGCGGGCCACTCTTCATCCCAGGCTGCGCCATCGGTCGTACCGTAGAGATGGCAGATGGCGTCCGGGTTGGCTTCGATCTCGCCACCTTCGCCTTTGATGACGATGGCGTGATCACCGAGGAGCCTGCTGGCTTCGCGGTGTTCCGCCTGGTATCCGGGATGGAAGATGCTCTGCAGGCCACAGCGGGCGCCGAGCGGGTTGAGGATGCGCGCCAGGGAGTGGATGGGAGAGCGCAGGCCGAGGGTGTTGCGCAGGTCGATCATCCGCTGCAATTGCGGCGCCCAGGCTCCCAAGGGGATGAAGGCCAGTTGGCGCTCGTCGAGGGCAGTGGCGACCTGTTCCCAGTTCTGGCACAGGGGGATATCCAGCAGCTCCAGCAACTGCTCGCTGTAGAGACGCCCGGCGGTATGGGCGCCGCCGCCGTGCAGCAGGATGCGTATGCCGCTGTCGGCCAGAGCTTTGGCGGCCAACAGGTACCAGGGCAGGTGGCGCTTCTTGCCGGCGTAGCTTGGCCAGTCCAGATCGACGGTGATCGCCGGCGCCTGGTTGCGTTGCCGGAATGCTTCGGTGAACCCGGCCAGCTCCTCGGCGTTCTCCTCCTTGTGGCGCAGCAGCATGAGGAAGGCACCAAGCTGGGTGTCTTCCACTTCGCCGTCAAGAAGCATGCCCATGGCTTCGCGCGCTTCCTCACGGGTCATGTTTCGGGCGCCGCGCTTGCCCTTGCCGAGTATCCGTACGAACTGGGCGAAGGGATGTTCAGGTGGGGTGACGAGATTCATAGGCAATTGGTCGGCTTCGGCAGTCCGGCGAGCTTGGCAGCAAGCTTGGCCGGTGCGCCCTTGAACAGGCGGTTCAGGTGCAGGCTGTTGCCCTTGTCAGGGCCGAGCTTCTGCGCCACGTATTTGACCAGCGGGCGGTTGGCCGGGGAGAGCTGGAATTCGGCATAGAAGCCCCGCAACAGCTCAAGGATCTCCCAGTGCTCCGGCTGCAACTCCAGTTCTTCGCGTACGGCCAGGGCATTGGCCACCGACGGGCTCCAGTCGGCCAGCTCCTGGAGGTAGCCATCCTTGTCCAGCGGGATGCTGCGGCCGTCGATCAGAAGTTCGCTCATATCCAGCTGTTCACCTTGTCGTAGCGACAGCACAGCTCGACGAACGCGGGATAGTCCGCTGCGTTCAGGCGTGAGGGCAGGTCAGTCAGGGCTCGGGCCTCGAGGTCTTCAGCAAGCGCGTGCAATGCAATCGATTCGGGCATCAGCTCCAGGGCCTGACGGGCCACGCTGCCTGGTTGCAGGGCGTAGACCGCTTCACCGCTGAGTAGCAGGCCATCATTGGGTCCCAGCAATCGGATGCAGCTGCCGAGGCGGCTGTCAGAGAACGGGGAGTGGGAAAGGATATGCAGCGTGGCCATCAGAGAGTGAGCACCTGGTCGTAACGGTCGATAAGGGCAGTCAGGGCGCTGTCGTCGAGAACTTCCACCGCGAGTTTCAGGGTGGCGCCTTCCAGTCCACGCTCCTGCAGGCTGCGTTTAGAGACGTAGAGCGACTCCACGCCAAACAGCGGCAGGGCCTGGAGGTTGGCGGTCAGGTCCTTTTGCTCAAGCGTAGTGGGCTGTTGATTGGCGACGAGCTGGAACACGCCGTCATCCAGAAACAGCAAACCAAGGGGCAGATCGAAGGCGCCGCCGGCGAGGGCAATATCCAGCGCCTCGCGGGCCCCAGGACCGCTCCACGGACCTTGGCGGCTGATGATCAGCATGGACTTCATCTTAATTGCCTCCAAAGCTGACCAATCTGTCGGCCATCTGTGCCGCCTCGTGCAGCTGGCCCAGGCCGGAAAGCTCCCAGCCCTCGGCCAGGTTGGCAGCCGGGCGCCCGTAGCGTCGTGCCTCTTCCTGGTTCAGCACGCCCCGGCGCAACGCCGCGGCAATGCAGACGACGCCGTCCAGCTTGTGCTTGCGTACGAAATCACTCCATGCGGCGGAGAGGTTCGGCTCGTCCTGGGGGGCGACGACATTGACGGAGGCGCTGTGTACGCCGTCCTGATAGAAGAACAGGCGGACGATTTCATGGCCGCCGGCCAGGCACGCTTCCGCAAAGCGCAGGGCGCGACGGGAGGAAGGCGCGTGGGGCGGGGCGAACAAGGCAATGGCGAATTTCATGGTCGCTCGGGCGAATGGGAAACTGCTGGAATGATACGGCTAGGCGCATTCTTTTGCCCGTCCGGACAGAAAAAAGCCCGCCGAAGCGGGCTAGTCCGAGGAGCGGTTGGCGATCAATCGTCGCTGCTGAATACGCCAACCAGTTGCAGCAAGCTGATGAACAGGTTGTAGATGGATACGTACAGGCTGATGGTGGCCATGATGTAGTTGCGCTCGCCACCATGGATGATGGCGCTGGTCTGGAACAGGATGCAGACCGACGAGAACACCACGAAGCCGGCGCTGATCGCCAACTGCAGACCGCTGATGTTGAAGAAGAGGCTGACCAGCGTGGCACCGATCAGCACGAAGAAGCCTGCAGTGATGAAACCGCCGAGAAAGCTCATGTCCTTGCGGGTGGTCAGCACGTAAGCGGACAGGCCGAAGAACACCAGGGCGGTCATGGCGAAGGCCGAGCTCACCACCTCGCCGCCGTTTGGCATGCCGAGGTACATGTTGAGGATCGGGCCCAGGGTGTAGCCCATGAAACCGGTCAGGGCGAAGGTGGATACCAGGCCCCAGGCGGAGTCGCGCAGCTTCACGGTCAGGAAGAACAGGCCGTAGAAACCGATCAGTACGACGAAGATGCTGGGGTAGGGCACGCGCATCTGTTGCGCGACGTAGGCGACCAGACCGCTGAACGCCAGCGTCAGGGCCAGCAGCCCGTAGGTATTGCGAAGGACGCGGCTGACTTCCAGCTGCTCCGCCTGCGCGGGGTTGAGGGCATAGTTCTGTTCGTTCATCGCGACACTCCCGAAAATGGTTTCCGTGACCTTGGTCAGTTCTGGATATTAACAGAGGCTCTGAAGCCGCCAATTGCAAGAGTTTGACAGCGTGTTGCGTTCCGGTAGTATGGCGCCCCGCGCAAGCGGAGGTGTGGCCGAGTGGTTTAAGGCAGCGGTCTTGAAAACCGCCGAAGGGGAGACTCTTCCGTGAGTTCGAATCTCACCGCCTCCGCCATCTAACTCATTGATTTCAAAGGAAAAATATTCCTGAAAACGCCAAATGGGAGCGTTTTGGGAACACTTTGGGAACAATAGACCACTGGGGGCCTTCTCGACAGAGAGGCCCCCAGTGTCGTTTCAGAGGTCCAGCGCGCGGTTCAGCATGCCCACGATGTCGGGGCCGTCCTTGCTGATGAATTTGGCGTAGTGCTTGAAGACCATGGCTGTGGAACTGTGCCCCAGCTGGTCGGCGATCCACTCTGGTGAGGCCACGCTGCTGCTGAGGATCTGGCTGGCGAAGGTGTGTCGGCACTGATTCGGGCCGCGATAGCGCACACCGGCCTTCTTCAGGTGACTCTTCCACCAGCCGTTACGCAGGTTGTCCGAGGTCGAATAGGGCTGGCCGGTACCGCCGTTGTGGAAGACAAACCGCACCTTCGGTCGCCGGATTGTCCGGTTATCTCGCTCCGTCACCTCGATCTCTACCGGTTTCAGGTTACCTGTCAGTTTTACCTGCGCCTGAAGTGCTCTGAGCGCTGGGGCGAGGAGGCGCACCTCTCGCGTTGAGCGGCGCGTCTTGGTGACCTTGTACTTGCTCCGCACCCTGGCCCGCCGGAAAAGGACGGTGCCGGCGACCAGGTCCACGTCCTCCCAGGCCAGCGAGATCGCCTCCGAAACCCTCGGCCCCGTCCAGATCATGAACTGTGCAAGGTTCAGCTCCTGGGCGCGATCTGACTCCGTGCTAAGGATCAGATCGATCTCCTCCCTGGTGAAAGGATCGGGGTCGTCCGAGTCCGGCAGCGATACCACGATGCCGTCTGTTGGGTCGTGCGCTGATCTGTTCCTGGTGCGATAGAGACGGAAGACCTGCCGCACGATGCTCAGAATCTCGCGCACGGTCTTGTTATGCAGCTTTGGCATCAGCGTGCCCTGGATCCATACCTGCAGGTCCAGGTGGTCGATCTGGTCGGCGTGGACGTGGCCCCAGCGTGGCCGAACGTGGTGCTCGATCCGGCTCTCGTGACTGCGGATGCCCGAGGCAGCCATCTGGTTGCGCTTGATGCCCAGCCAGAGGTCGATGTAGTGGCCAAAGGTGTTGGTCTGGATCCTGGTCGAATCCGGGAAGTGCCGGGCATAGCTGAACGTTCCGGCCTCGATCTCGTACTGAATGACGCCGACTATGCGCTCGGCGTTGGCAATGTTTGCTGGTGTGGCGGCGCCGGGAATTGGCTCCCGGCAAAGCTCGCCCTCGTATCGGAAGTAGATGCGGATACTGTTGCCGCGAACCTCGACGCCCGCTGACATAACACTCTCAATCCTCTGCTGCGTGTAAATCGGGAAGCCATTGGTAGCCCAACTGGCTGGTGGATGCTGTCAGCTCCTGCTGAATACAGCGCTAGAGCGAGCTGAACGTCCAACACTTCACCGTCCCCGGTCGCGCCGACATCGGGTTGCGCAGGGCATGGTGGCTGCGCACCGCGCTGTCCACTGCCTTGCTGGCGCCGAGGAACTTACGCGACTGGCTGTTGCGCAGCACCTCGCGAAGGGTGCCGACGTTGGCCAGTTGCTGGCGGTGCTCGCTGGCGCGCTGGACGAACTCGTTGAGGTTGATGGCGATCAGTTTCGGGTTCTTGCTGTGGTTCACCACCGGGCCGTCGTCCAGGGACTCCAGGTACTCGAACACCTCCCAGAACTCCGCCACAGCCGGGTGATCGGCGCTGACGGCGGACTGGCGCTCCAGGGCCATGGCCGCAAGGCAAAGGCGGGTCTGGTTGACCTGGTGCTCGCTCAGCTTCACCACCTGACGCAGGCAATCCAGGCTGGCCAGGAGCTGGGCGTGGTTCTTGATGATCCGCTCGATGCGGATTTGCCCTCGTAGCCTGTTGCCGCAGTGACTACAGGCGGCGTTCTCATCCGCGCTGGGGAAGTGCTGACCGCAGGCGAAGCAGCGCGTGTGCATGTGCCGCAGGCGGGTGTCGTGCGCCTGCAGGCACTCGGCGAAGCATTCCAGCACCTGGGCCTCGTGCTTCACCGCGCGCAGCAGGAAGTGGCACAGCCGATCGCCGTCCAGGGCGTTGAGGTTGTCTGCCGCCGCAATGCTCTCGTCGGTGGTCGTGGGGCGAACGAAGTGCAGCTTGCAGATACGGGTGAGGATCGCCTCAGAGGCACTGACAGGGGCGTTCTGGCTGATGACGATGGTGCCGCGAAAAGGCGGCTCGTAGGTTTCGTTGCCGGCAGTCTTCATGCCCCGGGTACGCAGCGTTCCACCGCCATAGAAGTCCTTCAGCTCGTCCCAGTCGAAGGACTTCAGGTGCAGCCGGTCTGGCTCGTTGCGGTCGGCCTCGATCAGAACCACCGGCATTCCGGCGACCTGGCCCATCAAGCGGGAGCGCCCCGCGACAGATGATTTCGACGGGTCGAAACCCTCATAGCCAGCACGGCCCAGCAGCTTCCAGAGGAACATGAGCAAGGTGGATTTGCCGGCGCCGGCCTCGCCTGTCATTTCCAGGAAGGGGAAGGTCTGCCAGCGGGCGCGGATCTGCTCGGCGAACAGCGAGGCGAAGAAGAAGGTCAGCGCCACCACGCCCTGGGCGCCGAAGCAGGTCCAGAGCAGCCGTAGCCACTCCTCGTCGTAGCGTTTCGAATCCCGCTCTGGGCGAATGACGATGGATTTCTGCAGGCTCTTCAGGCGCAGCTTGCCGAACTCGAAGAAGTCCTCCGCGTTGACCTGGTTCACCACGCCATTGCGCACGGCCACATCGCCGAACACATAGCAGCCGTGCTCCTTGCTGTAGCCCACGTAGTCGATGGTCTCGACGGTTTTCAGGCCGTAGAGCTGGTCCTTCATGATCTTGTCCAACTGCTGGCCGCTGCCGGTGAACACGGCGCCGGCGGCCATGCTCAGCAGGCGCTTTTTGAACTCGCTGGCCGCCGCCACCTGGGCGCCGGTGAAGGTGTTCTTTACGCTGGGGCCGTCGTGGGGGAAGTCCACGCGGAAGTAGTACCAGGACTCGTCGGTGATCTCGTTGCGCTGGAAGTACAGCGCTTCGGCATAGCAGTTGGCGATTTCCGTCACGCAGCCCGATTCGCGCAGGGCCTTGGCTTCCCTCTGCTTGTCGTTGAGTAGCTTGTCTTCGTGGTGCTCGCTTTTCAGGAGGGAGTCCTTCGCTTTCTTGTACTTGTCGTCATCCAGCTTGAACCAGTACAGGCGCCGCTCGAAACCGAAGTGGAACTCGTGCCGTTTGTCCCGCTCGTGCATCAGTAGGCCCTTCTCAGCGGCGCTCTGGGCCAGCAGCAGGGCGCCGTGGTGGCGGGCCTCCTCGAGGGCGCGCTGGCGCAGGTCGGCTCGTTTCTCCTCGTCGCTCTCGAAGCTCCAGCGCTGGTGCAGGTCATTCCAGTCCACCTTGCGGCCGTCTGGCTGGGGTACTTGCGCCGCGTCGCAGGCATAGCCCAGCTCGCGCGCCTGCCGCACCCACTTCTTCGTGTAGCGGTGCGCCCCGGGTTCGTTGTCCAGCGCCCAGACCAGCTTCGGCAGCTTGCCGCCGCGGTTGCGTGCCAGGGCCTTGAGGGACTCTTCAGGGAAAGCGTTCGACGACAGCGCAGCCACGGCCGCTATGCCGTGGTGGAGCAGGGCGATGGCGTCGAAAATGCCCTCGACAATCCAGAGCTCCTTCACCTCAAACAGATCCACGCAGGGCGGGCACCACCACACGCCCTTGTAGCTGGCCCCGGGCTTGAAGCGCGCTTTCTGCTTGCCGAAGCGGTGGGGTCGGTCGATCAGCCGTTCCCAATAGCCGCCTTTCTCCAGGGCGAAGCGCACCGTGGCTGAGCCTTCGCCCAGCTCGCGGGACCAGAAATGCTCCTGGCTGAACCAGCCCTCGATCAGCTCCAGGCGAAAGCCCCGGGCGAACTCCAGGTAGGCGCGGGCGGTGGCGTTGGGTTGCTGGTCCGTCGCCGGTACCCGGTCGCTCCAGTCGTCAAACAGATCCTCGTACAGCTCCTTCACGTGCCACTGCTGGCCGCACTTGCTCTCGCGGCCGCAGTGCACCGTCCAGGGCGAGTCGGACCGGCAGTAGAGCTCCCGCTTCCCGCAGGCCGGGCAGGTGCCCTTGCGCAGGTACAGCGTGCCCGTGATCGCCTGCAGGCCGTAGTCAGCCTGCAGGCGCTGTAGAAGCTCGCTGCGCAGTGCATCTCTCATCTGCTTGGCCCCAATGCGCGTACGGCGTCTCTGGCCGCCTGTAGCGTGCGGGAGAGGGCCGCCAGTGCTGGGTAGTCGTCCAGGATGCGACGGGTGCGGATCTTCGCCGGTACCGTGCGGTAGCGGTCAGCGAACCACTGCAACTGAATCGAATGCTCGTACTGCGCCACCAGAAAGCGGTGGTAGGCGCGCACCTGCTTGGGTGTGAGCTCCAGGTGCAGATTGACGGTGTGGGTCATGCGGATCTCCTTGCGCTGGGCGTAGCTCACCCAAACCCATGGCAATGGGCGGGCGGAATGGGCTCAGGCGTGTCGGGTGAGAGTGGCGGGGCGTTGGTCCAGCAGGCGCTGGGGCAGGAGGCGCAGCGGGATGGGGAAGCGCAGGTTGTTTCGGTAGTCGATCAGGTAGGCCACTGTGGCATCCGGCTCGGCGGCCCAGTCGATGCCAAGCCATTGCGGTTCCTGCCATTGGCGGAACTCATTCCAGGCCCGCTGACTGAGTTGCTGCGCCAGAAACAGCGGCACCTCCAGCGCGGTGCAGAGGTGATGCACGCAGTTGTCGTACAGCAGGTCTGCATCGCCCAGATAGTGCGCCTTGTGCCGGCGCAAATAGGCGAGGGCGGCAACCTGCATGCTGGTGCGGTAGTCGAGGGTATCCATGTTCATGACTAAGCCTCCAGTAGGGAATCCAACAGATCCAATTGGTCGGTCTTGGTGGCGGACATCATCGCGGCTACGCGCAATGCCCTGTCCGCAAGGGGTAGCTGCACGGCCGGGTTGGCCATGCCGCTGGGACTGAGCTCGTGGGTCATTTCAAACTGCGCCCGCACGCTCCAGCCGCAACTCTCGTTGCGGCACTGCAGGTAGGCCACCCGCAAGAAGATGTGCGTGCCTTCGCTGGTGCGAATACGCATGCGGCTGTGGCAATGCGGGCAAACGAGTTTGTACGTGCTCACTGTCACTCCTGGGTATTGCAGGTGGCGAGCACCACGCGCGCTGGCGTCGGTGCCTTCCCCAGCAGGCGCTCGTTCCAACGCGAGAGGAAATCGTTTGGCAGCTCGATCACTTGGCCGTTGTCCTCGCAGTGCGGGTTGAAACCAGCCTGGGTGAGGCAGTGGGCGATCAGCAGCAGCAAGCTGGATTGGCCAGCACCGCTGGAGCCGCTGATTTCGATCCTGATGTCCTCGCGTACCGCCATTTCTGCGTGGTGCAGATTCGGGTTGTGGTTTACGTCCATGAAACACCCCTATGGATGGTTGAACTACGGGGCCGCCAGTCGGCCCCTGGTTACTTCTGTTGCACCAGGACCAGCGCACGGCCACGCCCTGGTGCTCGATCCGCGTGCTTGCGCAACGCCTGCTTGGCCAGCCACTCGGCCACCTGCTGAATGCTCTCCAGCCCCTGCTGCTGGCGAACCTGTTCCAGGAGCTCCAATTGATCAGGGGTGAAGGTGAGGGTTTGGTCTGGCATCTCTTCGGCTGCTCGTGTGGGCCTGCTCTCAGGCGCGGGCCTGGGGGATGCTGGCGCTGTCCAGCACGGCTGTGGCTTCGCGCATCACCATCTCGCGCAGCAGGGTGGCGAGCTGCTCGCCCTTGTAGTTGGCCAGCGCCTTGATCAGGTCGTGCTCGTAGTCGTCGAAGCGCAGCACAACGCGGTTGTCGCGGACGCGGCGAGGGTCTGGATACATGGCAGTCGTCCCTTACTGATTGGCCGGTGTGGGCGAGGAGGGAGAGGCGTTTTCGCCTTCCTTGATGCCGAGCAGAACTGCGGCGCGGTGGGCTTCGCCGCGCTGGCCTTTCTTTCGCCCGTTCAGCAGGTCGCTGACCAGGTTCTTGTTCAGGCTATGGAGGCGGGAGAACTGGGCGAGGCTCATGCCCTTGCGGTCCAGAACCGCACGGGCTTGCTCGGGTGAAAGCAGCGTGGGCATAGTCAGTAACCGTGTTTATTCGTGTTCACGGCTCGAATGAACGCATAAAAAAATGAGCAATAGAATGGGTGATTGCTTGCAAACGAGTGCTTTGGGAAATCGGCTATATGAGGAGCGGAATCGTCTTACGTTGACGCAGGAAGAACTGGCACAAATCGGTGGGGTAAACCGCAACACACAGCGTAACTATGAGAAGGGGGAGCGAAATCCAGACGCTGTGTACCTGATGGCAATTGCCGCTATTGGTGTCGACATCATGTATGTACTGACAGGTAACCGGAACATAAGCACGGTGGGCGAGCTCACTCCAGCCGAATCAAAGGTCCTGGCGAACTACCGGTCGCTGCCAGACGAAGACAAAGCTTCGGTGCGGCGGCTCACTGATGCGCTTGCGCAATCGTTAGATTCGTCCACGAAGGAGCGCGCGGGTTAGGACAATGGCCCACCCAGCGGGTACCAGGACTTCAACGTAGTAGGGATGTGAGCAGGAGGCTCTCATGGAAGTATTTTTCTTTCTCGCCATTCTTATTGGCTTCATCTGGGCTGTGCTTGGCAGTCGCGATCAAGCTCGGACACTGGAGGCTGGAGAGCCGGTGGGGAGCACTTGGCACCATATGGTCCAAATCCTGAAGCGAGGTGTGGGACATCCGGAGGAGAAAACGCTAGAGGTCGAGCAGCCCGCTAAACCCCCTATGCCTTCGCCCCAAAAGCCTTTCCGTCCATTGACCAAGCAGCAGCGCAAACGGTTGAAACTAAAAGAGAGAAACCCTCTACCGAAGTTCCTCCATCAACCCCCATCGCGCCAACCCGAGGCCAAGAAAGAGAAAACGACTCGGGCAATTCAAAGAGGCTGGAGCATAGGGACGGTTGAGTTCCTCTATGAGGATGCGGAAGGAGATATTAGCCACCGCCAGGTAACAGTTCATTCGGTCACCTCGATATACATCAAAGGTGAATGCCACACCCGTCAGGCGGAGCGAACCTTTCGAATTGACCGCGTCATTGGTGATATTACAGATTGCGACACAGGCGAAATGTCGGCACCCCAGAAGTGGGCTAGGAAGCTTCAGCGACAAAACTGATCGTCTTCTGCGTGACCAAAAAGAGGACAGATTTATTTTCCTGCGTAGCTGAGACGGCGGCGTGACAATTCTTGGGCGATTGCCCCCCAAGATTCCCGCGAGCCTTTGAAATTGCATCCAGGGGGAGCCGCTGCGGCGGCTGGCAGGTAGGGGACAGCAATGCTCTTAAGGCGAGACTGGGCCTTGTTGCCCAAGGCGACGACTAGTGCCCTTGAGAAGAGTGCAATTTGTGGTTTCAGATAGCTCGCCGTGCAAGCGCGCCAGGCAGACGCCGGAACATTTCCACCTTCGATACTGGCTGAGCAAAGCACCGACTCTGTCATCCAGACCTTTCTGAGCTGCTCATCAAAGGTGAGCGAAGGAAAGCATTGATCGAGAATCCACCGGACATTCCGGTGGAAAAGGTCTTTCCCATCCCTCATGCATCTGTAGGTGTGCTGAAGCGTCGTCTCAAGGCCAGTGTGAACCTCACCCAAATGTGGATCTCCGGGTTCGGCGAAGACCAGCACGAGTTCCACTTCAGTGGGGGAGCCCGTTGCACCGAGATAACCTCTCGGAACGTGCCCATTCTCAGGGACCCACCGCATGCAGGTGCACGCACCGGAAAAATGGGCACAAGGGGCGTACGCCGGGGCAAGCAAGCGCATAACTTCGTTGCAAGGCTTCATGGTTAAGAAATGCCTCCGTCTTTACGCTCGTGAGCGTTGATCGCCAGATGTACAAATCATCCTGATCTGCTCACCTAGTGCGCGCGCCTTAACCTCCGACCAACCCCGTGCAAAATGATCGACGTAAATCACCTCTGCATTCAGAGACAGTCCCTTTAGGCACGCTTCGGCGTCACGACCATGCGCGACAATGAGCTGTGGCTGAATTGTGTTTAGCAGGAACTCAAAAGGATCCGAGTCGCGGTCTGCCAGGGCCAGTTCGCCGAGTGTCGAAGTTGCCGTAGCGTAGGTGTTGGTTTCCAGGCAGCGGTACGGCGCTGCGGACAACGTCACCCATTCGAGTACCCTGCGTGTATTGCTAATGGGATTCCGCCGAGTCTTCCCTGGCTTCAGTGGCCTCGTTTGGCGCTCCTTGAGGTAGGCATCCATCCAGGCTGCTTTGTTGAAGCCGATACCAGGTCTCCAAAACGACCAGAAATCCTCTTCCATCTCGGTAGCCGGGTTAGCTCCAACCAGGATCACTTGGCAGGTCAGGGGCGAGCCGTCGCAGATGAAGGGGCGCAGTCTGGAAGGTCGGCCAATCAGGCGGGTTAGTCCTGCTTCGAACTCCGCGAGGTCGCTCATCGTCCTTTCTCCTGCTTCAGGAGTGTTGGTGGCCTAAAGCGTAGCTCCGCAATCTATGCGTCGATGGAAGCCTGGCACTCACTTCCTAGACGCACCCCCCGACCATCAGCACGCCGCAGCCCAGTCCACGTGTCAATGGCGTGACAGCGCATGCCGCCTGTCGACCGCGTTGTCTTCCTTGTCATGAAATGAAAAGCACTTGGCATGGAATGAAAAATCGAGCCTGCAGCGCTGATCAATACTGCTCGCCCGATTAGCGGGTGGGAATTCGAACATGGAACTCGGCCTTTACTTTGTATGGGGCCTTTTCATTTTTGTTTGCCTGAATGGGTGAGGAGGCTTTTAAGAAGATTTTTCTCATTCAATATTTTAATAAAAAATGTAAATCTATGGGCGGGTTGTAAATGAATAGAGTTCAGGTCTCTGCGCTATTGCTGATTTCTTCGGCAATTGTTTCAGGGTGCGCGACTATTGTTGATGGAAAAACACAGGCTGTAACTTTCAACTCCGAGCCACAAGGTGCGGAGGTTTCTGTAGCGGGTCGTGTAATGGGGACGACTCCCGTAACTGCTCAGGTTGAAAGGGATAAAAACTTGGCAGTTACTTTTAGCAAGGATGGCTATAAGCAATATACGACGCAGATGGGAACTACCACCAACAGCTTCTTCTGGGGAAATATTGTGCTGGGTGGCTTGATCGGCTCAACTGTAGATGCGTCTACGGGCGCCATGTATGAATACTCACCCAATCAGTACTTTGTAACCCTCAAGTCCGATGCTCCGCTGGCAGTCACTACGTCCAAGCCGCGTCAAATTAAGGAAATAGTGGTTGGCGCGGGTGATGAATTGCGTCACGAACTGGCAGCCGGTGGTGGTGAAAATACCAATGCAATTCTTGCGGTGGTTGGGGTCGGTAAGGCCGACGCTCCTTCAGCCGTCAAAGCACTCGCAAAGATGGCTCAGAGTCAAACTAATGACCTTGAATTTGCGGAGTCGATAATCGCTCTGTATGAAGTTCAATGATTGACTGGCGTGAGAGAGGGGCAGATTAGTTTCTGTCCCCCCTTAAGGCGGAAAGGGCCTATGATGCTTTGAGTTCCGCCAGTGTCTGCTGTGCTTTCGTTATTTTGTTGTCCAACTCAATTAGCAGTTTTTTGTTGCTCTGCAATTCATTGAGTGCAGATATGTATGAGTCCCAAGTGATGCTGCCTACTTTGGTGACTTCCTCTATGCCGAAATTGGATTTTCTCGAATCGAATTCAATTTTTCGGCCTTCATCGTTTCTCATAGAGACTGGGCGTAACACGATTGTTGTGGTTTTTGCCTTCTTCCACGCGGTTGTTTCAGTGAAGTCGTTGATTAGATGATCTGCTGGATCTATAGATATTTTCTCGACTCGGGTTTCACCGGGATTTAATCCGGCTTCGAGTTTGACGGAAGCGTACGTTCCTTCTCTTATGGGGGTGTTTGATTCATCTAGATAGACATAAGCATGCAGTGTTATGGAATCGATGGTCTTCGTGGATTTGTTGGTGACGGCAGTGTCGAATTCAATGTAGTTGCTGATATGTTCCGTTGTTATTGATTTTCGGGGATTGACCGTTACCGGTGCTATATCAATAAAGTCGTTTGGTTGAATTGCCGTTTTTCCAGAGCGAACTGAGGAAATAAAGCTAGATACTTTCGGCTCCAAAACTTGCAGTTCAGCAGTTAAGGTGGAATTTCTCTTGAGAATCTCTGATTTTTTTGAAGTTGAAGTGCTAATCGTGTTGTTAGCGTCGCGGTAGGCTAAGAACTGCTCAGAGGTTTTCAAGCCTACTTGCTCGGCCTGATGTTGATAGTATGGATTTCGAACGATATCGAAGACATATTTGTCGATATGGCTAAAGGTGTCGACGAAATCGTAGATGGTTCGGCTTTCTTCGGTGCCGCCTTTAACTGTTTGGTTTGTGTATCTAATATTTTGGTAGGCAAATTCATCCGAACCTTTGGCTCGTACTACAACCTTTGCCTCGCAGGATCTTAAGCCTGCATCAGTGTCCGCCTTGAGCGTGACGATTTCTGTAACTGAGATATCGGAGATAAAGTCCATTGCCCCTGGTGGAAGTTTACTTTCCAGATTCGAGCGGAAATCGGATGAGATCCGAGAGGTAGCTTCCTTTGAGTCACACTCTATCGCGCTTTGGATACATCCGGTGAGGCTAAGTGGGGCTATGAAAATTGCCAGGGTCTTTAGGGAAAGCTCTTTCATTGGCGCACGCTTCGGAGTTGAGTTGATAAGTTTGGCTGGAAAGGGGGCTTTTATTTAAAGTGCACTAAATGCGGATTTATCTACGCCAAATGTTTCTTTGCAAGCTGCCAGAGTTGGTGTGCGTCATCTATCAATGATCTGGCGAGTTCCTCTCGCTCTTCCGGGCTCTTGAGAATTGCCAGGTCTTCGTTGGTTGGGGAGAAGTAGTTCAGGTTCTTGCTTGGGTACTTCCAATAGAGTTCCTTGGTGTTGTGGGTGCCAGTGGGAAGGAACTCGTTCAGTGCTATGAGGCGATTGTAGTCGTTCGGGTTTGTTTCTTTGTTGCAAGTGTATCCAGAGTAGAGTCGGTGGTTCAGCTGAATGTAAACTCCGCCTTCCATAAAGTCGAAATTGTAGTCAATGCCGTAGAATTTGCTGTTCTTTGATTTATTGTAGTAGGCTCTGATTGCTTCTTTGTTTGCGCTAAAGTCTGCAGTGGGCATGCGTTTGTATTTTTGTTCTTGATATTTCAGCATGCGTTCCCAGAGGTCAAGTTGAAGGTCAATAAGTACTTCCTTGAAGGCGTGCTCGATGTCAGCGATCAGGAAGATGTTCTCGCCCTGCAGAATTTGCTCCTTCAGTTTACTCATATATATTTCTCCTTGGTCGCTTGATGTGAGTTTCTGCAGTAATTCTATGTATTGGAAAACACTCTCTCGGACGCCTGGTTCGCGAGCAACCAAAGGAATGCACAGATTGAGCCAGTCGATAATGTCTGTTTCGTAGCTGGCTAGTACTACTTCCAGGGACTTCTTACTTTGCTCGCTGGGTTCGCTGCCGTCTAGCGTTAGGTATATGCACCAAATTTTCTGGTAGCCTTCCGCGACCAAACGCTTGTAATAGCGATAAATCTGTTCGTCCTGATCGCCAGCGTAGATCTTGTTTTCGATGATGACGGCTTCACGATTAGTGTTCCGTATCAGAATATCGATGTTCTGATATTCAGTATCCACTGCTGCATTTTCGATGTTGAAATTCTCAATTCCCATCGTAGCCAAAAAATTCTCAAGCAACTCAGTGCCTTTGTTGTGAGTTCCTTTTGGATCTAGCAGAAATGAGAGGTAGCGAGAGTGCAAGCGAACCTCGTCGCTCGAACTACGCAGAACGGAAAAGAGATTGAAGCCAGCTGGGCGATGATGTTTCGCACGTAGCAGGGCAACGGTATGAAGGAAATCGTCCATGACGGAGTGCTCTTGGTAGGGGGTAAACGTTTTAGGGTAGGGCGCCGATCACTTCTTCCTGCACATTGGCGGTTGGGAGTGGGGGCGATGGTGAATCATGTGGTGTTGGACTGTTTTTCTCGCTGGCCGGAAATGGCTTGTTTGCCATCTCCACATTCAGCCGCTTTAGTGCTCGGTAAACTCGATAGTCGCTAGACAAGAGTCGACTCACGAGGGCAGAAATCAGAAAAAGACCACTGCCTGCTATCCAAGCAAAAGGGTCATCGCTAAAAGCGAGACGGAGGAATACGAATAAGCCAAACAAAAAGATCACCGTGGACGCGACCAGCGAGTAACCAATCAAGAGCCAATCACCTATACCGATTCGGATTTCTGCCTGACCGTCTGTCGATGGCTCGATGAATCGAGCCATCTTCTTCATTTGACTGGTCCGCACCAGACCACTCTGGCGGAGGTGCATTAGGATCTCGGCCTTTCGGCCTACGGCATCAACGCCTGAGGCGATCTTGAAAACCTCACCAGCGATAACCTGTTGCAAAAACTGGTGGTGCTGGCTGGTAGGTTCAACGAGTGGAAGTAGCTCTGCGGCACGGCGCAGGTGCCGACGTGTGAAGTAGTCGTAGTGGAAGTCAAAGAGGCCTTTCGCGATTTGGAGGCTTTTGCCGACCAGAGCTACGGCTCCCAAAAATGCTGCAATTCCCAGGTTGTTCACGAGCCAGGCTGGCAGCGAGATTTCCATATGATTCGTCCTTGAGTCCGTGGCGTCCTACGGGTGATATCATATAGCTATTAGCGAGTATTTGAGCAGCTTGCTGCGCCACGGCAGCGCAGCATTAGTCGTCGTTGCGAATTTTGCTTTGCATCTCCAGGTCAGCTGCAAATCCGCTATCGGTCATACGGTGTATTACTCGCTCTCCAAGCCACCCCACATCCCCAATCTCCGCTTTGATCCCCCGCACCCGGTACCGCCACTCCGGGCTTATCTCAGGCCGACCGAGTGCCAAGGTGTAGCTGAGCGTCGCGCTCCCGCGCTGAATCTTCTTCCACTCCGACTTAGCACCACGCAGCGCACTCGACCTGTCCGCATAGGTATGCCGCAGCGTCTTGGCATTCTCCTCGCCACCAATGATCGCCTCCATCCGCTCCGAACCCTCCACGTCGTAGTAGTACGCCCGCACCCCACTGTAAGCGTCCCGATCGGCCTGCAGGAAGCGGTGCTGGTCGCCTTCGGCGCGGGTGATGGTGACGACGGGTAGTTCCTTTCCGCTGGCGGTTTCTCCCTGGCCGATGGGCATGAAGAGCAGGCGGCCGTGTTTGATGGTGGCCACCGCGTCGTGTTCCTGGCCGAGGCGGGTGATGAGGTTGAGGTCGCTTTCGTCGGTCTGGTCCAGGTGGGGGACTTCGACCTGGTCGAGCTGGTGGCTGATGGCAGGCTCCAGGTCGTGTTCCTGGGCGAGGGTGCGGAGGATGTTGCCGAGGGTGGTGTCGTGCCAGCTGCGTTCGCGCTTTTTGACGAGGGGGCCGCGCATGTCGGCGCTGCGGGCGCGGATGCTGAGCGTGTCCGGCGGGCCGCTGTGTTCGGTCTCGTCGACGGTGAAGGTGCCTTTGTCTACCAGGCCGGTGTCGCTCCAGCCGAGCCACACCTGCAGAGTGGCGCCGCGTGGGGGGATGGCGAGCAGGCCGTCGTGGTCGCTGAGCTCGATGTCGAGCTGGTCCGCCTCGGGGCCGCGGTTGTCGGTGAGAGTGAGGCTGATGAGGCGGGCGGTGATGTCGGCCGTGATGTCGCGGCCGTTCACGGTGAGGCGGTAGATGGGCCTCGGGTAGCTCATCGCAGGATGTTCCCGAGGGTTTCCAGGGCGCTGCCGAGCAGGTCGATGCGGCTTTCGTCCACGCGCTGCAGGTGCAGGCTGAACTCGATGCGGCGGGCGGCGCCGTCCTGGAAGAAGAGGGTGCGGGTCTCGCTGAGGCTTTCGATGACCCAGAGGCCGTAGATGCGGCCGGTGCCTTCCACCAGGGGCCAGGCTTTGCCGGTGTCGGCCATCACACGCAGGGTGTCGAGGCTGAGCAGGGCGCCGCAGAGTTCCGGTACCAACACGCCGGGCAATGTGATCTGGTCGTCACCCCGGCCCAGGAACTGCCGCGCCGGCGGGGCGCCCACGCGGGCGGTGCTGGGGTGGCGCCAGTCGGTTTGCCGCTGGAGTTCCTGGTAGGCGAGGGTGGGCAGGCCGAATACGAACATGCCCAGGGCCATCATCATGGCGGTTACTCCCTGTCGAATAGCGCGCTGCGGGCGCGGATGTGCTTGGCGCGCTCGCGCTTGTCCAGCTCCTGGGCCACGGCGCGGGCGATGGCCTGAGCGTCCATGCCCGGGGCGGGTTGGATGATGATCTGGACGGTGTCGTGGCTGTCGATCTGCACCGGCTGGATGCCGGCAGCGAGAGGCGGGCGGTGGTCGATGGCGATCGCGCTGTCGGCCATGCCGAGGGTAAGGGCGCCGATGCCGGTCATGCGCTTGGCGAGATCCCCCAGCTGGGCCAGCGGGCCTTGCTCGCCGGCGGCCAGCCCTTGCGCGAGGCCAGCCATGGTGTCCTGGCTCAGGGCGGCGAATACGCGGGAGGGGCTGTGGATGCCGAGCTTGGCCTTGAACCAGTTGATGGTGGATTCACCGGCGCCAGTGATGGCGCTTTTCACGCTGCCCAAGGCGCTGGTGATGCCTTTGGCCAGCCCCTGCAGGATCATGCTACCGAAGTCGGTGAACTTGGCCGGCAGCTCCACGCCCAGGTAGCCCATCACGCCCGCGAAGGCGCGGTAGAACAGGCCCAGTGGGCTGAAGTCGACCGCCAGTTTCAGGATGCCGGCCAGGCCCGCGCTGAAGCCGTCCTTCACTTCCTGCCAGAGGTTGCGGAAGTAGGGGCCGACGCGGTCCCAGTGGCGGTAGATGAGGTAAGCGCCGAGGGCGATGGTGGTGATGGCCAGGCCGATGGGGTTGAGCATCAGCGCGCGACCGAGGATGAGCAGAGCGCGGCCCACGAAAGGGATCACCGTTTTGCCCAGGCTCCAGAGCAGGCTGATGAGGTTGGGCAGGCGGATGCCGACCTGGGCGAACAGGAAGCGCATGGCGATCATCGGGCCGAGGATGCCGGCAATGCCGATGGCGAGGCTGCCGAGGGTGGCCATGAACAGGGAGAAGCCGGCGATGGTGATGACGATGGCCTTGCTGAGCGCCGGGTTCTGCTTGAGGAATTCGCCGACCTGGTGCAGCAAGCCACTGAGGTCCTGGGCCAGCTCGCGCAGCCAGGGGTTGTTCTTGTCGAACAGCTCGACGGAGATGTTCTCCAGGGCGGCATGCAGCATGGTCATGTCGCCCTTGAGGTTGTCCAGCTGGGTGCGGGCGACCTGGGCGGCTTCGCCGTCGGAGTTATCGAGGTTGCCGCGCATGCCCTGGAATTGGCCACTCTCCACGGCGCGCATCAGGGTGCCGAAGCTGGTGACTGCGTACTGACCTGCGATGGATTTGTAGATGGCGCCGCGCTGGATGTTGCCCATGTCCTTGGTCTTCTCGTGGATGTCCGCAAGGATGTCGAGCAGGTCGCGCATGTTGCCGTTTTCGTCGGAGGTGGCAACGCCCAGCTTGGCGATCTCTTTGGAGTTGCCTAAGCGGGTGAGGACGGATCGCATGGACGTACCGGCCATGCTGCCCTGGACGCCGGCGTTGCCCAGCAGGGCGGTGGCGGCGGTGACGGTTTCCAGGCTCTGGCCATATTCGCGACCCACGCCGGCGGAGTATTTGAGGGACTCGCCGAGCATCTGGATGTCGACGTTGTTGCGGGTGAAGGCGGCCGTCAGTACGTCGGCGACCTTGTTCATTTCTTCCGCTGGAATGCCCATGGCCATCTGGATGTTGGAGGCGATGTCAGCGGTGGTGCCGAGGTCCATGTCGCCGGCGGCAGCGAGGTTGAGCATGCCGGGCATGGCGCCGAGGATTTGCTGCGGGTTGTAGCCGGTTCGGCCGAGGAAGTACTGGCCCTGGGCAACTTCGCTGTCGGTGAATTTGCTGGACAGGGGCAGGGTGCGGGCCTGCTCGCGCAGGGCCAGCATCTCGGGGCTGTTCTTGCTCTGCAGGCGTGTGACGGCCTGGGTGGCCGACATTGTGGCGTCGAAATCGTAGCCCACGCCCAGCATGGTCTGCAGGCCGCGGCCGGTGTACAGGCCGGTGGCGCGGGCGGCCATGCCGGTGCCGGCCAGGGCAGCGGTGTTTTGCACGCCCTGGCTGTAGGCCGCGCGGCTTCTGCGCAAGCGCTCCTGCTGGGCGCTGAGGCGGCGCATGCGTTCGGTCTGGGTCTTGATGGAGGCGTTGGCGCGCTCGATATCGCCCGTCAGGCTGCGCTCGAAGCTGCCGAGGTTGCGGGTGCTGATGCCGGCAGAGTTGAAACCGGCGACCAGCCGCCGAAGTTCTTCGCGCTGGCTGCCGTGCTTCTGGCGCAGGCGTTCGACCTCGGCGCTGGTTTCGCGAAAGGTGCGCTGGAACCTGGCCGAGGGCGCGTTCATGCCCTTGAGCTGGTCCTTGTAGCCCCGCAGTTTGTTCTGCAGCTTGCCCAGGCGCTCGGCGGTCTCGCGCACTGCCGTGTGCTGCTGGCGGTATGCGCTGATGTCCTTCTGCGTCTGGTTGAGGCTCTTCAGCTGGTCACGGGCGGACTTGAGGGCGCGGGCGGTGGCGCCGCTGCCCTGGCTGATCTTGCGAAGCGGGCCGCTGGCGCGATCCAGGGCCGAGAGCAGGACCTGGAGCTTGAGTACGTCACTTGCCATCGGTTTCCACCCTTACCCGGGCGCGCTCGCGCCAGTCCATCAGCTCCTCGAGGCCGAGGCCGTCCATGTGCGCGGGCGCCCAGTGGAAGACCACGGCGAGATCCGCCATGGCGTCCTCTACGCGAGCAGGGAGGCGTCCGCCTTGGCCTGCTTCTGCAGCAAAAAACCGGCGACCTTGGTGCCGCAGGCGAGCAGGTCGGCCGGGTCCATGGTGGTGGCTTCGTACTCGTTGAGGGTGGGTGTGCTGATGCGCGGCAGCAGCTTGATCAGGGCGGTGACGTCCAGCTGCAGCAGGTCAGCCAGGTGCAGGCCGCGCAGCTCGCCGGCGTTGGGTTTGCGCAGGGTGATTTCCTGGATCTCGGTGTCGCCGCGTTTGATGGGCTGGTCGAGGGTGACGACGTTGTCGGCGGTGGTCTTCTTGGCCATGGGGCACCTCGGTGGGATTGGTTGGTCCCGACCAAGATGGCGGAGGTGCCGGGTGCGGCCCAGCAGGGAGGGTTGTAGGCGTTGGCGTTACAGACTCACCACTGCTCGGGCGGCAGGCGGCGGGTGTGGAAGATGCGCAGGATCTGCAGACTATCTCCACGGACGCGGTAGGGGATGACGTAGGGGTGGTTGGGCATGACCCATTCGCGGGTGCCGTCTACACGGCCTTCGCGGCCCATGCCGGGGAAACGGGCGAGCTGCTCGATGTCGGCGACTATGGCTTTCACCACGTCTGCTGCGGCCTGGGGGTTGTCCTGGGCGATGTAGGCGGCTTCGTCGTCGAGGTTCTGTAGCGCCTTGCGGAGCCACTCAATGCGCATTGCCGGTCCACTTCTCCAGGGTGGCTTGCACCTCTTCGGATGTGGCGAAGTCGCCTTCGCCAGCTTCGGCGACGGCGCGCTGGATTTCGGCGATCTGCCAGCTCTCGCGGCGGATGTATTCGCTCAGGGCTTCCTGGGCGAGGGCGTCTGCGCTGCGGCCGGTGGCCTTGGCCAGACTGGCCAGGTGGCGGGCGATATCGTCCGGCAGGTTGAGGGACACGAGAGACATGCGGGCCTCGGTGGGAAAGTGAGCAACGCGCCCATGGTACACCCTGGGCGCTGCCTGGCCACCCCTACAGGCCGATAGCGCGGCGGTGCTCGGCGAGCAGGTCGCGGCCGTCGACGATGAGGGTGAAGTTCAAGAGGTCGATTTCGATCTCGGTGCGGCCGTCCACCACCAGCTTGTAGTAGCTGCAGGTGGTGGTGATTTTGTGCTCGGTGTCTTCGCCGGGCTCGGCATCGCCGAAGTCGATTTCTTCGTGCCGGCCGCGCACGACAATTTCCACGGCGCTGACCTGGCCGCTGTCGTCGCGCTGCACGGAGCCGGCCCAGCGCAGCTGCACGCCGCTGGCGCCGACCATGCCGAACTGGCGCAGGGGCAGCAGGTCCCAGCCGCCGAGGGTCCAGTCCAGCTGGATGCCGTCGTCGCTCATGCCGAGGTCGGCCTTGACCGGGCCGTCCATGCCGGCGCCGCGCCAAGCTTCGAGCTTGCGGGCGAGCTTGGGCAGGGTGACGGTTTTGGCTACGCCCATGTAGCTGTTGCCGTCGTTGAAGAGGTTCATGTGCTTGAGCTTTTTGGGCAGGGCCATTGGGTACTCCTGGATGTAGTGCTAGCTCGGTTTGCCCTCTCCCCCGGCCCCTCTCCCGCAGGCGGGAGAGGGGAGACAAGCGGGGAGGTTTAGGCGGATACGCGGGCGGCGAAGTCGAGCAGGTAGCGGTCGGTGATGCGCTGGCGCAGGGTGAGGTCTTCCAGGGGCGGTACGGGGGTGTAGTCGTAGTCCAGGAAGAGGCGGCCGGCCTTGAGGGTGCTGGCGTCGTTGGCGCCGGCGTCGTACCAGCACTGGCCATCGATGATGTAGCCCTGGCCGGCGAGCTCGCGGAACTTGGCGTTGATGCCTTCGACGATGTCGCGGACCAGGCTCGGGTGCATGGGCTTGTCGATGGCCCAGAAGTGCGCCTCGGCGATGGTGTCGGCCAGCACCTGGGCGGTGCGGGTGTAGTTCTCGAAGGCGAACAGCGGATCTGCGCTGCAGGTGCGTGAACCCCAGAAGCGGAAGCCGTCCTGGCGGATCAGCGTGGTGACTTCGTTGGCGTTGAGGTAGCCGGCGTCGGTGTTGGGGTTCTGCAGGTCCCAGAACACGTCCTGGCTGATGCCGGTAACGCCCTGGACGGGGATGTTGGAGAGCGTCTTGTGCCAGCCGATCTGCTGGTCGAGCTTGGCGCGCAGGCCCAGGGCGCGGGCGGTGGCTGCGGCCTTGGTCGAGGCTTTCGCGGTGGTATCCCAGGTGAGGAAGTCGGGCCAGATCAGCATCAGCTCGCGGGCGCCGAAGTTGTCGCGGTAGGACACGGCTTCTTCCTTGGTCTGGCAGTCCCAGGCGCTGGCATAGGCGAAGGCGCGCAGCTTCTCGGCAATGACGGCCAACTCGGCGGTCACCTGCAGGCTGTCCAGCCCCGGGCAGGCAAGAATGCGCGGGGTGACGCCCAGTCGGCTGCGAGCGGCCAGCAGGGCCTTGAGGCCAGTGTACTGGCCGTTGGGTGCGACCTGGCCAATGAGGTTGCTGGTGGTTTCCTCGGGGGAGGCGCCTTCGGGCACGCGAACCACCACCGTCAGCGGGCTGGCGTTGTCGGCGATGGCATCGAGGCTGGCGGCCAGGGTGCCCTTGTCGCCGGCCTTGCCGCTGGCGGCGAGCACGTCGGTGAGCAGTACGGGGGTGTTGAAGGGAAAGACCTGGTCGTCCGCGTCGGCGCTGGTGCAGGCCATGCCGACGACGGCCGTGGAGAGGGTACGAATGGGTCGGATGCCGTCGTTGATTTCGACGACACGGACGCCGTGATGGTAGTCGGACATGGATCGAACGCTCCTGGAGGTGCCGTGGACCAGTAAGCCGATAGGCTGGCGCGCGCGATGTCTGGGGGCGAGTGGGGGCACTTGTATTGCGGGCTGCTACAGCGTGAAATCGGACGCCCAGAAGTTTTTCGGCGCTTAGAGGGAGCGAAAGCCTGTTATGGCGCGAGGGCATCCGCCCTGGCTTCCTCATGACTTACTCAAAGGACTGCACGTGAACAAACAACAACTGCTGAAAACCGCAACTGAAGCGCTGGACGAGCTGCTGCACCTGCCGGGTGGTGTGCTGTACAGCAGTCACGAAACGCTCCAGCCCGGCGAGGTTTATTACCTAGGGTTCAATCCCGGCGGGGAAGGCGGCAATCCGCTGCGGGACGACCTGACCAGAATGCTGGCTCAAACGGAAAATGCGTTTTTAGATGGGGAGTGGGCCCCCGCAGGTATTGATCGTGAGCCTGGTGACGCCCCCATGCAGCGCCGTACTGTCGCACTGCTGGAATCACTGGGATTCGCCGTTCGGGACATCTGCGCGAGCAATCTGATCTTTGTACAGAGCAAGGACTACAAAGGTGTTGAGTACAGCCTGGCGGACAAATGCTGGCCTGTGCACCGCAC
This sequence comes from Pseudomonas sp. BN411, assembly GCF_029871235.1. GTDB lineage: Bacteria > Pseudomonadota > Gammaproteobacteria > Pseudomonadales > Pseudomonadaceae > Metapseudomonas. Next base: position 73,383 of record NZ_SSOM01000049.1, read on the forward strand.
CATCCTCGATATCGTGAAGCCGAAGCTGATCCTGTGTTGCGGGAACTCTGGGGTCTCGGCCTACGGCTATTTGAAGCGCCGATTCGGTGGTGAAGAATCGGCGGCGGCCTCCGGTCATGGTAACTGGTCGCTCAAGGCTTTCAGAGCTCAGATTGAGGGCCGTGAATGTTGCGTGGTGGGCCTGCCTCATATGTCCCGATACGAGCCGAGAAACAAGCCCCAGGTCATCGAGTGGATTCGTCAGGTCGCGAAACTCTGATGACTGCTTCGCTCGCTGCATGTTGTGCCGCCTCTACGTCGCCGCTGGCTATAGCCTCACGGACCTGCTCCTTGGCTTGTAGCCGCAGGGAGCGGATGTTCAACAGCGCGGCTTCGAGTCCGGCTGCCTCTTGCAGTATTTCGTCGGCGGCCTGCTGCGGCGTGCGGTCGCCGATAACGTAGGCCGCCACCAGGGGCGGAACCTCGTCGGACGGGTAGGCGGCCGCTTTGAACGCGGCTGCCTCTTCGGCTGCTCGCTGGTACTCCAGTGAGCGCAATGGGTCACCAACCCGGTTGTGGCGTGCCATATCGGCGGCGGCGTCGATTTCCTGGAGCAACTGGTCGGCCAGCGCCTTGAGGTTTTGCTCCTGGAGCTTCTTGTCGAGAATCCAGCGGTTGCCTGCCCAGCGGTGGTCGGGACTGGGACGTGGTCTGTGAGTGAAACCTTCTGGGAGTGGGCCGACCTGGTCGTGCTCCACCGGTTCTCCGTCGTCTGTGCGGTAGAGGGTGCCGCGAAAGTCCGGCACACGTTCCCAGCCGATTTCAGTGCGGATGACTGTCTCGCCTTTGCGGGCGTTCGGTGGTGCGTCCAGGTAGGCATGGGCGGGTATCAGCCAGTTATCGTCATCCATCGGATCCGGGTCGCCTTCACCGGGGCCGAGGTATTCACCAGTGATGGCGTGGGCGTGGTAGATGATCGGGGCGTTGAGCATGGCGGGCCTCAGTACTTGATGCAGTGGAGGAGGGCGACGTTGCGCGGGCGGGTTTCGTTGCCACCGGTGGCGCCTACGGTCACGGCGTGGGTGTGGGCACCGTTGGCCAGGACCGAGATGGTGTGCGCGTGGGCGCCTGCGGCGGAGGTTGAGTAAGCGCCGCTCTGGGTGTGGCCTGGGTAGGGGGTGTTGGTGAAGGTGTCGGCCTTGCTGGCACGACCCAGGGTATGGCTGTGCTCGCCCGCAATGTCACAGCTGGCCGTGTGGGCGTGGGCTCCGGCGCTTGCTGCGGTGGCGGTGTGGCCGTGGCTACCGAGCATGGCACCCTGATTGGTGCCGAGCCCCCGGTTGGCATCCAGGCCGCGGGCGTCGTCCCAGGCGCGAATGAATTCGCCGCGTAGGTCCGGCAGGTTGAAGGTGGTTTTTCCATCGCCCACGCCATAGCGGGTGCCGATGGCCGCGAACAATCGCGCGTAGGTGGCGCGACTCACCGCTGCGCCATTGGCCTTGAGCCAGCCGGGCGGTGGCTGGGCTCCGGCAAAAGCGGAGACCTGGCCCGGCGCGCCGGTGAACAGGTGGCTATTACCCTCGTGGACCAGTTCGTAGGCGCGGGCGCCCATGGACCAACCGCCGACCTTGAACTTGTTGTCGATGTCTATCCCGAAGTAGGCGGCGAAGTATCCAGGCCGGTGGAAGCTCATGAAGGCGGCTGCTTCGGCCACCCCACGCACTTCCATACCGGCTGCGCCTGCCGCAACCCCCTGCGCCATGGTACCCGTGGAGTGCCTGGGGTAGAGGGGGCCGGTCAGTTGCCCACCCGCGCGGGGGAAGGCATCGGTGATGCCGTAGCCGCCCAGGGTTGTTGGCTTGCCTGTGATGGCGCCCCACGTATGGCTATGGCCGGCGGCGGCTGCCACTTCAGCAAAATTGCCGGTGTCCAGGACGCGGCTGTAGTCGCTCCACTTTCCGCCGTAGCGATGGCGGTAGACCAGACCGCCCGTGGTGTAGGGGATGAGCAACTGGGTGAGGCTCGTGCCGCCGTACTCGAACACCTGCACGTAGTAGTAGCCGCCCCCAGGGCCATTCTTGTTGGAGCCGTGCATGAGCACATCGTGGCAGCCGGGCGTGGTGATGAGGTCGAAGTCCCCGCCCTCGGGTTTGGCCTCCGCAGCTCGCCGAGTTCGCCAGCCAACAGTGCGGACCAACTCGGGCACGTCGGTGATGCCATAACCAGCCAGTGTGGTGGGGGTGGCACTGATGCTGCCCCAAGGGTGGCTGTGGGGGGACGGAGGAAAAGTACCCGGTTTGCCCGGCAGGTTCAGCCAGTTGAAGGACGATGAAGGCAGGGCATCGGTGATGCCATACCCAGCCAGCGTGGTGGGTTTACCGCTGATGATCTTGGCCCAGGGCAGGCCGGGAACATCAGCAGCGGTGAGGGCGCGACCGCTCGTGGCGAGGCCTTTGGCGTTGATGGTGACCACTGCATAGGTGCCGGACTTGGCGCCGCTGTCGGCAAGCGTCAGGGAGATGGCCACGTCGGTGCTGCCGTCGAATCGAGCCTCGCCGCTGGCGGCACCCTGGAAGAGGATTTTGCGCGCCGTCTCCAGACGGGTGGCCTTGGCGACCACCTGTGCGCCCTTGATGACCTGTTCGATGGCCTGGCGGAGCCATTGGGTGCGGTTGCCCAACTGGCGGGCCTGCCGGTTGGAAATGCCTTCCACGCCCCCGACTACTGGGTCGGTTCGTTCGATCTGATAGATGCCTTCCTCGAAGTCAGGCTGTTCGGGCAGGTGTGCCATTACGCGACTCCATGGGAGTAGGTGTTGTCGTAGCGGTTCTCGCCGTCGTAACGGTGCGAGGCGCGTTCGTAGTTCAGGGCCAGCAGCTCGCAGCGGGCGGGGGCGACCTGGGCGAGCACGCGGCGCACTTCGGCCGCCTGCTGCAGGGTGATGGGTTGCCGGAGCAGCACGCTGTACACGGCCCAGTGCTCGTCCAGGCCGTAGAAATGCAGCTCGTTGTGGGCCTTGCCGCCGTCGTAGTAACCGGCTGCGACGCCTTCGACGATGAGGAATCCATCGGCGCCGAAGATGGCTTCCAGCGCCCGCCGAACAGCCCCGCGAGTGCCTTTGCGGCGATGCACGCGGACGCTGTCGGCGATCACCCGGCGCTTCACGTCTTCACCCCAGTCGGGGTTCCACTCGTCAACCGAGAGCTCCCAGGCCAGGAAGGGCAGCAGCGGGGCCGGACAGGTTGCCGGATTGCGGAGGTGCCGAATTGCTACCGGCAGCTCGCTGAAGTGTCGTTGCCCGTCAGCCAGCCGATGTTCCAGGGCGGAGCTGTTGGGCGGCAGCAGTTCAGACATCGAGGCCTCCGAAGTCGAGCTGGATGTGAGCGCAGTAGGCGGCCTGTTCTTCGTCGATGCGGATGTCGGCCGCGGGCTCGATGAGGTTCACGTTGTGGACGCCTGGCTGGTGCAGGGCGGCGAACAGGCCGGACCTGGTGATGTCGTGCCCCAGGCGGTGGTGTTCGTTCACGTAGGCGCGCACAGCGGCGTCAGCAGCTGCTGTGACCAGCGACAGATCCGGCCCGTTGTAGAAGGTGAGAGTGGCCTTGACCTGGTACTCCACGATTTCTGCGGCGACTACGTCGACCGAGTCGCAGAGGGGGCGCACATCCTCATCGCTGAGATGCGCGTACACCCGCCCCAGAACCGCCTGTGCTGGCAGCCCCTTGCCTTCGGTGCCCAGTACGGTGACGCGAACAACGCCCGCCCGGGGCGTGGTGACGGCAACATCCTTCACCTGCGGCGAAGCACTCAGCGCGTGGAAGCTGTAAGCGCCTCGAGGCCCTGCGGTGCTGAAGCCTTCAAGGGCCAACTGGATGCGCTGGCGGTAGCGCGTGTCTGACTCCCATTCAGCCGGGATAGGGGGCCGCGCTGTTGGGTCGCCCGGGCTGACTTGCAACCGCGTCACATCCAGGAAGGCGCCCAGGTGCTCCAGGTCGTTGCCCTGGGCGAAGGCGAGCATCACGGCGCGGCAGGCATCGTTGATGCGCTGGCGCAGCAGCAGCTCGCGATAGGCGCTCTCCTGCAGGAGCTTGTTGAGCGGGTCGGATTCCAGGGCAAGGCGGGTGGCGATCGCGTCGCGCTCGTGGTCTGGCCATAGGCCGAGCATGTGGGCTTTGCGCTCTTCCAGGATCTGCTCGAAGTCCAGGGCCTCGATCACATCCGGCGGTGGCAGACGGGACAGGTCGATGGGGTTCAGCAGCGTGCTCATGCGATACCCCCAAAGCGCAGAGGCACCTGCATGTTCAGTGGCTCGTTGGTATCTACGCGGGTGCCCTCAACATCCAGCACGGCGCGGCCCTGAGTGCTGCCCTGGGCCAGTTGAACGCGGCTCAGGCACACTCGTGGTTCCCAGCGCATCAGCGCCAGGGCGGTGGCGGCATAGGCGCGCAGGCGAGTGTGGTCGTTGAGTGGCTGATCGATCAGCTCGAAGAGCTGGCTGCCGTATTCGCGGCGCATCACGCGGGAGCCAATCGGCGTGGTGAGGATGTCTTCGATGGACTGGCGCAGGTGACCCAACTCGTCCACGGCGTTGCCGGTGTGCCGGTTCATAGCGGCGGACTCGTGGGCGCGCCGAGGTTGCCCAGGTGCACGTGCTTCAACAGGCTCTTGTTGGCGCCGATCACGTCCACGTTGGCCGTGGCGGTGCCGTCGATCTTCGCATCGCCGGACACCTTGAGCATGCCGTTGACCGTTACATCGCCCTCGATGGTCACGCCACCGGAGGCTTCCAGCACGACAGTGGCGCCGCCCGGCAGGGTGGCGGTGAGGGCACTGCTGCCGTGGTCGTAGTCGATGATGGCGCCGTCTGGGTACTCGCGGCGGTGCAGGTTGGCGTTCTGCTCGGGGGCGGGGTTGGCTTCGCTGTAAATGCCGACCAGCACCAGGGCCTGGGTGGTTTCGCCGCTGGGGCTGAACAGCACGCACTGCTCGCCCACGGTGGGCGGGTTCCAGTCCAGCGTGGTGCCAGCGCGCAGGGCGATCCAGGGCAACCAAGTGGTGAGCAAGCGACCGCTCTTCACCCGACAACGGGCGGCGGCGTGGTCCACCTCGGCAATGGTGCCGAGGCGGATCAGGTTATCGAGGCGGCGGGTGAGTTCGGCGAGGCTGTCCATGCGCCGATGGTGGGGGAGGCTCGCGCGGGGTGCATGGGGTAAGGGTTGTAGAGGCGGTAGCTACAACATCGCGCTAAGGGCGAACCAGACGGAGTATCCCCCCGATACCTCCGTGTATGCCGCAAAAGCTATGACAGCCATACTCCGGCAAAGTCTTCACTGATACCACGTCGGATCCGAACGTCAGTAGGATCCTGCACTCCGAGCTCAGGGCCTTCTGAGCACGGGAAGAAGCTTTTTTGGAGATGCTCTAACCCATGACAAGGAGTGGGCAATGGATCAAGAGATTCGGATTTTCAAATACTTTCCTCCTGCCAGGACTGATGTGCTGAGCACTGGAATAATTTGCTTCTCGTCCCCGCTTAACCTAAACGATCCATTCGAGTTAAAACCCCCCGTACAGCTGTTCGAGTCAGACGGGGAGATGGCCAGTCGGGTCTTTGAGAAACTTGAATTAGAGCTGCTTTCTAATCCGCCTGGGCTTCCGCCAGAGATGGATGGGAAACTGACTCATGAGGAGTACATTGACCTGCTGAAAGATGGCATTCGTCGTAATCTTCCTACTTTTATGAGTCGGCTGGCCCCGGGAATTGAGGAGGGATATGCTCGCTTTTATTCGATTGCAGAGGAAAGGATAGGAATACTTTGTCTGACGGAATCGCCGGATGATCTACTCATGTGGGCGCACTATGCTGCTGCACATACTGGATTTGTTGTTGAGTTCGATCCAAAACATCCCTTCTTCGATCAGAGGCGTAGCAATGTTGATGAGCTTAGGCATCTCCGGCGGGTAGTATATTCCTCTGAGAGGCCTACTTTGACTTTGTCGACCGCCAAGGATCTTAGCGCTCTCTTGACCAAGAGCATTCATTGGGGATACGAGAATGAGTGGAGGATGATGGTCGACCTCAATGATGCGTCAGAAGTAAAGATAATCGGAAGTAATCGGTATCACTTATTCGACTTTCCTAGAGCAAGCATCAGGTCGGTCATTCTTGGTTGTCGAATGGATGACGAAACAAAGATGGAGATCCATCAGGCTCTCAACGGCTTCGATGGCACTCGACCAACGATTCTACAGTGCGAAGTTAATAAGAAGATGTTTAGGTTGGATTTTGGTGAGATTAAAAGCTAGCTAATGATAGTGGCGGATTTATTTTGCTTGCTCTGTCTGGGCGTGAGTTAGAATAAGTATGTCTCTTTTTATGCGACTTCTGTGTGTATTTGAATGTTTGCAAGGAGCAATAATGAATTTTTCAGAAAGTAGATTCCTGTTGGATGTGTGGTCTTATGATAAAGATGGAGTGCAGATCCATCCATACAGAGGTGAGCGGGGGCAGAAAAAAGGTCTATTCAGTGTAAACTTCACCAATGACACAAAAAAATTCGAAGCGCTAACTGAGGAAGAGCTGGTTGAGGCTATCTTAAGCGGAAGATTCAAGGATCGCGGAACAATCCGCATGCTCCCAGTCAATGCTAAACCAGGCGCAGAACGAAATGCGTTCGGACCGTTGTTCTATAAAGGAAGGCGTGTTAAGGATTTTGGTGTGTAGTTGGACGGGAAAATAGCGGGCTAAAGCCGTTTTTGGTTGTATTAATTAAAGCGGAAAGGGGGCGGATTTACCTACTCTAAAGCTATGGGTAGAGTTGGAATGAAGAAAATAAATCTGTCTCCTTTTCTCTTTATTGGAGCATGCACTTTGAGCTTTAAATTGCATATGGACGACTTGGCTGATTTATCAGTGAGTGACGTTATCCGTAGAATTGAAAGTCAATTCAAAATTCCGCTAGGGGAATTAAAGCTCTTTGACTTGCTTGTGGACGAGGAAAGGAACACTGCCATGCGGCATGGTGCCTACATGTTCTTTGATGGCCGAGGGGAATGTATTTATGTTGGAATGTGTTCGTCCAGCCATTTTGCCCACAGAATCGGCGGTCACTTTGGTATGTCGCCAAAGTATGGTATGAACACATTTTTAAAGCGCACAGTAAAGACAATTCTTGGGCTTGAAGATAAATACCCTAGCTATGTTTCAGCATTACCTAGAATGGCTGATTACCGCCTACTACTCATCGGCACCGATAGCAAGAACAAGGGATTCATAAGGCAGCTTGAGAAATTGCTACACATCATTTACCGGCCAAAGCTGAATTTCCCAAAGGGTTTCCCAATAACCTACAAGCCAGTGAACCTAGGTGAGAATTTCGCTTTATCTATTGCTAACCAGTGAGGCGCTCTTGTTTGGTAGTCATTGCAAACGTCCACTTTTTGCCGATTGTGTTGAAAAGTCTCTCTGCGATTTCTGCCTGCGAAAGTCGGTCGATGACGTTGAAATCTGAAGCAGTTCCGCTCCCGATCTGCTTCAGATTTCGCGTAGCAACTCCAAGCTGTGCGTTTTTTGAACGCTTGAAAGTCGGCTCCGGCAAAGACCGCCTTTTTCAACAGAATCGGCCTATAGCTGCCGGACATGAAGGGCGGCTGACGGCCAACGTGCCAAAGGGCTCAGCTGAAATCTACTCAAGCAGGTCGACCTGGAGAAGCCGATTAGAGCAGAAGAAATAAATCTGTCCCCTTTTTCCTGGTCCCCTTTTTCCTGTCCCAAACAGCCATTCTTGGTAATCCAGTCTCTATCACCATGCCAAAGTTCCGTCAGGCGATCTCGGATATTCAGGCATCGATCGTTCCATGAGAAGTGATTTACTGCCATCTAGGTTGTTTTTGAAAACTCGAAAGGCGGAATACCATTCGCCGTTAACTTTTCTCAAGCGAAGATCCTCGAAAAAGGTTCCATTTCTGGCATGAATGAAAAGGTTGAATTTGGCATAATCCAATTTTCCTTCTAGGTCAAATGCAGGGATTCTTTCGAAAATCATCTGACCAGGAGGGAGGGTTGAAATATTGACTCTCACTGAGTTAAAAAATTGAGTATTATGAATCGCCCCGGCTTTCCTAGACACTCTCCAAGCTCTGGAAATAGCGCTTTTCAAACTCCACTGGCGATAGCTGCATAGCGCTGCTGTGCCGGCGTTTGGGGTTATAAAACATCTCGATGTAATCGAACACATCACTCCGAGCTTCTTCGCGGGTGCCGTAGGTCTTCCGTCGGATGCGTTCCCGTTTCAGCAACTGAAAAAAGCTTTCCGCTACCGCGTTGTCGTGGCAGTTGCCGCGTCGGCTCATGCTGCTGATCAGGTTGTTGGCCTTGAGGAAACTCTGCCAATCCGAGCTGCTGAACTGGCTGCCCTGGTCGGAGTGGATCATCACTTCCTGCTTGGGCTTGCGCCGCCAGACCGCCATCAACAGGGCATCGATGGCCAGGTCGCTGCACATCCGTGGCTTCATCGACCAGCCGATCACCTGGCGTGAAAACAGATCCAGCACCACCGCCAAATACAACCAACCCTCATAGGTGCGGATGTAGGTGATGTCGGTGACCCAGACCTTGTTCGGTTCACTGACGTTGAACTGCCGCTCCAGGCGATTGGGCGAAGCTACCGTTGGCCGGCCGCCGTAATAGCCGGGGCGCCGACGATAGCCGGTCTGCGAGCGCAGCCCTTCTCCCCGCATCAGGCGAGCCACGCGGTGCCGGCCACAGGACTCTCCCAGCTCACGCAGGTCGTCGTGAATCTTGCGATAGCCGTAGACCCCACCGCTTTCCAGCCAGGCATGTTTGATCAACCCGAGCAGGCGCTGATCTTCCTTGGCGCGTACGGATTTCGGCTCGGCCAGCCAGGCGTAGTAACCGCTGGGATGCACTTTCAGGGTCTGGCAGAGACGCCGTACCGGGTACTCCACCGACAGCTTGCTGATGAAGGCGTACTTCAGCCGGACTCCTTGGCAAAGTACGCGGCGGCCTTTTTTAGGATGTCTCGCTCTTCGGTCACTCGCTTGAGTTCGGCGCGTAGACGACGCAGTTCGGCCTGCTGATCATCTTCTTGCTGCCGCTGCGCCTGGGGCTTGCCGTAGCGCTTGATCCAGGCATACAGGCTGTGCACCGACATGCCTAACCGCGCTGCCACCTCGGCTACGGGGAGGCCGCGCTCGGTCACTTGCTTGACCGCTTCGATTTTGAATTCTTCGGGGTAACGCTGGTTGCTCATGGCACCTCCTAACGGGCCTCATTATGAGGCTTGGAGGTGTCTACGAAACTAGGGGCGATTCA
>NZ_SSOM01000050.1 GCF_029871235.1 Pseudomonas sp. BN411
GTTGGGCTTCGCTGCGCGCTGCGCCAACCTACAGGAGCCCGCTCTGTAGAGCCGGACATCCTGTAGGGGCGAATTCATTCGCCAGGCAGGACGCCGTCCTGCCGCGGTGAACCCTTACCAGAGCGGCAGGGTGTAGCTGAGGATCAGGCGGTTCTCGTCGAGGTCGTTGCCGAAGTTGGTGGTGCGCACGGTCGCGTTGCGCCATTTGAGGCCGAGGTTCTTCAGGGGGCCGCTCTGCACCACATAGGCGATGTCGGTGTCGCGTTCCCACTCCTTGCCGTCCTCGCGGCCGGCGCCCAGTTCCACGTCGTCGCCGCTGAGGTAGCGGGTCATGAAGGTCAACCCCGGAATCCCCACAGCGGCGAAGTTGTAGTCGTAGCGGGCTTGCCAGGAGCGTTCTTCGCGGTTGGCGAAGTCGCTGATCTGCACGAAGTTCACCAGGTAGGCGTCGCTGCCGTTGACGTAGGCGAAGCCGGTGTCGCCGCTCATGCGCTGGTAGCCCAGGCCGACGGCATGGCCGCCGAAGCCGTAGGTGAACATGGCGCCGAAGGCCTTGTTGTCGACATTGCTGCCGCCCTCGTCGGTGGAGCGGGCGAAGCGCAGGTCGCTCTTCAGGCTCTGGCCGTCGCCGAGCGCCAGCAGGTGGTTCAGGCTCAGGTAGTGCTGGCGGTAGAAGTCGTCCAGGCGGCTGAAGCCATAGCCGGTAGTCAGGGCGTCGTTCCACTTGTAGCTGAGGTTGGCGAAGTCGAAGGCGTCGCTGGTGGTCTGGCGCGCGCGGATGTTCTTCACGCCCACCGTGGTGATGCTCATGTCTTCGTAATCGGAGGAATCGCGCTGGTTCACCTGGGTGAGGCGTCCGGCGTCGACGGTCAGGCCGTCGATCTCCAGCGAGTTGAGCTGGCCGCCTTCGAAGGTCTGCGGCAGCAGGCGCGAGTCGTTGGCCAGCAGCACCGGCAGCTTGGGCATCAGGGTGCCCAGCTTGAGGGTGCTTTTCGAGGCCCGCAGCTTGGCGGTCAGGCCCAGCTCACCGTACTCGTCCTGGGCGCGTTTGGGCGCTTCGCGATCTCGCTTGAGCAGGCCGGAGCCGGCGCGGTCGGGGCTGGAGTCCAGCTTCACGCCGAGCAGGCCGATGGCGTCCAGGCCGACGCCGATGCTGCCTTCGGTGAAACCCGACTCGTAGCGCAGGAGGAAGCCTTGCGCCCATTCCTCGGCCTTGGCCTGCGGGGCGGCGTGCTGGCGGAAGTCGCGGTTGAAGTAGAAGTTGCGCAGCTCCAGGCTGGCCTTCGAATCCTTAATGAAGTCCGCTGTGGCGGTGCCGGATAGACCGAGGGCGCCGCCGGACAGCAGTAGGACGGTGGTGAGGGGGTTACGGGTCATCGTGATTCCTCTTGTTGTTGTTTTTCAGGTACAGCGGAATAAAAAAGCGCGGCCCAAAGGAGCCCAGGCCGCGCCACGCTCAAACGTCAGAACTGTTCGCTGGAAAGGCCGAAGAGCGGCTCGGCGCCAGTGCGGATGCTGGCCTCCAGGGCGAGGGTGCGCGGTAGCAGGCGGCGGAAGAAGAACTCGGCGGTGGCCCGCTTGGCACCGTAAAAGGCCTCGTCCTCGGCTTGACGCGCCTCGGATACGGCAGCCATGCGCGCCCACAGCCAGGCGTAGGCCACATGGCCGAAGAGCTGCAGGTATTCCACCGAGGCAGCGCCCACTTCGTTGGGGCTGCGGCTGGCCTGGGCCAGCAGCCATTCGCTGGTGCCCTCCAGGCGCCCGAGGGCTTCCAGCAGCTCGGCGGAGTAGGGCGCGGCAGGTTGGCTGGCGAAGGCGCGCACCTCGGCGCAGAACAGCTTGAGCGCGGCGCCGCCATTGGCCACTACCTTGCGGCCCAGCAGGTCGAGGGCCTGGATGCCATTGGTGCCTTCGTAGATCTGCGCGATGCGTACATCGCGTACCAGTTGTTCTTGGCCCCATTCGCGGATGTAGCCGTGACCACCGAACACCTGCTGGCCGAGCACGCAGCTGTCCAGGCCGGTGTCGGTGAAGAAGGCCTTGGCCACCGGAGTGAGCAGGGCCACCAGCGTCTCGGCGCGCTTACGTTCGTCGCTGTCATCGGCGTACTTGGCCAGGTCCAGTTGCTGGCCGACATAGCAGGCGAAGGCGCGGCCGCCCTCGGTCATGGCCTTCATGCTGAGCAGCATGCGGCGCACGTCGGGGTGATGGATGATCGGGTCGGCCACCTTGTCCTGCGCCACCGGGCCGGCGGGTGCGCGGCTCTGGATGCGCTCACGGGCGTAGGCAACGGCGGCCTGGTAGGAGGCGTCGGCGCAGCCAATGCCCTGGATGCCGATGGACAGACGTTCGTAGTTCATCATGGTGAACATCGCCGCCAGGCCCTTGTTGGCTTCGCCGATCAGCCAGCCGCTGGCGCCGTCGAAGTTCATGACGCAGGTGGCCGAGGCCTTGATGCCCATCTTGTGTTCGATGGAGCCACAGGACACGGCGTTCTGCTCGCCGAGGGATCCGTCCGCACTGACCATGACCTTGGGCACCAGGAACAGGGAGATGCCTTTCGGACCAGCCGGCGCGTCCGGCAGCTTGGCCAGTACCAGGTGGATGATGTTCTCGGTCAGGTCCTGCTCGCCTCCGGTGATGAAGATCTTGGTACCGGTGATGCGGTAGCTGCCGTCGGCCTGGGGTTCGGCCTTGGTGCGGATGATGCCGAGGTCGGTACCAGCCTGTGGTTCGGTGAGGCACATGGAGCCGGCCCAGCGTCCTTCGTACATCGGGGGCAGGTAGGTCTGTTTCAGGTCGGCACTGGCGTGGGCATCGATCGCCAGGCAAGCGCCGGAGGACAGCGCGGAATACAGGGCGAAGCTGGAGTTCGCGGCGTAGAGCATTTCCTCGAACTGCACGGCGAGCATCTTCGGCATGCCCAGGCCGCCGAAGTCCGGATTGCCGGAAAGCCCTACCCAGCCACCCTCGATGTAGGTGCCGTAGGCCTCTTTGAAGCCCGCCGGGGTGCTGACCACACCCGCGTGCCACTGCGCGCCTTCTTCGTCGCCGCTGCGGTTGAGCGGGGCGATGAGCTGCCCGGTGACCTTGGCCGCCTCTTCCAGGATTGCGTCGGCGGTATCGGCATCGACCCGTTCGGCCAACGCAGGCAGGCGCGCCCAGAGGGACGGGGCGTCGAAGACCTCATGCAGGACGAAGCGCAGGTCGCGCAGCGGGGCGTTGTATTCGGGCATGGCGAGGAACCTCTGTTACAGCGATTGCGGGAAGGCACGGCCCGCAGGCCGTGCCGGATGGATCAATGGTTGCTGGCGGCCGCGGCTCCCAGGCCGGTCTGGGCGCGGACGAACTGGTCGGCGTAGGCGGCCCGCTCGCGGCTTGCGCGGGCGCTGCGGTCCAGGCTGGAAACCAGCACGATCACCGCGAAGGCCAACGGCATGGAGAACAGCGCCGGGTGGTCATAGGGGAAGATCGCCTTGGCATGGCCGAGCACCGTCACCCACACCGCTGGCGAGAGGATCACCAGCACCAGGGCCGACACCAGGCCGACGAGGCCGCCGCAGAGGGCGCCACGGGTGGTCAGGCCCTTCCAGTACATGGCCATGATCAGCACAGGGAAGTTGGCCGAAGCGGCGACGCCGAAGGTCAGGCCGACGAGGAAGGCGATGTTCATCTGCTCGAACAACAGACCCAGGCCGATGGCCACCAGGCCCAGGCAGACAGTGGCGATGCGGCTCACGCGCATTTCATCCTTCTCGCTGGCACGGCCTTTCTTCAGCACGGTGGCGTAAAGGTCGTGGGAGATGGCCGAGGCCCCGGCCAGGGCCAGCCCGGCGACCACGGCGAGGATGGTGGCGAAGGCCACGGCGGAGAGGAAACCGAGGAACAGGTTGCCACCCACGGCCTGGGCCAGGTGCATGGCGACCATATTGCCGCCGCCCACCAGGGCGCCGCCCAGCTTGCCGTCGACGAAGTACTGCGGGTCGGTGCCGACGATGACGATGGCGGTGTAGCCAAGCACGCAGACCACCAGGAAGAAGAAGCCGATGAAGCCGGTGGCGAACAGCACCGAGCGGCGGGCTTCCTTGGCGTTGGGCACAGTGAAGAAGCGCATGAGGATGTGCGGCAGGCCGGCAATGCCAAACACCAGGCCGAGGGACAGCGAGACGGCATTGATCGGATCGGCCAGCATCGAGCCGGGGCCCATGATGCCGTTGCCGATGGCATGGGTTTCCACCGCGCGGCCGGCCAGTTCCTCGAAGCTGAAGCCGAACTCGCTCATGGCCATCAGCATCAGGGTGGTGCCACCGGCCAGCAGCAGGACGGCCTTGACGATCTGTACCCAGGTGGTGGCGATCATGCCGCCGAAGATCACGTAGACCAGCATCAGCACACCGACCACCACCACCGCCATCTGATAGTCCAGGCCGAACAGCAGCTTGATCAGCTGACCGGCGCCGACCATCTGCACGATCAGGTAGCAGCAGACCACCGTCAGCGAGCCGAGGGCGGCAAAGCTGCGTACGCGGGTCTGGTCGAGGCGGTAGGAGACGATGTCGGCGAAGGTGTACTTGCCCAGGTTGCGCAGGCGCTCGGCCATCAGGAAGGTGATCACCGGCCAGCCGACGAAGAACCCGATGATGTAGACGAAGCCGTCGTAGCCCTTGGTGAATACCAGGCTGGTCAGGCCCAGCAAGGTGGCCGCGGACATGTAGTCACCGGCAATGGCAAGACCATTCTGGAAGCCCGAGATACCGCCGCCAGCGGTGTAGAAGTCGGCGGTGGAGCGGGTGCGGCGTGCGGCCCACCAGGTAATCGCCAGGGTGGCGAGGACGAAGACGAAGAACATGCCGATGGCATGCAGGTTGAGCGGTTGCTTCTGCGCGGTGATGGTGTCTGCGAAGGCGCTCAGAGGTGCCAGGGCGAAGAGGGCGAGGAGCGCTTTCATGCCTGGGCCTCCGCGAGGATTTCTGTGCTGAGGCTGTCGAAACGGGTGTTTGCGCTGCGCACGTACCAGGCGGTCAGCAGCCAGGAAAGGACGATGATGGCGGCGCCCAGCGGGATGCCTCGACTGAGATGGCTGCCCTCGTAGAGTGGCATGTGCAACCAGCCGGGGACGAAGGCCACCAGCATGATGAACAGGTAGTAGACGCCCAGCACCACGGCGCTGAGCGACCAGGCGAGCACCGCGCGTTGGCGTGCCAGACGTTGGAACTTGGGGTTTGACCGGATGCGGTCGCAGCTTTGGACGTGAGGTGTGTTGTGGGTACTCATGACGGGCTCCGCTTGTTGTTGTTGTCGATGCCTGTTGCCGGCCGCCGCAGCTTTATCGGGCATGCGACGGCCCTTGGTGGCAACCGCTGGCTGCCACCCTGTTCTTGAAGCGCTGCTGTGTCCGGCCGCTGCCGGAGGCGGGTTAGAGGTTCTTCGCCATATCCCGCAAGACGTACTTCTGGATCTTGCCGGTGGAGGTCTTCGGCAACTGGGTGAAGATCACCGTCCTCGGTACCTTGAAACCGGCCAGGTGTTCGCGGCAGAAAGTGATGATGTCGGCCTCACGCGTTTCCTGCTGGTCGGCCTTGAGGGTGATGAAGGCGCAGGGAGTTTCACCCCATTTTTCGTCCGGGCGCGCCACCACGGCCGCTTCCAGTACCGCTGGGTGGCGGTAGAGCACGCCTTCCAGTTCGATGGTGGAGATGTTCTCGCCACCGGAAATGATGATGTCCTTCAACCGGTCGCGGATTTCCACGTAGCCATCCGGGTGCCAGACCGCCAGGTCGCCGGTGTGGAACCAGCCGCCCTCGAAGGCTTCGCTGGTCGCACTGGGGTTCTTCAGGTAGCCCTTCATGACGGTGTTGCCGCGCATGAAGATCTCGCCGATGGTCTGGCCGTCCATGGGGGCGGGTTCGAGGGTTTTCGGATCAGCCACCATCACGCCTTCCAGGGTGGGGTAGCGCACGCCCTGGCGGGACTTGATGCGGGCGCGCTCTTCCAGCGGCAGCTCGTCCCATTCCTCGTGCCAGGCACAGACGGTCACCGGCCCGTAAACCTCGGTGAGGCCGTAGACATGGGTCACGCGGATGCCCATTTCCTCTACGGCACCAATCACCTTGGCCGGCGGCGCGGCGCCGGCCACCATGGCGTTCACCGGATGGTCGATGGCGGCCTTGGCCGATTCGGGCATGTTGACCAGGGCGTTGAGCACGATGGGCGCACCGCACAGGTGGCTGACCTGGTGTTCGCGAATCAGGTTGAGGATTTTCTGCGGGTCGACCCGGCGCAGGAAGACGTGCACGCCTGCCAGCGCGGTTACGGTCCAGGGGTAGCACCAGCCGTTGCAGTGGAACATCGGCAGCGTCCAGAGGTAGACCGGATGGTTGCCCATGTTCCAGGTCATCTGGTTGCCAAGGGCGTTCAGGTAGGCGCCACGGTGGTGGTAGACCACGCCCTTGGGATTTCCGGTGGTGCCAGAGGTGTAGTTCAGGGAGATGGCCTGCCATTCATCCTCGGGCCATTGCCAGGCGTAGTCCGGGTCGCCTTCTGCCAGTAGCGCTTCGTAGTCCAGCTCACTCACGGCCACGCCCTCGCCGTATTCCGGGTCCTCGACGTCTATTACCAGCGGTGGGTGGTCGAGCATGCCGATGGCGGCGTGGATCACCTCATGGAACTCGCGGTCGGTGATCAGCACCTTGGCTTCGCCGTGCTGCAGCATGAAGGCAATGGCTTCGGCGTCCAGGCGCACGTTCAGGGTGTTGAGCACCGCGCCGATCATCGGCACGCCAAAGTGCGCCTCGAGCATCTGCGGGATGTTGGGCAGCATCACCGCCACCGTGTCACCCTTGCCAATGCCACGGCCGGCCAGGGCCGACGCCAGACGCCGGCAGCGCGCAAAGGTCTGCGCCCAGTTGCGGCGGATGGAGCCGTGGATCACGGCCGGGTAATGGGGGTAAACGGCGGCAGTACGCTCGATGAAGCTGAGGGGGGAGAGGGCGATGTGGTTGACGGCAGCAGGGGCGAGGCCCTGATCGTAGATCGACATGCTGGATACCCGGCGGCTGATTATTAGCTCTTCTGCACCGGAACATCTGGAAGACGCCGGTAGCTCTCTGGGGTGATTTATATACCAATTTCAGAATTGTATGGAAGTACTTCTATAGTCATATAGTAGAAATACTATATTGTTTCTGTTCCTTCTGCAGGCCGGTATATCCTTGCCCACCCCTCAACCGCTGGACTCGCCATGACCCAGACCCCGGTTCGACTTCACACTTGGCTGCGCCTGCAACACGAGGGCGTGCCCCTGGCGGCCCGCGCCGATGCCCTATGCAGGGCGCTGCGCGGTTGCGCTGAGGTGCGGCAGGCCTTCTATCTGAGCTGGCAATCCGGTGCGCGCATTTACAGCCATGAGGGCAGTTGCCAGCAGCTACCACCGGGGCAAGGTGATCCGCTGCAGGCCAGCGATGAACGTCTGGTCGAGCGTTTGGCAGAGGATGGGCGGCTGTCGCTGCATCAACTCCGCCAGCTCGATTGCTGGCTGGCTGGGCGCCTGCGCCGGGCCGCGATCAGCCATGGCCAAGCGTTCGACCTGACGCTGGAGATCGGCCAGCGGGGGCTGCTGCTGGTGGAAGTGCACGAAGGCGTGGCGCTGGATTGGCTGGGCTGCGTGCACGAGTTACTCACCACTCTGCTCGGCAGCGTCAACGGCCTGTTGCGCGCTTCGCCGTTGCTTGGCCATGACCCGCAACCGAGCCTGCTGGTGGATGCCGGGGCCGCCCCACTGGAACTGAACGCCGCGCTGCTGGCGATGCTCGGGGAAATGCCCATGGCCGAGGTGCTGCGCTTTTTGCCGGTGAACCATGCCTCCCTGGTGCGTGCCTGCCTGGTCCAGGAGCGCGCCATCGAAGGGGTGGAGGCCCAGTGCGGCGAACGCATGCTGGTCTGGACCTATATTCCCGATCCGCGGGAGCAGCGGGTGTTGGCGCGCTGCCGCGAAGCGACCACGCAGATCCTCGCCGAGCGCGAGGCGGCACGGGCGCGTCGCCTCTACCGATTGATCACTGAGAACACCACCGACCTGATTTCCCGGCATACCCCCGAAGGCCGCTTCCTCGACGCCTCACCGGCCTCCTGGACCCTGCTCGGCTACTGGCCGGAAGAGCTGCGCGGACAGCTCGCCCAGTGCCTCTTTCATCCCCAGGAGCTGGCCCAACTGGTGCAGCGCGCCCGGGATGCGCTGGAGCAAGACGGTTACCACACCATGACTTACCGCATCCGCCATCGTGCAGGGCATTACCTCTGGTTCGAGACGGCCAGCCGCGCTATCCGCGAGACCTACACCGGGGCGGTGGTGGAGGTGGTCAGCGTGTCCCGCGACATCACCGCGCGGGTGCAGGCCGAGGAAAACCGGCGACGTCTGGCCGAGGTGGTGGAGGCCAATACTGACCCTGTGCTGTTCGTCGACCCCGCTGGGCACATCACCTACCTCAACCCGGCCGCCCGCCGGGCTCTGGGCCTGGAGGCCCGACAGCCGATGCCGGCGCTGGCCGAGGTGATGCTGGCGGACGATCTTGCGCGCCTGCAGCGTGAGGGCTGGCGCACCGCCGAGCGCAAGGGGGTGTGGAGCATCGATTCGCGGCTGCTGCCACCGGACGGCGGCGCATCGGTGCCGGTGTCCATGGTGCTGCTGGCCCACAGTACGGCGGGAGGCGAACGCTACTACTCGCTGGTGGCCCACGACATGACCGAGCGCGAGTTGCGCGAGGCCCAACAGCGTCGCCACCAGGATGAGCTGGCGCATACCGCGCGGCTGGTGACCCTGGGAGAGCTGGCCTCCGGCATCGCCCACGAGATCAACCAGCCTCTCGCCGCGGTGGTCAACTACGCCAGTGCCAGCCAGCGCTACCTGCAATCCCTGGGCAGCAACCCCAAGGCGGCGGAGCGAGTGGCTCAGGGGCTGGAGCGCATTACCGAACACGCCAACCATGCCTCGGAAGTGATCAAGCGGCTGCGGGCCTTCCTGCGCAAGGGGCAGCGCAAGATGCAGGCGCTGGACGTGGCCGAAGTGGTCCGCGAAGCGGTACGGCTGTGCGCCTGGGAGGCCAGCGCCTGCCAGGTGGCGATCGCCGAGCAATTACCGGACAATCTGCCGCCGGTTTACGCCGATCGGGTGTTGCTCGAACAGGTGCTGCTCAACCTGCTGCGCAACGCCATCGACGCCAACCGCGAGGCTCATCCGGGCCGGGAATCGATGATCCGATTGGCGGCCTCGGCGCAGGACGGCCAGCTGCTCATCGAGGTTTGCGATCAGGGGCCAGGGCTCGGCGAAGAGGAACTGGGGCGCATCTTCACCCCCTTCTACACCAGCAAGCCGGATGGCCTGGGCCTGGGGCTGTCGATGAGCCGCAGCATTATCGAAGGATTCGGCGGCGCACTGGACGGGATGCCGAACGGGGAGGGCGGGCTGCTCATGCGTTGCCGCCTGCCGCTGCAATAACAAGAAGGCAACAGGAGCGATTTGATGTCCAACAGTGGCGAACAGGTGGTCTATGTGGTGGACGACGACCAGGGCATGCTCGATTCCACGGTCTGGCTCCTGGAGTCGGTAGGCCTCAAGGCGCTGCCCTTCACCAGCGGCCGTGCCTTCCTCGACGCCTGCGACGCCAGCCTCGACGCCTGTGTATTGCTCGACGTACGCATGCCCGGAATGGGTGGCCTCAATGTTCAGGAGGAAATGCGCAGCCGCGGCCTGGACCTGCCGGTGATCTTCGTCAGTGGCCACGCCGATGTGCCGATCGTGGTACGCGCCTTCAAGGCGGGCGCCCATGATTTCATCGAGAAGCCCTACAACGAGCAGCTCCTGCTGGATAGCGTGCAGCAGGCATTGTCCCGCGTCGACCACCAGCGCACGGCTTCGGGCGGCCAGGGCCAGTTGCAGGAGTGTCTCGACAGCCTGACTCCGCGTGAGCGCGATGTGCTGCTTCCGCTGGTACAGGGCTACACCAACCGCGAGATTGCCGAGCAGTTGGATATCAGCGTGAAGACCATCGACCTCTATCGTGCCCGCGTGATGAAGCGCATGCAGGCCGAACGCCTGCCTGACCTGGTGGGCATGGCCATCGCAGCGGGCCTGGTTGACCCTCTGAAACTGCGTTAGGCCTGGTTGTTTGCCGGGCCAGGTAGCGGGTGCCCTGCGCACTGGAGGTCACAGCCTGAGCGGTAGGAGTGATTTCAATCACGGATGACCTCACTCCCGCGGCCAGGTTTAATGTTTATCCGTTGCTTAACTAAAGATAGGAAAACCTGAATTTTATTGACCCATCTCGCCGTGCGAGCCTCCAGCGCATTCCAATAACACGGCTTTCCCTCATGGGTTGTCCCACTCCGCACCAATCGCTGCTGGCCGCCTTGCCCCTCGGGCTGGTTCGCGCTGCGCGCCGTGCTCCCGGAGTCGCACCCACGGTCCAGTTCTCCCGCAAGTGGGCCAGCCACCTTCTGATTTCCCTGCCGCTCGAACTCGCCTTCTGGGCGCTCTGGCATTGCCGTCACGCTCGTCCGCCGGATAGCGCTCTCGTCTGATAGGGCCGCCACCGCAGCGGCCACCTCACCCCAGAAAGAGAAGTTCGACCCTTGCCCGAAGCGGCGAGGGTCAGATTGCGTGCCCACGGGCACTAAAGAGAGCGACATGACATTTGCCAGCGTGCAGGAAGCCCGGGATTTCCTCGAACAGAATCCGGATATCGACGCATTCGAACTCTTCATCCTCGACGCCAATGGCGTGCCTCGCGGCAAGCTGTTGCATCGCGATGAGCTCCTGGCCGTATACGAAAGCGGCCGTCCGTTACCCAGCACCATCCTCGGCCTGACCATGCACGGCGAGGATGTGGAAAACTCCGGCCTGGTGTGGGATGTGGGCGATATCGACTGCCGCGCCTATCCGCTGGCAGGCAGCCTGGTACGCATGCCCTGGCGCAAGATGCCCACCGCCGCCGTGCAGGTCAGCATGCACCCGCAAGAGGGGATGCCTGCCGCCATCGCCGACCCGCGCCATGTGCTGGTGGAAGTGATCGATCGTCTCAAGGCCGATGGTTTCTACCCGGTAATGGCCTGCGAGCTGGAGTTCTACCTGCTGGACCAGAAGCGCGATGCTGAAGGCCGCCCGCAACCGGCGCTGGACGCTGACGGCCATCGCCCGCGCGGTACCCAGGTATACGGCCTGCGCGAACTGGAGCAGATCGAGCCGTTCCTCGCCGATCTCTATGCTGCCTGCAAGGCCCAGGGCATTCCGGCGCGCACGGCCATTTCCGAATACGCGCCAGGCCAGGTGGAAATCACCCTGGAACATGGCGATGCGCTGGAAGCCATGGACCAGGCCGTGCGTTACAAACGCCTGGTGAAGGGCGTCGCCCACGCCCACGGCATGCAGGCCTGCTTCATGGCCAAACCCTTCGCCGAGATCGCCGGCACCGGCATGCACATGCATGTGAGCCTGGCTGACGCCGAAGGCCGCAACCTCTACGCCAGCGAAGACCCGGCCGGCACGCCGCTGCTGCGTCAGTCCGTGGGGGGCATGCTCAAGAGCCTGCTGGATTCGCTGCTGCTGTTCTGCCCGAACGCCAACTCCTATCGCCGTTTCCAGGCCAACAGCTATGCACCGCTGGCACCGACCTGGGGTGTGGATAACCGCACCGTGAGCCTTCGCGTTCCGGGTGGCCCGGCCAACAGCCGGCACATCGAGCACCGCATCTGCGGCGCCGACGCGAACCCTTACCTGGCGGCGGCGGCCATCCTGGCCGGCATCCATCGTGGTATCCGCGAGGACATCGATCCGGGTAATCCGATCGAAGGCAACGGCTACGCCCAGGCGACGGAGTTGCTGCCGACCGACTGGCTGACTTCGCTGTGCGCCCTGGAGCAATCCAGCTGGGCCCGCGACGCCTTCGGCACTGCCTTCCTGGGCGTCTACCAGGCGGTGAAACGCGCCGAGTACCGCCAGTTCATGTCCGAGGTCGGCGAGCAGGACTGGCGCTGGTACCTGAACCAGGCTTGAACCCGAATCTCAATGTTGAATCGAGGCTGCTCCTGTAGGGGCGAATTCATTCGCCAAGTAGACCCAACGTCTGCCCTGACGGCCTCGTGAATTTTCGAAGGACCCCACCATGACCGCTGCATTCAAACACCCACTGCCCGCTGCTGAACGCGCGCCTTCCTACTACTCTGCGACCCTCAATGAGGAAACCGCCTATCCCACCCTCGAAGGCGAGGTGAATGTCGACGTCGCCATCATTGGTGGCGGCTTCACCGGCGTGGCGACGGCGGTGGAGATGGCGGAGCGCGGCTACAAAGTGGCCCTGGTGGAGACCCACAAGATTGGCTGGGGCGCCACCGGCCGCAACGGCGGCCAGGTGACCGGCAGCCTGTCGGGCGACGCCGCCATGCGCAAGCAGATGAGCCGCTTCCTGGGCGAGGGCGTGGATGACTTCATCTGGTACCTGCGCTGGCGCGGCCACGAGATCATCAAGAGCCGGGTGGCGAAGTACGGCATCCAGTGCGACCTCAAGCATGGCCACCTGCATGCGGCGATGAAGACCTCGCACATGGACGAGCTGAAGGCTTCCTACGAGGAAGCGGTGCGTCGTGGCATGGCCGACGACGTGACCCTGCTGGACGCCGCCGGCGTGCGCGAACACCTGGATTCCGACCTCTACGTCGGCGCCATCAAGAACACCCGCAACATGCACCTGCATCCGCTCAACCTGTGCATCGGCGAAGCCAAGGCCGCCGCCAGCCTGGGGGCGCTGATCTTCGAACATTCGGAGGTGCAGGACATCATCCACGGCGATCGCCCGGCGGTGGTCACCAGCCGCGGCCGCATCAATGCCCAGCAGATCCTGCTGGCCGGCGACGTTTACCACAAGCTGGAGCGCAAGAAGCTCAAGGGCATGATCTTCCCGGCCATGGGCGGCATCGTCACCACCAAGCCCCTGGGCGACCTGGCCAAGCAGATCAACCCCCAGGACCTGGCCGTCTACGACTGCCGCTTCGTGCTCGACTACTACCGCATGACCGCCGACGGTCGCCTGCTGTTCGGCGGTGGCGCCAACTACTCCGGACGTGATTCCCGCGACATCGAGGCGGAGCTGCGTCCGTGCATCGAGCGCACCTTCCCGAAGCTCAAGGGCGTCGAGATCGACTTCAAGTGGAGTTGCGCCATGGGGATCGTCATCAACCGCATCCCGCAACTGGGCAAGCTGTCGAAGAACGTCTGGTACTGCCAGGGCTACTCCGGCCACGGCGTGGCCACCACCCACATCATGGGCGAGGTCATGGCCAACGCCATGAGCGGCAGCCTGGAGAAATTCGACACCTTCGCCCAGTGCCAGCACATCCGCGTACCGCTGAGCGAGCGCCTGGGCAACCACATGCTGGCGATGGGCATGTGGTACTACCAGATGATGGAAAAGCTGCGCTGATCGATATGTTGTGCGTCTTTGAGCCGGCCTTGTGCCGGCTTCTTTTTTTCTGGCTGCACTAAATGTTGCAAGTAGCTGCATTGCCCGTAGGAGCTGGCTCCTACAGGAATTTATCGAAGCAAATGCGCGGCTAAACGGGATGCGCCCTGTAGGAGCTGGCTTGCCAGCGAATGGCCCCTTTTCGCTAGCAAGCTAGCTCCTACAGCCGCTAACGCGGACAACAAAAAGCCCCGCAATTGCGGGGCTTCTGGGCAAGGTGCCGATTACAGGTCGAAGTCGTAATCGGAAAGCTGCTTCTGCAAACGTCGTTCTTCGAGGTAGTTGTCGATGATGCGGCGCTTGGTCAGGTTGGTCTTGGCGGCTTCTGCCGGGGCTTCCGATTCTTCGGCATCTTCGGAAACGAATTCTTCTTCGAGCTCGATATCGTCTTTGGCTGTGCTCATAGGGTCACTCCACAAAGCGGGGCGCTATTGGCGCACCTTATAACCACAAAGCCAGAGCCGGTAAAAAAGATTTTTTCAATCAGATACCTGAGCGATTTAATAGGACATCAATCGTCCGAAGTCTTCGCCTTGTATTCGCACAGATCTTCGATGCGGCACGCGCCGCAGCGCGGTTTGCGGGCCACGCAGACGTAGCGGCCGTGCAGGATCAGCCAATGGTGCGCGTCCAGCAGGAATTCTTTTGGAACGAATTTCAGCAGCTTCTTCTCCACTTCCAGCACGTTCTTGCCGGGGGCGATGCCGGTGCGATTGCTGACCCTGAAGATGTGCGTATCCACGGCCATGGCGGGTTGGCGGAAGGCGGTATTGAGCACCACGTTGGCCGTCTTGCGTCCGACGCCGGGCAGGGCCTCGAGGTCCTCGCGGTTGTCCGGCACCTGGCTGCCATGTTTCTCGATGAGGAGGCGGCACGTCTCGATGACGTTCTTCGCCTTGCTGTTGTACAGGCCGATGGTCTTGATGTACTCCGACAGGCCATCGACGCCGAGGGCGTAGATGGCTTCCGGGGTGTTGGCCACCGGGTAGAGCTTGGCCGTGGCCTTGTTCACGCCCACGTCCGTCGCCTGGGCGGAGAGGATCACCGCGATCAGCAGCTCGAAGGGGGTGCTGTAGGCCAGTTCGGTGGTGGGGTTGGGGTCGTCGTCGTGGAGGCGGCGGAAGATTTCGTAGCGTTTCGCGGCGTTCATCAGAAGTCAGCGGTCCGGGTGGTCAGGCGGCGCCAGAGCGCCAGTAGCGTACCTAGCAGGATAAAGGCTCCGGGCGCGACGGCGAACAGGGGAATGCCGTCGGCACCGAATTGCAGGCGCCAACCCAGGGCGAGCGGGCCCAGCAGCCAGTCGAAGTGGGTGAACAGACTGGCGTGGCCGAGCACTTCGCGCAGCGTGCCCAGCAGCACGGCGAGCAGCGCGAACGCCAGCCCGGCGCCGAGGCCGTCGAGAATATCCGTGGACTCTCTTGCGGCCAGTTGCAGGCAGGGCAGTACCAGCAGGTAGAGATAGGGACCCAGGGCACGGTGAAGTTCAAAGGCACCGGCTTGCAGCAGCAGGCTTGCCAGGCTCGCCAGCAGCGCGGACAGCAGCAACGCGCCCAGCCAGTAGCCGGCGCCTTCCAGATGACGGCGCAGGGCAGGCAGGGCCACGCCGAAAAGCAGCAGCACGGGCAGCGCCGTCATGGCCAGGCCAAGCCCCTTCACCAGCAGGTCGGTGGCGCCCAGCAGCAGGACCAGCCCCATCAAACCGAAGTGACCGGGTCTCATGGCGCTTTCTCCCCGAGTAGCAGCAGGCGGTGGCCGTCGAAGAATTGCAGCGCGTGCTGGGTGGTGCTGACCACTGCGCGGGAGGTGATGGTGGCGCCGGCGATCTCATCGAACTCGCCCTTGTCGGCCTTTACCCGCCACTCCGCCTCGGGATGGCTGGCCAGGGATGCGTCGGTGAATATCCGCAGCCAGGTGCTGCGAGCCGGCTCGATGCGGTCGCCGATACCGGGGGTTTCGCGATGGCCAAGCACCTTGGTGGCCAGCAGCCGGCCGTCCGGGCGAATGGCCAACAGCAAGCGGATCGGGCCTTCGTAGCCTTTGGCGATGGCCGGCAGCAGCACGGCCACTGGCGTCCCTTCGCGGGTGGCGAGCCAGGCCTGCGTGGGAGCAGGGTTGCCCAGCAACTCGCTTTCCGGCAGGGCGATGGGTTGGGCGAGTGGATGGTTGTCGTAGCTGCCCGGGGGCAACAGATCGAGCAGGGCGCGCTCATCGGCGGCCTGGCGTTCGGCGTCGATGCGCCCGGCGAGGAGCTGGTCGGCGGCGATCAGCACTGCAAGGCCAAGACCGGCTAGTGCGGCCAGGATGGCCAGGCTGCGACCCTTCATGCCTGCGCCTCCGTGTTGCGTGGGGCATAGCGGTCGATGGCGGGAACCAGCAGGTTCATCAGCAGGATGGCGAAGGCCATACCGTCGGCGTAACCGCCCCAGGTGCGAATCACGTAGACCAGCAATCCGACGCCGACGCCAAACAGCAGGCGGCCGCGGTCGCTGGCAGCGCCGGACACGGGCTCGGTGGCGATGAAGAAGGCCCCTAGCATGGTGGCGCCGCTGAACAGGTGGAAGATCGGCGAACCGTTGGAGTCCGAACCGCTGCCGTTCCAGCACAGCAGGCTGATGACGAAGAGGCCGGCGAGCAGGCCGACTGGGGCGTGCCAGCGGATCACCCTGCGTTGCAGCAGGAACAGGCCGCCCAGCAGGAACGCCAGGTTGACCCATTCTGCGCCGCGTCCACCGAAGCCGCCGAAGGCGACGTGGCCGGCGAAGAGTTCATCGATGGTCAGGCGGTTGTTGTGCTTGAGGTTGTCCAGCGCGGTGGCCTGGCTCCAGCCGTCCACCAGCCCGCCGCCGATGCCCAGCACCTGTTGCAGGGATTCGCCGAGGCCTGGGTGCTGGCCCGGTGTAGGCCACTGGTTGAGGTGAGCGGGAAAGGCCACCAGTACCAGGGCGTAGCCAAGCATGGCCGGGTTGAGGGGGTTCTGGCCGAAGCCACCGAACAGCGCCTTGCCGAACAGCAGGGCGAAGGCGCAGGCACTGGCGGTCAGCCACCAGGGCGAGTAGGGCGGCAGGGCCAGCGCGAGCAACACGGCGCTGACCAGGGCACTGCCTTCACCCAGCAACGGCTGGTTGAGGAGCGACGACTCCGGCACGGCGGGCTGCTGGCGCAGGCAGCGCACCAGGGCCTCGCAGGCGACGGCGACCGGCAATGCCACCAGCAATTGCAGCACGCTGCCCCAGCCGTATTGCCAGAACAACGCGAGAAGGCCCGGCAGGCAGGCGACCAGCACCAGCTGCATGCTGGGGCGCGGGTCGAAGGCCGGGCGTGTGGTCATGGCCGGACTCGCAAGAAATCGTAGGAGCGAGCTTGCTCGCGAAGAATGCGCTGCAGCGTGCGTTCGCGAGCAAGCTCGCTCCTACAGACGAAGCACTGCTCAGCGCTGCTCATTGAGGTTTCGCTCAGCCCGGGCCAGGCGTTCGCGGGCCTGGGCCAGCGCTGCCGGGTCGGCGTCGGCCTGGCGTTCCAGCTTGCTGACGTCGGCGCGGGCGTAGGCCAGTTCGGTTTTCAGCGCGCGCACGGCCGGGTCCACGGGGCGCTTGTCGATGCGCTGCAGGTCGGGCGGCTGCTTGCCGGAGGCGTCCTCGGCGGTGTGCAGGGCGGCTTCGGCATCGGCCAGCGCCTGGCGCAACGGAGCCAGTTCCGCCTCGCTGGCGCCGCGCTGTTCGGCGCCCTTGAGCTCTGCGCGACGGCTGACGAGGGCGATCTTGGCCTGCTTGAGGCGCGTTTCCCCCTCAGTGGCCACGGGCGCGGCCGGGGTGCCGTGAGCAGCGTCCAGGCGTTGTTGTGCCTGGTCCACGGCGGCGCGCAGTTCAGCCAGCTGGGACTGTTGTTCGGCAGTGGGGGATTCGCCAAAGGCTTTCTCGGCCCGTGCCAACTGGGTGCGGCTCATGGCGGCGGCGATCTTCGCCTGCTTGAGCGTGGCCTCGTCTGCCTGTGGCGCAGCGGCCTCCAGCGCTGCCTTGAGCGCGGCCTGGGCTTTCTCGTTGGCGGCACGCAGTTCGACGACCAGTGCCTGCAGGTCGGACGTGCCGTAGACCTCCAGCTTGTCTTCGGCCTTCTTCAGCGCCACCTGGGCCATGGCGGCCTCGATCTTCAGGCGCTTCTGCTGGTCGCTCAGGCTCGGTGTGGCGGCCTTCTGCGCCTTCACCCGTTCGATGGCGGCCTGCACGGCGTCCTGCGGCGCGGCAGCGGTGCTCTGCTGTACCTGGGCTGCGCGGGCGGCACGGGCTTCACGTTCGGCCTGGCGGCGGGCTTCCTCGCGCGCCAAGCGTGCATTGCGGAATTCGAAGCGCTCGCGGAACTGGTCGGCGTGGCCGCGCTGGGCGCCGGCGGCCGGTTCGGCAAGGGGCAGGATATCGATGCAGTCCACCGGACAGGGCACCACGCAGAGTTCGCAGCCGGTGCATTCGTCGGTGATGACGGTGTGCATCTGCTTGGCTGCGCCGACGATGGCGTCCACCGGGCAGGCCTGGATGCACTTGGTGCAGCCGATGCATTCCGCCTCGCGGATGAACGCGATCTGCGGCGGCACCGGGCCGTTGGGCGCATCCAGCGGCAGCGGCTGGACCTTCAGCAAGTCGGCCAGGGCGATGATGGTGGTGGTGCCGCCGGGCGGGCACTTGTTGATCGCTTCGCCTTGGGCGATACCTTCGGCGTAGGGCTTGCAGCCGGGGTGACCACACTTGCCACACTGCGTTTGCGGCAGGAGGGCATCGATGCTCTGGATCAGGTTGGCCTGGCTCATTGCGCCCCCATGCCATTGAAGCCGAGGAAGGCCAGGCCCATCAGGCCGGCGCAGATCAGCAGCATCGGGGTACCACGGAAGACGGCAGGCACTTTGGTTTCATCCACCTGTTGCAGCAGGTCGTCGAACAGGGTCAGCACCAGCCAGAAACCGATGCCACCGCCAAGGCCCAGGCCGAGGGCCGAGCCAAAGCCGCCGGCGCTGCCGACCAGCATGGCGCCCAGGGCCGCGCCGTTGGCCAGCAGCAGTGGCCAGAGGCCGTCCCGCGACAGGTTCGGCCCTACACGGGCCAATCCTTCCAGGCAGAGCCAGGCAAGCGGCGCCAGCAGCGGCAGGAAGATGAACAGGCGCAGCGATTCGAGACCCAGCGGGGCCAGCACAAGCTGTTCGAGCAGCCAGGCGATGGGCGTGGCCAGCGCGATCAACACACCGCCGGCCAGGGCCAGCGCACGGCTGCGCGGCTGACGCAGGCTGTCGGCGCCCAGGGGCAGGCCGAGAATGAGGTTGTTGACCAGGGCCGCGCCGAGCAGGGCGAAGATGAAGTCGGTCATAGGGACGGAGCGTCGCCAGGCTGGAAAAAGGGCCGCGTATTATCCGGGATGCAGCCGGAGCGGTACAGGGGCGCGGTCGCGATGGCCAGCGCCCTGCTACAAGGCTAGCTCAGGTCCATGCGGATTCGGTCGGCGGGCAGAAGTCAGCGATGGGTATCGCTTCGCTCCAGCGGAGCGCCGCCCGCCACATCCTGCGTATGGGGCCAAGGGTTGAAGCTCCGAAGCAAAAATGCCCGCAGGAGCGGGCATTTTGCTGGAGCTTGCGGTGTTATTTCACGCGCTGGCCGGGCTTGGCGCCGCTGTCCGGGCTGAGCAGGTAGATTTCCTCGCCACCGGGGCCGGCGGCCAGGACCATGCCCTCGGATACGCCGAACTTCATCTTGCGCGCCGCCAGGTTGGCGACGTACAGGGTGAGGCGGCCTTCCAGCTTGCTCGGGTCCGGGTAGGCGCTCTTGATGCCGGAGAAGACGTTGCGCTTGGCATCGCCGATGTCCAGGGAGAGGCGCAGCAGCTTGTCGGCGCCTTCGACGAACTCGGCCTTCTCGATCAGCGCGATGCGCAGGTCGACGGCGGCGAAGGTGTCAAAGGCGATTTCCGCTGCCAGCGGGTCCTTCTCCAGTTCGCCGTTGCCCTTGGGCGCCGAGGCGGCGGCCAGGTCTTCCTTGGAGGCGGCGACCATGGCTTCGATCTTCGCTGGCTCGATGCGGGTCATCAGCGGGTTGAAGGCGTTCAGTTGGTGGTCGGCCAGCAGCACCTTGTGGTCATCCCAGGTCAACGGGGCGACGTTGAGGAACTGCTCGGCGGCGGCGGCCAGATGCGGCAGCACGGGCTTGAGGAAGATCACCAGTTGGCGGAACAGGTTCACGCCAGCGGCGCAGACAGCCTGTACCTCGGCCTGCTTGCCTTCCTGCTTGGCCAGGGCCCAGGGCGCCTTGTCGGCGATCCAGGCGTTGGCGCGGTCGGCCAGGGCCATGATTTCGCGCATGGCGCGGGCGAAGTCACGGTTCTCGTAGGCTTCAGTGATGCTCGGGGCTGCGGCAGCGAAGTCGGCGAACAGCTCCGGCGCGGCATTCTCGGCCACCAGCTTGCCGGCGTTGCCCTTGTGGATGAAACCGGCGCAACGGCTGGCGATGTTGACCACCTTGCCCACCAGGTCGGAGTTGACCTTTTGCACGAAGTCCTCGAGGTTCAGGTCGAGGTCGTCGACGCTGCGGCTCAGCTTGGACGCGTAGTAGTAGCGAAGGTATTCCGGCTGCAGGTGATCCAGGTAGGTGCGCGCCTTGATGAAGGTGCCACGGGACTTGGACATCTTCTGGCCGTTCACGGTCAGGTAGCCGTGCACGTTCAGTGCGGTCGGCTTGCGGTAGCCGGCGCCTTCGAGCATGGCGGGCCAGAACAGGGCGTGGAAGTTGACGATGTCCTTGCCGATGAAGTGGTACAGCTCGGCCTTGGAATCCTTGTTCCAGAACGCGTCGAAGTCCAGTTCCGGACGGCGCGCGCAGAGGTTCTGGAAGCTGGCCATGTAGCCGATGGGCGCGTCCAGCCAGACATAGAAGTACTTGCCGGGCGCGTCCGGGATCTCGAAGCCGAAGTAGGGCGCATCACGGCTGATGTCCCACTCCTGCAGGCCGGCATCCAGCCATTCGGCGATCTTGTTGGCCACCGACTCCTGCAGGGCGCCGCTGCGGGTCCACTCTTTCAGCATGGCGTCGAAGTTCGGCAGCTTGAAGAAGTAGTGCAGGGATTCCTTGAGCACCGGAGTGGCGCCGGAGATGGCGGACTTCGGGTTCTTCAGTTCGGTGGGCGAGTAGGTCGCGCCGCAGGATTCGCAGTTGTCGCCGTACTGGTCTTCGGTGCCGCACTTCGGGCAGGTGCCCTTGATGAAGCGGTCGGCCAGGAACATTTCCTTTTCCGGGTCGTAGTACTGGGTCACCGGACGGGTGCCGATGTGACCGGAGTCGCGCAGCTTGGTGTAGATGCTGCTGGACAGGACGCGGTTTTCTTCCGAATGGGTGGAGTGGTAGTTGTCGAAGTCCACCAGGAAGTCGGCGAAGTCGGTAGTGTGCTCGGCGCGGACGTTGTCGATCAGTTGCTCGGAGGTGATGCCCTCCTTTTCGGCGCGCAGCATGATTGCCGAACCGTGGGCGTCGTCGGCGCAGACATAGACGGCCTGGTTGCCACGCATCTTCTGGAAGCGCACCCAGATATCGGTCTGGATGTACTCGACCATATGCCCGAGGTGGATGGACCCGTTGGCATAGGGAAGGGCGCTTGTCACAAGGATTTTGCGGGGCTCGGTCATGGTGCTCGGCTACCGGATGTAAAACAGAAGGGAAGTCGGCAACTATATAGGCCCGCCGCGATTTTTTCACGCGCGGAGGACCAAGCGGCCGGGCGGTCGGGTAGGATAGCCGCCTGATTTGCTCGGATATTTCCTGGAGTCTTGCCATGAGCACCGTTTCCCGCGCCCAGGTTGAAGCAACCCTGCGCCAGTTCACCGATCCCCACCTCGACCAGGACCCGGTCAGCGCCGGTTGCCTGCGCGAGGTCGATATCCAGGGCGGCAAGGTCCGCGTGCGCCTGGAACTGGGCTACGCCGCCGGTCTGTTCAAGGCCGGCTGGGCACAGATGCTGAAGATGGCGCTGGAGAACCTGGATGGCGTGGACAGCGCCGATGTACAGGTGGATTGCGTGATCGAGGCGCACAAGGCCCAGGAGCAGGTGCCGGCGCTGGCCAACGTGAAGAACATCATCGCCGTGGCCTCGGGCAAGGGCGGCGTGGGCAAGTCCACCACCGCCGCCAACCTGGCCCTGGCGCTGGCCCGCGAAGGCGCGCGAGTGGGCATCCTCGACGCCGATATCTATGGCCCCAGCCAGGGCATCATGTTCGGCATTCCCGAAGGCACCCGGCCCAAGGTGCGTGACCAGAAGTTCTTCATTCCGCTTGAGGCGCATGGTGTCCAGGTGATGTCCATGGCCTTCCTCACCGACGACAACACGCCGGTGGTGTGGCGCGGCCCGATGGTTTCCGGTGCGCTGATCCAACTGATCACCCAGACCGCCTGGGAAAACCTCGACTACCTGGTGGTGGATATGCCGCCGGGCACCGGTGATATCCAGCTGACCCTGGCGCAGAAGGTGCCGGTGGCCGGTGCGGTGATCGTCACCACCCCGCAGGACCTTGCGCTGCTGGATGCCAAGAAGGGTGTGGAGATGTTCCGCAAGGTGAACATCCCGGTGCTGGGCGTGGTGGAGAACATGGCCGTGCACATCTGCTCCAACTGCGGCCATGCCGAGCACCTGTTCGGCGAGGGCGGTGGCGAGAAGCTGGCCGCGCAGTACGGCGTCGAGCTGCTGGCATCGCTGCCGCTGTCCATGGCCATTCGCATGCAATCCGATGGTGGCAAGCCGACCACCATCGCCGACCCGGAAAGCCAGATCGCCATGATCTACCAGCAGGCGGCCCGCAGCGTCGGGGCGCGAATCGCGCTGTCCGACCAAGCGGCCACCGCCATGCCGAACATCACCATCAGCGACGACTGACATTCCGGCCATCCGGCGGGGCCTTTGCCCGGGCCTTCGCCGGACTGTAAGATTCGCGGTCAATTTTTCACCCCCCTGACAGGACGCCCGCCATGACTATCAAATCGGACAAGTGGATTCGCCGCATGGCGCTGGAGCACGGCATGATCGAGCCGTTCGTCGAGCGTCAGGTGCGCGGTGCGGACGATAGCCGGGTGATTTCCTACGGCGTTTCCAGCTACGGCTACGACGTGCGCTGCGCCGCCGAATTCAAGGTGTTCACCAACATCCATTCGGCTGTGGTGGACCCGAAGAACTTCGACGAGAAGAGCTTCGTCGACATCAACAGCGACGTCTGCATCATCCCGCCGAACTCCTTCGCCCTGGCCCGCACCGTGGAATACTTCCGCATTCCCCGCGATGTGCTGACCATCTGCCTCGGCAAGAGCACCTATGCCCGCTGCGGCATCATCGTCAACGTCACCCCGCTGGAACCCGAGTGGGAAGGTCATGTGACCCTGGAGTTCTCCAACACCACCAACCTGCCGGCGAAGATCTACGCCCACGAAGGCGTGGCGCAGATGCTCTTCCTGCAGTCGGACGAAGCGTGCGAAGTGTCTTACAAGGACCGTGGCGGCAAGTATCAGGGCCAGCGTGGCGTGACCCTGCCCAAGGCCTGAGGCCTTTCTGGCATCTGTGAAAAAGCCGGGCGATTGCCCGGCTTTTTTGTGGCTGCGATTCGGGGCCTCTGCGTTGGGCTTCGCGGAGCTCAGACCAACCTACAGAGCACCGGGGCGCGCCAGCCCTACGCGATACCCATCACCCGATCAGGGCACCAGCGGCAGGATGCGCTTGTGCTGGGAGTTGTCGTAGGTGCGGACGATGATGTCGTAGGCGCGCTGGCTGACTTCCTGGCCGTGGAGGAAGGCGTCGATCTCGGTGTAGGTCACGCCGTGTGCTTCTTCGTCCGGCTTGCCGGGGCGTAGTTCTTCCAGGTCGGCGGTGGGGACCTTGTGCACGGCGCTGTCCGGCGCGCCCAGGTAGCGGGCGATGGCGCGCACCTGGTTCTTCACGAGACCGGAGAGGGGAGCCAGGTCGCAGGCGCCGTCGCCAAACTTGGTGAAGAAGCCCATGACCGCCTCGGCGGCGTGGTCGGTGCCGATCACCAGTCCGTTGTTGGCGTTGGCGATGGCGAACTGGGCGACCATGCGGATGCGCGCCTTGATGTTGCCGGTGACGAAGTCGCGGCGGGCGTCGGCGAGATGGTGCAGGTGGGTGACCTGTTCGGCCAGGCCGATCACGCTGTCGGCGATGTTCACGGTTTCTTCTTCATCGGCACGGATGAAGTTCATCGCCACCTGGGCGTCCGCCTCGTCGTACTGGACGTTGTAGGGCAGGCGCACGGCGATGAAACGGTAGCCGTCATCGCCGGTCTCGGCGCGCAGTTCCTCGACGCTGAGCTGGGCCAGACGGCCGGCGGTGGTGGAATCGACGCCGCCGCTGATGCCGAGTACCAGCGCCTTGAGGCCGGACTTGCGCAGGCAGTCCTTGATGAAGGCCTTGCGGCGCTCGATCTCGGCCACCAGGGCGGTTTCGTCGGCGAAGGGCGGGACAACGTCCAGGGCTTTGGCGATTTCTTGCTGGCGGTTGCTGCTCATGTGCGGAGTCCTTACTGGGCGTCGGTGACGCGGAATACGTGCTTCAGGTAGGCGACGAAGTTTTCGTCGCGGCATTGGGTCTTGCCCGCTTCATCGGAAATCTTCGCCACCGGCTGGCCGTTGCAGGCGGTCATTTTGATCACGATGTTCATGGGCTCGACGCCTGGGATGTCGCAGGTCAGGTTGGTGCCGATGCCGAAACTGACGTGGATGCGCCCGCGCAGGGCACGGAAGAGCGCCAGTGCCCGTGGCAGGTCGAGGCCGTCGGAGAATACGAGGGTCTTGGTCTGCGGGTCTATGCCCAGCTTCTGGTAGTGGCGGATGGCCTTTTCCGCCCATTCCAGCGGGTCGCCGGAGTCATGGCGCAGGCCATCGAAGAGCTTGGCGAAGTACAGGTCGAAGTCGTTGAGGAAGGCCTGCATGTTGATGCAGTCGGTTAGCGCGATGCCCAGCAGACCACGGTACTCACGAACCCAGCAATCGAGGGCGGCGATCTGGCTGTCGATCAGGCGCGGGCCGAGCTGCTGGTGCGCCATCAGCCATTCGTGGGCCATGGTGCCGATGGGCTTGATGTCGTACTCGCGGGCCAGGTGGATGTTGCTGGTGCCGACGAAGCGGCCGGGGAAGTCGCGCTTGAGGATGTGCACCACTTCTTCCTGAACCTTGTAGGAGAAGCGCCGGCGGGTACCGAAGTCCGCCAGTTGGAAGTCCTGCAGCTCTTCATCGCTGGCATTGGCCCTGAGCCAGTCGAGCTTGCGGTAGAGCTGTTCCCGCGCCTGGACCAGCTTGACGTCGCGATAGCGGTAGCGGTTGCGCACCTCACTGATGATCGCCAGCAGGGGAATCTCGAAGAGGATCACGTGCAGCCAGGGGCCGCGCAGCCGGACGCAGAGCTGACCGTCCTCGATACCCACTTGCAGGTAGCGCAGGTTGAAGCGGAACAGGCTGAGGAAGCGGATGAAGTCCGGCTTTATGAACGGGATGCGCTCGAGGAAGTGCAACTGGTCGGGGGTGATGGAGATCTCCGCCAGCTGCTCGATCTGGAAGCGGATTTCCGCGAGGTAGGGTGTCAGGTCTTCGTCGTTGCGACAGCGGAACTCCCACTCGACTTCGGCGTTCGGGTAGTTGTGCAGCACCGCCTGCATCATGGTCAGTTTGTAGAAGTCGGTATCCAGCAGGTTCTGGATGATGCGGCCGGAGAAGGCGCTGTCAGCCATGGTCGAGTCTCGGAGCTTCGGGCGGACGATGGAAAGGGCGCAGGATGCGGCAAGGGAACGGCGATGCGCAAGGTTGTGGCAGTACCCGTTGTGGGGGCGAATTCATTCGCTGACCGGACCGCAGGGCCGGTTTGCGAACTTGTGGGGGGATGCTGTGCATCCCTTTGCGAATGAATTCGCCCCCACAGTAAAGGCAGCTCCCTGCCGGCGATCAGGCAAAAGAAAAGGCGCCCGGGGGCGCCTTGAAATGTGATCTATGGAGTAAGTCCACCGGATCAGAACGGTGGTGCGGCGGGAAGTTCCGCCGCCGCTCGATCATTTTTGCGGGGTCAGCATCAGGCGCTTGGTGCCGTACACAGCATCGAGGTTCTGCGGCTGAAAGGGGAACTTCATGTAGCGCGCCTTCAGCCAGGCATCGATGCCGTCGGCGTAGTGCGGGCTGGCCGGGTTGCCGGACTGGCCGGAACTGTTCACGCCGATCATGGGCTCGGGCTGGCCGAAGTCGACGACGATACGCATCGCCGGGATCAGCCAGGTGTCGAAGCCCTGTCCCCAGTGGTAGGCCGAGACGTTGAGGGTGCTGTGGTCGCCGCCGGCCGGGTAGGGGCCGCGATCCAGGTAGCCCTTCAGGGCGTTGAGGCCGGTGCGCTGGCTGGCGCTCATGTGCGGCGCCAGCTGGGTGCTTTCGGTGACCCACTCGTAGGTGTGCAGCTTGCCCCATTGCCAGGCCTTGCGATCAGCACCCATGCGGCCTTCGGCAAGGCTGATGGCGCTGGCCAGGCTGCGGGCGAGGATCGCCGGCTTGTCTTCCTTCTGCGGGGTGCGCACGTCGTCCCAGAACGGGCTGTCGACGCGGCCCAGCAGGTGGTCGGCCTGGGCGGAGTAGGAGAGGTCGGCGGTCTGCACCAGGGCGCGCCAGGCCGGACTGGTTTCCGGGCCCAGCTCGTCGAGGAAGATCTGCCGCGCGCTCTCGTGGAGGAAGGCCCCGTAGAAGGCAGCGTCCGCCGACGTCGGGCTGAGGCGGCCGTCGAAGGCCAGCAGGCGGTCGAGCCCTTCTTGCGCCTTGGCCCGTTCGGCAGGCGGCAGGGCGTTGATGGCCTGCTTGAGGGGCGCGGCCATGCCCGGGTCCTGCAGCATGGTCCTGAGCTTGGCCGGGAAGGGGCTGGTCTGGTCGTACTGCATGGTGATCATGCTCTGCCAGTCATGCTTACCGCTGCCGCCGGCCAGTTCCGCGATGCGCTCGGCGCGCTCCGGGTAGTACCAGGAGTTGGACAGCTGCACGCCGTAACCGCCCTGCACGGTGCGGTGGTTGGCGGTGCCGAGCCAGCCCTGGGCCGGGTCCTGGTCGTAGGGATGGAGCATCGGGTCGGCATAGCTGTCCCAGTCGTAGCGGCCGTCCCAGCCGGGGGATGGCAGCAGGCCGCGGCCTTCGCGGCGATTCGGGTAGCGGCCGGTGACCTGCCAGGCGATGTGCTGGGCGTCGGCGTAGAGGATGTTCAGGCCCATGGCGCGGATTTCGCGGGTGGCCTCGTGGGCCTGCTCCACCGACTGGGCGCGGGACAGGGCGAAGAAGGCCTCCAGCGACTGGTCAGCCTCGAACTGGCTGGTCTGCAGGGCGATGCCGTAGCCGCTCTTGATCTCCATCGGCTGCAGCGGATGTTTGCGCTGGCCCAGCACGGAGTTCAGCAGCGGTCCGTGGCGGGTTTCGTAGATCACCTCGCGCACCGGGCGCTCGCCCTTGATGAAGAAGGTTTCCATGCGCTCGCTGGCGGGCACCCACTTGCCATTGGCCTGGTAGTAAAGGCGGCTGCCTTCGCGCTTGATCTTCTCCAGGAAGAGGTCCTGGTTGTCGCCCATGACCATGGTCATGCCCCAGGCCAGTTTGCCGTTGTAGCCGGCGACAATTGCTGGAACACCGGCAATGGAGACACCGGCGGCCTGGAATTTCGGCGAGCGGATCTGCACGAAGTTCCACGCCGAGGGCATGGAGATCGGCAGGTGCGTGTCGTTGGCCAGGATGCTGCGGCCGGTACGGCTCTTCTGCGGGGCGATGGCCCAGTTGTTGGAGGCGGCGACGCCGAGCATGTCCAGCGCGGCGATCTGTCCAGCAGCATCGTTCAGTGCGGTCAGCCCCGGAATCTGGCCACCGAGCTGGAGGCCCTTGAGCTTCTCGGCTTCCTCGAAGGGCAGTGGCTCATCCGGGTAGACGGGCGTGAGCCAGGCCAGCTTGTCGGCGCCGACCTTCTGCGCCAGCACCAGGGAGGCGATCTCCTCCTGCAGGTTCACCGCCAGGCCGAAGTTCAGCAGGGTGAACACCAGCACCGAGTCTTCAGGCTTCCAGTAGGCCGGTTTGTAGCCGGACTCGGCCAGGTCCATCGGCAGCTTGTCGCGGTAGCGATAGAGGTAGGCGTTGACGCCACGGGCGTAGACCGCGAAGAACTCCTTCAACCGTGGCGAGGCGTTCTTGTAGAGGATGTCGGCGCTCTTGCGCAGGTTTACCGCGCGCATGAAGCGGTCGATCTCCAGCACGCCGGGACCGGCCATTTCAGCGAGTCGGCCTTCGGCCATCAAACGCAGGCCGACCATCTGGCTGAGGCGGTCCGACGCGTGCACGTAGCCAAGGGTGAACAGGGCGTCGTGGAAGGTGGTGGTTTCGATCAGCGGCATGCCCAGCGGGTTGCGACGGATCGAGACGCTCTGTGCCAGCCCCTTGACCGGCTGGAAGCCGGAAGTGGGCGGCAGGCTGTCCGAGTAGCGGCTGTCCAGCCAGGATTGGCAGCCGCTGAGGCCGATCATGGCGCCAGCGGCGGCGGCAACGCAGAACCGGGGAAGGAAGCGCTTGAAGGCTGGCGAAGCCATGGAACGGGCTCTCCTGAGAGGGGGCATCTGATCAAACGCGCTACGTTAGTGAGCCGCCCCGCGCCGTGCAAGCGCCGCCCGCCCTACTTTTTCACGGCGGCCGGGTTGACCTGTTCCACCAGCGCGTAGGCCCGGACGGTAGCCGGGCGCGCCTGGATGACCTGGTACCAGCGCTTGAGGTTGGGGAAGTCGTCCAGGTTCTGTTCCTGCCAGGGGTGGCGGTCGATCCAGGGGTAGATGGCCATGTCGGCAATGCTGTATTCGCTGCCGGCCACATAGGTACGGTCGGCCAGGCGCTTGTCGAGCACGCCGTACAGGCGCGCGGTTTCCTTCACATAGCGCTGGATAGCGTAGGGCAGCTTTTCCGGGGCGAAGCGATTGAAGTGGTGGTTCTGTCCGGCCATCGGGCCCAGGCCGCCCATCTGCCAGAACAGCCACTGCAGGCAGTCCTGGCGACCGCGCAGGTCTTGCGGGATGAAGCGTCCGGTCTTCTCGGCGAGGTAGAGCAGGATGGCGCCGGACTCGAACAGGGACAGCGGCTCGCCACCGTCCGACGGCGCGTGGTCGACGATGGCCGGGATACGGTTGTTCGGCGAGATGTTCAAGAAGTGCGGCTGGAACTGTTCGTCCTTGCCGATGTTGATCGGGTGGATGCGGTAGGGCAGGCCAGCCTCTTCGAGGAACAGGGTGATCTTGTGGCCGTTGGGGGTGGTCCAGTAGTACAGGTCGATCATCGGGACGGCTCCAGTGGGCCTTTCGCTCGGCCCTGAAACGAACAGGCCCGCACTAGGCGGGCCTGGAGGAGTGCGGGGGCGTCAGGCGCCGTGGCACTTCTTGAACTTCTTCTGGCTGCCGCAAGGGCAGGGATCGTTGCGGCCCACTTCTTTCAGCGGGTTGCGCACCGGCTCCTGGTGGCCGTGGTTGCAGTGCGGGCCATGCACGTGGTGGTGATCGTGGCCATGGTCATGATCGTGGTTGCAGTTCGGACCATGGACGTGGGGTTCTTGACTCATGAAGGTTCTACTCCGGGATGTAACTGCCGGGGATTATCTCGCCATTGCGAGTGAGGTGCACGCTCTTGCCGAACATCAGCCCGGTCTTCACCTCGCCCTGCAGGCGGTACTTGATGGGTTCGTCGGGCTTTTCCAGGAGCTTCACGATGTACTTCATGTGCCGCCACAGGTTGGTGCGCACGGGTACTTCGAAGGTCTGGCTGCCGTGGGCCGGCACGGTAAACCAGGTGCTGGATTCGCCGGAAGCGAGCTTCACGTCATTGAGATGAACGGTATAGGCGAGCCCGCGCACCGGCAGGCTGACGTCGTTGGGGTTGTCGATGCGAAAGCGCAGCACGAACTGCTGTTCCAGCAGTTTGGCGCGGACTACATCGACCTTGAGCAGGCGAACGTCGGGATCCTGGAAGCTGTCGCTGATCCAGGTGGAGCATCCGCTGAGGCCCGAAAAGGGTAGGGCGAAGAAAAACAGTAGGCTGAGAATTCTTATCGTTTGCGCCTGGGAAAACATTGCAATACTCCAAGTGACGCTTCAGTGTAACAAGCAACTGCTCGGCCGCAACCTGTTGTGGGCCGAAAAAAAGCTGCGCCATACTGCAGGGCAATTCGGTCAGGAGTGTTACCAATGGGTCGTTACGAGATCGCCTTTTCCGGAAAGCTGGTACCCGGGGCGCGACCGGAACTGGTGCAGGCCAACCTGGCCAAATTGTTCCAGGCCGACGCCCAGCGTATTGCCACGCTGTTTTCGGGGCGTCGCGTGATTCTCAAGAACAACCTGGATGAAGCCGCCGCGGAAAAATACCGCTCGACCCTGGAGCGCGCGGGTGCGCTGGTCGAGGTGCTGTCCATGGAACCGGAAATAGAAGAAGTGGAGCTGGCACCGCCACCGGAGCCTGAACCCCAGGCTCATCCCGCGGCAGCGCCTGTACCGGCGCAGGTCGAGGCACCGGGCCGCTTGAAGGTGGCTCCGCGCGATGAGTACATGGCCGCGTTCGTTGGCGTGGACGCTCCGGACTTCGGCATCGCCCCCGTCGGCGCCGATCTGCAGGACGCCAAACCGGAGGCGGCGACACCGCGCTTCGATTTCTCCGGAATGAGCCTGGCGCCTGTGGGTAGCGATATGGGGCAGCAGAAGTCCGCCCCGTCCGGGCCGCCGCCGGACACATCCCACCTGCGTCTGGAAGAGCGCAAATAGATAGCAAGAGGCCCGCGATCTGCGGGCCTCTTTGTCATCGCTTCAGAAATAACTCGAACAACATTTCTTGAACTTCTGCCCGCTGCCGCAGGGGCAGGGGTCGTTGCGTCCCGCCTTCACCGGCACCGTGGGGTCGAGGAAATACCATCGGCCATCCGCCTGGACGAAGGCCGAGCGTTCACGATGGCTGTGTTCGCCGCCCTGGTCGTGCCAGCGAGCGGTAAAGGTGACGAAGGCATGCTCGGGCTGGCCGCCCAGCAGCTCATGGCCTTCCACTTCCAGGCCGAGCCAGGTGCTGCCAAGGCTCCAGGCGCGGATGGATTCGACATCCAGTCCGGCGCGCTGGGCGGGCAGGGTGGTTTCCACCAGGTAATCCACCAGGCCGAGGACGTACGCGCTGTAGCGCGAACGCATCAGTGCCTCGGCACTGGCGGCGGGGTGGCCCGCGTGATGGCGGCCGCAGCAGACTTCGAGGAGATTGCCGCTACCGCAGGGACAGATCGCAGTGCTCATGGCTTACCACCAGTACTTGCCGAAGTTTTCCGGGTTGGCCCAGAACTTGGCGTTCAGCCAGTCAGGGACCTGCTTGTACTCGCGCAGGTCGTAGGTGAACAGGGTCAGGGTCTGCTGGTCGCGGCGGAAACGCTCACTGGCCTGCATCGCCAGGGAGAAGAAGTCGGTGTCCTTCCAGCCACAGGCATTGAGGTCTGCCAACACCGCCACGCGGCTGGCGTTGAGGTTGCGGATGCCGCCCAGCAGCTGCAAGCCGTCGCGCTTGGGCAGGTGCTCCAGGCAGTCAGCCAGCAGCGCGAGGTCGAAGCGGCGACCTGCCTGCTCCGCCGGCAGCGGGCCGGCGGGAACCTGCACCACCTGGCTTTCCGGGTGAGCGGCGGCGAAGGCTTCGAGCGCCGGAAGCGGGCTGTCGCCGACCAGCAGCAGGCTTTGCGGAGCGTAGCGTTCGAGCAGGGCCGCAAGGGCTTGCTGCGGTGTGCGGGAGGAGAAGCTATCAGTCATCGAAAATCCTCGAACAAGTAGGGCAAGACTAGCCCGAAGGCGACTCGTGGCCTAGTGCTGGCGGTTTCCGGGGCTGGCGTCTTTACTCCCTAAGTGTCGGTATGGGCCGATTCTAAGAGGAGACTTGCTTATGAGCATTACACGGACAGCGTTACCCCTTGTACTAGTGACCAGCCTGCTAACCGGTTGCGCCGGCCTGCAGAAGACCGACTGGCCCAAGTGTGCGGCAGTAGGGGGTGTGGTAGGTGCGGGACTGGGTGCGATCGAAAGCAGCACCTATGCAGGCTGGGGCGCCCTGATCGGCGCCGGCACAGCGGCAGCCTATTGCTGGGTTCACGGCGATGGCGATGAGGATGGCGATGGCGTATTTGATAGCCGCGACAAGTGCCCTGGCACTCCGCGCGGTACCCAGGTGGACGCCGATGGTTGCCCGCTCAAGGCAGAAGAGCCGGTGGCTGAAGAGGTGGTCGTCGTCGAGCACGAAACCATTGTTGTCCGCGATCTGCTGTTCGCATTCGACTCCGCGAAACTCGACCCGGCTGACGAAGCCAAGCTCGATGGCGTCGCTAGTCGACTGAAGAACGAAGCTCCGAATGCCAAGCTGACGATCACCGGTCACACCGACAGTGTCGGCGGCGATGCCTACAACCAGAAACTTTCGGAGCGCCGTGCCCAATCGGTGGCCGATTACCTGGTACGCAGTGGCATCCCGGCCTCCAGTATCGTTGGTGTCAGCGGTGCGGGTGAAAGCCAGCCGGTAGCCGACAACGCCACCAAGGACGGCCGCGCCATGAACCGTCGCGTGGAAATCCAGATCGACCGCTAAACCCCGGAATACCTGCGGCGCGCGCCTTGTGCGCCGCAGGAGCCGGGTCTTTACTCCTGTGGTACCGGCCTGGCCGGTGGCACAGGAGAATCATCATGGGCAACCAACTCCCCCGGGTTGCGATTTCACTTCTTCTGGTCAGCAGTTTCCTCTCTGGTTGCGCGTCCACGTCCAGCAATGGCAGTGCGCCGCTGAATCAGGGGAATTGGCCAATCTGCAGTCTGATCGGCGGCCTGGCAGGCGGTGGTCTGGGCTCTATCGAGAGCTCTGCCTGGGCAGCCGGCGGCGCCGCGGCCGGCGCCATTATCGGCGGCCTGATCTGTTACGCGCAGGACGGCGATGCCGATGGCGATGGCG
The DNA here is from genome assembly GCF_029871235.1 of Pseudomonas sp. BN411. Taxonomy (GTDB): domain Bacteria; phylum Pseudomonadota; class Gammaproteobacteria; order Pseudomonadales; family Pseudomonadaceae; genus Metapseudomonas. The sequence continues at coordinate 32,516 of NZ_SSOM01000050.1, forward strand.
TTTTCGATCGCCGGGATGACTGTCCCAATACCCCAGCCGGCGCGACCGTCGATAGCCGAGGTTGTCCGCAGCGAACTTATCCCCAGGCCACAACCGAGGCCCCACCGCCGCCCCAGGATGAGGTGATCGTCCTGAGCGACATGGGCAACGTGCTGTTCGCCTTCGATTCCGCCAAGCTGACATCCACTGCCAAGGAACAGTTGGTCGCCGTCGCCAACCGCCTTACTGGCGCCAACCTGGTGGGCGCCAAGGTGATCGGCTACACCGACAGCGTGGGCTCCGATCAGTACAACCAGGGGCTCTCCGAGCGCCGGGCCAGGTCCGTGGCGGACTTCCTGGCGAGCCAGGGTGTACCGGCCGACAAGCTGACCGCAGAAGGCCAGGGCGAAAGCCAGCCGGTGGCGGACAACGAGACGGATGCAGGGCGCGCGCAGAATCGCCGGGTGGAAATCCAGGTCGATCGCTGAAGGAACTTGCTGCTCTGTATCAATGACATTTCGCAGTTCGATTCTTTTCCCGGCGACGCACTGGTGCGTCGCCGGGCTTCGGCGTATGTTCCGCAAAACTCGAAAAAAGCCTGTTCGGCGAGCAGTACCACCGAACGACGGCAGACCTGGCTGAAAACTTTGGGGGAGGGGAGGAATGCGTTTATTCATGGGGCTGGGCAAAGTCGTCGCCCTGCTGTTCTGGCTGGTGGTGGTCGTCAACCTCGTTTCACCGTTCGCCAAACCATTCGACATGCTGCTCAATGGCGCCGGGATCCTTCTTATCCTGGTCCACCTGTTCGAAATCATGCTGTTCAATTCGCTGCTGCGTGGCCGTGCCAACCCCTGGCTGGATCGCCTGCAGCTGCTCCTGTTCGGAATCTTCCACCTGCTCGGAATCCCACGTCACGGCGCCAAGGAGAGCGGCCATGCGTAAGCTCTGCCTGTTGCTCGCACTGTTCACTCCCGTTGTCCTGGCCCAGGGTCAGGTAACGGTGGAAGCCCACAACTTCCTCAAGCTGCCGTCGAGAGCCGGGAGCCTGAATCTCGACCGGGTCGACGTGGCTGACTACGCCACGCTACTGATCCCGGCGGGGGTTACCGAATTGCGCATCGGCGAACTGCACATGGGGCGCGAGGCGCGTCTGGGTATCGCGCCGGCCGAGCAGACATTTCGCCTGGAGGTGCAGCGCGGCGAGATAGGCACCGGTAGCCATATCACGGCTTCGGGTGCTGCCGGCAGCATGAGCAAGCCGGCCAGTTCCGGGCGCAACCTCGACCTGCGATTCGTGAACGTCCAGGTGAGCGAAATGACCCTCGACGTGCGCGGCGGCATCGGCGCTCCCGGACATTTCGGGCTGGCCGGCGCCGACGGCGACGCGGCAGGTTGCCTCTGGGGTGATGCCAGCCGTGGCTGGGATGGCCAGCCTGGCGGAGATGGCCAGACCGGTGGTGCCGGTGGGCAGGTGCGCCTTGAGGTGCCTGCATCCTTCCCGGTGGAACTGGTCCGTGTGCGCCTGGATGGCGGGGCTGGTGGTGCGCCGGGTGAAGGTGGGGCCGGCGGTCATGGCGGCGTTGGCAAGGGCTGCTTGCTCTACAAGGCTGATGGCGCCAAGAGTGGTCGTGCTGGGCAACCCGGTCGTGCCGGTGCTGCCGGCAGTGCCGGCAGCCTCAAGGTCGTGCGTTTCTGAATGTGGGACGGCGCACAGGGACGTGCGCCTGCAAGGCTGTAATCAGAACGTCGGGCGAATGGCGACGATCGTCACCAGTGCCAGCCCGATCACAAGATTGAATCCTATTACCCGGCGGATGCGACCCAGCACCGCGCCACCTTCCGGCCAGTTCTCCGCGTTCACCGCCGCCCGCAGTTGCGGCAGGAGCAGCGCGCTCACCCGCAGGAACAGGGCCAGCATCGCCACATAAAGGCCAATCATCATGTGCACGTAGCGCGGCGCTGCTTCCATGCTGGCGTACGACAGGTGCAGCATGCCGACGCCGGTGAAGGGCAGGACCAGCACCGCCGGCCATACCCACAGGAAGAAGCGGCGGAACACTTCCAACCAGAGACGCAGCTGGGCGGGCGGTTCCAGGGTGGAGACGGCAGCCGGCCGCAGGATCATCCAGGCGAAGAACATACCGCCCACCCAGATCAGGGCGGCCAGCAGGTGCAGGGCGTAAAGGGCGGCGTGAGGTGTCATCCGGTCAACTCCATTCGGCGGGGAAAAGAAGGCGCGCTATCATAGCCGGCCTGTTAAAGTACTGAAAATTTATCCAGCATTCCGACCCCGCCTTCTCCCATGCTCAGCACCGAACTCAAGTCCCAGATCCAGGGCGCCTACAGCCGTTTCCTCGAAGCCAAGGGGCTCAAGGCCCGCTATGGCCAGCGCCTGATGATCGCCGAGGTAGCCAAGGCCCTGGGCGCCATTCCCATGGATGAAGAAGGGCACCGCGAGGGCGAGCCTGCGGTGGTGGCGGTGGAAGCGGGAACCGGTACTGGCAAGACCGTGGCCTATAGCCTGGCGACCATTCCCGTGGCCAAGGCCGCCGGCAAGCGCCTGGTGATTGCCACCGCCACCGTTGCCCTGCAGGAGCAGATCGTCCACAAGGACCTGCCCGACCTGATGCGCAACAGCGGCCTGAATTTCAGCTTCGCCCTGGCCAAGGGTCGCGGCCGCTACCTCTGCCTGTCCAAGCTCGACATGCTGCTGCAGGAGGGCCAGGCCCAGAGCGCAACGGCCCAGCTGTTCGCCGATGAGGGCTTCCGTATCGATGTGGACGAGAAGGGCCAGAAGCTGCTCAACCAGATGATCGAGCGCCTTGCCGGCAACCGCTGGGATGGCGACCGCGATGCCTGGCCCGAAGCCATCGAGGACCAGGACTGGGCGCGCGTCACCACCGACCACAGCCAGTGTACCAAGCGCCATTGCCCGAATTTCCAGCAGTGCGCCTTCTATAAGGCACGGGAAGGCATGACCAAGGTTGACGTGATCGTCACCAACCACGACATGGTCCTGGCCGACCTGGCCCTGGGCGGCGGCGCCGTGCTGCCTGACCCGCGCGACACCCTCTACGTGTTCGACGAAGGTCATCATCTGCCGGACAAGGCCATCGGCCACTTCGCCCATTACACCCGCCTGCGCTCCACCGCCGACTGGCTGGAGCAGGTGGCGAAGAACCTCACCAAACTGCTGGCGCAGAACCCCCTGCCGGGCGACTTCGGCCGCCTGATCGAAGGCGTGCCTGAACTGGCGCGGGAGATCCGTGCCCACCAGCAATTCATGTTCAATGCCTGCGAAGAGATCGCCGACTTCCGCGCCGGCGAGGACATGGAAGGCCGCGACCGTCCGCGCCACCGCTTCGAGGCCGGCGTGGTGCCCGAGCATCTTCGCGAGCTGGGTATCGAGCTGAAGAAAGGATTCTCCCGACTGCACGATGTCTTCACTCGCCTGACCGAACTCCTCAAGGAAGCCATGGATGGCGAGGCCAGCATCGGCCTTGCCAGCCACCAGGCGGAAGAGTGGTATCCGCTGTTCGGCAGCCTGCTGGTCCGCGCCCAGGGCAACTGGGAACTGTGGACTGCCTTCACCACCGAAGATCCGGAAGACAGCCCGCCCATGGCGCGCTGGCTGACCCTGGCGGAAAGCGGTGCGCTGCATGACATCGAAGTCAACGCCAGCCCCATCCTCGCTGCCGAGACGTTGCGCCGTAATCTGTGGAATGTGGCTTACGGCGCCCTGGTGACTTCCGCCACCCTCACCGCGCTGGGCAAGTTCGACCGTTTCCGTATGCGCGCCGGCCTGCCCAAGGCCGCTGTCACCGCCGTTGTGCCGAGTCCGTTCCAGCACGCCGACGCGGGGCTGTTGCGGGTGCCGGACCTGAAGGCCGACCCCCGCGACGCTGCCGCCCACACCGCCGCCATCGTCCGTGACCTGCCCGATCTGGTGGAAGGCGCGCGTGGCACGCTGGTGCTGTTCGCCTCACGGCGGCAGATGCAGGACGTGTTCGACGGGCTGGACCGCGACTGGCGCAAGCGGGTGCTGATCCAGGGCAACCTGTCCAAGCAGGAAACCCTGAACAAGCACAAGGCGCGGGTGGACGATGGCGAGTCCAGCGTGCTCTTCGGCCTGGCCAGTTTTGCCGAGGGGGTCGACCTGCCGGGTGCCTACTGCGAGCACGTGGTGATCGCCAAGATTCCCTTCGCCGTGCCGGATGACCCGGTGGAGGCGGCGCTGTCCGACTGGATCGAAGCCCGTGGTGGCAACCCCTTCATGGAGATCGCCGTGCCCGACGCCTCCCTGCGTCTGGTCCAGGCCTGCGGTCGCCTGCTGCGCACCGAGGAGGACCGCGGCACCATCACGCTGCTGGACCGACGTGTGGTCACCCAGCGCTACGGCCGCGCCATCCTCGATGCCTTGCCGCCGTTCCGCCGCGAGATCGCCTGACCGCTGCCCCGGCCCGTTTTCGGATGGCCGGGGCGACGACTGGCAATGCGCCAGATAGCCCACCCTTGACGCTGTGCTCCCCCGATCTGCGATGATGCCGGGGTTTTTGCGGGTGCTTCGTGGCACCTGTCTGGCCCGCTTCGTTTTGTCGCACCCACGGCGAGAGACGAACTTGTTGCGGTCTATGCACTGCATTCTCTTGGGAACTCCGGTCCGATGCTTTCGACATCCAAACGCCCCCTCGTCCTGGCCATCCTTCTCGGGATGTCGGGAATCCCCCTGGCTGCCCAGGCAGAGACCCTGTTCAATTTCGTGCGTCCGCTGGACTCCGTGCAGGTGACCACCCAGGACGCCAACTTGCCGAGCGTGACTGCCGAAACCACCGCCAACGGTGAGATTCTTCGACGGCTCACCTTCAATGCCGCCGAGAAGCCGAGCCTGCGCCTCACCCCGCAGATCGGCAGCTGGGACTGGTCCAAGGCCGAGGCCATGAGCCTGCGCATCCAGAGCGCGCAGGACTGGGCCATCACCCTGGACGTCGCCATCGAGAGCACCGACGGCAAGGTCCTGACCACCCAGGTCGCGCTGCCGGCAGGTCCAGCCCAGACACTACTGATTCCCCTGGCCTCCACTTCGCCCAATGCCCACGGCATGCGTGCAGCTCCGCCGGTGCCTTGGACGCGCGATGGCAAGCGCTGGCTGCCGGCCACCCTGGTCAACGGCGAGCTCGATCGCAGCAAGGTCGCTTCCGTAACGCTGTCCCTGAACCAGCCGAACGCAGCCCAGAACGTGCTGCTCGGCCGTTTCGGTACCGAAGAGGTAGACCAGCAGACGGCTCTCTACGACGGACTGATGGACGCCTATGGGCAGTACACCCGTGTCGACTGGCCGGGCAAGGTGAAGAGCGACGAGCAACTGAAGAAAAGCGCCGAGGAAGAGGCAAAGCAACTCGCCGGCTGGATCGCCAAATTGCCTGCGCAGGACGCCTACGGCGGCTGGTTGGGCGGCGAAACCTTCGAGGCCAGCGGATTCTTCCGTACAGAGAAACGCAATGGCCGCTGGTTCCTGGTGACTCCGGAAGGCCACCCGTTCTTCTCCCTGGGCGTCAATGCGATAACTCCTGGCCTCAGCCAGACCTACGTCGAAGGCCGCGAAGCGATGTTCAAGTCGCTGCCGAAGGAGAACGAGCCCCTGGCCGCGCACTTCGGCAAAGGTGACGACCGTGCCGAGACCGACGCCAACAAGGGCCGCGCGTTCAACCAGGGCCGCTGGTACGACTTCTATGGTGCGAACATCGAGCGCACCTACGGCGGCAACGACCCGGAGCGCTGGAAGAACCAAAGCCTGGATCGCCTGAAAGCCTGGGGCTTCAACACCGTGGGCAACTGGAGCGATCCGGCTTTCAACACCAGCCAGCGCATGCCCTACACCTTGCCGCTGTCCATCCACGGTGATTTCTCCACCATCAAGACCGGCTTCGACTGGTGGGGTGGTATGCCCGACCCCTTCGATCCACGTTTCGCCATGGCGGCGGAACGGGCCATCGCCATCGCCGCCCGCGACCATCGCGACGATCCCTGGCTGCTCGGCTACTTCGCCGACAACGAACTGGCCTGGGGCGGTCATGGCGAGGACCCGAAAGCCCGCTATGCGCTGGCCTACGGAACCTTGCGCCTGACCACCGACGTGGCGGCCAAACGCGCCTTCCTCAAGCAGCTGCGCGACAAGTACCGCAACCAGGAGGGACTCTCCAAGGCCTGGGGCATCGAGCTGCAGGCCTGGGAGCTGATGGAGGATCCGGGCTTCGAGCCGCCGTTGCCGAACCCCGAGCACCCGGCCATTGAGGAAGACTTCAAACGCTTCCAGCGTTTTTATGCGGACACCTACTTCAAGACCATCGCCGACTCCATGAAGTGGCACGCGCCCAACCACATGCTGCTGGGCGGTCGATTCGCCGCCACCGTGCCCGAGGCCGTCGAGGCCTGCGCGCAGTATTGCGACGTGATCAGCTTCAATCGCTACACCCGCGAGCCGCAGCACGGGCTGGACATGGACCTGCTGCGTCGCCTGGACAAGCCACTGATGCTCACCGAGTTCCACTTCGGTTCCCGTGACCGCGGTCCGTTCTGGGGCGGTGTGTCCGAGGTGTACAAGGAAGAGGAGCGCGGCCCGGCATACGCCAACTACCTGAAGAAGGCTGCTGAAGAGCCGCTGATCGTCGGCGCTCACTGGTTCCAGTATCTGGACCAGCCGGCTACTGGCCGCCTGCTTGACGGCGAGAACGGCCACCTGGGGCTGGTGGGCATCACCGACCGTCCGTGGCAGGGCTTCGTCGAGGCGGTGCGTAAGGCCAACCTGGGTCTGGCGGCGGACATCAACAAGCCTCAGGAGTCCAAGGTACCGGCCAAGGAACAGCCTGAGGCGCCGGCGAAGGAGCAGCCGAAGGAAGCGGCCAAACCGGCAACCGAAGAGAAACCGGCGGAGCCTGCGAAAGACGCCGAACAGCCCAAGGATGAGGCGGAGGCCCCAGCGGAAGTGCCTGAGGCCGACGCGCCTGCCGAGCCTGCTGCTCCTGCGGAGGAAGCCGGGAAGCCCTGACGGGCGACCCGTCTTCGGCACGGTTCACAAGGAGCGGCAAGGCTGGAACAATGCCGCCTCCATTTCCTACAGGAGCATGCCGGTGCAGACCCAGGGCTATTTCGACTTGCGCTTCGAGGCGGCGAGAGACGCCTTCGCCGAACTCTTCGCGGACCCGCAGGAGCGCGGTGCCGCCCTCTGCGTGCAGGTGGGCGGGGAGACAGTCCTCGACCTCTGGGCCGGCGTAGCGGACAAGGATGGCCAGGAAGCCTGGCACAGCGACACCATCCTCAACCTGTTTTCCTGCACCAAGACATTCACGTCGGTCACCCTGTTGCAACTGGTAGGGGAGGGCAAGCTGGAGCTGGACGCGCCTGTAGCGCGTTACTGGCCCGAGTTCGCCGCCGCCGGCAAGGAGCGCATCAGCGTTCGCCAGCTCCTGTGTCACCGCGCCGGCCTGCCGGCAATCCGTGCCGCCTTGCCGGCGGAAGCCCTCTATGACTGGGAGGCGATGACCACTGCACTGGCGGCCGAGCAACCCTGGTGGACGCCCGGCGAGGCGCACGGTTACGCCCCCATTACTTACGGCTGGCTGGTGGGTGAACTGATCCGCCGGGTCGAAGGTCGTGGTCCGGGAGAGTCCATCGTGGCGCGAGTCGCCAAGCCGCTGGGGCTGGATTTCCATGTCGGTCTGGCTGATGAGGAGTTCCACCGCGTCGCCCATATCGCCCGCGCCAAGGGCAACATGGGCGATGCCGCTGCGCAGCGCCTGTTGAAAAGCATGATGACTGAGCCGAACTCGCTCAGTACCCGCTCCTTCACCAATCCGCCGTCGATCATGACCAGCACCAACAAGCCGGAATGGCGGCGCATGCAGCAACCGGCGGCCAACGGTCACGGCAATGCGCGCAGCCTGGCGGGCTTCTACACCGGCTTGCTGGACGGTCAGTTGCTGGATGGGGAACTGCTGGCCGAGCTGACCCGCGAGCATGCCCGTGGCGAGGACCTCACATTGCTGACGGCTACCCGCTTCGGCCTCGGCTGCATGCTCGATGAGCCGGATGTTGCCAACGCCACCTACGGCATGGGTCGCTACGCCTTCGGCCACCCCGGCGCTGGCGGATCCACCGGCTTCGCTGACCCCGAGCGCGAACTGGCGTTCGGCTTCGTCACCAACACCCTCGGTCCCTACGTCCTGATGGACCCGCGCGCACAGAAACTGGCGCGTGTGGTCAAAGACTGCCTGGGCTGAGCCACTGGTCAGTTCGGCACATTTTTTCTAGGCGCAAGAAAGGCTTAGAGAGAAAATTTGAGCCTTGCCAGGAAATTAATGTGCCACCACTTCCGGGTGGCACGGCCCAATCGTTCACAGGGTACGCGAACATGAAACTCCTTAAGACGTCCACCTTGCTTCTCTGCCTTGCAGCGTCCGGCTGCACCATGTACGGCCATGACAAGGAGGGCGTGGGCGCCAAACCGGAAAAGGCCGCCAGCAGTTCCAGCTGGTGGTCGTTCGGGGGTAGCAAGGACAAGGCTGCGGGCAAGTCCGTGACCAAGATCGACGAGAAGCGAACCCAGGCCTGGTTGGACGAGTACGAGCCGCGCGTTCGCGAAGCGGCGAAGGGCAGCAAGCTGGAGGTGGAGCGCCGCGAGAACGTGCTGGTGGTCAGCCTGCCGGTAGATCCTTCGTTCAATCCAGATCGTCCGAGCATGCTGCTGCCCAGCACCCTGGGCCCCATCACCCGTGTGGCCAAGCTGGTGGAAGGCGATCCCAGGACAGGCGTGCTGGTATTGGGGCACGCCGACAGCTCCGGTAAGGAAGACGTCAATCGCAAGCTCAGCCAGGAACGTGCCCAGGCGGTGGCGGCCATTTTCCGTTTGAGCGGTCTGGAGCGTGATCGCCTGTCCCTCAAGGGTGTGGGATCGGACGTGCCGCGCGCGGCGAATGACAGCCAGCAGGGGCGGGCGCTGAACCGCCGTGTGGAAATCCTGCTCACCCCGCAGGAGACCCTGAAGGCACTGATCGCCAAGTACAGCCAGCCGGCCACGCCCGAGAAGCAGGGCAAGGTCGCTGCTACAGATCAAACCCGTTGATTTGGTTCTGGGTAAGCTGAAGGACCCAGCAGACAAGGAAATGCCGAGATGACCCAGACCCTGGCCGACATGCGCCGCGACTACACCCGTGATGGGCTCAGCGAGGACCAGGCTCCCGCTGAGCCCTTCAGTCTGTTCCAGCACTGGTTCGGCGATGCCGTGAAGACCGAGCAACTGCCGGTCGAACCCAACGCCATGACCCTCGCCACGGTGGATGCCGAAGGCCGTCCCCACTGCCGGGTATTGCTGCTCAAGGGGCTGGATGAGCGTGGCTTCACTTTCTTCAGCAACTACGACAGCGCCAAGGGGGAACAGCTCCTGGCCAATCCCTTCGCCGCCATGACCTTCTTCTGGCCGGCCCTGGAGCGCCAGGTGCGCATCGAGGGCAGGGTAGAGCGGGTGACCCCGGCCGAATCCGATGCCTACTACCAGGTACGTCCGCTGGGCAGCCGCCTGGGGGCCTGGGCCTCGCCCCAGAGCCGGGTGATTCGTGATCGCGGGGAACTCGAATCCCTTCTGGCCGACACCGAGAAACGCTTCCTCGACCAGGCGCCCAACTGTCCGCCGCATTGGGGCGGCTATCGCCTGCTGCCGGAGCGCATCGAGTTCTGGCAGGGTCGGCCGAGCCGCCTGCACGACCGTCTCAATTTCCGTCTGGTGGATGGCGCCTGGGTTCGCGAGCGCCTCGCGCCCTGAAGTGATTCAACTTTGCGCCCGGTAGCCGTCGGCTGCCTGGCGCAGCCGGTCGGGAAGTTGCTTGCGCTTGATGCCTTCCTTCCGCGCCTGCTCCAGCTGTTCCAGCATGAAGGCCTGCTTGGCCTTGTCGCCCTCGGCGAGGGACAGCGCGAGGTCACGATCCATCCAGCGCTTGATGCGGACGTACAGCCACCAGTGGAAATACAGACCGGCTGCGGTGGTGATCACGATGATGAAGTAGTCCATAAGCTAACCTTGGGTTACGAGAGGACGTGGGATAATTCTCGGGCGGCTGTAGGAAAGCTGAATTCAGGCTGAACGAAGCCTGAGTAGTGTGCCCCTTCAGGTGACAGCTTTCTCGGCGCGGAGTCTAATGGACAGGTACTCAATTCTGGAGGAAATGCTATGCGTAAACCCGTCCTGCTGGTGGCCTCTTTCACGGCAGTGGCACTGGCATTGGGTGGCTGTCAGTCGAGCCTGACCGGTGACAGCTATTCCCGTGACGAGGCTCGGCAAGTGCAGACCGTGCGCATGGGTACCATCGAATCTCTGCGTCCGGTGAAGATCGAAGGTACCAAGACTCCGGTTGGCGCCGGTGCTGGCGCTGTGGTCGGCGGCATCGGCGGCAGCACCATCGGCCATGGCCGCGGAAGTGCGGTTGCCGCCGTTATCGGCGCGGTCGCTGGCGGTCTGCTGGGCGCAGCAGCCGAGGAAGGCATGACCCGCACCCAGGGTGTGGAAATCACCGTACGCGAGGACGACGGCTCGATGCGCGCCTATGTCCAGGAAGTCCAACCCAACGAAGTCTTCCGCGTTGGCGAGCGTGTGCGCATCATGACGGTCAACGGCACCAGCCGCGTCGCCCACTGAAGCTAAGCTGTCCCGATCGGGACAGCTTTTTCCTGCCCGTTCCAGTCCTGCAGAAGAAGGCGACAGAGCCATTGGCCTGTCGCCTTCTGGGCTGGGCGTTCTCCGGCCTTACTCGTGTTTTGAAATAATTCAATCTATCGATGTGAATCGATAGTAATGGATAATCGTCGGGTTTTTCGCTTGCCGTTTCCGACACTGGGGAGGAAATGGCGCTGACCTAGGGGAGATATGGATGATCCTGGCGCTCATTGTTGCGCTGCCCTTTCTCGGGGCGCTTCTTCCGCCGCTGGCCGAGCGCCATGGCCGTTCCGTTTGCGCGGGTGCCGCCGCGTTGGTGCCACTCACTGGCCTCATCCTCCTGCTGGCCCAGACCGATAGCGTCTTCGCCGGTCATACCCTGACATACATCCAGCCCTGGTTACCGGGCTTCGGCCTGAGTTTCAGCCTGCGCCTCGATGGCCTGGGCTACCTGTTCGCGCTGCTGATTCTCGGCATCGGCCTGCTGGTCATTCTCTACGCCCGCTACTACCTGTCGGACGAAGAGCCCATGGGGCGCTTCTTCGCGTTCCTGTTGCTGTTCATGGGGGCGATGCTCGGCGTTGTGCTGTCGGAGAACCTGCTGCTGATGCTGGTGTTCTGGGAGCTGACCAGTCTGTCTTCGTTCCTGTTGATCGGCTTCTGGGGCTATCGCTCCGACGCACGCAAGGGCGCGCGCATGGCACTGACGGTCACCGGCGGCGGAGGTCTTGCGCTGTTCGCCGGCGTGCTGCTGGTCGGGCACATCGCCGGCAGCTTCGAGCTGACCCAGGTACTCGCCGCAGGTGAGCAGATCCGCGCGCACAGCCTCTATCCGGTAGCACTGGTGCTGGTGCTGCTGGGCGTGTTCACCAAGTCCGCGCAATTCCCTTTCCACTTCTGGCTGCCCCATGCCATGGCGGCGCCGACCCCGGTGTCCGCCTACCTGCACTCGGCCACCATGGTGAAGGCCGGTGTGTTTCTGCTGGCGCGACTCTATCCGGCCCTGTCCGGCTCTGACCTGTGGTTCTACCTGGTCAGCCTGAGCGGCCTGGCGACCCTGCTGATCGGCGCCGGCATGGCGCTGTTCCAGCACGACCTCAAGGGGCTGTTGGCCTACTCGACCATCAGCCACCTGGGCCTGATCACCCTGCTGTTCGGACTGGATTCGCAGTTATCCAACGTGGCTGCGGTGTTCCACATCATCAACCACGCCACCTTCAAGGCCTCGCTCTTCATGGCCGCCGGGATCATCGACCACGAGACCGGCAGCCGCGACATGCGGCTGATCAACGGGATGTGGAAGTACATGCCGCATACGGCGGTGCTGGCCATGGTGGCGTCCCTGGCCATGGCCGGGGTGCCATTGCTAAACGGGTTCCTGAGCAAGGAAATGTTCTTCGGCGAGACCCTGCAGCAGGACCTCCTCGGCAGCTTCAGCTGGGTGGTGCCGGCGGCGGCGACACTGGCCGGGATGTTCTCGGTGGCCTATTCCCTGCGCTTCGTCCATGACGTGTTCTTCAATGGCGAACCGGCTGTCCTGCCCAAGTTCCCGCCCCACGAGCCGCCGCGCTACATGAAGGTGCCGGTGGAAATCCTGGTGTTCCTCTGCTTGCTGGTCGGCATGTTCCCTGCCTTCACCGTGGCGCCGCTGCTCGCGACTGCTGCCGCTGCCAGCCTGGGTGGCGTGTTGCCGGAATACAGCCTGGCTATATGGCACGGTTTCAATACGCCGCTGGCCATGAGCCTGGTGGCCCTGGTCGGGGGGCTGCTGCTCTATGTGCTGCGCAAGCCGTTGTTCAGTTGGTACGCCGGCCTGCCCGACACCGATGCCAAGGAGGTGTTCGAGCAGCAAGTACAACGTGCCGTGATGGCTGCCCGCTGGATCACCGGGCGTCTGGAGAATGGTTCCCTGCAACGCTATCTGGCCCTGCTGCTGGGCAGCGCCATGCTGTTCGTGGCGCTGTCCCTGGCGCCGCTGCCGCAGATTGCCGGCTCGCGTCCGCTGACTCCGCTGGACGGCATCACCACCCTGGGCATGCTGGTGCTGGCGCTTTCCGGCGTGCTGACGGCGATCTTCCATCGCCAGCGGCTGATTTCCCTGATGATCCTCGGTGTCGGCGGCCTGCTGGTGGCCCTGGCCTTCGCCCGCTTTTCCGCCCCGGACCTGGCCCTGACCCAGTTGGTGGTGGAAGTGGTGACCTTGGTGCTGCTGATGCTGGCGCTCTACTACCTGCCTTACCGTACGCCGAGCGAGAGCTCCAGCCTGCGCGGCCTTCGCGACTTCATCCTGGCCAGCGCCGTGGGTGTGATGGTGGCGCTGCTGGCCTACGCCGTGCTGACCCGCCCTTACGAAGGCATTGCCGATTTCTTCCTCGCCAACGCCATTTCCGGTGGCGGTGGCACCAACGTGGTCAACGTGATTCTGGTGGACTTCCGTGGCTTCGATACCCTGGGTGAGATCACCGTCCTGACCATCGCCGCCGTAGGCATCTACGCGATGCTTTCCGGCCTGCGCCTGGCCAATCCCACCTGCGATCCCCAGGGCCACAACTGGGCTCATGCCAAGCACCCGCTGATTCTTGAAACCCTGTCGCGCCTGATGCTGCCGCTGGCGCTGCTGATCTCGGTATTCATCTTCCTGCGCGGGCACAACCTGCCCGGAGGTGGGTTCATCGCCGGCCTCATCACCTCCGTGGCACTGGTGCTGCAGTACATCGCCAGCGGCATCGCCTGGGTGGAGCAGCGCCTGGCGCTGAACTACCAGCGCCTCGCCGGTGCCGGGGTGGTCATCGCGGGCCTTACCGGCCTTGGCAGCCTGGCCTTCGGCCACAATTTCCTCACCTCTGCCTTCGGCCATGTGGAATGGCCGCTGGTGGGCGAATTCGAACTGGCCACCGCCATGCTGTTCGACCTCGGTGTCTACCTGGCTGTGGTCGGCTCGACGCTGCTGATCCTGGTCAACCTGGGACGACTGAGCCTGGCCCCGGCTGCGAGCAAGGAGATTCACTGATGGAGGCGCTGTTCGCCGTGACCCTCGGCCTGCTCACCGCCAGCGGTGTCTACCTGCTGCTGCGTGGGCGGACCTTCCCTGTGGTGCTGGGCCTGACCTTGCTGTCCTACGCCGTGAACCTGTTCCTTTTCGCCATGGGCCGCCTGACTGGCGAGGCCGCCGTGCTCGGGCGTGACGTGCAATATGCCGACCCGGTGCCCCAGGCACTGGTGCTGACCGCCATCGTCATCGGCTTCGCCATGACCGCCTTCGTGGTGGTGCTGGCCCTGCGCGGCGTCGGCGACCTGAACAGCGATCATGTCGACGGCCATACCGACGAGGAGTCGGCGCCATGATCCACCTGACGCTCCTGCCGATCCTGATACCCCTGTTCACTGGCGCCCTGCTGCTGGTGCTGCCGTCCAACGAACGACTGAAGCGCAGTCTCTCGGTTCTCGCCACCCTGGCGCTGGTGCCCGTGGCGCTGCTGTTGATGCAGCAGGCCGGCGATGGCCAGTTGCGCGTTTATGCCCTGGGCGGCTGGCAACCGCCATTCGGCATCGTGCTGATGCTGGATCGCCTGGCCGGGCTGATGCTGTTGGCGACCGCCGTGCTGGCCTGCGCCGCAGTGCTTTATTCGATTCGTGGCGACGATCGCATCGGCCTGCGTTTCCACGCGCTGTTCCAGTTCCAGTTGCTGGGCATCAACGGCGCCTTCCTGACCGGGGACCTGTTCAATCTTTTCGTGTTCTTCGAGATCCTGCTGATCGCTTCCTATTCCCTGTTGATGCACGGTGGTGGCGGCGAGCGGGTGAAGGCGGGCATGCACTACGTGATCCTCAACCTCGCGGGTTCGGCGCTGTTCCTGATTGGGGTGGGTACGCTCTACGGAATCACCGGCACCCTGAACATGGCGGACATGGCACGTCAGGTAGCCGCCGCCGGGCCGGAGAATGCTCCGGTGCTGGCTGCCGCTGGGCTGGTGCTGCTGCTGGTATTCGCCCTCAAGGCGGCGCTGCTGCCCTTGTATTTCTGGCTGCCGCGCGCCTATGCCGCCGCCAGTGCGCCGGTTGCCGCGCTGTTCGCGATCATGACCAAGGTGGGCATCTACTCCATCCTGCGGGTCTACAGCCTGGTCTTCGGTCCCGAGGCTGGCGAGCTGGCCAACCTGGCACAGCCCTGGCTCTGGCCGCTGGCCTTGGCCACCGTGATCCTCGGCGCGCTGGGTGCCCTGGCGGCCACCACCCTGCAGGGATTGCTGGCTTATCTGGTGGTGGTTTCCGCCGGCACCCTGCTGGCGGCCATCGCCCTGGGGACTCCCGAGGCTCAGGGCGCGGCGCTCTTCTACCTGCTGCACAGCACCTGGGTAGCCGGCGCGCTGTTCCTGCTTGCCGACCTGGTCAGCCGGCAGCGTGGCGACAAGGGCGGCCATCTGGTGCAGGGACCGGCTTTGCAGAATCCGGGTGTCCTCGGCGCGGCCTTCTTCTTTGGTGCCATTGCCGTTGCCGGCCTGCCACCGCTGTCGGGCTTTTTCGCCAAGCTGCTGCTGCTCCAGGCGGTTCCGCCCGGTGCCGGGGCGTTGCCGCTGTGGAGCGTGTTGCTGATCGGCGGCTTCGTCAGCCTGGTGGCCCTGAGCCGTGCCGGCAGCACCCTGTTCTGGCGCACCGGCCACCAGGTGCTCGGCAGCGCCGAACTGGATGGTGGCCGCCTGTTCGCCACTTTGATGCTGTTGGCCGGCAGCCTGGTGCTCGTGGTTTTCGCCCAGCCGCTGCTGGACTACGCCCAGGCCAGCGCCGCGCAATTGCATGACCAGAACCTGTATCGCGCGATTATCGAGGGGGCC
Source organism: Pseudomonas sp. BN411 (assembly GCF_029871235.1). Lineage (GTDB taxonomy): Bacteria > Pseudomonadota > Gammaproteobacteria > Pseudomonadales > Pseudomonadaceae > Metapseudomonas. The sequence goes on from NZ_SSOM01000050.1 coordinate 48,029, forward strand.
GGCGCATGATGCGAAAGCTCTTCCCCCATCCCGCCGAAAGCCTGCTGCTGCTGTTCGTGTGGCTGCTGCTGGTGGACTCCTTCGCCGTCGGCCAATGGCTGCTGGGTGCCTTCCTCGGCTGGGTGATTCCGTTCTGCTTCAAGCCCCTGCTGATCGAGCGGCCCAAGCGCTGGCATCCGCTCAAGCTGATGCGTTTCCTGCTGATGGTCGTGTGGGATGTGCTGGTGGCCAACTTCCAGGTGGCGCGGCTGACCCTGGGACGCGTCGAGGCACTGCGTCCGGCTTTCGTCGAGGTGCCCATCGACCTGGATAACGAACTGGCCATCAGCGTGTTGGTCAGCGTTGTGTCCCTGACGCCCGGGTCCCTGGCCGCCGACCTCAGCGCCGACCGCCGGACCCTGCTGGTGCATGGCCTGGACGTGCCGGACAAGGCCGCCATGGTGGCCGAGATCAAGTCGCGCTACGAGGCGCCGCTCAAGGAGATTTTCCCGTGCTCGCCTACGTGATTCCCCTCTGCCTGGCCATGCTTGGCCTGGCGCTGTTGCTGGCCCTGGCCCGCCTGGTCAAGGGGCCTTGCCTGCCAGACCGCGTGCTGGCGCTGGACACCCTCTATATCAACGCCATCGCCATGCTGGTGCTCTACGGCATCTGGAAGGGCAGCGATCTGTTCTTCGAAGTGGCGTTGCTGATCGCGGTGCTGGGCTTCGTCAGCACCGTGGCGGTGGCCAAGTACATGCTGCGTGGAGACATCATCGAATGACCGGCGTTTCCCTGACCCCTTGGGCGGAAGTCCTCGTTTCGGCGCTGCTGATCCTTGGCAGCTCCTTCGTGCTGATCGGCGCCATCGGCCTGTACCGCTTGCCGGATTTCTTCATGCGCCTGCACGGCCCGACCAAGGCCACCACCCTTGGTGTGGGCAGCGTGGTGATTGCCTCGCTGGTGTTCTTTTCCGCCGATGCCGATGGTCTCAGCCTGCATGAACTGCTGATCAGCCTGTTTCTGTTCATCAGCGCCCCGGTCAGCGCCTACATGCTGGCCAAGGCAGCGGTGTTGCAGCAGCTGCCCCTGGACCAGCGCACCCGCGGCAAACCCTGGAACCAGTGAACGCTACAGTTTTTCCCCTTTGCTGTGCCTGTCTGGCCCCGTGGATGGCCGCCTAGACTGGCGACTTTCCCCCGGAGGTGACCCATGGCGCAGCAAGGACGACTGGTGGCGGTTGCCTGCCTGGTGCTGGCGATGGCGCTGTGGGGCAGCTCCTTCATCGCCCTCAAGCTGGCCTTTCAGGAGGTCGCCCCGCATTGGGTGATCTTCGCCCGTATGGCCCTGGGCAGCCTGATCTTCCTGGCCGCCTGGCGCTGGCGCGGCACACTCGACTACCGCCCCGGCGACTGGAAATACCTACTGGGCCTCGCTGCCTGCGAGCCCTGTCTCTACTTCATCTTCGAAGCCCTGGCGCTGCAGCACACCAGCGCCTCCCAAGCCGGCATGATCACCGCACTCCTGCCGCTGCTGGTGGCGGTGGGCGCCTATGCATTGCTGCACGAGCGAATCACCCGCGGCACGATGGCTGGCTTCCTCCTCGCGGTAGTCGGAGCGGTGTGGCTGAGCCTGGCCAGCGAGTCTGACGGCCACGCACCGCAACCGCTGCTGGGTAACTTCTACGAGTTCCTCGCCATGCTCTGCGCCACCGGCTACACGCTGCTGCTCAAGCATCTGTCGTCGCGCTACTCGGCCTTCTTCCTGACCGCCATGCAGGCCTTCATCGGCAGCATCTTCTTCCTGCCACTCGCCTCGATCACATCGCCCGTGCCGGAGTCGGTCAGTGCGCTGGGCATCGGCGCGATGATCTACCTCGGCACCGTCGTCACGGTAGGGGCTTACGGTCTCTACAACTTCGGCGTGTCGCGGCTCCCGGCGAGCCAGGCAACCGGCTTCATCAACCTGATACCGGTGTTCACCCTGATCTTCGCCTGGGGATTGCTCGGTGAGCGTCTGGCCGGCGTGCAACTGCTCGCCGCCGGCCTGGTCTTCGTCGGGGTGGCGCTGAGCCAATGGAAAAGCTCCGCCCCGGTGCCGGCCGGCGTACTGGATTGATCACCATGACCGGCCCCGCTGCCATTTGCTGCGCCACGCCCGAAGACATTCCGGCCCGCCGGCCGAATGGTTCGCGTCGGGCCACCCTATCTCACTGGCAGGCTGATTAAGGCGCCGTCCAGGCCAGCACCACATCCAGCATCCGGTTGGCGAACGCCCATTCGTTGTCGTACCAGGCCAGTGCCTTCACCAGTTCGCCCTGCACGCGGGTGTGGTTGAGGTCGACGACGCAGGAGACCGGGTGGCCGTTGAAGTCGCTGGATACCAGCGGCAATGCATTGCACTCCATCACCCCTGGCGGCAGGTCGCGGGCGCCGGCTTCGAGGGCGGCGTTGAGCGCATCACGGCTGGCCGGCCGCTCGGCGATGAAGGAAAGGTCCAGCAGCGATACGTTCGGCGTCGGCACCCGCACCGCCAAGCCATCCAGGCGGCCGGCCAGTTCAGGTAGCACCAGGCCGATGGCCTTGGCCGCGCCCGTGCTGGTGGGAATCATCGAGACGGCTGCGGCGCGTGCGCGATAGAGGTCGCTGTGGCTCTTGTCGAGCAGGTTCTGGTCGTTGGTGTAGGCGTGCACCGTGGTCACCAGGCCGCTGCGGATGCCGACCGAGCGATGCAGCAGCATGGCCAGCGGCGCCAGGCAGTTGGTGGTGCAGGATGCGTTGGACACGATCTGCTGGTTACCCAATTGCTCATGATTGACCCCGTACACCACCGTCAGGTCGGCGGAGTCCAGCGGGTGCGACAGCAGTACCCGGGGCGCACCCGCAGTCAGGTGCTGTTCCACCTGGGGGCGCTTCTTCATCTTGCCCGAGCACTCCAGCACCAGGTCCACACCCAACTGGGCCCAGGGCAGGTTCACCGGATCGCGTTCGCGCAGCAGGCGGATGGTCTGGTTGTTTACTTGCAAGTGGTCGTCATGCAGTGCGACATGGCCGGGAAAGCGGCCGAAGGTGGAGTCGAAGCGGGTCAGGTGCGCCAGGGATTCGAAGTCGCCGAGGTCATTGATGGCTTCGATGCGCAGGCGCTGATCGAGTCCCCGCTCGAACAGCGCACGTACCAGGGCGCGACCGATGCGCCCGTATCCGTTCAGGGCGATACGCAGCATGGTGTTCTCCTTCCGTTGGTCCTTCACTCAGCTTAGTGGCGAAGGGCGGGAAGGGCGCCTCAGGTTGTAACTTGAGGCTTGGTCGCTGCCGGTGAATCAGTCGTTGCGGGCGCCGCCGAACGAAGCGCAGCCACGCTGCACCTTGCCATCCATGCGCAGCTCGGCGGTAAGGTGCTGGACGGTGCCGCTCATGCCGTCCACGCAGCGCTGCGGCGCTACCCACAGTTCCAGACGTTGGCCGTTGGCTTCGCTGGACAGGTTGAAGCGCCCGTCCGGCAACTGCTCTTCCATATAAGGCAGGGCAAGGGAGGGCTGGCCGGGACGGTCGAGTTTCAGGCCCTTTTCGCTGACGCTGACGCTCCAGTTCGGCTCATTGCCGCTAGCGCGCAGCAGCAGGCGCTTGAAGTTGATGTCCTGGCAGCCGTGGCCTTCGCGTTGCAGGCGATAGAGGGTCTGCAGGTCCAGCTGGCCATCGGCGCCTTTGACGCTGGTCGGTCCCATGCTGGCGCGGATGTCGGCGAACAGCGTGCCGGGACCATCTGCCGAGAGGTTGGCCGCCTCCGGCAACAGGCCGGTGGCGCCGGTGTCCGCCAAGGTGAAGCGGCGTTTCTCGCCACAGGGGCTGAACATCACCTGGCCTGCGTCTACGCTCAGCTCACCTTGCAGGCGCACCAGGTTGGTGGTGGGCGCAGGGGCCTTTTCGGCGAACATCTGGCAGGCGCCGAAGAGTGGCAAGAGGCTGAACAGCAGGGGGCGGGCGAAGCGCATCATGGGTCTCCTTCAGGGAGCGGCCACGTTACCGGTGCGAGGCGCCAGGCTCAAGGGTGGAGAGGGCAGATGATCCAGTACAAGCGAGTGTATGAAGCGGCGCAGTCTACCGATGGCCAGCGGGTGCTGGTGGATCGCTTGTGGCCGCGTGGTTGTAGCAAGGAGTCACTGGGCCTGGCGGACTGGCCGAAGGTAGTGGCGCCGTCGGACACCCTGCGCAAGCAGTTCTGCCACGATCCGGCGCTGTTCGATGAATTCCGCCTGCTCTACCGCGCCGAACTGACGGCGCATCCCGAGCATTGGCAGGGGCTGCTGGAGATGGCCCGCAAGGGCAATCTGACGCTGCTCTACGCCGCGAAGGACGAAGTGCACAACAACGCGGTAGTCCTGGCTGAGTTCCTCGAAGAAGAACTGGAACGCTACGGCCCTCCCAGCTCGCCGGTGTGTTACGCCGGCGAGCTGTAGCGCGCCTTACCAGACCCGATAGACCTGCCCGGTCTGCGCACCTTCGGCACTCTTTGCATAGGCCAGCGCCGCGTCAGCCGCTGGCACCGCCTTGTAGCCGCGGAAGTAGGGGCCGTAGGCCGGCAGTGCTTCCTCGACCACCGTCGGGCTGACGCTGTTGATGCGCATGCCGCGCGGCAGTTCGAGCGCTGCGCTGCGTACGAAGGAGTCGATGGCACCGTTGACCATGCTGGCGGAGGCGCCGAAGCGGATCGGGTCGTGGCTCAGCACCCCGGAAGTGAGGGTGAAGGAGGCGCCGTCGTTGGCGAACTCGCGGCCGATCAGCACCAGGTTCACCTGGCCCATCAGCTTGTCCTTCAGGCCAACGGCGAATTCCGCTTCACCCATTTCCGCCAGGGCACCGAAGTGCACCTTGCCGGCGGCGCTGATCAGCGCATCGAAGGGGCCGGTCTTTTCGAACAGCGCGCGGATCGACGCCGGGTCGGTGATGTCCGCCTGCAAGTCGCCGCTGCTGAAGCCGACGCGAATGATCTCGTGACGCTCCTTGAGTTCCTGTTCGATGGCTTTGCCGATGGTGCCGCTGGCACCGACGAGGATGATTTTCATGGGACTGGCTCCTGTGTGGGGGAAGGGAAGACGGGTTCAGTGTAGAGTGCGCTCTGTGGTCGATAATCTGGCTAATTGGAAAACTTTGGTTTTCAAATGGAAACAATAGGGTGGTGGTTCCCATGAGCGAAATGGACGATCTGGCAGCCTTCGCGGTGCTGATGGAAGCCGGCAGCTTTACCTCCGCGGCCGACCGCCTCGGTTGCAGCAAGGGGCAATTGTCCAAGCGCATTCGCCTGCTGGAACAGGGCCTCGGAGCCGCACTGCTGCACCGCACCACCCGCCGCCTGGACCTGACCGCCGCTGGCGCCGCGCTACTGCCGGAGGCCCAGGCACTGGCCGCCCAGGCCGAGCGGGCCAGGCAGTCGGTTCGGCGGCTGCAGGAAGATCTGGCCGGCTGCGTGCGCCTGACGGTCCCCGTGTCGCTGGGTGAAACCTTTTTCGATGCACTGCTGCTGGACTTCACCCGGCAGTACCAGCAGATCCGCATCGAGCTGGACCTGCACAATGGCTACCGCGACCTGGTAGCCGAGGGCTTCGACCTGGCCATCCGCTCCGGCATGGACATTGACGATCGCCTGGTGGCCCGGCCGCTCTTCTCGCTACAGGAAATCACCTGCGCCACGCCGGCCTACCTCGCCGAGCATGGCGAACCGCTACAGCCGACGGACCTCGCCCGGCACCAGTGCCTGCTGAACACTCACTACAGCGGTTTCGAAGAATGGCTCTACCACCGCCAGCACCAGTTGGAACGGGTCAAGGTGGCGGGCGCGCTGGCGAGCAATCACTACAGCCTGCTGAAAAAGGCGGCCATGTCTGGCGCCGGCATCGCGCGGCTGCCGTCCTACATGATCTACGACGAATTGGCCGATGGCCGTCTGGTGTGGCTGCTGCGCGACTACCAGACCCGACAGACGCCGGTGTTCCTCGTCCACCCCTGGCAGGGCGGCTTGCCCCGGCGCACCCAGGTGCTGGCGGACTACCTGCGGGCGTGGTTCGAGCGCAGCCGGCGGGTGCTGGACAAGGCAGGGGAGTAGGGCGACAGCGCTGGAAGACGGTCCGGCTGGCGCCCGGGCAGGGTGGAAATCCCCCATGGGATTTCCACCAAGGTTCTTCAGAGGTGCTTCAACAGGCGGGCTTGCAGGGCTTGCAGCTCGTTCGGGTCTGCCTTCTTGCTGGCATGGATGCCCAGCGACTCTCCCTCGAAGCGTGGCACGATGTGCATATGGATGTGGAAGACGGTTTGGCCCGCAGGGGCACCGTTGAATTGCGCCACCTGGACGCCGGCCGGCTCCAGCTCTTTCACCAGCACGTGAGTCAGGCGCTGCACCACGGCCATCACCTTGGCCAGGGCGTCGGCCTCGATGTCCAGGATGTTGCGCGCGGCGGAGCGTTTGGGGATGACCAGGGTGTGGCCGAAGGACTGCGGGAAGATGTCGAGGAAGGCGAGTACGTCATCGTCTTCGTAGAGTTTGTAGCAGGGGGCCTCGCCGCGAATGATCTGGGCGAAGACGTTCTGCGGATCATAGGTGCCATGCAGGCTCATCGAAGGCTCTCCATTTGCCGAAGTGGGGCCGTGCACCTTAACGCCCGGCGCCGCACCGGAAAACCCCAGGCCCGTCTTTCAGACCTCACAGGTCGTCCCTCTCCTGGCCATGGCCTCCCGATACCGGTTGTCCCGTCTTCGAGAAGCCTTACTACGCTTTGTCACCTGAAGGTCGCAAACTGACTATCCGTTCGCGTCACTTCCCCCATATTTTGGCGAAAGTCCCCGTCGCCAGCCGTCGTTTCTGGCGTTACCCTTCGCATCTGTATAGAAAGTGGAGCATCCGCGAAGAGGATTCCGGCGATTTCGCCGACGGCGCGAAAGGCGTCAGCGGGGCGCGACGAAGGATGTTCGCGCAATGGCCTCCACCCCTGTTTGCAGTCCCACCCCGCCTGGCGGGATGACCATTTTCCGCTGCTGGCCCCTTCGGCTGGCGGCTGACTGCCTGAACCGGCCGTTCGAGCGAGCGGCCCAGTATCGAGAGGATCGACCGTGCACAACGTCGTGATCAGTGGCACCGGCCTGTATACCCCGACCAACAGCATCTCCAACGAGGAGCTGGTGGCGTCCTTCAATGCCTATGTACAGGCCTTCAACGCGGAAAATGCCGGCGCCATCGAGCGTGGCGAAATCGAAGCGCTGGCCGAATCCAGCGTGGCCTTCATCGAGAAGGCATCCGGCATCAAGAGCCGCTTCGTGGTCGACAAGGACGGCATCCTCGATCCCAAGCGCATGGCCCCGCGCATCCCCGAGCGCTCCAATGACGAGTGGGGCATCCTCTGCGAGATGGCCGTGGGCGCGGCCAAGCAGGCCCTGGAACGCGCCGGCAAGACCCCGGCCGACATAGACGGCGTGATCGTCGCCTGCTCCAACCTGCAACGCGCCTATCCGGCGGTGGCCATCGAAGTCCAGGCGGCCCTGGGCATCAACGGCTTCGGCTACGACATGAACGTCGCCTGCTCCTCGGCCACCTTCGGCATCCAGGCCGCCACCAACGCAGTGCAGACCGGCCAGGCCCGCGCCATCCTGATGGTCAACCCGGAAATCTGCACCGGCCACCTGAACTTCCGCGATCGCGACAGCCACTTCATCTTCGGCGATGCCGCCACCGCCGTGGTCATCGAACGCGCTGACCAGGCGACCTCCAAACACCAGTTCGACGTGGTCGGCACCAAGCTGCTGACCCAGTTCTCCAACAACATCCGCAACAACTTCGGTTTCCTCAACCGCGCGGCGGAAGAGGGCGTGGGCGCTCGCGACAAGCTGTTCGTCCAGGAAGGCCGCAAGGTATTCAAGGACGTCTGCCCGATGGTCGCCGAGCTGATCGCCACCCACCTGGAAGAGAACAAGCTCAACGTCGCCGACGTGAAGCGCTTCTGGCTGCATCAGGCGAACCTCAACATGAACCTGCTGATCGCCCGCAAGCTGCTGGGTCGTGACGCCGAAGCCGACGAGGCGCCGGTGATCCTCGACACCTACGCCAACACCAGCTCTGCCGGTTCCGTGATCGCCTTCCACAAGCACCAGGACGACCTGCCCAGCGGTGCGCTGGGCGTGCTCAGCTCCTTCGGTGCCGGCTACTCCATCGGCAGCGTGATTCTGCGCAAGCGCTGATGAGCCACCCGGCCGATGCTGACCTGCTACCCCGGCTGCTGGCCGGGGAACAGGGGGCTTTTCGCGATCTCATCGGCGCCTACCAGAGCGCCATGCGCGCGGTGGCCTACGCCATCGTCGGCCAGCGTTACGCAGATGAAGTGGTGCAGGACGCCTGGCTGGCCGTGGTGCGCAACCTGGACGGCTTCCAGCAGCGTTCCAGCCTCAAGACCTGGCTCCTCACCATCGTCGCCAATGCCGCCCGAAGCCGACTCAAGCAGAACCGTCGCGAGGTGCTGCTGGACGATCTTCCCGCTCCCCACGGCTCTGTGGATGACGCCCGCTTCGCCGAAGACGGCCACTGGGCCGCGAGAGTGCCGGCCTGGCACGAGGACTCGCCGGAAGCCCTGCTCACCGAAGATGAACTGCGCGAATGCCTGGAAAAGACCCTGCTGAGTCTTTCGGAGATGCAGCGCGGTGTGGTGCTGCTGCGGGAGCGCCAGGGGCTGGAGTTGGAGGAAATCTGTAATTTGTTGGAGATCTCGCTCTCCAATGTCCGGGTACTGCTGCATCGCGGCCGCCTGAAGCTGTTCGCCACGCTGGAACATTTCGAGGAGACAGGCCAATGCTGACGTGCAAGGAACTGGTTGCCCGCTCCAGCGATCTCCTCGACGGCGAACTGAGCTTTCGCGAGCGCATGGCCATGCGCCGCCACCTCATGCTCTGCCGCAACTGCAGGCGTTTCATCAAGCAGATGAAGCTGACCCAGGCCGTCGTCCGTTTCATGCCGGATAGTCAGGGCGCCGAAGTTGACGACCTGGCCGCGCGCCTGGCGCAGAAGCGCCGCGAATCCCTCTAGCGCAACGATCCTCCGACCTATCGGTAGACGCGAATCGTCAAATTCGCAAGTCGACGCCTTCACTTCATTTTCGCTCGAAAAAGCCCTGGGAATCGGCTGAAAGCCGCGTTCCAGAGCGGTTCGTTGCTTATGAAAAATCGGAGTAAAAAAGTTCCGTTGTCACAAAATATTTATATAGAAGCAACTGAGCTGAAATAACCCGCCGCCAAGATTCCCCACCAGCACCAACGAGCCCAGCGCTCGAGTGTTTTCTAACGCTAAAGACCAATAGGGGAACCCTTCGATGATCCGTAAGCACTTCGCCGGTTTTGCCGCCAGCGCCATGGCTCTGGCCATTTCCGCCCAGGCTTTCGCCGGTACCGTTACCACCGACGGCGCCGATATCGTCATCAAGACCAAAGGCGGCCTGGAAGTCGGCACCACCGACAAGGCTTTCAGCTTCAAGCTCGGCGGTCGCCTGCAGGCTGACTACAGCCGCTTCGACGGTTTCTACACCGTAAACGGCAACACCGCCGACGCCGGTTACTTCCGTCGCGCCTTCCTGGAAATCGGTGGTATCGCCTTCACCGACTGGGCCTATCAGGTCAACTACGACTTCTCCCACAACGCCGGCGGTGACAACCGTGGCGGTAGCGGCAGCGACGCCAACGGCGACGGCTACTTCGACGAAGCTTCCATCTCCTACCTGGGCTTCGCCCCCATCGCCATCAAGATGGGCCGCTTCGACCCCGACTTCGGTCTGGAAAAAGCCACCAGCTCCAAGTGGGTAACCGCCCAGGAGCGTACCGCTGCCTACGACCTGGCTGACTACGTCAACGCCCACAACGGCGGCATGGGCGTTCAGGTTGCCGGTACCTACGGCGCTTCCCTGTACGGCTCCGCTGGCATCATGGCCAACGACGCCACCAACCAGGACAAGGACGGCGACAGCGTCAAGCAGTTCAACGCTCGCGGCGTATTCGCCCCGATGCACGAAGCCGGCAACGTCCTGCACTTCGGCGTGAACTACGCCCAGCGCGACCTGTCCGACACCGCTTTCGATGGCCGTATCCGCAGCCGCCTGGGCATGCGCGGCGTGAGCACCGACGGTGGTCAGGACGCTGGCGCCAACGGCAACCGCCTGGTTCTGGCCGGTGCCAACAACACCCCGGCTGGCGCGTTCGACAACGACAGCACCTGGGGCCTGGAAGCCGCCTTCGCTACCGGTCCGTTCTCCATCCAGAGCGAATACCTGAAGCGTGAAGTCGAAGCCAAGGCTGCCAACCGCGAAGACATCGATGCCGACGGCTACTACGTCCAGCTGGCCTACACCCTGACCGGTGAAGCCCGTGACTACAAACTGGGCAAGTTCGACAAGATCAAACCGTCGAACAACCGCATCGGCGCCTGGGAAGTGTTCTACCGCTTCGACAACATCAAAGCTGAAGACGACAACGGCGCCTTCGCCAACGTCGATGACGTCGAAGCCAAGGTGCACAACCTCGGTCTGAACTGGTACGCCAACGAAGCCGTCAAGATCAGCGGCTACTACGTCAAAGCCAAGGTGGACAACGCCACCAACGCCGTCGGCGACGACGATGGCGACGGCGTGGTTGTTCGCGCTCAGTACGTGTTCTAAGACAGCACGGGTTTCCGCTCCTTTATTTGAGCCCCGCCATCTGGCGGGGCTTTTTTATTGGGGCGGTGAAAGCGAGGCAGACAAGCGTTGATGGCAGGCGCAGCGCAGCCTACGTATGCTTTGCATCCTTGCCTCCCGGTTTGCATGCCCATGCTGCTGATCTCTAACAGCGTCCACCTGCCTGACGACGAAATCGAACTGACCGCCATCCGCGCCCAAGGCGCCGGCGGACAGAACGTCAACAAGGTCTCCAGCGCAATGCACCTGCGCTTCGACATCCACGCCTCATCCCTGCCGGACTTCTACAAGGAACGCCTGCTGCAATTGCGCGACAGCCGCATTACCGGCGAAGGCGTGATCATCATCAAGGCCCAGCAATACCGCACCCAGGAACAGAACCGGGTCGACGCCCTGGAACGCCTGGCCGAACTCATCCGCAGCGTGGCGAAGGTGCAGAAGGCACGACGGCCGACCAAGCCCACACTGGGATCGAAGAAGCGGCGGCTAGAAGGAAAGGCCAAGCGGGGAGAGATAAAGGCGGGCAGGGGGAAGGTGGATTACTGAACGAGGGCTTGCCCTCTCCCTTTCGGGAGAGGGCAGCGGGGGCCCTCAGCACACCTTGGCGATTGCCTTGGCCAGATCGTCGATCCGGCTGAAGTCCAGACCGGCCACGTTGGCGCGGCCGGTGCTCACCATGTACACGCTGAACTCCGCGCGCAGCTTGGCTACCTGCTCCGGCGAGAGACCGGTGTAGGAGAACATGCCGCGTTGCTCACCGATGTGGGCGAAGCGTTCTGCGAGCCCGAAGGGTTGCAGGGCTTCCACCAGGCCACGACGCAGGTCGGCGACGCGCTTGCGCATGCCTTCCAGTTCCTCGACCCATTGGGCCTTGAGGGAGGCATCCCCGAGGATGGTAGCGACCACCGCCGCGCCATGGGCCGGCGGGGTGGACCACAGGTTGCGGGCGAGGAAGGCCAGCTGGCTGCGCACGTCGATCAGTTTTTCCGCGTCAGCGGCGCAGACGATCAGGGCGCCGGTGCGTTCGCGGTAGAGACCGAAGTTCTTCGAGCACGAACTGGTGACCAGCAGTTCCGGCAGCGCTTCGGCGAACAGGCGCAAGGCCCAGGCGTCCTGCTCCAGACCATCGCCGAATCCCTGGTAGGCGAAGTCGATCAGCGGCAGCAGTTCGCGCGCCTTGACCACTTCCAGCACCTTGCGCCAGTCGTCCTGTGAGAGGTCGAAGCCGGTGGGGTTGTGGCAGCAGGCATGGAGCAACACCACGTCGCCTTTGGGCACCTGTTCCAGGGCTTTGAGCATGGCGTCGACGTCGAGGCGATTGGTCGCATCCACGTAGGGGTAGTGAGCAACCTTGATGCCGGCGCCGGCGAAGATGGTTTCGTGGATCGGCCAGGTCGGGTCGCTCAGCCACACGCCGCGACCGGGCAGGTTGTGAGCGATGAATTCCGCCGCCAGGCGCAGTGCGCCAGTGCCACCCGGAGTCTGGGTGGCGCCGGCGCGGCCGGTGGCTTCCAGCCGGTTGCCAGTGCCCAGTACCAGGTCCAGCAGCAGGCGGCCGAAAGCCGCGTCACCGTGGCCACCGACGTAGGTCTTGGTGGTTTCGGTGTCCACCAGGCGCTGCTCGGCCAGCTTCACTGCATGGGGAATGGGCGTCAGGCCGCGGGCGTCCTTGTAGACGCCCACGCCGAGGTCGAGCTTGGCTGGGTTGGGGTCCAGGCGGTAGGCGTCCATCAAACCGAGGATGGGATCGCCGGGCACCCGGCCCACCTTGGCGAAGTGACTCATTTACGGCCCTCGGCGGTCGCCGCTACCTGGTCGGTGCGGGCGGACATGATGAAGTCGTTGCGGTGCAGGCCCTTGGCTTCGTGACTCCACCAGGTCACGGTGACCTTGCCCCACTCGGTGAGCAGGCCCGGGTGGTGGCCTTCTTCCTCGGCGATCGCGCCCACGGCGTTGGTGAAGGCCAGGGCGTAGCGGAAGTTCTTGAAGCGGAACTCCTTCTCCAGCTGCATGACGCCGTCACGCACTTCGATGTTCCAGTCGGGGATCTGCTTGATCAGCACGGCCAGTTCTTCGTCGGATACCAGCGGGGCGTCGGCGCGGCAGGCTTCGCAATGGGCTTGGGACAGGGCGGTCATAGGGATTCTCCAGGTAAGGGGTTCTGTAGGTTGGCGCCGAGTCTGCTTGGCCCAACGAGCGGGCCAGCAAGCCGGCAATGTCGGGCTTCGCTCCGCTCTGCGCCAACCTACGAAAAGCGTCAGGCGGCCTTCGGCTTCGGCGGGAATTTCGGCGCGTGCAGGCCCATGCCCATGGCCTTGTGCACCAGCGCCATGATGTCTTCGTGGGCCAGGTCGAACAGGCGCTTGAGGTCCGGCAGTACAAAGTACAGCGGCTGCAGGATGTCGATTCGATACGGGGTGCGCATGCACTCCAGCGGGTTGAAGGCCTGGTGCTCGGGCTCTCCCGACAGAGCGTAGACGGTCTCCTTCGGCGAGGAGAGGATGCCGCCGCCGTAGATGCGACGACCCTGCGAGGTTTCCATCAAGCCGAATTCGATGGTCATCCAGTACAGGCGGGCGAGGTAGACGCGCTCTTCCTTGGTGGCCTTGAGTCCGAGCTTGCCGTAGGTGTGGGTGAATTCGGCGAACCAGGGGTTGGTCAGCAGCGGGCAGTGGCCAAAGATCTCGTGGAAGATGTCCGGTTCCTGCAGATAGTCCAGCTCCTCCGGGGTGCGGATGAAGGTGGCTACCGGGAATTGCTGGCTGGCCAGCAGTTCGAAGAAGGTCTGGAAGGGGATCAGTGCCGGGACGCGAGCAACACTCCAGCCGGTGGTGGACTGGAGCACCTTGTTGATTTCGCCCAGTTGCGGAATGCGGTCATGGGGCAGGCCGAGCTGCTCGATGCCGTCGAAGTATTCCTGGCACGCGCGGCCTTCGATCACCTTCAACTGGCGGGTGATCAGGGTGTTCCACACCTGATGCTCGGTTTCGGGGTAGTGGATGAAACCGTTGGCGTCGGGTTCACGGGCCACGTACTGCGTTGCTTTCATTCGGCCTCCTGGGGATGGGGCTTCGTTGTTGTGTTGCCCTATCGATAGCGCAGACCGGGCCGCAACGCAGCAGGGGCGAGGGCTGCACGGGCATTCACAGGCCATTGAAAGCGTAAGGAAAACTTTACGATGACGGCGAGACGGCCATGCATCGCCTTGTCGCTGCGCTGAAATGTCACATATTCTTGACGGAAAAATAGGGTCGAGAAGGGAAATTTTCTCTGACTACCCAAGGAAAAACCCGACCCAGGGGTGCCTGATGCGTATCAAAGTCCATTGCCAGAACCGCGTGGGAATCCTGCGCGACATCCTCAACCTGCTTGTCGATTACGGCATCAACGTCAATCGCGGTGAAGTGGGGGGAGACCAGGGCAACGCGATTTATCTGCTTTGCCCGAACATGATCAACCTGCAATTGCAGTCCCTGCGGCCGAAGCTGGAAGCCATTCCGGGTGTGTTCGGCGTCAAGCGCGTGGGCCTGATGCCCAGCGAGCGTCGCCACCTGGAGCTGAATGCGCTGCTCGGGGCGTTGGACTTCCCGGTGCTGTCCATCGACATGGGCGGTTCCATCGTCGCCGCCAACCGTGCCGCCGCCCAGTTGCTCGGCGTGCGGGTGGATGAAGTGCCGGGCATCCCCCTGGCGCGCTATGTCGAGGACTTCGACCTGCCGGAACTGGTGCGCGCCAACAAGGCGCGCATCAATGGCCTGCGGATCAAGATCAAGAACGACACCTTCCTCGCCGACATCGCGCCGCTGCAATCCGAACACGACGAAAGCGAAGCCCTGGCCGGCGCCGTGCTTACGCTGCACCGCGCCGACCGCGTGGGCGAGCGCATCTACAACGTGCGAAAGCACGAGCTGCGCGGCTTCGACAGCATCTTCCAGAGCTCCAGGGTGATGGCGGCCGTGGTGCGCGAGGCCCGCCGCATGGCGCCCCTGGATGCACCGCTGCTGATCGAAGGTGAGACCGGCACTGGCAAGGAACTGCTGGCCCGCGCCTGCCACCTGGCGAGCCCGCGTGGGCAGTCGCCGTTCATGGCACTGAACTGCGCCGGCCTGCCGGAATCCATGGCCGAAACCGAGCTGTTCGGCTACGGCCCGGGTGCGTTTGAAGGCGCCCGGCCGGAGGGCAAGCTGGGGCTGCTGGAACTCACAGCCGGCGGCACGTTGTTCCTCGATGGCGTTGGCGAAATGAGCCCGCGTCTGCAAGCCAAGCTGTTGCGCTTCCTGCAGGACGGTTGCTTCCGCCGCGTGGGCAGTGACGAGGAGGTGTACCTGGACGTGCGGGTGATCTGCGCTACCCAGGTGGACCTTTCCGAGCTCTGCGCCCGAGGCGAATTCCGCCAGGATCTCTATCACCGCCTGAACGTGCTGTCGCTGCATATCCCGCCGCTGCGCGAATGCCTCGACGGACTTCCACCGCTGGTGGAGCACTTCCTCGATTCGGCCAGCCGGCAGATCGGCTGCAGTCTGCCGAAGCTGGCGCCGCAGGTGCTGGACAAGCTCGGTCACTACCACTGGCCGGGCAATGTGCGACAGCTGGAGAACGTGCTGTTCCAGGCGGTTTCCTTGTGCGACGGCGGCACCGTTCGTCCTGAACACATCCGCCTGCCCGACTACGGCGCACCGCAGCCTCTGGGGGATTTCTCCCTGGATGGGGGATTGGACGCCATCATCGGCCGTTTCGAGAAGGCGGTGCTGGAACGGCTCTATGCCGAGCATCCGAGCAGCCGCCTGCTGGGCAAGCGTCTCGGGGTTTCCCATACCACCATCGCCAACAAGCTGAAGCTGCACGGGTTGGGGAAGGAGGAGAGTTAGACCATCGTTGAATGGTTCGGGGGAGGTAGGGCGCGTAAAAAGAGTCCTGTCTGAATCTTGCGTGATGCGGACACAAGCGTTTCTGACATTCCTCTCCCGGAATGATTGGGCGGGCGGCCAACTGGTCGCCCATTTTTTTGCCTGCGATTTTTTGGCGGACGAAGTGGCCGGGCAATGACGTAGGTTGGGTAGAGGAACGAAACCCAACGAGCGGGGCCATGTATCGCCGAGAGGTTCAGTGCGTAGGGTGGATGTCGCTTTTCACATCCACCAGCGTGGCCGGGCTCAACCCCCATGGTGGATCGGTAAAGCGTGATCCACCCTACGGGGCCATTTCCGAGCTTTATGCCAGCTTCAACAACCCCATCCCCACCAGCAGCAATCCCAGCCCCAGCCATCCGCGTCCCGCCAGTCGCTGGCCGAACAGTGTCCAGCCGATGGCTACGGTGGCGAGGATGCCGAAGCCGCCCCAGATGGCGTAGGCCAGCGACAGGTCGATGCCGCGTACCGCCTGCGCCAGGGCGGTGAACGCCGTCAGGATGCAGAGCAGCGAAGTGACCCCCAGCAACCGACGGCGGAAGCCGTCGGAGTACTTGAGCAGAACGTTGGCCAGCACCTCCAGGGCGATGGCTGCGCCCAGCCAGGCGAAGTGGATCCAGGTCACGCCGTTCATGCCAGCACCTCCTGGCCTCGGGCCTCGGGTGCGGCGCGGGTGCCGGACTTGATCAGCAGGATGCCGGCGATCATCACCGCCAGGCCCAGCACCTTGTAGGGGCTGATGCTTTCACCCAGCCAGGTGACGCTGATGCCGGTGATCAGCACGATGCCGATGCCTTCCCAGAGGGCGTAGGCAACACCCACCGGCACACGCTTGATCGCCAGCGAGAGGAAGAAATACGACAGGCCGATCAGGCCGTACATCAACAGGTGACCGAGCACGGGGGCGTGTTCGGCGGCGAACTTCATCGAAGTAGTGCCGACGACTTCGAAAAGAATCGCGGCTAACAGATAGAACCAGGAACGCATGGAGCCCTCCCTTGGGCATGCAGAGCCCTCCGCCCGGAGGCGAATGACGTGTTTGCAGGAAGTCCTGGCCATGGGGTGACGGGGCAGTGCCCGGCGCTTCCACGGCATGAGGAGAGGGGAGGGGCTACAGGTCGCCAGTCCAGTGGCGCTTGCGGGAAGCGAGACGGGCGAAGTGGAGGGGGTGAATCAGTGTGTTCAACATAATGAACACAATATTAGCTGTTCGAATTGGTGAAAGGCAAATAGCGGGGTGTGACGGCTTGTCGCTGGAGTGCTTTGGTTTGATTTGTGTTCGTTATTTTGTTCGGTTGGAGTTGGGGGAGTTTCTGCGCTAGCTGTTGCCAGAGATCACCCATCATCGGAAATGGTGCCTTGTAGGAGCTAGCTGGCTAGCGAAAAGGGGCCATTCGCTGGCAAGCCAGCTCCTACGGGCAATGCAGTTACTTGCAACACTTGATGCAGATACAGCGAATGAATTCGCCCCTACAAGTTGTGTCACTCACCGGGATCACCCCACCTCCCGACTCAACCAGTCGAAGAAGGCCTTCACCGGCGGGTGGCGTTCCCGGCCGGGCACGCAGAGGGTGGAGTAGCCCGCGCCGGCCACGCTGACCTCCGGCCGGTAGGGCACCAGCAGGCCACTGGCGAGGCTTTCCGACACCAGGACGGAGCTGGCCAGTACCAGTCCCTGACCAGCGATGGCGGCTTGCAGGGCGTAGTGCTCTTCGTCGTACTCCCGCTGTGGCGCGATTTCCAGCAAGCGTTCTTCGCCCGCCGCCTGGCACCAGGCCTTCCAGCCCAGTTCGTAGAGCAGGGCGTTGCGCCAGCGGATGGTGATCAGGGTCGGCAGGCGGTCGCCCAGGCTGGCCACCAGCGCAGGTGAGCCATAGACACCGAAGCATTCGTCCAGCAGGCACTGGCTGTGCAAGTTGGGGTATTCGCCCATGCCGTAGCGGATGACGAAGTCGACGCTGGCGTCCTGGTGCAGGTCGATCAGGGTATTGCTGGTGTCCAGGCGCACGCTGATTTCCGGGTGCTCGGCGTAGAAGCGGCCAAGCCGGGGGATCAGCCAGAGGGCGGCGAAGGCTGGGGTGGTGGAAAGCGTGAGATTGCCGCTGCTGCGTTGCGGGCGAAGCTGGTCGAGGGTCTGGGTGACTTCCAGCAAGGCGCCGTGGAGGCTGCCGAACAGGCGCTGACCGCAATCGGTGAGGCGCACGCTGCGTGGCAGGCGCTGGAACAGCGGCACCCCCAGCCAGCTTTCCAGGCCACGAATCTGGTGGGACACCGCCGTGGGCGTCACGGCCAGTTCCTCGGCTGCGGCCTTGAAGCTGGACAGGCGCGCGGCGGACTCGAAGGTACGCAGGGCGGTGAGGGGCAGGCTGGAAAACATGGAAAACTCCACGGGTGAAATAGATTCATCCAGATGAACAAATGCTCATTTGTCCGGGATGGTTGGCGTAACTAGCTTAGTGCCTGAGTTTCAGCCAATTCATGTGCTTCTGGAAGCACAGTCGTCAAGGAGATTGAGATGAGCACCATTCTTTCCGTGCAAGGCAGCCCCCGTGGTGAGCGCTCCCATTCCCGTCGCCTGCAGGAGTCGTTCCTCAAGGCATGGCAGGCGCGCGAGGAAGACCGCGAGGTCCTGCGTCGCGAAGTGGGGCGGGTGGCGATTCCAGCGGTCACCGAGGGCTGGATCGCTGCAGCTTTCCATCCGGAGCCCGAGGCGCGCACCGAAGTGATGAAGGCCGACCTTGCCGTGAGCGACCTGCTGGTGGATGAGCTGTTCGCCGCCGACCGCCTGGTGATTTCCGCGCCCATGTACAACTTCGGCGTACCCAGCGGGATCAAGGCCTGGGTCGACCAGATCGTGCGTATTCGCCGCACTTTCGATTTCGACCCGAACAAGCAGGGCAATCCCTATACCCCGCTGGTACTGGGGCGCAAGGCGCTGATCATCACCACCCGTGGCGACCACGGCTACGGCCCCGGCGGCGCCAACGCCCACATGAACCACGCCGACGTCTACCTGCGCACCGTGCTGGGGTACATCGGCATCACCGACGTGACGGTGGTGGCGGTGGAAAACGACGAGTTCGGCGGTGACGCCTTCGCGCAGTCCTACCAGCGTGCCGAGCGGACCCTGGCGGACCTGGCGGAGACCTTCTGAGGAGACGGCCATGGCCTGGATATTTCTGCTGGTAGCGGCATTCTTCGAGGTGTTGTTCGCCATGGGCATGAAGTACGCCGAAGGCTTTACCCGGCCCTGGCCCAGCCTGCTGGTGGTGGTGGCCGCAGTGGCCGGGATCTGGTTCCTGACCTTGTCCATGCGGGTGCTGCCGGTGAGCATCGCCTATCCCATCTGGACCGCCATCGGCACGCTGGGCACGGTGCTGCTGGGCTTCCTCCTGCTGGGCGAGGCGCTGACGCCGACCAAGCTGGTGTCGGTGGCGCTGATCGTCGCGGGAGTTGCCGGGCTGAAGTAGCTGCTTCACCTGTGGAGGCGATTTCAATCGCCTGGGACCGCGCAGCGGGCCTGTAGGGTGGATGTCGCTTTTGACATCCACCAGCGTGGCCAGGCCTGGCACCGATGGTGGACCGATAAAGCGTGGCCCACCCTACGAAAGGCCTACCGCCTGCTCACCTGCACCGCTGGCGCCAGGTCCTGGCACTGGGTGTTCTGGCCCGGGATGAGGTAGGGCTGGAGGATCGGCGCCATGCCTTTGAGCACCTGCACGGGCAGGGCGGAGGTGAAGCTGAACTTGTCGGCCTGGCTGCCTTCGACGAAGGCGGTGAGGGTGCCGAAGTGGCGCGGGCCCAGGTAGAAGACGAAGGTGGCGGTGCGGTTCATCGCCTTGGAGCTCTTCACCGTGCCCCAGCGGGTCACCGTCTGGATGCGGTTGTCGCCGGTGCCGGTCTTGCCGCCCATGACCAGCGGCTGGCCGTTGGGCAGAGTGAAGCTGCCCTGCAGTCGCCGCGCGGTGCCGCCTTCGACCACCTTGGAAAGGGCGTCGCGCAGGGTGGCGGCCACTTCCGAGGTCATCACCCGCTTGCCTTCGCTGGTCTGGTGTCCCACCAGGGTTTCGTAAGGGGTATCGGCGGCGAAGTGGAGCTGGTCGATGCGCAGGGTGGACTGGCGCACGCCGTCGTTGAGGATGATGCCCATGAGTTCCGCCAGCGCCGCCGGACGGTCGCCGGAGCTGCCCAGGGCGGTGGCCAGCGACGGCACCAGGTGGTCGAAGGGGTAACCCAGGGACTTCCAGTGCTCGTGGATGTCGAGGAAGGCTTCTACCTCCAGCATGATGCGGATGCGCTTGTCGCGGGCGTATTTGCGCTTGGACTTGAACAGCCAGCCATACACCTCGCGGCGCTCGTCGCCACTGGCTTCCACGGCGTCGCGGTAGGTTGCCGTCGGGTGCGCCTGCAGGTAGCCGAGCAACCAGAGCTCCAGCGGGTGGACGCGGGCCACGTAGCCCTGGTCGTTGAGGTTGAAGGCGCCCGGTCCGTAGCGCGTGTAGAGATCCTCGATGCGCTTGTCGGTCAGCGGCGGGTTGGCCTTGGGCACCCGCTCGCGCATGAAGGTGGCGAAGGTGGCCATGTCGGCCTGCGGCTGCAGGTAGCGGTGGATCGCGGCCATCCGCGCGCCCCAGGGGTTGAGGCCGTCGAGGAAGGTGGCCAGGCGCTGGTCCGCATCCTTGCCCTGGTACTTGTTCCAGAAGCGGCGCAGGTAGGTCTGGCTCTCGCGGGAGACGAACAGGTCCAGATAGCCCTGGCGGCGCGGGTCCTTGTCGTCGGTCAGGAGCTGCATCTTGCCGCCGTCGGGGCGGTACATGTCGTGCCGCACCACATCGCGCAACAGGCGCACGAACGGCAGGTTGATGGATTCACGCAGGGCATCGCGCAGGGAGGGCCGGCGGCCGTTGTCCTCCTTGCGGAAGTTGTTGAAGGCGTGCAGCCCGCCGCCGGTGAAAAAGGCTTCGTAGGGGCTGGCGGAATAGGTGCGATCCAGGGCCGCTTGAAGCATGGCGCTGAGGTCCCGGTCCTTGGTCTGGATCAGGTAGTCGATGGCCCAGCGGCTGATGAAGTCGAGCGGGTCGACCGGCACCTTGCGCAGCTCGTCCACGGGTAGCCCGGCGTAGCGCTGGTGCAGGGTGGCGACGTTCTCCAGGTAGGTGGCCAGCACCCGTAGCTTGGCAGTGGAGCCCAGTTCCAGCTTGCTGCCCTCGTTGATGTCGAAGGGCTGGTCGGTGTTGTCGGTCTGCACCCGCACGCGATTACCCGATGGCGTGCGTTCGAAGAGGGTGAAGCTGTAGCGCACTTCGCGGGTCTTTTCCGGTGACAGCAGGCGTTCGCCATAGAGGCCCACCAGTTCGGCGAAGGCCGGATCGGCCAGTTGCCGCAGGTACTCGGTGACGGCGTTCTGCAACTCGCTCTGCAGGGTACTGCTGGCGGTCAGGTCGAGGCGGTCGAGGTCGTAGAGCGGCATATTCAACATGCCCGAGAGACGACTGCGGGCGACGCTGATGCCCTTGTTCGCTTCCACCGCCTGGATGGCCGGTTCTTCCACCCAGTTGCGGAAACGCAGCTTGGCGCTGAGGGCAGCATCGCGTAGCGGCGTATCGATGACACCAGCGCTGGCCAACACGCGGATATGGCTGTCGGTGAGGGCGTTCAGCTCTTCATGGGCGCTGGACAGGTAATAGGAAGGGCGACGTTGGGCGATGAACAGCGAGAGCACCTGGCGCATGGCCAGGCCGCGTGCAGCCAGGTCGCTGCTGTCGTCCGCCAGGGTCTTGTTGACCCGGTTGAAGTCCGCTCCGTACCAAACCCGCAGGCCGTCGGCGATGCCGTGCACCTCGCCGTGCCCCGGCGCTGCCGAGAGCGGCACGCTGTTCAGGTAGTCCGTGACGATGCGTTCACGCGCCGCCAGGGTTTGCGGGCCTTGCTGGTAGGCACGCACGCTGGCGGAGACCATCTGGCGAATCTTCTCGGAAGCGGAAATGGTGCGGCCGAAGGGCGAGTGGCGATATTTCTCCAGCTGGGTGGCCAGGGTGCTGCCCCCGGCTGACTGGCCTTCGTAGTCGATGGCCTTGCCCACCTGGGTCAGCGCGGCCTTGGAAAAGCGTGGCCAGTCCACGGCCGGGTTGGCCAAGGGCGTTTCGCGGTCCAGCAACTTGCGGTTCTCGATGAACAGCAGACTGCTGACCAGCAGCGGCGGAATGCTGGTGAAGTCCGGGTAACGCTGCTGTGGATAACTGAACTGATAGAAGGGCAGACCGCGGCAATCACAGATATTGATGCCGGCCTGGATCTTCTCGCGGTACGGCGGGAACAAGCCGTGTTCGACATAGCTGATCAGCGCCGGGGAGAAGCGCGTCTGTTGCTGCACCTGATAGCCGCGCTTTTCCAGGCGATCGAGCATCTGCGGCAGCGAGGCGTAGCCCAGGCGGCGGTCGAACGGGCCGTCACCGGGGTAACGGATGGACTTGCTGGGGCCATCCTCGAGCTTGTAGCTGAGCGTTGCGGCGTAGCGGCTGATTTCCCGGGCCTGGAAGCGCGAGGTCTGCATTTCGTGGGTAGCGGCAACGCCGACGATGCCGGCGGTCACCAGGAAGACGCTCCAGAACAGGAAGCGGTGCTTGCGGCGCGGCGGCTTTTCCGGCGGGACGCCCGAGCCATTGAGAGGGCCTTGGGGTACCTCTTTCCTTGCTGCGTCGGATTGCCATATTGCGCCCATAGTCCACCGGCCTGGCCTGTTGCCGCTCTTGCTTGCAATCTTAGTAGGTCGCCGGCTGGCTGCATGGCGGAGTGGCGGCAAAACAGGAGTGAATCAATGACAGGCGACAATCGGATGCAACTCGACCACAGCTGGCGCGCCAACGCTCTAGCTTGGACCCGTGCGGTGAGGGAAAGTCGTATCAGAAGCAGGCAATTGGCCACTGACCGGGCCGTCGTCGAGGCCGTGTTGGCTCGTCGGCCGGCGCGGGTGCTGGACCTCGGCTGCGGTGAAGGCTGGCTGAGCAGGACGCTTACCGGGCACGGATTTTCGGTGCTGGGCATCGATGCATCGGCGCCCCTGGTGGAAGCGGCGCAGGCCGCCGGCGGTGAATTCCGTTGCCTGGATTACGCGCAATTGCAGGACGATCCCCGCCAGTTGGGCAGTTTCGACGTGGTGGTGTGCAACTTCTCGCTGTTCGAGGAGCGGTTGGAGCCATTGCTCATTGCCCTGCATGAGCTGCTGGTGGAGGAGGGCGCATTGCTGATCCAGACCGTCCATCCCTGGCAGGCCCGCGGCGAGGAGGGCTATCGCAATGGTTGGCGCCGCGAAACCTTCGACGCCTTCGAGGGCGAATTCCCCGAGCCCATGCCCTGGTACTTCCGCACCCTGGAATGCTGGTGCGAGTTGCTGCGGGACAGCGGCTACCGCATCGATGCCCTGCGCGAACCGGCCCATCCGGATACCGGCGAACCACTGTCGTTGCTGGTCGAGGCACGACCCTGAGGAGAAATCCTCAACCTGCGGCAGCAACCGTTCGGCCGAAAGCCCATGGGCGATTCTGGGGTTTTCCGACCCTCACGCGGGACATCCTGTCGATCCTTTCCGGTCTTTTGGGGCGATGGCATGCATCGCCGCTTTTTCCGCTTCCCTCTGGTACGGATGTGCACCAAAAGTAGGCATGACGTCGCTTCATCTTTGTGCAAGACTCGCCGCCGATCTCGGACGCGTGTGCGCCCGCCGGACTGTTCCGCCCCACAAGGACGGGCCTTTCAGGCGGCCAAGGGTCGTTACCACGACCCGGCTTTTCGGCTACGCGGCTGACTCCTCGACAACTACAAGATGAGGTACCCCCCATGTCGGTTGCTGATCATCAGCCACAACATGAATCGCTGCACCGAGACCTCGGTGAGCGTCACATCCGCCTGATGGCCCTGGGCGCCTGCATTGGCGTCGGCCTGTTCCTCGGTTCGGCCAAGGCCATCCAGATGGCCGGCCCGGCCATCATGCTCTCCTACATCATCGGCGGACTCGCCATCCTGGTGATCATGCGCGCCCTCGGCGAGATGGCTGTGCATAACCCGGTGGCCGGCTCCTTCAGCCGCTACGCCCAGGACTACCTCGGCCCGCTGGCGGGCTTCCTCACCGGCTGGAACTACTGGTTCCTCTGGCTGGTGACCTGCGTGGCGGAAATCACCGCCGTAGCTATCTATATGGGCGTCTGGTTCCCCGAAGTGCCGCGCTGGATCTGGGCCCTGGCGGCGCTGATCAGCATGGGCGGCGTCAACCTGATCGCCGTGCGTGCCTTCGGTGAGTTCGAGTTCTGGTTCGCCCTGATCAAGATCGTCACCATCGTCGCGATGGTGGTGGCCGGCACCGGCATGATCGTCTTCGGCTTCGGCAATGACGGTATCGCCACCGGCATCTCCAACCTCTGGGAACACGGCGGCTTCATGCCCAATGGCGTGCAGGGCGTGCTGATGTCCCTGCAGATGGTGATGTTTGCCTACCTCGGCGTTGAGATGATCGGCCTGACCGCCGGCGAAGCGAAGAACCCACAGAAGACCATTCCCCAGGCCATCGGCTCGGTGTTCTGGCGCATCCTGCTGTTCTATGTCGGCGCGCTGTTCGTGATCCTCTCCATCTATCCGTGGAACGAGATCGGCTCCCAGGGCAGCCCCTTCGTGATGACCTTCGAAAGCCTCGGCATCAAGACTGCCGCCGGCATCATCAACTTCGTGGTGATCACCGCTGCGCTGTCGTCCTGCAACGGCGGCATCTTCAGCACCGGCCGCATGCTCTACAGCCTGGCCCAGCAAGGCCAGGCGCCGCGCGCCTTTGCCGTCACCTCCAACGGCGTGCCGCGCCGTGCGCTGCTGGTGTCCGGCGTCGCTCTGCTGCTGGGCGTGCTGGCCAACTACCTGGTGCCTGAGAAAGTGTTCGTCTGGGTGACCTCCATCGCCACCTTCGGCGCCATCTGGACCTGGGCGATGATCCTGCTGGCGCAGCTGAAGTTCCGCCGCAGCCTCACCCCGGCCGAGCAGGGCAAGCTGCAATACCGCATGTGGCTGTTCCCGCTGAGCTCCTACCTGGCCATGGCCTTCCTGGTGCTGGTGGTCGGCCTGATGGCCTACTTCCCCGACACCCGCGTTGCGCTTTACGTGGGCCCGGCCTTCCTGGCGCTGCTGGTGGTGCTGTACAAGGTCTTCAACCTGGCTCCGGCCAAGGCGATGGAACCGGTCGGCGACGCCGCCTGAGTCCTGCCTTCACGATGAACATCGGGCCCGCCACGTGCGGGCCCGATGCATTTCAGACGCCTGGATTGTCTATGAAGCGACTAGGCTGAAACCATCGTTCTTCAAAAAAGGGAGGTCACCGCCATGGCCGGTTCCGCTGCCATTCCCTGTCTTCGTTACCGCGATGCGCCCGCGGCCATTACCTGGCTGTGCAACACCTTCGGCTTCGTCGAGCACCTGGTGGTGACCGAGAAGGACGGCAGCATCGCTCACGCCCAGCTCAGTCTTGGCACCGGCATGATCATGCTCGGCTCGGTGCGGAATAACGACTATGGCCAACTGCTGCGCCAGCCCGACGAGAACGGCGGGCTCGGCACTCAGGGCATCTACCTGGTGGTGGCCGATGTCGACGCCGTGCACGCCCGCGCCCTGGCCGCTGGCGCCACCGTCGTCCTGCCGCTGAAGGACGAGGAATATGGCGGGCGCGGATTCACCTGCCGTGACCCGGAAGGCCACCTGTGGAGCATCGGCTCCTACGACCCCTGGGCTTGAGCCGTTCGGCCCATTGCCGGAATATCGCGCTCCAGCTGCCGGCAATCCCGACTCAACGGACTTTCCGAGGAATACGCCATGCAAAGCATCACCTTCCCCGATGGCACCCGCGTGCCCGCCATCGGCCAGGGCACCTGGCACATGGGCGAGCAGCCCAGTGAGCGCAAGCGCGAAGTCGCGGCGCTCCGCCAGGGGCTGGAGCTGGGCCTGACCCTGATCGATACCGCCGAGATGTACGCCGAAGGCGGCGCTGAGGAAGTGGTGGGGGACGCCATCGCCGGCTTGCGCGAGCAGGTTTTTCTGGTCAGCAAGGTCTACCCCTGGAACGCCAGCCGCAAGGGCACCGCCCTGGCCTGCGAACGCAGTCTCAAGCGCCTGGGTACCGACCATCTCGACCTCTACCTGCTGCACTGGCGCGGTGAGCATCCGCTGGAAGAAACGGTGGAAGCCTTCGAGCGCCTGCGCGAACAGGGCAAGATCGCCCGCTGGGGCGTGTCCAACCTCGACCTCGACGACCTGCACGAACTGCCCGCCGGATGTGCCGCCAACCAGGTGCTCTACAACCCCGAGGCGCGAGGCATCGAGTTCGACCTGCTGCCCTTCCAGCAGCAACAGGGCATACCGCTGATGGCCTACTGCCCGGTGGGGCAGGGCGGCAGCCTGCTGCGTAACGAAGCAATCCGGGAAGTCGCCCGCCGTCACCAGGCGAGCTCGGCCCAGGTGGCCCTGGCTTGGGCCCTGCGCCAGCAGGGGGTGATCGTCATTCCCAAGGCGGTCGACCCGCTGCACCTGAAGCAGAACGCAGAGGCCCACAAGCTCCAGCTCAGCGCCGACGACCTTGCCCTGATCGACCACAGCTTCCCGCCGCCACGGCGCAAGCGTCCGCTGGGAATGGTCTGAGCCTGTAGGAGCGAGCTTGCTCGCGAAAGGGTCCGGATTCGCTAGCAAGCTAGCTCCTACACCGGCGCCACTCGGCGGCAAAGACCTCCCTGATGGCAAGATAATTCCTCGGACCAGATTCCTATTGTCCGACAGCTCTCATAGACTCTTGCCCACTTCTTTCCAGGGAATGGCCTTGATGAAACGCACGCTGTGGACGTTGTTGGGCTTGGTTGGGCTGGTCGCTACCGCATGGGCGGAGGAGCAACCCGCGCAGGATCCTTTGCTCGACGTCCCCGCTGCGGCGACCGCTTCCGGCAGCGAAGCCCGAGGCGTGCTGCGTGCGCGCAACCAGGCGGTGCTGGCCAGCGAACTGGCCGGGCGTATCGTCGAAATGCCCTATGCCGAAGGCCAGGCGTTCAAGAAGGGCGAGGTGCTGGTTCGCTTCGACTGCAGCGCCTACCAGGCCCAGCTCAACGCCGCCAATTCCGCCGTGCGTGCCGCCCGCGAAGAACTGAAGAACAAGCAGCAACTGGCCGCCTTGAACTCGGTGGGCCGCTTTGAAGTGGCCCTGGCCGAGGCGCGCCAGGCGCAGTCCCAGGCCGAAGCGCAGGTCTACCAGGTGCAGGTACAGCGCTGCCAGGTGAAGGCCCCCTTCGACGGGCAGGTGGTGGCGCGCAAGGTGCAGCCCCATGAGAGCGTCGCCAGTGGCGCGCCGCTGCTGGATGTGGTGGACAACCGCACCCTGGAGATCCACCTGCTGGTGCCCTCGCGCTGGCTGAGCCGGCTCAAGCCCGAGCAGGCCTTCGAATTCGTTCCCGATGAAACCGGCAAGCCGCTGCATGCGGTGATCAAGCGCCTGGGCGCGCGGATCGACGAGGGCAGCCAGACCCTGCTGCTGATTGGCGGTCTGCCGGCCGATGCCGACGGCCTGCTGGCTGGCATGAGCGGCACCGCGCATTTCCCGGAGACGCCATGAACGCAGCCACGCCTGGTGCGGCCGAGCGGGTTTTCGCGCTCTTCCTCGGGCTGGAGAAGCAGGCGCGCCAAGCGGCCAGTACCGAGCAGCTGGCCTTCGCCATGGTCAATGACGGCCAGGCGCTGTTCGGCTTCCGCCACGCGGCGCTGCTGATCGCCGGCAAGGTGCAGGCACTGACCGGCGTCAGCGTGGTGGAGCCCAACGCCCCCTTCGTGGCCTTCGTCGAGCGAGCCGCAGGACGATTGCTTGGCCAGGGGGCGCTGGACCAGACCGGCAACGTTGATGCCGCGCTGCTCGACGAACAGTCCCGCGCCGACTGGCAGGCCCTGTCTGCCCCCCAGGCCTGCTGGGTGCCCTTGAAGGACCGCCATGGCGACGCCTTCGGTGGACTCTGGCTGGCGCGTGAACACCCGTTCAACGAGGCCGAGCTGACCCTGCTGACCCAGCTCGGCGATACCTATGCCCACGCCTGGCTGGCCTTGCAGCCTCGCAAGCCCTGGCGCCTGCGCTGGCCAAAGAAGAAGCTGCTGGCTATCGCCGGAGGCCTGTGCCTGTTGCTCCTGATTCCGGTACGCCAGTCGGTGCTGGCGCCGGCCGAAGTGGTGCCGCAGGGCGGCCGGGTCGTGGCTGCGCCGCTGGACGGGGTGATTGCCGAATTCCTGGTCAAACCCAACCAGAATGTGGCTGCCGGTGACCTGCTGGTGCGCTTCGACGCCACCAGCCTGAAGGCCCAGGCGGACGTTGCCGAGCGCGCCCTGGGCGTTGCCGAGGCCGAACTCAAGGCCAACACCCAGCGCGCTTTCGCCGATGCCGAATCCAGTTCGCGCATCGACCTGCTGGCCGCGCGGGTGGAGCAGAAACGCGCAGAGCGTGACTACGCCCGTGAACTCCTGGCCCGCAGCGAAGTGCGCGCCGAGCGTGCCGGCATCGCGGTGTTCGCCGATGCCGAGCGCCTCACCGGCAAGCCGGTACAGACCGGTGAGCGACTGATGCAGATCGCCGACCCCGCCCAGGCCGAATTGCGCATCGAGCTGCCGGTGGGGGATGCCATCGCCCTGCAACCCGGTGCCGAGGTGGCACTGTTCCTCGACAGCGACCCGCTCAATCGTCATGCCGCGCGCCTCGAACGTGCGGCCTACGAAGCCCAGGGCACGGCAGCCGGGCAATTGGCCTATCGCCTCGACGCGGCCTTCCTCGAAGCGCCGCCGCGCATTGGCCTGCGTGGTACCGCCAAGCTGTTCGGTGAGCGCGCCCCCCTGGCCTATTACCTGCTGCGCCGGCCTCTGGCCGCCGCACGCCAGAGCCTGGGCTTCTGATGCTGCCGGCGCTGCGTCCCGACCTGCAGTTGTCACCGGCCGCGCCTGGCTTGGACGGCGCTCCCCAGTGGACCCTGGCCGACCCCTTGCGCGGTCGCTACTTCAAACTGGGCGCCGCCGCCGTGCGCCTGCTGCGCCACTGGGCACTGAGCGATCCGCAGCGGGTACTGGAGGCCGCCAACGCCGAGCCGGGCCTGCCCCTGGGCGGTGCTGAACTGGACGAAATGCTGCGCTTTCTTCGCGGGCATGACCTGATCACCGCGTCGGACGAGGATCAGCGCGCCAGCTACGCGATAAAGGCCGGCGCCCAGCACCAGAGCCTGGGCAAGCGCGTGCTGCATCAATACCTGTTCTTCCGCATTCCGCTGTGGCGCCCGGACGCCTTCCTCAATCGCGCCTGGCCGGTGCTGGAGCGCAACGGCCCGTGGATGCTGCGCAGGGGGCTGCCGCTGGTGTTCGCCCTCGGGCTGTTCCTGGTGGCGCGCGACTGGCAGCGCTTCATCGCCACCTTCCCGCACCTGTTCAGCCTCGGTGGGGCGGTGGCCTTTGGCGTGGCCCTGACCTTTGCCAAGCTCTGCCACGAATTCGGCCATGCCTTCATGGCCAAGCGCGCTGGCTGCCGGGTGCAGAGCATGGGCCTGGCCTTCATGGTCCTGCTGCCGATGTTCTACACCGATGTCAGCGACGCCTGGCGGGTCAATGACAGGCGCTCACGATTGCTGATCGGCGCCGGTGGTGTGCTCGCCGAACTGGTACTGGCGGTGTTGGCGTTGCTGGCCTGGTCGCTGCTGCCGGACGGCCCGTTGCGCACCTCGGCCTTCATGCTGGCCAGCGCCACCTGGATCACCACGCTGCTGATCAACCTCAACCCCTTCATGCGTTTCGACGGCTACTTCCTGCTCACCGATCTCTGGGGTGTGGATAACCTGCAGACGCGGGCCTTCGCCCTGTGCCGCTGGCGTCTGCGCGAAGCGCTGTTCGGCTACGGCGAGCCGGTTCCGGAACCCTGGTCGCCGGCCATGGCCAGGCGCCTGCTGATCTGGGGCTACGGCTCCTGGCTGTGGCGCGCGGTGTTGTTCTTCGGTATCGCCCTGGCGGTGTATCACCTGTTCTTCAAGGTGCTGGGCATCTTCCTGATGCTGGTGGAGCTGGTCTGGTTCATCGGCCTGCCGATCTGGAAGGAGCTGCTGGAGTGGTGGCAGCGCCGCGATCAGGCGAACCCGCGCAAGGTACTGCTGACCGGCAGTGGACTGCTGGCGCTGCTGGCCCTGCTGGTGCTGCCGTGGCGCAGTTCGGTCGAGGTCCCCGCGTTACTCGAAGCCTCCCGTGCCACGGCCCTGCATGCGCCTGTGGCGGCACGGCTGAAAGCGTTGCAGGTGAAGGATGGTCAGGCGGTGGAGCAGGGCACGCTGCTGCTGGAACTGGAATCCCCTGACCTGGATTCGCGCCAGTCCATCGTTCGCCGCGAGATCGAAATCCTCCAACTGCAGCTGCGCCGCCAGGCCGGGCGCAGTGAAACCGCCGCCGACGCCGGCATCCTCGAACAGCGACTGGCCGAGGCCGTGGCCGAGTACCGCGGCCTGGCTGCCCAGCGCGAACGCCTGCAACTGCGTGCACCCCAGGCTGGCGTCGTGCGTGACCTGCTGCCCGATCTCACGGTTGGGCGTTGGCTAAGCCCGCAGGAGGCCTTGGCGCGAGTGGTGGAACCCGGCCAGCGACTGCGCGGCTACCTGGCCGAAGAATATCTCTGGCGCGTGCAGCCTGGGGCGGAGGGCCGCTTCATCGCCGACGACCCGGCGCGCCCCGCGATTCCGGTACGGCTGGACGAGGTGGATGCCACCGGCGTCGCCTATCTGGAGCTGGAAGCGCTCAGCTCCGATAACCACGGCCCCATCGCCGTGCGCCGCGATGCCCAGCACCGCGCCGAGCCGGTGCAGGCCCAGTACGGCGTGCGCCTGAGCCTGCTGGACGACGCCATCCACCCGGCCCAGCCGCTACGCGGCGTGGTGGTGCTGGAGGGACAAGGGCAGTCGGTCCTCGGTTTCGCCTGGCGCCGGCTGGCGGCGCTGGGGGTGAGGGAAAGCGGTTTCTGAACAACAGCCGGAAACGAGGACGATTCAATGCCGATGCCGCCACTACCCATCTGTTCGCGCCTGCCTCTGTCATTCGCGTTGGCGCCCATGCTGGAAGCCCTGGGACGAATCGACGAGGCTGCGTGGCAACGCCACTTCAATACCGGCTATTACGAGGGTGACTGGAGCGGAGTCGCCCTGATCGCCCCAGACGATGCGCCATTGCCGCTGGCTCCCGGGCAGGGCGCGCCGGTTCGCAGTGGCTGGTGGCAGCGAGAGGCTGCCTGGAACGATCTGCTGGATGCCTTCCATACCACCGTGCGCAGTGCGCGCCTGCTGCGCCTGGGGCCGGGCTCGCGCATCCACGAGCACTGTGACCCTGACCTCGGCAAGCCCGGCAGCGACCTGCGCCTGCATGTGCCGCTGCTGAGTCCGGAAGGCGTGGAGTTCCTCGTCGATGGCCTGCAAGTGCCCATGCAGCCGGGGCAATGCTGGTTCCTCGATCTGTCCCGCCCGCATCGTGTGGATAACCCCGGGCCGGGCGAGCGCATTCACCTGGTGCTGGATTGCCAGCCCAACGATTGGCTGCTTGGGCTCATCGAACAGGGACTGCCCGACACACTCGCGCTGCGGCCGGGGAGGGCGGAGCAGGCCTTCGCACGCTTCCGCGAACTGGTGGAGCGGGATGCGCAGCTGGCCCGGAGCCTGCGCGCACTGACCGACGTGGGTGAATTTCAGCGTGCGGCAGTCGCCTTGGGCGCCGAGCACGACCTGTATTTTTCTGAAGCGGAAGTCCTGACCGCGATGCGCCAGGGCAAGCGGGCATGGAACGATCAATGGCGAGCATGAACCCGGAAGATTTCAGCGGCTGGCTGCCCATCCGAACCTGGCAGCACGAGGGCGAGTGGCGGGTGGACTGGTGCTGGTTTGGCGAGCAGCGGTTGACCCGACCCTTCTTTCGCGACGACGTGGACCAGGCCCTGCGCCTGCCCTTCAACCAGGCGTTTCGGCGCGAGACCAGCCTCCAGGCGCTGCTGGACTGGCAGGCCGCAAGCCCCGGCCTGGCGCCAGATGCGTTCGTCTTTCATGCCTCCCGCTGCGGTTCTACGCTGATCGCGCAGATGCTGGCCTGCCTGGACAGCCATGTGGTCCTGTCCGAGCCTCCGCCTCTGGACAGCCTGCTGCGTGGCCACTACCAGGACGGACTCGCCGGTTGTGCCCAGGAGGCTGCCGTTGTCGCGATGCTTTCGGCATTGGGTCAGGCCCCATCGCCTTCGGCGCGGCACCTGGTGGTCAAACTGGATGCCTGGAACCTGTTCGAATTACCCATCCTGCGGCGCTGCTTCCCGGAGACACCCTGGGTGTTCCTCTATCGCGATCCCCTGGAGATCGCCGCGTCGCACCTGCGGATGCCCGGCATGCACATGATTCCCGGACAGCTTGGGGTTTCACCGCTGAACGAGGCGGGGGAAGCCACGGTGCCACGCGAGGACTACATTGTCCGGCGGCTGGGCCGCCTGCTGGAGCAGGCGGCCGTGATGTGCCGGGAATACGGCGGGCTGGCGCTCAATTACAGCGAGCTGCCCCACGCTGTGGTGGGCCGGCTGCGCGAGCGGTTGCGGCTGGCGCCCGATCAGCTGGAGGTGGTCATGGCTGCCAGCCGGCAGAATGCCAAGCGGCCGGGTGAGACGTTCGCGGCGGACACGCAGCAGAAACGCAATTCGGCCCCGGCCGCCTTGCGCGATGCAGTGTCTCGCTGGGCGGAAGGTCCTTACCAGGCGCTGGAGGCGCTGCGCCTGGATCAGTCGCGCTGAACGGGGTCGCGGCGCATCTGCAGCTGCACCTCGTCCGCGCTTGCGGGCAGGGTGCGGAATCCCAGGCGTTGGTAAAGGCGAATAGCCGGGTTGTGCGCCATGACCGCCAGCTCCAGCGCTTTGCATTGCCGGTCTGCGCGGCGGATGAGATCCCCCAGCAGCCATTGGCCGTAGCCACGCCCCCGGTAATGGGCTGCCAGGCCGATTTCCAGTACGCGAATGGTGCTGGCGCCTTCATGAAGGGTAATGAGCCCGATCGGTGCGTCGTCCAGCAGCACCAGTTCCGTATGGGCTTCGGGATAGTGGCTGGCGAAGACGCGTTGCTGGAGCTGCCACTGCTGTTCGAGGAGGGCGGGGCAGGCGGCAATCATGGCCGGGTCCAGCCCGCGCAACTGGGCGAAGAGCTGACGCATCCAGGGCTCGTCGGCCGCATTGGCTACCCGCTTGGTCAGCATGTCAGCCGTCTTTATCTCGATCATGCGCTGCTGTAATTTCCTCTACCGCCCAGGCCCGTGCCTGAATTCCTAACGATCAGGGAGTGACCAGATGTTCATCGAAACCCAGGGCCTTACCGCAAAGATGTTCGCCTCTGAGGTTGGCCAGGTCTTCACCGCCGAGACGGTGCCCGAACCTGTGCAGTTGACCTTGCTGAGGCTGGTGGAAGGCAGTGCTCCCAACCCGGGATTCCGCACGCCGTTCTCGCTGATCTTCACCACGCCGATGAGCGTGCTCCTGCTGGAAGCGCAGTACCGCCTGAAGAGCGCCAGCGGGCGGGAGTACCTCTTGCACCTCAGCCCGATCGTTTCTCCCCTCGACGGTCAGCGCCACTACCAGGCCCAGTTCAACTAGGCCTGGCAGCGGGCAGCCCGGGTCAGTTGCGACTCGGGAACACTCCCTGGGTGCAGATGCACTGGGTCAGTGCCAGGAACGGCTGCACCACGCCAGTGGGCAGGTTCTGACCGCTGAGACCCAGCGTTACCTGGACGCTCGCCTGCACCGGCAGCTGGACGCTTCCCGGAGCCGGAGCGTAGATCTGCACGGTCACACCGGTACGGCCCGAGGCGCCCTGCGCCTGGGCCAGGGTGGCGTCTGCCGCAGGCTGCTCGGAGGCGGCCGCCGTGGTGGACGACTGCAGCACCACAGTCGCCTCGGCGGTGGCACCGTGGGTATGGGTGGGCAGGTTGAGCGTGGTCAGCGTGACGTTTTCCGAACCGGCCATCTGGCCGAGGGGCTGCTGGGCGCTTTGCCCGACCGGTACCCGTCCGTTGAGGTTGGGCAGGCCGAAGTTCTGGACGCCATTGCCGCCATAGGTGACGCCCAGCAGGGCGAACAGCGCCTGGTTCTGCTGGATCGACAACAACTGGCCGCTGCAGGTCATCCAGTTCCGTGGTGCGAAGTTGCCGGCGAAGGGCGCGATCACACCGAGGTAACTTTCGATATCCATTCGTGAGTCCTCGCGCCGTCAGTTGCGGGAGGGGAAGACCCCTTCCATGCAGATGATGTAGTTGATCACGGTGAACGGCTGCAGGATGGAGAGGGGCTGGTTACTGCCAGCAGCCTGGACGTTGACGGTGGCTGCGCTGGACAGGGGAAGGTTCACCGAGCCAGGGGCCGGGGCGTAGATCTTCACATCCACGGGCGTGCGGCCCGAGGCGCCGTTGGCGACGGCCAGTACGCTGTCCGCGGCTGGTGTTGCCGAAGTTGCCGCGGCGGTGCTGGCGGGCAGGGAGGCGGTGGCGGTCGCGGTAGCGACGTGGGTGTGGGCGGGCATCTGCGCGGTGGTCAGGGTGACCGACTCGGTGCCGGCCATCTCGCCCAGGGTGTACGGGGAGGTGCCGGGGGACTGGCCGGCGCCGACGGGCACGCGACCTTGCAGGTTCGGCAGGCAGAAGGTGGTCTGGCCGTTACCGCCGTAGACGGTGCCGAGGAGTGAGAACAGGGCGCTGTACTGAGCGATGGAGATCGTCTGCCCCTGGCAGAACGCCCAGCCACGGGGAGCGAAATTGGGGGCCCAACCGCTGATCGAGCCGAGATAGGACTGGTCACTCATGAGACTGATTCCTTCCTTGCGTGTGTGAGGCTTTATTGGAATAGGCAAGGAAGTACTGGCAATAGAATGGCACTTCCCTGCGCGCGGTGAACAATAGACGAAATTTCCTTTCGCCTCTTGTTCTTTAGCACAGGGAAACGTCGATTCTGTGACTCAAACGAAGTAAAGCGGGGCGCTTTAAGACTTCTTGGTCATTGATGGCAGGCTGATGGCTGAAAGCCATTTTCAGAGTAGGAAAAAGCAAATAACATCGTCGGACTAATCAGGCAGTGCAGAGTCACCGACAGGGAGCGCACAGCATGTTCTGGTCGAACAAGAATAAAGAATCCGGCCGCCCGTCCCAGGCCGAAGTCCGTTCTCCCCTGGCTCTGCCCCTCGAACCTCGCATGATGTTCGACGGCGCTGTCGCCGCTACCGTTGCTGATACCGCAGCGAGTCAGCCCACCGACACCCCTGATGCGCAGGACACCGCTGCAGCCGAGAGCTCGTCCCATGACGGCCTGGCCGCCACCCCCACTGGAGGCACCAGCGACCAGCGCCAGGAAGTGGTGTTCGTCGATAACGGCGTCAAGGATTACCAGCAACTGGTTGCGGCCATCAAGCCGGGCACCGAAGTGGTGGTGCTGGACAGCAGCAAGGATGGCCTGCAGCAGATCGCCGACTACCTGGACGGCCGCAGTGGCATCGATGCCATCCATATCATCAGCCATGGCTCGGAAGGGCAGGTGCTGCTCGGCACCTCGGTGCTGGACACGGGCAGCGTCCAGCAGCGTGCCGACGATCTGGCCGCCATCGGCGATTCGCTGAAGGCGGACGGCGATATCCTGATCTACGGCTGCGATGTGGCCAAAGGTTCCGGCCAGACTCTGATCCAGCAGATCGCCAGCCTCACAGCAGCCGATGTGGCGGCTTCCAGTGATGCAACGGGTGCCCTGAGCAAAGGCGGCGACTGGAATCTCGAAGCCCAGGTCGGCAGTCTTGATGCCGCTTCGCTCTGGCAGGACGCAGCGCCAGACTACGACTCTCTGCTGGCCACCGTAACGCTGAACGACGGCTGGTTGAACAACGGTATTGACGATTGGAGCTATTCGGACAACCAGGCCGCCGGTGACGTGCTGGGCACGCCTGATTCCATTTATCTGAACGTCGACACGAACGCGTTCAATTCGCCATCCGTCGAGTTCACCATCAATAGTGTCTCCGGCACGGCATTCAATCTCGACAGCATCACGGTGCGGCCACTTGCCGGCAACTTAGGCGACTACCAGTTTGAGATTTACCCGACCGGTAACTATGCCGCCAAGGTCGCCAGCGGCCTGATTTCGAATCAGCCCGATCAGACCATCGTCATCACCACCAACCTGCAGAACATCACCTCTTTCACAGTGCGGTTCCTGGACGTGATTCCGGGAGCTGATCCGGATGAGGGGAGTCCAGCCAACATGGACTTCCTCAGCTTCACGACTTCTCCCGCCAATGCCGCGCCGACCCTCGGCAACGTCAATGGCGACAGCGTGGCCTGGGCCGGCGTTGGTAGCGCCGTGACGTTGGACGCCGGCGCAAGTGCTACGTTGGCTGACGCGGAACTGGGCGCCCTCAACGGCGGCAACGGCAACTGGGCCGGCGCCAGCCTGATCCTGCAGCGCCTCAACAATGCGGTTTCCAGCGATGACTTCGGCTTCAATACCGCGGGCACGCTGTTCACGGTCAGCGGTAACAACCTGCAGTTCAATGGCAACACCTTCGCCACCTTCACCAACACTGGCGGTGTGCTGAACATCACCTTCACCAGTAGCAGCGCAATAGCCACCACCGCGCTGGTCAACGACGTGGCGCGACATATCACCTACCGCAGCGACACCCCGGCCGGCGATGCGACGGTGCGTTTCACCCTGAGCGACGGCACCTCCAGCGCCACGGCCAATACCACGGTCACCAGCGACACCATCTACATCACCAACACCACTGACACCGCCACGATCAACGCGGCTAACGGCGTGAGCATCAGCGAGGCGGTGGCCATTGCCGCTCAAGACGCCACGGGCAGCCAGACGCTGGTTTTCGGCAGCAATTTCAACGGCACCGTATCGTTGGCCGGTGACCTGGCCATCAACGAAAGTCTGACCCTCAACGCCGATTCTGCTTCGGGTCTGAACATCACCGGCAGCACCATTACCCTGGGTGGCGGCACCGCGCTGAGCTTTGTGAATGGGAGTGGCGACACCGCAACCGTTAGCAGCACCATCGCAGGGAGTGGCGCACTGGCCAAGTCTGGCGCTGGCACCTTGACGCTGGGGTCCACCAGCAATTCCGCCCTCTGGTCCGGGGCCGTGTCGGTGACGGGCGGAACGCTCACCGCCGACACCGGGACGCGTCTGTCGACCGGGAACCTGACACTGGATGGCGGCACCCTGGCCATGACTGTGACGGGCGCGGCGGGAACGCCCACCACCTTCACCAACGCCATCACCCTGGGCGCGGGCGGCGGCACCATCAGCGTCGCCGGTGGCGGCGGTGCCAACATCGCCAATTTCTCTGGCGTGATTTCCGGCAGCGGCAGCCTGACGAAGACGTCCCCGTCGATCCTGCAGCTCAGCGGCAACAACACCTACACCGGTGCCACCAACGTCACGGGCGGCACCCTGCTCGTCAGCCACGCCAATGCACTGGGTACCACTGCGGGCGGGACTACCGTCAGCGATGGCGCAACGGTGCGTATCGCCGGTGCCCTGACCGTTGCCGAAAGCTTCGTGGTGAGCGGTAGCGGCACCTCGGTATCCTCCGTCAATTACGGTGCCATTCACCTGGTCTCTGGCTCTTCGACCCTGAGTGGCAACGTCACCCTGGCGGGGGCTACCGACATCAGCGCCGCCTCCGGCAGCACGATGACCCTCAGCGGCGCCCTGAACGGGGCGTTCAGCCTGAACAAGACCGACGCCGGCACGCTGGTCCTGTCCAATAGCGGCAACGAGGCGGGGCTCACCGCCGGCACTTCCATCACCGCTGGTACGCTGTCGATCGCCAACGACGATTACCTGAGTTCCGGCACCATCACGCTGAACGGCGGCACCCTGGCCATCACCGGCGCCACCACGGTCGACAACGCCATTGCGCTGGCGTCCGCTGCGGCCATTTCCACCAGCGCCAATGCCACCGTCAGCGGCGTTCTCAGCGGCAGCGGCAGCCTGACCAAGACCGGCGCTAGCACGCTGACCCTGTCCGGCAGCAACACCCACAGCGGCGCCGTCAACCTCACGGGCGGCGGCCTGACCCTGAGCGGCGGCTCGGCGCTTGGCAACAGCAGTGCGGTGACGCAGTCGGGCAGCACCGTACTGACCATCGCCACTGCCGAGACCATCGGCTCCCTCGCAGGCACCGGCAGCGTGGTGCTCAACGCCGCGCTGACCGCTGGTGGCGACAACACCAGCACCAGCTATGCCGGTGTGATTTCGGGCTCGGGGTTCGGCATCACCAAGCAGGGCAGCGGCACGCTGACGCTGACCGGCAACAACAGCTACACCGGCGCCACCAACGTGTCGGCGGGCGGGCTGACGCTCAACCGCGTCGGCGGCGCGCTGGACGACAACACGTCGGTGGCGGTGGCGTCCGGCGCGACCCTGACCATCTCGGCCGACGAGACCATCGACGCCTTGTCCGGCGCCGGTACCGTGGCCCTCGGTAGCTCCGCGCTGACGGTCGGCATCAACGGCACCAGCAGCACCTTCTCCGGCGCCATCACCGGCTCCGGCACCCTGACGCTGGATGGCGGCGGCACCTTCACGTTGTCCGGCACCAACAGCGGACAGAGCTGGGGGATGCAGGTATTGAGCGGCGGCACGGTTTCCATCGCCGGCGACGCCAACCTGGGCAGCGGAACCGTGCAACTGAACGACGGCACGCTGTCGGTCACCAGCACCGGGACCATCGACAACGCGATCACGCTGGGCGCGAGCGCCGGCCGCGTCTCGGTGGATACCGGCCTGGCCCTCAGCCTGAGCGGCGCGATCGGCGGCGCTGGCGCCCTGACCAAGACCGGCAGCGGCACGCTGACCCTGTCGGGCGGCAACAACTACTCGGGCACCACCACCGTTTCCGCCGGTACCTTGTCGGTAAACGGCAGTACCGCCAGTGCGACCACGGTGGCCAGCGGCGCGACCCTGGCCGGTAGTGGCGTGCTGGGTGGCAATGTGACGGTCCAGAGCGGCGGCGTCCTGTCGCCGGGCAACAGCGCCGGCACCTTGACGGTGAACGGCGACCTGCAGATGAACGCGGGCAGTGTCCTGGCGGTCGAGATCAACGGCACCACGGCCGGTACCCAGTACGACCAGATTGTGGTCACCGGTACAGTGGACGTTTCCGGCGCCACCCTGGCCGTGACTCATGGCTACACACCGAACCTGGCCGACAGCTACGTCATCTTCGACAACACCGGAGGCAGCGGCATCACCGGCACCTTCTCCGGCCTCGCCGAAGGCGCCAGCCTGATCGCCGGCGGCAACAGCACCGAGCTGACCGCCAGCTACGTCGGCGGTACCGGCAACGATTTCACCCTGACGGCACCGACCAACACCCTGCCGGTGGTGACCGGTCTCGACGGCGACAGCACGCCCTATACCGCCGGCACCACGGTGGTGCTCGATGCCGGCGGCAACGCTGTGGTCAGCGACGCCGAAGACGACCTGGTGAACTGGAACGGCGGCAGCCTGGTGGTGCAGCGTTATACCGGCGGTAGCGCTGACCCGAGCGCCAACGACCTGTTCGGTTTCGACCTGAGCAATGCCAACTTCAGCGTCAATGGCAATGCCTCCAGCGGCGACCTGCAGTTCGCCGGTCTCACCTTCGCGACCTACAACTACGCCGGCGGCGTGCTGACCATCACCTTCACCGGCAGCAGCCTTCCGGCGTCCACCGCGCTGGTGCAGGACGTGGTACGCAACATCAGCTACAACAACGCCACGCCTTACGGTGACGCGAATATCCGTTTCGCGCTCACCGACAGCCTGGGCGGCACGGTCAACAGCGACGTCACGCTGACCTGCGACACCATCTACGTCGACCAGAGCAACGACGACGCTGGCGGCGACGCGGCGGACGGCTTCAGCCTGCGTGAAGCGCTGGCGCGCGGCGCGGCCCAGGGCGGCGCCGACACGATTCGCGTGGTACTGGCCGATAACAGCACCATCACCCTCGGCAGCGGCGTCACCGGCGGCGCGGGCGATACCCTCGACCTCGACGGCGCCAACGGCCTCGTCATCACCGGTAGCACGATCACGCTGGGCGGCGCCTTCACCCTCAACAACGGTCTGACCGACACCGCCACGATCGCCAGCACGCTGGCCGGCAGCGGCACGCTGACCAAGACCGGCGCCGGCACGCTGACGCTGACCAGCACCGGCAACGAGGCCGGCTACTCGGGCGCTATCGCACTCAACGGTGGCACCCTGGCGGTCGGCAACGACGACGCGCTCGGCAGTGGCGCGCTGCAGTTCGACGGCGGCACCTTCGACGTCACCTCCGGCGGCGTCACGGTCGACAACGCCATGGCCTTCGGCACTGGCGGCGGCACGCTCAATGCCAACGTCGACTGGACCGCCTCGGGCGTGTTCTCCGGCAATGGCACACTGAGCAAGACCGGCATCTTCGGCACCCTGACGCTGAGCGGCACCAGCGCGCACACCGGCACCACCACGCTGGGCGAGGGCATCCTGGCGGTCGGCAGCGACAGCAACCTCGGCAGCGGTCTGGTGAGCGTCTATGGCGGCACCTTCTCGGTCACCACCAACGGCCAGACCATCGACAACGCGTTCGACATCACCAGCCGCTCCGGCGCCATCGAACTCGGCTTCGGCATCGAGGCCACGCTGTCGGGCCTGATCACCGGCAGTGGCGACTTCTTCAAGAGCGGTAGCGGCACGCTTAACCTGACTAACCT
Organism: Pseudomonas sp. BN411; assembly: GCF_029871235.1. GTDB lineage: Bacteria > Pseudomonadota > Gammaproteobacteria > Pseudomonadales > Pseudomonadaceae > Metapseudomonas. The sequence continues at coordinate 88,418 of NZ_SSOM01000050.1, forward strand.
CGGCAACAGCGCCAGCAACTGGACCTTCGGCCAGATCAACGGCAAGACGGTGGTCACCTCGGCCGGCCAGATCGGCGGCGGCATTCTCAAGCTCGCTGGCGGCACGCTGGCGATCAATGCCAATAGCACCTTCACGCTCAACCGCACGACCCAGGTGATCAGCACGGTCGCGCTCGACGCCACCGGCAGCGGCACCGGCGTGGTGATCAGCCTCGGCGGCGCGATGAGCGGCAGCGGCGCGTTCAGCCTCAATGCCGGCGACAGCCAGATCTACCTGAGCAACGCCAGCAGCCTGACCGGCCCGCTCACCCTGTCCTCAAGCGGCAGCACTGGCCTGGTGGCCGCGATCGGCACCGGCACCCTGGGCAGTGGCACGATCAACCTGACCGCAGGCTCCACGCTCGGCGTGGCCGGCAGCAGCCGTACCTTCAGCAACGACATCGTGCTGCTCGGTGATGCCACGCTGCGCACCGGCTCCCCGGCCACGGGCGCCGACAACATCACCTTCAGCGGCGTCATCAGCGAAAGCGGCGGCGCGCGCAACCTGACCGTGAACGGCTACTCGGTCGCCGGCAACCACACCGACGTGGTCCTGTCCGGCAACAACACCTACACCGGCACGACCACGCTGCTCGGCGGCACCCTGAAGGTGGCGTCCGACGCCAACCTCGGCGGCGGCGACCTGGTGCTTGCCGGCGGCACGCTGGCCATCGGCGGCGCTACCACCATCGACAACAACGTGAGCGTGTCGGGCGGGGCGACCATCCGGACCGATGCGGCGACCACCCTGTCCGGCGTGATTTCCGGCGGCGCCACGCTGACCAAGAGCGGCAGCGAGACCCTGACGCTGACTGGTACCGAGACCCACAGCGGCACCACCAATATTTCCGCCGGTACCCTGGTGGTCAACGGCAGCACGGCCGGCGCTACCACCGTGGGCAGCGGTGCCACCCTGGCCGGTATCGGAACGCTGGGCGGTGCTGTGACGGTGCAGAGCGGCGGTACGCTTGCTCCGGGAGGCAACGCAGCGGGCATCCTCACCATCAATGGCCCCCTCAGCATGGCGGCCGGAAGCACCCTGGCGCTGCAGATCAATGGCCTGATCGCGGGCTCGGGCCATGACCAGATCGTGGTGAACGGAACCGTGGACGTGAGCGGTGCCACCCTGGCCGTCACTCACGGCTACGCGCCGGGGGAGGGCGATACCTACACCATCATCGACAACGATCTCGCCGATGGCGTGACCGGCAACTTCAGTGGTCTCCCCGAAGACGGCATCCAGGCCTCTGCTGGCAACGGCACCGTGCTGACCGCCAGCTACATCGGCGGCACCGGCAACGACGTCACCCTGGCCGCACCCATCTTCCCGAGGGTGACCGGTGTGACGTCCAGCAACGGCAATGGCCAGTACGGTATCGGCGATGTCATCACCATCACGGTGACCTTCGACGCCAGTGTCAACGTGACCGGCACCCCCCAACTGCTGCTGGAGACCGGTGTCTCCGACCGGACCCTCGACTACGTTTCCGGTTCGGGCAGCAATACCCTGACCTTCAGCTACACGGTGCAGGCGGGTGACGTTGCGGCCGATCTCGACTATGCCTCCAGCGTGGCCCTGACCCTCAACGGCGGTACTATCAAGGGCGCTGCCAGCCAGGATGCCATCCTCACCCTGGCTGCCCCCGGCGCTGCCGGTTCCCTGGGGGCCAACAAGGCCCTGGTGGTCGATGGCATCCGGCCGTCCGCCAGCATCTCGCTCAGCGACAGCAACTTGAAGGCGGGCGAGACCAGCACCGTCACCATCACCTTCGACGAGGCGGTCACCGGCCTGACCACCGCCGATTTCACGGTGGCCAATGGTGTGCTGAGCAACCTCAGTTCCAGCGACGGCGGCATCACCTGGACCGCGACCCTGACCCCAACAGCCAACAGCGTGAGCGCGGGCAACCTGATCACCCTGGACGCCGCCGGCTACACCGACGCGGCGGGCAACACCGGGGCGAACGCCACCACCTCCAGCGCCTACGCCATCGACACTCAGCGTCCGACCGCCACCATCACGGTCGCGGACAGCGCGTTGGCGGCGGGTGAAACCACCACTGTCACCATCACCTTCAGCGAGACAGTCACCGGCCTGACCACCGCCGACTTCACCGTGGCCAATGGCACCCTGAGCAATCTCAGCTCCAGCGACGGCGGCATCACCTGGACGGCCACCCTGACGCCGACGGCGGGTACTACCAACACCGGCAATCTGATCACGCTGGACAACACCGGTGTGCAGGACGCGGCGGGCAACACCGGGCTGAACACCACC
>NZ_SSOM01000051.1 GCF_029871235.1 Pseudomonas sp. BN411
ATCAGCATTCGATGATGTTCACGGCGAGGCCGCCGCGGGCGGTTTCCTTGTACTTGCTCTTCATGTCGGCGCCGGTCTGGCGCATGGTGCGGATCACCTTGTCGAGCGAGATGAAGTGCTGGCCGTCGCCGCGCAGGGCCATGCGTGCGGCGTTGATGGCCTTCACCGAGCCCATCGCGTTGCGCTCGATGCAGGGCACCTGGACCAGGCCGCCGACCGGGTCGCAGGTCAGCCCGAGGTTGTGTTCCATGCCGATCTCGGCGGCGTTCTCCACCTGCTGCGGGGTGCCGCCGAGGACTTCGCAGAGCGCGCCGGCGGCCATCGAGCAGGCCACGCCGACCTCGCCCTGGCAGCCGACCTCAGCGCCGGAGATGGAGGCGTTTTCCTTGTAGAGGATGCCGATGGCGGCGGCGGTGAGCAGGAAGCGCTCGACGCCGTCGTCATTGGCGCCGGGCACGAAGCGGCTGTAGTAGTGCAGCACCGCCGGGACGATGCCCGCCGCGCCGTTGGTGGGCGCGGTGACCACACGGCCGCCGGTGGCGTTTTCCTCGTTCACCGCCAGGGCGTAGAGGTTGACCCAGTCGAGCACCGAGAGGCTGTCGCGCAGGTTGGCTTCCGGCTGCTCGCTAAGCTGGCGGTAGAGCGCGGCGGCGCGGCGTTTGACCTTCAATCCGCCGGGCATGATGCCTTCCTTGCGGCAGCCGACCTTCACGCAGTCCTGCATCACCTGCCAGATCTTCAGCAACCCGGCGCTGGTCTCCTCCGGGGTGCGCCAGGCCTTCTCGTTCTCGCGCATCAGGCCACTGATGGAGAGCCCGCTGGCGGCGCACTGGGCGAGCATCTCCTTGCCGGTCTTGAACGGGTAGGGCAGCGGCGTGCGGTCTTCGACGATGCGGTCCAGGCCCGCGGCCTCTTCGTCCACCACGAAGCCGCCGCCCACCGAGTAGTACTCGCGGGCGCGGATCTGGATGCCGGCGGCGTCGAAGGCGCGGAAGATCATGCCGTTGGGGTGGTAGGGGAGCGGCTTGCGGATCAGCGCCAGGTGCTCCTTTTCCACGAACGGGATCGGTTGCTCCCCTAGCAGGTTGATGGACCCGATTTCCCGAATGGTCGCCAGGCGCAGTTCTACCGTGCTGGTGTCCACCAGGTCCGGGTGTTCGCCTTCCAGTCCGAGCAGCACGGCCTTGTCGCTGCCGTGGCCCTTGCCGGTGGCGCCGAGGGAGCCATACAGCTCCGCCCGGACGCTGGCCACCCGCTCCAGCAGGTGGTCTCGTTTCAGTCCCTCGGCGAAACGCGCGGCGGCGCGCATCGGCCCCACGGTGTGGGAGCTGGAGGGGCCGATGCCCACCTTGAACAGATCGAAAACGCTGAGCGACATATCTCGACTCCCGGAAGAGGGATCAGGCCGGGTATACCGGGAAGCGGGTGCAGAGCGCCGCGACCTGCTTGGCCACCTGGGCCTCGACATCGGCATCGCCGAGGTGGTCGAGGATGTCGCAGATCCAGCTCGCGAGGGCGCTGCATTCCGGCTCCTGGAAGCCACGGGTGGTGACTGCCGGGGTGCCGATGCGCAGGCCTGAGGTCACGAAGGGCGACTGCGGGTCGTTCGGCACGGCGTTCTTGTTCACGGTGATGTGGGCGCGGCCGAGGGCGGCGTCGGCGTCCTTGCCGGTGATGCCCTGGCGGATCAGGCTGACCAGGAACAGGTGGTTGTCGGTGCCGCCGGACACCACGTCGTAGCCGCGCCCAATGAACACCTTGGCCATGGCCTGGGCGTTCTTGATCACCTGGGCCTGGTAGTCCTTGAAGTCCGGCTCCAGTGCCTCCTTGAAGCACACCGCCTTGGCGGCGATCACGTGCATCAGCGGACCGCCCTGGGCGCCCGGGAACACGGCGGAGTTCAGCTTCTTTTCGATCTCATCGTTCTTGCGCGCGAGGATCAGGCCGCCACGGGGGCCTCGCAGGGTCTTGTGAGTGGTGGTGGTGACCACGTCGGCGTAGGGCAGCGGGTTGGGGTACAGGCCAGCGGCGACCAGACCGGCGACGTGGGCCATGTCGACGAACAGCAGCGCCCCGACCTTGTCGGCGATGGCGCGGAAGCGTGGGAAGTCGAGGGTCTTGGAGTAGGCGGAGAAGCCGGCGACGATCATCTTCGGCTTGTGCTCCACGGCCAGGCGCTCGACTTCGTCGTAGTCGATCAGGCCATTGCCATCGATACCGTACTGCACGGCGTTATAGAGCTTGCCGGAGGAGGAGACCTTGGCGCCGTGAGTCAGGTGGCCGCCGTGGGCCAGGCTCATGCCGAGGATGGTGTCACCGGCGTTCAGCAGGGCCAGGTAGACGGCGCTGTTGGCCTGGGAACCGGAGTGCGGCTGGACGTTGGCGTAATCGGCACCGAACAGCTGCTTGGCGCGGTCGATGGCCAGCTGCTCGACCTTGTCGACGAA
>NZ_SSOM01000052.1 GCF_029871235.1 Pseudomonas sp. BN411
CAGGGATGCAACATCCTCGATGCGCAGCAATTCGATGATCTGGATACTCAGCAGTTCTTCATGCGGGTGGTGTTCGACGCGATAGACAGCGCGACGCAACTGGTACTCGAGGACATCAAGGCTGGATTCGCCGATGTTGCCCATCGGTACGGCATGGAGTGGTCGCTGCGTCCGCAGGACCAGCGCAAGCGCGTAATGCTGCTCGTGTCCGGCTATGACCATTGCCTGCGCGACCTGCTTTACCGCAGCCGAATCGGCGAGCTGCCGATGGAGATATCGGCCGTTGTCGCCAACCATCCCCAGGAGCGATACGCCGCGGTTGATCTGCAGGGCATAGCGTTTCACTACCTGCCAGTGACCCGGGATAACAAGTCCCAGCAGGAAGAGAAACTGCTTGCCTTGATCGAGTCCACCAGGACCGACCTAGTTGTGCTCGCTCGCTACATGCAGATCCTCTCCGATGACCTCTCGCGCAAGCTGGATGGGCGCTGCATCAACATCCATCACAGCTTCCTGCCGGGATTCAAGGGCGCGCGTCCCTATCACCAGGCCCATGAGCGTGGCGTGAAGCTGATTGGCGCGACCTCGCACTTCGTCACCGCCGACCTGGACGAGGGCCCGATCATCGAGCAAGACGTCGAGCGCATTTCCCACCGCGATAGCGCGGAAGATCTCGTACGTAAGGGGCGTGACATCGAACGACGCGTCCTGGCCAGGGCAGTGCGCGCCTATCTGGAAGACCGCGTCATTCCGAACGGTCGCAAAACCATCGTGTTCGAAGGCTGACGCCTGGCCACGCATAACAACAATTCGTTGAAGTAACCGAGGTAAAGACATGCTCCCCAAGAATTTCAGAAAGACTCCAGAGGGCTATTTCACGTCCCGTTGGGGGCAGCCTGAGTACACGGACTGGCTCGACGAGAGCATGTCCTGGAAGGACCACTGCTACATCGGTGATTGGTCGTTCCTTTGGCAGCGGCGTTACCGTGGACCGGACGTGTTGAAGCTTTTCTCCGATACCTCCATCAACAGCTTCGCCAAGTTCGACATCATGCAGTCCAAGCATGTCACCCACTGCAATCGTGATGGCAAGGTGATCCATGAGGGTATCCTCAGCCGCTGGGGGGAGGATGACTTCATGCTCTTCGGTCGCGGCGGCTTCCTCATGGACTTCCACCTACGCAAGGGTGATTACAACGTCAGCTCGGAGGTTGTCGAAGGGTTCAAATTCCAGGTTGCTGGGCCCAAGGCTGCCGCATTGATCGAGAAGCTGACAGGCGTGGCCCTGGCGGACATCAAGTTCATGCACTCGCAAGTGGTGAAGATTGCCGGGCATGAGGTCTACGCGCTGCGACAGGGCATGTCCGGGGAGCCTGGTGTGGAGCTGCAAGGTCCTGCCGAACATGCTGCCGAGGTGTATGAGGCAGTGGTGCGAGCCGGCGAAGCGTTCGGGATTCGCAAGCTGGGTGGTCGAGCTGCCTTCATCAACCACCTGGAAGCCTGTTTCCCCACTATCGTGACCGACTACCTGCCGGCGATCTTCAGCGAGGACATGGCTGAGTATCGCGCCGAATTCGAAGCGTCTCTGCCGGCGTTCGCCTCGACCTTCAACGTTGCCGGCAGCTTCGAGGCTGATGATGTCAGCGCCTGGTACCGCAGCCCTGTCGAGCTCGGTTGGGGGCGCAACATCAAGTTCGATCACGACTTCATCGGCCGCGAGGCCCTGGAAAAGGAAGTGGCCAACCCACGCCGGGTGATTCGCACCCTGGTGTGGAATCCCGATGATGTGCTCAAGGTATTCGCATCCCTGTTCCAGAAGGGCGAGCACTACGCCTTCATGGAGATGCCCCGGGATCAGCGCGGTTTCATGTATGCCGACAAGGTGCTGGTGAACGGCCGTGAGGTCGGCGTTTCCACCTCTCGTGGCTACAGCTACTTCTTCCGCGAGATGCTCTCGCTGTGCACCCTGGACATCGCCCAGGCAGAAGTAGGTACTGAAGTCACGGTTATCTGGGGCAATCCGGGCGAGCCGCAACTGCCCATCCGCGCCACTGTCCAGCCCGCACCGTACAAAACCGACAACCGCCGCAGCTGAGTCGGCAAGGCCCTGGGTCTCAGGGCCTGCTTCATCTGTAAGACCCGGAGAAACAATGTCCGCATTCCTGATCGACGGAAAAGCCGAAGCCCGGCAACTGCGTGAACGTCTTGTACAGGACGTGAGCGCATTCGCTACTCGACACGGCCGCGCGCCCGGCCTGGCAGTCATTCTCGTGGGGGCCGATCCCGCCAGCGAGGTGTATGTACGCAACAAGGTGCTGCAAACGGAAGAGGTAGGTATGCACTCGTTCGAGTACCGCATGCCCGCCGACACCACGGAGGAGCGTCTACTCGCAAAGATCGACACCCTCAATCTTGATGACCGCGTTGACGGCATCCTGGTGCAGCTGCCCCTGCCAGCGGGCATCGATGTCACCCGGGTCATCGAGCGCATTGACCCGGCGAAGGATGTCGATGGATTCACCATCACCAATGCGGGTCGCCTGGCAACGGGGCTGGATGCTCTGGTGCCCTGCACGCCGACGGGGGTGATGTTCCTGCTGAGGAATGTGCATCGCACTTTAGTTGGCCTGAATGCGCTGGTGATTGGCGCATCCAATATCGTTGGCAAGCCCATGGCACGGCTGCTGCTGCAGGAACGCTGCACCGTGACCATCGCTCACAGCAAGACTGTAGATCTTGAGGCAAGGTGTCGGCAGGCCGACATTCTGGTCGTGGCAACCGGCGTTCCCCAGATGATTCCCGGCGATTGGGTAAAGCCCGGGGCTACGGTTATCGATGTCGGTATCAGCCGCATCAAGCAGGCGAACGGAACTACCAGGCTGGTGGGCGACGTTCACTTCGAAAGCGCAGTTGAGCGAGCCGGAGCGATTACACCTGTGCCAGGTGGCGTTGGGCCGATGACGATCGCTTGCTTGCTGGCCAATACGCTAAGTGCAGCACAGCGGCGTGTGGAAGTTCAGAGCTAGCTTTAATGGAACTGCTAAAGGTGCAGCCCATGGTAGGGCTGCATCTTCCAGATCGTGAAATGACCGGCAAGATAGCAATGCCAAGCACCCTCATTTTTCTTGGCCTGGGCAGCAATCACCGGCGCGAGCGTAACCTCAGTGACGGACTGCGATTGCTGGCGAGGAGGCTGCGCGATATCAGGTGCTCCGATATCTATGAAAGCACTGCCGTTGGAGCGTCATACGCCGCGCCATTCCTGAATCTAGTGGTTTCGGCCGTGACGACACTTGAGTTGCAGGAGCTGGTGCGTTGGCTGAAGAGCGTAGAGGCAAGTTGCGGACGAACCGCTGAGCAGATAGGCCTTGATATAGATTTGCTGACCTATGGCGACCTGGTTGGCCGATTCGAGTGTATCGAATTGCCTCATCCAGATATCTCTCGTCATGCCTTTGTCTTGCGCCCGCTTGCGGAGCTTGCTCCCTACCATATACATCCCAGGTTTGGACTCAGCTTTTCGGAGCTGTGGGACGACAGGCAGCCCGGTCCGTCGCTGAATTGGCACTGTGCTCAATGGCAAACCGCTGCGCGGTAAGGGGCGGCGTCACTCCGCCAGGGCAAGCTCATTGTGACCTTAGAGGGAGTGCTAACAACGCCTCGGGAGCCGCCAACTGTCGATCATTAGCCCACCAAAGCGTGGAGAGTGTCTAGGAAAGCCGGGGCGATTCGGGTTCTAAGCGGTTCAGCACAAGCGGTCTTCACTCGGACGCCTCACCATACCGGCCGTGGTGGCCAGGTGGCCGAGTCGCTGTCTTCAGCAGCAGTTAGCGGGAGTCCAAGGAAGCCGGTATGCACGAAGGAATAGTCCCCCAGTAAACATGTTCAGAGTGTCCTTGTTGGGAATTGGTAGACAGTAGGCGGGACGTAAATGAGAGTTTTAGCTTAGGTTAGCCGTCATTGACGAGGATCTGAGCTCGCAGGCATTCAAGATGTGTGCGAACCAGGAGACGGTGGGCACCTGACCCAGTTCATGCGGCGCCAGCCAGACTGAGGCGTCGTTTTCCCAGTTAAGCGTGAGCGTTCGAGTCAGGCTGTGGAAGTGAAAGGCGTAAACACGCCAAGTGCGACCATCTTGACCCGGCAAATTCAATACGCTGCTGCTAAGCAGTTTCAAGTGATGCTTTGAAATTCCCGCCTCTTCTTCCACTTCGACCAGGGCCTGAGAAAGCGGATCGCGATCGTGGTCGAGAAACCCGGTAATGCAATTCCAGCGCCCGACATCACCTGTTACCAGATTGCTGCGACGCAGCAGAGCTAGCTCCCCCTTATGGGAAAGAACCGCCGCAACAATCTCGCAGACACTTCCGGAAAATCGTTGAACAGCTGATTCGCGTTGACTTCCCATGGTGTGCTCCATTAGTCAGCACAAGCGGTGGTGCGGGGGAATGGCGTAGTCGTAATGATTAGCCGTAAATCGACGCCAGTCAACTATGGTGTTGATTTTTTCTGTCGCTCTCTGATTTCTCAATTTTCAACCTGTCTATGGCACGTTTGTTGTTGACATCTGAGGTGGGGGCTCCAGCCGAATGGCTGGAGCCTTTGGGACGCCTAGCGTACAGCGATCAGGCCACCATCCACCGGGAACATCTGACCGGTCATGAAGTGGGACGCGTCGCTGGCGAGGAACACCATTACCGGTGCCAGATCCTTGTCGGCATCGCCGAATTTTCCGCCCAGCGGTATGTCGGTCTTGGTGGCGGCATCATGGGCAGCTAGATCTTCCGCTGACAGTGCATTGCGGAAATCGATATACATGGGGGTGACCATATAAGGCAGAACGGCGTTGATGCGGATGCCGTCAGGACCCCATTGGCGGGCGACATTGCGTGTCCAGGTGTGAACCGCCGCCTTGGTGGCAGAATAGAGGGCATTGTTAATTTCGCCCGTCAGTCCCGATTCTGATCCGAAGTTGATGATGTTGCCGATACCTTGCCCCTTCATAAGGCGATAGGCAACGGCATTGGTGTTGATGGTTCCTAGTACATTAACGCGGAAAAGCATGTCGAACAGTTCTTCCGCTATGGCGTCCGGCGGGGAATGGCGTTGCACCCCAGCCACATTGACCATGACATCTAGGCCGCCCATATCCTCAACAGCTGCAGCAAAGACCTTTTCCACCTCTGTGCGGTCGGCAATGTTGCAGTGGTAGTAGCGGCTGATGCATCCGGGATGGGCCCTGATGGCTTCGGAAACAACCTGTTGTCCTAGCGAGTCGTTCATATCCATTGAGGCCACTGTTGCGCCGGCGGCAATGTAGGCCCGCACCACAGACGCACCAATACCTTGTGCGCCGCCGGTTACGATAATTCTTTTACCTTCTAGCGGTTTCATGTTGCCTTCCTGTTCTCTGTCTTGTCGATCGAAGGGCTGATTGCCTAAGCCTAGGGTTGTATACGGCGTTGTGCCGTCCCGCTGATCTAGCGGAATTCGTGCTGCCACGTACTACGCGGTACCGGTGCTTTCAAGAATGGGGCTATCGGATTGGATCAGTCAACCAAGGTGTTGATTTTTTGTTTGAATAGTCAACATTGACGTTGACTTGTCGGTCTCGGTGGTGCAACCATGATTTGAGCGTTACCGCAAGTCGGGCGAGCGCTTGGGCATTGCTTCTTCCGATCAACTAAGGTTCCGCTGCCATATGTCACCTACGAATATTCAGTCAGGCAACGAGTCGGCCATTTTAGAGATGGTTGGTCCTATTGCCGTCATCACGCTCAACCGTCCCGGCTCATTCAATGCAATTGATATAGAAATGGCGGTATGTCTGGAACAGCTGGCTTTGACTGTTGAGCGGAGCGATAGCGTCCGGGTGCTGGTCATTCGTGGGGCGGGTAAGGCGTTCTGTGCCGGCGGTGACGTCAATCTGTTCCTCTCCCATCTCGACGATTTGGCGCCGCCGATCGGTAAATTACTGGAACATTTCAACCGCTTTCTCTCGGTCTTGCGACGCATGGACAAGTTGGTGCTGACCAGTGTGCATGGCGCGGTGGCCGGTGCTGGATTTTCCATGGCCTTCATGGGGGACTTCTGTATTGCTGCGGCAAATACCCGTTTTCGTCCTGCCTATGCGCAGATCGGGGTTTCACCTGACGGTGGCGGTACGATCGGTGTTGTGCAGGCGCTAGGGGCGCGGCGCGCCCTGCAGATATTTCTGGACGAGACGGAGTTGAGCGCTGACGAGGCCAGCCAACTCGGTTTGTTGTCCAGGGTGGTCGAGCCGGCCGAACTGGAAGGCAAAACCCATGAGTACGCCGAGCGTCTGGCTGAACTGAGTCCGATAGCTGCGTCCCGTACAAAGCGTCTGGTCTGGCAATCAGCCTCAGTTCCGTTGGAGCAGCAGCTTGAGGCCGAGGCACAATCCATCATCGCCTGCATGGCTACCAGCGAGTTTAGAGAGCTGCTGAAAGGCTTGCGGCGTCGCTGAGGCTGGGTTGATGTGCTCGCTCTTCGGAGGGGGAAAGGTGTAAAGTTAAAATCAACTCAAGTGTTGATAAGTGGTGAATGATGTGCAAGAGTGCCTCCAAGATCAACAAAGACAAGAAGGAGGGGACATGTCGAGATTGCAGGGTAAGGTGGCTATCGTCACTGGCGGCGCTCGGGGCATTGGCAAATGCATTGTCGAGACCTTTGTTGCCGAAGGTGCGAAGGTGGTGGTCGGTGACATCAATGACCAGGCTGCCGACCTCGAATCACAGCTTGGCGCTGAGTGGGTTGCGTTCAAACGCACGGACGTGACCAGCGATGTCGAGATTGAGGCGTTGGTGGCCTATGCGGTTGAACGCTTTGGACGCCTGGACATCATGGTCAACAACGCCGGTGCCCTCGGCGATCAAACCAAGCTGATCGAGCTTGATGCGGACGGTTTTACCAAAACGGTAACTTTGCTGCTTCGCTCTGCGGCACTTGGTCACAAGTATGCTGCGCGTCAGATGATTGCCCAGGGGCAGGGCGGTAGTATCGTTTCAATTTCCAGTATTGCCGGTATCGAAGCCGGCTGGTCATCGGTTTCCTACGATGCAGCTAAGGCCGCAGTACTGCACCTGGCGCGTTCAGCCTCTTATGAACTGGCGCCCAAGCAAATCAGATCCAACGTGGTCGCGCCCGGTCTAATTCTCACACCAATCATTGGTACCGCTTGCGATGTGGCACCTGAGCATTACGCGGCGTTCACTGAAAGTCTTGAGGAGCCCTACGGCAAGCTGATTCCTCTGGGCCGGGCCGGCAAGCCGAAGGATATTGCTGAAGCGGTACTGTTCTTTGCCTCCGATGCTTCTGCGCATGTCACCGGCCAGTCCATTGCCGTTGACGGAGGTTTAACCTCCATGACCGGCTTTGACATCGGCGGAGTTGTGGCGCAGGCGGTTGAGAGTTTCAACGCGCGGATCGGTAATACCGAGAGCGGAAAGGTCGGCTGGCTACCGAACAGGAATGGCTGAATATAGGGGCAAAGCGAACTTCCGTTAATTACCCTGAAGTTCGCGCTTCCGGTTTAGTTTGTGGCAACGCTCCATTTTGGGCCACTGGCAGATAATGTCAGTCAGGCCCTTCTTTTTTAAGGTATAGGGGCGGCACTGTCGCCAAGGTCGCTACCAATTTACTGATTAGGATGGCTACACATGACACAGCGTCAGGTATTTGTGGTGGGGGCTGCACGCACCGCAATTGGCAGTTTTGGTGGTTCCCTGAAGGATCTTCCGCTTTCCACTCTGGCTACCGTAGCGGTACAGGCGGCAATTGAGCGTGCCGGCATCGAGCCGGGACAGGTCGGGCACGTGGTCATGGGGAATGTGATTCCCACCGAGCCCAGGGATGCCTACCTGAGTCGAGTCGCTGCCATCGATGCCGGTGTGCCGCAGGAAACTCCCGCGTTTAACGTCAATCGTCTGTGCGGCTCCGGTCTGCAGGCCATCGTATCCGCCGCGCAGTCGATTCTGCTAGGCGACACGGATATTGCTATCGGTGCTGGAGCGGAAAGTATGAGCCGCGGCCCTTTCATGATCGGCAATCTGCGCTGGGGCGCGCGGCTCGGCAATGCTGAAGCCATCGACTATATGAACGGCATTCTGCATGACCCCTGGAAGCGCATTCACATGGGGGGCACCGCCGAGAATGTGGCTGCCCGTTATGGCATTGACCGTACTTCGCAGGATGAACTCGCGGTTGAAAGTCAGCGCCGCGCTGCCCGTGCAATTTCCAAGGGCTATTTCGACGAGCAGATTGTGCCGGTCGAACTCAAGACTCGCAAAGGCACCAGTTACTTCAGCCGCGACGAAAATGTCCGCGCCGACGTGACAATCGAGCAACTCTCAGCAATGAAGCCGATTTTTGTCAAAGAAAATGGCACGGTTACCGCCGGAAATGCCTCCAGTCTGAACGACGGTGCCGCAGCATTAGTACTCATGGAGGGCAAGGCAGCAGAGACGTTGGGCCTGACTCCCCTAGCCCGCCTAGTTGGCTACGCCCATGCCGGCGTCGATCCAGATTACATGGGGATAGGCCCGGTGCCGGCGGTTCGTCAGGTGCTTGAGAAAACCGGCATCAAGCTCGACCAGATTAGTGTGATTGAGGCTAACGAAGCCTTTGCCGCCCAGGCCTGTGCGGTAATCAAGGAGTTGGGGTTGAATCCAGAGATCGTGAACCCCAATGGTTCGGGTATCTCTCTCGGGCACCCGGTCGGTGCTACCGGTGGAATCATTTCCATCAAGGCCATTTATGAGCTGCAACGTACCGGTGGGCGTTATGCCCTGGTCACCATGTGTATCGGCGGCGGGCAGGGTATTGCCGCCATATTTGAGCGTGTGTAATAGACAGCATTTTTTAGAGGTTGGACGACAGCTATGCAGATCAACAAGGTTGGTGTTGTCGGAGCCGGTACCATGGGTAACGGTATTGCTCAGGTTTGTGCCATTGCGGGACTGAGTGTGGTCATGCTGGACATTGATCAGCGGTCACTGGAGCGAGGTCTCCATACTGTGTCTGGTAGCCTTGAGCGACTGGTGCGCAAGGAAAAGCTGTCGCCGACCGATTGCGAATCTGCCCTGCAGCGTATCAAGAGCACTACCGATTACGCCGATCTCGCTGATGTGGATCTGGTGATTGAAGCTGCCTCCGAGGTGGAGAAAGTCAAGCTGGCCATCATCCAGACCCTGGACAAAACGGTACGTAAAGACGCGATTATTGCCAGCAATACGTCATCCATGTCCATCACCAAACTGGCGGCGGCAAGTAGCGTGCCGAACCGCTTCATAGGCATGCACTTTTTCAACCCAGTGCCGGTTATGCTGCTGGTCGAATTGATTCGTGGGCTGCAGACCGATGATGCCACCCACCAGGCAGCCGAGAAGTTTGTAGAAAATATCAGGAAGACTGCCATCTCGGTAAAGAACAGCGCGGGCTTTGCCGTGAATCGGATTCTGGTACCGATGATCAATGAGGCGGTATTCGTTTTGCAGGAAGGGATCGCCAGTGCTAGCGCGATCGATGAGGGCATGCGCCTGGGCTGCAACCATGTCATCGGGCCGCTGGCGCTGGCAGACCTGATTGGCCTGGATACCCTGCTGTCGGTGATGGAAGTGTTTTACAGCAGCTTCAATGACTCCAAATACCGTCCTGCACCGCTATTGCGTGAGATGGTCGAAGCCGGCTACTTGGGGCGCAAGAGCGGCCAAGGCTTTTACAGTTATTGAGGTTATTCAAGCAAGCTGTGAAGAGGACTTCTCATTACTGGTGAAATATGCCAACCCAGTTGCCCGATGAAGCTGATGACCTTCGCCGGCGCCGAGTACTCCGGCAAGCGTAACCAGATTGCAAGGAGTTGTTCCTGATCGAGTTAGATCAGGTGGTGCTGTGGAAGGGCTTGGAGGCCCTGATCGAGCCGCATGACCCGAAGGGGGGGAGGGCCGTACGGTCTATCCGTTGGTGGCGTTGCTGCGTGTGCATCTCATGCACAACTGGTTTGGCTACAAGGATCCGGCGATGGAGATCTCCTTGTGCAAGACTACCCTCCTGCGCTAGTTCGCCGGCCTGAGCCTGGAGGGTATCCCCAATGAAACTAACATCCTCACTTCCGGCGTCTCCTGGAGATGCATGAGTCGGCGATTGGGATTCTGGCCGTGATTAACGGCTGCCTGTGGGGATCTTGGCCTGTCCCTGCCCCAGGGCAGTATCGTCGATGCCTCACTGATCCATGCTCTGAACTCGACCAAGAACCAAGGCTGCAAGTGTGACCCGGAAATGTATCAGGCCAAGAAGGGAAACTATTCTACTTCGAGCTAATGCCCACGTTGGCTCCCACGAAGAGTCGGGATTGGTACACCGCGTGGTGGACACTGCGGCCGTTATCGTGGATATCACCCAGGGCGGAAAACTGCTGCACGGCGAGGCAAGCGTGGCGTGCGCTGACGTCGGTTATGCCGGAGTCGAAAAACGTTCTGAATAAGAAAGTCGCCAGGTCATCGGGCAGATCACGGCTCGGCGCAGTTCCTACTAGAACTTTGGCAATCGCAGTGCTTTTACAAGGATCTCGGCAAGATCGAGCAAGCCAATGCGCAGGTACGGGCGAAAATGGAGCATCCTTTTCGGGTGATCAAGCGGTAGTTTGGCTACACCAAGGTTCACTTCCGGGCTCGGCCAAAAAATGCGGCGCAGCTGGTCACCTTGTTCGCCCTATCAGAACCTATGGATGGCCCGCCGAGAATTGCTGGTAGGGGCAGCCAGGTGGCAGCATCTATTTCTTTACGCATACGTTGATAATCGTTAGCATTGTTTGAAAAGTGATCAACAATTGGATCACTAAATTTGACTTAAGGAAGAACCTACAGTATGGCCAATTCCTCACCTCCGAGTAGCAATATATCCCGGCGTCGTAAGTCTGCTTTGAATGACGGGGGAGCCAAGTACAAGGCCAAGAGAGATGAGTTGATCCGCCTTGCAGCCGAGCTTTTCAAGGAGCATGGTTATCAGACAACGACCCTTAACGACATCGCCAATTATGCTGGAATGGATCGGGCCAGCGTCTATTATTACGTCGGAAACAAGGAAGAATTTCTCCGCGATGCAGTCAAGGGGGGAGTTGAGCAGAATGCCAAGAATATCGAAAAGTTGCTCAGCCGTGAGGATCTAGGCACCGGGGAAAAGCTCAGGCAACTAGTACAATTGCTGATGCAGTCATACAGTGATAGCTATCCTTACATGTACGTCTATATTCAGGAGGAGATGCACAAGATTGCCGACGCCAAAACCCCTTGGGCGCAGGAAATGCTTGAAAAAACCAAGGGCTTCGAGCATGCGGTGCTGGTTCTGATAAAGCAGGGCGTGGCTGAGGGCAACTTCCGAGATGATATCCCCGCTAGCCTAGCAGCCAACACTATCTTCGGAATGTTGAACTGGACATATCGCTGGTACACCCCCAGGAGTAAGTTTTCAGCCAAGGAGGTGGCAGATGCATTTTGCAATATATTCTTTACTGGAATGCAGAAAAACTGACCTGACATCAGCTTCAAAAATCGGGCTCTAGAAATAGTTCGGTTATGATGCCGGGAAGCTCTTCAGTGCATGATTTGCCGTTGTCAGTATCCCGATCTACTGTTCTGTGTTTGTGGCGGTTAGGGAAGGTATTTCATGGACATCTTCCGGAGCGCAATCGGTCAACATGCTGTCGGCAGGTGGGAGCAGTCTTTATCCGGCCTGCTATGTAGGCCGAGAAGCCCTGCCGATCTTGATGGAATCCGCTGACGAGGTCCTTATCTGAAGTGCGAACTGCAGGCAGTACCCTTGGCTCATACTCCCAACCAGGATTCCGCGCCACGACTGCCATCATCTGTTTACCGCCAGCGTTCCCTGTGAGGACTGGTGCTGTGATGAGTTGGGTTGGTCTACTGGGCGATGCGCTGATTAGTTCGGACCGGTAGGGCGATCCTGTGGCTAGTATCGTCCACACGGTTCGGGCCAGCTTGTTAGCCAGCACTGCGACCACCACGTTGTAGGGTCGCTTGGCCGTTAAACGCTCAATCCATGCGGATATTGGCCTTTGGCGATGATTGAGCGCGATGGGGGTATGGCCAACTTCGTGGCAGGGGAAATTTCTTCGCTCTTGAAGTAGCCCCGGTCGGTGACCACCGGCAGCACTTCCATGCCCATGGCCTCCTGGGCTTGCTTGGCCATCGCACTCATTTGATTGTGGTCAATGCCGGTGTTGCGACTTCGTGTGTCACGATCAGATGAGTGCGGAGAACCGCGCGAGCTGGATGGCCTGCCGGACAGAAGTCGGTCCGGCAGACTTAGGTCGCTGTCTGTCAATACCGCGAATTACCATTGTGTGTCTGGAATATTCACTACAATACCGTCTAGTTCAGAGGTCATGAAGATCTGGCAGCAGAGCCTGCTGTTCGGCTTTACTTCCGCCGCCGCGCAATCCAACATTCCACTTTCGCGGTCGGTGGGAGCCGGTACTTTGTCCATGAAAGTGTTGTCGACATACACATGGCATGTTGCGCAGCTGGCACTACCGCCGCAATCACCGACAATATCATAGATGCCATTTGAGACTGCCGCGTGCATAAGGCTAACTCCGTCGGCGACGTCCAGCTCGCGACGCGTTCCATCATGCGACACATACACTACCTTAGACATTTGTATATCCTCATATTTAATTGGGCAAAGGCGGCGATTAATTGATGGTGCCTTTAGATACTATTTAAACCGGCTTTGGCTGCCGCGATTATTTCTTTCAACGGCACACTTTCGTCATCCAGTAGGCTTGGTTCAACAGGCAGTCGGTCCGTTATGATTTGTTTTGCTAGGTTGAACTCAACCGGGCGGTTCACAGTGTCGACCGCCAGGACTCGGTCGCCCAGCAGGTAGAAAACTGTGAAGTCGGGCTGTTCCAAAGAGCCACGGACAATGATCCGATCGTATCCTTCAGATAGCCCGACCATTTTCAGTCCGACTTCATACTGGTCGGACCAGAACCAAGGAGCAGCTTCGCTGCGTGGTGGCTTACCGCAGACGATAGCGGCAACTTTCCGCGCTTGCTCCAATGCATTCGGCACCGACTCGATACGTACCCAGCGGCCATAGATCCGGCTGTGAAACCGGGCGCAGTCGCCGATCGCCATGATCGCAGGATCAGAGGTCTGCATCTGCTCGTTGACCACGATACCGTTATCTACCAGCAGTCCGGCCGCACTGGCCAGTTCACAGTTCGGGATCAAACCAATCCCGGCAACTACCATATCTGCGGGCAGTCGCGTGCCGTCCTTACACAGTACGGCAGTCACTTTCTGCTGATCGGCTGACATCTCGAATCCACACACTTGCATGCCGGTTCGTATGTCAACGCCAGCATCACGGTGCAGGCGTTCGTAAAAGGCTGATACCGGTGGAGCAGTAACTCGCGCGAGAACACGGTCTGTCGTGTCGAGCAGCGTGACCTGCATGTTCGCTTTGACGGCGGTTGCAGCCACTTCAAGTCCGACATAGCCGCCGCCAATCACCACCAGTCGATTGCCTCGAGTCAACTGTTGGCGGATACACTCGGCATCCTCAAGTGTGCGTAGATATCGTAAGTTAGCCGCCTTGCCGACAGCGCCACTGGCTACCGGTAGCAGCCTCGGACGTCCGCCGGTCGCCAACACCAACAAGTCGTAGGGCAGTACCTGGCCATCCGACAGGCTGACGTGCCGTAGGTCGCGGTTTATTGCCGTTACCTGAGTGCTGCTGAGCAATTGGATGTTCTGCGCCGCGTAGGTATTCGGGGCTCTCAGGTACAGGCTTTCCGGTGTAGCTGTGCCAGCTAGATAGGCTTTGGACAAAGGCGGGAGATGATGGGGAACAGCTGCTGCTTCCCCCACTAGCCAGATATTGCCTTCCCAGCCGTTGGCGCGCAGCCCAAAAGCAACCTCAACCCCTGCGTGGCCGGCACCGACGATGACCAGATTTTTGTTTGCGTTCACTGCACGCACCCCACGCTTTTAAACTGCATTAGTGGTCGCCGGATCCCAGACGAGCGGGAGTGCATGCACGCCGCTGACAATGCCACTCTGGTGGCGTACTTGGGCGTCCGGGGCAATGGAGAAGTCAGGGATCCTTGCGAGCCATTCCCGGAGGGTGGTGACGATTTCGCGGCGGGCTAGATGCTGGCCAAGGCACAGATGACTGCCGTGACCAAAGGTCGTATGCGATACCTTCTGGCGGCTGAAGTCGACGTGCATCGGGCAGGCGTTTTCACGCTCATCCAGGCCCGACAGCAGTTGCGGCAGGAGGATCTGATCGCCCTTCTTCAGCAGTACACCATGGAACTCGAGGTCGGATTTGAGAATGCGGCCATCAGCAACCAGCGAAAAGCGGCGGAGTAGTTCCTCGGTGGCAGCCGGAATGCGCTCTGGATGCTCGATCAGCTCTTTGCGGTGCTCTGGACTTTTGGCCAGAAACTCCATGCTGAAGCTGAGGAAGTTGACGACGGTATCCAAGCCACCAACCAGCAGCAGACCACACATTCTCTTCGCTTCGTCGCTGGTGATTGGGCGCCCGTTGACTTGGCCATTGGCGATTACGCTTATCGCGTCGGTACCAGGCTTCAGTTTGCGCTCCGCAATGATTGGCATCAGATACTCATAGAGCCCGTCTCTGGCCTCCACAAAAGTCATGCTGCCATCCGGGCGGGTCATTTGATCCGAGAGGTATTTCAGATGCGGAATGTCTTCGTCTGGCAGCCCCGCGAGCCGCATGAAGATTCGAATCGGGAACGGCTCAGCAAAATCTTCAGTAAAGTTGCAGTGACCTTGAAGGCGGATGTCGTCGATCAGTGAGCAGGCCAGCTCCCTGATATGGTCCTCTAATTTATCCACTGCAGGCATGCCTACGACTCCGCTGGCTAGGGCGCGAAAATGGCGCTGCTCCGGCGGATCCATTGAAGTGGGAATGAAGTCATAAGCCTCGCCAGCTTCGCGGGGAATGAACGGGCACTCGCTGGAAAAATGTGCATGGTCTTCGAAGGCTTCGCGTATCAATTTTCCCCGGGTGGCAATCCAGTGCCCGCCATTGCATCGAGTCCATATCAGATCGGGTACATTGGGGCCCTGCAGTGTCGCCCAGGCTTTTTGCACACCTTCCGAAATGTTAGGCGGGTTGTACATGTCGAAGTCAAAAACCAAGTGCTCAGGTACGTGGGGCGGCAGGGGCGCAAGATTGGCAATGCTCTGTTTGGCTTCAGTACTCATTTTTGTTCTCCTGAAATAATGGGGCGGTTAGAGCGTTGGATCGATCACGGGCTTGATCAGTGCACCTGTCTTGACCAGCTCAAGCGCCTTGTTGGCATCATTGATGGAAAAACGCTGCGTGATTAGGTCGGCCAGCGGGAAACGGTCCTGCAGTCGCGCCGCAAGCTGCATGGCCTGGTAGTAATGCTTGGGTTTGGGGAAGGTCGCTCCGGCAATCGTCATGTTCCTGATGGTCAGATCGCGGGGAGCGATGGGCTGAGTGCCAATCGCGCCCCACAGGCCGAGAATGACGTAGCGGCCGTGGTTGCCGGTCAGGTTCACGCCTTCAGGGAAGGCCGGTAAGGCGCCGGCGGCTTCCACTACCAGGCTGGCGCCTCGCTTGCCGAACCGTTCGGCGACGATGCGTAGCCGGTCTTCTGGGGTGGTGTCCTTGAGCGAGATGGTCTCAGTCGCGCCTAAGCTGCGTGCCATTTCCAGGCGAACTGGGGAATGGTCGATGGCAATGATTTCCTTCGCACCAGATGCCGCAGCAACCAACACAGCAGCGAGTCCGACCGGTCCGGCACCCTGAACAACTACAGTATCGTCCAGGCCCACGGGGCCGCAGCGGTCATAGCCGCGCAGCACGGTTGGTAAGGCGCAGCCGAGTGCGGCCAATGCTTCCGGTTGGGCGTGATCGGGCAGACGATAGAAGGCCATGCCGCTGGGTAGGCAGGCAAAGTCTGCATAACTACCCCAGTTGGGCTTGTCCGCATGCTCAAAAAAGGTTGAGTTGTCGCAGGGGGTTTCATCCAGAACGGTGCAGGTATGGCAGCGATGGCACAGAGCGATTGGGGCCCAATACACCATGTCACCCTGCTTAACCGGGACTCCTGCATAGTCCGTGGTGACGCCGGCCCCGAGTTTTTCGATGCGCCCCACACCCTCGTGGCCGAGAATGATCGGGAAGGGCATGGTGCCCGCCTCTCCGGAAACGATGTGCACATCGCTGCCGCACACGCCACCAAGGACGACGCGTACTAGGGCTCCGCCTGGTGCAGGATCAAAAACCGGGACGTTCCAGGTCTCGACCTGATTTTGTTCGACCATCACGGCTGCTCTTGCATATTGCATTCTTACACCTCGTTTTTGTTGTGCTTTGGGGCTGGGCCAGCGAAGCCTTCCCGCTGTGCTCAATTGGTCAGGTTGAGCTGTATATCGGTGATATACTGAATATATGGACGATTGCGTTGATGGTCAACATGCGCGGTGAAAAATATTCAACACGCGTGTTGAGTGGCGGTTTTGACTTGTGAGTCATGCTGGTATTGTGCGGACCGGCTTCCCGCCGGGGCGTTTAGTAGCCGTGTGGCTTGGGTCGCCCTGAATCGAACACGGCAGTGAGGACTTACATTGAAAGCAGCCCAGCCTCTGGAAAAAAAAAAGGTCGTATCGACCCCAGCAATGGCGATATCAAGCAGGACTTGCTGCGTGCAGCCGTGCACCTGTTAAGTACCAAGGGACGCGAGGGTGCAACCATGCGGGCGATCTGCGCGGAGGTAGGCGTAACGCCGCCAACGTTGTATCACCACTACGGTGATCTACATGGACTGCACAAGGCTGCGATTGACGTGACCTACCTGCAGGTTGCCAAGGCCTATCACGACGGTATCGACGAGAAGGGGCCGCTCAAGGGGATACGCGATGGATGGGCAACGTTCCTGCAGTTTGCCTACTCAGAGCCGAATATGTGTCGCATTGTGATCCAGCAGATCATGGCGGGAGAGCCTCCGAGCCTGGTCGCTGATACCCTGCGAGGTGTCGCTGACGACCTATCCCATTTCCATACGCAGGGGCAGTTGAAGTATTCACCCAGGGATACGGCGCAGCTGCTGTGGATGGGCGCATTGGGCGCACTGACCTACGCGGTCAGCCTGGAAGGGGCTGGGGGGGCGCAAGATTTGGCCTTGCAGAAGGCCAAGCTCGATATCACTCTGGCGGCACTCTTCAATATCGAAGATGAATAGGTAGGCCTATTCCCGACATGTGGTGTGTCCAGGAGCTAGTGGACAGGTAGTTGAGAGCTAATGCTCGCAGAGCGCCGCTCAAACTCCATCAGACTGAGATAGCCCCGCGTCGAGTGGCGGCGACGGTGATTGTGTCGTAGAGCAGATCGGGCTTTGCCTCCTGGTAGCTGGCATAGCGCATCAAGTATTCCCCCTCGACTTTCAGCGAGCGGAAGAAACGCGCTCCCACCGAGTGTCCGGGCAGTTCCCCGAATGTGAATGGCTGGCACGATTTGATGTCGTCTAGGCAAAGCCAAGTAGTCGTAGGCGCAGTATTGGCTGCCGCTGCCGAATGCAGCAGCACCTCCGCCCGTCCCTGGCGTCGTGCAAGGGCTATCTCCAGCGCAGTGCGTACGGGGCTGATGCATACGGTGAAGCATCGCCCAATCGACGACTACACGCGAATACAGATCGAGCACCAACGCCAGATATAGCCTCCTTGGGCTGTCCGCTCGTAGGTCATGTTCGAGATCCAATGCCGGTTGGCGCGATCCGAAGCGAACTGGCGTCCAAGTGATTCGGGGCAATCGGCGGGTAGTGGCGACCGCGGGCTAGAATCTCGTAGCCCGGAATCCAATACACGCTGGCCAACTCGATCGCCACTGTGGTGTCCCCGAGCTGGGCCAACTAGGTACACATCAGCAGTGAAGGCTTGATAGTTTGTACCGATACTTCGGTGAGTTCAGTGGGGTTTCCGACCACATGAAACCGCGAGCCAAGATCAGTACCGGTTGCGCAATCATGAATGACCGCCAGGTAGCGCGTTGATATGAGCTATATCACGTGCCCCGGCCACACCGAAAATTCCGGAGGGGGCTCGGATCAGATCTCCTTCCTAAGCGGGATCACGAAACGCTCCACCACTCGCGGGTCTGCAGCTTCCTCTGGGACAAGTATTTTGATGGGGACTCAGCCTCCCAGAAAGCAGACGACCGCGGTCCTGCGGAGTCACCGTAGTGGGCGTGCTACTAATCCAATGGGCCACGGACTGCCGGGAAGGTGGTTTTTTAACACTTCGCGCACCATGGTGGCCTGGGCCAATTGCTGGTGCAGGCGGAGAAGTTCAGCGCGCTCAACACGATGCTTGCCGTTGCCAAGGAAGGCATCGCCACCTTGCTGTTCGTAGTGGCTCTTCCATTTGTCTAGCAGGCTTTCAGCAATACCCAATGCCTGGGGTACATGACGATGCGACATCTCGCAAAGTACGTGGTCTATCGCCTCGCGTTTGAAGGAGTTGGGAAAACGTCGTCTGATCTGGGGCATGAGCATGCCGTGTGGTGGGCATTACTCACCTTAACTCAGTGCCCACTTAGCCCGGGATGATTCAGTCTGCGAGTTTCCCTAACTACCTATGCGAAGCGTCAATAGCCGCTGCGAAAGGCATAAGCATAGCTTCCTTGTCTTCTGCCGTTTGGCCGTAAAAATCAACGTGATTACACATGGCTGCGCCTACCTTCAACATCAAGTACGGATAGTCCCTAAGCCTCCACCGAGCTGTTCAGGAAGTCGAACAAGGCATCGTTGAACGCGTCGTTGCTGTCGCCGGCGACCATATGTTCGGCTCCGGCCACATTAGCCAGCCGTGCGTGCGGAATCAGCGCAAGAAGCTGATTTACCCCCTTTTTACTGACCAGCCGGCTGGCGCCGCCACGGATAAGAAGCGTAGGTATGTCCACCCTTGATGCAGCAGCTTCTAGACGCTCGGGGCGCCGGGAGCGTTGGTTGTTTGGGGCGGTGAATGCTGGATCGTAGTGCCAGCGGTAGCGGCCGTCGGCGCCCAGGCGCAGGTTACGCTGGAGTCCTCCAAAGTCGGTCGGCCGCTGCCGATGGGGAAGGTAGGCTGCAACCGCATCGGCTGCTTCTTGCAGGCTAGTGAAGCCATTCGGAGCGGCCTGCATGAACCGGAGGATTTCCGCTGCTCCTTCGGCCTCGATCCGCGGCACCACGTCCACCAGCACCAGGCCATGGGCAGGCTGACGGGCCTCGCCGATGGCGAGTAGGGAAGTCAGCCCACCAAGCGAGGCTCCGACCAGCACCGGTGGTCGGCGCAGGGTCTCCATAACCTCGTGCAAGTCAGCAACGAAGACATCCAGGCTGTAGTCCTGGTCGTGCGACCAGCCACTGTCACCATGGCCGCGCAAGTCCAACGACACGGTGTGAAAGCCGCGATCGACCATGCGCTGCGCCGTGTTTTTCCACGAGTGACGAGTCTGTCCGCCGCCGTGCAGTAGCACGATGGGTTGACGATCGGGGTCGCCGCCGACATCGGCCGCCAGGCTGATGCCCGCGGCGCCCTTGAATAGCATCTTGCGCATTTTTCGTCTCAACGCTTGTAATCAACCGAAGGTCGGGCAGCTCACTGACGGAGGTGGCGTGGGCAATCAGCTGGCCACCCATCGACCTAGTCACGTGGCTACGACCCTTCGCCGCGCTCGAGTCGGTACCCCGCGAGGGGCTGTTGACGTCTCGAGCTTGGCAAAGAAAATCTCAGCACGGCTGCTGTGAAAGTATCTTCGTTCAGCAATAACGGGCGACTTACTGAGCCAGCATCCCCGCGTCAATCAGGTGTTCACTGCCTGTGATGTAGGAGGACTCGTCCGATGCAAGGAACAGCACCAGGTTGGAGACCTCTTGGGCGGCGGCGATACGGCCCAACGGAATCATGCTCAGTGCATCTCCACCGTTCTCATCGGTTGCCTCCACCATCATCGGCGTCTGAATGAAGCCAGGGTGTACCGAGTTAACGCGGATGTTTTTCGGGCCGTATTCAATTGCTGTCGCTTTGGTCATGCCACGTACCGCGAACTTGCTGGCCACATAGGCCAGGTTTGGGAAGCCATAGTTTGCGGCCATGCCGGCAATCGACGAAATGTTCACAATCGAACCGATGCCTGCCTTGAGCATGGACGGCAGAACGGCCCGCATACCCAGAAACACCGAGAGCTGGTTGACGCTGCAAACCTTCAGGTAATCCGCTTCGCCGAGGGCCAGGGTGTTGGCTACCGGGCCGAGTATGCCGGCATTGTTGACCAGCACAGTGGGGGGGCCAAACGCGGATTCGGCCTCGGCCATCACCTCTGCCCAGGAGTTGACGCAGGTGACGTCGTGCTTCAAGAACAACGCGTTACTGCCAAGCTCCTTAGCCAGTGCCTGGCCGGCTTGTTCTGACAGATCGGTCAACACCACCTTGGCACCTTCCGCAACGAAGCATCTGGCATGGGACTCGCCCATGCCCCTAGCGGCCCCGGTAATCAACGCCACTTTGCCTGCTAGTCGACTCACGATGTTGCCCTCTTGTTGTTATGTGTTGGG
This sequence comes from Pseudomonas sp. BN411, assembly GCF_029871235.1. GTDB lineage: Bacteria > Pseudomonadota > Gammaproteobacteria > Pseudomonadales > Pseudomonadaceae > Metapseudomonas. The sequence goes on from NZ_SSOM01000052.1 coordinate 20,639, forward strand.
CAGGGCGGCCGCGCCCCGCCAAGCTGGTGTGATCTACTCGGCGATGAAGGTTTCGTACATGTGCAGAGTGTCACTGTATTCCCGGATATTGGTGATGCGCTTACCATCCACCTCGAAAAGGAAGTGATAGGTGTTCTTGAACACCCGTCCGTTTTTCAGCTCCGAGCAAGACTCTGCCTCCACTGCGACACGCTTGCCTTCGGCAGTCATGCTGCCGGAGGTGATCGGCAAAGCGCCATGCTTGTAAACGTTGACGACGCCAGCCAGCAGTTCTCCCATCTGAAGTTTGCTGTAGCTGCCAGAAATGCCGGGTACGTTGCCGGATATCCACCAAATACAGTCATCGTCCAGGCAGCTGACGATTCCGGCCACATCACCGGTGGAGAAAACACTCAAGAAATGGCGCACCACTTCCTTGTTGCGTTCAAGTGGGTTGTTGGCTGTGTTCACCCTGGACTCCTGTGACTTAGATTGTCGGATCCGAACGTTGTCAGCGCGTCTCGCGAAGCCCGGCTTATCCCATCATCTGTTCCATGGCCATCAGTAGCATTCTTGCTTCCTTAAAGTCAACAAATGTGTTGATATTTGATCGGTAAATGAATCACTGTATGACCTACCGGAACGTGTCCGTTGAATCCAGTTCGAGTCGACTTAACCCCTGGCTCATGGCCAGGATCGCGATAACAACATCAAGGGCAGAGTAATGACCAAAGACATGCAGGTTCTGCTGGACAAGCAGGCGATCTATGAAGTGCTGATCCGTTATTGCCGCGGTGCGGATCGCTGCGACGAGGAGTTGATCCGTTCTGTCTACCATGACGACGCCTACGATGATCATGGTTACTGGCGGGGGACTGGCAGTGACTTTGCTCGTTTTTTACCCGCACGCCTAACCTCCGCTAACGTGGCGACTACACACTCGATCACCAATGTACTGATTGAGGTTGATGGAGACACGGCTCGATCGGAGTCGCAGGTCATGGCGACTCTTGTGCGAATCGGTAGTCCACGGATGGCCGATGTAATGGGGGCCCGTTATCTGGACCGTCTCTCCCGGCGCAATGGCGAATGGAAGATTGATGAGCGCACGGTGGTGTTGGATTGGCACAAGGTTGAAGCCTGGGTCGAAGCGGAGGCACCGATTCCTCTCGATGGATTTACGCGCGGTGATCGCTTCCCGGTTGATCCGGTATACAGGCTTATGGCGACAGAGCCCCCTCGCTGAGTGGGGTGGATCTAGTTACTTGGTTCGGTGGTCGGCGTGATGACCAGTTTGCCAATCAGATTGCGGGACAGCGCCATTTTGAGGGCATCCGGTGTCCTTTCTAGCGGATAGGTCCGCGAAATAAGCGGCCTCAGACTTCCCGCTCTGTAAAGCTCCGACAGGTGCCTGAAGCTGGCGTGGTGTTGCGCCGGATCGAGTTGTACGGCGGGCCACCAGAAGATGCCGGCGACCTGAATGTTCTTCAGCAGCAGTAGGTTGGCCGGTATCTGCGGAATCTGTCCGCTGGCGAAGCCGACAATCAATAGCCTGCCACCGTGGCTCATGCAGCGTGACATGCTATTGAAGGCTTCGCCGCCCACCGTATCCATGCACATATCCGCCCCTCGGCCGTCGGTCAGCTCTAGTACCCGCTTCTTCAGGTCTTCGTTGCTGTAATCGATTAGGTGGTCGGCGCCGTGTGCCTTCGCAGCTTCCAGCTTGTGTGTGGAGCTGGCAACAGCAATGACTGTTGCACCGAGCGCCTTGGCAATTTCAATACTGGCAAGGCCCACGCCGCCCGCGGCGCCGAGCACAACGAGAGTCTCATTTGCCTGAATCCGGCCGCGGCGAACCAGAGCGTAGTAACTGGTGCCGTATGCGGAATAAAAGCCTGATGCGGTTACACAATCCATGCCCTCCGGCACCTTGACCACCAGTTCGGCACGGGCCACGGCCTCTTCGGCGAATCCGCCGTAGCCATCTCGGGTCAGAGCCATGACGCGGTCACCAGGGTGTAATGCATTGACATTGGCGCCGACCTCAATTACCTCGCCTGCGATCTCAAAGCCTGGGGCAAAGGGCATCGGCGGTTTGGCTTGATACTTTCCCTGGATGATCAGATTGTCTGGGAAATTGACTGCTGCCCCATAGACCCTGATGCGAATGTCGTCAGTTCCGATGGCCGGGCTGTCCATTTCGCCTTGAGTCAGCGCCTCTGCAGGGCCGTATTCGCTGCAAATAATTGCCCGCATCTGAGTACTCCTGGTGTTGATCGTGGGCGCCGAATGTGGGCCGGCAAGACTGTTCAGTCAACTGTAATGTTGATTTGGTTGCCGCGGATCTGCAACCAGAGATTGGAAATGATTTGTCCCGATGACGCTTGCTGGGGGGGCCGCGGAAGGTTACCCGGAAATCGAGTCGGGGAGGGTCGATGATAGAGCAAATCAACTGTTGTGTTGACTAATTTCGACAAAGGCCGCACGATGGTTCAAAACAAGAAAGAGGGTATTCATATGTCAGATATCGAACGCAGGCTTAAAGCGCTGGAAGACCGCGCCGAGCTGCAGGATTTGGCCGTCCGCTACTTCGTTGCCACAGACGATGATGACTTCGCTACCTTGGAGGCGCTCTTTGCGCCTGGAGCAGAATTCCATGCCGGTGGGTTCGCCGGCGGTACTGATCGGGCCGCGATCATGGTTTTCCTGCGAAGTGCCAGAGCGAACATGGGCATCACCATCCACACGCCTCACTATAGCTTGATCACTTTCACCGGTGATGACACCGCAACGGGAGTGGTTGGCGCGCATCTCGAAATTGCCATGGCTGGCCAAAGCCTGTTTGGGGCCGTGCGCTATTACGACAAATACCAACGTCTGCACGGCAAATGGCATTTTTCGAAAAGGGAAATGCTGGCAGTACATATGGGGCCTTGGGAGCAGGTCGCGACCTCACTCACCGCAGACTTGCGGGTCCGGTGGCCGGGTGGCAAGCCGCAGGCTGCCGATCTGCCGGCGCGCCGGGAAAACCTGTAGCTAAGGGGAATCCCATCAAACGGCCATTAAGGGTGCAGCTATGCAGTTAGACAAGATTGAAGACATTATCGAAGACATCCGCCTCGGTAAAATGGTCGTATTGATTGACGATGAGGATCGCGAAAACGAGGGCGACCTCGTCATGGCCGCTCAGCATGTGAAGGCTGAGCACATCAACTTCATGGCTCGCTTTGCTCGCGGCCTGATTTGCATGCCAATGAGCAAGTCCCAGGCCGAGCGCTTGGGGCTGAGGCTGATGGTCGAACACAACGGGTCAGGTTTCGGCACCAAGTTCACCGCCTCGATTGAGGCGGCAAAGGGGGTGAGTACCGGGATCTCCGCCGCAGATCGGGCTTTGACGGTACAGGCCGCAGCGGCACACTCTGCCAGGGCGGAGGACATTGTCCAACCGGGGCATATTTTCCCACTGATCGCCGAGCCGGGTGGTGTGTTGGTTCGAGCTGGGCATACAGAAGCTTCCTGCGATCTCGCCAGACTGGCCGGTCTTAATGAAACCGGGGTGATCTGTGAAGTGATGAACGAAGACGGCTCAATGGCGCGCCTGCCTGAATTGATCGAATTTGCCAAGGAGCATGGGCTCAGGATCGGCACCATTGCCGACCTAATCCATTATCGGGCTGTCAATGAAGCGACCATTGAGCGGCTGTATAAACAGTCAGTGATGACCGATCATGGTCAATTCATGATGCATGCCTATCGCGACTGTATTAACGGAGATATCCACCTGGCTCTGACCCAGGGCGAACTGGATGGCTCGGCTACGCTAGTTCGCGTGCAGCAGTCGGTTTGCCTCCGTGATTTGCTCGGCATTCAGATTCCTGGCAGTAGTGGCTGGAATATCCAGCGCTGCCTTGCGCGAATTTCGGCGGAGAAAAAGGGCGTGTTGGTACTTCTTGCAGGCGCAGAATCTTCCTCAGACATGAAGCACAAGATAGATGCCCTGAGCAGCATGTCCAAAGTGCCTAGAGCATCGGCAGATGGTGATCCTCTGATGATTGGTGTTGGGTCGCAGATACTCCGTGATCTCGGCTTAGGGGATATGCGGCTTATGGCGTCGCCGGCAAAGTATCACGGGATCTCTGGGTTCAACTTGCAGGTCTCGGAGTACGTCGTCTACCGCTGATTCTTCGCGTATGTTCTGGGTGCCCGGACACAAACAATTAACATTTAACCCGAGTTGGTGTACGTGTGTCGTGCTGTGCAAGAAGTTGTGCGTTGGTCATGTCTGAACAGATCGAGAGCAGGATATGAGTTTGAAATATGCGGTATCCACGCATCTGCCAACGCCCTTTGCGACCTTTGATATTCATGGGTTTGAAGACCTCGAGACCGGCAAGGAGCATGTTGCCCTTACACTGGGCGATGTCCGTTCAGGTGAGCCTGTCCTGTGCCGGGTGCACTCCGAGTGTCTGACCGGGGATGCACTGTTCAGTCAGCGCTGCGATTGTGGATCGCAGTTAAATATCGCGCTGAAACTGATTGCCGAGGAAGGGCGAGGCATTTTGCTCTATCTGCGCCAAGAGGGGCGAGGCATTGGTTTGATCAACAAGCTCCGGGCCTACGAACTCCAGGATCAGGGGGCAGACACTGTCGAGGCTAATGAGCAACTGGGATTCGGAGCGGACATGCGCAATTATCTGATTGGTGCACAGATGCTCGGTCATTTTGGCATTGAGTTTGTGCGCCTGATGACGAACAACCCGCGGAAGGTGGAGGCCCTGAGGCGTGACGGCATCAGCATTGTTGAGAGGGTCAAGTTGCAGTCAGTACTGACGCCCTGCAATGCACATTACCTGCAAACCAAGGCAACCAAGTTGGGGCATATGCTCTCCCATCTCAAATTGATGTGATCTCGCATCCTATTTTCAACGGTTGACCCATGCGCGCCTGCGGCTCACGCCGACTGGAAGTGGGCGCCATGCCGCTTCGGATCCGCCGCGTCGGCACGAGAGTTTTTGATTTAAATCAATGAGTTATTGATTCATGGCTGGCGGTTCAGCTTGCCGCTCATTGCTCCGTCCAGCGTATCAACATATGTGTTGACAAATGGGTCGGAGCTGATTAGTTTTGATAACACAACGAACAGGAGGGGACGCAATGAAGTTTCATTTGATGCAAACAGGTGTAATCGGTCGTCGTTATGAGCTGGAAGCGGGTATGGCTGGGCAGCGTCCTGAGTTGTATCAGCGCTTTCTATCCGAAGTGCGTGATTACGTTCGTCTGGCGGATGAGCTTGGTTATGCAGGCTATTGCCAGCCTGAGCACCACCTGCAGATCGAAGGTTTTGAGATCAACAACCATCCCGGCATGTTCAGTCTCTATGTGGGCCTGCATTCCAAGCGGATGAAGGCCGGCATCATGGGGTACACCCTGCCGACCCATAACCCGGTGCGTATCGCCGAAGAAATCGCCACCCTTGACCACATGCTCCAAGGGCGCCTGATGGTTGGTTTCACCCGTGGCTACCATGCGCGCTGGGTCGACTCCTATGCTGCGCGTCCGGGTGTCAGCGCCACTACGCCGGACAACGCCAAGGCCCGCGACGAGCAAGATGCGCTGAACCGCGAAGTCTTCGAGGAGTCGCTGCAGGTCATCAAGAAGGCCTGGGCCAATGACGTGTTTAGCCACAAGGGCAAACACTGGGAGTTCCCGCCAAATGGCGGCTCTGCCGGTCACCCGGCCTATGCCAGCATGGGCAAGGGCATGGATGCAGATGGCATCGTGCGCCAGATCGGCATTGCGCCGAAGTGCTACCAGAGTCCCCACCCGAAAATTTACGGCGGCTTTGCCGGCAGCATGCGCACCGTCGACATGTGGGCCCGGGAAGGCGGCAAGCCAATCGTGCTGGCTTCCGACCTGGACTTTTGCGATGCCCTGTGGACCCGCTATGCCGATACCGCACGCCAGCACGAGCGGGAGGTTGCCCGTGAGGATGTTGCTGCCTGGGGCGGTTTCCTGATGCTGACCGATGACAAGGACAAGGCCAAGCAGTTGATGGCCGAGCATAAGTGGTTCTGGGACAAGTGGTTCATTCCGTTCGGCCAGAAAATGCCGAACGTGCTGATCGGCTCGGCTGACGAGATCGCCGATCAGATCGGCCGCGCCCACGACCGCCTGGGCTTCAACGAGCTGTTCCTGATGTTCGGTCAGGGTCACCTGGACCCGGAGCAGAACAACGAGGAACTGGAAAAGTTTGCCAGCCTGGTGGCTCCTCGCTTCGCGACCAAGGATGCCGAAGGCACG
>NZ_SSOM01000053.1 GCF_029871235.1 Pseudomonas sp. BN411
CGGCAAGGGCTTCACCCTGGCCCAGAAGATGGTTGGCCGTGCCTGCGGTCTGGCCGAAGGCCAAGGCGTCCGTCCGGGCACCTACTGCGAGCCGAAGATGACCACCGTCGGTTCCCAGGACACCACTGGCCCGATGACCCGCGATGAGCTGAAAGACCTCGCCTGCCTCGGCTTCTCCGCCGACCTGGTAATGCAGTCCTTCTGCCACACCGCTGCCTATCCGAAGCCCATCGACGTCAACACCCACCACACCCTGCCGGACTTCATCAAGACCCGCGGCGGCGTGTCCCTGCGTCCGGGCGACGGCATCATCCACAGCTGGCTGAACCGCATGCTGCTGCCTGACACCGTCGGCACCGGTGGCGACTCCCACACCCGCTTCCCGATCGGCATCTCCTTCCCGGCCGGTTCCGGCCTGGTAGCCTTCGCTGCGGCCACCGGCGTCATGCCGCTGGATATGCCGGAATCCGTTCTGGTGCGCTTCAAGGGCAAGATGCAGCCCGGTATCACCCTGCGTGACCTGGTGCATGCCATTCCCTACTACGCCATCCAGGCTGGCCTGCTGACCGTCGAGAAGAAGGGCAAGAAGAACATCTTCTCAGGCCGCATCCTCGAGATCGAAGGTCTGAACGACCTGACCGTCGAGCAAGCCTTCGAGCTGTCCGACGCCTCGGCCGAGCGTTCCGCCGCCGGTTGCACCATCAAGCTGCCGGAAGAAGCCATTGCCGAATACCTGAAGTCCAACATCACCCTGCTGCGCTGGATGATCGGTGAAGGCTACGGCGACGCCCGTACCCTGGAGCGTCGCGCCCAGGCGATGGATGCCTGGCTGGCCAAGCCGCAACTGCTGGAAGCCGACAAGGACGCCGAATACGCCGCCGTCATCGAGATCGACCTGGCCGACGTCAAGGAGCCCGTGCTCTGCGCCCCGAACGACCCGGACGATGCCCGCCTGCTGTCCACCGTGGCTGGCGACAAGATCGACGAAGTGTTCATTGGTTCCTGCATGACCAACATCGGTCACTTCCGCGCTGCCGGTAAGCTGCTGGACAAGGTCAAGGACGGCATCCCGACCCGGCTGTGGCTGGCGCCGCCGACCAAAATGGACGTCCACCAGCTCACCGAAGAGGGTTATTACGGCATCTTCGGTCGCTCCGGCGCGCGCCTGGAAATGCCCGGCTGCTCCCTGTGCATGGGCAACCAGGCCCGCGTACAGACCGGCGCCACCGTGGTCTCCACCTCCACCCGTAACTTCCCGAACCGCCTGGGCGACGCCACCAACGTCTACCTGGCCTCCGCCGAACTGGCGGCCGTTTCCTCGATCCTGGGCAAGCTGCCGACCGTCGAGGAGTACATGGCGTACGCGAAGAACATCGACAGCATGGCGACCGATATCTACCGCTACCTGTCCTTCGACCAGATTGCTGAATACCGCGACGCTGCCGCGAACTCGAAAATTCCAGCGATAGAGGTTTAACGCGGACATTCCCTTGGCAACCGTCGCTACAGCGACGGTTATCTATCCGCCGTCGAAGGGCAATCCAGCGCCATAAACGAGATCCCAAACAGATCTAGAGGTGACCTGATGTCTGCTCGAGTCCTACTACCACGCATTATGGAAATCGGCCCTGATGCGTGCCTTAAAGTCCCAGAAATCTTGCTTTCCCTTGGATCAAATAAGCCTCTGATCGTTACCGACAAGGTTATGGTCAATCTAGGGCTTGTGGACAGGCTCATCGATGCACTGAAAGACCATGGTCTCGAAGCAGATACGTTCGACGGTACGGTACCAGAGCCGACATCCCGCTCTATTGAGGCGGGCGTAGCACGGGTACAGGAAGGAAGCTTCGATTCAATCGTGGCACTGGGCGGCGGCAGTGTCATCGATAGTGCCAAGGCCATTTCCATCCTCGGTAAGCACGGGGGAAGAATTGATGACTATCGATTCCCGCGCCAAGTAACTCAGGCAGGCCTTCCAATCATCGCCGTCCCGACTACTGCCGGCACAGGATCTGAGGTTACCCGGTTCACAATCATTACCAACGAAGTGAGCAACGAAAAAGTGCTCTGCGTTGGCGAAGCCTTTATGCCGATAGCCGCTGTAATTGACTTCAAGCTGACGCTTAGCCTGCCGGCACGCATAACAGCCGATACTGGAATTGACGCGCTGACGCATGCTATCGAGGCCTACGTCAGCAGGAAAGCAAACCCGTACAGCGATTCCCAGGCACTCGCCGCAATGCGACTCATCGGGCCCAACCTGCGCTGCGTCTACGATGATGGCCAAGACGAACGCGCGCGCGAAGCCATGATGATGGGGGCAACCCTGGCGGGCATTGCCTTCTCCAATGCCTCGGTCGCCCTGGTACACGGAATGAGTCGCCCGATTGGTGCTTACTTTCACGTGCCGCACGGCCTATCCAACGCGATGCTCCTGCCGGACGTTACGGCATGGTCGATGCCAGCAGCACGCGGGCGCTATGCCGACTGTGCACGCGCGATTGGGGCCGCATTGCCAAGAGACAGCAATGCGCAAGCCAACCTCAAGTTGATAGCCTATTTGGAGGATATGAACTCGGCTCTTGCAGTACCGACATTGCAGGCATTTGGCGCCGACCGACAGCTCTTTGATCAGTCCGTCGCCATCATGGCTCAGCAGGCTCTGGCTTCAGGTTCCCCGGGCAATAACCCACGGCAGGCCTCAGTAGAAGAGATTGTCGATTTGTACAAAATGCTTTGGAACTAAGTTGATCTAAAACAATGGAAGTTACTGAGATCTACTGGAAGCTATCCCGCTAAGCCAGATGCCTCTGTGTTCTGGCGCGTAACATCAGGAGGGCGATAGCTCGCCACTCAAACCCCCGGATAATTTCGGCGCGCCCCGACAAAGGATCAGTTTGTCGAAGCGTCCTACCCGTGAAGCGCTAAAGTGGCTAGGTACGAAAAAGAAACGGGACGAGGAAAGCAAAGCCTAACGCAATAAAGCGAGGCATCCGAAGCCAACTGGTGGTAAAAAGCTATCAGGTGCTGTCTACCCAGAGCCTGGGACTCTCAAGCCACGAACCTGCCCGAAACCGCTCTAAACAATCTTGCTCAAGGTTATACACCCCTCTCAAAATATACCTCCAGCCAACCAGGGAATGTAAATTTAGATGATTGAGTTCATCAAGAACGATAGAGCACTAATACTTCGCTATAAAGCAAATCGTTTTACAGGCGACGCACACTGGATTGACAATAAAATAAAAAACGAAGGCAGTGTCACACTTCGAAAAACATTTACATTTAGAAAAGAAGACACACTTGATACTCAACCAATCAACTCAGATCAAAACATAGAGCTCGAAGCAGAGGACGACGACACCCGAGACTTCACTTTAGGCACCAAGCACAAAGGCTATTACAAAATAAAAAAAGAAATACTAGATCTAAAATACGACCTACTAATAGATACAAACCTCCCTATAGATCAAGGCTTCTTCATTGCCAACAGAGACATATCAATTTTCAGAAAAATTGACGAACAAGCAAAGGATCAAATAATTATTGGCAATGAAAACGAAAACGCGATTCCAACAGCTGACTTCTTTCAGCTTATAAAGACCTTCCCCACCACAACCGAATTAAATCACTATGCAAACTCTCGAATCCAAAGAGTCCTAAAGGATTATTTAGGAACGATCTCTGACGCCCAAAAAAAGCTTGAATCATACTTATCCAAGAAGAAAATAACACCAAGACCCAAGACAAATCAGTTAAGGGAATATGAGCTTAAAAAATTTGAATTCATCCGTGACGAACTAAAATCCATGCTCAGCGAGCCAGATTCATATTCAGAAAGAAACTGGCAAGATGCGATAGTAGAGTTCCTCCTTATAATATTCCCCAAATACGTATCAGTTCTCAATAACCTAAAAATCTCCGATTATTACTCGTCTCCAAACAGAACCACAAATCGCTATATCGACATCACCCTAGTTGATTGCAATGGAAACATCGATATCATTGAAATCAAAAAACCATTTAGCAACTGCCTCTTATCAACACGAAAGTACCGCGATAACTACACACCAAAATCGGAGTTGTCAGGCTCGGTCATGCAAACGGAAAAGTACATATTCCACTTAAACAAGTGGGGCCGCGCTGGAGAGTTGGAGATAACGAAGAGCAGAAAATCCGAACTCCCCAAAGACCTTGAGGTCAGGATTACCAATCCCAAGGGAATTATCATACTAGGAAGGGACAACGAATTCACACATGAGCAAAAATTTGATTTCGAAATAATAAGGAGAAAATACGGGAATATCATGGACATCATGACTTATGACGACCTACTGCGTCGGCTTGAAAATATAATATCTATGATTCTTCAAAAATCCTGAGCCTGCCCGTGCTCTGAAACACTTGCACAGCAGAACCATAATTGGTTAACGTGTTCATGGTAGCCTACAGCCATCAAAAACCAAACCGCACGCCCTTCATTATCCAGCAGGGCTAAAGCACTACGATCAAATGGACTTGACATGGTATCGATACAATCCTTTTACAAAATCCCCCATCTGAGTTTGCCTGCTCCCAGCCCCGAGCATGGCGTTATATATTCACATAGAACCGGCCCATAATAAGAATCCTTTAATCCTAATTACAGCACTAAATGCAGAGTCGTCATTCACGGCCATAGCAAGAATGCGCAAATCAATGTGCGACTCCCTGGACAGAAAGCAACAATCTATAACGCCAAACTTCCGAGCGCTCTATGAAGGACAGCGACGAGTTCTATAAAGTAAAACCTAGAGAACAGACTGGAAGAGATACTTTCAGCAGATATAAAGCACAAGCGCGAGCTGCTGGGCTAGAAAGTCTTTCAATCCTTGACGGCCAGGAAGTTGAGAGAGTTTTTTGTGACTACCATGACGACTTCGTAGTCAAAAGAAGGAAAGATGGTGTAATTAGATACGACTTCTATCAAGTAAAGACAAAAGGGAAGACAAACGAAAATTGGACGTTAGGCGAAATATTTGGCCTGAGCTCAAAAATACAAAATCAATCAAAACAAGACAGTAAAAAAATCAAACAAAGTTTTGCGGGAAAACTACTTCAACACACTGTGAACTTCCCGAATACCTGTGGCAATGTCGTATTCATGACCAACACTCATGTTGATGACAACGTGGGCACTCTTGCAGAGTGCGCATCTATAAAGGACATCTCAAACAAGCACCTCAAAGCCATTCTGGATAAATTCAACGAATGCTTTGTTCCTGATGACCTCCCTAAATTAACAGAAGATCAAGTTCTTGAGCTTGCTGCAAAGCTAATATTTGAAACAGACGTACAACACATAAAAGAAAAAAACAATAACTTCGAATCGACAGCCCGCGCAAAAATATTTGAGTACAGTGAAATCGACCTGCGCTACAACGAAGCGCAAGAAATCCTTATTAGCTTATTGAATGCGATTGAGGAAAAGTCATCAGGGATCATTGATGATTTCACTGAATCTGAAATCAACTTACGGGCAAGCATCTCCATAAATGAACTGCTGGATATTCTGAGCATTTCGCGTACGGCGTATTTCAAGCTCCTTGAAGGCGGAGATAGCAAGGCAATTAAGTCTGCCTCAGTAATTCAACGAACATTGGAAAAGGCAGGAGCAAGCGTTGAACAAGTTGAGTTTTGCTCAAACTGCAAAACCTCTTGGGACATTTGGCTGAGAGAAAATAGAAACAAGATATCCGAGCTGGATATTATGGATATAACATCCAGTATTGACAGCATGCTTCGCGAAATGATTAGTAACTCCAATAACTTCTCAGTCTCAATTCTGCGCCCGAAAATTTCCGCATTACTGACCGCCTTTAAGCTAAAGGATGTATCTTTTGATCTCACCGAGAGTCTACTTCTTGGAGGCTTTTTTTCAGCGCTAGTCAGGTACAAGTCATGAACTACGACCAATTTTTTGAGAGCATAGAAAGCAATGAAATCTCAATTGAGGTCGGAGAAAAAAGCCATCACAAGAGTTATCAACTCAGCAACGAAGCCCTTTTTCAACTTCCCCTGATATCGCTAATTGTATTACTACTTTCTAAAGACCGTCGAAAACCTGTCGTCACTGAACTAGGGCAGCTTGTCGGCGAGTCCATAGAAGATTGCATGGCAGGGTTTAAGGGATCTTCACAGCTATTGGGATGGTCGGCCAATCTTCGAATCAGAACTGTGAAAGCCATTAGTTTCCTGGAAAGATCCGGACTGGTCATTATCAGATCTGACGACAACCGGATAGCAGCTACGCCATTAGGTATCAAGGTTGTCAATAAAGCGCTAAGCGGTGACGATTATCTATCCTATGCACTCAGCCTGATACAGCGCTCATATAGAAACATTTGCATCAACCGACAGTTCGACATGGAGTTGATATGAGGCTTATAAAACTAAAAATACTACCTAGAGGCGACAACGGCTGGCGTTCAGAAGAGCTTTCTTTCGGGCAGGAAATTACTCAACTGTTCGGCCCTAATGGCATTGGAAAATCCCCGCTGATAAAGGCCGCAATATACTGCCTAGGTTACCCAAGCCAATTTAGAGAAGATATCTACCTAAACTGCCGGTACGCCGAGCTTGAATTTGAAGTAAATGGAAACACCTACATTGCTCGTAGAGACTTTCATGCAACAATCCTCAATATCACAGTCACTGACAAAGACGGAAATACTTTCAACTTCAGGAACGAACTGGATTATTCTAGATTCCTATTTGAAAAAATAGGTTTCGAGGCGCCGCTATTAGTTTCAAGCGATGAAAAGAAGGCTGTCCAAGCTTATTTTTCGTCTATCCTTCCAGTTTTTTATCTTGACCAAGATGAAGGATATAGAAAATTTTACTCGCCTCCAGGGAGCTTCGTTAAAGACCAGCTTTCAGAGTGCCTAAGAATAATTTTAGGTATTCCACCGAAGAACTCGTTCAATGCCAAGAAAGATCTGCTAGAAGCAAAGCGCGAACTAGAAGCCTGGGACAAAAGCGTCTATACACTCAAAAAAGAATACGAGGCTTTACAAGGCATCGTTGGAAAGATCAACCAGCAAGTCATTGATGAAGAGCTAGAGTCACTGTACAACAGCTTAGAACAACTCAAAAGCAACACTGCTAACAAATCGTCGTCCACAGATGCTATAGACGACATTATAGTAATTAACCGAGGAAAGATTCGCGCGATAGAACAGGACAAACTAGATATTAATAAACGCCAGCGCAGCTTCCAAAAAATTCTTGCAGAGATCAAAGTTGAGATTGACACCCTTAACTTAAATGAGCAAGCAAAACGCGTATTTACTTCATTCGATGAAATCTGCAATGCAGAAGGATGCAAGCTATTTTCGTTCAGTTCTGAATCCTACGGAAAGAACCTACTTTACCTCAAAGATCAACTAAAGGATTTAGAACGAAATGTCGACATTGGGCGTATACGCTATGCAGAGCTATCAAAACAACGAGAAGAGCTTATTTCTCAGACTCATTCCCTAATCGAACGTCGCAATGCTCTGGTTGACTCAAGCGAGATTGGCTCGCTAGTCGAGGCTATTACGCTAACATCTTCCAGAATATTTGAACTTGAACAAGATAAAAAGCAAATCGATATATTTAACAACCTAGGCAGTCGATATACAGCTGCGCTGGTTGCGCGCGAAAACGCATTAACTAGAAAAGAAGAACTTACGAAATCCGGACAAACTAATCCTACCATAATTAAATTCCGGGCAGACCTAAAAATAAGCATGCTTCGCTGGCTGGATATTTTGGATACAAATAATATATCAGCCGATATCCGCTTTCAGGATGATTTCATACCTACCCTTGGCAATGAAAATCTGAGCCAACTCGGCGGCAGCACAAGGATCCGGGTTATTCTTGCATATCACGCCGCCCTACTAGAATCCTTCTGCGAATTTAATAGAAATCTAGTTTCATTTATTATCTTTGACACACCAAAACAGCACGAAATGCACGGAGTAGACTTAGGGCGCTTTATCGATGTACTACAAGTCTTTGCCAGAGCAAAAGGAATTCAAATAATTATCTCTGGAACCGAATATAGGCACAAGATAGGGAAAAGAGACATTGAATGGCTGCCACAATTCCAAGGCAAAAAGCAGAAAATGTACTTAAAATCCTGAATATTAGTACGGAAGCAATATTGTCCACGATTACCGAAGCACTAAACACCACGGCATCCGAGAGTAAGGTCGAGTGGAATCCTCGGGAGGCTTTACAGGGTGCCGTATTCTTCGAAGTGGTGAACATAGGATCCAACGAACTATGTTTTTGCAATGGTCTTCTTGCGTCGCGCAAGGTTCGCCGGCAGCTCCTCGTACCGGCCCTCAATGCTGCTGTGGGTCTGCTTCGCTTTAGTTAGGCTGCTGAAGGCGGCGGATGCACCGCCCCACTTTCTGGCCGACCATGCCCTGGAGTTCGCCTCGCGTTTACTTCCCCTCCCCCAACGGACGCGCTGCTGGGTCAGTCCAGGGTCAGGGTGAACTCGGTATTTGGTTCGACGTCGATGAAGAGGTTAAACAGCAGCCCGCTGCACGTACTACAACGGAAAGCACATGCACTCGCTGGCCAGCCTGTTTGGCGTGTCCGATAGCGCAATGGCTATTCGGATCAGGGAGCTGAACTTGGTTCATTGGCCCTGATTGCTGCCGAAAGCAGCAAGATGGTCATTTAGCAGCTCAGGCTATGAATTCAGCTGCTCTGGGTTGAATGGAGCGATACGCCACGGGCAGCCCCTGGCCGGCTTCTGCCAGGTGTGACCGACAGAGATCGACTCTAAGCAGCCGCTCGCCAACGGTCTAGCCCCTGTCAGTTGGGGTTGAACACGGCAAATAAATAAAACCATCTCTCATTGCAAACCCGATCATGGCAAAATGACACCTCTAAGTAGTCGGCGTAGTCGACTCCGATTTTTTCGTTACTGGGGGAGCGTGTGGCATTCAAGTTAAAAGCAGGTGAAAGGATGCGGCTTCCCGCTGCCTTTTTGAAAAAATTTGACAGGTACGACTACGTTCCACCAAGTATTGTCCGTACGCCGGAAAATATCCTGCGATCAATTTCTGATGCTAGAGAGGTTCTCGAACGTCACAGTGTCAAGCTCAGGAACGGAAGCTCACTGGATCAATTGCTCTCTCAGTCAGAACGAGAGATTAGGAAGCGTAGCGGTAATCCCCGTCGAGCCATGGATCTACAATATGTGATCGCTCTTACTGGTTTGATCATCGGCTTAGCTGATGAGGACGGCATCAAAGTTCTTTTGGAACGTATGGCGAAAAGTGAGATGGACACCACTTCCGAGAAGCCCTCACAGGGAAAGGATGCTGCATGGGAGCTCAGTTGCCTTTCTAGCTTTAAAATTGGCGGAATTGAGGCGCGCTTAGCTGAGCCTGATATCGTTATAGCTTTTGGCTACGGCGACTATGGAATAGCCTGTAAGAAGATTTATTCCGAAAATAGTGTCGAGAAATGTGTCGCAAAGGGCGTGGAGCAGATCAGCGGCGCGCAGATGCAGGGACTTGTGGCGCTGAACATTGACGAGTTGCTAATCCCTGCCCGCAGGATGATGTATGCCAGTGATCAAGACTTTCTACGAGCAATGCTGCAAGGATATACATCTGAATTTATAGAGCGCCATTCTTCAACCTTAGAAAAGTATGCGCGAGGCGGGGCATGCGATGGCTACATAGTCAGTGCTTCGAAGGTCGCATGGCTTGTTAGCACAAGTGATTTTTCATACACCACTGTAAATATTCACGTACCAATAGGCGATGAGACGGCAGCGAGCAGACTCCGAATTGACGCGATAGCGCGGCAATCGAGTAGCGCAAACGGCCTAGAAGCCTGGGTTGCGAAGGTTGGTGGGGCAGCCTTCGGCCTCTGATTCTTTATATATTTTTCTAGTGGCACGATGAATCGCCCCTAGTTTCGTAGACACCTCCAAGCCTCATAATGAGGCCCGTTAGGAGGTGCCATGAGCAACCAGCGTTACCCCGAAGAATTCAAAATCGAAGCGGTCAAGCAAGTGACCGAGCGCGGCCTCCCCGTAGCCGAGGTGGCAGCGCGGTTAGGCATGTCGGTGCACAGCCTGTATGCCTGGATCAAGCGCTACGGCAAGCCCCAGGCGCAGCGGCAGCAAGAAGATGATCAGCAGGCCGAACTGCGTCGTCTACGCGCCGAACTCAAGCGAGTGACCGAAGAGCGAGACATCCTAAAAAAGGCCGCCGCGTACTTTGCCAAGGAGTCCGGCTGAAGTACGCCTTCATCAGCAAGCTGTCGGTGGAGTACCCGGTACGGCGTCTCTGCCAGACCCTGAAAGTGCATCCCAGCGGTTACTACGCCTGGCTGGCCGAGCCGAAATCCGTACGCGCCAAGGAAGATCAGCGCCTGCTCGGGTTGATCAAACATGCCTGGCTGGAAAGCGGTGGGGTCTACGGCTATCGCAAGATTCACGACGACCTGCGTGAGCTGGGAGAGTCCTGTGGCCGGCACCGCGTGGCTCGCCTGATGCGGGGAGAAGGGCTGCGCTCGCAGACCGGCTATCGTCGGCGCCCCGGCTATTACGGCGGCCGGCCAACGGTAGCTTCGCCCAATCGCCTGGAGCGGCAGTTCAACGTCAGTGAACCGAACAAGGTCTGGGTCACCGACATCACCTACATCCGCACCTATGAGGGTTGGTTGTATTTGGCGGTGGTGCTGGATCTGTTTTCACGCCAGGTGATCGGCTGGTCGATGAAGCCACGGATGTGCAGCGACCTGGCCATCGATGCCCTGTTGATGGCGGTCTGGCGGCGCAAGCCCAAGCAGGAAGTGATGATCCACTCCGACCAGGGCAGCCAGTTCAGCAGCTCGGATTGGCAGAGTTTCCTCAAGGCCAACAACCTGATCAGCAGCATGAGCCGACGCGGCAACTGCCACGACAACGCGGTAGCGGAAAGCTTTTTTCAGTTGCTGAAACGGGAACGCATCCGACGGAAGACCTACGGCACCCGCGAAGAAGCTCGGAGTGATGTGTTCGATTACATCGAGATGTTTTATAACCCCAAACGCCGGCACAGCAGCGCTATGCAGCTATCGCCAGTGGAGTTTGAAAAGCGCTATTTCCAGAGCTTGGAGAGTGTCTAGGAAAGCCGGGGCGATTCA
>NZ_SSOM01000054.1 GCF_029871235.1 Pseudomonas sp. BN411
TCGTTGATGTCCGGCACCTTGGAGCAGCCGACGCCCTGGTCGATCCAGCGCACGACATAACCGAGGATGCCCTGGGCGTTGTTGTCCAGTTCGTTCTGGATCTCGTCCGCGCTCCAGTTGGTGTTCGGCGCCAGCGGAATGGTCAGGATGTCGTCCACCGACGCCGGGGCACGCTTGGCCAGTTCGGCCTGGCGGGCGAACACGTCGACCTTGTGGTAGTGCAGCGCGTGCAGGGTGGCGGCGGTCGGCGACGGCACCCAGGCGGTGTTGGCGCCGGCCAGCGGGTGGCCGATCTTCTGCTCGAGCATGGCGGCCATCAGGTCCGGCATGGCCCACATGCCTTTGCCGATCTGCGCTTTGCCTTGCAGGCCGGTAGCCAGGCCGATGTCCACGTTGCTGTTCTCGTAGGCGCCGATCCACTTCTCGTTCTTCATGGCGCCCTTGCGCACCACGGCGCCGGCTTCCATCGAGGTGTGGATTTCGTCACCGGTGCGGTCGAGGAAGCCGGTGTTGATGAACACCACGCGCTCGGCAGCGGCCTTGATGCAGGCCTTCAGGTTGACGGTGGTGCGGCGCTCCTCATCCATGATGCCGACCTTCAGGGTGTTGCGCGGCAGGCCCAGCACGTCTTCTACGCGGCCGAAGATTTCGGTGGCGAAGGCCACCTCGATCGGGCCGTGCATCTTCGGCTTCACGATGTACATGGAGCCGGTGCGGGTGTTCTTGCGGCTGGTGTTGCCCTTCAGGTTGTGCAGCGCGATCAGGCCGGTGAACAGGCCGTCCTGGATGCCTTCCGGTACTTCGTTGCCCGCGGCGTCGAGGATGGCCGGGTTGGTCATCAGGTGACCGACGTTGCGCACGAACAGCAGGGAACGGCCGTGCAGAGTCAGCTCGGAGCCATCGGCCTTGCTGTAGACGCGGTCCGGATTCATGGTGCGGGTGAAGGTCTGGCCGCCCTTGCTGACGGATTCAGCCAGGTCGCCCTTCATCAGGCCGAGCCAGTTGCGGTAGACCACGACCTTGTCGTCGGCATCGACGGCGGCGACGGAGTCTTCGCAGTCCATGATGGTGGTCAGCGCGGATTCCATCAGCACGTCTTTCACGCCGGCGGCGTCGGTCTGGCCGATCGGGCTGGTCGGGTCGATCTGGATTTCGAAGTGCAGGCCGTTGTGCTTCAGCAGCACGGCGGCCGGCTTGGCGGCCTCGCCCTGCAAGGCGATGAACTGGTCGGCGTTTTTCAGGCCGACTTCGCTACCGTTCTTCAGGGTCACGGCCAACTGGCCGTTCTTCACGGCGTAGGCGGTGGCGTCGACGTGGGAAGCACCCTCCAGCGGCGCGGCTTCGTCGAGGAAGGCGCGGGCGAAGGCGATCACCTTGTCACCGCGAACCTTGTTGTAGCCCTTGCCCTTCTCGGCGCCACCGTCTTCGCTGATGGCGTCGGTGCCGTAGAGCGCATCGTAGAGCGAACCCCAGCGCGCGTTGGCGGCGTTCAGGGCGAAACGTGCGTTCATCACCGGCACGACCAGCTGCGGGCCGGCCATGGTGGCGATTTCTTCGTCGACATTCTGGGTCGTGGCCTGGAAGTCGGCCGGTTCCGGCAGCAGGTAGCCGATCTCCTGGAGGAACGCCTTGTAGGCCACGGCGTCGTGGGCCTGGCCGGCACGGGCCTGGTGCCAGGCGTCGATCTTGGCCTGCAGTTCATCGCGTTTGGCGAGGAGGGCTTTGTTCTTCGGAGCCAGGTCATTGATGACGGCTTCCACACCGGCCCAGAACTGCTCGGCCGCAATGCCGGTTCCGGGGATGGCTTCGTTGTTCACGAAGTCGAACAGGACTCTGGCGACCTGAAGGCCACCGACTTGAACGCGCTCAGTCATTGCTTGCCTCACTCTGCTCAATATCCGCTCGGACCGGGGGTTTCCCTTCTTGTAGTCCGAAGCGCGGCATACTACATGAAGCCGTCGTGAAAATCAGTGGGGTCGCGTCGCTATGCGACTAAAAGCTGCTTTACGGTCACAACGGCGGGCAGAATGTTCTCAAAAAACTGGCGCTTTGTTCCAGTTAAATCTGAAAAATGTACACGATTTGTTTTTCAGAGAAACTGCGACAGGCCGTCGCACGCGATTCTGCGCGGGTTCTCGGGGGCTTTCCTATACTCCTGCGAATTCGTCCCTGGAGTCGTCTCATGCCTGTAAATGCCGTCACGTTCAGCGATCTTGATGATCTGTCCGCACTTTTCGCCGGCTACCTGGAGTTCTATCAGGTCCCCCGGCCCCTGGCGGAAATCCGTTCCTTCCTCGAACAGCGCCTGGATCGCGGCGACTCGACCCTGTTCATCGCCCGTGACAGTGACGGAACGCCCCTGGGCTTCACCCAGCTCTATCCCTTTCTCTCATCGCTGGCGCTGGCACCGGCCTGGTTGTTGAGCGATCTTTATGTAGTGCCTGCCGCCCGGCGCCAGGGCGTCGGTGAGGACCTGATGAACGCCGCCCGCGCTCACGCCGAACGCACCGGCGCCTGCGGCATCCAGTTGGAAACCGCGAAGACCAACCTTGCCGGTCAGGCGTTGTACGAGCGACTGGGTTATGTGCGGGATGAGGTTTTCTTCACCTACTGGCTGAGCCTGGCCTGACGCCCGGCGCCGGTTGCCTACAGAGAAGGAGTCGAGCGTGGATCATCTGGTACTTACGGTCATAGCGGCGGACCAGCCGGGTCTGGTGGAACGCGTCGCGCAGTGCATCGCCGCCCACGGCGGCAACTGGCTGGAAAGCCGCATGTCGCGCATGGCCGGGCAATTCGCCGGGATATTGCGCGTAGCGGTCCCGGCCGAAGGCTACGACGAGCTGGTAGAGGGATTGCAGGGCCTCAGCGCCCACGGCATCCGGGTGATGCTGGCGCAGAGCGGCATCGAACCGGCCTGCACCTGGAAGCCAATCCTGCTGGATCTGGTGGGTAACGATCGACCGGGCATCGTCCGGGACATCACGCGCCTACTGGCGGAACTGGGGGTGAACCTGGAAAGCCTGATCACCGAGGTGATGCCGGCACCCATGAGCAGCGAGCCGCTGTTCCATGCCGAAGCCGTGCTGGCGGTTCCGCTGACCCTGTCGCTGGACGTGTTGCAGGCCAAGCTGGAGGGGTTGGCGGACGAGCTGATGGTGGAGCTGAACCTGCATCAGGAGAAGTGAGCGCGCGGGTGGAAATTCACTTGGCGGATTTCCACCCCACGCCCGAAGCCGGCCTTGCCACCGGCGAGGTTCAGAAATTACGCCGCAGGGTGAGCCAGGCGTCGACGCTGTAGATGGCCAGGCCCGCCCAGATGAAGAAGAAGGCCAGCAGCTTGCTCGGGTCGAAATGCTCGTCGAAGAGGAAGATCGCCTGAAGCATCACCAGGGTCGGCGCCAGGTACTGGAGGAAGCCGAGGGTGGTGTAAGGCAGGTTGCGAGCGGCGGCGTTGAAGCACACCAGTGGCACCAGCGTGATCGGGCCGGCCGCCATGAGCCAGAGGGCTTCGGGGCTGCCCCAGAAACTGGCCTGCGCCGAGGCGGCAGTCGGATTCAGCAGCAGCCAGCCAACCGCCAGCGGCAAGAGCAACCAGGTTTCCACCACCAGGCCGGGCAGGGCCGCCACCGGTGCCTGCTTGCGGATCAGCCCGTAGAATCCGAAGGTCAGCGCCAGGGTGAGGGAAACCCAGGGCAGCGCGCCCACCTGCCAGATCTGCTGGGCAACGCCCGCCGCTGCCAATAGCACCGCCAGCCACTGCAACCGACGCAGGCGCTCGCCGAGAATCAGCATCCCCAGCAGCACATTCACCAGCGGGTTGATGTAGTAGCCCAGGCTGGCTTCCAGCATCCGACCGTTGTTTACCGCCCAGACATACACCAGCCAGTTGGCGGCGATGAGCATGCCGCTGGCGGCCAGCACGCCGAAGCGTTTGGGATTCTCCCGCAGTTCGCGGAACCAGCCGGGGTGCTTCCACACCAGCAGTAGCGCTGCGCCGAACAGGGCGGACCAGATGGCCCGGTGAACGATGATTTCCAGTGCAGGAACGCTCTGGATGGCTTTGAAGTAGAGCGGAAAGAGTCCCCAGATGATGTAGGCGGAGAGCCCCAGGATGTACCCGCGGCGCGGGTCGGCGGTGGCCATGAAGGTTCCTTGCTTAGGCAGCTAACGAGTGGTGCGACATTCTAGTTGGCGCCGTCGGGGCTTGTCTGTGTGCTCAGGTTTTTTCCGTGGGGATGGGCAAGCGGAAAGCGTAAGGGGTTCTTTACGGCGGGAGCAGCTTGCCCTGTGGGTGGTGGGGGCAGTCAGTAGGGTGGGCTTCAGCCCACCATCGGAGGTCAGCGTGGGCTGAAGCCCACCCTACCGGCTCCGGAGCTGGAATTTGCTCAGAACAGCTTCAACGGCTCTTCGTCCAGCGCCGCCAGTTGTTCGCGCAGGGTGAGGATCTGGTCGCCCCAGTAGCGCTCGCTGCCGAACCAGGAGAAATGCATGGGGAAGGCCGGGTCGTCCCAGCGGCGGGCGATCCAGGCGCTGTGGTGCATGAGGCGCAGGGTGCGCAGGCCTTCGATCAGCGGGAGCTCGCGCGGGTCGAAGTCGTGGAACTCCTGGTAGCCGTCCACCAGCTCGGCGAGTTGGCCGAGGCGTTCGTGGCGCTCGCCGGCGAGCATCATCCACAGGTCCTGAACCGCCGGGCCCATGCGGCAGTCGTCCAGGTCCACCATATGGAAGATTTCGTCGCGGCACAGCAGGTTGCCGGGGTGGCAGTCGCCGTGCAGGCGGATGGGCTGGTAACGCACGTGCGCGAACACGGCATCCAGGCGCTTGAGCAGGTCGCGGGCGACCGACTCATAGGCCGGCAACAGGCTGCGAGGAATGAAGCCGCCTTCCAGCAGCGTGGCCAGGGACTGATGGCCGAAGTTATCCACCGCCAGGGTTTCCCGATGCTCGAAGGGACGGGTCGCGCCCACCGCATGAAGGCGGCCGAGGAGCTGAC
This sequence comes from Pseudomonas sp. BN411, assembly GCF_029871235.1. Taxonomy (GTDB): domain Bacteria; phylum Pseudomonadota; class Gammaproteobacteria; order Pseudomonadales; family Pseudomonadaceae; genus Metapseudomonas. Next base: position 4,994 of record NZ_SSOM01000054.1, read on the forward strand.
CGAGGCGGAAAAGCTGGTCCAGGTTGCCGGGCTCGGGCGCACGCCCGCCACGGCGAGGGAAGAGGGCGAAGCGGAATCCGGCGTGTTCGAACAGACTTTCACCATCGCGCAGCAGTGGTGCCACGACGGGCACTTCGCATTCCGCCAATTCGGCGCTGAAGCTGTGCTCCTCGCGGATCGCGGCGTCGCTCCAGCGCTGCGGTCGATAGAACTTGGCGATCAGCGGCTCAGCGTCTTCGATGCCCACTTGGTACACGCGGTTCTCGTAGCTGTTCAGCGCGAGGATGCGTGCGTCGCTGAGGAAGCCGAGGCTTTCAACGGCATCCAGTACCAGGTCGGGGGTGAGGTCATCGAAGGGGTGGGACATGAGTGGCTCCGGCAGTCAGGCGCCCAGTCTATCCCTGCCGGCGATTTGCTGCGCGTTGGAATAAGGGCCTCAGAGCGCGGTGCCGAGCAGTACCTGGCCAGGGGCGAACTGTGCGCGGACTTCGTCGCCGGGCTTGAGGCCGGGCTGTGCCAGGCGCTCGGGTTCGACCAGGGCACAGAGGGTCTGGCCGCTGGCCAGGGCGATGCGGACTTCGCTGGGGCCGTCGGCGGCGTCGAGGATTTCCTCGATCCGGCCCTGCAACTGGTTCAGTGATTCGTCGCCCGGTTCGGAAAGCGGCTGCAGGCGCAGCCAGCCGGCCTTGATCAGCGCCACCACGCCGCGGCCCGGGGCCAGTTCCAGCTTTTCGGTGCTGTCGCGGGTGATCTGTGCCAGCAGGCGGGCGCCTCCGGCCAGTTCGATCTTCACCAGGTCATTGCGGCCCTTGGGCTGGATGTCGAGCACTCGGCCGCTCAGTTGATTGCGAGCGCTGGTGCGCAGCATGAGGCGGCCCAGCAGCTCAAGGTCCTGTTCGCTTTCGGCACTTTCCAGCAGGCGCGCTTGCAGGCTTTCCAGGCGCTTGTAGAGCGCCAGCAGGCGCTCGCCCTCGGCGGACAGTCGTGCACCGCCACCACCCTTGCCCCCCACCGAGCGTTCCACCAGGGGCCGCTCGGCGAGGTTGTTCAGCTCGTCGATGGCGTCCCACGCGGCCTTGTAGCTCAGCCCGGCGGCCTTGGCAGCGCGGGTGATCGAACCTTGCACGGCGATCTGCTCCAGCAGCGCCAGACGCTGCGGGCGGCGGGTGAGTTGCTGGGTGAGGGCGCTGGTCAGGCTCATGGGCAGGCCGATCGTCAGGGGTTCTGGCGCGCAGGCTGCGCCCGCGGGCCCATCGCGTCAAGCCTTCAACGGTCGCCAGGGCGGGGCGTGCGCGCCAGGCAGTAGACGTCCACCCGCGTCGCGCCGGCCCGCTTGAGCAAGCGGGCGAGGAAATGCGCGGTGGTGCCTGTTGTCAGCGCATCGTCCACCAGCGCGACATGCAGGCCCTTCACATCTGCTCGCGGCGCCAGGGCGAAGGCGTGGCGCAGGTTACGGCGCCGTGCGGCGGCGTCCAGTCCCTGCTGGGGCGGCCCGTCCTCGACTCGCCGCAACCAGTCATCCTGCAACCTGATGTCCAACCCTTTGCCCAGCCAGCGCGCCAGCATCTGTGCCTGGTTGAAGCCGCGCTTGCGCAGGCGTGGTGGGGCCAGCGGAACCGGCAGAAGCGCTGATGGGCGCGGCAAACCGTCGTTGAAGGCATGTTCCAGATGGCGCGCGAGCAGCTCTCCGAGGAGACGACCTTGGGGCCAGTTGCCCTGATGCTTGAAGCGGGTGATCAGGCTGTCCACCGGAAAGCCGTAGCGCCAGACGGCCTCCACCCGGCTGAAGGGCGGCGGCCGTTTCAGGCATTCGCCGCACGGCAGTCCATGGGTGGGCAAGGGCAGGGCGCACACCGAGCAATGCCCGGCGAGCCAGGGGAGTTCGGCCTCACAACCGCTGCAGATGGGCAGGCTACCGCCCGGCGCGCGGCAGAGCAGGCAGGTGGGCGTGTGACGAAGCCAGTCCGGCCGCAGCCGGGCGAGCAGAGCGAACATGGTCCCCTCCGTGGGACATGGGATTCAGACGATCAGCCAGCTCATCACCACCAGGCCAAGGAAGGTGAGCACCAGGCCGCCAATGATGGACTTGCGAATGAAGGCGCGGATGCCGCTGTAGAGCAGGAGCAGACCGATAACCAGCAGGAACAGGCTGAAGAAAGACACGTCCATGCCGATGGCCCGCGCCAGCCCGTTGAAAAAGTCGTCGATGGCCTGGCCAATGCCGCCCAGCACGCCTGAGAGCAGGTCGACGAAGAAGCGGATGACGGTGCCGATCATCCGGCCGAGCCATTCGAAAAATCCTTCGGTGCGCATCGCGGTGGGGCTCCTTGGGGTTGTTATGCGCGATTTGAGCGCCGTGGTGGTTCAGGGTTCAGCGGCGTGAGCTGCTCAATTGCGGGGCGAGGAAAGAGTGCCGGAAGTACTCGCGGAAGGCTTTCATCGGCTCGCTGAACTCGCGGTCGCGACGCCAGGCCAGGCCGACGCTCATCGGCGGTACCGGGTCAGTCAGCGAGAGGGTCTCGATGCGACGGCCCTCCAGCGACCAGGGTCGGTACACCAGGTCAGAGAGGATGGCGACGCCCGAACCGTTGGCAACCATGCTGCGCACTGCCTCCACCGAGCTGGTGCGGAGTATCACATTGGGCCTGAAGTCGGTCGACTCCCAGTAGCGCAGGGCAGTCTGGTCCGCTTCGTCCACGGTCAGGAGGATGAAGGGTTCCCGGGCGACGTCAGCCAGGCCGACAGCGGGGCGCTCGCTCAGCGGATGTCGATTCGGCAGCCAGAGCCGGCGCTCCGAACTGAACAGCGATTCGGCAGCAATGTCCGGGTGGCGAAGATTGGCCGTGAGCACCACGGCCATGTCTAGCGAGCCATCGACGAGGCCGGCTTCGATGGCTTCGCGCTCCTGTTCGAACAGGTTCAGCTGGATACCTGGATACCACTGAGCCATGCGTTGCAGGTGATAGGGCAGGAAGTAGCCCATCACCGTGTAGCTGGCCGCCACCTTCAGGCTGCCCTCGATGCTGGTATCCGGCAGCGGGCTCTTCAGGGCGTCCTCGACACTGCGCAGGATCGAGTAAGCGTGGTTGAGGAAGTGCCGACCGCTGTCGGTCAGGGTCATGCCCTGAGGCGAGCGGATGAACAGGCTCACCCCCAGCAGACCTTCCAGTTCCTGGATGGCGCTGGTGACCGCCGACTGCGAGATGTTCAGGTGGATGGCGGCCTGGGAGATCTGCCCGACCTCGGCGGTGGCGACGAAATAGCGGACCTGGCGAAGGGTGAATGCCATGGGAAACCTGTCGGTGGGGGTATCGATTTTTCAGAAACCAGTCTATCGAATAATAAATCTTCCCAATACCTCGGGCCGCTTTTAACGTTTTGTCATCGACATCCAACAACACGAGGCAAGCAGGCGATGACCGAGGTCGACCTCAATTCCGACATGGGCGAAGGGTTCGGTCCATGGACCATTGGCGATGGCGTCGACGCCCAGATCATGCCCCTGATCAGCAGCGCCAACATCGCCACCGGTTTCCATGCCGGTGACCCCAACATCATGTTGCGCACCATCGAGATGGCGCAGCAGCACGGCGTCGGCATCGGCGCTCACCCGGGCTTTCGCGACCTGGTCGGCTTTGGCCGCCGGCACATCAATGCGCCGGCCCAGGAGCTGGTCAACGACATGCTCTACCAGCTCGGCGCGCTGCGTGAGTTCGCCCGCCTGCAGGGTGTGCCGATGCAGCACATCAAGCCCCACGGCGCGCTTTACATGCACCTGGCCCGTGACGAGGAGGCTGCTCGCCTGTTCGTCTCCACCCTGCGCCGCCTCGACCCCGAGCTGCTGTTGTTCTGCATGGACGGCTCGGCCACCTGCCGTGTCGCCGAGGAACTGGGCCAGCCGGTGGTGCGCGAGTTTTACGCCGATCGCGAATACGACGCCTCCGGCTCCATCGTGTTCATCCGCCGGGTGACCGCCTGGGACCCGGACCAGGTCGCCGACAAGGTCCTGCGGGCCTGCCAGGAAGGCGTGGTTCGCACAGTGGACGGCCAGGACATCCCGATCCGCTTCGATTCCGTGTGCATCCACAGCGACACCCCCGGTGCGCTTGCCCTGGTCCAGCGTACCCGTTCGCGGTTGGAGGCATCCGGTATCGCCATCAGAGCGCCACGTTGAACCGATGACGCCTGGACTACATCGGCAGTAACCCATTCCAACGCCTGCCCAGACAACGACTACAAGAGGAACAGACATGGCTGAACATCAGGTGCTTTCGCCGCTCCCGGGGACTTTCTATCGCAAGCCCAGCCCGGACGCCGCCAACTACGCCAGCGAGGGTGACCTGGTCGCCCCTGGCGCGGCGATCGGGTTGGTCGAAGTGATGAAGCAATTCTCCGAGCTGACCACCGACCTGGGCGGTCGGATCCTGGCCTTCCATGCAGAAGATGGTGACCCGGTGGAGCCGGGGCAGTTGCTGGCCGTTATCCAGACAGACGCGTGAGGAGACGGGCAATGAGCGGGTCCATCTACAAATTGCTGGTGGCCAACCGGGGCGAGATCGCCGTGCGTATCATCCGCGCGGCTCAGGCCCTGGGCATTCCAACCGTGGCGGCGTGCAGCGAGGCGGACGTCGATTCGCTGCCGGCGCGACTGGCGGACGAAGTGCGGGTCATCGGTCCTGCCCGTGCCGACAAGAGCTACCTGAATGGCGAAGCGCTGCTTCAGGCGGCACTCGACTGCGGCGCCAATGCGATTCATCCGGGCTACGGCTTCCTGTCCGAGAACGCCGCCTTCGCCGAAGCGGTCGCCAATGCCGGGCTTATTTTCGTCGGCCCCGACGCCGACACCATCCGCCGCATGGGCGACAAGGCCGAAGCGCGGCGCACCGCCCAGGCCGCTGGTGTGCCGGTGGTGCCGGGTTCGCCCGGTGAGCTGGAAGACCTCGATGCAGCCCTGACCTGTGCCGAACAGGTCGGCTATCCGTTGCTGATCAAAGCCTCGGCGGGTGGTGGTGGCCGCGGTATCCGCATCGCCCGGGATGCCGAAGAGCTCGCCCGCGAGTTTCCCCTGGCGCAACGTGAGGCCCAGGCTGCCTTCGGCTCCGGCGCGGTGTATCTGGAACGCTTCATCCGTCAGGCACGGCACATCGAAGTGCAGGTGCTGGGCGATGGCCAGCACGCAGTGCACCTGTTCGAGCGCGAATGCTCGCTGCAGCGCCGACGCCAGAAGGTATTCGAGGAAGCGCCATCGCCCGTGCTCAGTGCGGAGCAACGCGCCACCCTGTGCGACAGCGCGGTGCGCCTTGCTCGTGATATCGGCTATCGCGGTGCAGGAACCCTGGAGTACCTCTTCGACGCCGTGAGTGGTGAGTTCTTCTTCATTGAAATGAATACCCGCATCCAGGTGGAGCATCCGGTGACCGAGATGGTGACCGGGATCGATCTCGTGCAATGGATGCTGCGCATCGCCGGTGGTGAGCCGCTGTCGCTGGCACAGGAGGACATCCGCCTGCAGGGCGCAGCTCTGGAAATGCGCATCAATGCAGAGGATCCGGCGCGCAATTTCTTCCCCAGCCCGGGCCTGGTGGAGTCGCTGGCATGGCCGAGCGGGGAGGGCATCCGCGTGGAGAGTCACCTGTTCGAGGGCTATCGCGTACCGGCCTACTACGACTCGCTGCTGGCCAAGCTGGTGGTGCATGGGCGTGATCGCGCCGAGGCCTTCGCCCGTGCCGAGGCAGCCCTGCAGGACACGCGTCTCACCGGCATGGCCACGACCCTGCCGCTGCATCGCCTGTTGCTGACCGACCCGGCGGTACGCGATGGCCAGTTCGACACTGGAACCCTGGAACCCTGGCTTGCCGAGCGGGCCGAGCGGGCCGAGCTGCTGGCTGTCGCCCCGGAGGCCTGACATGAACCCTGAATCCGTGCGTTACAGCTTCGGCGGCGACGAGCACCTGTTCGCCGAAGTCTCCGAGTCCATGTCGCTGGAAGCCTTTTTCCGGGGCATGGCCATCACTCGCGCCCTGGAGGAGGCGGCGCTGCCCGGCGTCCTCGACATCTGCCTGGCCAATGCGTCCTTCCAGGTCCGCTTCAACCCGGACCTGATCGCCCCAGAGACGCTGCTGGAGACCGTGCGCCAACTGGAAGATCGTGCGACCGCTGAGCGTCGTCTGGAGACCCGGATCATCGAGATCCCGGTGCTCTACAACGACCCCTGGACCCATGAAACGCTGATGCGCTTCCGCGACCGCCACCAGGACCCGGAGTCCACCGACCTGGAGTACGCCGCACGCATCAACGGCCATGCCGACGTGCAGGCGTTCATCGATGCACACAGTGGGTCGCCCTGGTTCGTTTCCATGGTGGGCTTCGTTGCCGGCCTGCCGTTCATGTACCAGATGGTCGAGCGCGAGCGGCAGATCCAGGTGCCCAAGTACCTGCGGCCACGCACCGACACGCCAAAGCTCACCCTGGGCCATGGCGGCTGCTTCGGCTGCATCTATTCAGTACGCGGTGCGGGGGGATACCAGATGTTTGGCGTCACCCCGGCACCGATCTACGACCCCGAGCAGCGCCTGGCCTACCTCGCGGACTCCATGGTGTTCTTCCGTTCCGGCGACATCGTGCAGTTCAAACCCATCGACCGTGCTGCCTACGACCAGGCCGTCGCCGAGGTCGAGGCGGGGACCTTCCAGTTGCGCATCCGCCCGGTCACCTTCGACCTCGATGCGTTCATCCAGGATTCTCAAGGCTGCAAGCAGCGCCTGCAGGAGGTGCTCAATGACGATTAAGGTGCTGAAACCGGGCCTGTCGACTTCGGTCCAGGATGCCGGGCGCGAAGGCTACTACCACTTGGGCATCCCGCCCTCCGGTGCCCTCGACCAGTTCGCCCTGCGCGCGGCCAACCTGCTGGTGGGCAACGCACCCACCGCCGCGGTGCTGGAGTGCACCCTGCTGGGACCGCAGCTGGAGTTCCGGCGCGATGCTCTGGTAGCGGTCTGTGGCGCGCGCATGACGCCACGCCTGGATGGTGCGGAGATGCCTCAGGACGCCGCCTTCCGCGTGCGTGCCGGGCAGGTGCTGGGCTTCGACTACATCAAGGCCGGTGCTCGCGGCTATGTCGCCATCGACGGCGGCCTGGACGTGCCTGAGGTACTCGACAGCCGCTCCACCTACGGCCTTGGTGCCATCGGTGGCTTCCAGGGCAGGCGCCTGGCCGCCGGCGACGAGCTGCCGCTCGGCACGCCCTCCGGCCAGGGCCGCGAAGGGTTGGCGCTGCCGCGTTCGTTGCAGATCGAGGTGGGCGGCGAAGTCACCCTGCGCGTCGTGCCGGGACTCTACGTACATCGCCTGACCCCGCGCGCTGTGGAGCAGTTTTTCGCTGACACCTGGACCGTGGGCTCGGAGGCGGATCGCACTGGCTACCGCTTCAAGGGCGGCACGCCGCTGGAGTTCGAGCCGCGCGAGCAACCTTTCGGCGCGGGTTCCGACCCGTCCAACATCGTGGATGCCTGCTACCCCATCGGCTCGATCCAGGTTCCCGGCGGTCTGGAGCCGATCATCCTGCATCGCGACGCAGTATCCGGCGGCGGCTACGCCACCATCGGCACGGTGATCAGCCCCGACCTCGACCGCATGGCGCAGATGCAGCCGAACCAGAAGGCGCGATTCGTCGCCATCAGCCTGGAGGAAGGGCTGGCTGCGCGGCGCCAGTACAACCAGCAACTGGAGCGCTTGCAGCGCTTCTTCCTCGCCTGATCCAACCACGCGGCCGACACGTCTTCCGGCGGCCCCTGTACGGGGCCGTCGCGGCCCCGTGCGGCTGAAATACCTGCCTCCCTTGCCGGAGAACCCTCATGGCTAGCCTGTCGAAACAAGAACAAGATATCGACCTGTCCACCCACCCCGTTCCACCCGATGCCCGCATGGGCAAGCTGTCGCTGACCATGGCCTGGTGGGCCGTGTGCAGCGCCATGTTCTACATCGTTGTCGGTGCTTCCCTGGCACTGGCATACGGCGCGCGCAACGCGATCATCGGCATGCTGCTGTCGGTGGTCTGCTACGGCGTGATCAACGCGGTAATCAGCCGCTTCGCGGTGCGCAGCGGACTGTCCGTGGCGCTGTTCTCGCGGCTGCTGTTCGGCCGCCTCGGAGCATCCCTGGCGACCCTGATCTTCTTTTCCACTGCTATCTACTACGCGGTGTTCGAAGGTTCGGTGATCGCGGTCGCCTTGAACCACCTTTACCCGTCGCTGTCCTACCCACTGGCCGCGCTACTGGTGGTGCTCTACAGCGTGCCGCTGATCTTCGGCAGCGTGCAGAACTGGCTGGACAAGTTCAACGGCGTGCTCCTGCCGTTCTACCTGTTCGGCCTGCTCGCCGCCGTGGCGCTGTCCATCAGCGAATACGGCTACCAGCCGCAGTGGCTCGACTTCGGCCCGGTGGAGCCTTCCGCCACTGGCTGGTGGGACTGCTTCACTGCCTACATGGGCGTTTGGGTGCTGATGATGTTCACCTTCGACTATGCCCGCTTCGGCAAGCCGGAAGACGCCCGCTACCACGGCCGCTGGAACTTCGGCATGCCGTTCTACCTGGTGACCTTCCTGCTCAATGGCGTGGCCGGCATCTACCTGGCCGCCAGCATGCCGCGCGAGGGCGAGCTGAGCGAAGTCACCGTGGTGATGGCCATCCTCCAACTGATGGGCATCTGGGGTCTGCTGTTCGTCTGGGTGACCCAGACCCGCATCAACACCGCCAACTACTACCTGGCCACGGTAAACATGCAGGCCTTCTTCGGCGACTTGTGCCAACTGCGCCAGTCGCGCGTGGTCTGGGCGCTGGTGGTCGGGGCGCTGGTTTATGGGCTGATGCTGGCGGACGTGTTCAGTTGGCTGCTCAAGGCGTTGGCCTGGCAGGGCATCTTCGTCGTCGCCTGGGTGGCTGTGGCGTTGGCACACATCCTCTCGCACGCCGCCGCGAACCCTGACGCCGGGCACGAACTACCGGCCTTCAGTGCCCGTGGCCTGGTGGCATGGTGCGGCGCTTCGATGCTCGGCCTCGGCCTGCTGCAGGTGGGCGAACCGACGGTGGCCAGCTTCTCGGCGCCGCTCAGCTTCCTGGTGGCATTCGGCACCTACTGGTTTATGGCGGTCGGCAAGCACCAGGCGGCGCTCAAGTCCGGGGCTGTCTGAATCCTGGGCACGCGGCCTCGCAGAGAGTTTCGGCATCAAGCCGCGCTCTCTGCGGGACTGTCGTTCCGGAAATCAGCAGGGAATGCCACTTCGAGATTGATCGAATAGATCAAAAAACAATCAGATGTAAACCATAAGTAAAAACATGGTTGACAGCGCTTTGGCTCCACATATGATGCCCTAAGCCTGAATTCCCGGACTCCCGGTCCGGGTATCCCCGACAAAGGCGCCCTACAGCGTCGAAGGAAACCTCCATGAGTGCAACCGCATCCATCGCTACCCGTCACGACTGGTCCCTCGCCGAGGTGAAGGCGCTGTTCGAACAGCCGTTCAATGACCTGCTGTTCCACGCCCAGACCGTCCACCGCGCGAACTTCGACCCGAACCGGGTACAGGTTTCCACCCTGCTGTCGATCAAGACCGGCGCCTGCCCGGAAGACTGCAAGTATTGCCCCCAGTCCGGCCACTACAACACCGGCCTGGACAAGGAAAAGCTGATGGAAGTGCAGAAGGTGCTCGAAGCCGCTGCCGAAGCCAAGGCCATCGGTTCCACCCGCTTCTGCATGGGCGCCGCCTGGAAGCACCCGTCCGCCAAGGACATGCCCTACGTGCTGGAAATGGTGAAGGGCGTGAAGAAACTCGGCCTGGAAACCTGCATGACCCTTGGTCGCCTGGATCAGGAGCAGACCAAGGCCCTCGCCGATGCCGGCCTGGACTACTACAACCACAACCTGGATACCTCGCCGGAGTTCTACGGCAACATCATCACCACCCGCACCTACAGCGAGCGTCTGCAGACCCTGGCCTACGTGCGCGAGGCGGGGATGAAGATCTGCTCCGGCGGCATCCTCGGCATGGGCGAGTCGGTGGAAGACCGCGCCGGCCTGCTGATCCAGCTGGCCAACCTGCCCGAGCACCCGGAATCGGTGCCGATCAACATGCTGGTGAAAGTGAAGGGCACTCCGCTGGCTGAAGAGAAAGACGTCGATCCGTTCGACTTCATCCGCACCCTGGCGGTCGCCCGGATCATGATGCCGAAGTCCCACGTGCGCCTGTCCGCCGGCCGCGAGCAGATGAACGAGCAGATGCAGGCCCTGGCCTTCATGGCGGGCGCCAACTCGATCTTCTACGGCGAGAAGCTGCTGACCACCAAGAACCCGCAGGCTGAGAAAGACATGCAGCTGTTCGCCCGTCTCGGTATCAAGCCGGAAGAGCGCGAAGAGCACGCCGACGAAGTGCACCAGGCCGCCATCGAGCAGGCCCTGGTCGAACAGCGCGACTCGCAGCTGTTCTACGACGCCGCTTCCGCCTGATATCGCACTATCGAACCCTGTAGGAGCGAGCTTGCTCGCGAAGGGCGGCTCCTGCAGGTTCGCCAGCAAGCTGGCTCCTACGAAAAACCGAACCGCCCATGCCTTTTGATCTCGCCTCGCGCCTTGCCGCCCGCCATGCGGAAAACCTCTATCGCCAGCGCCCGTTGCTGGAAAGCCCTCAAGGGCCCGAGGTGGTGGTGGATGGCCGACCCATGCTGGCTTTCTGCTCCAACGATTACCTGGGCCTGGCCGATCACCCCGAGGTGAAGGCCGCCCTGCAACGTGGCGTAGAGCGCTGGGGCGCCGGTGGTGGCGCTTCGCACCTGGTGATCGGTCATAGCGGCCCGCACCATGATCTGGAACTGGCCCTCGCCGAATTCACCGGGCGCCCCCGCGCACTGCTGTTTTCCACCGGCTACATGGCCAACCTGGGCGCTGTCACCGCGCTGCTGGGCAAGGGCGACACCGTGCTGGAAGACCGCCTCAATCACGCGTCCTTGCTGGACGCCGGGCTGCTCTCCGGCGCGCGTTTCTCACGCTACCTGCATAACGATGCCGATAGCCTCGCCAGCCGCCTGGAAAAGGCGGAAGGCAACACCCTGGTGGTCACCGACGGCGTATTCAGCATGGACGGCGACCTCGCCGAACTGCCCGCCGTCTGCGCTGCTGCAAAGGCCCGTGGCGCCTGGGTGATGGTGGATGATGCCCACGGTTTCGGTCCGCTGGGCGCCACTGGCGGCGGCATCGTCGAACACTTCGGCCTGAGCCAGGACGATGTGCCCGTGCTGGTGGGCACCCTGGGCAAGGCCTTTGGCACCGCCGGCGCCTTCGTCGCCGGTAGCGAAGAGCTGATCGAGACGCTGATCCAGTTCGCCCGCCCCTACATCTACACCACCAGCCAGCCTCCGGCCGTAGCCTGCGCCACCCTGAAGAGCCTGGAGCTGCTGCAGCGCGAAAGCTGGCGCCGTGAGCACCTGAACAAGCTGATCCAGCGCTTCCGCGAGGGGGCAGCCGAAATCGGCCTGACCCTGATGGACAGCCCGACGCCGATCCAGCCGATCCTGATCGGCGACAGCGCCCGCGCCCTGAAGCTGTCCGCCCTCTTGCGAGATCGCGGCATCCTGGTCGGCGCGATCCGCCCGCCGACCGTGCCGGCCGGCAGTGCGCGACTGCGCGTCACTTTCTCCGCCGCTCACAGCGAAGAGCAGCTTGAATCCTTGCTGAATGCCCTGGCCGAGTGCTGGGCAACCCTGGCGAAGGAGGAAGCCCCCGATGCGTGAGCGCCTGATTCTGCTACCGGGCTGGGCCATTGGCCCGGCTGCCCTCGAACCCCTGCGTGAAGCCCTGCTGGAGCGTGCGCCGCACCTGGCGGTGGAGATCGAACCCTTACCCGCCCTGGACCAGGCCGGCGCCTGGCTCGACGAACTGGACGCCCGCTTGCCCCAGGACAGCTGGCTGGCCGGTTGGTCCCTCGGTGGCATGCTCGCTGCGCAACTGGCCGCGCGCCGGGGCGACGCCTGCCGCGGCCTGATCGGGTTGTGCAGCAACATGAGTTTCCGCGACCGCGATGACTGGCCCTGCGCCATGTCCCAGGAAATCTTCGGGGCCTTCTACGAGGCCTGCCGCCTCGACCCCGCGCAGACCTTGAAGCGCTTCACCATGCTGGTGGCCCAGGGCGCGCGGGATGCCCGTACCCTGGCGCGGCAACTCCAGGTCACCCAGGTGCCCGCCGAGCCCAAGGTGCTGGAGGCCGGCCTGCGCCTGCTCGACGTGCTGGACATCCGCGCGGCGATTCAGGGCTTCGGCGGCCCGCAGCTGCACCTGTTCGCCGGACGCGATGCACTGGTACCGATCACCGCCGCCGATGCGCTGCTGGAATGGTTGCCGGATGTGGAAGTGCAGGTTTTCGCCGATGCCAGCCACGGCCTGCCACTGGAGCGGCCGGAGGAGGTCGCGGCGACCATCCTCGACTTCATGCGCGAGGGTCACGATGTCTGATCCACGGATCGCTGCCGAGGCCGAAGGCCATCTGCCGGACAAGCGCCAGGTGGCGGCGTCCTTTTCCCGCGCGGCGGACAGCTACGACAGCGTCGCCGCCCTGCAACGGGCGGTCGGCCGCGAGCTGCTGAGCCGGCTGCCGCAAGGCTTCGAGCCGCAGCGCTGGCTCGACCTGGGCTGCGGCACCGGTTACTTCTCCCGAGCCTTGGCCGAGCGCTTTCCCGCAGGCGACGGCCTGGCCGTGGACATCGCCGAAGGCATGCTGCGCCACGCCCGTCCGCTGGGTGGTGCGCGGCGCTTCATCGCCGGGGATGCCGAGCACCTGCCGTTGGCCAGCGGTACCCAGCAACTGATTTTCTCCAGCCTTGCCGTGCAGTGGTGCGCCGACTTCGCCGCCGTGCTCGCCGAGGCCCGTCGCGTCCTGCAGCCCGGAGGCGTATTCGCCTTCAGCAGCCTCTGCGTCGGCACCCTGCAGGAGTTGCGTGACAGCTGGCAGGCAGTGGACGGATTCGTCCACGTCAACCGCTTCCGTCGCCTGGAGGATTACCAGGACCTCTGTGCCGCCAGTGGCCTGCTGCCGCTCGACCTGGGCAGCGAGCCCCAGGTGCTGCACTACGCCGATCTGCGAACCTTGACCCACGAACTCAAGGCCCTTGGCGCCCACAACCTCAACCCCGGCCGCCCCGGCGGGCTGACCGGACGGGCGCGCATCCTGGCGCTGGTGGACGCCTATGAGCGCTTCCGCCAGCCACAGGGTCTGCCGGCCACCTACCAGGTGGTCTACGGCGTACTGAAGAAGGAAGACTGAAATGGCGGCCGCCTACTTCGTGACCGGTACCGACACCGAGATCGGCAAGACCACCATCGCCGCTGGGCTGCTGCACGCTGCCCGGACGCTGGGGTTGTCCACCGCAGCAGCCAAGCCGGTGGCGTCCGGCTGCGAGGAGACCGCCGACGGCCTGCGCAACAGCGATGCCCTGGCGCTGCTGGGCGAGTGCACGCTGCCGCTGGCCTATGAGGAGGTCAATCCGCTGGCTTTCGCACCGGCCATCGCGCCGCACCTCGCCGCACGTGAGGCCGGCATCCGCCTGGATGTGGACGCCCTTGCCGATCCGGTACGCCGGGTCCTGGCCATGGGTGCCGATTTCAGCCTGGTGGAAGGGGCGGGCGGCTGGCGCGTGCCCCTGGCCGGCTCCGCCACCCTGTCCGACCTGCCTATCGCCCTTGGCCTGCCGGTGATCCTGGTAGTCGGCGTGCGGCTGGGCTGCATCAACCATGCGCTGCTGACTGCCGAGGCGATCCAGCGTGATGGCCTGACCCTCGCTGGCTGGGTCGCCAACGTGGTTGACCCGCAGACATCGCGCCTGGAGGAGAACCTCGCCACACTGGCCGAGCGTCTGTCGGCACCTTGCCTGGGGCGCGTGCCGCACCTGGCCGAGGCGACTCCGGCGGCGGTAGCCGGCTATCTCGACCTCTCTCCATTGCTGCGGATTGCCGGGAACGTCCGGGCCTGATTGCGCGACGCGCGTTCGGCTGCTTCAATTGCCGGCATCGTCAAACGAGCTTCGGTATCCGCCATGGAAATCCAGGGAAGTGGCTTCAGCGCAGGACTCGGCGCCATCCAGTCCGGCCAGCGCATGGTCGAGAAGGCCGCTGGCGAAATCGCCAGCAGCACGGTCGCAGGCGCCGACTCGCAGCAACCCGCCGACCTCACCACCATCCTGCTCGCCCTCGAGGCCGGCAAGGTCCAGGCCGAAGCCGGCAGCATGGTCGCCAAGGCCACTGACCAGATGATCGGCAGCCTCATCGACACCTTCGCCTGATCCCCCCAAGGGCCGCTTCTCGCGGCCCTTTTCGCATCCTCGCCTTCCTGCCTCGTTCCGGCGCTGTCGCGCTGATTCTTGATCTTTACTGTCTTCAGGCAGGGCCTTCGGCTGTCTGCCAGGGAGATGACCGGTCGGTCGGGCACAGCGCTTGACAGGGAATTGGCGTAAACGTATGTTTCAAACGCCTGTTTGATTGCTCCCGCAATCACCATAAATGCCGTTAGCGACCGGCGCTCCGGTCAGCTGAACCAGGAACCCACTGCAGAGGTTTACCGCTATGCCTGATTACAAGGCCCCCTTGCGTGATATTCGCTTCGTTCGTGACGAACTGCTCGGCTACGAAGCGCACTATCAGAGCCTGCCTGGCTGCCAGGACGCTACCCCGGACATGGTCGACGCCATCCTCGAAGAGGGTGCCAAGTTCTGTGAGCAGGTAATCGCTCCGCTGAACCGTGTGGGTGACACCGAGGGCTGCACCTGGAGCGAGTCCGGCGTGAAGACCCCGACCGGCTTCAAGGAAGCCTACAAGCAGTTCGTCGAAGGCGGCTGGCCGAGCCTGGCCCACGACGTCGATCACGGCGGCCAAGGCCTGCCGGAATCCCTGGGCCTGGCCATCAGCGAGATGGTTGGCGAGGCCAACTGGTCCTGGGGCATGTACCCCGGCCTGTCCCATGGCGCGATGAACACCCTGTCCGCCCATGGCACTGACGAGCAGAAGCACACCTACCTGACCAAGCTGGTATCCGGCGAGTGGACCGGCACCATGTGCCTGACCGAACCGCACTGCGGTACCGACCTGGGCATGCTGCGCACCAAGGCCGAGCCCCAGGCTGATGGTTCCTACAAGGTTTCCGGCACCAAGATCTTCATCTCCGCCGGTGAGCACGACATGGCCGACAACATCGTCCATATCGTCCTGGCCCGCCTGCCCGACGCTCCGGCTGGCACCAAGGGTATTTCCCTGTTCATCGTTCCGAAGTTCATGCCGAACGCCGATGGTTCGGCCGGCGAGCGCAACGCCGTTTCCTGCGGTTCCATCGAGCACAAGATGGGCATCCACGGCAACGCCACCTGCGTGATGAACTTCGACGGCGCCACCGGCTTCCTGATCGGCCCGGCGAACAAAGGCCTGAACTGCATGTTCACCTTCATGAACACCGCTCGCCTGGGTACCGCGCTGCAAGGCCTGGCCCACGCCGAAATCGGTTTCCAGGGTGGCATCAAGTACGCTCGCGAGCGTCTGCAGATGCGTTCCCTGACGGGCCCGAAAGCGCCGGACAAGGCTGCCGACCCGATCATCGTCCACCCGGACGTGCGTCGCATGCTGCTGACCATGAAGGCCTTCGCCGAAGGCAACCGCGCCATGGTCTACTTCACCGCCAAGCAAGTGGACATCGTCAAGTACAGCCAGGACGAAGAGCAGAAGAAAGCTGCTGACGGCCTGCTGGCTTTCCTGACCCCCATCGCCAAGGCCTTCATGACCGAAGTGGGCTTCGAGTCCGCTTCCCACGGCATGCAGATCTACGGCGGCCACGGCTTCATCAGCGAGTGGGGCATGGAGCAGAACCTGCGTGACTGCCGCATCTCCATGATGTACGAAGGCACCACCGGCGTTCAGGCCCTCGACCTGCTGGGCCGCAAGATCCTGATGACCCAGGGCGAAGCGCTCAAGGGCTTCACCAAGATCGTGCACAAGTTCTGCCAGGCCAACGAAGGCAACGAAGCCGTCAAGGAATTCGTCGAGCCGCTGGCCAAGCTGAACAAGGAGTGGGGCGAGCTGACCATGAAGATCGGCATGGCCGCCATGAAGGACCGCGAGGAAGTGGGTGCCGCTTCGGTGGACTACCTGATGTACTCCGGTTACGCCTGCCTGGCCTACTTCTGGGCCGACATGGCTCGCCTGGCTGCCGAGAAGCTGGCCGCTGGCGAAGGCGACGCCGCCTTCTACAAGGCCAAGCTGCAGACCGCGCGCTTCTACTTCAAGCGCATCCTGCCGCGTACCCGCACCCACGCTGAAACCATGCTGTCCGGTGCGAGCAACCTGATGGACCTGGCCGAAGAAGATTTCGACCTGGGTTACTAAGGTTCAGCGCTACACGAAGAGCCCGCCTTTTGGCGGGCTTTTTCGTTCCGGGCATTGAGTTGTGCGGAAGTTCGCAGCGCCGCCCTGTGCGCGTGTCTCGCGCCTGTGCAATCATATCGCCACCTCGATATTTCCCCGTCTTTCGAATCCCAGGATCAGACCCCGTGCGGCCTCGTGTGTCTTATCGCGTCAGTCATTTCCTGCCTCCCTTGCTGCTGGTGGTCGGGGGCGGGGTGGTGGGCTCGCTGTCGGGGATGAACGAGTTCTTCACCTCCCTCTTCAACGTGCTGCCTACCTTGCTCCTGCTGCTGGGCGGCGCCTTCTGCTCAGCCTACGGCCGGGTGCGCCAGGTGGCGCTGCTGCTGGTTGTCTACCTGGCCTACTACCAGCTTGATACCCAGGTCGATTACTACCAGGCCGAGCGGGTGGTGAGAGAGGACGCCGGGCTGGTCTTCCATCTCGCCAGCCTGCTGCTGCCCACGCTCTACGGCCTGTATGGCTGCTGGGAGGAACGCACGCACCTGCTGCAGGATTTTGTCGCCCGTGGTGCGGTGCTGGCGGCCGTGCTCGGCGTGACAGTGGCACTGGGCAGCAACTACCCGGACGCGCTGCTGGGCTTCATCGGGCAGATCCACTGGCCCCTGCTCCACGGAAGCTGGATGACCCTGGTGCAACTGGCCTACCTGGCGTTCGTCGTCTCCCTGGTGGCGTTGTTGGTCACCTATCTGCGCCAACCGCGGCCGCAGCATGCGGCTCAATTGCTCGGACTGGTCGGCCTGCTGTGGATGTTGCCCAAGACCTTCCTGCTGCCCCACGCGCTCCACGTAATGAGCAGCCTGGTGATGCTCGCGCTTACCGCGTCCGTGGCCCAAGAGGCCTACCAGATGGCTTTCCGCGACGAACTCACCGGCCTGCCCGGCCGCCGTGCGTTGAACGAGCGTCTGCGGCGCCTCGGGCGCAACTACGTGCTGGCGATGACCGACGTCGACCACTTCAAGAAATTCAACGACACCTACGGCCACGATGTGGGCGACCAGGTGCTGCGCCTGGTGGCCAGTCGTCTGCGCAAGGTGGGCGGCGGTGGCAAGGCCTACCGCTACGGTGGCGAGGAATTCACCATCCTCTTCCCCGGCAAGTCGGTGGAAGAGTGCATGCCTCACCTGGAAGACGTGCGCCAGACCATCGAGCAGTACCAGATGCACCTGCGCGACCAGGACAGCCGGCCGAAGAGTGACGACACCGGTCGTGCCAAGCGTGGAGCGGCCAGCGGGCAGACCGTGTCGGTGACCATCAGCATCGGTGTGGCCGAACGGGATGCCGAACAGCGCACCCCGGAAGAAGTCATCAAGGCTGCCGACCAGGCGCTCTACAGTGCCAAGAGCGCCGGGCGTAACCGGGTCTTCCGTCATGGCGAGAATCGCCGGGGGGCGGTGCGGGTGAAGAAGGCCGTCAGAAGCTGAGGCGGCTGGTTATGACGCTCCATTCAGCAGCGGTAGCGTCGTTGTAGGGGAGGTGGGTGCAAAGTAGGGTCGGACGATCAAGTGCTGCCCTCACAAGGAGAACCTGCCATGCCCGAATACAAGGCCCCGCTTCGCGACATCCGTTTCCTCATCGACGAAGTCTTCGACTACCCGGCCAGCTACGCGGCACTGGGCGCCAGCGATGCCACCCCGGACATGGTCGCCGCCATCCTCGAAGAAGGCGCCAGGTTCTGCGAACAGGTGCTTTCGCCCATCAACCGCTCTGGCGATGAAGAAGAGTGCCAGTGGCGCGACGGCGTGGTGACCACGCCCAAGGGCTTCAAGGAAGCTTTCGCCCAGTACGTCGAAGGCGGTTGGAACGGCCTGGCGGCGGACCCAGCCTATGGTGGCCAGGGCCTGCCCCATTCCCTCGGGCTGATCATCAGTGAGATGGTCGCCTCGGCCAACCAGTCCTGGGCTATGTACCCGGGTCTGACCCACGGCGCCATGTCGGCCATCCACGCCCACGGCACCGAAGAGCAGAAGCAGACCTACCTGACCCGTCTCACCGAAGGTCGCTGGACCGGCACCATGTGCCTCACCGAGCCCCATTGCGGCACCGACCTCGGCATCATCAAGACCCGCGCCGTGCCCCAGGCCGACGGTAGCTACGCGATCTCCGGCACCAAGATCTTCATCTCCGCCGGCGAACACGACATGAGCGAGAACATCATCCACCTCGTGCTGGCCAAGCTCCCTGACGCACCGGCGGGCACCAAGGGCATTTCGCTGTTCATCGTGCCCAAGTTCCTCCCGGCCGGTGAGGGCATTGGCGAGCGCAACGCCGTGTCCTGTGGCTCCATCGAACACAAGATGGGCATCAAGGCCTCGGCCACTTGCGTGATGAACTTCGATGGCGCCACGGGCTTCCTAATCGGTGAAGCCAACAAGGGCCTGAACTGCATGTTCACCATGATGAACCACGCCCGCCTGGGCACCGGCATGCAAGGCCTCTGCCTCGGCGAAGCCAGCTACCAGGGCGCCGTGCGTTATGCCAATGACCGCCTGCAGATGCGCGCCCTCACCGGGCCCAAGGCACCGGACAAGCCGGCCGACCCGATCATCGTGCACCCCGACGTGCGTCGCATGCTGCTGACCATGAAGGCCTTCAACGAGGGCAACCGCGCCCTGGCCTACTTCACCGCCCAGCAACTGGACATCGCCCATCGCAGCGACAGCGCCGAGCAGCGCGAAGAAGCCGAGAACCTGCTCGCCTTCCTCACCCCGATCTGCAAGGCCTTCATGACCGATTCCGGCCTCGAAGCCACCAACCTCGGTATGCAGGTATTCGGCGGTCACGGCTACATCCGCGAATGGGGCATGGAACAGCTGGTGCGCGATTGCCGCATCGCCCCCATCTACGAGGGCACCAACGGCATCCAGGCGCTCGACCTGCTGGGTCGCAAGGTGCTCGGCAGCCAGGGCAAGCTGCTGCGTGGCTTCACCAAACTGATCCACAAGTTCTGCCAGGCCCAGACCGAGCATCCGCGCTTCAAGGCGCAGGTGGCCGAGCTGGCGCGTCTCAATCAGCAGTGGGGCGAACTGACCCAGAAGGTCGGCATGGCCGCGATGAAGGACCCGGACGAAGTCGGCGCCGCCGCCCTCGACTACCTCATGTACTCCGGCTACATCACCCTGGCGTGGCTCTGGCTGCGCATGGCCCTGGTGGCGGAAGCCAAGCTGCAGGCGGGCGAGGGCGACAGCGCCTACTATCAGACCAAGCTGGCGACCTGTGATTTCTACTTCAAGCGCCTGCTGCCGCGCACCGAGGCCCACCGGGCGGCGGTGGAGGCGGGCAGTGATTGCCTGATGCAGTTGCCGGCAGAGAACTTCTCGCTCTGACCCGCCGATGGACGGTCGAAGGCCCGCCTGGAGCGGGCCTTTTCCTTTCTATTGGGGTGCGTGACTGACTGAGACTATATGGTCACTAAGTGACACTATGTCTCTAAAAAGTTGTTCATGTACACTCCGGGTCTATCCGTGAAACCGGCCCCACTGGCCACCTGTGAGTGATTACGAGGTTTGCAATGGCTGACTACAAAGCGCCCCTGCGCGATATGCGCTTCGTCCTCAATGAAGTCTTCGAGGTCGCCAAGCTCTGGGCTGAACTGCCTGCCCTGGCCGAAGTGGTCGACGCCGACACCGCCTCCGCCATCCTGGAAGAAGCCGGCAAGGTCACCGGTGGCGTGATCGCCCCGCTGAACCGCAGCGGCGACGAGGAAGGCTGCCAGTGGAAAGACGGTTCCGTGAGCACCCCGGCCGGCTTCCCCGCGGCTTACAAAACCTACGCCGAAGGTGGCTGGGTCGGCGTGGGCGGTGACCCCGTCTTCGGCGGCATGGGCATGCCCAAGGTCATCTCCGCCCAGGTGGAAGAAATGGTCAACGCGGCCAACCTGTCCTTCGGCCTGTACCCGATGCTGACCGCCGGCGCCTGCCTGTCGATCAACGCCCACGCCAGCGAAGAGCTGAAGGAACAGTACCTGCCGAACATGTACGCGGGTGTCTGGGCCGGCTCCATGTGCCTGACCGAACCGCACGCCGGTACCGACCTCGGCATCATCCGCACCAAGGCCGAACCCCAGGCCGACGGCAGCTACAAGATCACCGGCACCAAGATCTTCATCACCGGTGGCGAGCACGACCTGACCGAGAACATCATCCACCTGGTACTGGCCAAGCTGCCGGACGCCCCGGCCGGTCCGAAGGGCATCTCGCTGTTCCTGGTACCGAAGGTGATGGTCAACGCCGATGGCTCCCTGGGCGAGCAGAACGCCGTGTCCTGCGGCTCCATCGAACACAAGATGGGCATCAAGGGTTCGGCCACCTGCGTGATGAACTTCGACGGCGCCACCGGCTACATCGTCGATGCCCCGAACAAGGGCCTGGCCGCCATGTTCACCATGATGAACTACGAGCGTCTGGGCGTTGGCATCCAGGGCCTGGCCTCCGGCGAGCGTTCCTACCAGAGCGCCGTGGAATACGCCCGCGAGCGCATCCAGAGCCGCGCGCCGACTGGCCCGGTTGCCAAGGAAAAGGCCGCTGACCCGATCATCGTCCACCCGGACGTGCGCCGCATGCTGCTGACCATGAAAGCGGCCAACGAAGGCGGCCGTGCCTTCTCCAGCTACGTCGCCATGCAGCTCGACACCGCCAAGTTCAGCGAAGACCCCGTCGTGCGCAAGCGCGCGGAAGACATGGTCGCCCTGCTGACCCCGGTGGCCAAGGCGTTCCTCACCGACCTCGGTCTGGAAACCACTGTGCACGGCCAGCAGGTCTTCGGCGGCCACGGCTTCATCCGTGAGTGGGGCCAGGAGCAACTGGTGCGTGACGTGCGCATCACCCAGATCTACGAAGGCACCAACGGCATCCAGGCCCTCGACCTGGTGGGCCGCAAGGTCGTGGCCAGCGGTGGCGCGTTCTACAAGCACTTCGCCGACGAGATCAAAGCCTTCGCCAACGGCGCTTCCGCCGAGCTGGCCGAGTTCACCGAGCCGCTGAAAGCTGCCGTCGCCAACCTCGACGAGCTGACCGCCTGGGTCCTGGACAGCGCGAAGAACAACCCGAACGAGATCGGTGCCGCCTCGGTGGAATACCTCCACGTGTTTGGCTACACCGCCTATGCCTACATGTGGGCATTGATGGCCCGCGCTGCCCTGGGCAAGGAAGGTCAGGACGACTTCTACGCCAGCAAGCTCGGCACCGCGCGCTTCTACTTCGCCCGCCTGCTGCCGCGCATCCACTCCCTGACCGCCTCGGTGAAGGCCGGCAGCGAGTCGCTCTACCTGCTGGACGCCGAGCAGTTCTGATCGGCACCTCGCAATGACAAGGCCCCGCACTCGCGGGGCTTTGTTTTTTCTGGTCAGCGCGAGGCATTGCTTCTCGTAGGGTGGATGACGCTCTTTTCATCCACCATCGTCGCCAAGCCGAAGTTTCAGGGGGATCGTTGAAGCGTGACCCACCCTGCAGGCGCAGCGCGTGCCTGGGGCATGACGGCTGAATTACCATGTGCCACCACACAAGGAGGTTGGGTTCATGGCGCGGGTGCTGATTCTGGGTGGGTACGGCAATTTCGGTAAGCGGATCGCCGAGAGCCTGGGCAAGGCCCATGCGGGGCTGGAGATCGTCATTGCCGGACGCAGCCTGGAGCAGGCGACAAGGCTGTGCGCCGACCTGGCGCCCGGGGCGGCTCCGCAAGCCTGTTTCGAACCAGCGCGGCTGGATATCGATTCCCCCGGCTTTCCCTCGGAACTGGCCGCTCTTGCACCCAACATCGTCATCCACACCAGCGGCCCCTTCCAAGGCCAGGACTACCGCGTTCCACGCGCATGCATCCAGACCGGCGCCCACTACATCGACCTGGCCGATGGCCGTCGCTACGTCTGCGACATCCGCGCGCTGGACGACGAGGCCAAGGAGCGGAATGTGCTAATTGTCAGCGGCGCCAGCTCGGTACCCGGCTTGTCCTCGACCGTGATCGATCACTTCCGGGGCGGATTCTCCCGCCTCGACGCCATCGATTTCGCCATCGCGCCCGGCAACAAGGCCGAAGTGGGCGAAGCCACCCTCAAGGGCATCCTCAGCTACACGGGCCACCCGTTCCCGGCGCTGGACGATGGCCGCTGGCGCGATCGCCATGGCTGGATGGATGCGCGCCGAATCGACTTCGGCGGGTCGGTGGGACGGCGCTGGCTGGCCAATGTCGATATCCCCGACCTGGAGCTTTTCCCCGAGCGTTACGCCGGCGTGCGCACGGTGCACTTCCAGGCCGGCCTGGAGTTGCCGCTGCTTCATCACTGCATGGTGGCGATGGCGGGCCTGGCCAAGGCGGGTGTGGTGGCCGACTGGTCTCCCTGGGCGGCGGCGATGCTCAAGGCCCGGCAGCCGCTGATGGCCTTCGGCACTGACATCGGTGGTATGCGCATCGAACTCAGCGGCCTTGGGCCGGACGGCCGGTCGAAGCGCCTGACCTGGACCCTCTACGCCGAGAACGGCATCGGTCCCTATATCCCAACGCTGTCGGCCATCATCCTCACGAACAAACTACTGCGTGGCGAACAGGCGGAGCGCGGCGCGATGCCCTGCCTCGGGCTGTTCAGCCTGGCGGACTTCGATGCCGAAGCCGCGCCCCTGGGCATCTACCATCGAGTCAGCCAATGAGTGCCTACCTGCTGCTGAAGTTCTTCCATGTGTTGGGTGCCACCGTGCTGATCGGCACGGGCGCCGGCATCGCCTTCTTCATGCTGCTGGCCTCGCGCAGCGGCGACCCGCGCCTGTTGGCCGGCACCGCGCGGCTGGTGGTCATCGCCGACTGGGTATTCACGGCGCCGGCGGTGCTGCTGCAGTTCGCCACCGGCATCGCGCTGATGGAGGTCACCGGCTACAGCTATGCGTCACCCTGGTTCCTGGCGGCGCTGGCGCTGTTCCTCTTCATCGGCGCCTGCTGGCTGCCGGTGGTGGTGATCCAGTACCGCCTTCGCCGTGTGGCCGATGCAATGGTCGTCGGGGCTCCGGCAGTGGAGTTTCAGCAGTGGATGCGTCGCTGGATCTCCCTGGGTATTCCGGCTTTCAGCGCCATCCTGTTGTTGCTCTGGTTGATGGTGGCCAAGCCATTGCCCGTGATCTGACGCCATGAAGGCCTCTGGTTGGCGCCGAGGAACGAGGCCCAATGGCGCGGGGAGGTTCGCCGCGTTGGGTTTCGCAAGCTCTACCCAACCTACGAAAAGCGGGTACTGCTTGCCTGTGGGGGCGAATTCATTCGCGAAGGGCCGCACCGCGGCCCCGTAGGTTGGTGCCGAGGAACGAGGCCCAACGGCGCGGGGGAGTCCGCAACGTTGGGTTTCGCAAGCTCTACCCAACCTACGAAAGCGAGTACCGCTTACTGTGGGGGCGAATTCATTCGCGATGGGCCGCACCGCGGCCCCGTAGGTTGGCGCCGAGGAACGAGGCCCAACGGCGCGGGGTGAGTCCGCCACGTTGGGTTTCGCAAGCTCTACCCAACCTACGAAAAGCGGGTACTGCTCCCACAAGGGAGCATCACGGCTGCAGCGAATCTGCCAGCGAAGGATCGTCGATGTAGCGATTGCGGTTGCCCTGGAGGGCTTCGATACGGCTGTTGCGAGCGCGTTCCTCGTCATCCACCGGGTCCAGGCGGTTCCACTGCTGGAACATCTGCAGCTGCCCGACGATGGGCAGACCGTATTCGGTACGCATGTAGAAGATCGCCCGTGCCACGTTGCCCTTGGCGGCGTCGCGGGGTTCTACCAGTTGGTACGCGGATTTGAAGTCGCAATCGGCCAATGTGCTCTGACCGCCATCGCCCACATCGCCGAACAGGGCATTGCGCCGCGCCAGTTCAATGCGTGACTGGTCCGGGTAGAGGTTGTGCAGGTCGGAAAGCATGTAGGGATATTGCGGGTTGGCCGTCTGGCACTGGCTGTCGGTGATGCAGCGCAAGGCGCTCTTGATCTGCTTGGTGCTGTACACCGGGCTGGCGCTCAGCAGGCCACCGGGGCTGCTGAAGGCCTTGCCGCAATAGAGGGTGGTGCCGCCGTCGGCATAGAGCTGTTGCCAGAAGGCCTGCTCGACCGCGGCCTTGGGATCGGCCAGGCGATCCTGGCCACCGGCAAATGCGAAACCGGCGGCAACGGCCGCCAGACAGGAGAGGGCAGTAACGACTTGGCGCATGGTTGACCCTGGGACCGCCTTGTCGGGGTCTGTTGTTCTTGTAGGACAAAACGAGTCTAACAAGAGCGCCGTGCCCAAACCAAGACCAACCGATCGCTTGCTTGGTTGCACCTTCGGTTGCAATAAGACTCCCAGGATTAATCGCTAAATCGTGTAAGCATTGGCTTACACGCGTTGGTGGTTATAGCTCCTTTCGGGCCCAAGCGACCGGGATTAATCTTCACTCCATTGGACGTCGCGCAGGAAGCGCACTGAAAAACAGGGATACGCCGGATTTCCGCCAGGATGGCGGTCAGATCAGGGATGTCGGGACACAGTCTGCAAAACCTCGCTTCGGCGGGGTTTTTCTTTTTCTGCCTCCCGGAAATCCTAGAGCAGCGGTTCCTTCGGGCCGATCACGCCTTCCAGCAACGAGCGCAGCAATTCCAGGGTCGCCTGTTGACGCTGCGCATCGCGAAACACCAATCCCACCTTCAATGGCACCCGTGGCTCACTCAGGGGCTTCCACAGCAGGCCCTGGTTGGCGTGCATCTGCCGTGCACGGCCGGGCAGGACGGTAGCCAGCATGGTGTGCGGCAGGCTGTCGAGGATGCCGGCCATATGGTTCAGCTCCGCCTGCACGTGGGGGCGCCGACCGAGCAGGGCGAGCTGCTCCTGCCAGATCTGCCGCACGCGGAATTCCTCACCCAGTAGCAGCATCGGTAGCTCGGCCGCCTGGCTCAGCGACACCTTCTTGAACTCCTTCAGCGGGTGTTCATTGGGAATCACCAACTGCAGTTCGTCCTCGTACAGCAACAGGCTGTGCAGCCCCGGCTGGCGCGGCGGCAGGAAGCCGATGCCGATGTCCAGGTTGCCGGTAAGCAGCCGCCGCTCGATATCCAGGCCCGACAGTTCGTAGATCTGCACCACCAGTTGAGGCTGCGCCTCGCGCAGGCGCTCCAGCAGCATCGGTACCAGCGACGCATTGACTGTCTGCAGCACGCCGATGGCCAGGCTGCGCGGCGACTGGCCACGGAAGCTGCGCAGGGCCTCGCGGGCGCGTTCCAGGCCGTCCAGCAGGGGCAGGGCGTGGTTGTACAGGGTGTGAGCGGCGAGCGTTGGCAGCAGGCGCTTGCCGCTGCGCTGGAACAGGCTGACGTCCAGGCCCTGTTCCAACTGGCGGATCTGCTGCGAAAGCGCCGGTTGCGACAGGCTCAGGCGCTCGGCGGCGCGGCCCACATGACCTTCCTCGTAGAGCGCGACGAAGTAGCGAAGCTGGCGAAAATTCATAAGCGTTACTTATCGATAAAGCTGGAAAATCGAAATGGCCCGGAGTGCCACAAGCCCATAGCCTATGCCGCGTAGAGACTGTTTCTCGCGCTGGAGAGGGCGAATGTCTGCGTTAGTCGTCAATGGGGTTTTCATAGGTAAAGCCGAAGATATAGGGGGCGGCTTGTCCAGTGCAATCGACAAGCTGCCGATCGACCACCGCCTCTGGCTTTGGCCCCAGGGCCTGGGCAGCGACGAACAGGGTGACCCGCGATTCCATGGCGGCCCTGAGCGCGCCCTGCATCACTACCCCGCTGAACACTACCGCTACTGGCGCAAGCATTACCGTCACCTCGACTGGAAGGCGCCGAGCTTCGGCGAAAACCTGTCCACCTACGGCCTGACCGAAGACCAGGTGTGCATCGGCGATATCTTCCGTTGGGGTCAGGCGTTCATCCAGGTCAGTCAACCGCGTTCGCCCTGCTACCGCCTGAGCCGCCGCTGGGGCATTCCCAGCCTGCCCGAGCAGGTGCAGGAGAGCGGTCGCTGTGGCTGGTTCTACCGCGTCCTGCGGCCGGGCTTCGTCAGCCGTGAAGACGCCCTGGAACTGATCCAGCGCAGCTACCCCGGCCTGACCGTCGCCCACGCCATCCAGAGCTTCTTCCACTACCCGCTGGAGCACGCCGGCCTGCAGCAGTTGCAGCAGTGCGAAGCGCTGTCCACACGCTGGCGCGACACCGCTGCACGCCGCCTCAGTACAGGCACCGTGGAAGACTGGAGCGCCCGCCTGCAGGGGCTGCCGCTGGAGGGGATGCGCGCATGAGCGACTACCGTATCAGCCTGCACCGCGAGGACGTATTGCTGGCGGAACTCAGTGTCAGCCAGGCGCGCTACGTCGAGTTGACCCGCGAGCTCCGCGCGCGTTTCCCCCGTGAGGACGGCTTCAGCCTGCACATCGAACGACGTCGCGAAGTGCGCCGAATCCTCGAACAGAGCCCGGACGGCCTGCGCCTGCTGGGCGTCGAATACCGCCATGAAAAGGTCCCCGAGCATGCGTGACCCCCTCGCCAGCCTGCGCCTGATGAAGACCGTGGAACGCCCGGCGCAGCTCTTCGTGCGTGGCCAGGGCTCCTGGCTCTGGGACTCCGAAAGCCGCGCCTACCTGGACTTCACCCAGGGCTGGGCGGTCAACAGCCTGGGCCACAGCCCCAGCGTGGTGGTGGACGCCCTCAAGCGCCAGGCGGAAAGCCTGATCAACCCCGGCCCGGCCTATTACAACCGCGGCATGCTGAATCTGGCATCGCGTCTGTGCCAGGCCAGCGGCAGCGACCAGGTCTACTTCCTCAACAGCGGTGCCGAGGCCAACGAAGGCGCCATCAAGCTGGCGCGCAAATGGGGCCAGCTGCATCGTGGCGGCGCCCATCGCATCGTCACCGCCTGCAACAGCTTCCACGGCCGCACCCTGGCGGCCATGTCCGCGTCCGGCAAGCCGGCCTTCGAAGCGCTGTTCGAACCCAAGGTGCCCGGCTTCACCAAGGTCCCCTACAACGATCTCGAAGCCCTGGCCGCCGCGGTGGATGAGCAAACCGTGGCCGTGATGCTGGAGCCGGTGCAGGGCGAGGCCGGCGTCGTGCCCGCCACATTGGATTATCTGCAGGGCGCCGAGCGCCTGTGTCGCGAACGGAGTGTGTTGCTGATCCTCGACGAAGTGCAGACCGGCATTGGCCGTTGCGGCACCTTGCTGGCCGAAGAGCTGTACGGCATCCGCGCCGACATCATCACCCTCGGCAAGGGCCTGGGCGGCGGCGTGCCCCTGGCGGCGCTGCTGGCCCGTGGCAACGCCTGCTGCTTCGAGCCGGGCGAGCAGGGCGGCACCTACCACGGCAACGCCCTGATGACCGCCGCCGGCCTGGCGGTGCTGGATACCGTGCTGGAGCCTGGCTTCCTGGAACAGGTTCGCGACGTGGCCCAGCACCTGCGTGAAGGCCTGGCGCGGGTGTCCCGCCGTCACGGCCATGGTCCCCTGCGTGGCCACGGCTTGATGGTCGGCCTGCCGCTGATCCACCAGTCCGCACCGCTGGTGGCCCGCCATGCCCTCGATGAAGGGTTGCTGATCAACGCACCGCAGCCGGGATGCCTGCGCTTCACTCCGGCGCTGACCGTAAGCCGCGCCAATGTCGATGAAATGCTCAAACGTCTGAATCGCGCCTTCGCCCTGGCCAAGAGCAAACCCCTGGAGATCGCCTGACATGCGCGTCGCCATCCTGCAGCACGCTCCTTTCGAAGGCCCCGGCCGTATCAGCCAATGGCTCGACCTGCGCGCTGCCAAGGTGCAGGTGTTCAATCTTTACGCCGATGCGCGCCTGCCCAAGCCTGATGACTTCGACCTGTTGATCGTCATGGGCGGTCCTATGAGCGTGCATGACGAGGAAGCACTGCCCTGGCTCAAGGCTGAGAAGAAACTGATCCGCAAATCGCTGGGTGCCGGCAAGCGGATACTCGGCATCTGCCTGGGCGGCCAGCTCCTGGCCCAGGCCCTGGGGGCTGAGGTGCGCAAGGGCGAGGCGGAGATCGGCTGGTGGTCCATGGAAAAACGCCCCGAAGCGGACCGCTCCCCGTTGGGCCGCATGTTGCCCCAGCGCCTGCTGGCGATGCATTGGCACGGCGAGACCTTCGACCTGCCGGCGGGCGCCATCCCGCTCTATGGCTCGGCGGCCTGCGCCAACCAGGGCTTCGTCTGGAAAGAGCGCGCCATCGGCCTGCAATGCCATCTGGAAGGTACGCCGGAGAGCATCGAGGCGATGCTGGACGCCTACGCGGCGGACCTGGAACTGTCCGGCTCGGTGGAGGATGCGGCCGCCATCCGCGATGGCTTCCCCCACTGCAGCGCCCTGGCGCCGACCCTGTTCCGACTGCTGGATTACCTCACCGGGCCGCATGCCGCGCTGACTTGATCCTTCGCGGGTTTGATTCGCTTTTCCTGTGGGGGCGAATTCATTCGCCAAGGGCAGTCCGTAGGATGTGGTGGAGCGAAGCGATACCCATCGGCTCTCACCAACAGCATGGGTATCGCAGGCTCAACCCATCCTACGTTGCTGCCCAACACATTGCGCGGCGGTTCAGCCCAACTACAGCAATGGGCGATACAACTCCGCCCGCCGATCCCGGAGGTAGGTGAGCCCTGCCCGCGAGGCTTCCAGCTTGTCCCGCTTGAGGTCGGCGAAGGCCAGGGTTTCCTCGCGGCCGCAGATAGCGGCCTGGCTGCCGTCCGGTGCGGAAACGCTGGAGAGGCCGCAGTAGCGGATCTCCCCTTCAGCGCCGCAGTAGTTGGCGTAGGCCAGGTAGCACTGGCTCTCGAAGGCACGGGCGCGCACCAGCACGTCGCAGACGAAGTCGTACGGCTCCATGTTGGCGGTCGGCACCAGAATCGCGTCAGCGCCGGCCAGGGCCAGGCGGCGCACGTTCTCCGGGAACTCCACGTCGTAGCAGATCAGCATCCCCAGCTTCCAGCCGTTCAGTTCCAGCAGCGGATAGTCGTCACCGCCGGCACTGAACATGCTCCTGTCCAGCTCACCGAAGAGGTGGGTCTTGCGGTAATTGCCAAGGCGCTGGCCCTGCGCATCGATCAGTTGCACCGAGTTGTAGATGCGTCCCTCGGCGCTACGCTCCGGGTAGCCGTAGAGCAGGGCAACGCCATGCTCGCGGGCGATGCCGGCCACCTGCTCGGCCCAGTCGCCGTCGGCGGTCTGCGCCAGGTGGCTGACCGCTTCCAGGCCGATGTTGTAGCCGCTGAGGTACATCTCCGGTGTGACCAGCAGCGCCGCGCCACGCCGGGCCGCCTCGGCCGCCCGCTGGCGCAGGCGGTCGAGGTTGGCCGCAGGCTCCAGCGGCAGGGGTGGGCACTGATAGAGGGCGATGCGCATGGACGTCTCCTGAGTCAGTCCGGCAGGGCGATGGGGCCGAGTTCGGCGAAGCAGTCGCCCGGGCCGGGATTCTCGGCCGGGGTGCTGCCGCCGAAGTGCTTCATGATGCCCCATACCGAGTTGAGCGAGGTCTGCACCGCGCCTTCCACCCAGGCCGGGGTCCAGGACACGTCGTCACCGGCGATGAAAATGCCGCGCTGCTCGGCGGGCATGTCGTCCTGCATGAAGTGCGCGTACATGCGCTGGTTGTAGCGGTAGTGGCCCGGCAGCGCGCCCTTGAAGGCGCCGAGGAAGTGCGGGTCGGACTCCCAGGAAATGGTGATGGGGTCGCCGATGATGTGGCTGGCGATGTCCACGTCGGGGTAGATCTTCTTCAGCGCGTCCAGGGCCAGCTTCACACGCTTCTCCACCGGGTGCGGCAGCATCTTCAGCGCGTCGCTCATCCAGGAGTAGGACAGGCAGATCACGCCCGGCTTGTCGTCGCCGTTGTCGAACAGGTAGGTGCCGCGGGTGAGGCGGTCGGTGAGGGTCATGCTCAGGGTGTCGCGGCCGGTTTCCGGATTCTTGTCCTTCCAGAACGGGCGATCGACCATCACGAAGGTCTTGGACGACTGCATGTAGCGGGTGCGGTCCAGGGCCATCCACATCTTCTGCGAGAACAGCGATTCCTCGCACTCGATCTGGGTGGTCAGCAGCCAGCTCTGGCAGGTGGCGAGCACCGCTGCGTAATGGCGGGTGTCACCCCAGTTGTCGGTCACGGCGAGACGGCCATCTGCGGCGCGGGCGATGCGCTTCACGCCGGGGCGGGCCGCGCCGTTGTGCAGGGACGCCAGGCTGGTGCCTGCCGGCCAGTGCACGCATTTCTCGGGGACGTGACGCCAGATGCCCATGGGCACTTGCTGCACGCCGCCGACGATCAGGTGCTGGTTGTCGTCGCAGGCGGTCATCACCACGCGGAAGATTTCCAGCATCGAGTTCGGGAAGTCCGAGTCCCAGCCGCCGGTGCCGAAGCCCACCTGGCCGAACACTTCGCGGTGGTGGAAGGACAACTTGGCGAAGGCCTTGGAGCTGGCCACGAAGTCGTAGAAGGTGCGGTCATCCCACAGCGGTACGAGGGTGTCCCACAGCTCCTTCAGGCGCTTCACGTCGCGGTCGCGGATGGCCTGCTGGATGTCGCCGAAGCGGGCGCCGTCTTCCAGCGCATCGGCCCAGGCGTCGGCCACTTCCTGGAACAGCGCCGGCAGGTCGGCCATCTTCTCGGCGTAGTAGGTCTTGCCCTCGAGATCGATGACCGTGCTGCCCGAGGCTGGCGTCAGCGGGTTGGGGAAGGGCTGGGTCTTGAGGCCCAGCATGTCCACGTAGTGGTAGAAGGCGGTGGAGGAGGCCGGGAAGCGCATGCCGCCCAGCTCGGCGATGATGCCGTCGGTGCCTTCGAAGGTCTGCGAACGCAGGCGGCCGCCCATCTTGGAGGCTTCGTACACCACGGGTTTCAGGCCCAGCTTCATCAGCTCGTAGGCCGCTACCAGGCCGGCGATACCGGCACCGACGATGGCCACCTCGGCACCATGATGCTCGGCGGGAATGCTGCCCAGGCCAGCCGGATGCTGAATCCAGTCATCGAAGGCGAAGGGGAAGTCCGGGCCGAAAATGGTGATGGGTTTCTTGCCGTCGGCGGGGTGACGATTGTTGTTGTTCATGCTGGACCTTGAAGGCTTGTGGGAGAGCGGCCCGTTGGGCGCGGTGGGGCCATTCTAGGGAGCGTCGTTTTCGTCCATAAGACGCAAAGTGTCGTCATTTGGAGCGCTGGTAATACAAAGTGACGACAGAAAAGTTAGTAGTGACAAATCTGCTTCGCGCGCCTCGTCATCAGGCTAGTCGGCGAGAGAAGAAGCCGTAGGCTGAGCTTGCTCGCGAAGGGCTGCCCCCGCCCATGGCTGCGCTATCTGCTGGCCGCGGTCGCTTGCCGGTACTGTCGGGGTGTGAACCCGGTCAGCAGCTTGAACTGCCGGCTGAATGCGCTGTGGTCGGTGTAGCCGCACTGCAGGGCGACTTCCGTGATCGGCAGATCGGTCTGCAACAAACGATGGGCGTGCTCGAGCCGCACCTTGTTGATCATCTGTCGTGGAGTCAGGTGGAACACACGCTTGCAGTAGCGTTCCAGTTGGGCGACGGAGATACCGGCGATCCGCGTCAGCGTGTCCAGCGTGATGGGCTCGTGGAAGTGCGTGCGGATGTGCTCGTCCACTGCGGCGAGACGCTCATAGGCTGGGTGCGTATGACTGGCGGACTGCAGGTCCATCGAGATGCCCGCCAGGCCGATGATCTCGCCTGCGCGACTAAGCAGAGGGCGCTTGTGCGTCAGGCACCAGCCCGGTTCCCGACTGCCATACAGGTGCAACTCCAATTGGTCTTCCAGCACCTGGCCCTGTTCCAGCACCCGCCGGTCCTGCTCGGTGTAGCCAGGGCCGAACTGTGCGGGGAACACCTCGGCGCTGGTCTTGCCCAGAAGGGGCTTCACGCCACAGCGCTGGACCAGCGTGCGATTGGCCATGACGTAACGGGCCTGGGCGTCCTTGATGAAGATCGCCGCGCTGGAAATTGCATCCAGCATCGGCAGCAGCATCTGCACGCTCGCCAGCAGTTCATCCATGGTTTCGGGGCGCTTCAGGTCGCTCTCTGAGCAGAGTGCCGCAAGTGCGCTACGCGACATCATTTCCATCCTCCCCAAGGTTGGCCGGCGATGCCCACGCCGGCAGCTTGCCCCAGGGCCAGCGGCCTGTCGAGCGCGAACCGGAACGGGCTGCGTCGCTGTCCGGACTGTGCTGATTTCGTCATCCGAAGCGGGGAAAGGCATCAAGCGCGAAGGCGCGTCGCCCGTCCACTCTATGGCCATCGCCCAGGTCGGCGAACCCAGGGAATACGCACTCACCAAGGGGCAGCATTCACGCGCCGATCCAAGCCCCGAATGGCAATCCACCAGCCCATCCAATAACTCAAAAGAAGGCGACGCGATGTCCGGAAAATTCAAGAAGCAACTCTCGTTGATGGACCTGACATTCATCGGTCTAGGGGCCATCTTCGGCTCCGGTTGGCTATTCGCGGCCAGCCACGTCTCGGCGATCGCCGGACCGGCGGGGATCATCTCCTGGTTCCTCGGCGGGTTCGCCGTACTGCTGCTCGGCATCATCTATTGCGAACTGGGTGCAGCGCTGCCGCGTGCCGGTGGTGTGGTGCGGTACCCGGTGTTCTCCCATGGCCCGCTGCTGGGCTACCTGATGGGGTTCATCACCCTGATTGCCTTCTCCAGCCTGGTGGCGATCGAAGTGGTCGCCTCACGTCAGTACGCGGCGGCCTGGTTCCCGTCGCTGACCGAGCCGGGCTCCAGCGCCCCGACCATCCTCGGCTGGCTCGTGCAATTCGGCCTGCTGTGCCTGTTCTTCTGGCTCAACTACCGCAGCGTGAAGACATTCGCCAGGGCCAACAACCTGGTCAGCGTGTTCAAGTTCATCGTGCCGCTGCTGGTCATCGGCGTGCTGTTCGCCTTCTTCAAACCGGAGAACTTCGCGGTCCAGGGCTTCGCGCCCTTCGGCCTTTCGGGCATCGAGATGGCGGTCTCCGCGGGCGGCATCATCTTCGCCTACCTGGGGCTCACGCCGATCATCTCGGTGGCCAGCGAGGTGAAGAACCCTCAGCGCACTATCCCCATCGCGCTGATCCTCTCGGTCCTGCTCTCCACCGCCATCTATGTACTGTTGCAACTGGCCTTCCTCGGCGCCGTGCCCACGGAAATGCTGGCCAACGGCTGGGCCGGTATCTCCAAAGAGTTCGCCCTGCCGTATAGGGACATCGCCCTGGTTCTCGGCGTGGGCTGGCTGGCCTACCTGGTGGTCGCTGATGCGGTGATCTCACCCAGCGGTTGCGGCAACATCTACATGAATGCCACGCCTCGGGTTGTGTATGGCTGGGCGCAGACCGGCACCTTCTTCAAGATCTTCACCCGCATCGACGAACAGTCCGGCATCCCGCGCCCGGCGCTCTGGCTGACCTTCGCCCTGTCGGTGTTCTGGACCCTGCCGTTTCCCTCCTGGGAGGCCCTGATCAACGTGGTGTCGGCCGCGCTGGTGCTGAGCTACGCCGTGGCTCCGGTGACCGTCGCCGCCCTGCGCCGCAACGCCCCCGATATGCCGCGCCCATTCCGGGTAAGGGGCCTGGGCGTGATGGGGCCGCTGTCCTTCGTCATCGCTGCACTGATCGTCTACTGGTCAGGCTGGAGCACCGTGTCCTGGCTGCTGGGCCTGCAGATCCTGATGTTCGTGATCTACCTGCTGTGCCGGCGCTTCGTACCCACCGAGCACCTGAGCATCGCCCAGCAGGTGCGCTCGTCTGCCTGGCTGATCGGCTTCTACGCCACCACCCTGCTGCTCTCCTGGCTCGGCAGTTTCGGCGGCCTGGGCGTGCTCGGCCATCCGTTCGACACCCTCGTCGTGGCCGCCTGTGCCACCGCCATCTACTACTGGGGCGCAGCCACCGGCGTGCCGGCTCACCTGATCGTTCTCAGTGGCGAGGATGAAAGCGAAGAGGGTGCCGACACCGAGACGGGCCTGCATCCGGCCACGGCTCGCACCCAGGCCTCGTCCTGATGTCCAGCGAAAGGAGTACGGATATGAGTGACCTCATCAACCTCAGCCTCGACCAGGTTCATGCCCTGGCGACGCGTGCACTGACACACAACGGTATGGGCGAGGACCATGCCCGCGCCATTGCCGACACCATCACCCGGGGGCAGCGCGACGAGTGCCACTCCCATGGCCTCTACCGCGTCCTGGTGTGCGTGCATTCGCTGCGCTCCGGCAAGATCGACCCGCTGGCACGCCCGACACTGAGCCGGCCCGCGCCCGCCGTCGTCAGCGTCGACGCCCACCGAGGCTATTCGCTGCTGGCGTTTCAGAGCGGCCTGCCGCTGCTGGTGGAGCAGGCCCGTGAACTGGGCGTCGCCGCCCTGGTGATCCGCAACTGCTTCCACTTTTCCGCGCTCTGGCCGGAGGTGGAAGCCATTGCCGCCGAAGGGCTGGTAGGGCTGGCCATGACCCCCAGCCACGCCTGGGTGGCGCCGGAGGGTGGCAGCAGGGGCGTGTTCGGCACCAACCCCTTGGCGTTCGCCTGGCCACGGAGGGGCCGCGAGCCCTTCGTCTTCGATTTCGCCACCAGCGCCATCGCACGGGGCGATATCGAGTTGCACGCCCGCCAGGGCAAGCCCATACCCCTGGGCTGGGGCCTGGATGCCGAGGGGCTGCCCACCACCGATGCGCGGGCCGCGCTGGAGGGGGCCATGCAGACTTTCGGCGGACACAAGGGTTCGGCACTCGCCGCCATGATCGAGCTCATGGCCGGCGCGCTGATCGGCGACATGACCAGCGCCGAATCCCTGGCCTTTGATGCGGGTGCCGGCGCTACGCCCTGCCACGGTGAGCTACTGCTGGCCTTCGACCCCGCCCGCTTCCTCGGCGGTGCAATGGAAGACGGCCAGCGGCGTGCCGAGCAGTTGTTCGCCGCCATCACCGACCAGGGTGCACGCCTGCCGTCTCAGCGCCGTTTCGCGGCCCGCCAACGCAGCGAGCGTGATGGCGTCTGGGTGGGGCGAGCCCTGCTGGACGACATCGAGCGGCTGATGGCCTAGCAAGTTCCCCGAACCTTTCCGGCCACTGAATGGACCAGCTCATGAAGCGCGTACACGTCATCGACTCCCACACCGGCGGTGAACCCACCCGCCTGGTGATGAAAGGCTTTCCCGAACCGGCCGGCTATACCCTGGCCGAGCAGCGCGATGCACTGCGCGAGCAGCATGACCACTGGCGTCGAGCCTGCCTGCTCGAACCACGGGGCAACGACGTACTGGTGGGCGCCCTGTACCGCCCGCCGGTATCACCCGGCGCCACGTGCGGGGTGATCTTCTTCAACAACGCCGGCTACCTCGGCATGTGCGGCCACGGCACCATCGGCCTGGTCGCCTCCCTGCATCACCTGGGGCTGATCGGTCCGGGCGAGCACCGGATCGACACGCCAGTGGGCACGGTCAGCGCCACCCTGCATGAAGACGGTGCCGTGACCATCGGCAACGTGCCGGCCTACCGGTACCGCCGGCAAGTGTCGGTCGAGGTTCCCGGCCACGGCCTTGTCCATGGCGACATCGCCTGGGGCGGCAACTGGTTCTTCCTGGTGTCCGAACACGGCCAGCGGCTGCAACTCGACAACGTCGAAGCCCTGACCGCGTTCACCTGGGCGATGCTCAGGGCACTGGAAGCGCAAGGCATCCACGGTGAAGGCGGCGCGTTGATCGACCACGTCGAGCTCTTCGCCGATGACGACGAAGCCGACAGCCGCAACTTCGTCATGTGCCCGGGCAAGGCCTACGACCGCTCGCCTTGCGGCACCGGCACCAGCGCCAAGCTGGCGTGCCTGGCGGCCGATGAAAAACTCGCGCCCGGCCAGACCTGGGTCCAGGCCGGCATCACTGGCAGCCGCTTCGAGGGCCGCTACGAAACGGACGGAGAGCGCATCCGTCCCTTCATCACCGGCCGCGCTTACCTGACGGCCGACAGCACCCTGCTCATCGATGAACAGGACCCCTTTGCGTGGGGCATCTGAGTCTCCACGCCTTCTTCATCCCCCTGCACCAAGGAGCAGAACAATGAACGACAGCATCTTCACCGGTTGCATTCCCGCCCTGATGACACCCTGCACCGCCGAGCGCACGCCGGACTTCGACGCCCTGGTGGCCAAGGGCCGCGAGCTGATCGATATCGGCATGAGCGCGGTGGTCTACTGCGGTTCCATGGGCGACTGGCCGTTGCTCAGCGAAGCCCAGCGCCAGGAAGGCGTGGCGCGCCTGGTGAAGGCCGGCGTGCCCACCATCGTCGGCACTGGTGCGGTCAGCACCCGCGAGGCGGTTGCCCATGCCGCGCACGCCGCCAAGGTGGGTGCCCACGGACTCATGGTGATCCCGCGCCTGCTCTCCCGCGCCGCTTCGCCGGCCGCGCAGAAGGCCCACTTCTCCGCCGTGCTCGGCGCCGCCCCCGCGCTGCCGGCGGTGATCTACAACAGCCCCTACTACAGCTTCTCCACCCGCGCCGACCTGTTCTTCGAACTGCGCGGCCAGTTCTCCAACCTGATCGGCTTCAAGGAGTTCGGCGGCGCCGCCGACATGCGCTACGCCGCCGAGCACATCACCTCCCGTGACGACGACGTGATCCTCATGGCCGGCGTGGATACCCAGGTGTTCCACGGCTACGTCAACTGCAACGCCACCGGCACCATCACCGGCATCGGCAACGTGCTGCCACGCGAGGTGCTGCAGCTGGTGGCGCTGAGCCGGCAGGCCGCCAAGGGTGATACCCGCGCGCGTCGCCTCGCCCTGGAGCTGAGCGCGGCGCTGGACGTGTTGTCGTCCTTCGACGAGGGCTGCGACCTGGTGCTGTTCTACAAGTACCTGATGGTGCTCAACGGCGACCGCGAATACAGCCTGCACTTCAACGAGAGCGACGCGCTCAGCGACTCCCAGCGCCGCTACGCCGAGCAGCAGTACGCGCTCTTCCGCCAGTGGTACGCCAACTGGTCGGTGGAACAGAACCTCGTCTGACACAGGCCCGCCGCGGAGCACCCGCTCCGCGGCGGAGCGCACCTCGCACACCCAGGAAGCACCATGAAACTGACAGGCAACATGCTGATCGGCCGTCAGGCCGTAACTGGCAGCCGTGAAGCGATCCGCGCCATCGATCCCTCCACCGGCACCCCGCTCGAACCCGCCTATCCGGGCGGCGGCCAGACTGAGGTGGAGCAGGCCTGCGCCCTGGCCTGGGCCGCCTTTGGCGGCTACCGGGAAACCTCGCTGGAGGCACGCGCCGGATTCCTCGAAGCCATCGCCGAGGAGATCGAAGCGCTGGGGGACGAACTGATCCAGCGCGCTGTGGCCGAAACCGGGCTGCCCCAGGCGCGCATCCAGGGCGAGCGGGGCCGCACCTGCCAGCAGCTACGCACTTTCGCCCGTACCGTGCGTGCGGGCGAATGGCTGGATGTGCGGGTCGACACGGCCCAACCGGATCGCCAGCCCCTGCCAAGGCCAGACCTGCGCCAGCGCCAAGTGCCCCTGGGACCGGTGGCGGTGTTCGGCGCCAGTAACTTTCCCTTGGCCTTCTCCGTGGCCGGCGGCGACACCGCCTCGGCGCTGGCGGCCGGCTGCCCGGTGGTGGTCAAGGCCCACGGCGCACACCCTGGCACCAGCGAACTGGTGGGGCGTGCCGTGGCCAGCGCCGCGGAGCGTTGCGCCATGCCCGAGGGCGTGTTCTCGCTGCTGTTCGGCGCCGGGCGCGAGGTGGGCATCGCCCTGGTCAGCGACCCGCGCATCAAGGCCGTGGGCTTTACCGGCTCGCGCAGCGGCGGCCTGGCCCTGTGCCGGGCAGCGCAGGCCCGGCCGGAGCCGATCCCGGTGTATGCGGAGATGAGTTCGATCAACCCGGTGTTCCTGCTTCCCGCCGCCTTGCAGGCCCGTGGAGCAGGCCTTGCCCAGGGCTTCGTCGCCTCGCTGACCCAGGGTGCCGGCCAGTTCTGCACCAACCCTGGCCTGGTGATCGCCCGCCGGGGCGCGGCACTGGATGCCTTCATCGCGGCGGCTGCCGAGCAACTGCAGAGCAGTCCGGCACAGACCATGCTCACGCCGGGCATCTTCGACGCCTTCGAATCCGGCGCCGCCGCCCTGGCCGGGCACGCTGAGGTGCGGAGTGTGGCCGTCGGGCTGCCGGGCGATGGTCCCAACCGCTGCCAGGCGCAACTGTTCGTCGCCTGCGCCGAAACCTTCCTGGCCGACCCGGCATTGCAGGCCGAAGTCTTCGGTGCGGCCGCGCTGATCGTGCAGTGCCGCGACGAGGAGCAGATACGCGAGATCGCCGAGCACCTCGAAGGCCAGCTCACAGCGACCCTGCACCTGGACGAGGCGGACTTCGACGCCGCCCGGGCCTTGCTGCCGACCCTGGAGCTCAAGGCTGGCCGCGTGCTGGTCAACGGCTGGCCGACAGGCGTCGAGGTGTGCGACGCCATGGTCCACGGCGGCCCGTTCCCGGCCACCTCGGACACGCGCAGCACCTCGGTAGGCACCGCCGCGATCCGCCGCTTCCTGCGGCCGGTCTGCTATCAGGGCTTCCCGGATGGCCTGCTGCCCAACGAGCTCAGGCACGACAATCCCCTGCGGTTGCGGCGCCTGCTCGATGGCAAGAGGGAGGCCTAGCACCATGGCAAACGCTTCCGTTCCCGCTCAGGCCGAGATCGATATCGCGGTGGTGGGCGCCGGCATCATCGGCGTCGCCTGCGCCCTGCAACTGGCCCGAAAGGGCAGGCGTGTCCTGGTCATCGATCCGCAAGGGCCGGGGCAGGGCGCCTCGTTCGGCAATGCCGGGCACCTGGCCACCGAGCAGGTCTTTCCCATCGCCGACCTGTCGATCCTCAAACGACTGCCGGCGATGCTCATGGACCCCATGGGCCCGCTGCGTCTGGACTGGAAGTACCTGCCGTTCGCCTTGCCCTGGTTCACGCGCCTGCTGCTCAACCTGCGGCCGGCACCCTTCCAGCGCACAGTCGCCGGCCTGCGCGGGCTTAACGAAGCCAGCCTGGGTGCCTGGCAACGGCTGCTGGCGGCCATCGACTGCCCGGGTCTGCTGAAGGAGGACGGGTCCCTGCTGATGTACGAGCGCCCCGAATCCCGCCAGGCGCTCGAAGCGCTACAGGCCCGCATGGCCGGGCAGGGCGTGCCGGTGGATTTCTGGGAGTCTGGCGCCGTGCGGGACGCCGCGCCCCATTTGAATGAGCGGATACGCGGCGGGTTGTTCTTCCCCCGTACCGGGCACTTCATCGACCCGTTCCGTGTGGTCTGCGAACTGGCCACTGCCGCCGAGAGGGCGGGGGTTCGTTTCCTCCGTCAGCGCATGCTCGGTGGGCGGTTGACCGACGATGGCGTCGCGCTGAGCACGGGGGAGGGCAGCGTACGGGCCCGTCAGGTCTTGATTGCCTGCGGCGCCCATTCGGCCGGTCTTACCTCCGGGTTGACCGGCAGGCGGGTACCGCTGGATACCGAGCGGGGCTATCACCTGATGTTGCCCCAGGAGCACGGGCGACTGCCGTTCGCCGTCACCTCGTTCGAGCGCAAGTTCATCATGTCGCCCATGGCCGACGGCCTGCGTCTGGCCGGCACCGTTGAGTTCGCCGGCTTGGCGCGATCACCGAACATGGAACGCGCCTGGCAGTTGCTCCGCCTCGGCAAAGGTCTGTTCAGCCGTGAACTGAATGCCGAAGGGGCAACCCCCTGGATGGGATTCCGGCCATCCCTGCCGGACTCGCTGCCCATCATCGACCGGGTGTGCGAGGGGCGGGTGCTGCTCGCTTTCGGCCACCAGCACCTGGGGCTGACTCAGGCAGCGATCACCGCCGAGCACATCGCCGGGCTGGCGGGGCTGCCGGCAACGGCGGGCGCGTCGCACGGTGTGCCGGACCTGGCTCCTTTCCGGCTGGATCGATTCTGAGCGGAGGTCGCCGTGGCGGCGTCAGCTGGCTGGCGGCGCCAGCGGCTGGCCGCGGTCGATCTTGCAGCTGAGGATGATCGAGGTGGTGGTCTTCTCCACCCCGTCCACGCTGCCGATCAGGTCCAGCAACTCGTCGAGGCGCTCGGGGGAGTCGGCGCGCAGCCAGGCGACGTAGTCGAACTCGCCGCTCACCGCGCAGAGCACCTGTACTTCCGCCATGCCGGTCAGGCGCCGCAGCACGTCCTTGCCGCTGCGCGGTTTCACCGTGATCCCCACGTAGGCCTGCAGGCCGCCATCGGCGACGCGCCGGCCCAGGCGCACGCCATAGCCAGTGATGACCTGTGCCTTCTCCAGCCGTGCCAGGCGTGAGGTCACCGTGGTGCGCGCGATGCCCAGGCGCCGGGCCAGCGTGGCCACGCTCTCGCGGGCGTTGATCTGCAGGGCGGCGATCAGCTGGCGGTCGATTTCATCGAGTGGCAGGTCGGACATGGATTGGCTCGGTGCGATTGGCTGCGTAGAGGTTAGCGGGTGCGCAAGGCTACCTGAAGCCGATGGACCGCGCCCATTGGTCGGCGTCGCTGTCGCGCTGGCCGGAGCCGAACCAGACTGAACTCCACATGGTCGGAGACACGTCGGCCCCATCCACTTCCTTCGAGAGCCTCACCTCCATGATCTCCTTCGCCCCTTGCCGCTGGACCCTGCTCGCCTCGCTCATCTGCGCGCCCGCCTTCGCCGAAACCGTGGTGCCGCTGCAGGGCCAGACCCAGCAACAGATCCAACAGGACATCGCCAACTGCCAGGCCCAGGCCGGCAGCACCACGAGTACCACCACCTCCAACCCGAGCGGCGGCCGTGTCCGCGGAGCCGCCACCGGCGCCATAGCGGGTGCCGCCGTCGGGCAGGCGCGCAGCAACGACTACGACCGGATCGATGACGACCTGCAGCAGGAGTACCGGCAGGAAAAGGCCAAGGACGCCGCAGTAGCCGGGATGGTGGTCGGCGGCTCGCGTCAGCGCCAGGAGCGCCGGCAAGACCGTCGCACCAACCAGCAGGCCAGCAGCACAGCCTCATCGGCCTACATGAGTTGCCTGCAGCAGCGTGGTTACCAGGTCAATCCCTAGGCAGTTCCCGCAGCCTGCTGCTCCAGATGCGCCTGCAGCTCAGGGTCGAGCCTGAGCTGATAGGCCAGTTCGTCCAGGTAGGTGCGTTCGGCGGCTTGCTGGTCGTCCACCAGCATCACGCTCGCCAGATACATCTCGGCAGCCATGCCCGGATCGCGGGCTGACTGCGCCACGTCGGCAGCGTCCAGCGGCCGGCGTACCTCTTCGTCCAGCCATTCCTGCAATTGCGGGTCGTCGGTGTGCCGGGAGATCTCGGTGTAGATGGCCTGCTTTTCCTGTTCGTCGATACGTCCGTCCGCCTTGGCGGCGGCTATCAGCGCGCGGAGGATGGCCAGGCTGTGGTCATCGGCCTCGGCGCCAGACAGCTGGTCCACAGTGCGCAGGGCCTGTTGCGGCGCGGACGCCTGCTGGCTCTGCCAGGCCTGGTACGCCTGGAAGGCCATCATGCCGAGGGAGGCGAGGGCGGCGTAGTTCATCCCGCCGGAGCGACCGCCACTGCCCATCGAGCTGCGATCGGTGGAGCCGCCCCACGGGCCTCCGCCGAGGACTTCGCCGAATAGGCCGCCCAGCCCGGCATTGGGGCCGCCACCGCCACCCATGAGCCCACCCAGCAGACCGCCGAGCCCACCCAGCGGATCTTGCGACGCCACGCCGGCGCCACCGCGTTGCGCCGTCGAAGCCTGTCCGGCCCGCAGCAATTGTTCGAGCAGATCACTGGTGTTCATGGCCGCATCCTCGCCTGGTGGCCGTTTCCGGTCAGGGAACGATAGACCTGGCCAGCTAGGCGGGTATGACCGTCGGGCGGCGTGGATTGTTACGCGCCACGGAAAAGCGCTTTCAGCAAAGCCGTCTTTTTCACGCGCCGTGAGTGGAGTCGAATTGGCACATCGGCCGAGAACGCATCGCCAGGCGATGCCAGGGCCTTCCAAGGCAAACCAGGAGTTCCATCATGAACCGCGCAATCTCTACCAGTACCAGCCTGCTGCTCGCCCTTCTGGCCAGCGGCAGCGTCTTCGCCGCCGAGTCCGCCGACGCCGTGCCCTACAGCTACGGCATGCCGCTGGACGTCGCCCGCGTCATCTCCATCGACGAACCGAACTCGCTGACCTGCGAAACCATCCAGGCGAAGATGACCTACGTCGATTCCCAGGGTGAAGAGAAGTCCGTGACCTACCTGAAAGAGTCCAGCGCCTGCGCCAATAGCTGATGCCAGGTCCTGAATTGGCAGCACTGCGTCCTGCATAGCGATTGAAATCGCCCCTACAGAGAAGCGAGCAGAACTGCGCTGTGGGTGAGCCGAGAGTCACCCCTCTCCATTTCAGGGAGAGGGGCTGGGGGTGAGGGGGGCCGGCCAGCTCCGAGCTACCCCCTTGGCGAATGAATTCGCCCCTACAGAGATGTGAGCAGGATTGCGCTGTAGGTGAGTCGGAAGTCACCCCACCATCTCCGCCACGAACGCCTCGAACGACGTCGCCGTGGTGTTCTCCGGTCGCCGGCCCTCCAGGGACTTCACCGCCCGTTCATTGATGCCGCGAGCCAGCTCGGCATAGAGCCCGGCCAGGTTGGTGGAGAAGCCGGCCTCCTGCAGCATTCCCGCCATCTCGTCATAGGGCACCTGCACATAGGGCAGGCCCGGCCGACCCAGCTGTTGGCCGAGGATGCGCGTGCATTCGCCGTAACTGATATCCCGCTGCCCCAGCAGCTCGCGCACTTGCACGCCATGCCAGTCGCGGGCGAGCAGGGCGTCGATGGCGGCGTCGGCGATGTCCTTGGCGGCGATCATCGGCACCGGCACGTCCGCTTCCATGCCATCGGCCACCAGACCGTGTTGCTCAATCACGTAGAGCATCGGCAGCAGGTTCTCCATGAATGCACCGGCCCGCAGGATCAGCACGTCCACACCCGTCAGCTCGCGCAGCCGCAGTTCCTGCTCGTGCATGCTGGCGATGGGGCCGTTGCCCGAGGCCAGATCGGCGCCGACGCTGGAGAGTGCCACCACCTTGCGCACATCGCTGGCGCGGACGGCCTGGACTATGGCCTCGCCCACCGCCGCCTGCTGTGCCAGGTAGTCGCTTACCGTCGGGTCGTAGGGCAGCAGCGTGTAAATCGCCTTCGCGCCGCGAAAGGCTTCGGTCAAGTAGGCGGCATCGCTGGGTTCTCCCGCCATCACCTCGGCGCCGGCCTTCTGCAGATCGGCCAGGCGTTCAGCGGAACGTCCCAGCGCGCGTACAGATTCACCAGCCTTCAACAGTTGCTCGACGATTCGTTTACCGGTGTGCCCGGTGGCGCCCATTACTGTGATCATCTCGTCCTCCTGGTCGCGCTTGTCTGTCCGGCACATGCCTGCGCGCTTGGGTCCAGTTTTGTCTGGAAGCTATGGACGAACAATGATTGGAAGTCGACAGTTCATGATCAATCGTCCAGGCTTTCTGGACGATCAGTGCTCATGCCGCGAGGTGCGCAACGTGGACCCGAACAACGCCTGGCTTTCCCGCGACCCACTTGGCGAAGCGCTGCACCTGCTGCGCATGAGCGGCACCCTCTATTGCGCCTCGGAATTCACCGCGCCCTGGGGCCTGGGCCTGCCGCCGATGGAAGACTGCCTGATGTTCCATGTGGTGACCGCCGGCGAGTGCTGGCTGGAGGTGGGCGGGCACGAACCCCTGTTGCTGCGCGGCGGCGACCTCGCGCTGGTGCCCCATGGTCACGGACACAACCTGCTGAGTGCCAAGGAGGTAACGGCAGTGCCGCTGTTCGATCTGCCGCGGGAATGCCTCAGCGAGCGCTACGAGATCATCCGCCATGGCGGCGGAGGCGCGCCGGTGAGCCTGGTGTGCGGCGCGGTGCGCTTCGACCACCCGGTGGCGCGGCAATTGGTGCGCCTATTGCCGCCGGTGCTGCACGTGGAAGCGGCCAGCGCCGAGCATGCCGACTGGCTGCAGGGCACCCTGCGCTTCATGCGCGACGAAGCGCGCGCCATGCGCCCTGGCGGCGAAACGGTGGTGACGCGCCTGGCGGACATCCTGGTGATCCAGGCCATCCGCGCCTGGATCGAACGCGACCCGGCTGCCCAGACCGGCTGGCTCGGCGCCCTGCAGGACCGCCAGATCGGCCGCGCCATCGGCCTGATCCACCGCGACCCTGCGCAGGACTGGAGCCTGGTGTCCCTGGCCAAGGCCGCCGCGATGTCCCGCTCGGCCTTCGCGGCGCGCTTTACCGCGCTGGTGGGGGAGCCGGCCATGCAGTACCTGACCCGCTGGCGCATGAACCTGGCGCTGGGCTGGCTACAGGAAGGGGAGGTGGCCATCGCGACCCTGGCAGAGCGCCTCGGTTATCAGTCCGAAGCCGCCTTCAGCCGGGCCTTCAAGCGATGCCACGGCGTGGCGCCGGGGGCTGTCCGCCGCGAGGCACGATCCCCGGCTGGAAATTTTTAATAGCAAACAGAATTATTTACATTTGATTTACAAATGCTAATTGCTACCATTT
Organism: Pseudomonas sp. BN411; assembly: GCF_029871235.1. Classification (GTDB taxonomy): domain Bacteria; phylum Pseudomonadota; class Gammaproteobacteria; order Pseudomonadales; family Pseudomonadaceae; genus Metapseudomonas. The sequence continues at coordinate 49,949 of NZ_SSOM01000054.1, forward strand.
GTTCTTTTCATGAGAACAAGGAACTCGTGGTGGCGAAGAAGCGTATTGCCCCGGCATCTCTGCCGATGTTGGGCCTGCTGGCAATTCCCGTTGTTCAGGCTGAAACCAAGGAAGCACTGGCCATTCCGGCCACTTCGGTAACCAGTGCCTACGAGCAACAGAGCTACAAGGCCACCGAGAGCCGTAGCGCCCTGAAGATCGACGCGCCGCTGCGCGATATCCCCCAGACCGTCAACGTCGTGCCCGAGAGCGTGATCAAGGACAAGGGTGCCCAGTCCCTGGAAGACGTGCTGAAGAACGTCCCCGGCGTCGGTCTCTCCAACGGCGACGGCCAGCGCGACCAGGTCACCATTCGCGGCTTCAGCGCCATCGGCGACATGTTCATCGATGGCATGCGTGACGACGCCCTCTACTTCCGCGACCTCTCCAACATCGAGCGCGTTGAAGTGATCAAGGGCCCGGCTGCCGTGCTCTATGGCCGTGGCTCTTCCGGCGGCCTGATCAACAGCGTGAGCAAGAAGCCGGGCTTCGATCCCAAGCAGGAAGTCGGTGTCACCTTCGACAGCGAAGGCAAGCGCCGCACCCAGTTCGACACCGGCTGGGCCGACCAGCAACAGCGCGACAAGGCTTTCCGCATCACCGGCGCCTATGAAGACAGCGACACCTTCCGCGACGACGGCTACATCGACCGCAAGGCCATCGCGCCTTCGGCCTACTTCAGGCTGTCCGACGATCTGGAGCTGAACCTCGGCGCCACCTACCTCTATGACAAGCGCCTGATCGATTTCGGTATCCCGGGGCAGCTCGCTGCCTACCAACCGGCGGCGGCCAGTCTGCCGGCATCGGCGGTTGGCAATCGCCCGGTGAACGTCGACCGCGACAAGCGCTTCGGCTCCGGCGACCCGGACCAGGACTATGCGCGCAGCGAGGTGTTCTCCTTCACCGCCAGCGTGGACTACCGGATCAACGACGACCTGACCCTGACCAACGCCACCCGCTACTACCACTACGACCTGGATCGCAATAACACGCTTGCCGACAGCAGCGCGAATCGCTTCGTCACCGCGCCCAACGGGGAGCTGCTGGTCAAGCTGAACCGCGGCAACGTCGCCCGCGACGAGTACGGTGTGTTCAACCAGACCGACCTGAAGCAGCAACTCCAACTGGCCGGCATGCAGCACAGCCTGCTCTATGGCGTGGAAGTGGGTTACCAGGACAAGTCCCAGCGGACGTTCAACCAGAACAACGTGGCCCAGGTGCCGGTATTCCGCGATGCCCTGGTGCCGGTACCGGAGCACGCCAACACCCTGTCCGCCAAGGGCACCAACTACCAGGAAACCGCCGGTTTCTACGTGCAGGACATGATCGAGCTGACTTCCCAGTGGAAGGCACTGCTCGGCGTGCGTTACGACATCTTCGGCCAGGAGTTCGACGACAAGCGCGTGCAGAACGTCGACCTCGACCGTACCGACAAGACCTGGAGCCCGCGCGCTGGCCTGGTGTATCAGCCGGACCAGATCCAGTCCTACTACGTCTCCGTGAGCCGCAGCTACCAACCCTCGGCCGAAGTCTTCCAGCTGAGTCCCGCGAACGAGAACCTGGAACCGGAAGAAACCACCAACTACGAGGTGGGCGCCAAGTGGGATCTGCTGGACAACCGCCTCTCGGTGACCGCGGCGGTGTTCCGTCTGGAACGCACCAACATGAAGACCACCGACCCGACGAATCCCGCTCTCACCATCCTCGCTGGCGAGCAGCGTACCGACGGTTTCGAGGCCACCTTCAGCGGCCAGATCACCGACAAGTGGAACGTGTACGGTGGCTACGCCTACCTGGACGCGGAAATCACCAAGTCCAACAGCAAGACCAACGGCGTAGCCAACGAAGGCCAGACCCCCACCCTGACACCGCGCAACAGCGCCAACCTCTGGGTGGTCCGTTCACTGACCCCGGAATGGCGTATCGGCGCGGGCGCCAACTATGTGGACGACCAGTTCACTTCCCTCGACAACAACGTCGTGATGCCCGGCTACACCACCTACGACGCGGCGCTTTTCTACAACGTGCCGCAATGGGACATGGCCCTGCGTCTGAAAAACGTCTTCGACAAGGACTACTACGCCTCGGCCCACGGCTCGGTTGACCTGATCACCCCCGGTGCCCCCCGCACCCTGGAGCTCAGCGCCAACTACCGGTTCTGATCGACGTGCAAGAAAAAGCCCGGCCAATGCCGGGCTTTTTCGTTTATCAGGCAGCGAACTGTTGGGCTTCGCTGCGCTCTGCCCAACCTACAAGAGCCGGTTCGGTGCCGTAGGTTGTGGCTGAGCTACGCGAAGCCCAACGCTCCCGCCTGGCTCTAGCCGGGCGTTTTTGTTTTTTAGGCAGCGAATTGTTGGGCTTCGCTGCGCTCTGCCCAACCTACAAGAACCGGTTCGGTGCCGTAGGTTGTGGCTGAGCTATGCGAAGCCCAACGTTCCCGGCAAGCGGGCAAGCGCTCAATTCGCCTGCAACTTCTTCAGCGCCTCGCAGCTCGGCGCGTACTGCTTGTCGCAGGCACTCTGAAACAGCGCGCGGGCCTGGTAGGGATCGCGCTTCAGGCCTTCAGCGCCCTGGGCGTACATGCTGCCGAGCACGTGCTGGGCCATGGCGTTGCCGGCGGCGGAAGCCTGGTTGAGGTACTTGTGCATGGCGCGCTGGTCGGCGAAGGCGGGGTCGGCACGGCCGGTGTAGAGAAAGGCCAGGCTGAAGGCCGATTGCGAATGCCCCTTGTCGGCGGCCTGCTTCCACCAGTACTCGGCCTGCTTGAGGTCTTTCTGCGGCTTGCCGACGAAGTAGAGGCTGCCGAGTTGGTACTGGCTGTCGAGGTCGCCACGCATGGCCTGCTGGCGAATGCGCTCGAACTCGGCGGCCTGCTGGTCTTGCGGTGCGGTAGCCGGAGCCTGGGGCTGGCCAGCGGGCGGTGTGGTGGGTTGCTGTTGCGGTTGCTGCGGTTGCTGAACGCAGGCCCCGAGCAGGGCCAGCGCGGCGATGCAAAAGAGGCGCGGCAGGGCGCGTTGGGTGGACATGGGCGGAGTTCTCCCTGGCAGATCAGGGAGGAGGGTAGTTGCATCCGCCAACCCCGTCACCCGGCAGGTGGATGGCGCACGGCCGTACGCAGTGGAGGTAGCCGGTAAGTAGGGTGGATGTCGCTTTTGACATCCACCATTTCCGTCACTCGACTCATGCAGCAATCCCGGCTATCAAGGTCGGGATATTTGCTGAGAGATCACGAATGAAAACCACCCTGGACGAACTCCAAGCCTTCACCGCCGTGGTCGATACCGGCTCCATTACCGCCGCCGCCGAGCAGCTGGCGCAGACTGCATCCGGCGTCAGCCGCGCGCTCAGCCGCCTGGAAGACAAGCTCGATGTCACCCTGCTGCGGCGCACCACCCGCCGACTGGAACTGACCGAGGAGGGCGAGGTGTTCCTGGGCCAGGCGCGACGCATCCTCGCCCAGGTCGAAGAAGCGGAAGAGCAGATGACCCTGCGTCGACAGAAACCAGCCGGCCGCCTGCGGGTCAATGCCGCTTCGCCCTTCATGCTGCATGTGCTGGTGCCATTGGTGGCGGGCTTTCGTGAGCGCTTTCCGGAAATCGAACTGGAACTGCACAGCAGCGACCAGATCATTGACCTGATCGAACACCGCACCGACGTTGCCATTCGCATTGGCAATCTGCGTGACTCCACATTGCACGCCCGCCCGCTGGGTAGCAGTCGAATCCGCGTGCTGGCGAGTCCGACCTACCTGAAGGCCCATGGCACGCCGAAGAAGGTTGAAGACTTGCAACGCCACGGTCTGATTGGCTTCACCCAGCCGGAAAGCCTGAACCTCTGGCCCCTGCGCCATACCTTGGGTGACAGCCTGCAGATCGAGCCGGTGATCAAGGCATCCAGCGGCGAAACCTTGCGCCAGCTGGCCCTGGCGGATGCCGGTATCGTCTGCCTGTCCGATTTCATGACCCAGGCTGACCGCGCTGCCGGAAACCTGGTGCAGGTACTCGCCGCCGACACCCTGGAAGTGCGTCAACCGATCCATGCCGTCTACTACCGCAACACGGCCTTGGCCTCGCGTATCAGCTGCTTTCTCGACTATGTGAGCGAATGGCTTGGCAGGGAGGCTTGGGTGAAGCGGAGTTGAGCTTGCGTCTTCGAAATTAACTAGGGCGTTCCTGGGCGCTGCGTGCTCACGGCCAGTGCGCTAAAGCTTCACCGTCTGTCCGTTATTTCATTCATGCTGCAAATCAAAACCCTCGTCTAGGCCTTGATTCTTCTTGGCTTAAGCGAGGGTTGATTTTTTTGTGTTTTTTATTTCGAACAAACATCTTGGCCTTGTGAATATCTTTGTGTAGATTTTCATGAAATTCTTAAAACAAAAATTCACGAGGCACCCATGTTCAAGCAGTCCGCCCAGCATGTCGGCACCTACTACGCCCAGACCTACCCCGGCAGCATTCCCCTGCGTCCGATCCAGTCCGGTAGCGAAGAAACCGATGTCCTGATCATCGGTGCCGGTTTCAGCGGCCTGCACACCGCTTTGCGTCTGGCTGAGGCCGGAAAGCGTGTGACCCTGCTGGAAGCCAGTCGCGTGGCCTGGGCCGCCTCCGGGCGCAATGGCGGGCAGGCGCTGCTGGGTTGGTCTTGCGATATGCCGCCGCTGGAGAAGGCGCTGGGGCTGGAACGCACCCGCCGGCTGTGGGACAGCATGCGCTGGGCCGCCGATGAGATGCGCGAGCTGCCCGGCCGCCACGGCTTCGATGTGGACTACCGCGTCGGCAGCCTGTGGACCGCCGTCATGGAGCGCCGGGTGAAGCTCCTCGAAGAAGCCCAGGAAGATGCGATCCACAAATGGGGCTACGACAGGATGCGCCTGATCCGCCGCGACGAACTCGCCGAGTGGATCGACAGCCCGCGTTACCAGGCAGCGCTGTACGACCCGGAAGCCGCCCACCTCAACCCGCTCAAGCTGGCCCAGGGCCTGGCTGCGGCCATCGAAGCCCGTGGCGGACGCATCTACGAACAGAGCCAGGTGCTCGAATACCGTGAAACGCCTTCCGGCTATGTGGCCCGCACCGCCCAGGGCGAAGTGCGCGGCAGCATCCTGGTGATGGCCTGCAACGCCTACGTCGACCGCCTCGACCAGCAGCTCTCCAGCCGCTTGCTGCCAGTGGGTTCCTACCAGGTGGCCACCGCGCCGCTGGACCCGGAGCTCGCGCAGTCGCTGCTGCCGAAGAACAGCTGCGTGATCGATAACCAGTTCGTGCCCGATTACTTCCGCCTCACCCCGGACCACCGTCTGCTGTTCGGCGGCGGCTGCACCTACCTCGGCGGCCTGCCCAAGGATGTACCAGCGGCCACGCGTCCGTATCTGGAACGCGTATTCCCGCAGCTCAAGGGCGTGGAGATCGAGTTCGGCTGGGGCGGCCATATCGACGTCAGCATGAAGCGCACCCCGGACATCGGCCGCGAAGGCTCGCGCTATTGGCTGCAGGGCTTCTCCGGTCACGGAATCCTGCCCACCCTGGCCGGCGCCAAGGCGGTGAGCGATGCGATCCTCGGCAATGACGACCTGCTCGACCTCTACCGGGCCATCGGCAACCCGCGTTTCCCGGGCGGCTCGCTGCTGGCGGCGCCACTGGAAGCGGCCGGCAAGGCCTATTACCGCTTGAGGGATGTGATTTAAGGTCGCGCCTTTCGAGTCCGGCAGCCGGAGTTCCCATATGGACAAGCAAGACGAAATCGAAGGCCTCGCGATCCTTATCCGCGACCTGCGCAAGCACAAGAACGTGACCCTGGGTGACCTCGCCACGCGCATCGACCGCTCGGTGGGCTTCCTCTCCCAGGTGGAGCGCGGGCTGTCCCGCCCGACCGTGGCCGACCTCACCGCCATCAGCGAAGCCCTCGGCGTGCCCACCACCTACTTCTACAGCCTGGAAAAGCCCCGCCAGCTGCCCTGGGTGACCCGCCCCGGCGACCGCCGCACCCTCTACTACGCCAGCGGCATCACCGACGTGCTGGTCTCGCCCAACATGTCGGCGGGTTTCTCCATGCTGGAGAGCCTTCTCGACCCTGGCGCCACCAGCGGCGAAGGGCACCTGGACGACAGCTCGGAGCAGGGCGGCTTCGTCCTCGAAGGCGAGTTGACGGTCTGGTACGGCGACGACGCCGCGCCGGTAACGCTTTACCCCAACGACAGCTTCCAGCTGCCGCCACACGCCCAGTTCCGCTACGCCAATCTTTCCGACAAACCGACGCGAGTCTTGTGGGTCTTCACCTGAAACCCCAGCTCGCAGGACCGCAGTGATGACAACAACAAACCAGTACCCCGACCTGCTCAGCGAAGTACGTGCCTTCCGTGGCAAGTACCCGGAAATCCGCTACGTCGACCTGATCTGCCTGGATATCCCCGGCCACTTCTACGGCAAGCGTTATCCCATCGAGATGGTGGAAAAGGTGGCTGCTGGCAGCCCGCTGAAAGTGCCGCAGAACTGCGTCCTGCTGGGCACCCAGGGCGGGCTCTATCCCATTGGCGATTACTGCTTCGCCGACGGCGACCCGGATGCACCGCGCCGCCTGGTGCCGGGCACCCTGGTACCGGTGCGTTGGGAGAAGGAGCCCCTGGGGCAGATGCTCATCACCTCCGACGGGACCGAAGCCCCCATCGAGTTCGAGCCCCGCGAGGTGCTGGCGCAGGTCATCAAGCGTCTGGAAAAACGTGGCATCCATCCGGTGGTGGCCTTCGAACTGGAGTTCTACCTGTTCGACCGCAAGCTCAAGGAAGGCCTGCCGCAATTCCCCCGCGACCCTCTCTGCGAGGACGAGGACGACCAGCCGAACATGCATATCGAGCGCCTGTCGCGCTTCTCCAGCGTGTTGCATGAGATGGTCGAGGCCGCCAACGAGCAGGGTGTCGCCGCCAACGTCATCACCGCTGAACTCGGCCCGGGTCAGTTCGAAATCAACTTCGGCCACTGCGACGACGGCCTCAAGGCCGCCGACTGGGCCGCCCTGTTCTGCCGCAGCACCCGCGGCGTAGCGATGAAGCACGGCCATCGCGCCAGCTTCATGAGCAAGCCCTACCTGAACGCGCCGGGCAGCGGCATGCACGTGCATGTCAGCCTCTACGACCGCGACGGCAACAACCTGCTGGCCGCCGACGACCAGCGCCCGCTGCGCCACGCCGTAGCCGGCTGCCTCGACCTGCTGCCCCACTGCATGCCGATCTTCGCCGCCAACCACAACGCGTTCCGCCGCTATGGCGCGATGGTCAACGCCGCCAGCCGCGCGAGCTGGGGCTTCGAGGACCGCGATGCGTGCATCCGCATCCCCGAATCCGATGGCCGAAACCTGCGCCTCGAACACCGCCTGGCCGGCGCCGACGCCAACCCCTACCTGGTGCTGGCTGCGATCCTCAGCGGAATGGAACACGGCCTGGACGCTGCCCGCGAACCCATCCCGCCGCTCAACGAAGACCGCGAAAGCGGCATCGACTTCCCCAAGGACATGCTCACCGCCGTGACCGCCATGCGCAGACACCCCGTGGTGAATGAAGGCCTGGGCAGCGAGTTCGTGATGGTCTATTGCGAGAACAAGCGGCAGGAGTTTCTCGACTTCATGAACGAAGTGAGCGCGCGGGAATATCGTTGGTACATGTAACCCCGGAGTCTCCGTAGGTTGGGCAGAGCGCAGCGAAGCCCAACATTCGAAGCATCATGCGAGCACCTCGTTGGGCTTCGCATAGCTCAGCCCAACCTACCCGCTCGGCGAATGAAATCGCCCCCACAGAACAGCAGGCAGTCCTGCGTCAGAGGTGAGCCCAGAGTCACTCCTCTCCTCTTCAGGGAGAGGGGCCGGGGGTGAGGGTGTTCGCTGGCTGGCGCGGTGCCAATTCCATTTCGCGAATGAATTCGCCCCCACAAAAAAATCGCGCCTACGTACCCCGAAAGGCAGCCAACAAATCCTCCACAAACGCCACCTGCGCCTCGCTCGGCTGCCGTCCGCGATGGTGGCTGAGGTGGAATTGCACGCGGTAGCCGGTTTCTTCTGGCAGCAGGGCGCGCAGTTGCCCGCTGGCTTCCCAGGGCGCGGAGATGTGCTCCGGCAGGTAGCCGATATGCGCCCCGGAGAGGATGAACGCCAGGCTGCACTCCACCTGCTCCGTGCGGGCGCTGCTGGGGCCGCTCGGGAAGGATTGCCGGGCTTCCTCGAAGCGGTAGGGGTGCTGCACCAGGTCGCAGGCGGCGAGGTCGTCGAGGCTGAGGTCGCGACGGGTGAATAGCGGATGCCCGACCCCACAGAACAGGCGCTGCTGCTCACTGAACAGCGGCTGGAAATCCAGCGCCGCCTGGGTGCCGGAAAAATAGCCGATGGCCAGGTGCAACTGGTCCTGCAGCAGGCGTCGCTCCAGCTCGGCGGGCATGGCGCTGATCAGCTCGAACTGCACGGCCTGATTGCGCTGGCGGAAGCGCCCAATGGCCGCGCCCAGGCGCTGCAGCACCTGGCTGTCGAGGGATTCGGACAAGCCGATGCGCAGCTCGCCTAGGAGCATGTCGGCCATGCCCCGCGCTTCACCCTTGAAAGTCTCGATGGCGCCGAACAGCTTGCGGGTGGCGGCCAGTACCTGCTCCCCCTTGGGCGTCAGGCGGAACCCGGCCTTGCCGCGTTCGCAGAGGCGAAAGCCCAGGCGCGTTTCTAGCTTGGCCATCTGCGTGCTGATGGTGGATTGGCCGATCCCCAGCTCGCCCTGGGCTGCACTGAAGCCGCCGCTTTCCACCACCGTGATGAAGATGCGCAGCAGTTGCAGGTCGAGGTCATGGAGCTGGCTGAGCATGGTGGCACCAAACATTGATATTCGTAGATGCCAAAGTAGAACACTTCATATTTATTCAAAGCAAAGCCCGGCGCAGCATGGCCCCACCTGCAATCCCCCAGGAGTCCATCATGCGTTGTCCCTTGTTGCTTGCCGCCCTGTTTGCCTGCGCCTTGCCGGTGCATGCCGAAGACAAGGCGCTGAACCTCTACAGCTGGTCGGCCTACATCCCGGAAAAGGCCCTGCAAGGCTTCAAGGACGAAAGCGGCATCGAGGTCAAATACGACATCTTCGACAGCGCCGAGGCCCTCGATGCCAAGCTGATGACCGGCGGTAGCGGCTATGACGTCGTCTTTCCCGCCAGCAGCGGCCTGGCCCGCGCCATCCAGGCCAAGGCGGTGCAACCGCTGCAGCGCGAGCGCCTGAAGAACTTCGCCAACCTCGACCCGGAACTGCTGGCGAAGCTCGCCACCGTCGACCCCGACAATCGCTTCGGCGTGCCCTACACCTGGGGCACCGTGGGCCTGGGTATCAACAAGGAAGCCGTCACCAAACGAATTCCCGACGCGCCGCTGAACAGCCTCGACCTGCTGTTCAAGCCCGAATACGCCAGCCGCCTGAAGGATTGCGGCATCGCCGTGATCGACTCGCCGCAGGAGGTGATCAGCGTTGCCTTGCATTACCTCGGCAAGGAGCCCTACAGCACCGACAAGGCCGATCTGAAAGCCGTGCAGGAGTTGTTCGCGCAGTTGCAGCCCAACGTGCGCTACGTCGGCGCCGGCAAGCACATCAACGACCTGGCCAAGGGCGAAATCTGCCTGGCCCTCACCTACAACGGCGATGCCGCCATCGCCGCCGACCAGGCCCGCCAGGCGAAGATGCCCTTCGAGGTGATCTACCGCATTCCCCGTGAGGGCACGCTGATCTGGTTCGACACCATGGTCATTCCCGCCGACGCGCCGCACCCCCAGGCGGCCCACGCCTTCATCGACTACATGCTGCGTCCCGAGGCCATCGCCGAACTGACCAACAGCCAGTTCTTCGCCAATGCCAACAAGGCCGCTACTCCGCTGCTGACCCCGGAAGTGGCCGGCGACCCGGATATCTACCCGAGCAAGGACGTGCGTGACCGCCTGTTCGGCGAGCAGATCCAGTCGCTCAAGGACCAGCGCGCCCGCACCCGCCTCTGGACCAGTTTCCGTACCCAGTACTGAACCACCTTCAACCACCCTCACCCCCGGCCCCTCTCCCAGAGGGAGAGGGGAGAAGAACTAATGGGAGCCCGATGAGATGGACCACGCCTTCGACAACGACCAGGCCATTACCCGCGACAGCCTTTATGGCACCGCTGCCGAATCCACCTATGCCGGCATCACCAGCTTTATGCGCCGCCGCTACAGCCGCGACCTGCGCGGCGTCGACCTGGTGGTGAGCGGGGTGCCCTTCGACACCGCCACCACCAACCGCCCCGGCAGTCGCTTCGGACCGCGCGCCATCCGCGCCGCCTCGGTGCAGATGGCCTGGGCCCGGCATTTCCCCTGGGAGTTCGACCCCTTCGACCACCTGGCGGTGATCGACTACGGCGACTGTGCCTTCGACCACGGCACGCCCCAGGACACGCCTGAAATCATCCAGGCCCATGCGGCGCGCATCCTCGAATCCGGCGCGGCCATGCTCACCCTGGGCGGCGACCACTTCATCAGCTACCCGCTGCTGAAGGCCCACGCGGCGAAGCACGGTCCGCTGTCGCTGATCCACTTCGACGCCCACAGCGACACCTGGCCGGACGAAGAGGTGAAGCGCATCGACCACGGCACCATGTTCTATCACGCGGCCCGCGAAGGGCTGGTGGAACCGGCACGCTCGGTGCAAGTGGGCCTGCGCACCACCAACGACGACGTGATGGGCTTCCAGGTGCTGGACGCCCGCGAGGTCCATCGCCACACGCCGGAACAGATCGCCGAACGCATCCGCGCACGGGTGGGTGACAACCCGGTGTACCTGACCTTCGACATCGACTGCCTCGACCCGGCTTTCGCACCCGGCACCGGCACGCCGGTATGCGGCGGGCTGTCCAGCCACCAGGCGCTGGAAATCCTCCGCGGCCTGCGCGGCATCAACCTGGTGGGGATGGACGTGGTGGAAGTGGCCCCGCCCTACGACAACGCCGAAGTCACCGCCCTGGCCGGCGCGACCCTGGCGATGGAGATGGTTTGCCTGTATGCGGCGCGGCATAAGTTGGGGATGCGCTAGGCGCGACGGCCGGGCCATGAGGCACTACGTGCTCCGAAAAAGACGCGGGCTCAAGACGAGCCCGCGTTTCACGCACGAAACTTCAATCAGGCTGGATCAGCTCACGTAACCCAATGCGCGCCTCGCGAAACAGCCGCGCATCCATCAACTTCGGCTCGCGCACGATGGGGCGGAAATCCATGCGTTGCAGGATGTCCCGCTCCAGCTCCACGCCCGGTGCGATCTCGATCAACTCCAGCCCTTCGGTCGTCAGACGGAACACGCAGCGCTCGGTGACATAGAGCACCGGCTTTCCGGATTCCGCAGCCAGGCGACCGGCGAAGGTACGGTGTTCCACCTCGCGGACGAACTTGCGCACGTCGCCGTCTTGCACGATGCGCAGTTCACCGTCTTCGATGCGGATGTCCTGCGCCCCGGCGCTGAACGTGCCGACGAAGACCACCGCCTTGGCGTTCTGGCTGATGTTGATGAAGCCGCCGGCACCGGCCAACCGGCTGCCGAAACGGGAGACGTTGAGGTTGCCTTCGGCGTCCGCCTGGGCGAGGCCGAGGAAGGCGATGTCCAGGCCGCCGCCGTCGTAGAAGTCGAACTGGTAGGGCTGGTCGATCAGCGCGCTGTGGTTGCTCGCTGCGCCGAAGTCCAGGCCTGAGGCGGGCACGCCGCCGATCACGCCGGGCTCGGCGGTCAGGGTCAGCAGGTCGATCACCCCTTCCTCGGCTGCGACCGCTGCTACTCCCTCCGGCATGCCGATGCCCAGATTGACCACCGCGCCCGGCGGCAGCTCCAGGGCGGCGCGGCGGGCGATCAGCTTGCGCAGGTCCAGCGGCATCGGCGCCAGGCTGTCCACCGGGACCCGCACCTCGGCGGCAAAGGCCGGGTTGTAGTGGGTGGCGAAGGTTTGCTGGTGGTTTTCCGGACGGGCTACCACTACGCAATCCACGAGGATGCCGGGAATCTTCACCTCACGCGAATTCAGCGAACCGCGTGCCACCACGCGTTCCACCTGGGCGATCACCAGGCCGCCGGAATTACGTGCAGCCATGGCGATGGCAAGGCTCTCGATGGTCAGCGCCTCGCGCTCCATGGACAAGTTGCCGTCTTCATCGGCGCTGGTGGCGCGGATCACCCCGACGTTGATCGGGAAGGCCTTGTAGAACAGGTAGTCCTCGCCCTCGATGGGCATGCGCCGCACCAGTTCCTCGGTGGTCCGCGCATTCAGCTTGCCGCCGCCGAACTCGGGATCGACGAAGGTGCCGAGGCCGACCCGCGACAGCTGCCCGGGCTTGCCGGCGGCGATGTCGCGGAACAGCTGGGATATCACCCCCTGAGGCAGGTTGTAGGCCTCGATGCGGTTTTCCACGGCGAGCTTCTGCAAGCCAGGCACCAGGCCCCAGTGGCCGCCGAGCACCCGACGCACCAGGCCTTCATGGGCCAGGTGGTTGAGACCACGACCCTTGCCGTCGCCTTGCCCGGCCGCATACACCAGCGTCAGCCCCTGCGGCGCCTGTTCTGCTGCGAAGCGCTGTTCCAGGGCGATGGCGATTTCCTCGGCGAAACCGATGCCGACGAAGCCACCGGTGGCCAGGTTGGCGTTGTCCGGAATCCTGGCCACCGCTTCGGCGGCGCTCATCACTTTGCTCATGGGGTTCCTCGAGCGTTGAAACGGGTTGCAGGGAGCTGCTTTTCCTGTGGGGGCGATTTCAATCGCTGAGGGCTGCGCAGCGGCCCCATAGGGCAACCCTTCGGGCTGCTTAGCGAATGAATTCGCCCCCACAAGTAAAGGCCCATGACAGTGGGGTGGTGCATCAGAAACTGCCGAACGCGGTACCCAGCACGATCACCAACACCAGCGGCACCACCGGCAGCAGGGCGCTGGTCATGAACACGTACTTGTAGGAGTCGCGGTGGGTCAGCTTGCAGATGGCAAGCAGGGTGATCACCGCGCCGTTGTGCGGCAGGGTGTCGAGGCTGCCGGAGGCCAGGGCGGCGACGCGGTGCAGCAGCTCGGGGCTGATACCGGCGGCATTGGCCATTTCCAGGTATTGGGCGCCGAGGGCCTTGAGGGCGATGGACATGCCGCCAGAGGCCGAGCCGGTGATACCGGCCAGGGCGCTGACGGTCAGGGCTTCGGACACCAGCGGGTTGCCCGGCGCCACGTTGAGCAGGAGGTCGCGGAGCACCACGAAGCCGGCCAGTGAGGCGATCACACTGCCGTAGCCCACTTCGGAAGCGGTGTTGAGCACCGGCAGCATGGCGCCGAAGGTGCCGTCGTTGACGCTCTTCTTCAGGTTGACCCAGCGCCGCCAGTGCAGCACCACCAGCAGCAGAATGGCGGCGGTGAGGGCGATGATGATGGCCCAGATACCGATGACCGAGCGGGCGTCCTGCAGGCCGCCGAATTCCGGTTTTGCCAGGTAGCTGGTGTCGAGGCCGGGCAGGTAGACCTTGGCCATCAGGAAGTTCAGCACGATCACCACCAGGATCGGCAGCAGCGCCACCCAGAAGCCGGCGCCCGGCTGGTTGTCCTGCCCGTGCGGATCGTCGGCGTGGTCGCCGTAGCCTTCACCGGCGGCGATCAGCTTGCGGGCCTCGTTGCTCAGCCACCAGGAACCCAGGGCGAAGATCACCACGCCCGCGAGCAGACCGAGGCCGGGCGCGGCGAAGGTGTCGGTGCCGAAGAAGGGGATCGGGATGGCGTTAGTGATGGCCGGGGTGCCGGGCAGCGCCGTCATGGTGAAGGTGAAGGAACCCAGGGCGATGGCGCCCGGCAGGATGCGTTTGGGAATGCCCGCCTCACGGAACAGCGCCGCACCGATGGGGTAGACCGCGAAGGCCACTACGAACAGCGAGACGCCGCCGTAAGTGAGGATGCCGCAGGCGATGACGATGGCCAACACGGCGCGGGAGCTGCCGATCTTGCTGACGATGCCGTGGGCGATGGCGCGGGCGGAGCCGGAGTCGTCCATCAGCTTGCCGAAGATGGCGCCGAGCATGAACAGCGGGAAGAACTGGATCAGGTAGCCGCCGAGCGCCTTCATGAAGACCTGGGTGTAGGTCGGCAGCAGCAGCGCCGCGTCGCCGGCGAACAACACCGCGAGCAGGGCCAGCAGGGGTGCGAGAAGCAGGACGTTGATGCCTCGGTAGGCGAGGTACATCAGCAGAGCGAGCGAAATCAGGATGCCTAGGGTGCCCATGGGGACTTCCTTCTTGTTGTTGTTTTCCGCTGCGTCGGGGCAGCGGGTAGAAGGCGTTAGAGCGAAAGCTGTGCCAAGTGTGGAGGGGAGGGGTTGGATGGCTCTGGGATGGGGATTGCAGGGAAATGGTCGTGTTTTGCAGGGGAAATGGGGCGTCCATTTCTTTGGACTGTGTCCAGGAAATTGGACGCTTGATGTGTCCATGAATTTGGACGATCACGTTGGATTGAATCCTTGTGGGGGCGAATTCATTCGCTAAGGGACGCGCAGCGTCCCCCTTGGGATTCAGAAGGGCAGCCCTGCGGCCTGCTTAGCGAATGAATTCGCCCCCACAGGAAAAGCAAAGGCCCGCGTCGTTACAACCCATGCACCTGCAACTTGTTGTACAGGCTCGCCCGGGCGATACCGAGGCGTTCTGCGGCCTGGGTGCGGTTGCCATTGCAGGCGGCCAGGGCGGCGAGGATGGCCTGGCGTTCGGCGGCGGCCATGCTGTCGGCCAGGGGGCGGACATCGCCTGTCATGGGAGCGGGTGTGGCAGCGAGAGACGTAGCCGGCAGTGGATTCACCAGCAAGGTGCGCAGGGACTCGGCACTGAGCGGTCCGGCTTCACTGAGCATCTGCGCGCGCTCCAGCAGGTTGCGCAGCTCGCGCACATTCCCCGGCCAGGGTTGGGCCTGGAGCAACTGCTGGGCACCTTCGGCCAGTTCCAGCGGTGGCTGGCCGGAGCGGCTGGCGATATCGTCCAGCAGGTGCTCGATGAGCACTGGCAGATCCTCGTGGCGGTCGCGCAGGGGCGGCAGGCGCAGGGCCAGCACGTTGAGGCGGTAGTAGAGGTCTTCGCGGAACTGTCCGGCAGCCACCCTGGCTTCCAGATCCACATGGGTGGCGGCGATCACCCGTACGTTCAGCGCTTTCACCTGATTGGAGCCCAGGGGCTCCACCTCCTGTTCCTGCAGCACGCGGAGCATCTTCGCCTGCAGGGGCAGCGGCAGATCGCCGATCTCGTCGAGGAACAGGGTGCCGCCATCGGCCAATTCGAACTTGCCGGCGCGGGCACGGCGGTCGGCCCCGGTGAAGGCACCGGGGGCGGTGCCGAAAAGTTCGGCTTCCACCAGGGATTCGGGAATGGCTGCCACGTTCACCGCCACGAAGGGCCCGTTGGCGCGCAGGGACTGGTTGTGGATGCCCTGGGCCAGCAGTTCCTTGCCGGTGCCGGTTTCACCGCGCAGCAGCACGGTGGCGTCCAGCTGTGCGGCGCGACGGGCCTGGCGCTTGACCTCGCCGGCAGCGGTGCTGCTGCCGATGAATCCGGCGATGGTGTAGCGGGCGCGACGGGCCTTGGCCAGTTCGCGCTGCGCGGCGGCGAGCTGGGTCTGCAACTGGTTGTACTTGGCCATGACCGGCTGCAGATGGCGGGCGCGGTCGAACAGCACGAAACCGAGTGCACCGACCAAGGTGCCGTCTTCGTCGCGCAGTGGAATGCGGGTGACTACGAAGTGCTCGTCGCCGAAGGCCATCAGGTCGAGCATGCTCGGCTGGCCGTTCTGCACCACTTCGCGGAGGCGGCTGGCGGGCAGCACTTCCTCGATTTCCTTGCCGAGCACGCTGCGCGGGTCGCGGATGCCGACCTTCTCGGCGTACTTGTCGTTGATCCAGACGATTCGTGCCTGGCGATTCACCGCGATGGTGCCTTCGCACTGGGCGTTGAGGTGATCGAACAACAGTGGCATCGCCACTTCGCGGAACCGCTCGGGGGAAACGCCGATGACCAGGCCGTTCTGGTCGATGTCTTCGCTGGCGATGGGCATGGCAGGGGCATCCGGCTGAAACATCAGGCAGCGATTATGGGGGTGTGCCGTGATGAACGCCTAGCCTGTACTAAGGTCGGTATCCAGGCGTACGGTTTTTCACACAAGGAGCAACTACATGGACCTTATCCGCATCCTCATCGCCATCCTCCTGCCGCCCCTCGGCGTATTCCTGCAGGTAGGCTTTGGCGGCGCCTTCTGGCTGAACATCCTCCTGACCCTGCTGGGCTACATCCCCGGCATCGTCCACGCGGTGTACATCATCGCCAAGCGGTAGAGCCCATGGTTGTCGGGGGTGACGATTGATGGGTATCGCAAGCTCCACCCATCCTACGAGGCCTCCACGTAGGATGGGAGGAGCGGAGCGATTCCCATCGATCAATCCACCATCTTGATCAGCAGGATGCCGGCGGTGACCACGCAGGCGGCGAGGATGCGGCGGAGGCCGAAGGGTTCCTTGAACACCAGGCTGGCGATGATGGCGGCGATGATCACGCTGCTTTCGCGCAGGGCGGCGACCTTGGCCACGTTGTCCAGGGTCATGGCGAACAGCACCAGGCCGTAGGCCACGCAGTAGTTGAAGCCGCCGAACAGGCCGATGCGCCAGTTGTCGCGGGCAAAGCGCAGGACCAGGGGGCCACGGCGCATCCAGGCCACCACCGGTATGGTCATGCTCTGCATCAGCGTCAGGTAGACCACGAACTGCAGGACGCTGTCGGCACGGCGCACCCCCTGGGCGTCGATCAGCGTGTAGAGCGCCACCCCGGCGCCAGCCAGCGCGGCGCAACCCAGGGCCTTCAACGCATTGGATTCGAGGCGGGTGGAGAGCAGGCTGAGGATGCCGAGGGAAATCAGGACGATGCCCAGCAGCATGGCGCTCGACAGGTGCTCGCCGAACACCAGCCCCGCAGATAGCGCCACCAGTAGCGGCGGCAGGCCGCGCACCACCGGGTAGACCTGGCCGAAATCACCGTAGTGGTAGGCGCGGATCAGCAGCAGCCGGTAGAGGGTGTTCACCACCACCGACAGGCCGATCAGCCCCCAGACCACCAGCGGCGGTGGGCCCACCAGGGGAAGCAGGGCGATGCTGAAGCAGAAGGCGACGCCATCCACCAGCGCCATGGAGGACAGCCGGTCGCTGCCGGCCTTGATCACCGCGTTCCAGCTCGCGTGCATCAGCGCAGAAAGCAGCACCACCAGCGTGGCGAGGTCGTTAGTGGCGAGCACGGAATCACTCCAGCGGCGAGATGAAAAGGGCGATGCGGCGTAGCGTGCGGGTTCATCGATCTATCATTCAAATCGTTTATCGTTATCCGTCGAATAAGTCCTACTGATGGAGTGGCCATGAACCTGTTCCAGCTCCGCGCCTTCGATGCGGTGGTCCGCGAGGGCAGCTTCACCCGTGCCGCCGAGCGCCTGTGCATCAGCCAGCCGGCGGTGACCGGGCACGTGAAGGCACTGGAGGAGCATTACCAGGTGCAGCTCTTGCGACGCACCGCGCGGCAGGTGGAACCGACCGAACTGGGCCGGCGCCTGGCCGCCATCAGCCACCAGTTGTTCGCCCTGGCGGACCGTGCCGAAGATCTGCTGGACAGCAGCCAGGCGCTGACGTCGGGTCGCCTGGATCTCGCGGCAGACAGCCCGCACCTGGTCATGCCCCTGCTGGCGCGGATGCGCGAGCGCTACCCCGGCGTGCGCATCAACCTGCGCCTGGGCAACACCCAGGAGACCCTCACGGCGCTGTACGGCGAACGGGTGGACCTGGCGCTGGTCAGCGATATCGCCCCGCGTGCCGGCCTGCACCTGCTGCCGCTGGGAGAAGCGCGACTCTGCCTGCTGCTGCCGGCGGCGCACCCCTGGGTTGACCGCCGCGATGCAGTGGCGCTGAACGAACTGCGGGGCCAGGTCCTGCTGCAACGAGAGCCCGGTTCACTGACCCGGCGCACCTTCGAGCGGGCCTGCGCCAACCAGGAGCTGGAGTTGCCGGCAGACCTGGAGCTGAACAGCCGCGAAGCGATGATCGAGGCGGTGGCCGCCGGGATCGGGGTGAGCATCCTCTACGACCAGGAGGTGCCCAAGGACCCCCGGGTGAAGGTGCTTCCGCTCAAGGGCGAAGGGATGGTGAGCCGGCATTTCCTCGCCTGCCAGCAGCGCCATGCGGAGCTGCGGGCGGTGAAGGCGTTCTTCGAGGTGGCCGAGGATGTGGGGTATCCGAGCCCGTAGGCTCGGCTTTTCTTTGTGGGGGCGAATTCATTCGCCAAGGCCGCGCAGCGGCCCCGTAGGTTGGTCCGAGCCTGCGAGGCCCAACGAGGCCAGGGATAGGCGCTGCAACGTTGGGTTTCGCTGCGCTCTACGCCAACCTACGAAAGCCGCCCCTCGCCAAGGCCGCGCAACGGCCCGTAGGTTGGTCCGAGCCCGCGAGGCCCAAGGCGGCCAGGCACAGGCGCTGCAGCGTTGGGTTTCGCTACGCTCTACGCCAACCTACAAAAGCCGCCCCTCGCCAAGGCCGCGCAACGGCCCCGTAGGTTGGTCCGAGCCTGCGAGGCCCAACGTGACCAGGCGCAGGCTCTGCAACGTTGGGCTTCGCTTCGCTCTGACCAACCTACAAAAGCTTTACTGAATCAGCTTGCTGACCTCGCCCTGGGGGAAGTAGCTGTCGTAGATCTTCTGGTAGGTGCCGTCGCGGCCGATGTTGACCAGGGACTGGTTGAAGCGGTCACGCAGGGCCTCGTTGCCTTTGCGGAAGGCGATGCCGGCGCCCTTGCCGAAGTATTCCTCCTCGTCGTAGCTCGGGCCGTTGAAGGCGAAGCCCTTGCCGCCTTCGCTCTGCAGGAAGTTTTCCTTGAGGTTGATGGCGTCGGCCATCATGGCGTCGACGCGGCCGGAGATCAGGTCCAGGTCGGCTTCCTGCTGCGAGCCGTACTGCACCATCTGCACACCGCGCGGCACGAGTTTGTCCTGCACGTAGCGGGCATGCACGCTGCCGCGCAACACGGCCACGCGCAGGCCGTCGAGGCGACCTTCAGCAGTGATCTCGGGGCGGTCCTTGCGGGTGACGAAGCGGGCCGGGGTCTTGTAGTAGCTCTGGCTGAAATCGACCACCTTGAGACGGACTTCGGTGACGGTCATCGACGACATGATGGCGTCGATCTTCTTCACCCGAAGCGCCGGGATGAGGCCATCGAAGGGCTGCTCGACCCAGGTGCAGGTGACTTTCATCTCGGCGCAAAGCGCGTTGCCGACGTCGATTTCGAAGCCGGCCAGGCTGCCGTCGGCTTTCTTGTAGGAGAAGGGCGGGTAGCTGGCTTCGACGCCGATGCGCAGGCTGTCCTGGGCCATGGCCTGGGTACCGGCGAGCAGGGCGAGGACGCCGAGGAGAAGGTGCTTTTTCATGCTGGATGATCTCGGGTGGTTAAGTTCAGTGAGCGAGGAAGTGACCGTCGCGGGCAATCAATCGGCCCTTGCTGATCACGCTGCGGCGGTGGGTTCGGGACACCACGGCTTCGGCGACATTGCGCACCGGCAACAGGACGCCGCTGGCATGGCAGCCCGGTTCCAGTCCGTAGTGGGCAAGCCCCAGTGCGCGGGCGCCGTTGACCGTGGCTGCGCGCAGGCAGGCGGCGATTTCCTCGTCGCGGCGCAGGTTGAAGCGGAAGGCGAGCAGCATGGCGCGTTCGAGCATGTCGCCATTGCCCATAGGGGACCAGGCGTCGCGGATGCCATCGGAGCCGAGGCAGAGGTTCACGCCGCGCGCGTCCAGTTCCAGGTAAGGCGGCACTTCGATATCCGCCGGCGCGGTGCTGACGATGGAAATGCGCTGCGCCGCCAGGCGCTCGGCGATGGCGTGCAGGCGCGCCGGACGGGCCTGGCCCAGGCAGAAGGCGTGGCTGATCGCGACCCGTCCCTGCAGTTGATGGCGCTCGGTGAAGTCGATGATGCGCTCGATCTGCCAGAGACCCAGTTCGCCTTCGTCATGCAGGTGGATGTCGACGCCGAGCTGGTGAGTGCTGGCCAGTTCGAACACCCGGGTGAGGTGCGCAATGGGGTCGTTGTCGATACCGCAGGGGTCGAGCCCGCCGACGTTCTCCGCCCCCATGAGCAGGGCTTGCTCCAGGGCGTCGACGGTGCCCGGATCGCGCAGCAGCCCGGTTTGCGGGAAGGCCACGAACTCCATGTCGATCAGGTCGCCGAAGTGCTCGCGGACCCGCAGCATGGCTTCCAGGTGACGGCTGCCGAGCTGGGCGTCGACGTCCACATGGCAGCGGAAATGCAGCGAGCCGTGGGCGATGCATTCGCGGATCAGCGCACTGGCACGTTCCTCGATCGGCGTGTCGATGCTGCGCAACAGGCTGCGTTCGTTGGCAATGCGCTGGCTCAGGCTGTCGCCGGCGGCGTGGCTGTGCCAGTCCTCGCCCCAGAGGGTCTTGTCGAAGTGGGCGTGGGCCTCCACCAGCGGCGGCAGCATGATCTGCCCGTTGCCTTCCAGCAGCACCGATTCGGGAGCGCGTGGCGACGGTGGGCTCAGCGCGGCGATGCGGCCGTTGTCGACGGCGATATCCACCGCTGCGCCGCCCCATGGGCGGACCTGGGTAATCCATTGGGTCATCTGGGTGTACTCGAACAATAGGGTCAGCGGGCTGGCGGCCACTGGCGCTCACCGCCGTGGGGATCGTCGCGCCAGGCCTGCAGGGAACGGGTCGGCAGATCGAAATACTCCCGCGTGCGCGCATAGCCGTGGCCGCCCATGCGGCCGATGGCGTCGAGGCCCAACTGGTCGATGTAGAGAGTGGCGGGGTCGATCAGGTCGTCGCGCACGTGAACCATCAGCACTTCACCGAGGATGATTTCCCGCGACTGGCCGATGGACAGTCCCATCATTCGCCGGCACTCCAGGGCGACCGGTGCTTCGGCGATGTAGGGGCAGCCGACGCGGCTGCCGGGCAGTGCGGTGAGCCCCGCCGCCACCAGTTCGTCGAAGCCGGGTTCGAAGGGCACGGCGCAGACATTCATGGCTTCCACCAGGGCATCGTTGACGATGTTCACGGTGAACTCCTGGTTCATTTGGGCGTTGCGCGTGGTGTCCTTGGGGGTGAGGTCGGCGTGGTTTTCCACCCCCAGGGCGAGGATCGGCGGGTCGGCGGACAGCGCGTTGAAGAAGCTGAAGGGCGCGGCATTGGCGCGGCCTTCGGCGTCCACCGTGGTCACCAGGGCGATGGGCCGGGGCACCACGCTGCCAATGAGGATCTTGTATTTCTCGCGAGGGCTCAGTTTGGCGAAGTCGAAGCTCAGCATGGCGTCATCTCTTGTCGTCGTTCGGGCTGGCGAAGGTGCAGAGCGGGCGGTCCGCGCTCCAGGCGTCGGCGAAGGGAATCGCCGGCTGGAACAGGGAGCGCCAGTCGGGCTGGCCGAATGCCCGGTCGGCATGGCTTTGCATCAGCCTGTGGAACTGCCGCTGGGCTTGCTGCTGGAGGCCGGCGTAGTCGACGCCGTTGACCTGGCCGTCCTGCATCACGCAGCGGCCGTCGATCCAGCTGGCGATGCAGTCGTCGCCACGGCCGGCGAGGATCAGGTTCTTCAGCGGGTCGAACAGCGGGCCCAGGTGCAGGCCGTCGAGGCTGAACACGGTGATGTCGGCCTTGCTACCGGGTGCCAGGCGGCCGAGGTCGTCGCGCCCCAGGGCCTTGGCGCCGCCGAGGGTGGCGGCGTTGTAGAGGTCAAGGGCGGAGGTGCTGGCGCTGCCGCCTTCCTTGAGCCGCGCGATGTTCAGGCCCTGGCGCATGTTGTCCAAGAGGTCCGCCGGCCAGGTATCGGTGCCGAGGGCGAAGTTGACGCCGTGGGCGCGGTAGCGGCCAAAGGAATCGAGTGCCTCGCCGTCACGGGCGAACACTACCGGGCAGTGCACCAGGCTGGCGCCGCTGTTCGCCAGGCGTGCGAGGTCGTCGTCGCCTTCGATGTAGATGCCGTGAGGCAGCACGGCGCGCGGGCCGAGCAGGTCCAGCTCCTCCAGCCAGGCCAGTGGCGCCTTGCCGCGCAGCGCCTTGACCAGCGCGACCTCGCCGGGGCCCTGGCAGCAATGCAGGCGCACTGGTGCGGCCAGTTCGCGGCTGAGGGCGGCAGTGCGTTGCAACAGCGCCGGGGTGCAGGTCTGGATGCGGTCGGGCAGCAGGGCGCCACGAATCAGCCCGCCCTGGGTGCCATCGAAATCGCGGAAGAAGCGCTCGGCGGCGTCCAGTCCGGCCAGGCCGCGGGCTTCTTCCCAGTGTTCGGCGCGGCTGCCGTCGGCCTGCAGGTACTGCATGCCGCTCATGTAGCAGGGGCCGAGGTAGGTGCGCAGGCCCAACTCGGCGGCGACGCCGGCCACGGCTGCGAACTCGTCGTAGGTTTCCGCCCACTCCCGGTAGTACATGGAGGTGATCGGCATGGCGGTGGTGATGCCATTGCGGATCAGCTGGGTGAAGGCGTAGCGGTATTTGAAGACTTCTTCGTCGAAGCTGTAGCTCTCCTTCGGCCCGCGGGCGAGGTACTCCGCCGACCACATGCGGCCCATGGCGTTCTCGTCGCCGTTGTCCAGGCAGAGCACGGTGGAGTCGAGGTCGCCGAGGGCGTCGAGGTCGATGAAACCGGGACCGAGCAGGGCATTGCCGTAGTCGATCCACTGGTCCACCGGGCCGGGAAAGCCCCGGCCGACGAAGAGCACGCGCGAGCCTTCGATCACCACTTCGCCGTCGCGCCAGAGCACATGGCGAGTGCCATCGAAGCCCACCACGCAGCTGGCTTTCAGGCCGATGCGGGGTGCGCTCACAGGCGGCTCTCCAGCAGGCGGCCCTGGGCGGCGATCAGCTTGCCGGCGCGGTAGACCTGGCGAGGCGGCCGCGTGACCACGGCATCGCCCAGGCTCTGCGCATCCATCAGCAGGAAGTCTGCGCGGGCCCCAAGGGTGAGGCCGTGTTCCGCGAGGCCAAGGGCCTTGGCGCCGTGCAGGCTGGCGGCATCGAAGGCGGTGGCCAGTTCTTCGTCCTTGTTCAGGTCGAAGCGGAACGCCAGGAGCATGGCGCGTTCGAGCATGTCGCCATTGCCCATGGGGGACCAGGCGTCGCGGATGCCGTCCGAGCCCAGGCAGAGGTTCACGCCGGCCTCGTGCAGGGCGAGGAAGGGCGGCACGGAGCAGTCGGCGGGCGCCGAACTCATCAGCGATATGTTCAGCGCGGCGAGGCGTTCGGCCAGGGGCTTCACCTGGCTCCAGGGCGCCATGCCCAGGCAGTAGGCGTGGCTGATCATCACGCGGCCCTGGCGGTTGAACCGCTCGGTGTAGTCGGCGATGCGTGCGATCTGCCAGAGGCCCAGCTCGCCCTTGTCGTGCAGGTGGATGTCGACGCCCCGGTCGAACTCGCTGGCCAGGCCGAAGACGATGTCGAGCTGGGCGATGGGGTCGTTGTCGATGCCGCAGGGATCGAGTCCGCCGACGTTCTCGACGCCCAGGCCCATGGCCTCGCGCATCAGCTCGGCGGTGCCGGGGCGGCTGACCAGTCCGGTCTGCGGGAAGACCACCAGTTCCAGGTCGATCAGGTCGCGGTAGCGCTCGCGCAGGGCTTGCATGGCCTCCACGTGGCGCAGGCCGAATTCGGGGTCGATGTCCACGTGGCAGCGCATGGTCAGCGAGCCACGGGCGATGCAGTTTTCCAGCAGGGCGCCGGCACGCTCGGAGATGGGTGCGGTGACCTCGCGCAGCACGCGACGCTCGTTGGCGATGTAGTCCTTCAGCGTCGGTCCCGCGCTATTCGGACGCCAGGGCTGGCCCCAGAGGGTCTTGTCGAGGTGGATATGGCTTTCCACCAGGGCGCAGGTCATCAGCTGGCCGGCGCCGTCGATGTCAGCGGTGGCGAGCGGCGCATCACTGGCAGGACGGCGCTCGGCGAAGCGGCCGTCCTGGATGAGAAAGTCTTCAGCCGCGCCGCCGAAGGGGCGGACGTTGCGCAGCCAATAGGTGTCGGTCATGGGGACCTCAAAGGCAAAGTGCAAAGGTTGGGGGACCGCTGCGCGGCCCTTCGCGAATGAATTCGCTCCCACAGGTGGCTCAGTTCGTAGGATGGGTAGAGCGGAGCGAAACCCATGCTGCTGTGCGCGGGGCGATGGGTTTCGCAGGCTCAACCACATCCTACGAATACGGTTCGATGTCAGCCCTTGAGCTTGGACCAGATGCGGTCCTGCAGCTCGCGGGCCTGGTTGCTGCATTCCTTCTCCGGGCGCAGGCGTTCGGCGAACTCGTCGGGCATGTTGATGGCGTCCATCACCTTCCACTTCTTGTCCAGCAGCGCATCGCTGTCGACGCCGTTGGCGTAGGCGATGGAGTTGGACACGGCGGCGGCGTTTTCGGGCTTCATCATCCAGTCGATGAACACCTTGGCGTTGCCCGGGTGCGGCGCGCTCTTCGGCACGGCGAAGTTGTCCTGGAACATGGCCACGCCTTCACGCGGGTAGACGTACTTGATGGTGTTCTTCTGCAGCGTGGCGCGGGCGGTGGAGCCGTTCCAGTTCTGCATCATGATCACTTCGCCCGAGGCCATGCGGTCCACGGTGTTGTCGGAGCTGTACATCTTCAGGAAGGGTTTCTGCTTCTGCAGCAGTTCGAGGATGCGCTTGGCGTCCTGCGGGTTCTCGGTGCACTCGTCCACGCCCAGGTAGTGGCTGGCGGCGTTGATCACGCTGCTCGGCGTATCCAGCGCGGCCACCTGGCCCTGCAGTTCGGGACGCGGCTCGAAGAACTCCTTCCAGGAGTCATCCAGCTTGCCGCCCGGTACCCGTGCGCTGTCGTACGAGAACCCGGTGGTGCCCCAGAGGTAGGGCGCCGAGTACTTGCGGCCGGGGTCGAAGTCCGGGTTGCGGAAGGCCGGTTTCACATGGGCGAAGTTCGGCAGGCTGGGGGAGTCGATTTCCTGCAGCAGGTTCTGCTCGATCAGGGTGCGCATGATGGAGTGCGACGGCACGATGACGTCGTAGGCGGCGCCGCCGGCCTGCAGCTTGGCCAGCAGCGTTTCGTTGCTGTCGTAGCCGTCCATGGTGACCTTGATGCCGGTTTCCTTTTCGAACTTGGCCAGCAGTTCCACCGGGTAGTAGTCGGTCCAGTTGTAGAAGAACAGCTCCTTGGGCTCGTCCGCCTGGGCGACGGTGGCGGCGAAACAGCTGAGGGCGAATCCGGCTACCCCATGACGCAATGCTTTCAACTTCATTGTTTTTCTCCGGGTTGAAGAACAGGTTGGGCAGAGGTGGAACAAGGTTCAGGCGGCTGGTTTGCCTCGCTGGCCGAGCCAGTACGAGAGCACCACCAGGACGATGGAGATCACCAGCATCAAAGTGGAGATCGCGTTGATCTCCGGCGTTACCCCGGCCTTGATGGCCGAGAAGATGTAGACCGGCAACGTCGTCGAGCCGGGGCCGGCGACGAAGAAGGTCATGATGAAGTCGTCCAGGCTGACCACGAACGCCAGTACCGCACCGGACAGCACCGCCGGGAACAGCAGCGGCAGGGTCACGCGGCGGAAGGTGTGGAAGGGATTGGCGTAGAGGTCGTTGGCCGCCTCCAGCAGGCTCTTGTCGAGGTCGTTCAGGCGAGCGCGGATCGGCAGGTAGGCGAAGGGGATGCAGAAGCCGATGTGGGCGACGATCACCGTCAGCAGACCGAGCTTGATGCCGAGCGCCATGAACAGCAGCAGGGTGGCCACGGCGGTGACGATCTCCGGCAGGATCAGCGGCAGGTTGATCCCGCCTTCCACCATCTTCTGTCCGTAGAACGGCTTGTAGGTGGCCAGCGCCGCCAGCAGCGCGATGGCGGTGGCGCAGACGGTGGCGATGCCGGCGACGATCACCGAGTTCAGCGCCGCCGCCTGGATCGACGGGTTGGCGAGGATGCGCCCGTACCAGGCGAAGGAGAACTCGGTCCATACCGTGGCGGTGCGGTTGGCGTTGAAGCTGTAGGCGATCAACACCAGGATCGGCAGGTACAGGTAGGCCAGTACCAGCAGGCTGGTTTCGCGGGTCAGCGGCAGTTTCTTCAAGTGCGAGGCGATCATCAGCGGGCTCCCTGGCGAACGGCCTTGGCGGCCTTCTTGGCGTAGAGGGCGTAAAGCACCAGGGCCAGCAGCATCAGCCCGAGCAGGAGGAAGGACAGCGAGCTGCCCAGCGGCCAGTTGCGGGCGGTGCCGAACTGTTGCTGGATCAGGTTGCCGATCATCAGGGTCTTGCCGCCGCCGAGGATGGCGGGGGTGATGAAGGCGCCGAGGCTCGGCACGAACACCAGCAGGGAGCCGGCCACCACGCCCGGCATGGACAGCGGCAGGATCACCCGGCGCAGGGCTTTCCAGCGGTTGGCGCCGAGGTCATAGGCGGCTTCCACCAGGCGCCAGTCGAGCTTCTCCAGGGTGGAGTAGATCGGCAGGATCATGAACGGCAGGAAGCTGTAGACCAGCCCGACCACCACGGCGAAATCGTTGTACAGCAGGGTGATGCCGCCGGCCTGCGGGAACAGCGCATTGATGCTCTGGGCCAGCCAGCCGTGCTCGCGCAGGATGATCAGCCAGGCGTAGTTGCGGATCAGCAGGTTGGTCCAGAAGGGGATAGTGATCAGCAGCACCATGATGTTGCGCGAGCGCTCGCTGAGGCTGCTCATCCACAGGGCCACGGGGAAGCCGACGATAAAGCACAGCAGGGTCGTGCCGCCGGCCTGCAGCACCGAGCGCAGCAGGGCCTGGGCGTAGACCCAGTTCAGCTCCAGGTTGCCGTCGAAATCTTCCTGGAAGAACAGCTGGATATAGCTCTGCCACTGCCAGTTGGCGCTCCAGTCGACTCCGCCGTAGAGGTTGCGTGGCAGCAGGCTGATATAGCCCATGATGCCCAGCGGAATGGCGATCAGGCAGAGCAGGGTGAGCAGCACCGGCGACAGCAGCAACAGCCGGTTGAGGCTGGGGGAGGTGGCGCTGACGCTCATCTCAGGCCTCCATCAGCAGGCAGGCATGGGGCGGCAGGTGCACTGCCACCGGTGAGCCCACGGGGCGGGAGCTGGTGGCGCCTTCATTGCTCTCGCGCAGCATCACCTTGAGGTCGTTGGCCAGCCGGCACTGGTAGAGCGTGGCGGTGCCGACGTAGAGCACGGCTTCGACCACGCCGCGCAGGTGGTGCGGCTCGGACGGGTCCACCAGCTTCGAGCGTTCCGGGCGGAAGGCCAGTTGCGCCTTGCCGCTGTCCAGTCCGTTGGCGGAAGCGCAGGGGATTTCCACCGGCAGTCCTTCAGGCTGGAACAGGCTGCCGTTCTGGGCGCAGCGCTTGAGGTTGCCGGGGAGGAAGTTGATGTCGCCGATGAAGTGGGCGACGAAGCGGTGCTGCGGGCGTTCGTAGATGTCGTTGGGGGTGCCGATCTGAAGGATCTTGCCGCTTGACATCACGGCGATGCGGTCGGAGAGGGTCAGCGCTTCTTCCTGGTCGTGGGTGACGAAGATGAAGGTGATGCCGGCTTCCTGCTGAACGCGCTTGAGCTCTACCTGCATTTCCTTGCGCAGCTTCAGGTCCAGCGCGGAAAGAGGTTCGTCCAGCAGCAGCACATCAGGGCGCGGCGCCAGGGCGCGGGCCAGGGCCACCCGCTGCTGCTGGCCGCCAGAAAGCTCGGCGGGGCGACGACGGGCCAGGTGTTCCATCTGCACCAGGGCCAGCATCTCCTTGACCCGACCGGGGATGGCGTTGCGCTCCAGCCCCTGCATCTCCAGGCCGAAGGCGATATTCTCGGCCACGCTCATGTGCGGGAAGAGCGCGTAGTTCTGGAACACGGTATTGACCCGGCGCTTGTAGGGCGGGAGCTGGTCCACGCGCTGGCCGCCGATCTGGATGGAGCCGGACGTGACCTGCTCGAAACCGGCGATGGAGCGCAGCAGGGTGGTCTTGCCGCAGCCCGACGGGCCGAGGAGGGTGAAGAACTCGTTGTGGCGGATGCTGACCGAAACATCGTCGAGCGCGGGAGCCACTTCGGGGTCATCGGTGTAGCGCTTGCTGACGCGTTGCACCTCGATGGAGGATGTGTGCTTCATAATGGTGCATTCCTCTTGTTTTTGTATGCAAAAATTGAATGCAATCTAGAAATACTCGGATTATGCTGACAACGCAACCGGGTTTTTCTGCCTGCTTGTTTCCTGCAGGAGCCGGGTTGCACACGCACTTACGGAGTCACGAATGGCAGACAAGAAACTGGAAACCACGGTGGACCGCGTCTACCAGGGGGTTTACCAGGCCATCAGCAACCGCTCGCTACGGCCTGGTATGAAACTGGGGGAAGCCTCCCTGGCGGAGCTGTTCAACGTGAGCCGCACCTCGGTGCGGGCGGCGCTGAAGCAACTGGAGGCCGATGGCCTGGTGTCCTCCGAACCGAACAAGGGCTGCTGGGTGTCACTGCCCAGCGATGATGAAATCCGCCTGCTGTTCGAAACGCGGCGTCTGATCGAGATCGGCGTTGTCACCGAGCTCTGCCGGCGTCGCGACAGCGCGGCAATGCTGGACCTGCGCGAGCACTTGCTGCTGGAAGAGGAAGCCCGGCGCAACCATGACCACGAGCGCCTGATCTACCTGCTTGGCGAGTTCCACATCAAGCTGGCCGAGGCACTGAACAACCCGGTGCTGCTGGACTGGTTCCGCAAGCTCATCTCGCGCGCTTCGCTCTATGTCGCCGCCCTGGATGACGAGCGCCATGACGCCTGCCGCGACGACGAGCACCTGCGTCTGATCGAGTTCATCGAGGCCGGCAACCAGAACGCCGCCATCGAGCTGACCTGCTTCCACCTGGGGGCCATCGAGAACGCCATCGTCGAGTCGGCCGGCAAGCTCAAGGCCAACTACCACCCGCTGAAACACCTGATCGAGACCTGACCTCGGCCATGAAAATCCAGCTGATCAACCCGAACACCAGCGTGGCGATGACCTCCGGTATTGCCGAAGCCGCCAGCCACCTGCTGCGCCCCGGCAATCAGTTGCTGGCCGTGACCAACAGCGCAGGTCCGGCTTCCATCGAGGGGCATTACGACGAAGCGCTTGCCGTGCCCGGGTTGCTTCAGGCCATTCGCGACGGCGAACGGGACGGCGCAGAAGGACACGTGATCGCCTGCTTCGGCGACCCCGGCCTGCTGGCGGCGCGGGAAATCGCACGGTACCCGGTGATCGGCATCGCCGAAGCGGCCATGCACCTGGCCACCTGGGTCGCCACCGGCTTCAGCGTCGTCACCACGCTTGGCCGCACCAAGGTCATTGCCCGCCATCTGGTGGAACGTTATGGCTTCCACCAGCACTGCCGGGGCATCCACGCCGTGGAGATTCCGGTGCTGGCGCTGGATGAAGACCCGGACGGTCTGTTCCGCATCATGCGTGCGGCCTGCCTGGAAGCGCTGGAGCGCGATGAGTCGGGCGCCATCGTCCTCGGCTGCGCCGGCATGAGCCACCTGGCCGCTGCGCTGCAGGAAGAGATCGGCGTGCCGGTGATCGACGGCGTCAGCGCTGCCTTGAAGATGGTGGAACTGCTGGGTGAACTGCGGCTTTCCACCAGCAAGCGCGGCGACCTGGATTTCCCGTTACCCAAGCCTTATGCGGGGTTCTTGCGCGGCTTTGCGGTCGGTGCCTGAGGGGACTCGCGGGCGGCTTTTCCTGTGGGGGCGATTTCTATCGCTAAGCAGGTTGAAGACCTGCCCTCAGCGAATGAATTCGCCCCCACAAGGTCAGGTTGCCGGGTTGGGGCCTCGTCCCTCGAACAACTCCGCCACATGCACCATCCGCACCCAGCTACGCCCTTGCCATTCCATCAGGCTGTACTCCTTGCCCTGCCACTCTACCCGGCGATGCTGGGGCAGCTGCGGATGAGCCGCTGAACGCAGGGCGGGTACCACCTCACCGGTGATCCACTGCCGCAGGCTGCGGTTTTCCGGGTGGTAGTAATTCGTCCTGAGCACCTCGCACACGGCGCTTTCGCTGATCAACAATTGCTGCTCGAAATTGCCCTTCGGCTTCTGCAGGGTTGCGATGCGCCACTGGTCGCGGTCAAGTTTCTCGGCGAGGCGGTCGTTGAAATGGCAGTCGGTCAGAGCGCCGAGATCGCGGGCCACGACCCAGGCCTGATCGTCGATCAGCAGGGCACGGAGTGGGCGGCGATGGCGATGGAAAACGCTGGGGACGAAATAGTCGTGGGACATGAGCAGACTCCTTTCTGATATCGAAGAGTCCACCACTTGAGAGGGTGGCGGACCGTACGAGGTGTGGAATACCGGCGCAGCAGGAAACCGGTGGGCTACTGCCCCCCTCGCACGGTCCGCCATAGACCGCCAGAGTCATCGAATGAAACGTCCAATCGCTGACCCTGCTTATGGCGCTTGTGCTTTTCCTGCTACATCGGGATTCCACTCCCGGACGCAACCAAGGCTGCGACGGGGGAGGACGCTACCGATGCCCCTTGTAGGCCGACAATGGCGAACTCGGGTAGGAAAGCTCGGAAGAAGATTGGAGCCGAATCTTCTGCTTCAGGAGAGGTGCGCGAGATGCTCCACCGTCTCCGGGTACTGCTGCACCAGGCGGATCAAAGTTGTGGCCTGGGCGTTGGGTTTGGCGCGGCCTTGCTCCCAATTTTCCAACGTTCGCGGATTGGTGCGCAGATACATGGCAAAGACTGGGCGCGACATCTTCAGCCGTTCACGAATTGAAACCAGCTCCTCCGCAGTCACGGCGCGTAGCTCCGGCAAGGCGAGTCGGTGCGAGCGAAGTGTCACCTTGCCCTCACGTTCTTGTGCCAGTGCTTCGATGCCTTCCATCAACTCGGCAAAAATGTCCCGGTTCATATCGTCTTCCTCGCTTCGAGTTCCGCTTCCAACAGCTGCCTGAATACCTTTTTCTGGGCTGCGCTCAGGTCATCGCGAACGTCCTTGCCGTAGAGGGTGAAAAGCCAGAACTGCGCTCCACCCAGCCACCAGTAATAGATCACGCGGATGCCGCTACGCTTGCCTTTGCCTCGTCCCTCGTCAGCAAAACGCAGCTTGCGAAGTCCTCCGGTTCCTTGAATGAGGCTCCCGGCTTCCGGCTGAGTCAGCAGCAGATGCTGCAAGGCTGTGTAGGCGTCATCGTCCAGATGATCCGCCCGGTGCCGCTGGAACGGCGGCAGCTCCACGAAGAGTGCTTCCATATTCTCTACGTAATTTGCGTATAGATTGGGCGCGCATGTCACTAACGGTCAAGCTGCGCCGATGATGGAGCACCACCTTATCCGTTGCTTTGGCATGCAGGGGCTGAAGCGGGAGGGTGAAACGGATGACGAGGAAGTCAGAAACGCAAAAGCCGCGCAATGCGCGGCTTTTGATTTGGTGGGCCCACACGGACTCGAACCGTGGACCAAAGGATTATGAGTCCTCTGCTCTAACCGACTGAGCTATAGGCCCCAGAAGGCCGGCGGATTATACAGGCGCCTTTTGCTGGGTGCCAATCGTGGGGAGGGGGCTTAGGAATTTGCGTTCGAAAGCTTCTGGCGGCAAGGGTGTGCTGACGATAAAGCCTTGAATCTGTTGGCATCCTTCGGCGGCGAGGAAGTATTCCTGGGCCTTGGTTTCGACGCCTTCGGCGATCACGGTGAGTTGCATGCTGCGGCCGAGGGCGATGATGGCGCGGCTGATGGCGGCGTCGTTGGGATCGTCGGGCAGGCCGCGCACGAAGGACTTGTCGATCTTCAGCACATCCAGCGGCAGGCGCTTGAGGTAGCTGAGGGAGGAATAGCCGGTGCCGAAGTCGTCGATGGCCAGCTGTACGCCGAGGGCCTTGAGGTTGTGGAGCACGCTGAGGGCTTCTTCGGCCTGGCTCATGATGAAGCCTTCGGTGATCTCCAGCTGCAGGCGCTGGGGCTCCAGGCCAAGGCTGTCGATGAGGCGTTGCAGGCGTTCCACCAGCAGCGGTTGGCGCAGTTGGGCACCGGCGAGGTTGACGGAAAGTGGGCCGAACGGTGCGTGGGCTTCCTGCCAGCGCTGCATCTGCCGGCAGGCGTGGTCCAGCACCCAGTCGCCCAGCGGGAGGATGAGGCCGCTTTCTTCAGCGAGCGGGATGAAGCGCTCTGGTGGAATCTCGCCGAGCTTCGGGTGGTACCAGCGCACCAGGGCTTCGGCGCCCACCAGGGCCTGGTTCTGCAAGCTGAGCTTGGGCTGGTAGGAGAGGGACAGCTCGTTGCGTTCCAGAGCGCGGCGCAGTTCGGTTTCCAGCGCCATACGTTCAGTGGCCTGGCTGGTGAGGTCGCGGGTGTAGAACTCGATGCGGTTGCGGCCACGGGCCTTGGCCCGGTACATGGCGGCGTCGGCGTTCTTCACCAGGGTGGCGACGTCCAGTCCGTGCTCCGGGAACAGGCTGATGCCGATGCTGGCGCTCATGAAGAACTCGTGCTGGCCGGCTGGGAGTGGCGCTTCGAAACAGGCCAGCAGTTTGTGGGCGACGGCTTGGGCGTCATCGGGGCCGTGCAGGCCGGGCAGCAGGATGATGAATTCGTCGCCGCCCAGGCGGGCCACGGTGTCGATGTCGCGCAGCTGTTCGCGCAGGCGATGGGCGATGCCCTTGAGCAGCAGGTCGCCCACCGGGTGGCCGAGGCTGTCGTTGATGTGCTTGAAGCGGTCGAGGTCGATGAAGAGGACGGCGCCGTGGAGGTCGTCATTGGCGGCTTCGACCAGGGCCAGTTGCAGGCGGCTCTCGAACAGCAGGCGGTTGGGCAGGCCGGTGAGCGGGTCATGGTGGGCCTGGTAGTCGAGCCGCGCCTGGGCGTGTTTGAGCGGCGAGATGTCGGCGAACACGCCGACGTAGTGGGTAACCTGCTGGTGGCGGTCGCGTACGGCGCTGATGGTGAGCCATTCGGGGTAGGGTTCGCCGTTCTTGCGGCGGTTCCAGATCTCGCCTTGCCAGTGTCCTTCACGTTCCAGCTGGTGCCACATGGCGGCGTAGAACGCGCTGTCGTGCTGACCGGAGGCGAGCATGTGTGGTGATTGGCCGAGGGCTTCTGCTTCGCTGTAGCCGGTGATTTCGCTGAAGGCGCGGTTGACCGCGGTGATGCGCTGTTCGGTGTCGGTGATCATCACGCCTTCGGCGGTGCTTTCGAAGACGGTGGCGGCCTGCAGCAGTTTTTCCTGCATCTGCTGGCGCTCGGTGATGTCGCGGGCAATGGTCAGCATGCAGGGCTCGCCGCCGATGGGAATCGGCTGGGCGGAGAGTTCGCAGATGCGCACCTGGCCGCGCTTGGTGCGCACGGCGGTGGTGAAGTTGTGCAGGCTGCCCTGCTCGCGGACGAGTTGGATCATGCGCTCGCGTTCCGTCGGGTCGGCCCAGAGACCAAGGTCCAGTGTGGAGCGTTCGGCGATCTCCTGCGGGCTGTAGCCGGTAATGCGGCTGAAACCGTCGTTCGCCTCCAGCAGCAGGCCATCGCTGATGCGGGTGATGAGCAGGCCGTCGGGGGAGGCATGGAAGGCGCTGGCGAACTTCTCTTCGGAAACCTGCAGCAAGCGCTGGGTTTCCTTTACCTGGGTGATATCACGTACCACGACCACCAGGGCTGGCGTGTCGTCCAGGTCGATGGCCTGGGCGGAGATCAGGCCGATGAAGGTTTCGCCGTTGGCGCGGCGGAAGGGCATTTCCAGGTTGTGCAGCGGGTTGCCCTGTTGCAGGCGCTGGAGGAGTTTCGGGCCAATGCCGGGGATGCCCCAGATATCGAGTTCGGTGGCGGTGCGGCCGAGGACTTCGCTGGCTCTGAGGCCGATCTGCTGCTCGAAGGTGTGGTTGATGGCCAGCAGGCTGCCATCGGTGCGACGGGCGATGACGATGATGTCGGGGCAGTTGTGGAACACCGAGGCGAACTTCTGTTCGGACAGGCGCAGGGCTTGCTCGGTTTGTTTTGCCTCGGTGATGTCGATCATCAGACCGCGCATCATCTGGGTCTCACCGTGGGGGATGAGGGTGATGATGTCGCGCACCCAGAGGACCCGGCCGTCGGCTGCGATCATGCGGTAGTCGAGGCTGTGGTCGCGACCCGCGGCGGTTTCGGTTTCACAGAAGGTGTTGGCCCATCCTGCGTCGTCGGGGTGCAAGGTGCGACGCCAGAAACCGGGTTCCAGCCAGGTGCTCAAGGGGTAGCCCAGCAGGCGTTCGGCGTGGGGCGAGACGTAAGTGTAGCAGTAGTCGTCGACGCGCATTTCCCAGGCGATGGCGTTCAGGCTTTCTACCAGGCCGCGGTAGTGCTGCTCGCTGCTGCGCAGTTCGTCCTGAAGGGCGGCGCGGCCGGCCATTTCGTTGCTCAGGCGGTGGTTGACGCGCAGGACGAAGGTCAGGGCGCCGGCCACCAGCAATAGCGCAGGGAGTCCGTAGAGGAGGATGCGGTTCCAGTCGGTCCGCTGATAGAGGGCGTCGCCCACCCAGCGCTCCTGGATGGCCGCGGTTTCTTCCGGGGTGATCTCGGCGAAGACCCTGTCGAGGATACCGGCCAGCAGCGGGTGGATCTTTGGTGTCGCCATGGCCAGTTGATAGCGATAAGGCGTTTCGCCACTGATGCTGATGCCGTTGAGCTTGAGCTGGCGCAGGCTCCAGACGCTGGAGGCGAGGTCGCCGACGAAGGCATCCACTTCGCCGGTAGCCAAGGCCTGGAGTGCGGCTGCGACGGTGGGGTAGCCCTGCAGGCTGAGGTCGGGGTGCTGGTTGCGCAGCAGCTCATGGGGGGCGTAGTCGGACACGATGCCGACGCGCAGGCCGTAGAGGCCCTGGATATTCGAAGGTTGGGGGCCTTTGGTCTGGGAAAGGATGACGATGGGGAAATCGAGGTAGGGCCGCGTGAAGTTCAGGTACTGCTGGCGTTCGGGGGTGGACATGATGCCGGGCAGGATATCCAGCTTGCCTGCGCGGGCCCGCTTGAGCACATTCCCCCAATTGCTGGACTCGATGGGGGTGACCTTCACGTTCAGTCGCCGGCGGATCAGCTCGACATAGTCGGCGGCCAGGCCCTGGTGGCGGCCCTGGGCATCCCGGAACTCGAAGGGGGGCCAGGAGGCATCTATGCCCAGTTTCAGTTCGCCATGCTGGTCGAGCCAGGCCTGTTCGTCCGGGGTGAGCGTCAAGGCTCCGGCCGGAATGGTCCAGAGTGCCAGCCAGAACATCAGTAGGGCCCGCACTCGCGCCATTGGCGGCCTCATTCCTTGATGGGATGTCAGACGGAAGTGTAGACGTGGCCGGTTGGCATCTGGAAGGGGAAAGAACGCAGCTGCGATCTGGTTCGCGGACAAAAGAAAACCCCCGGACTGGCCGGGGGTTCTCGTATCGCTTTACTCGTCGAGGAAGGAGCGCAGGTGCTCGCTTCGCGACGGGTGACGCAGCTTGCGCAGCGCCTTGGCTTCGATCTGGCGGATACGCTCGCGGGTCACATCGAACTGTTTGCCGACTTCCTCGAGGGTGTGGTCGGTATTCATGTCGATGCCGAAGCGCATGCGCAGGACCTTGGCTTCACGGGCGGTGAGGCCGGCCAGGACTTCGCGGGTCGCTTCCTTGAGGCTTTCCACGGTGGCCACGTCGATCGGGGACTGCATGGTGCTGTCCTCGATGAAGTCGCCCAGGTGCGAGTCTTCGTCGTCGCCGATCGGGGTTTCCATGGAGATCGGCTCTTTGGCGATCTTCAGTACCTTGCGGATCTTGTCCTCAGGCATCTCCATGCGCTCGCCAAGCTCTTCCGGAGTGGGCTCGCGGCCCATTTCCTGCAGCATCTGACGGGAGATGCGGTTGAGCTTGTTGATGGTCTCGATCATGTGCACCGGAATACGGATGGTGCGTGCCTGGTCGGCGATCGAGCGAGTGATCGCCTGACGGATCCACCAGGTGGCGTAGGTCGAGAACTTGTAGCCGCGACGGTATTCGAACTTGTCCACCGCCTTCATCAGGCCGATGTTGCCTTCCTGGATCAGGTCGAGGAACTGCAGACCGCGGTTGGTGTACTTCTTGGCGATGGAGATCACGAGACGCAGGTTGGCCTCGACCATCTCTTTCTTCGCCCGGCGAGCCTTGGCTTCACCGATGGACATGCGGCGGTTGACGTCCTTGATCTCGTTGACGGTCAGCTCGACCTCGTTCTCGAGATCCACCAGCTTCTGCTGGTTGCGCTTGATGTCGTCCACCAGCTTGCCGATGGCTTCGGCGTACTTCGCCTTGCCCTTGGCCAGGCCGTTGGCCCAGTCGAGGTCGACTTCGTTGCCCGGGAACAGGCGCAGGAAGTCGGCGCGCGGCATGCGGGCGTCACGCACGCAGAGCTGCATGATGGCGCGTTCCTGGCCGCGGACGCGGTCCAGGGCGCTGCGAACTTTTTCCACGAGGACGTCGAACTGCTTCGGCACCAGCTTGATCGGCATGAAGAGTTCGGCCAGGGCCTGTAGCTCCTCAGTAGCCTGTTTGCTGTCGCGACCGTGCTTCTTCAGGGCCTTCTTGGCCTTGTCGAGCTGATCGGAAACCGCGGTGAAGCGGCGCAGGGCCTCTTCCGGGTCCGGACCGCCGTCGCCTTCTTCCTCTTCGTCGCTTTCGCTTTCTTCGTCCTCGTCTTCGTCCTTGTCCTTGGCCGAAGCGGAATTGTCCTTCAGCTCAACGGGTTCGACTTCCTCGGCCGGCAGGGTGCCGTCATCCGGGTCGATATAACCGCTGAGAACGTCGGACAGGCGGCCACCTTCGCTGGTGATCCGCTGGTATTCGGCGAGGATGCCGTCGACAGCGCCGGGGAAGTGGGCGATGGCGCACATCACTTCGCGGATGCCTTCCTCGATACGCTTGGCGATTTCGATTTCGCCTTCGCGGGTCAGCAGCTCCACGGTGCCCATTTCACGCATGTACATGCGCACAGGGTCGGTGGTGCGGCCGATATCGGTTTCCACGGCAGCCAGAGCGGCGGCGGCTTCTTCAGCTGCGGCTTCGTCGGTGTCGGCTTCGGCCAGCAACAGGGCATCCGCATCCGGGGCACTCTCGAATACGTTGATCCCCATGTCGTTGATCATGCGGATGATGTCTTCCACCTGTTCCGGATCGGAAATATCCTCCGGCAGGTGGTCGTTGACCTCCGCGTAAGTCAGGTATCCCTGCTCACGGCCACGGGCGATCAACTCTTTGAGGCGAGACTGCTGTTGCGCTTTTCCGGACATAGCACCCTATCCACTTAAGGTCTTGGCGGGCTGAAAACAAGCCGAGGATTATACCTGATCCGGGGCCTCACGCGCCAGTTGAGGTCGGAGTCAGTGGAGACGTGTTGCGGCTGAGAAGGTCGCGCAGCTGATCTTTTTCCTCTGCGCTGAGTTCGCTTTGCCGTGCTTTCCGCAGCAGATTTTCCAGGCGGCGTTCCCGCTGGCGAGCCGACAACCTAGTTATAGTGTCGAAAAACTGTTGTTCAAGGTTGTCATCGGAAATCAGCCATTCCTTCTCCGCCAGAGCCCGTAGCAGACGGCCCTGATCGGTGCCGTGCCAGCGGGCGATCAACTGCAGCGAACGCAGTTTCGGATTCTTCTGCACGGCTTCCACCAGGGACACCATGAGCTGCGCGTAGGTGTCGTCTTCAGCGGCGAAATGGCTGGCATCTTCCACTTTCTGCGCAAGTGAAGGATGGTGGAGCAAGGTCCGTAGCGCGGTGAGCGTGGGGGATTCCACCTTCACTTCGGTGCGTGGTGGGCGCTTGAAATCATCGCGCCCCTGCTTGTTCCACTTTTTGCCGTCTTTTTTCCAGTTTTCCTTTTTCCAGCCTTCCTTGCGCTTCTCGTCGTTCTGCCAGTTGCCCTGCTGCGCGGCCGGCTGTTCGAAGTATTGCGAGTGGTCAGGCTCGTACTGCTGGTTGTCGTAGCCGGAGAAGCCTTCGTAGTAGGAATCTTCCGGGTAACCTTGGTTATCGTGGCTGACGCTCGGGGCGGCGCTACGGGCGAACTGGCCGAGGGCTTCGCCGTTGAGGCCGGTGATTTCGGCCAGTCGCTGGCGCATCAGCACCTTCAGGTTGGCGCCTGGGATTCGCTCGATCAGCGGCGCGGCCAGGGTGGCCAGGTGGGCCTTGCCTTCCAGGGAGGTCGGATCGGCTTCCTGGGTCAGCTGCTGGAAAAAGTAATCGGCCAGCGGCTGGGCGTGCTGGGTAATGCGGGCGCGGAAGGCGTCAGTGCCTTCCTTGCGGACCAGGCTATCCGGGTCTTCGCCTTCGGGCAGGAAGAGGAAGCGCGCGCGGCGGCCGTCTTCCAGCCCCGGCAGGGTGGCTTCCAGGGCGCGCCAGGCGGCCTTGCGTCCAGCCTGGTCGCCGTCGAAACAGAAAAGAATGTTCGGCACCAGTCGGAACAGGCGGCGGATGTGCTCCTCGCTGGTGGCGGTGCCCAGGGTGGCGACGGCATTGCGCAGGCCTTGCTGGGCCAGGGCGATGACGTCCATATAGCCCTCGACCACCATGATTTCGTCGAGGTTTCGGTTGTGCTTGCGCGCCTCGAACAGCCCGTAGAGCTCCTGGCCCTTGTGGAAAACCGGGGTTTCCGGGGAGTTCAGGTACTTCGGCTTGTCGTCGCCCAGCACGCGGCCGCCAAAGGCGATGATGCGTCCGCGGCTGTCGCGAATCGGGAACATCACCCGGTCACGGAAGCGGTCGTAGCGCTTGCCGGAATCGCTGTTTTCGATCAGCAGGCCGGCATCGATCATGTGCTTCTGCTGCAGGCTGTCGCCGCCCATGTGCTTGAGCAGGTTGTCCCAGCCGGGCGGGGCGAAGCCGAGGCCGAAGTCGCGAGCGATTTCGCCGGTCAGGCCGCGTCCTTTCAGGTATTCGACGGCGGCCTTGCGGGTCGGGTGCTGTTTCAGCGCGTGGCGGTAGTAATCCGAAGCGGCGGTGAGCAGTGCGTAGAGCGGGGAGTCAGTTGGCTGGCGCGGGCCGCTGCTGCGTCCACCTTCTTCTCTCGGAACATCCAGGCCGGCGCGTTTGGCCAGTTCCTCGACCGCCTGGGGAAAGTCCAGGTGGTCGTGGTCCATGATGAAGCCGAGGGCGTTGCCACCGGCGCCGCAGCCGAAGCAGTAATAGAACTGCTTGTCCGGGCTGACGCTGAAGGAGGGCGTCTTTTCGTTATGGAAGGGGCAGCGTGCGCTGAAGTTCTTGCCGGCCTTTTTCAGCTGCACGCGCGCGCCGACCACTTCGACAATGTCGGTGCGGTTCAGCAGGTCGTCGATGAAGCCTTGGGGGATCAGGCCAGCCATAGGGTGCTCGGGACGCGGGGAGGTTCAAAGCATACTCGCGCCCAGAGGCGAGAGTCTTGAGCTGGAAAGCAAAAAACTCCGCCATTCGCCTAGGCGAAGCGGAGTCTCTTGTGTGCCCAACATGCACTCGCCCGGCCGGAGCCGGGCGACGCTTGAGCGTGCTGCGGAGCCTGTTAACTCAGTACAGGCGCTCGCGGCGGCGCTGCTCGCGCTGCACTTTCTTGGCGTGACGCTTAACCGCGGCGGCGGCTTTGCGCTTGCGCTCAGCAGTGGGCTTCTCGTAGAACTCACGGCTGCGAACTTCGGCCAGTACGCCGGCTTTTTCGCAGGAGCGCTTGAAACGACGCAGGGCTACGTCGAAGGGTTCGTTCTCTTTAACTTTGACGGCTGGCATCCAGGTCGTACCTTCATCAATTACCGAATGGTCGACGCATTCCGGCAAAAGTTGGCTCGGTGGCGCGTCGGATTTCAAGGGCTGCGGATATTAACGCCTCAAGGCACGGAATGCAAAGCCTTCAGTCGAAAACCGCTAGTCGGCACAAGGGGCGACGATTATGATTCGCGCCTTCTTCTTTTACCAGGCCAGAAAGGCTCGTACCCATGCTAGTGCTGGGGTTGGAAACCTCTTGCGACGAAACCGGCGTCGCCCTTTACGACAGTGAGCGTGGCCTGTTGGCCGACGCGCTGTTTAGTCAGATCGACCTGCACCGGGTCTACGGCGGCGTCGTACCCGAGTTGGCCTCCCGCGATCACGTCAAGCGCCTGCTGCCGCTGCTGCGCGAGGTGCTGGAAGAGGCCGGTCGTAAACCCGAAGACATCGATGGCATCGCCTATACCGCCGGCCCCGGCCTGGTGGGCGCGCTGCTGGTGGGGGCTTCCTGCGCCCAGGCCCTGGCCTTCGCGTGGGGTGTGCCGGCACTCGGCGTGCACCATATGGAAGGCCACTTGCTGGCCCCCATGCTGGAAGAGCAGCCGCCGCAGTTCCCGTTCGTCGCCTTGTTGGTGTCCGGCGGCCACACCCAGTTGGTGCGGGTGGATGGCATCGGTCGTTACCAGTTGCTTGGTGAATCGGTGGACGACGCCGCCGGCGAAGCCTTCGACAAGACCGCCAAGCTGATCGGCCTCGGCTATCCCGGTGGTCCGGAGATCGCCCGCCTGGCCCAGAGCGGCACACCCGGTCGCTTCACCTTCCCGCGGCCGATGACTGATCGTCCCGGTCTGGATTTCTCCTTCAGCGGCCTCAAGACGTTCGCCCTCAACACCTGGCAGCAGTGTCGCAATGCTGGGGACGACGGCGAGCAAACCCGTTGCGACATCGCTCTGGCCTTCGAACAGGCGGTCGTGGACACTCTCACCATCAAGTGCAAGCGCGCCCTCAAGCAGACCGGCCTGAAGCGCCTGGTGATCGCTGGCGGCGTCAGTGCCAACCAGTCGTTGCGCCAGTCGTTGGGCAAGATGCTCGGCGATATGAACGGCGATGTGTTCTATGCGCGGCCGCGTTTCTGCACCGATAACGGCGCGATGATCGCTTATGCCGGCTGCCAGCGTTTGCTGGCGGGGCAGCAGGATGGTCCGGCGATTGGTGTGCAGGCGCGCTGGCCGATGGAGCAGCTACCCGCTGTCTGACGGCTGGTTGAGCCGATTTCATTCAGACGATCAGAAATGCCGTTCGCGTCCAGCGAAAAGGTCGCGTAGATTGCCGCGATGGCGCCAGACGATGAGCCCGGTCAGCACGGTCATCGGCAGGAGCGCGCCGGGTTGCTGCCAGGCCAGTAGTGGCAGGGTCAGCGGCGTGGCGATCAGCGCTGCCAGTGAGCTGGTGCGGGTCAGGTGGAAGGTCAGCAGCCAGACGCAGATGGCCAGCAGCGCGGCCGGGGGATAGAGCCCCAGCAGCATGCCGGCGGCGGTGGCGACGCCCTTGCCGCCACGGAAGCGGAAGTACAGGGGATAGAGGTGCCCGAGCACCGCGGCAAGGCCGATCCAGGCCTGTTGCTGGATGTCGAAGCCGCAGTAGCGGGCGACCAGCACTGGCAGCAGGCCTTTGAGCAGGTCGCCGAGCAAGGTCAGGATCGCCAGCTTCTTTCCTGCCACCCGCAGCATGTTGGTGGCGCCAGGGTTGCCGGAGCCCTGGGCACGCGGGTCGCCCGTGCCGAACAGACGGCTGAGCAGAATGGCGAAGGACAACGATCCGAGCAGGTAGGCGAGAGTCGCCAGCAGCCAAAACATGGTATCCATTCCGGGGCGAGGAAGTCCCGATTCTAGCGGGGCAGCACTGACGTGGACACGGTTTTCATTGAGGGTCTGGAAGTCGACACCGTAATTGGTGCCTATGACTGGGAGCGCAGCATTCGCCAGTGCCTGCGCCTGGACCTGCAACTGGGCTGGGACAACCGCCCGGCCGCCGAGGGCGATGACCTGGACAAGGCGCTCGACTACGCCGCCGTATCCCAGCGCATTCAGGCCTTCGCCGCCGAAGCGCAGTTCCTCCTGGTGGAAACCTTCGCTGAGCGCCTAGTGGCCGTACTGATGGCCGAGTTCAACATCCCCTGGGTCCGCCTGAAGTTGCACAAGCCTGGCGCAGTTGCCGCGGCCAGCAGCGTTGGCGTGGAGATCGAGCGCGGATGTCGCTGACCACTATCTACCTCGGCCTCGGCAGCAACATCGAGCGCGAGCGCAATCTCACCGCCGGGCTCGAAGCCCTGGCCGGTTTCCTTCAGGACATCCGCTGCTCGGCGGTGTTCGAGAGCCTGCCCGTTGGTATCAAGAGCGGGAATTTCTTCAATTTCGTGGTGGTCGCCCGCACTGACCTGTCGCTCCACGAGCTGGATCGCCGGCTCAAGGAAATCGAAGCCGACAACGGCCGATACGCGCCGGGCCGCAAGGGCCTGCCGCTGGACATCGATGTGCTGCTGTATGGCGACCGCGTGGGCAATTTCGACGGCCTGGTCCTGCCGCGTCCCGAGGTGCTGAAGAACGCCTTCGTGCTCTGGCCCCTGGCGCTTCTGGCACCCGAGGTGCTGCATCCGGGAGAGCGCCGCCCCTTCGCTGAGCTGTGGCAGGGTGCCTCCATCCAGCAAATGCTCTGGCCGGCTTCCTTCTCGTGGCGGGGCGCCGAGTTGACGCCCGCCGAGCTGATTCAGGCCTTCCCGCAGCCTTCCTTGTAAGCCTTCAGGGCCTTGAGGCGCTCACCCTTGAGCGCTTCACCCAGTTCGGCGCCCTTCAATCCCTTCTCCA
This sequence comes from Pseudomonas sp. BN411, assembly GCF_029871235.1. GTDB lineage: Bacteria > Pseudomonadota > Gammaproteobacteria > Pseudomonadales > Pseudomonadaceae > Metapseudomonas. The sequence continues at coordinate 92,539 of NZ_SSOM01000054.1, forward strand.
GCAGCGGCTGCACCGTCACCGCGCGGGCGACAGCCACCGCGCCCAGCAGGTACGCGGCCTGGGGGTAGTCGCGCCGTTCCAGGCCGGTGCGTCCGCGGGCATCCATTTCGCTGGCGGCGACGAACTCTTCGAAGCGCTGCGGTCGGCGGTAGACATCGAAGCTCTGCAGCAACTCCAGCAGGGTGGTCGGACGAAGTTCCAGCGCGCGATGGGCATGGGTGTGGTACTCGCCCACCAGCAGCGCCAGTTCCTGGCAATCCCGGGGTACCTTGCAGCGCTCGTTCACGGCCTTGATCAGCTTCAGGCCGCGCTTTTCGTGGGCGATGTGCTGCGGCCACTCCTCTTCGGGGGTCAGGCCCTTGCCCAGGTCATGCAGCAGACTGGCCCAGCGCACGGTGAGCGGCTGCTGGTGTTCCGCACATTGGCGTAGCACCGCCAGCACATGGATGCCGGAATCCACCTCGGGATGGTGTTTCTCCGGCTGTGGCACGCCGAACAGACGGTCCACCTCGGGCAACCAGGCGGCGAGGGCGCCGCAGTCGCGCAGGACCTGGATGAACACATCCGGTCGCGGTTCCATCAGGGCGCGGGAAACTTCCTTCCAACTGCGTTCAGGTGTCAGGGCGTCCAGTTCGCCGGATTCGGCAATCTGTCGCATCAGCACCAGGGTTTCCTCGGCGACCGTGAAGCCCAGCGGCGCATAACGCGCGGCGAAGCGCGCCACGCGCAGTACGCGCAGGGGGTCTTCGGCGAACGCGGGGGAGACATGGCGCAGCACGCGGGCAGCGAGGTCCTTCTGGCCGCCGTAGGGGTCGATCAGGTTGCCGTGGTCGTCCTCGGCCATGGCGTTGACGGTGAGGTCGCGGCGGATCAGGTCCTGTTCCAGGGTCACATCCGGGCTGGCATAGAAGGTGAAACCACCGTAGCCGCGGCCGCTCTTGCGCTCGGTGCGCGCGAGAGCGTATTCCTCGCCGCTCTGGGGGTGCAGGAACACCGGGAAGTCCGCACCCACCGGGCGGTAACCCAGCTCCAGCATTTCTTCGGCCGTGGCGCCGACCACTACCCAGTCGTTTTCGATCGCCTCGCGGCCCAACAGACGGTCGCGTACCGCTCCGCCCACTTTGTATATCTGCATGGCTTGCCTCCGTGGCTGCGGAGGATAGCAGCCTAGCGAGCGGCAGGGACCTGGGCGACCAGCGCGCGCACGGCGCTTTCCAGCAGCTCGGCGCTGTCCCAGGAGGGGCTGAGGCCGGTGCTGGCCAGGCCTTCCCAGAGTACTTGGCCGTCGGGGTCGGTCAGGCGCAGGCGCAAGGTGCCGGTTTCGTCGTGCAGCCGGTGGATGGCCTGGTACGGGCCGAGGGGGCTGGGCGGTGCCTGATTGACCTTGAATTCCAGTGGCTGGTCGCTCACTGCCAGCCAGTAGTAGACACGCATTTGCGCATCATTGGCATCGCGATAACCACGCTCCCCCAGGGCCTGGCGGATCAGTGGGCCGAGCTGGGCGTAGCGCTCCGGGTAAGGCAGTTCGCCGTCTACCGCCTTTTCCGGCGAGATCAGCTGGAAGCTGCTGCGCCCCGCCAACCCGGCTGTGGCGGGTTGCAGGATGCGGACCTGCGGAATGGGCGTGGAGCAGGTGGCCAGGGCCAGGCACAGCAGCAGGACGAGGAACAGGCGCATCTGAGGGCGGCTCCCATAGGGGGGAACCGCATGCTCGGCGCGGGCCGGGCATGCGGTCAACCGATCAAATGGGTGGAATGATCAGGTCCAGGCGCGGGTATTCCCCGTCCTCAGTGCGCTCCCCCTTTGGGGGGACATGATGGCTCCCTGTTATCTGCTCGCCGTGGCGGGTTTCCAGGTGGATATCGAAGCCCCAGAGGCGATGCAGGTGCTTGAGCACTTCATCGGTCGACTCACCCAGTGGCTTGCGGTCGTGCTGCTGGTGACGCAGGGTCAACGAGCGGTCGCCGCGGCGGTCCACACTCCAGATCTGCACGTTGGGTTCGCGGTTGCCGAGGTTGTACTGGGCCGCCAGGGTTTCGCGGATCAACCGGTAGCCCTGCTCGTCATGGATGGCCGGGACGTACAGCTCGTCCTTCTGGTCGTCGTCGAGGATGCTGAACAGCTTGAAGTCGCGGATCACCTTGGGCGAGAGGAACTGCAGGATGAAGCTCTCATCCTTGAAGCTGTTCATGGCGAACTTGAGGGTGGACAACCAGTCGCTGCCGGCGATGTCCGGGAACCAGTACCGATCCTCATCCGTGGGCTCCTCGCAGATGCGGCGGATGTCGCGGTACATGGCGAAGCCCAGGGCGTAGGGGTTGATGCCGCTGTAATAGGGGCTGTCGAAGGGCGGCTGGTAGACCACGCTGGTGTGCGACTGCAGGAACTCCATCATGAAGCCGTCGGTGACCAGGCCCTCGTTGTACAGATCGTTGAGGATGGTGTAGTGCCAGAAGGTGGCCCAGCCTTCGTTCATCACCTGGGTCTGGCGCTGTGGGTAGAAGTACTGGGCGATCTTGCGCACGATGCGCACCACTTCCCGTTGCCAGGGTTCCAGTAGAGGCGCGTGCTTCTCGATGAAGTAGAGGATGTTTTCCTGCGGTTCGGCGGGGAAGCGCTGGTTGTCTTTCTCGCCGCCCTTGCCGCTGCCCTTGGGAATGGTGCGCCAGAGGTCGTTGATCTGCTTCTGCAGATGCTCCTCGCGTTCCTTCTGCCGGCGTCGCTCTTCCTCGGCTGAAATGGGGTAGGGACGCTTGTAGCGGTCCACGCCGTAGTTCATCAGGGCGTGGCAGGAGTCCAGCAGGTCTTCCACGGCGTCGATGCCATGGCGCTCCTCGCACTGGGCGATGTACTGCTTGGCGAACACCAGGTAGTCGATGATCGAGCTGGCGTCGGTCCAGGTGCGGAACAGGTAGTTGCCCTTGAAGAAGCTGTTATGGCCGTAGCAGGCGTGGGCGATTACCAGCGCCTGCATGGTGATGGTGTTTTCCTCCATCAGGTAGGCAATGCAGGGATCGGAGTTGATCACGATCTCGTAGGCCAGGCCCATCTGACCCCGCGAATAGCCCTTTTCGGTGGCGAGGAAGTGCTTGCCGTAGGACCAATGGTGATAGCCGATGGGCATGCCGACCGAAGCGTAGGCATCCATCATCTGCTCGGCGCTGATCACTTCGATCTGGTTCGGGTAGGTGTCCAGCGCGTAGCGCTCGGCGATCCGGCTGATCTCGCGGTCATAGGTGCGGATCAGGTCGAAGGTCCATTCCGACCCCGTTGAAATGGGCTTGCGTTCCTTCTTGCTGGCAGTCATTTCACGCCTCCCCTCAGGTCACGAGCCTGCGCTGGAACAGCTCGCGGAACACCGGGTAGATATCCGCCGCCGAGACGATCTGCTGCTGGGCGAAGGTATCGGCGAACGTATCGCAGACCTGTTCGTACTCGTACCACAGCGCCTGGTGCTCGCGCGGGGTGATCTCGACGTAGGTGTAGTACTGCACGAACGGCATGATCTGCTTGATCAGGATATCCCGGCAGATGGGTGAATCGTCGTTCCAGTTGTCGCCGTCCGAGGCCTGGGCGGCGTAGATGTTCCACTCGTTGATGGGGTAGCGCTCGGCCATGATCTCCTGCATCAGCTTCAGCGCGCTGGAGACGATGGTGCCGCCGGTTTCCCGGGAGTAGAAGAATTCCTCCTCGTCCACTTCGCGTGCGCTGGTGTGGTGGCGGATGAACACGACCTCGATCTTGTCGTAGTTCCGCTTGAGGAACAGGTACAGGAGGATGAAGAAGCGCTTGGCGATGTCCTTGGTGGCCTGGGTCATGGAGCCGGAGACGTCCATCAGGCAGAACATCACTGCCTTGGAGGACGGATTGGGTTGCTTGACCAGCAGGTTGTACTTGAGGTCGAAGGTGTCGAGGAAGGGAACGCGCTCGATTCTGGCGCGAAGTCTCGCGATTTCCGCTTCAAGTTCCTGGATATCGCCAAAATTGTCCGGCTCCTCGCGCTTCAGGCGCTCCAGTTCCTCCTTCGCTTCCTTCAGCTTGCCGCGGCTGCTACCCGACAGGGCGATGCGCCGCGCATGGGCCGAGCGCAGGGTACGGACGATATTGATCCGCGACGGGTTGCCTTCGTTACTGATGCCGGCCCGCACGGTCTTGAAGGTGTCGGCGCCGGTGAGGTGACGTTTGACCAGGTTGGGCAGTTCCAGGTCCTCGAACATGAAGTCGAGGAATTCCTCCTGGGTGATCTGGAAGACGAAGTCATCCATCCCCTCGCCCTGGTTGCTGGCCTTGCCGCCACCACGTCCACCGCCGCCGCCCTGGGGACGGGGGATGCGGTCACCGGTGGTGAATTCCTTGTTGCCGGGGTGGACGATGGTCTGCCGGCCACCACGGCCGTGGTGCAGGACGGGCTCGTCGATATCCCGGCCGGGGATGCTGATCTGTTCGCCATGCTCCATGTCGGTGATGGATCGGCGACTGACGGCCTCCTCCACGGCCTTCTTGATGTGGTCGCGGTAGCGGCGCAGGAACCGCTGGCGGTTCACCGTGCTCTTGTTCTTGCCGTTCAAACGCCTGTCGATGACGTAGCTCATATACCCCTCCGGGGAGCTTCAGGCTGCAAGGCACGGAGGACGCCGCGTGTAACGGCGCCTCCGGCGTGCATGTTCCAGGCTTGCAGCTTGAGACTGTTTTACTGCGACTTGCGTACCCGCAGGTACCATTCGGACAGCAGGCGTACCTGTTTCTCCGTATAGCCGCGCTCGACCATGCGTTTGACGAAGTCGTTGTGTTTCTGCTGCTCCTCCTTGCTGCCCTTGGCATTGAAGCTGATGACCGGCAGAAGGTCCTCGGTGTTGGAGAACATCTTCTTCTCGATGACCACGCGCAGCTTCTCGTAGCTGAGCCAGCTCGGGTTCTTGCCGTTGTTGTTGGCCCGGGCGCGCAGTACGAAATTGACGATCTCGTTGCGGAAGTCCTTCGGGTTGCTGATGCCGGCCGGTTTCTCGATCTTCTCCAGTTCCTCGTTCAGGGCCACACGGTTGAGGATCTCGCCGGTTTCCGGGTCGCGGTATTCCTGGTCCTGGATCCAGAAGTCCGCGTAGAGCACGTAGCGGTCGAAGATGTTCTGGCCGTATTCGCTGTAGGACTCCAGATAGGCGGTCTGGATTTCCTTGCCGATGAACTCGATGTAGCGCGGCGCCAGGTATTCCTTGATGTAGCGCAGGTAGCGCTCGCGCATTTCCGCCGGGAACTGTTCCTGCTCGATCTGCTGCTCCAGTACATAGAGCAGGTGCACCGGGTTGGCCGCGATTTCGTGGGGGTCGAAGTTGAACACCTTGGAAAGGATCTTGAAGGCGAAGCGGGTCGACAGGCCGTTCATGCCCTCGTCCACGCCTGCCGCATCACGATACTCCTGGATCGACTTGGCCTTCGGATCGGTGTCCTTGAGGTTTTCGCCGTCGTAGACGCGCATCTTCGAATAGATGTTGGAGTTCTCCGGCTCCTTCAAACGGGACAGTACGGAGAACTGTGCCAGCATGCGCAGGGTGTCTGGGGCGCAGTGGGCGTGGGCCAGGGAGCTGCTGACCAGCAGCTTGTCGTAGATCTTGATTTCGTCGGTGACGCGCAGGCAGTAGGGCACCTTGACGATGTAGATCCGGTCGATGAAGGCCTCGTTGTTCTTGTTGTTACGGAAGCTGTGCCATTCCGACTCGTTGGAGTGGGCCAGGATGATGCCGTTGAACGGCAGTCCGCCCAGGCCCTCGGTGCTGTTGTAGTTGCCTTCCTGGGTGGCGGTCAGCAACGGGTGCAGGACCTTGATCGGCGCCTTGAACATCTCGACGAACTCCATCAGGCCCTGGTTGGACCGGCACAGAGCGCCCGAGTAGCTGTAGGCATCGGCGTCGTTCTGCGGGAATTCCTCCAGCTTGCGGATATCCACCTTGCCCACCAGCGCGGAGATGTCCTGGTTGTTCTCGTCGCCCGGCTCGGTCTTGGCGATGGCGACCTGGTTGAGGATCGACGGATACAGCTTCACCACACGAAACTTGCTGATGTCCCCGCCCAGTTCGTTCAGACGCTTGGTGGCCCAGGGCGACATCACGGTACGCAGGTAGCGCCGCGGAATGCCGTATTCCTCTTCAAGAATGGCGCCATCCTCATCGGCGTTGAACAGCCCCAGGGGCGATTCGAACACCGGCGATCCCTTGATCGCATAGAAGGGCACACGTTCCATCAACTGCTTCAGCTTTTCCGCCAGGGACGATTTACCGCCACCCACCGGTCCCAGCAGATAGAGGATCTGTTTCTTCTCTTCCAGGCCCTGGGCGGCATGGCGGAAGTAGGACACGATCTGGTCGATGCACTCTTCCATGCCGTGAAAGTCGGCGAAGGCCGGATAGCGGCGGATCACCTTGTTGGAGAAGATCCGCGACAGCCTCGAGTCGACCGAGGTGTCGAGCAGCTCCGGGTCACCGATGGCCATGAGCATGCGTTCGGCGGCGGTGGCGTAGGCGCTGCGGTCCTGCTTGCACAGGTCCAGGTATTCCTGAAGGGAATATTCCTCCTGGCGAGTCGCTTCGAAGCGTTGTTGGAAGTGGCTGAAAATGCTCATGACGTCACCTCGCTGGGATCAGGAAGCCGGCGCGGGGTCGGTTGTGCGGGTGCGGGCAGTCAGCCGAAGAAGGCCGGCTGATGAAAGTCCCCCAGAACACCTGAATGGTCGCTGCCGATGGCCCGGAACCGGTGTACCGGCTCTCCCCTTTTTTGGATGGCCTGAGCTAAGAGTAGTTCGTTATCGGCAACGTCAAGCGTGACGGAACGATAACAGGGGATTACCGTCCGTCGGGGAAATGGCGCCAAGCCAGAGATAGCGCGGCGTTGCGCCTCGCCGAAAAAAATTTACTCGACGTTGCCCTGGGCGACTTCCCCGGGATAGACGCTGCGCCACAGTTCAAATCCGCCGTCGAGGCTATAGACCTCGGAGAAGCCCTGATGGGCGAGATAGGCGGCCGCGCCTTGGCTGGAGTTGCCGTGGTAGCAGGCGACGATCAGCGGTTTGTCGAAGTCGGCTTTGGCGATGAAGTCGGCCAGGGAGTGGTTGTCCAGGTGGTGCGCGCCGCTGATGTGCCCGAGGGCAAAGCTCTGCGGGTCGCGGATGTCCACCACCACGGCGCCCTGTTCGCGCAGGGTCTGGGCCTGTTCGGGGGCGATGCGCTGGAATTCACTCATGGCGGTTCTCCTCACAGCTGCAGCTGATGCGCTCGCCGCTGTCGATATTCAGTAGGGTCATGGTGCCGCCCCAGACACAGCCGGTGTCGAGGGCGTACAGGCCGGGTTCGTTGCAATTGCCTTCCAGCGCCGCCCAGTGGCCGAAGATGATCTTCTGCCCACGGGTCTTGCGCTCGGGGTAGCTGAACCAGGGGGCGAAACCGGGGGGCGCGGTATCCAGGCCTTCCTTGGACTTGAGGTCCAGGGTGCCGTCGGCGCGGCAGAAGCGCATGCGGGTGAAGTAGTTGGTGATGACCCGCAGGCGCGTGACGCCGTGCAGGTCGCCGTCCCACTTGGCCGGTTCGTTGCCGTACATGCCATCGAGGAACAGCGGCAGGCGGGCGTCGTCCTGCAGGGCTTCCTCGACTTCGGCGGCGCGCTTGAGGGCCTTCTTCAGCGACCACTGGGGCGGAATCCCGGCGTGGACCAGGGCAATGTCCCGCTGCTCGTCGTAGTGCAGCAGCTTCTGTCGGCGAAGCCAGTCCAGCAGCTCGGCGCGGTCCGGCGCTTCGAGGATCTCGCGCAGGGTATCGGCCTTGCGCAGTCGTTCGATGTTGTTCGCCGCGGCCAGCAGGTGCAGGTCGTGGTTACCGAGAACGCAGACCACCGATTCGCGGATGGAATAAAGGAAGCGCAGGGTCTCCAGGGACTTGGGGCCCCGGTTGACCAGGTCGCCCACCAGCCAGAGTTCATCCTTGGCTGGATCGAAGCGGACCTGTTCCAGCAGGCACTTCAGTTGATCGAGGCAACCCTGGAGGTCGCCGACCGCATAAGCCGTCATGCCGGTGTCCTCAGTGCAGCGAGCCGGGAACGGCCAGGCGGAAGGGGGCGATGATGGCGTCGAAGCGTTTGCCGTCGTCAGCGAGCATCTGGTAGCTGCCCTGCATGCTGCCGACACGCGTGGCCATCACGGTACCGCTGGTGTAGGTGTGGCTGGCGCCCGGGTCGATACGCGGCTGCTGCCCGACCACGCCGGCTCCGCGTACTTCCTGCACATGGCCATCGCCATCGGTGATCACCCAGTGGCGAGTGAGCAGTTGGGCCGGCAGCTCGCCATTGTTCTGGATGGTCACGGTGTAGGCGAAGGCAAAGCGGTTCTCGTCCGGCTGCGATTGTTCCGGGAGGAAGCGGGTGACGACGCTGACGTCGACCTTGTAACGGGGATCGGACACGCGAAAGTTCTCGAATTGCTGGAATTGGAGTCTAGGGGGTCGCGCTGGAGGCAGCCAGTTGATCGGCCAGGCGGACAAAGGCAGCCAGGTCGAGTTGCTCGGGGCGCAGCCCGCCGTCGACGCCTGCGGCTTCGATGGCGGAAGCGTCCAGCAGGCCCTTCAGGGTATTGCGCAGGGTCTTGCGGCGCTGGTTGAACGCCTCGCGGACTACGCGCTCCAGCAGGGCGGGATCCTTGGCCGGGTGCGGCAGGACTTCGTGGGGGACCAGGCGCACGATGGCCGAATCCACCTTGGGCGGCGGATTGAAGGCGCCCGGTCCGACGTTGAACAGGTGTTCCACGCGGCAGTGGTACTGAACCATGATCGACAGCCGGCCCCAGTCGCCGCCGCCGGGCTCGGCGGCCAGGCGCTCCACCACTTCCTTCTGCAGCATGAAGTGCATATCGCGGATCAGGTCCGCATGGCTCAGCAGGTGGAAGATCAGCGGCGTGGAGATGTTGTACGGCAGGTTGCCCACTACCCGCAGGCTGTGGGGTTCGGCGTCGAGTTGGCGGAAGTCGAACTTCAGCGCATCGCCCTGGTTGAGGCGGAAGTTCGGCAGAAGTCCGAACTTGTGCTTCAGGATGGGGATCAGGTCCAGGTCCAGCTCGACGACGTCGAGCTGGGCGCCGCTCGCCAGCAGACCTTCGGTGAGTGCGCCCTGGCCCGGCCCGATCTCTAGCAGGCGCTCGCCCGCGCGGGCATGAATGCTGCGCAGGATGCGGTGGATGATGCCGGCGTCATGCAGGAAGTTCTGGCCGAAACGCTTGCGCGCGCGGTGTTGGTAGTGTTCGGACATCGAAGGCTCCAGGCCTTGGGGCCAGGCTGGGAGCCTGGCGTGGAAACTTGAGTCGCGCAGTTTATCAGGCGCCAGCCCGCGCCGCCTAAGGCTTGGCCGCGAAAGCGGCGCGGGATGGTCGCTTTATCGAAGGGCTTGTTGCGCCGCGGCCATCTGGTAGGCGGTTTCCAGGGCGACTTCCAGGCTGCCGCAGTCGATGCGCCCGGTGCCAGCCAGGTCCAGCGCGGTGCCATGGTCCACCGAGGTGCGGATGATCGGCAGACCCAGGGTGACGTTCACTGCCGCGCCAAAACCCTTGTACTTGAGCACGGGCAGCCCCTGGTCGTGGTACATGGCGAGCACGGCATCGCAATGCTCCAGATGCTTGGGGGTGAATAGCGTGTCGGCGGGCAGCGGGCCGATCAGGTTCAGACCCTCTTCGCGCAGGCCTTCGAGCGTCGGCTCGATGACTTCCAGTTCCTCCCGGCCCAGGTGGCCGCCTTCGCCAGCGTGGGGATTGAGGCCGCACACCAGGATGCGCGGCTTGGCGATGCCGAACTTGTTCACCAGGTCCGCATGGAGGATGCGGCTGACTCGCTGGAGCCGGTCGGGCGTAATGGCGGCGGCGACATCCTTGAGGGGCAGGTGAGTGGTCACCAGGGCCACGCGCAGGCCACGAGTGGCCAGCATCATCACCACTTGCCGGGTGGCGGTCAGGTCGGCGAGAAATTCGGTGTGGCCAGAGAAGGCAATGCCGGCCTCGTTGATCACGCCCTTGTGCACAGGGGCTGTGATCATCCCGGCGAACAGCCCGTCGAGGCAGCCCTGGCCGGCGCGGGTCAGGGTTTCCAGCACATAGTCGGCGTTCTCGGTCTCCAGCTGGCCTGGCTTGGCCGCGGTTCGCAGGGGCGTGTCCCAGACGTAGAGGCTGCCAGCAGGGGCCGGGGCCTCCGGCAGGCGGGATGGATCGGTCTGGATCAGCTGAATCGACAGGCCCAGTTCAGCGGCGCGCTGCTCAAGCAAGTCGCGGCTGGCGATGGCAATCAGGGCGTGGGGCTGGGCGGAGCGGGAGAGCAGCAGGCAGAGGTCGGGGCCGATGCCGGCGGGTTCACCTGGGGTGAGGGCGAAGCGGAGAGGTTTCATTGCGGGTCCTTGCTTGGTGTCCAGCGCGTTGGCGGTGATTGTACCGCCAGCGCGCTGGACTGGACCCAGCGACTTACAGCTTGGTTTCGACGTAGGCTTCGTCGCGGATCTGGCGCAGCCAGGCCTGCAGTTCTTCGTCGTACTTGCGGTTACGCAGGATGTTGATGGCTTGCTGCTCGCGGAACTTCTCGCTGCTGTCGGTGGCGCGGCGGCCCAGCACTTCCAGGACGTGCCAGCCGTAGGGGCTCTTGAACGGCTTGGAGAGCTCGCCGGCAGGGGTCTTGGCCATGACCGCGCGGAATTCCGGAACCAAGGCGTTGGGGTCGATCCAGTTCAGGTCGCCGCCGTTGAGGGCCGAACCCGGGTCTTCCGAGAAGCTCTTGGCCAGTTCGCCGAAGTCTTCGCCAGCCTGGATGCGCTCGTACAGACGCTCGGCCAGACGCTGGGTATCCGCTTCGCTGCGAATCTCGCTGGGCTTGAGCAGGATGTGGCGGACATGCACTTCGTCGCGAACCAGGGTGTCGCCACCGCGCTTTTCCATCAGCTTGAGGATGATGAAACCGCCCGGGGTGCGGACCGGTTCGGTTACCTGGCCAGGCTGCAGGGCACCGATCATGGCGTCGAAGGGCGGCGGCAGCTGGGCGGCCTTGCGCCAGCCGATCTCGCCGCCTTCCAGCGCGGTTTCGCCAGCGGAGCGGGAAATCGCCAGCTGGGCGAAATCGGCACCTTGCTGCAGCTGCTGGTACAGCTCCTGGGCCTGGCGCTCGGCAGCCTGGATGGTGCTCGGCGAGGAGCCTTCCGGTACCGGGATCAGGATGTTGGCCAGGCGGAATTCCTCGGACAGCTGGATCTTGCCCATGTCGGAAGCGAGGAAGTTCTGCACTTCCTGGTCGGTGACCTGGATACGCTCGGCCACACGACGCTGACGGACGCGGCTGATGACCATTTCGCGGCGAACCTGGTCACGGGCGTCGTCATAGGACAGGCCATCGCGGGAAAGGGCACTGCGGAACTGGTCGACCGTCATGCCATTGCGCTGGGCGATGGCTTCGATGGCCTGGTTCAGTTCTTCGTCGGCGATACGGATGCCGGAGCGGTCGCCGATCTGCAACTGGATGTTCTCGATGATCAGGCGTTCCAGCACCTGCTGGCTCAGCACATGCTCGGGCGGCAGCGAGGCGCCGCGCTTGGCAATGGTCTGCTGCACTTCACGCAGACGCTGGTCCAGCTGGCTCTGCATGATCACATCGTTATCGACAATGGCGACCACGCGGTCGATGGAGCGAACCTCGGCGTGCGCGAGGCCGCCGAGGAGGAGGGCGCCCAACAGCAGCGGGCGCAGACAATCAGAGAGCTTGGTCTTCACGTTCACGGTAACCTTGAATGCCTTTTTCCAGGAAGCCTTCGGCCTTGTTTCCCACGATGCCGCCGAGGCCCTTCAGGACGATTTGCAGGAAGATCCCGCGGTCGCCGCTTACGTTGGCTGTGTTGGGGGTCTGGTCGAATTCGTCGTAGTCCACCCAGTAGCGGTTGATCAGCCGCAGCTTCCAGCAGCAACTGTCGTACTCAAAGCCACCGAAGGCTTCCAGGGTACGGTTTTGGCTGTAGTCGTACTGCCAACGGGCCAGAGCGCTCCATTGCGGGACCACCGGCCAGATGACCGAGAAGTCATGCTGGCTGATCTTGTAGTAATCCTTGATGAAACCCGGGGTGCCGGGGGTGCCGAAGTCGCCACCGCCCACTACCCAGTTACCAGTGGACTGGTCGAAGTGGACGGTGTCGTTGCGATAGCGGTAACCGGCGTTGACCACCTTGTTCGGATTGTCTTCCGGCTGGTAGTGGAACATCGCGCTGCCGGAGCGGGTGCGATGGGTATCCGGGTCCCAGTTGAAGGCCGAGTTGATGCGCCAGTCGCGGTTGAAGCGGTACATGTACTCCAGCGCGTAGGGCGATACATCAGCCTGCGCGTCGGCACGGTCGTGGAAGTCGATTCCGGGCAATTGCACCTTGCGGTCTTGGAAGTAGAAGGCCTGGCCAATACTGAAGCGCTGGCGCTCGAACCCGTTGGACTCGATCCAGCGATTGCTCACGCCCAGGGAAGCCTGGTTTGCGTCGCCGATACGGTCGCGGCCGGAGAAGCGGTTTTCACGCCACAGCGACGAGTAGCTGAAGGTGGATTCGCCGGTATCGAACAGTGGAATGTCGGTCTGGTCCTCTTCCGGCACGTAGAGGTAGTACAGGCGCGGTTCCAGGGTCTGGGTGTAATCCTTGCCGAAGAACTGGGTCTGGCGGTCGAAGTACAGGCCGCTGTCAACGCTGTAGATCGGTACCTGGCGATCCTGGCTGCTGTGGAAGGTCTGTTCGGCCAGCAGGCTGTTCTTGCCTTGCTGGTCCAGGTCCAGGTCGTACTGGGTATAGGCGTACTTGACTTGCGGCTTGAGGAAGCCCCAGGTCCAGGTCATCGGCAGTCCGACGCTTGGCTCCAGATGGGTACGATCACCATTGGCACGGGCCAGGCCGCGAAGGTTGTTGTCGTTCCATGGCGAAGTGACGCCATCGATATCGGAGAACAGACCGTCGCGCAGGTTGCGGTCGAAACGCACAAACTCAGTCTTATAGGCGAAGTTCAGTCCGCCCGGTCGGAAGGGCAGCGCGCCATCCAGGGTAATCTGAGGGAGGCGATCATAGGGCGTGATGTCCGTGATGGTCGCCAACTCATACGCATGGGCGTTCAGTCTTGCGGTGTAGCCTTCGCCGCGATAGGTGAGGGTGCCGCGCTGGTTGACGTAGGTAGGGGTGTCCACACCCAGGTCGGTGTCCAGGTCGTCGAAGTAGTACGGGTCGCTGACGTCGGTGTAGTCGACTTCGGCCAGCAGGCGGGAGTCCAGGCCACCGGTGTGTTTCCAGTTGTACAGCCAGCGCTTCTTCTCGTACTCGGACATGAGTTTGCGCTCGTCTTCCTTGTCATCGAGGTAGGCGGCGCCAAGCTGGCCCTCGCTGCTGCGGGTCAGGTAACGGAACTCACCTTCCATCAGCAGGCCGCGCTTGGCCATGTAGCGCGGGTACAGGGTGGCGTCGTAGTTCGGCGCCAGGTTGAAGTAGTACGGCGTGACCAGCAGGAAACCGGTGTCGGTGCTGCTACCGATGGTCGGCGGCAGGAAACCGGATTGGCGACGGTCGTCGATCGGGAAATAGATGTACGGGGTATAGAACACCGGAATGTCCTTGACCCGCAGGGTGACGTTGGTCGCGGTGCCGAAACCGGTGGCCGGGTTCAGCTTGATGTTGTTGCCTTTCAGGTGCCAGGCGTTGTCACCCGGTTCGCAACGGGTGTAGGTACCGTCTTTCAGACGGATGACCGCGTCTTCCTGGCGCTTGGCGTACAGCGCGCTACCGCGGGTATGCGACTGGTGCAGGACGTACTCGGCGTTGTCGATCTTGGCTTCGCCGTTGTCCAGTTGCAGGTCGGCGTGGTCACCGACTACCAGGGCGCCCTTGTCGCGAAGCTTGACGTTGCCGACCAGCTCGCCACGGTTTTCGGCCTGGTGCAGTTTGGCTTCGTCAGCCTCCACCTGCATGCTGCCCTGGCGCAGGACGACGTCACCGGCGAGGGTGGCGATCTGCTTCTCCTGCTCGTAGCGCGAGGCCTTGGCGGAGATGTAGGTCGGCGCATCTTCCGGCGAAGTGTTGTCGTTGATGCCCGGGCGCGGCGGCTCGATATAGGCACCGGCGCAATAAGGGCCGGCTTCGGCCAGTTGCGCGGGAGTGAGCTCGTCGCGCGGCACCCAGTCGAGGTGACTATAGTCGGCACTGCGGGATGCCAGGCCCTTGCCTTCGGCCTCGGTAACCAGGGTCGGCTTGCCGCCCTCGGCTTCGCCGCCTTCGATGGCCTGGGGAGCGACGCCAATGGTCGAGCTCACGGCGCTGTCGCTGTGTACCGGGCGTGGCGGCAGGCTCTCGGCGCTGGCCTTGGGCGCACAGGCCCAGCCGCCAGCAGTGGAAGCCTTGCAATCGAACTGCTCTGCGGCGACGACGAACGAAGTGGCTACTGGCTGGAGGGCCAGCAGGCTGCCGGTCACCAGCAGAGGGAACTTTCTACGAAACGCGGGGGATCTTACTGCCATCTTATTAGTCCGGGCTTCCTGCGCGCCTTCGGCCCGCTGGGCCGCACGCCTCTCGATGGGCTGAAAAAGATGCTGGATAATAAAGCATGACCCGCACAACGGCTAGCGCCGCCGGAGACCACCCGATGCACCACGAAGACCTGCGCCTTCAGCAGCTGAGCCAGTGGCTTGATCAGCAGTTGCCCACCCTGTTCGCTGCCGAAGGCTGGGGCCTCGTGCCCGTCGCCACGCTGGTTCCGGCCAGCAGCGACGCCAGCTTCCGTCGTTACTTCCGCTGGCAGGCCGAAGGCCGCACCCTGATCCTGATGGATGCCCCGCCGCCCCGAGAGGACTGCCGTCCCTTCGTCAAAGTGGCCGGAATGCTCGCCGAGGCCGGCGTGCACGTGCCGCGTATTCTTGCCGCCGATGTGGAGCAAGGCTTCCTGATCCTCGATGATCTGGGACGCCAGACCTACCTCGACGTCATCAATGCCGAGAACGCTGACGCTCTGTTCGAGGACGCCCTGCAGGCGCTGCTGACGTTCCAGAAACGCAGCCTCGACGTCCCCATGCCCAGCTATGACGATGCCCTGCTGCGTCGTGAGCTGCAGCTGTTCCCCGAGTGGTACCTGCAGCACCACCTGGGGATCAAGCTGGAAGGCGAGCGCCTGGCGGCCTGGCAGCGCATTTCCGACCTGCTGATCGACAGCGCGCTGGCCCAGCCGCAAGTGCTGGTGCACCGCGACTACATGCCGCGCAACCTGATGCTCAGTGCCCCGAACCCGGGCGTGCTGGACTTCCAGGATGCGGTCTACGGTCCGGTCACCTATGACGTCACCTGTCTGTTCAAGGACGCCTTCCTCAGTTGGCCCGAGGAGCGCGTCGCCGGTTGGCTGGAACGCTACTGGACCCAGGCCCGCGCAGCGGGGATTCCGGTCCAGACCGAGTTCGCCGAGTTCCGCCGCGCCAGCGACCTGATGGGCGTGCAGCGCCACCTCAAGGTCATCGGCATCTTCGCGCGTATCTGCCATCGCGACGGCAAGCCCAAGTACCTGGGCGATGTGCCGCGCTTCTTTGCCTATATAAAGGCAGTGATCGAGCGTCGTCCGGAACTGGCCGAGCTGGGTGAGCTGCTCGCCAGCCTGCCCCGGGACGAGGCTGTCGCCCAATGAAGGCCATGATCCTTGCCGCGGGCAAGGGCGAGCGCATGCGCCCCCTGACCCTGCATACCCCGAAACCGCTGGTGCGCGCCGCCGATACCCCGCTCATCGAGTTCCATCTCCGGGCGCTGGCGGATGCCGGCTTTCGTGAGCTGGTGATCAACCATGCCTGGCTCGGCCAGCAGATCGAGGATCACCTGGGCGACGGTGCGCGCTTCGGCCTGTCCATCCGCTATTCCGCCGAGGGCGAGCCCCTGGAAACCGGCGGTGGTATCTACCGTGCGCTGCCGCTGCTGGGGGATGGCCCCTTCCTGGTGGTGAATGGCGATGTCTGGACCGACTTCGACTTCCGCCGCCTGCGCCAACCGCTGGACGGCTTGGCCCACCTGGTACTGGTGGACAACCCCGCCCACCATCCCCGTGGCGACTTCCGCCTGCAGGGCGGCCGAGTGAGTGATGCGGTGGACGGTGAGCCCAGCCTCACCTACAGCGGCATCGCCGTGCTCCATCCGCGCCTGTTCGCCGACTGCCAGCCCGGTGCCTTCAAGCTGGCGCCGTTGCTGCGTCAGGCCATGGCTGCCGGCCAGGTGAGCGGGGAGCACTTCTCGGGACGCTGGGTGGATGTCGGTACCCACGAGCGCCTGGCGGAAGTCGAACGCCTGCTGACGGCGGAGGCCTGAGTTGGTCTGGCCTGCCACCCTGATCGGCGCCGCGGCCGGCTTCGCCCTGGCGAGCATTCCGGGCGCCATGCTCGGTGCGCTGCTGGGCCAGGTGCTCGACCGGCGCCTGAAGCTGGAGTCCTGGGGCGACCTGCGTGCGCGCCTGCGCGGCGATCCCGCCATCGAAGAGCAGGACCTGCTGTTCGTCCTTCTCGGGCGTCTGGCCAAGAGCGATGGACGAGTGCAGGAAGCCCACATCCAGCAGGCACGGTCGGAAATGAAGCGGGTCGGCCTGGATGACGCCAGTGCCCGTCGAGCCATCGCGGCCTTCAACCGCGGCAAGGCAGGCAGCGACAATCTGCAGCCCAGCCTGCACGTGTTGAAGGGCGAGCGTCTGACCGCGGAGCGCCTACTGCGCAGTTGCTGGCAGATGGCGGCTGCCGATGGCCGGATCGGTCAGCGCGAGCGCGAACTCATCCTGCAGTGGGGGCATTGGCTCGGCCTTCCGACAGCTCGAATCGAGGCGCTGGGGGCCGGTTACGACATTCCCCATGGCCTGCCGCCCAAACGCGGCAACAGCTACAAGGATGCGCTGATCCTGCTGGGGGTGACTGCCGACTGCGAACCGGCGGTGATCAAACGTGCCTATCGCCGCCTGCTCAGCCAGAACCATCCGGACAAGCTTGCCGGCTCAGGCGCCAGTCCCGCCCTGGTGCGCGCCGCCACCGATCGCACCCGCGAACTGCACAGCGCCTACAACCTGATCCGCGAGCGTCACGGTTTCCGCTGAAGCGTTCTTCGGAGCGACGTTGCGCCGGGTGCTTCCTTAGATGGAGGGACCTGAAGCGGCATTTGCTGGCACCTTGCTGGCGTCCGCTTCCAGATGCAGGCTCAGCCAGCCGCGAATGCGCCGGATGAGCTGCTCCTGTTCGATGCGCCGATCAGCCGGCAGGCCTTTCATGGCGATCTGGATATAGGCCGGGTGCTTCTGCCGCTTGCTCGCGTGCAGGCGTCGCAGGGCGGCATCGCGGTCGGTGGGCTGGTCCTTGTAATAGAAGTCGCCAGTGGCCAGCTTCAGCGCGGGCAGTGAATCCTCCAATGCGGGCTCGTAGCCTGCAGGCAATTCCGCCGCTACCAGCAGGAGGTTGCGCACATCCTTCGGTTCATTGGTGGCGAGGTACTGCGTTGCCCAGTAGGCGCCTGTGCCATGCCCCAGCAGCACGATCGCCCCGGATTTCTGCTGGCGGGCGAAGGCCAGCGCTGCGTCGATGCGGGCAAACACACGCTCGGTCTGGGTCTTCTGGATGGCATCGCGGGACAGCGGCGGAGGCGCCGGGTCGGTATTGGGTTCGGCGCTGCCGGCTTGCTCGGTATTGGCTGGGCCCTCTTCTTCGGCCTTCTCTGGGCTTACCGCCGGCTCCGCCTTGGTCGGCTCCTCGGTTTTCAGCGGGCGGGGCGGTAGTGGGTCGCCGCTGGGGTCCGGCAGGGTCAACGCGAGGGTGCTCCAGCCGGAGTCCGGCAGCTTGCGCCGCAGCGGGCCGACGGCTTCGGGCCAGTCGGCGGTCTCGCCTTCGCCTGGGAGGAGAATTACCAGTCCGCTGGGCTCACCGACATTCGCAGGCTGCCACAGCACGAGGAAACTCTCCTCGCCGGCCTTGAGCTGCTGTTGCTCCCGCGCGGGAAGTTGGCGCTCCAGGCTGCTGGCCTCCTCCTGGCTGCGTTCCTCCAGGGGCGCTCGCTCTACTGCCGGCGCAGTCTCCTTCGACGCGGCGGCGTCTTCTTCCGCCAGCAGCACGGGGGAGGCGGGCAGCAGGGCGAGACAAAGGGCCGCAAGGACAGGGCGAATGGCACGGGGCATCGGGGACTTCCTGGTCAAGCTGGGAAGCAGGAGCCTAATGGCTCGTCGTGCATTTGTCAGGCCGAGCCTTCGCATGGTTCGCCACGGCTGGAGTAAGGTATGTCGGCTGTTTCTCCTGGTTGCGGTTGGCCATCCATGATCCGTGAGCTCCTTTCCCTGTTGTTCGCCTGCTGCCTGGCGATGCCCGCACTGGCCGCGTCGAGCGATCTGCCTCTGGACGAAAGTCAGCGGCAATGGCTCGAGAATCACGCCCAGCTGCGTGTCGGCGCGGTGCTCCAGGCGCCTTATGTCCAGCTGGATCGTCGACTGCAGCAACTCTCCGGCGCCAACGTCGAGCTGATGAACTGGCTGGCCAGGGACATGGGCGTGGAGCTGGTCTGGCGCACCTACGACAGCCAGCCCGAACTGGAACAGGCCATGCGCAGCGGGCAGATCGACCTGGCCCCGGGCCTTGGCCAGACGCCTGCCGGCCTGCGTCTGTGGCTGTTCTCCGATCCCTACCTGCGGGTTTCCCAGTTGCTGGTGGGCGAGCGGGAGGGCAGTGCGGCGGTGGATCTGGAGCAGCTCGATGCCACCTCGCCCGTGGCCCTGCGCCAACCCAGCGCGGTGGCTGATTACCTGCGCGCCACCTATTCCAACCTCGATCTCAAGCCAATGGCCAGTGAGCGGCAGGCGCTGCAGGCGCTGCTCGCCGAGCAGGTGCGCTATGCCGTGCTGGATGAGGCCCAACTCAGTCGCCTGTCCCGCGAACAGGAATTCGCCGGGCTGGCGGTGGTGGGGGATATCGGATTTCCGCAGCTGCTGCGGGTCGCCTCGCGCAGGGACTGGCCGGAACTGGCCTCGATCATCGACATCGCCCTGCGTAGCCTGCCGGCCAAGGACCTCGACCAGCTCCATGAGCGCTGGCTGCAGCCCAAGTATCCGCGCCTAGGAGAGTCCGCGGGCTTCTGGCAGAACCTCAGCCTGCTGCTAGGTGTGTTGCTCGTGATCGCTGCTGCCATCATCGCCTGGCTGCGTCGGCAGCGGCGTCAGCTGGAGCGGCAATTGCTGGATGCCCGCCACGCCCTTCAATTGCGCGAAGCGGCCGAAGAAGCCCTGCGCCTCACCCAGTTCTCCATCGACCACAGCACCCTGGGCATTCTCTGGGTGAACTGGGACAGCCACGTGCGCTACGCCAACCGTGCCGCCGAACAGATGCTCGGCTACGTGCCGGGCAGCCTGGCGGACCGGCCTCTGGCTGACTTCCAGCCCGAACTGAGCATGGACCGCTGGCTCGATCTCTGGCGCCGAGCACGCAACAGCGACGAGGGGCCGTTGAGCTTCGAGACACGTTGCCTGCGCCCCGATGGAAGCTGGCTGCCGGCGGATGTGTCGCTGAGTTTCCTGCGCTTCGGCTCCTCCGAATACCTGGTGGTGTTCCTCTCCGACGCCACCGAGCGTCGCCGCGCCCGCGAGGCACTCGAAGAGAGCGAGGCGCGCCTGAAGGGCATCGCGTCCAACGTGCCCGGCCTGGTGTTCCGCCTGGAGCGGCCGCAGGCCGGCGCGCCGTCCGCCTTTGCTTTCATCGGCGAGGGCAGCGAAGGGTTGGTGGGCTACAGCGCCAGCGAGTTGCTGGATACCGGGCGCGGCATTCGCGGCCTGGTCCATCCGGAGGATCGCGATGGCTACTGGGAGAGCCAGTTGCAGGCGCTGGAGGCCGATCGCGACTGGCATTGGCAGGGGCGCATCCTCACTCGTGACGGTGAGCTGCGCTGGGCCGACATCAAGGCCAGTGCGCGGATCTTCGATGACGGCCGCGCAGTCTGGGATGGCGTGGTCTGGGACATCACCGCCAATAAACAGATCGAACTGGAATTGGGGGCTTCCCGCGCCCAGTTGCGCGATCTGTCGGCGCACCTGGAAAGCGTGCGAGAGGAAGAGAAGGCGCGTATCGCCCGGGAAGTCCATGACGAACTGGGCCAGGTGCTCACGGTGCTCAAACTGGAGACCTCCATGTGCGAACTGGCCTACGCCGGGCTCGACGCCGGGCTCAAGGAGCGCCTGGACAGCATGAAGCGGCTGATCGCCCATCTGTTCCAACTCGTGCGCGACGTGGCGACGGCATTGCGGCCGCCGATCCTCGACGCCGGCATCGCCTCGGCCATCGAGTGGCAGGCGCGGCGCTTCGAGGCCCGCACGCAGATTCCCTGCCTGGTGGAAGTGCCCGAGCAGCTGCCGCAGTTGTCCGATGCCAAGGCGGTGGGCCTGTTCCGCGTGCTGCAGGAAGCGCTGACCAACGTCATGCGCCATGCCGAGGCGCATACTGTCGCGGTCCGCCTCAGTGAGGAGGACGACATGATCTGCCTGCGCATCAGCGACGATGGCCGTGGTTTCGATACCGGCGCCAAGGGCGGCGGATCATTCGGCCTGGTGGGCATGCGCGAGCGCGTGCTGATGCTGGGCGGCAGCCTGCAGATAGAGAGTCAGCCGGGCGAGGGCACCACCCTCTGCGTGCGCGTGGCGTTGGATAAGGAGAAAGTGGCGTGATCCGAGTACTGGTGGCCGAAGACCACACCATCGTCCGCGAGGGCATCAAGCAGCTCATCGGGCTGGCCAAGGACCTTTGCGTGGCGGGGGAGGCCGGCAACGGCGAGCAGCTGATGGATGCGCTGCGCCAGACACCCTGCGAAGTGGTGCTACTGGATATTTCCATGCCCGGGGTAAACGGCCTGGAAGCGATTCCGCGCATCCGCGCCCTGAGCAATCCGCCGGCAGTGCTGGTGCTGTCCATGCACGACGAAGCGCAGATGGCGGCGCGGGCGCTGAAGATTGGCGCCGCCGGCTACGCCACCAAGGATAGCGACCCGGCCCTGCTGCTCACCGCGATCCGCAAGGTGGCCTCAGGCGGTCGTTACATCGATCCGGACCTGGCCGACCGCATGGTCTTCGAGGTGGGACTGACTGACGCCCGGCCGGCTCATACCCTGCTTTCGGAGCGTGAGTTCTCGGTGTTCGAGCGCCTGGTGCGCGGTGAGGGGGTGAATGAAATCGCCCAGCAACTGGCGGTCAGCAGCAAGACTGTGAGCACCCACAAGGCCCGTCTGATGCAGAAACTGGGATTGCACTCGGTGGCTGACCTGGTGAAGTACGCCGTGGAGCACAAGCTCCTGTGAATGTCCGACAATCGCGCTCTGATTTGTAGGGCGATCCTTACAAAAAATCCTCTCTAAGCCTTATAGCAATCTCTCATACCGCCCGATTTGCGTGCTTTGCCGCCTTCTCTAGGCTTTGGACTACGGCAGACACAAAAATAAAGGTGCGGTTATGGCCGAGACACAAGGCAACGACATCCTGGTCAGCTTTCGCGGCGTGCAGAAGAGCTACGACGGCGAGACCCTGATCGTCAAAGACCTCAACCTGGATATTCGCAAAGGCGAATTCCTCACCCTGCTCGGGCCGTCCGGCTCCGGCAAGACCACCAGCCTGATGATGCTCGCCGGGTTCGAGACCCCCACCAGCGGCGAAATCCTCCTGGCTGGTCGTTCCATCAACAACGTGCCTCCGCACAAGCGCGACATCGGCATGGTGTTCCAGAACTACGCCCTGTTCCCGCATATGACGGTGGCCGAGAACCTGGCCTTCCCGCTCTCCGTGCGTGGCATGAGCAAGACCGACGCCAGCGAGCGGGTCAAGCGGGCGCTGTCCATGGTCCAGCTGGACACCTTCCGCAACCGCTACCCTGGCCAGCTTTCCGGCGGCCAGCAGCAGCGCGTCGCCCTGGCCCGCGCCCTGGTGTTCGAACCCCAGCTGGTGCTGATGGACGAACCCCTCGGTGCGCTGGACAAACAGCTGCGTGAACACATGCAGATGGAGATCAAGCACATCCACGAGCGTCTGGGTGTGACTGTGGTCTACGTGACCCACGACCAGGGCGAAGCCCTGACCATGTCGGACCGCGTGGCCGTGTTCCACCAGGGCGAGATCCAGCAGATCGCCCCGCCGCGCGAGCTCTACGAGCTGCCGAAGAACACCTTCGTGGCCAACTTCATCGGCGAGAACAACCGCATCAACGGCCAACTGGAAAGTCGCGACGGCGACAAGTGCGTGGTTCGCCTGGCCCGTGGCGAGAAGGTCGAGGCCCTGGCGATCAACGTCGGTCAGCCGGGTGAACCGGTGACCCTGTCGATCCGTCCCGAGCGCGTGCGCATCAACGGCCACAGCGAGAGCTGCGTGAACCGCTTCTCCGGGCGCGTCACCGAGTTCATCTACCTGGGCGACCACGTGCGTATCCGCATGGAGGTCTGCGGCAAGCCCGACTTCTTCGTCAAGCAACCTATTGCTGAGCTCGACCCCGCACTGGCGGTAGGCGATGTGGTGCCGCTCGGCTGGCAAGTGGAGCACGTCCGCGCACTGGACCCGCTTCTGGCGGAATGACGCGGCGGCGCCAACGCATTAGCAACCCTGCACTGTGGAGAAAACAACAATGTCGAAATCCCTGAAACTCACCGCCATCGCCCTCGGGTTGGCCTGCGCCGCACAGGCAATGGCTGCCGACCTGACCGTGGTGTCCTTCGGCGGTGCCAACAAGAATGCGCAGGTCAAGGCGTTCTACGAGCCCTACCAGAAGAGCACCGGCGACAAGATCATCGCTGGCGAATACAACGGCGAAATGGCCAAGGTGAAGGCCATGGTCGACACCAACAGCGTTTCCTGGAACCTGGTTGAGGTGGAGTCGCCTGAACTTGCCCGTGGTTGCGACGAAGGCATGTTCGAAGAGCTGGACGCCGCCCAGTTCGGCAAGGCCGAAGACTTCGTTCCCGGCGCTATCCAGCCCTGCGGTGTCGGCTTCTTCGTATGGTCCACCGTGCTGGCCTACAACGCCGACAAGCTGCAGTCCGCCCCCACCAGCTGGGCCGATTTCTGGGACGTGAAGAAATTCCCGGGCAAGCGCGGCCTGCGCAAGGGTGCCAAGTACACCCTGGAATTCGCCCTGATGGCCGACGGCGTTGCGCCGAAGGACGTCTACACCGTGCTGGCCACCAAAGAAGGCCAGGACCGCGCCTTCAAGAAGCTCGACGAGATCAAACCGAGCATCCAGTGGTGGGAAGCCGGCGCCCAGCCGCCGCAGTTCCTCGCTTCCGGTGACGTGGTCATGAGCTCCGCCTACAACGGCCGTATCGCTGCCGTGCAGAAGGAAAGCAACCTGAAGGTCGTGTGGACCGGTGGCATCTACGACTTCGACTCCTGGGCCATCCCGAAGGGTGCCAAGGATGCCGATAAGGCCAAGGAATTCATCGCCTTCTCGGTCAAGCCCGAGCAGCAGAAGACCTACTCCGAGAACATCGCCTATGGCCCGGCCAACACCCAGGCCGTGCCGCTGCTGGACAAGGGCCTGCTGAAAGACATGCCGACCACCCCGGAGAACATCAAGGACCAGGTCGCCATGGACGTCACCTTCTGGGCTGACTACGGCGAGCAACTGGAACAGCGCTTCAACTCCTGGGCGGCCAAGTAAGTCCGGCTGCTCCTCCCCTCTCCCTTTGGGAGAGGGGCTGGGGGTGAGGGAGCTTCTTCCTCACCCTGGCCTTAGGGCCTGAACCTAAATACCTGTTCCAACGGAGTTCGCCATGGCCACTGCAGTGCCACTGAACGAGGTCGCCGGCCCCAGCCTCAAGCAGCGCCTCGCCCGAGCCGAGCGGATGAACCGCCTGAAGTCCCAGGCGCTGATCCTGCCGCTGCTGATCTTCCTTCTGCTGACCTTCCTGGTGCCCATCGGCGCGCTGCTCTACAAGAGCGTGAACAACCCGGAAGTGGTCGGTTCCATGCCGCGCACCGTCGACGCCATCTCCAGCTGGGACGGCAAGGCGCTACCTGCCGAGCCCGTGTACAAGGCGCTGGCCGAAGACCTGGCCGCGGCGCGCAAGAACCAGACCATCGGCGATCTTTCCAAGCGCCTGAACATGGAACTGGCCGGCTACCGCAGCCTGATGGCCAAGACCGCTCGCGCACTGCCGTTCAAGACCGAGCCGGCTTCCTACAAGGACGCCCTGGAGAGCCTGGACGAGCGCTGGGGTGACCCGGCCTACTGGCAGGCGATCCGCCGCAATGCCAGCAACCTGACCCCCTATTACCTGCTGGCCTCCCTTGACCATCGAATCGATGACCTGGGCGAATTGGCTCCGGCCACGCCGGACCAGGCCATCTACCTGGACATCTTTGCCCGCACCTTCTGGATGGGCGCGGTGATCACCGCCATCTGCCTGCTGCTGGCCTATCCGCTGGCCTACCTGCTGGCCAACCTGCCGACGCGGCAGAGCAACCTGCTGATGATCCTGGTGCTGCTGCCGTTCTGGACCTCGATCCTGGTGCGCGTCGCCGCCTGGATCGTGCTGCTGCAGTCCGGCGGCCTGATCAACGGCGCGCTGATCAAACTCGGCCTGATCGACCAGCCGTTGCAGTTGGTGTTCAACCGCACCGGCGTCTACATCGCCATGGTGCACATCATGCTGCCGTTCATGATCCTGCCGATCTACAGCGTGATGAAGGGCATCTCCCCCAGCTACATGCGGGCGGCGATCTCCCTCGGCTGTCATCCGTTCGCCAGCTTCTGGCGGGTGTACTTCCCGCAGACCGTGGCTGGCGTCGGCGCCGGCTGCCTGCTGGTGTTCATCCTGTCCATCGGCTACTACATCACCCCGGCGCTGCTGGGCAGCCCGAACGACCAGATGGTCAGCTACTTCGTCGCCTTCTTCACCAACACCACCATCAACTGGGGCATGGCCACGGCCCTGGGCGGCATGCTGCTGTTCGCCACCCTGGTGCTGTACGTGGTTTACACCTGGCTGGTCGGCGCCGGCCGCCTGCGTCTGGGATAAAACGCCTCCGAAGGAGGCCGTCCGATCCCCCTCTCCCGCGTGCGGGAGAGGGTGGCCCGAAGGGTCGGGAGAGGGCGGGGTAACAAGAAAAGATTCTGAGGAGAGAGCTTCATGCTGAGTCCCTACATGTCCCCGGTCCAGCGCCTGTGGTTCTACACGCTGCGCGGCCTCTGCGGCCTGGTGCTGCTGTTCCTGATCCTGCCGGTGCTGGTGATCGTGCCGCTGTCGTTCAACTCCGGCACCTTCCTGGTCTATCCGCTGCAAGGCTTTTCCCTGCGCTGGTACGCCGACTTCTTCAGCTCGGCCGAGTGGATGCGCTCGTTGACCAACAGCATGATCGTCGCCCCGGCGGCTACCGTGCTGGCGATGGTCTTCGGCACCCTGGCGTCCATCGGCCTGACCCGTGGCGAGTTCCGCGGCAAGGCGCTGGTGATGAGCCTGCTGATTTCACCGATGGTGGTGCCGGTGGTGATCATCGGTGTCGCCAGCTACCTGTTCTTCGCACCGTTGGGCCTGGGCAACAGCTACCTGTCGCTGATCCTGGTGCACGCAGTGCTGGGCGTGCCCTTCGTGATCATCACGGTGTCGGCCACCCTGCAGGGCTTCAACTACAACCTGGTGCGTGCAGCCGCCAGCCTGGGGGCGCCGCCGCTGACCGCGTTCTTCAAGGTGACCCTGCCGCTGATCGCGCCGGGGGTGATCTCCGGGGCGCTGTTCGCCTTCGCCACCTCCTTCGACGAAGTGGTGGTGACGCTGTTCCTCGCCGGACCGGAGCAGGCCACCCTGCCACGGCAGATGTTCAGCGGCATCCGCGAGAACCTCAGCCCGACCATCGCCGCCGCGGCGACCCTGCTGATCGGCTTCTCCATCGTCCTGCTGCTGGTTCTGGAGTGGCTGCGCGGCCGTAGCGAGCGCATGCGCACGTCCATGCCGGAATAACCCTGTCCAACCTTCGCCTGCCCGCGTCCCCGTAGCGGGCAGGTGCTTTTCCCTCCCGCCTCAGTCATCGGTCGAATCCCCGCGCGCCATCCATCCCGGCTACAATTCGCGCCACCGTGATTCCCCCCTGAGGTCAGCCATGCAGCCCTTCGCCATCGCACCGTCGATCCTTTCCGCCGATTTCGCCCGCCTGGGTGAGGAAGTGGAGAACGTTCTCGCCGCCGGCGCCGACATCGTTCACTTCGACGTGATGGACAACCACTACGTACCCAACCTGACCATCGGCCCCATGGTCTGCTCGGCGCTGCGCAAGTACGGCATCACTGCGCCCATCGACGCGCACCTGATGGTTTCGCCCGTGGACCGCATCATCGGCGACTTCATCGAGGCCGGCGCCACCTACGTCACCTTCCACCCGGAAGCCACCCTGCACGTCGATCGTTCCCTGCAGCTGATCCGTGACGGCGGCGCCAAGGCTGGCCTGGTGTTCAATCCGGCCACCCCGCTGGACGTGCTGAAGTACATGATGGACAAGGTCGACATGATCCTGCTGATGAGCGTGAACCCCGGCTTCGGCGGGCAGAAGTTCATCCCCGGCACCCTCGACAAGCTGCGCGAGGCCCGCGCCCTGATCGACGCCTCCGGCCGCGACATCCGCCTGGAGATCGATGGCGGCGTCAACGTGAAGAACATCCGTGAGATCGCTGCGGCGGGTGCCGACACCTTCGTCGCCGGTTCGGCCATCTTCAATGCCCCGGACTATGCCGAGGTCATTGCCGCCATGCGCGCCGAACTGGCCCAGGCCTGATATGGGCACGTTGTACCGGATGTTTGACGGGCGCCTGCCGCGCCTGGTGATGTTCGACCTGGACGGCACCCTGGTGGATTCGGTGCCGGACCTGGCCGCTGCCGTCGACCGCATGCTGGTCGCCCTCGGGCGTCCGGCGGCAGGCGTCGAGCAGGTTCGCGAATGGGTTGGCAATGGCGCCCGGGTGCTGGTGCGCCGCGCCCTGGCCGGCGGCCTTGACCACTCCACCGTGCATGACAGCGACGCCGAGCGCGGCCTGGACCTGTTCATGGAGGCCTACGCCGAAAGCCATGCGCTGACCACGGTCTATCCGGGGGTGGCGGAAACCCTCAAATGGCTGAAGAAGCAGGGCGTGGAGCTGGCGCTGGTCACCAACAAGCCCGAACGCTTCGTTGCCCCCTTGCTGGACGAAATGAAGCTGGGTCGCTACTTCCCGCTGATCATCGGCGGCGACACCCTGCCGCAGCAGAAGCCGGACCCGGCCGCGTTGCTCCACGTGATGCACCTCACTGGAGTCAGCCGCAGCGAAGCGCTGTTCGTCGGCGACTCGCGCAACGACGTACTCGCTGCCAAGGCCGCCGGGGTGAAATGCGTGGCGCTGAGCTACGGTTACAACCACGGCCGGCCCATTGCCGAGGAAGAGCCGGCCCTCGTGGTGGATGACCTGCGTGAGCTGCTTCCGGGAGGTTGCGCCGCCTACGGCGCTGCGCTAATGTCGCCGGACCCCTCCGACAATCCGCCTCAACGAGACAGAAACGTGGTGGTTTCCAGCAAGCATCGGCTCGCACGAGCCGGAATGAGCATCATCAAGGCTATCGCCCGTTGGCGCTGGCGCGCCTGAATTCATTCTGGCCGGATGCTCCGGCGCGCTTGCTTGCACACCGACGTTTTCATCTCCAGGAGCCCCAAGGGGCTCCCCGCCCACGAGGCTGATCATGACCCGCGAAGAATTCCTGCGTTTGGCCGCCGAAGGCTATAACCGCATTCCGCTTGCGTTCGAGACACTGGCGGATTTCGACACCCCCCTCTCCCTTTACCTGAAGCTCGCTGATACCCCGTATTCCTATCTGCTGGAGTCCGTGCAGGGCGGCGAGAAGTGGGGCCGTTACTCGATCATCGGTCTGCAGAGCCGCACTGTGCTGCGTGCCCATGGCCTGAAGGTCAGCGTCAGTGTCGACGACGTCGAAGTCGAGTCCCACGACTGCGAAGATCCGCTGGCATTCGTCGAAGACTTCAAGGAGCGCTACCAGGTGGCGCCGATCGCAGGCCTGCCGCGCTTCAACGGCGGCCTGGTGGGTTACTTCGGCTATGACTGCGTGCGCTACGTCGAGAAGCGTCTGGCCAACTGCCCGAACCCCGATCCGCTGGGTACCCCGGACATCCTGCTGATGGTCTCGGACGCGGTGATCGTCTTCGACAACCTGGCGGGCAAGCTGCACGCCATCGTCCTGGTCGACCCAACCCAGCCCGACGCCTACGAACAAGGCCAGGCGCGCCTGGTGGAAATCCGCCAGAAGTTGCGTCAGCCTGTTGTGCCGCGCCTCGGTGTGGACCCGGGCCTGCCGGCGGGCGGCGAGCCGGAGTTTCGCTCCAGCTTCACCCGCGAGGACTACGAGCAGGCAGTGCGGGAGATCAAGGAATACATACTGGCCGGCGACTGCATGCAGGTGGTGATTTCGCAGCGCATGTCGATTCCCTTCCAGGCTGCGCCCATCGACCTGTACCGCGCCCTGCGCTGCTTCAACCCCACGCCTTACATGTACTTCTTCAACTTTGGCGACTTCCACGTAGTGGGCAGCTCGCCGGAGGTGCTGGTGCGCGTCGAGGATGGCCTGGTCACCGTGCGCCCGATCGCTGGCACCCGCCCGCGTGGCGCGACCGAGGAAGCCGACCGCGCCCTGGAAGAGGACCTGCTCTCCGACGCCAAGGAACTCGCCGAGCACCTGATGCTGATCGACCTCGGCCGCAACGACGTCGGCCGCGTTTCCAGCACCGGTTCGGTGAAGGTCACCGAGAAGATGGTGATCGAGCGTTACTCCAACGTGATGCACATCGTTTCCAACGTCACCGGCCAGCTCAAGGAAGGCGTCTCCGCCATGTCGGCACTGCGCGCCATCCTGCCGGCCGGGACCCTCTCCGGCGCACCGAAGATCCGCGCCATGGAAATCATTGACGACCTCGAACCGGTCAAGCGTGGCGTCTACGGCGGCGCCGTGGGCTACCTGGCCTGGAACGGCAACATGGATACGGCTATCGCGATCCGCACGGCGGTCATCAAGGACGGCGAACTGCACGTACAGGCCGGCGCCGGCATCGTCGCCGACTCGGTCCCGGCACTGGAATGGGAAGAGACGCTGAACAAGCGCCGCGCCATGTTCCGTGCCGTGGCCCTCGCCGAACAGACCGCCAAGACCGACGCCTGAGGATTGCACCATGCTGCTGATGATCGACAACTACGATTCCTTTACCTACAACGTGGTGCAGTACCTGGGCGAGCTGGGCGCGGACGTGCACGTGATTCGCAACGACGAGCTCTCCATCGCCGAGATCGAGGCGCTGAACCCGGAGCGCATCGTGGTCTCCCCCGGTCCCTGCACGCCCAACGAAGCCGGCGTGTCGCTGGAGGTGATCCGTCACTTCGCCGGCAAGCTGCCGATCCTCGGCGTGTGCCTGGGCCACCAGAGTATCGGCCAGGCTTTCGGCGGTGACGTGGTGCGCGCACGCCAGGCCATGCACGGCAAGACCAGTCCGGTGTTCCACAAGGACCAGGGCGTGTTCGAAGGCCTGAATCACCCACTGACCGTCACCCGCTACCACTCCCTGGTGGTGAAGCTGGAGACCCTGCCCGAAGCGCTGGAAGTCACCGCCTGGACCCAGCATGCCGACGGCTCGGTAGACGAAATCATGGGGCTGCGTCACAAGACGCTGAACGTCGAGGGTGTGCAATTCCATCCGGAGTCCATCCTTACCGAACAAGGCCATGAACTGCTGGCCAACTTCCTCAAGCAGACCGGTGGAGTGCGTTGATGGACATCAAGGAAGCCCTGAACCGTGTGGTCAACCAGCTGGACCTGACCACCGAAGAAATGCAGGACGTGATGCGCCTGATCATGACCGGTCAGTGCACTGATGCGCAGATCGGCGCGTTCCTCATGGGCATGCGCATGAAAAGCGAGACCATCGAAGAGATCGTCGGTGCGGTGTCGGTCATGCGTGAGCTGGCCACCCGCGTCGAACTCTCCACGCTCGATCACGTGGTCGACGTGGTGGGCACCGGCGGTGATGGCGCGAATATCTTCAACGTCTCCTCGGCGGCCACCTTCGTGGTCGCCGCAGCGGGCGGCAAGGTGGCCAAACACGGCAACCGCGCGGTGTCCGGCAAGACCGGCAGCGCCGACGTGCTGGAAGCCGCCGGTATCTACCTGGACCTCAAGCCGGAGCAGGTGGCGCGCTGCATCGAGAGCATCGGCGTTGGCTTCATGTTCGCCCAGGTTCACCACAAGGCCATGAAATACGCTGCCGGTCCGCGCCGCGAACTGGGGCTGCGTACCCTGTTCAACATGCTCGGCCCGCTTACGAATCCGGCCGGGGTGAAGCGCCAGGTCGTGGGCGTGTTCAGCCAGGCGCTGTGCCGCCCGCTGGCCGAGGTGCTCAAGCGCCTGGGTAGCGAGCACATTCTGGTCGTGCATTCCCGTGATGGCCTCGACGAGGTAAGCCTCGCCGCGCCGACCCACGTCGCCGAACTGAAAGATGGCGAAGTGACCGAGTACCAGATTCAGCCCGAAGACTTCGGCATCAAGAGCCAGAGCCTGATCGGCCTGACCGTCGGCAGCCCGCAGGAGTCGCTCGAACTGATCCGCGACGCCCTGGGCAAGCGCAAGACCGAGAATGGCCAGAAGGCCGCCGACATGATCGTGCTGAACGCCGGCGCGGCCCTCTATGCCGCTGACCTGGCTTCCAGCCTGAAAGAAGGTGTACGCCTGGCGCAGGACGCCCTGCACACTGGCCTGGCCCGCGAGAAACTGGACGAGCTGGCCTCCTTTACCGCGGTGTTCCGAGTGGAGAATGAAGCGTGAGCATCCCAACCGTTCTTGAGAAGATCCTGGCGCGCAAGGCAGAGGAAGTGGCTGCGTGCCGTGCCCGCGTTTCCCTGGCTGAAATCGAGGCGCTGGCGCGTGCTGCCGATGCGCCCCGTGGTTTCGCCCGGGCACTGCTGGAGCGCGCCGAGCGCCACGAGCCAGCGGTGATTGCCGAGGTGAAGAAAGCCTCCCCGAGCAAGGGCGTACTGCGCGAGAACTTCAATCCTGCGCTGATCGCCAGGAGCTACGAAGCGGGCGGTGCCGCCTGCCTGTCGGTGCTCACCGACGTGGACTTCTTCCAGGGCGCCGACGCCTACCTGCAGGAAGCCCGTGCAGCCTGCTCGCTGCCGGTGATCCGCAAGGACTTCATGATCGACCCCTACCAGGTGGTCGAGGCCCGTGCCATCGGCGCCGACTGCATCCTGCTGATCGTCTCCGCCCTGGAAGACAGCCGCATGAAGGAGCTGGCCGCTACCGCCAAGGACGTCGGTCTCGACGTGTTGGTGGAAGTGCATGACGCCGCAGAACTGGACCGCGCACTGAACTGCCTGGATACCCCGCTGGTGGGCATCAACAACCGCAACCTGCACACCTTCGAGGTCAGCCTGGAAAACACCCTCGACCTGCTGCCGCGCATCCCGCGCGACCGCCTGGTGGTGACCGAGAGCGGCATCCTCAACCGTGCCGACGTGGAGCTGATGGAAGTCAGCGGCGTGTACGCGTTCCTGGTGGGCGAGGCCTTCATGCGCGCCGAGGAGCCGGGTACCGAACTGAGCCGACTGTTCTTCCCCGAGCGTAATCGCGTTGTGGCGGGCATCGATCCGGACTGATCCGGCGCTGACCTCCAGACATGAAAAAGCCGGCTTGCGCCGGCTTTTTCGTTTGTGGTCTCAGTGCACTCAGCGGGTGCCGAAGACCACCATGGTTTTACCCTTCACATGCACCAGACCCTGTTCTTCCAGGCTCTTCAGCACGCGACCAACCATCTCGCGGGAGCAGCCAACGATACGGCCGATTTCTTGACGGGTGATCTTGATCTGCATGCCATCGGGGTGAGTCATGGCGTCGGGCTGCTTGCACAGGTCGAGCAAGGTGCGCGCAACGCGGCCGGTGACATCGAGGAAGGCCAGGTCGCCCACCTTGCGCGTGGTATTGCGCAGGCGGTCGGCCATCTGGCTGCCCAGGGCGTAGAGGATTTCGGGGTCCTGCTGGGTGAGCTCGCGGAACTTGGCGTAGCTCAGCTCCGCCACTTCGCACTCCGTCTTGGCGCGAACCCAGGCGCTGCGTTCCTTCTCCGCGCCTTCCTTTTCGAACAGGCCCATCTCGCCGAAGAAGTCCCCGGCATTGAGATAGGCAATGATCATTTCTCGGCCATCGTCATCCTCGATCAGGATGGTGACGGAACCTTTGATGATGAAGAAGAGGGTTTCGCAGCGATCGCCTGCGTAGATGATGGTGCTCTTGGCCGTGTAGCGACGGCGATGACAATGCGCGAGTAGTTTGTCCAGGCTCTTTATTTTTGGTGTAAGGGTAATTGCGACCATGCCCGAGTCCCGAAAAAGAGAAGGTAAGCCTTTGTCTAACAGGCAATTTTCTAATAGTTGTCCGGCCAAGTGTGCCAGTAATCCGGCGCCAGCTTAACAGACGCCCATGATTCAACAATGTGATTTTGCGACGCATCTAACACCTGTCCGGGAACTATTTCAGACCCGGAATGGAAAATGCGCTGTGATAAGCTACCGCACCTTTTTTCAAGCGGAGTTTCAGGCGATGAAAGCACGCATCCAATGGGCTGGCGAAGCCATGTTCCTTGGCGAATCCGGTAGCGGCCACGCAGTGGTGATGGACGGTCCGCCCGAGGCCGGCGGCCGTAACCTGGGCGTGCGTCCCATGGAAATGCTCCTGCTGGGCCTCGGTGGCTGCACCAACTTCGACGTCGTCGCGATCCTGAAAAAATCCCGCCAGCCGGTAGAGAGTTGCGAAGCCTTCCTCGAAGCCGAACGCGCCAGCGAAGACCCCAAGGTCTTCACCAAGATCCACGTGCACTTCGTGGTGAAAGGCCGTGGTCTGAAGGAAGCCCAGGTGAAGCGCGCCGTGGAACTCTCCGCCGAGAAATACTGCTCGGCCTCGATCATGCTCGGCCGCGCCGGCGTCGAGATTACCCACGACTATGAGATCGTCGAACTGGGTGCCTGACCCCGTATCGATGGCCGGTTGTCTGAAGACATCCGGCCATCATATTTGCGCGGCAAACTCTGGCAGACGGCGCCCGTCGTCTGCATAATTCGCCCCCTTCCAGATTCCGGGGCTCCGGGCCCCGAAAATACGACCACAATCGCCAACGCGAAGAGGTGTAAACCGTCCTACGCAGAAGTGTCGTGCGCTTCTGACGGGCATGCTCAACCACGCGGCAGAGCCGCATATGCACAGAGAGCTCTCAACGGTGAAAAGCAAACTCAAGCTCCACGGGTTCAACAACCTGACGAAGACCTTGAGCTTCAACATCTATGACATCTGCTACGCGGAAACCCCCGAGGACCAGCAGGCCTACGTCCAGTACATCGACGAAGAGTACGACGCCGAACGCCTGACCCAGATCCTCACCGACGTAGTCGATATCATCGGTGCCAACATCCTCAACATCGCCCGCCAGGATTACGATCCCCAGGGTGCGAGCGTGACCATCCTGATCTCCGAGCAGCCGGTGACTCCCACCGACAGCCAGATCGAGGAATCTCCGGGCCCGCTGCCGGAGACCATCCTGGCGCACCTCGACAAGAGCCACATCACCGTTCACACCTATCCGGAAATCCATCCGGTGTCGGGTATCGCCACCTTCCGGGTGGACATCGATGTTTCCACCTGCGGCGTGATCTCCCCGCTGAAGGCGCTCAACTACCTGATCCACCAGTTCGATTCGGACATCGTCACCGTGGACTACCGCGTGCGCGGTTTCACCCGTGACGTGGAAGGCAAGAAGCACTTCATCGACCACGAGATCAACTCGATCCAGAACTACCTCTCCGAAGACACCCAGGACGCGTACCAGATGACGGACGTCAACGTGTACCAGGAGAACATGTTCCACACCAAGATGCTGCTCAAGGACTTCGAACTGGACAACTACCTGTTCGGCGACGCCACCAGCAACCTGACTGCGGAGCAGCGCAAGGAAGTCGAGGCGCGCGTGCGCCACGAAATGCTGGAAATCTTCTACGCGCGGAACATGCCCAACTGAGGCGGTTCGACGCGGGAAAGAAAAAGGGCGCCTGATGGCGCCCTTTTTTCGTTTGCGGGATCAGACCCGGTAGGTGCTTTTGGTCATGACCTTGGAGAGCAGCGTCATGCCGAACTTGACCGGCGCCGGGAAACGCAGACCGCCGGCTTCCAGGGCGCTGGTGGCGTGCTGCTCTTCGTCTATGCGCATCTGTTCGAGGATGGCGCGGGACCGGGCATCGTCCGCCGGAAGTTGCTCGAGGTGCTCGTCGAGATGCTTGCACACCTGGTCCTCGGTGGCCGCGACGAAGCCCAGGCTGACGCGGTCGCTGATCAGGCCGGCCATGGCGCCAACACCGAAGGACAGGCCGTAGAACACCGGATTGAGGATGCTCGGGCGGCTGCCCAGTTCGCGGATGCGCTGTTCGCACCAGGCCAGATGGTCGATCTCTTCCTCGGCGGCATGCTCCATGGCTTCGCGCACCTCGGGCAGCTTGGCGGTCAGCGCCTGGCCCTGGTAGAGCGCCTGGGCGCAGACCTCGCCGGTGTGGTTGATGCGCATCAGGCCGGCAATATGGCGGGCATCCTCGGGCTTGAGCTCGGCATCGGGCTGGCCATCGGCCGGGGACGGGCGGAACGGCTGGCCGGTGAACGGCAGCAGGGTGCGCAGTGCGGCATCGGCCTGCAGCAGCAGGCGGTCGGCGGGGGAGTAGGAACGTTCGCTGGCCATGCGGCACCTCCGTGGGACGTCGGCGGGCATTCTACCGCAAGGCCATGATCAAGGCTTGACTGGCGTCAGGCCAGGGGTGACGGGCGGGAGGCTTCCCGCCCCGGAAGGCGCTGGCGGATCAGCCCGGAGGCCAGTGCATCTGACGCTGACCGAGCACATGCATATGGATGTGGTAGACGGTCTGGCCGCCTTGCTCATTGCAGTTCATCACCAGGCGGAAGCCTTCGTCGCAGCCCTGTTCGGCCGCCAGGCGCTGGGCGGTATAGGCGATATGGCCAACCAGGGCCTTGTCGTCTTCGGTGAGGTCGGTGAGGACGGGAATGTGTTTCTTCGGGATCACCAGGAAGTGCACGGGAGCTTGCGGCGCGATGTCGTGGAAGGCGACGACGTGATCGTCTTCATAGAGCTTGCGTGCGGGAATTTGCCCGGCGGCGATTTTGCAGAACAGACAGTCCACGGGAATTCTCCGGCCTGTTATAAGAAGTCCCGAGTTTAACGGCGAGCGAATGCCCCGGCCAGCGCCGGCCGACCCCTCAAGGAGCCCCTGTGAAGAACGATATCCACGACCTCGGCCTGGTGCTGGATTCGCGCGTGAAGCTGATCCTGATCGAGTCCTGGGATGAGCGCCGGGTACTGGAAACCCTCACCAGCCTGGCGGTCAAACGCGGACTCGGGCTCTTCACCTGGGCAATCAGCGAAGGACTCCAGCGGCTGGGATTCGGTGGTGACAGCCTGGGTGAAGGGGACAGCCGCGAGCCGGAAACCGCACTCAAGCTGATCAAGGCCGACCCGCAACCCAACCTCTACGTGATGTGCGACCTGCATCCCTTCCTCGACGACAACCCCAAGGTGGTGCGGTTGCTCAAGGAAGTGGCGATGGCCGAGGGCAACCACAAGCCGACGCTGGTGCTGGTGTCCCACGCCCTGAAGCTGCCGCCGGAAGTGCAGCGCTATGCCGCGCGCTTCGACCTGGCGCTGCCCGGCGAAGATGAACTGATGAGCATCGTCCGCGAGGAAGCGGCGCGCTGGAGTGAGCGCAATCGCGGCGCGCGGGTCCGCACGGACAATCGCACCCTGCAGCAGGTGGTGAAGAACCTGCGCGGCATGAGCCACGGTGAAGCCCGCGCCCTGGCGCGCAACGTGATCTGCGATGACGGCGCCATCACCCAGGAAGACCTGCCGGAACTGAACAAGGCGAAGTTCCAGTTGCTGGACCTGGAAGGCGTGCTCAGCTTCGAGTACGAAACCGCGCGCTTTGCCGAAGTGGGTGGCCTGGCCAACCTCAAACGCTGGCTGGCCGAGCGTCAGGCTGCGGTACTGGAGGAGAAGCCAGTGGACCGGCCCAAGGGCGTGCTGCTGGTCGGTGTGCAGGGCGGCGGCAAGAGTCTTGCGGCCAAGGCGGTCGCCGGTCTCTGGGGGTTGCCGCTGCTGCGCCTGGACTTCGCCTGCCTGTACAACAAGTTCTTCGGCGAGACCGAGCGCAATCTGCGCGAGGCATTGAAGCTCGCCGAGCAGATGGCGCCCTGTGTGTTGTGGATGGACGAAGTGGAAAAGGGGCTGGCCAGCGGCGATCACGATGGCGGTGTGAGCCAGCGGGTATTGGGCACGCTGCTGACCTGGATGGCCGAGCGCAAGGAGCCGGTGTTCATGGTGGCGACTGCCAACGCCATCGACCGGCTGCCACCGGAGCTGCTGCGCAAGGGCCGTTTCGACGAGCTGTTTTTTGTCGACCTGCCGCAACCCGAAGTCCGTGCGGAGATCTTCCGTATCCACCTGGGCCGCCGCGAGCTCGATCCGGCACAGTTCGACCTGCATCAATTGGTGGCTGCCAGTGATGGATTCTCCGGTGCCGAAATCGAACAGGCAGTGGTCGGGATGCTTTATGCGGCGCAGGCCCAGCAATGTCCGGCCGATCAGTCGCTGCTGCTGCGTGAGATCAAGGGCACCGCGCCGCTATCGGTATTGATGGCCGAGCAACTGGCGAGCCTGCGGGCCTGGGCGAATGGCCGTTGCGTGAAAGCCGACTGACGCCGGTCAGGGCTGGGCGAAGCGGCGAATGACCTGACCCAACACGCGACGCACCAGCCAGCGTGGGGCCAGTCGGGGGAAGAAAGCGGCCAGCCGGTTGCGCCAGCCGGGGATGATGATGGCGCGGTTCTTTTCCAGTGCGCGCACCGTGATCAGCGCCACTTCCTCGGGGCTCATCATCAACTTGCTGCTTTCGAGGCTCCCAACCTCCATATGGGCTCCGCGAAAGAAGGCCGTGCGGGTGGGGCCGGGGCACAGAACCGAGACTTTCACGCCGCGCGGACGCAGCTCCTCGCGCAGCCCCTCGGTGAAATTCAGCACGTAGGCCTTGCTGGCGTAGTAACTGCTCATCCAGGGGCCGGGCTGGAAACCGGCCACCGAGGCGATATTGAGGATCTGGCCGCCACCCTGGCGCGCCATCAGGCTGCCAATGCCATGACAAAGGCGGGCAAGGGCCAGGATGTTCACTTCGATCAGTTCCTGCTCGCGCCCCCAGTCCTGGTCGACGAAGGCCCCGGAAGTGCCGATGCCGGCGTTGTTCACCAGCAGGTCGATCTCCCGCTCCCCTTGCTCCAGGTCCATCAACAACCCGGAAACCTGCAAGGGCTCGGCCAGGTCGCAATAGCGGAACAGCACCTCAACACCGAAACGCTGGGTCAGCTCGCAGGCGACGCTCTCCAGCACATCCCGTTGCCGGGCGACCAGCAGCAGATGTCGACCCCGACGTGCCAGCGCCTCGGCCATGGCCAGGCCAATACCGCTGGAGGCGCCGGTGATCAGGGCATAACGAGGCATCTGGAGGTTCTCCGTAACGGGGCCGGGTTGGACATCGCCGGCCCCGGGAGGTTGCTTACTCGGCGGACTCGCCTTCAAGGGCGGGTGCTTCGGCAGGCTGCTCGAAGCTGGCGGCATCGCCCATCTGGGCGCGCATCACGTAGTCCTGGTAGGCCGGTATCGAAATGGCGGCGACTATACCGATAACCGGTACAAGAAGGATCAACCAGGCGAGCACTTTCACCGAACGGCTGTTGGGCGGCGGCGGTGGGCCATAGCGGTTGGGGCCGTCGGTGCCCGGCATGAACAGCATCAGCAAGGCGAACACACTGCCGACGACGGGGACGAAGTTCAACAGCCAGAGCCAGCCGGACCAACCCATGTCGTGCAGGCGCTGCACGCCGATGCATACGCTGACCACCACCAGCGCGAGGCAGGCGGCAATCGTCAGCAGGCCGGCGAGGGCATCGGAAAGCGCGTAGCTGCCGAGGATCACACCGCCGATGGGCAGGAAGGCCAGCATCAGCGCCATGCTCCAGCCGAGGTAGCGGACCCGGCCGATCCGGCCACTGGTGCCGAAGACCTTCAGTTCGCCGAATTCCGGAAGTTGCTCGCCCACCTGGGCCTGGGGCGGGGCATAGGGGGAAGTGGCGGAGCCGCCGTCATTCGAGGCGCTTACGTGGGGCGCTTCCTGGGCCAGTTGCACCTGGCGGGCCAGGTACTTGTCGACGATGATGCCGCAGGCCTGGCATTCGGCTGCTTTCGGTTGCTCATGGCCACATTTCGGGCAGCTCATGTTCTCGGTGGCTGGAGATGCAGCTTCAGTTGCGACGGTGGCCGGGGCCGGATGGTCCTCCGTGGTCACCAGACTCAGCCCGGCCACGGTGTCCTGCTCCTTGCGCACCTTGGCGCCCGCCCGCTGCAATGCGGCCAGGTACTTGTCCGCCTCGGCTTCCACCAGGTCACGCTTGAGGGCGACGCTGCGCCCGCCGAACAGGCTTTCGATCTTGTCGGCATCGCTCTTGAACAGGCGGGCGAGGTTTTCCTTGACGGTTTCCAGTGCCACACCGGGCATCGGTTGACCATCAAAGACGATCTTGTAGCGGGCTTCGGTCATACGGGCGTCCTTGTCGACGACAGAAATGGATGATGGCACAGCGTAATTGCGCTGCGGCCCGCGGCACAAGCGGCCTGGCGCACAAAACGCAGAGGGTTCAGGTGAGTCCGAGCGGGCTCCAGCGGCCGACCAGGGTGCCGCGGCGCAGTAGCCTCAGGTCAGCGAATTCGCCAAGGGTGCCCTCGGATTGCATGGGGCGCAGGAAGACCCAGTCGTCCACGGCGAGCTTCGTGGCGCGTGAACCGATCAGGCGCTCCTGGTTGGCGCTGCGTCCGTAGAGGCTGTCGTAGGCAAGCCCGACCGGGGAAACCGGTTCGGCCTGCCAGTTGCCCCCGTACAGGTAGTGGGCGCGTTGGCGATTCGGATTCCAGCCCTGTAACAGGGTTTGTGCGCCTTCCAGGTAGGGTAGGGCGCCATCGAGCACCTTGAGTACCGGCGCGGCTATCCACAGGGCCGGCTGGTGCTCCTTGAGCAGATCGCTGTCGAAACCGGCGGGCTTCAGTAGCGCCGAGCCCACTGCAATCTCGTTCAGGGGCCCATTGCTGTCGCTGTGTAGCGGGTAAGTCTGACTGCCGCCGCCATTCAGTAGCGGCACTTGCGGCCAGAGCGGTGATGCCTGGGCGGTGTGGATGAAGGCCTGGTAGCGCGCGTTGCTCTCATCCAAAGCCTTTGCCCGACTTACCCAGATTGGGGCGTGGGCCACGTGGGCGTCGTAGCCCATCAGTCCGCGCAGCCGCAGCAGGGGTTGGTCGTTGGCGAATTGCTGGAGCGCACTGCCCATCGCCTCGGGCGTGGGGAATCCGCCCCGGGACAGGCCGATATCGATTTCCAGGGCGATTTGCAGCGGCTGGCCCAGGGCACGGCCCAGTTCGGCGTATTCCTGCAGGCGCTGGGGACTGTCTACCAGCCAGGTGACCTGACGGCTGGGCTCGAACCCCAGGTGCCGGGGCAGTTGCTGATAGAAGGCCAGGGCCGCGGCGGCGGGCAACGGCTTGCCCAGCAGCAGATCGCCATTGGGGAAGAGCCGGGCCAGTTGGTTCAACTGCGGCTGGTGGAAGACCATGAAGCGCGAGCAGTTCAAGCGACGTGCGAGATAGTCGAGCAATCCACCGCAAGCCAGGGATTTCGCCACCAGGCGCAAGGGGCGCTGGCCGAGCCGGGATGCCAGCAGGTCGGCATTGGCATCCAGCCGATCCAGGTCGATGACCAGCTGCGGGATGCCACCGCCCTCCAGGCGCAGCATTTCATTCAGGCGTGCGAAGTAGGCGTCGTGGGGACGGCCATGATCGGTCGGGCGCGCAGCCAAGAGTCCCAGCGCGCCGATTGCCCCGAGCCCGAGCAGGGTGCGTCGCTTCATCGGGCCCAGCGCTGGCCCAGTTGTTCTGCTTTCTCGCGCGCGGCGCGATATTCCTGGTCGAGGCGGGCGATCAGCTCGTCCACCGTTGGCAGATCACGGATATTGCCGACGCCCTGGCCGGCGGACCATACGGTCTTCCAGGCCTTGGCCTCGTCGCTGACCGGCTTCAGCTTCTCGCCGTAATTGATGTCGCCCTTGTCGGCGAGGCGCTTCAGGTCGTAGCCGGCGGCTTCCAGGCTCTGGCGCATGAAGCTGGCGGGGACGCCGGATACTGCCGGGGTGTGGATGATGTCGGCGGCGCGGGCGTCGAGGATCATCTGCTTGTAGCGGGTTTCGGCATCGCTCTGCTGGGTGGCGATGAAGCGGGTGCCGAGGTAGGCCAGGTCGGCGCCGAGCATCTGCGCGGCAAAGATCTCGTGGCCGTGATTGAGGCAACCGGCGAGTAGCAGGGTCTTGTCGAAGAACTGGCGGATCTCGGCGACGAGGGCGAAGGGGCTCCAGGTCCCGGCGTGGCCACCAGCGCCGGCGGCAACCGCGATCAGGCCGTCAACGCCAGCCTCCGCGGCTTTCTCTGCATGGCGGCGGGTAGTCACGTCGTGGAACACCAGACCACCGTAGCTGTGCACGGCGTCCACCACTTCCTTCGCTGCGCCCAGGCTGGTGATGACGATCGGGACACGCTTTTCCACGCAGATGGCCAGGTCGGCCGGCAGGCGCGGATTGCTATGGTGGACGATGAGGTTGACCGCGAAGGGCGCGGCGTCCGCACCCAGTCCGGCTTCAATCTCGTCCAGCCAGGCGCGGAAGCCACTGCTCTCCCGCTGGTTCAGGGCCGGAAAACTGCCGACGATGCCGTTGTTGCAGCACGCCAGGACCAGTTTGGGATTGGACACCAGGAACATCGGCGCAGCCACGACCGGCAAGCGCAGGCGTTGATCGAGCAGGGCGGGCAGGGA
The DNA here is from genome assembly GCF_029871235.1 of Pseudomonas sp. BN411. Lineage (GTDB taxonomy): Bacteria > Pseudomonadota > Gammaproteobacteria > Pseudomonadales > Pseudomonadaceae > Metapseudomonas. The sequence goes on from NZ_SSOM01000054.1 coordinate 133,578, forward strand.
CATCTGGCATTCCTCTTGTCAGGTCAGAAAGGTTTGACCACCACCAGGATGACGATGGCGATCAGGAAGAGCACCGGGACTTCGTTGAACCAGCGGTAGAACACGTGGCCACGACGGTTTTCGTCTCGGGCGAAGCGCTTGAGCAGCGAGCCGCAGGCATGGTGGTAGCCGATCAGCAGAACCACCAGCGTGAGCTTGGCATGGAGCCAACCCTGGCTCAGCCAGCCGGAGTTGAGGTAGAGCATCCAGATGCCGAAGACCAGGGTAGCGATCATCGAGGGGCCCATGATGCCGCGGTAGAGCTTGCGCTCCATGACCTTGAAGCGTTCGCGGCTGGGTTCGTCCTCCGCCATGGCGTGGTACACGAACAGACGCGGCAGGTAGAAGAGGCCAGCGAACCAGCAGATGACGGCGATGATGTGCAGGGCCTTGAGCCACAGGTAGAGCATGGGGTGATTTCCATCGGGCAGATTGCCCGGATAGTAGAGGCTTGATGGGCCGCACGTCACCTCGGCGGTTGGCCCCTGACCGATGCGGCCTTATCATCGGCAGCTTTCCAATCGGTTCTTTGAGGGGCAAGTGATGGTCAAGGTCGGAATCGTCGGCGGCACGGGCTATACCGGTGTCGAACTGCTGCGTCTGCTGGCTCAGCATCCGCAGGCGGAGGTCGCGGTAATTACCTCGCGATCCGAGGCTGGGGTGAAGGTCGCCGACATGTATCCGAACCTGCGCGGCCACTATGACAACCTCGCGTTCAGCGTGCCCGACGTGGCCACCCTGGGCGCCTGTGATGTGGTCTTCTTCGCCACTCCCCATGGTGTCGCCCATGCCCTGGCTGGCGAACTGCTGGATGCCGGTACCCGCGTCATCGACCTGTCCGCGGACTTCCGTCTGCAGGATGCCGAAGAGTGGGCCAACTGGTACGGCCAGCCCCACGGCGCCCCGGCGCTGCTGCCGGAAGCCGTCTATGGCCTGCCGGAAGTGAACCGCGAAGCCATCAAAGGGGCGCGCCTGATTGCGGTTCCCGGCTGCTACCCGACCGCCACCCAGCTTGGCTTCATCCCGCTGCTGGAGGCCGGCCTGGCCGATACCAGCCGACTGATCGCCGACTGCAAGTCCGGTGTCAGCGGCGCTGGTCGTGGTGCCAAGGTGGGTTCACTGTTTTGCGAGGCCGGCGAGAGCATGATGGCCTACTCGGTGAAAGGGCACCGTCACCTGCCGGAAATCAGCCAGGGCCTGCGCCGCGCAGCCGGTGGCCCGGTTGGTCTGACCTTCGTGCCTCACCTGACGCCGATGATCCGTGGCATCCACGCAACCCTCTACGCGAACGTCGCGGACAAGGGCGTGGACCTGCAGGCCCTGTTCGAAAAGCGCTATGCCAATGAGCCCTTCGTCGACGTGATGCCGGCCGGCAGCCACCCGGAGACGCGCAGCGTGCGCGGTGCCAACGTCTGCCGTATCGCGGTGCACCGTCCCCAGGGCGGCGACCTGGTGGTCGTGCTCTCGGTGATCGACAACCTGGTCAAGGGCGCATCGGGCCAGGCGGTCCAGAACCTCAACATCATGTTCGGCCTCGAGGAGCGCCTGGGCCTGTCCCACGCTGCCCTGCTGCCTTGATGTTCATCGGCGCCGGCGACTTGCTCGCCGGCGCCGCACTTCGGCCTGTCGGCCGAGTCGAATCGCTTAATAGTTGACCAGTTTTCTAGGGTAAGCGGATAATGCCTCGCCTTAGCGCAGTATGGCGGCGTCGAGCCGGGAGAGTTGCAGCATGAGCGTCGAAACCTTCACCCCTTCAGCCCTGATGTTCACCGAAGGTGCGGCCAACAAGGTGAAGAACCTGATCGATGAAGAGGGCAATCCGCGCCTGAAACTCCGTGTCTTCGTGACCGGCGGCGGCTGCTCGGGCTTCCAGTACGGTTTCACCTTCGATGAAGACGTGTCGGACGATGACACCATTGTCGAGCGCGACGGTGTGAGCCTGGTCGTCGACCCGATGAGCTTCCAGTACCTCGCGGGTGCCGAAGTGGATTACCAGGAAGGCCTCGAGGGTTCGCGCTTCGTGATCAAGAACCCGAATGCCACCACCACCTGTGGTTGCGGTTCGTCCTTCTCGATCTGATCTTCCGAGCGAATACAGAAACGCCGTGCCCCTGGGCACGGCGTTTTCGTTTGTGAGTCAGGCGGGGTAGATCGCGCCGAGGACGCGCAGCCCTTTGGCGCCGGTGACGCTGGGGCGATTGGTGGGAATGCCTTCGAGGCAGCAGTGAGCGAGCCAGGCGAAGGCCATTGCCTCGACCCAGTCCGGATCCACGCCGAAATCTGCAGTGCTGCTGACACGGGCACCTGGCAGCAGGGCAGCCAGACGCAGCATCAACTGCCGGTTATGGGCGCCGCCGCCACAGACCAGCAGGTCATCGGACTTCGGCTGTGCCGCCTGGAGGGACTCGATGATGCTGCGGGCGGTGAGCTCCAGCAGCGTGGCCTGTACGTCCTCGGGCTTGAAGCGAGGCAGCCGCGCCAGGTGGGACTGCAGCCAGCCGAGGTTGAACAGCTCGCGGCCTGTGCTCTTGGGGCCTCGTGTGGTGAAGAAGGCATCGCCGTACAGGGTATCCAGCAGCTTCTGCTGCAGGGTACCGGTGGCGGCCCAGTCTCCATTGCGGTCGTAGCTATCACCGCGCTGGAGATGAATCCAGGCGTCCAGCAGGACGTTGCCTGGACCGCAGTCGAATCCATGAACTGCCTTGCCCGGCTCGATGAGGCTCAGGTTGCTGAAGCCGCCGACGTTGAGCACGGCGCGGTTGCAGTTCGCGTCGCTGAAAAGGGACTCGTGGAACGCCGGAACCAGCGGCGCGCCCTGGCCGCCAGCGGCTACATCGCGTCGCCGGAAGTCGCCGACGACAGTGATTCCGGTGAGCTCGGCTAGCAAAGCGGGATTGCCGATCTGGATGGTGAAACCGCGCGCTGGTTCGTGGCGCACGGTCTGGCCGTGACTGCCGATGGCGCGAATGTCCCTGGCGCCCAGATTATTGCGAACCAGTAGGGCATTGATCCCTGCCGCGGCCAGTTCGACCCAGCCGTTCTCCGCAAGGGCAGCCCGGGCCAATTCGTCAGGTCCGGAAGCGCAAAGCGCCAACAGCTCGCTACGAAGCGAGCCGGGCATGGGAATGTAGTGGGTATCGAGGAGGGTAATGCGGTCGGTCTGCTCGACCAGAGCGATGTCCAGGCCATCAAGGCTGGTCCCGGACATCACCCCAAGGTAGCGCGGCATCGGGTCAGCGCTTGTTCAGGGCCAGCATGCTGGCCTTTTCCTGGTCCATCCGCGCCATCAGCGGCTGGCTCATTTGCAGGAAGCGCTTCTTCTCGCTTGCAATCAGCGGATCCGCCATCGGCAGCTTCACGCCCAGCGGGTCGACGTGCACACCATTCACCTGGAACTCGTAGTGCAGGTGCGGTCCAGTGGAAAGACCCGTCGTGCCCACGTAGCCGATGATCTGGCCCTGCTTAACGCTACCGCCGGTACGAATGCCCTTGGCGAAGCCCTGCATGTGGCCGTAGAGCGTCTTGTACTTGCTGCCGTGCTGAATGATCACCGCATTGCCGTAACCGCCGCGGCGGCCGGCCAGGGCGATCTTGCCGTCGCCGGTAGCCTTGATCGGCGTGCCACGGGGAGCAGCGTAGTCCACACCTTTGTGAGCACGGATCTTGTTCAGGATCGGATGGCGGCGGCCGTTGGAGAAGCGCGAGCTGATGCGGGCGAAGTCCACCGGGGTACGGATGAAGGCCTTGCGCATGGCAGTACCGTCACCGCGCAGGTAACTGGCGGTGCCCTGCTTGTCGACGTAACGGACCGCAGAGAAGGTCTTGCCGCGGTTGGTGAAGCGTGCGGCGAGGATCTCCCCGCTACCGACCTTCTTGCCCTCTACCACCTTCTCTTCGTAGATCATCTCGAATTCGTCGCCTTCGCGGATGTCGAGGGCGAAGTCGATGTCGTAGCCGAAGATGTTGGCCAGATCCATGGTCAGGTCATGGGACAGCCCGGCGCGTTTGGCGGACAGGAACAGGGAACTGTCGATCACGCCACGGGCGTAAGCCGAGCGTAGCTCCGGCTTGATCAGGTCACGCTTGAAGGCGTAACCCTTGGAAGTCTTTTCCAGGCGAACGCTCTCGAGGCCGCTCAGCTTGGTGCTGATCTTCTCGAGTTCGCCGCTGGGGGTCAGTTTGAACTCAAAGCTCTGGCCAACCTTGAGGCGGCTGAGCTGCTTGGCGTCCTTGCTGCTGTTCAGGACGTCGTGCAGGACATTGGCGGACAGGCCGACCTTGCCGAACACAGTGGACAAAGTGTCACCGTTGCCCACGGTCACAGTCTTGAGGCTGGGATCGGTAGGCGTTTGCTTGGTAGCGAGGTCGGTGGTCTCTTCTTTCTTCTTGTCCGCGTCTTTTCCGGCGCTGTTCTGGTTTTCAGCTGGGTTCTCGATCTTGGCGAATGGCGAGATACCCTCATCCCCGGTGACGGATCCTGGTCGGAGGTCGTCCTTCTCCTGGATCACCATCTCCGAGCCGTTTTCCAGCTCCAGATTGATGAAGGTCTTCTTCGCCTCGACCTCGCGAGACGGGAACACCAGCAGGGCCAGGCTGAGCAGCGCAGCCACACCGCTTGCAGCCAGCAAGTGGCTCTTCGGATACGGCGGCGGCGCTTTAGGTACTGAATGCGTCATGGCGTGTGGTGTTTTTGGAATATGAACTAACTGCCTAAAATATAATCAAAATCCGCCCTAGGCAACCTTGGATTGGTGCCTTCCGCTGACTGGCATGGGGCTGGGCGCAAAACTTGTAATTAGTTCGCGATCTTGTATGGTTGGTTCCCCTTTGTCTATCCACGGTCTACGAGTCCTGTCATGAAGTCGGTTGAAGAGCAGCTGGCGCTGATCAAGCGCGGTGCGGAAGAGGTTCTGGTCGAGTCCGAGCTGGTCGAAAAGCTCAAGCGTGGCCAGCCGCTGCGCATCAAGGCGGGCTTCGATCCGACTGCTCCCGATCTTCACCTCGGTCACACCGTCCTTATTAATAAGCTGCGCCAGTTCCAGGAGCTGGGGCATCAGGTGATCTTCCTGATTGGCGATTTCACCGGGATGATCGGTGACCCCAGTGGCAAGAGCGCCACTCGCCCGCCGCTGACCCGCGAGCAGGTCCTGGAGAATGCCGAAACCTACAAGGCACAGGTGTTCAAGATCCTCGATCCGGCCAAGACCGAAGTGGCATTCAACTCCACCTGGATGGACAAGCTGAGTCCGGCGGACTTCATTCGTCTGGCGTCCCAGTACACCGTGGCGCGCATGCTTGAGCGCGATGACTTCAACAAGCGCTACAGCACCAACCAGCCCATCGCTATCCACGAGTTCCTCTATCCGCTGGTGCAGGGGTATGACTCCGTTGCGCTGCGTGCGGATGTCGAGCTGGGCGGTACCGACCAGAAGTTCAACTTGCTGATGGGGCGCGAACTTCAGCGTGCCTATGGGCAGGAATCCCAATGCATCCTGACCATGCCGCTGCTGGAAGGTCTGGATGGCGTTAAGAAGATGTCGAAGTCCCTGGGTAACTACGTGGGTATCCAGGAGGCGCCGGGCGTCATGTACAACAAGCTGGTCTCCATTCCTGACCAGCTCATGTGGCGTTACTTCGAGCTGCTGAGCTTCCGCTCCATGGAAGAGATCGAGCAGTTCAAGCGTGATGTCGAGGCCGGCGCCAATCCTCGCGACATCAAGATCAAGCTGGCCGAGGAGATCGTTGCTCGCTTCCATGGTGAAGAGGCCGCGGCTTCCGCGCACCGCTCCGCGGGCAACCGTATGAAAGAGGGCGAGCTGCCGCTCGATCTGCCGGAGGTTCAGCTTGCGTCCGCGGAAGACATGCCCATTGCATCCGTTCTTAATAAGGCAGGTCTGGTGAAGAACGCTGCCGTCGCTCGCGACCTGCTCGGTTCTGGCGGCGTGCGCGTGGATGGCCAGGTTGTGGATCGCGGCTTTGTCTTTAAGCTGGGGTCGACCCATGTGCTGCAGGCGGGCAAGAAGTCTTTTGCTCGTGTTTCCCTGGTTGCCGAATAAGATACTTTCAAAAAGGTGTTGACGGCAGATTCTGCATCCCTATAATGCGCACCTCTTCCGGCGCAGTCGACAAGCAAAACTCCTTGTAGATCAATGAGTTAAGTGTTTGGAGAAAGTGCTGGAAGGGTTCGCTTCGCAAGGTTCGCCACTGGCGAATGAAGCTGAATCGGAGGTGTTGACAGCGGGTTTGAACGCTGTAGAATGCGCCTCCCGCTGACGAGAAGAGTGAATCGGATCGGAAGCGCAAGCGGTTGAGTAGAAACGAAAATTTCGAAAAA
>NZ_SSOM01000055.1 GCF_029871235.1 Pseudomonas sp. BN411
TCGTTGATGTCCGGCACCTTGGAGCAGCCGACGCCCTGGTCGATCCAGCGCACGACATAACCGAGGATGCCCTGGGCGTTGTTGTCCAGTTCGTTCTGGATCTCGTCCGCGCTCCAGTTGGTGTTCGGCGCCAGCGGAATGGTCAGGATGTCGTCCACCGACGCCGGGGCACGCTTGGCCAGTTCGGCCTGGCGGGCGAACACGTCGACCTTGTGGTAGTGCAGCGCGTGCAGGGTGGCGGCGGTCGGCGACGGCACCCAGGCGGTGTTGGCGCCGGCCAGCGGGTGGCCGATCTTCTGCTCGAGCATGGCGGCCATCAGGTCCGGCATGGCCCACATGCCTTTGCCGATCTGCGCTTTGCCTTGCAGGCCGGTAGCCAGGCCGATGTCCACGTTGCTGTTCTCGTAGGCGCCGATCCACTTCTCGTTCTTCATGGCGCCCTTGCGCACCACGGCGCCGGCTTCCATCGAGGTGTGGATTTCGTCACCGGTGCGGTCGAGGAAGCCGGTGTTGATGAACACCACGCGCTCGGCAGCGGCCTTGATGCAGGCCTTCAGGTTGACGGTGGTGCGGCGCTCCTCATCCATGATGCCGACCTTCAGGGTGTTGCGCGGCAGGCCCAGCACGTCTTCTACGCGGCCGAAGATTTCGGTGGCGAAGGCCACCTCGATCGGGCCGTGCATCTTCGGCTTCACGATGTACATGGAGCCGGTGCGGGTGTTCTTGCGGCTGGTGTTGCCCTTCAGGTTGTGCAGCGCGATCAGGCCGGTGAACAGGCCGTCCTGGATGCCTTCCGGTACTTCGTTGCCCGCGGCGTCGAGGATGGCCGGGTTGGTCATCAGGTGACCGACGTTGCGCACGAACAGCAGGGAACGGCCGTGCAGAGTCAGCTCGGAGCCATCGGCCTTGCTGTAGACGCGGTCCGGATTCATGGTGCGGGTGAAGGTCTGGCCGCCCTTGCTGACGGATTCAGCCAGGTCGCCCTTCATCAGGCCGAGCCAGTTGCGGTAGACCACGACCTTGTCGTCGGCATCGACGGCGGCGACGGAGTCTTCGCAGTCCATGATGGTGGTCAGCGCGGATTCCATCAGCACGTCTTTCACGCCGGCGGCGTCGGTCTGGCCGATCGGGCTGGTCGGGTCGATCTGGATTTCGAAGTGCAGGCCGTTGTGCTTCAGCAGCACGGCGGCCGGCTTGGCGGCCTCGCCCTGCAAGGCGATGAACTGGTCGGCGTTTTTCAGGCCGACTTCGCTACCGTTCTTCAGGGTCACGGCCAACTGGCCGTTCTTCACGGCGTAGGCGGTGGCGTCGACGTGGGAAGCACCCTCCAGCGGCGCGGCTTCGTCGAGGAAGGCGCGGGCGAAGGCGATCACCTTGTCACCGCGAACCTTGTTGTAGCCCTTGCCCTTCTCGGCGCCACCGTCTTCGCTGATGGCGTCGGTGCCGTAGAGCGCATCGTAGAGCGAACCCCAGCGCGCGTTGGCGGCGTTCAGGGCGAAACGTGCGTTCATCACCGGCACGACCAGCTGCGGGCCGGCCATGGTGGCGATTTCTTCGTCGACATTCTGGGTCGTGGCCTGGAAGTCGGCCGGTTCCGGCAGCAGGTAGCCGATCTCCTGGAGGAACGCCTTGTAGGCCACGGCGTCGTGGGCCTGGCCGGCACGGGCCTGGTGCCAGGCGTCGATCTTGGCCTGCAGTTCATCGCGTTTGGCGAGGAGGGCTTTGTTCTTCGGAGCCAGGTCATTGATGACGGCTTCCACACCGGCCCAGAACTGCTCGGCCGCAATGCCGGTTCCGGGGATGGCTTCGTTGTTCACGAAGTCGAACAGGACTCTGGCGACCTGAAGGCTTCCGACTTGGTGGTAATGGGTCATGACTGCTTTCCCCTTTCTGCGGGCAAGGCCCGGCCATACCGGCGCACGGGCCGGCAAGGATTGTTTGCTGGTGATGAAGAGAGTCAGGTGTTCAGGCGGTACACCTGGCTGTGGTTCCGGAAGCGCACTTCAGGACTCAGGCTGTTCGCAACCGCGAGATGAGGCTGGCCATCCACAAGGAACCAGGCCGCTGATGTCCCGCCATGCGTAGTGAAGCCGGCCACCTTGTGGAAACGTCCACTGCGCCATTGGAACAACTCGGATTCCTGCACGGTCTGGGGCGCCTCGCGCCCTCCGGTGATGAACGAGACACGGGCGAGATAGCGCTGGCCCTGGTGCTCTAGAAGAGCCAATTCACGGCCGCCCGGACCACCCAGATCCTGCAGGGCATTGAAGCCCTGGTCGGAGAAACGACCCAACAGAGTGCGACCGGAAATGCTGGCGAACACACCAAGCAGTTCCCCCTCCTCCTGGAAGAAAGCGAAAGCGCGTCCTCCTTCCTCGTCCATCTCCAGCCAGGGCTGGAACCGCCCTTCGCGCCACTCCAGAACCGGCGAACGGAGCAGGTGATCGGCATAGGCGAGGAAATGTCGTCCCATGTATTCGACATGCGTCCAGTTATATCCCCAGCGCCCTTCGAGCACCTGGAACTCTTCGAAGCCCTGGCCATTCCAGCGGTAGATTCGCGAGGTAGCCGGATGTCGAGTTTCCAGCCCCGGTACCAGAATGCCCTGTGCCAGCGCCAGGAAATGCTGTCCCTCGATCACGAAGTGCCGCCATTGCTTGGCACCGAAGCTGGGCACCGCCTGGAACTCCAACCAACGCCATTCATGCCGCTCGTAAATCACCGATTCCACGTCGTACTCGTAAGGCCCGGCGCCGCTGCGGATGTTGGCCACCGCCAGAAACTGGCGGCCGCCGATCTCGAAGTACTCGGCATCCTCTCCCCCCTGGGATGGCAGCTCCCCGGTGGGCGCGAACCCATTCCCCTCCCAGCGATACAGCGCCGTGGGGATGCCGCTGTCGCCGGCATGCATGCTGGGCATCTCACCCTCGATATCTCGGGCGAACTGAGCTACCGCCAGGTGCAAGCGTCCATCCATACGGAACGGTTGGACACAACGGGCACAGTGGGTCTCCAGCTGCTGCACGGGAACAAGAACAGGTTCGCGATTCATTGCGATTCTCCTTGGGACGGACCTCAGTGGGCCTCGTCCGATTCACGAGGGCGCAGCATCTCGGCACAGGCAACCGCTATTGCGGCGACAGCCACCGGCACTGCTGCGATCAAATACATGTAGGTCCAGGGCAGTTCCAGTCCGAGCAGCAGGCCACCGATCATCGGACCGACGATAGAGCCGATGCGACCGACGCCCATCAGCGCGCCTACGCCTGCACCGCGGACCGAAGCCGGGAACAACCGGGCCGCCAGAGCCGGCAGGATGAGTTGCCCACCGATGACACCGAAACCGGCAAAGAAGAACGCCACCACTGCCAAGGCCGTACTGCCCAGACTGAAGCCAATGGAGCAGACCACCAGGGTACCCAGCAGAAGGAAGCCAGCCGCGAAGGCGAAGGGACTACGACGCCCGATGAGGGTGGCCATGAGCAGCGCCCCGAGGATGCCGCCGATGTTCACCGAGAGGCTGGCGGAGTCAGCCTTGTGCAGGTCCATACCGGTGAGGTGGAGTACCGTGGGCGTCCAGCTGACCATGAAGTAGGTCACCATCATCACGCAGAAAGCAGTGATCCAGAGCATCACGGCAGCCGGCCCACGGCCTTCACCGAACTGCTTGCCGAGGGTCGAAAATGGCGACTGCGCATGCTGGCCGCTGCCGGGCTCGGTCGCCGGCACCAGGAAGGTGATCAGCAGGATGCAGGCCATGGCCGCCGAGCCCCCGACGAGGAAGATCACCGGCCAGTCGAAGCTGGTCAGCAGGAACGCGGTGATTCCGCCGCCCACGACCGCGCCGATCGGAAAGCCCAGGAACATGGCGGTCACCATGGAGGTACGACGGTTGGCAGGCACATTTTCCGCCGTCAGGGCGGTGATGCAGGGAATCGCCCCGCCCAGCCCGAGACCGGCAAGCAAGCGGTAGATCATCAGCTCACCCGGCGAGCCGGCTTGAGCCCCCAGCAAGGTGAAGGTTGCGATGATGGCCAGCGAGGCGATCAGGGCCCGCTTGCGTCCGATACGGTCGGAGATCGGTCCCATGCAGAAGCCGCCGAAGACGGCACCGAGGTAGCCGATGCCGAAGAGTTTGCCCATGCCGCCGTGGCTAAGGTCCCAGGTCTGGCTGAGCAGAGGCGCGATGTACGCGAGCATCAATGTGTCGAAGCCGTCGACCATGGCAACCACGAAGCAGACGATGATCACGCGCAACTGTTGCGCGCTGAGGGCCTCGGTGGCCGGGATATTGAGTGCAGATGAAGACATGTGACCTCCTGGAGCCGTCCCTCGATTGAGACGGCCCTTATTGTTCTTGTGGAAGGATGACCGGCTGATTCGGCTGGGTTCAGCGCTCGATGGCCGGGTACTCGATATGGGTGAATCCGGGGATCTCCAGCAGTTCGGGGCGATTGCCGTTGGCCCGCAGCTGGTCGATGAGGATGTCTGCTACCGAGTTCGATAGCAGTTGGGTGGGGTCTTCCATGATCCTGCGCAGTCGAGCCGCCATGCCGGCACGGTCATCGATACTCTTCAGCGGTGGCATGTCGCTCATGCGCAACGCAGCGGCGTCCTGCTCCAGCGAACCGTGGCCGGGGAACATCAGGCGCGACACTTCCACGCTGGCCCGCGTGTTGAGCCAGAGTTTGCGGTATTGCTGCTCCAGCTCGGCCATCTTCGCCGGGTCATCCTCCATGCCTGCTTCAAAGGCCGGCGCGTAGGGCGCGAGGTAGACTTGCTCAGGCTGGATCGCACCGTCGGAGGCGGCCCAGATCAAATGGCAGCCATTGTTCGAGCCCCAGGTCAGGCCGGCAGTAGGCCGCCCGGACTGGCCCGAAAGCACCACCATGAGCCGATCCCACTGATACACATGCTCCTGAAGCCATCCGGTAATCCGAACGATGATGTCCATGAAGGCCAGACAGAAAGTGGCGAACATCAGGTCGTTGAGCGGAACGGGTACCGCCGGGTTAGCGGTGGGCTCCAGATATTCCTGGCGGAGAATCTCCGGGTCGAGCGCAGCGGGATCTCGCAATACGCGTTCCAGGTAGTCAATGGAAACGCGGCACAGGTAGTCCGTCATGCGCGTCACCTGCTCTTCCTGACCAGCGAAACTGCCCACGGCCACGTAGTCGCGCCAGAACGCCGTGCTATTGCGTTCACGCACATCACGAGTACGTTGCAGCAGGCGTTCGGCATCACGGCGCCAGGCATCCGAATGCGGCTCCAAGGCGTACATGCGACCGAGATAAGCCAAGGCCACCGGCAGGTGAGAAATCGCCGTCAGCTCGATGAAGCCTCGGGTACGGCGGCGGAAGCTTTCCACCAGCGGTGCGGCACCACCGCCAGGGAACAGCGCAACGTCCGAACCGGCGTAAACCAGCAGCGGATCCTCGGCGCGTTGGCGGGCCATGCAGGCAGTCAGGCTCTGGCCGGTACTGTCGGCATCCGAGGTGAAGGCATGGAACAGAGAAGCGAATACGGGATCGGGCATGTAAGCCATGGTGATCTCCTGACGGCACCTGTCACTTGGCAGGTGCCTTTGTTGTCATTCGTTATGCGTCATTGATCGAAGTCGAACAGCACCTGAGGGTTGTCCACCAGTATTGCCTTGATCAGCTCAGGGTCATCGGTCCACTGGCCGAGCAGGTTCAGCAGCTCGCCGGTATCGCGCCCGGAATCCGGGATATGCGGCCAGTCCGAGCCCCAGATCACGCGGTCCGGAGCAGTGGCGATAATGGCCTTTGCCATGGGCGCCACCACGTCCAGGCTGCGCTTCTTGGCGATACGGTACGGCGCGCTGAGCTTGAGCCAGCAGTAGCCGGTCTTCAGCACTTCCAGCAGTTGCGCGAAGTCATCTGCGCCCAATCCATCCTCTTCCAGCATGTAGCCCATGTGGTCGATGACGAAGGGCGTGCGCAGGGTGCCGAAGAAGGGAATCAGATTCTTCACCACCCAGCCCGGCACGTAGAACTGCAGGTGCCAACCGCGAGAACCGATGCGCTCGGCCATTCGCAGGATGTAGGCCTGGATTTCCTCGGTGGACAGGTTCGAGCGCTTGAACAGATCCAGACGCAGCGCACGCACACCGGCCCGGTGCAGTTCATCCAGCTCCTCTTCGCTCACATCCTCTTCGACCATCGCCACGCCACGGACATGCCCACCAAGACGGTTCAGGGTGTCCACCATGCAGCGGTTGTCGGTGCCGTAGAAGCTCGGCTGGACGATCACGTAGCGCGAAAGGCCGAGGAAGCCGATCAGGCGCTCGAAGTGCTCCACATCGCCGTCGGGCAGGGTGTAGTGCGGATGCGCCACGCAGGGGTACTGGTCCAGCGGACCGAACACGTGCATGTGGGCATCACAGGCACCCGCCGGCACCTGGAAGGTCGGGCGACTATTGGTCTCCAGCTCGCGCATGGGCTGGGAGATCAGGGGTTCTTCCTGAACGGCATTGTTCACGATTTCAACTCCGCAAGAGAGGTTCAAAGGGAATGCGCCTGGTAGGCGTCCAGGCTCTGCTGGGCCTTGCCTTGCAGGGCATTGAGGAATAGGTCGGTGTCGATGCCGGCGAACAGGTAGGGGGCGGCGCCGGCACGATGCAGCTCGGCCAGTCGCGCCGGATCCGCCAGACCACCAATGACGGCAAGCTTGCCGTGAGCCAGGGCCGCCTCGACGACCCGGTGGCACGCCTGGATCACCTCTGGATGCCCCGGATCGCCGGGGTGACCGAGATCGGCGGATAGGTCATTGGCGCCCACAGCGAGGATGTCCACTCCTGGCAAGGCGGCGATGGCGTGGGCGTTCTCCACGCCCCGGCGGCTTTCGATGAGCATCTTCACCGCCACCGCATCATCCACCAGGGTGTTCATCTCCTTCACCGGCAGGCGGCGGAACCCCACCTGAACCAGGGTGGCGATCTGGGAACGCTGGCCACGGGGCGCAAAGCGGCAGGCGGTAAGGTAGCGCTCAGCCTGCTCAACGGTCTCCACTCGCGGCGCGATGATGCCCAGGGCACCACCATCGAGGACCCGCCCGATGACGCCGAAGTCCTCTTCCGGCACCCGCACCCAGGGCGTCATGCCAAGGTCGAGCGCGGTCGCACAGAGCTGCGCGGTGTCATCCAGGGAAATACCGCTGTGCTCCAGGTCCACCCAGATCGCGTCGTATCCGGCAGCCCTGGCCCAGCGCACGAGATCGGGGCTACGGGAGGCACGAATGCCGAGAGCAAGGACTGGACGGGAGGCGTAGAGACGCTCCATCAGGTTAGGCAGTGGCGGCAGGCTGGCAGTGGTGATCATGGCGTTGGCGTCTGGCAGTGACGGGTTGATGGCTGCGACTATGCGGCCCTACACTGATTCAACCAATTCAACTTCAATAGAAAATTGATTTAATGAATGAATCACTGAATCTGCGCCACCTGCGCTTCTTCATGGTCCTGGCTGAAGAGCTGCACTTCCGTCGCGCCGCCGAACGCCTGGAAATGACGCAAGGCCCCCTGAGCCTGGCCATCCAGGCCCTGGAGGAGGACCTGGGCGCTCGCCTGTTCCACCGCACGCGGCGTAGCGTGGAACTCACGGAAGCGGGCAAGGCCCTGCAAGCGGATGCCCCCGCGATATTCGAGCGGATCGAGAGCGCCCGCACCCATGTCCGCCGTACCGTCGCGGGCGAAGTCGGGCGGCTGACGCTCGGCTTCACATCGGCCACGAGCCTGATGCCGTTCTTTCCCGCCGTGATTCATCAGTACCGAACACAACGGCCCAATGTCGCGGTCATGTTGCGCGAGCTTCCATCCACCCTGCAGTTGAAAGCCCTCATCAGCGGCGAGATCGACGCCGGCATGCTGCGTTTGCGGGGCGACGCCCCCGCCGAGGTCGCCCTCACTCATCTGTTGGATGAACCGCTCGTGGTAGCGATGCGACGCAGCCACCGACTCGCCCGGGAGCCGTCGATCCGTCTGGATGAGCTGCGCGAGGAATCCTTCATTGCCTACCCCAGCACCAGTGGCGTGGTGCTCTACGAAACGATCAATCAGCTTTGTGCAAAGCGTGGATTCATTCCTCGAGTGGTCCAGGAAGCGTGCGAGCCCTCGACCATCATCGGCCTGGCAGCCGCTGGCCTGGGCGTCGCCGTGGTGCCGCTCGGGCTGCGCAATTTCGCGCTTCCAGAAGTCGTCTTCAAACGCATCGCGGACGAAGATGCCGTCTCCGCGCTGTACTTTGCCCACCGCTACGGCAATGCCTCACCGACCGTGCTCCAGTTTCGTCAGTTGGTCATGGAGATTTGTGCACCAGGTTGACCTTGCCCGACTCCTACCTGCCCCTGGATTCGTTTACTTAGTTGCAGGAGGTACCCGCTCGCTGCACGTCTAGCAGACAAGAAGAATCATCTTCAGAACGCGGAATTCGGGCCCGAAAAAAGAAGCACTTTCCCGCGCAGCCTCCCTATTCTGGGCGCCAGGTGAAGGTGCGGTCGCTCGTGGTCATCTGCTGTCATGGCAACCGATTGTCTGGGTGCCGAGAAGATGGAGGTCTGCGTCACCTGGTCATACGTTGCTCAGCCAGCCAAAAGGTTCGGCAATCTTTGCCCACCTCCTCGGTGGGCTTTTTTTTGGGTGAATTCAGAGGTGCGCCAGGGGCAATGGCGAGGGGCTTTTGATCTCCCTCAACACCACGCTGGAACGAATTTCTCGAACCCCTGGAAGCTTGAAGATGACGCTGTAGAGAAAGGCGTCGTACTGGCTGATGTCCGGGGTCACCACCTTGATGATGTAGTCCGCCTGCCCGGTCGTGCTCTGGCATTCGATGATCGCTGGGCAATCTCGAACAGCCTGTTCGAACTCCTCCACGACGTTTTCACCATGGCGCGCGAGGTTGATCTCCGCCAGGACGCATGTCCCCAACCCAACCCGCTGACGGTCCAGCACCGCCGCGTAGTGATGAATAACACCCTGCCGCTCCAGTTCCTTGAGGCGATTCCAGGTCGGCGTCGTGGAGAGCCCGACGCGATTGGCCAGGTCCTGGACAGTAAGCCGGCCATCAGACTGCAGTTCGACCAGGATCTTGACCGCGTAAGCATCAAAGATTGATTCGTTCTTCATTCCGTCACTCAAGAAGAAATTCCTTCTTCATTTCAGCCCATATCAGGAATCTTGAGAAGCACTTTCCTGCTCAGCATCTCTACCATCAACGCAGTCGGACGGCGACTTCGCCGGTCCACCAAAGACTGTCGAGGACAACAACAAGATGACTGCAGCACAGCGTAAAACCAAGGCCAACGTGGCATCTCAGGCCCTCTCGCAGGCCTATGACTGGAAGCGGGTTACCTACCTCCTGCACCTTTCCAGACAGCTTGACGAGCTGGAAGAGAAGGTACTGGTACCCGAGAAGAAAGTTCTTTATCAGTTCTCCGCCCGTGGGCACGATCTGGCGCAGATTCTCCTAGGCCTCAAGCTCACCGATCCGAACGATGCGGCCTGCGGTTATTACCGCTCCCGCCCACTGCTACTCGCCCTTGGCGTGGATCCGGCCGAAGCCCTCGGTTCATCCATGGCGCGCGCTGGAGGCTATTCGGACGGTCGCGACATCGGTGTGGTCTTCAACTACCCGAACCCGGGTGGTCCTGCCGCCCTGCCCATGTGCGGGGGCGTAGGTGCTCAGTACACCCCTACGGCGGGATGGGCGCAGGCCATCCACTACCGTAGCCAGGTCATGGGGGACGCCAATTACGACGCTGCCATTGGCGTGGTCCTGGGCGGTGATGGTTCGGTGGCCACTAATGGGTTCTGGGCGGCACTCACCATCGCCACCACCCAGCAGTTGCCCATGCTCTTCTACATCGAAGACAACGGCTACGGCATCTCCGTACCCTCGACCTTCCAGACCCCTGGTGGAAACATCGCCGCCAACCTGGCGAGCTTCGAGGGACTCCACATTCTTTCAGGCGATGGTTCGGACCCGCTGGAAAGCGCCGATCTGATTCAGCAGGCCCTCGAGCACGTGCGCGGTCGCAAGGGGCCCTGCCTGCTGCGACTGAAAGTGCCGCGCCTGCAAGGGCACAGCTTCCAGGACACCCAGACGTACAAGTCCGCAGACTTCGTGAAACGTGAATGGGCCCGGGATCCGCTTCCCCGCCTGCGCAAGTTTGCAGTCCCCAAGCTCATGACCGCCGCCGAATGGGACGAGCTTGAAGAGCAGGCCAGACAGGACGTGGATCAGGCACGTCGAGCAGCCGAGGCCCGCCCGGTCAGCGAGCCGGAGCGTGTAACCCGCAACGTCTTCTTCGAAAACGAACTGCAGCAGCGTGGCGGCCAGTGGCTTGAGAACTACCCAGCGCCGCAGAGCAGCGAGTCGGCAAAACCCGAAGGCCAGCGCATCAACATGGTCGCTGCCATTCGCCGCACCCTCGACCATGAACTGGCGAGCAACCCGAAGGTGGTGGTGTTCGGTGAGGACGTGGGCCCCAAGGGCGGCGTTCACGCCGTGACCCTGGGCCTGCAGGACAAGTACGGCGAAGGTCGTGTATTCGACACCAGCCTGTCGGAGGAAGGGATCATCGGCCGCGCAGTCGGCATGGCGCTGGCTGGCCTGATGCCGGTACCCGAGATCCAGTTCCGCAAATACGCCGATCCAGCGGTCGAGCAGATCAACGATTGCGGCACCATGCGTTGGCGTACAGCCAACCGCTTTGCAGCACCGATGGTGGTACGCATTCCCGGTGGCTTCTTCAAGTGTGGCGACCCGTGGCACAGCCAGACCAACGAGGTCCAGTTCGTCCACTCGCCCGGCTGGAAGGTCGTGGTTCCCTCCAACGCCGAGGACGCCGTCGGCCTGCTGCGCACCGCTCTGCGCGGCAATGATCCGGTAATCTTCTTCGAACACAGGGCCATGCTGGACGCCGCCTCCGCCAGGCGCCCCTATCCCGGGGATGATTTTGTACTGCCTTTCGGCAAGGCGCGCAGCGTCACGCAAGGCAATGACCTCACCATCGTCACCTGGGGCGCCATGGTGGAGCGATGCGAACAGGCAGCCGAAGGCCGATCTGTCGAAGTCATCGATCTGCGCACCCTGATGCCTTGGGATCGCGAGGCGGTGCTGACCTCGGTGCGGCGCACCCACCGCTGCCTCATCGTCCATGAAGACCTGGGCACTGCCGGCTTCGGTGCCGAGATCGCCGCCGTAGTAGCCGACGAGGCGTTCATGGACCTCGATGCGCCCGTGGCCCGCCTGACCATGCCCGACATTCCCAGTCCGCATCATCCGGCCCTGATGGAATACGCACTGCCGTCCGTGGAAGGCATTCGCACCAAGATCGACGAACTGGTGAGCTTCTGAAATGAATGACATGACCCGCAATGACACTGGCACTCAGGACCTGATTGCCCCGCTGCAACAGGAAGGCACCAAGGCGGTCCTTCGCACCTGGCTGAAGAAGCACGGCGAAGTCGTACGCAAGGACGAACCGGTAGTCGAGTTGGAAACCGACAAGGTCGTCGTGGAGGTTTGCGCCCCCTGCGATGGCGTCCTCAACATCCTGATGAAGGAAGACACAGCGGCCGAACCCGGTGCCCTGCTCGGCCGGGTCAGCCAGGCCACGCCAGCACCCGCCCCGGCAACCGCAGCGGCACCGGCGGAATCGGAGAAGCGTCCAGAGGCTGCAGCCGCAGCTGCCGATCTTCGCCTGTCACCCGCCGTACGCCGCCTGGTAGCCGAGCACGACCTCGACCCCAGCCAAATCCAGGGCAGCGGCCGCGGCGGCCGCCTGACTCGCGAAGATGTGATCGCTGTGCTTGCTGCTCCGGCTCATCCGGCGACCGCGGAACCCCGCGCCCAGGCTCCCTCCCCCGCGTCGACGTCATGCGTGCCGGCTCCCGTTGCCAACATGCCATCCGCCAGCGGCCCGGAGGCCACTCATGTGCCCCACAGCAGCATGCGACGCCGAATCGCCGAGCACATGCATCACTCGGTCACCACCGCGCCCCACGTCACTGCCGTGTTCGAAGCCGACTTCACTGCGATCATCAACCATCGCAAACGCCACAAGGCGGCCTTTGCGGAAAAGGGCGTCAACCTGACCTTCACGGCGTACTTCGTTGCCGCGGCAGCGCAAGCGATGGCTGCCGCTCCTGAAGTCAACAGCCGATGGCACGCTGACTACCTGGAGCTATTCCGCGATATCAACATAGGCGTGGGTGCAGCCCTGGGCGACAAGGGGCTGATCGTACCGGTGATCCACAGAGTCCAGGACCTGTCGCTGCTCGGCATCGCCTCGCGACTGCAACTCCTGACTGAAGCGGCGAGGAGCGGGAAGCTCAAACCGGAAGATGTCCAAGGCGGGACATTCACCATCTCGAACCATGGCGTGTCCGGGTCGCTGTTTGCCTCACCGATCATCATCAACCAACCCCAATCAGCCATCCTCGGCATCGGGGCTCTGGAAAAGCGTGTGGTTGTACGTGAAATCGACGGGGTGGAAAGCATTCAGGCGCGCCCGATGGCCTACGTTTCACTGACCATCGACCACAGGGTATTGGACGGCGGCCAGACCAATGCGTGGCTCACCCGGTTCGTTGAGGTGATTCAGAACTGGCCCCAAGACGCCTGATCAGCACCGCGTGGCTTAGGGGGAATCGCAAGGATTCTCCCTATTTGAATGCCTCGCTCAGAACAGTGCCCCTGCTTCTGATACGTTTTCAAGCCTGTGCTCACATGCTGGTGGCGCAGGCAACGCAGGTGCTTCCAATCAATCGCCTATTCCGCTGCAGTATCGGCGGCAGCGTCTTGGACGAGTGCTTTGGGTTTCGAACGATTACGTCGTTCTTGCCCGCGCTGCCGCGAAGCTTGCCGCTTTGCATGCAGTGCTTGACTGGCGGTCACTGTGCCAGCTGCTTGACCGTTCAAGTCCAGGCGCGCCGCATTCTCGACCATGCTTGCCCAGTATCGAGTCCCGCGGCACCAGGCAGAGATCCCCAGTTTGAGCTGTTCGCTTGTTAAACCCAGCAGCTCCAAGTGCTGCTCAGCATCCTTGAAAATGCCTTCCTTGAGCGGAACCTTGGGTGCCGGATTGACAGGAAAGGCCAAGGGGAAATGCTTCTGCAAACGCCAGATCGCTTCCAGCGCTGGGTCCTGGTCGCGAGACTTTGCTTGCGGGGTGGACTTTCGCGTGGCGGGCTTAGGGCTGGCAGTCTTTACCTGCTTGGCTTCAGCGCGCAGACGGTCACGTAGCTCGGCTAGTTGTTCAAAACCCATCGTTCAATTCACAGCTTCATGGTTGATTCGAGGCGCAAGGTTATCCCATGCAGCCTTTATGAGCACACATATCAGTCTCAGACTCAGCGGTTCCTCAATCATCAGCTTCGCTGCAGCACTGAACCGGCCCCAGTTATGTGCCCGTAGAGTGGGTGGCGCGCCGGCCGGGGCATACGGAAACGACCACGGTGAAGAAACACTGCGGACGCTGAATCCCTTCGGATTCCCGGAGTATGGCCGGCATGATGTCGCCGATGATGGGATTCAGACCCGAATCGGCCTAGGGCGTCCTTTGGCGGACTGGATGGGTTCGATTTGGTCCTAATTTGGCCCTAAACCCAAACCCCAGAAAGCAAAAACCCCTGACTTCACTAGGAATATCAGGGGTTTGCTTGAATCGGAAAGTGGCGGTGAGGGAGGGATTCGAACCCTCGATACGGTTTCCCGTATACACACTTTCCAGGCGTGCTCCTTCAACCGCTCGGACACCTCACCGGAATCTCTTCGAGGCGTTGACCCCGTCGAGGTGCGCTAATTTAGTGGAGTGCTTTTCGGAATGCAAACACTTTTTTCATAAATTTCATGCGTTTATGAAAATTCTTTTCGCCTGCCTTTTTCACCCTTTGCTGTCAAGGGCCCAACCGGGGGCTTTGGGCGCTTTGGTGCGCGGTATACGCAGAGGGCCGCACACGGGCTGACTAACCGGTCAGTCTCAGTCCTTTACCTCCACGGTAGCGCTGAGTAACGTCGGTCCACTTCTTAACAAGGAACCTGCCATGAGTGAGCTGATCTCCTACCAACTCGAAGACGGCATCGCCACCCTGACCCTGAGCAATGGCAAGGTGAATGCCATCTCCCCGGATGTGATCGCTGCTTTCAACGCCGCACTGGATCGCGCCGAACAGGATCGCGCCATCGTGATCATCACCGGCCAGCCGGGCATCCTTTCCGGTGGCTATGACCTCAAGGTAATGACGTCCGGTCCGCAGAACGCCGTCGCCCTGGTCGCCGCCGGTTCCACCCTGGCTCGCCGCATGCTGGCGCACCCCTACCCCATCATCGTCGCCTGCCCGGGCCATGCCGTGGCCAAGGGCGCCTTCATCCTGCTGTCCGCTGACTACCGCATCGGCGTGGAAGGCCCGTTCAACATCGGACTGAACGAAGTCCAGATCGGCATGACCATGCACCACGTCGGCATCGAGCTGGCTCGCGATCGTCTGCGCAAGTCGGCCTTCCATCGCTCGGTGATCAACGGTGAGATGTTCGACCCTCACGGCGCGCTGGATGCCGGTTTCCTCGACAAGGTGGTACCGATCGAGCATCTGCAGGAGGCTGCACGTGCCGCCGCCCTGCAACTGAAGAAGATCAACATGACCGCGCACCGCAACACCAAGCTCAAGGTGCGCAAGGCGCTTCTGGAGACCCTGGACGCGGCCATCGAACTGGACAAGCAGCACCTGGCCTAAGCCCAGGACACGAAAAAGCCCCGCACTGCGGGGCTTTTTTCATGGGCCGGGGTTACATGGATCCGCCGTTGTCGTCGCCCGGTTCGCCACCGGCGTGCTCGCCGCGATCGTCGCCGACGTCGTGATCCGCGCCATCGTCCGCACCGTGGCCGACGCCATGGGCTTCACCCACATCATGGTCCGGTCCGTCATCCGCGCCATGACCAACGCCGTGGGCTTCACCCACATCATGGTCCGGTCCGTCATCCGCGCCATGGCCAACGCCATGGGCTTCACCTACGTCATGGTCGGCGCCGTCGTCCGCTCCACGGTCACCATGGTCGCTGCCGCGACCGCTGTTGCCGGAGTGGCCACCACCATCTCCGCTATGACCGCTGCCATGGCCACCGCCGTCGCCACCGTGGCCGCTGCCGCCACTACCACCACCACTACCACCACCACTGCCACCTCCGCCGTGGCCGCCACCTCCGCCGTGGCCGCCACCTCCGCCTCCGCTGCCGCCTCCACCGCCCCCGCCGCTGCCGCCACCTCCTCCACCGCTCCCATCCCTGGCGTAGGCGCTTGAGGCGCTGGAGAGATCACCCGGCAGGACGGTGAACGACAGGCTCAGAACCGAGCAGATCGCCGCCGCCAACAAGCACTTCTTTAGCGTCATGACAGGCCCCGTTTCACGTGGTGGGTTACCACCTGAACACTAGCGGCCGTAACAAGATATTTCAGGCCGACTGACCGGCGGCGGGCTGTCTGGAGAACTGCGCCAACCCGCTCACAACGGCCTCCACGACAGTTGCCGGCGCGCGCAGCCAGGCGCTATGGGCGTTCTCGGACGCGGGTCTTGGCGACGGCAGCATGTGCACTGAAGGCCGCTCCTGGATCAGCGCCGCCAGCCCCCGGGTTGAAGCTTCGGGCGCGAAAGGGTCGCCAATCAGGCCGATGTAATGGGAGGGCGTCGAATTGGAGCAGGCGGGATGCAGCGCCAGCCCGAGGTGATCGAAGTTGCCGCTCCAGGCTACCCGTCCCCATTCCCGCATGAGGCTGCGCGCTTCATGGCCACCGAAACCAATGGTCTTGCCCGGCAGGTAGCCGAACACCGCTGTCAGCAGGTTGAAGATCACCGAGACGCTGGGCGTCAGCAGCCGATGCCGGCCTTGCCAGTTGCGGTAATGGATGTTGCCGCAGGCGATGCCCACCACCGTGACGTCAGCATCCGGGTTGGCGGCCGCAAAGAGGGTCGCGACGTGCCCGCCAAGACTGTGCCCCACCAGCACCAGGCGGCCATGTGGGAAGTGTTCGCGGGCAATCGCCAGCAGGCTCGGCACGAACTCATCCACCAGATCACGGTAACCGTAATCCAGACGCCGGCTCGGCCGCGGACCGCTCTCCCCCTGGCCGGGCCAATCCGCCACCAGCACGTGGTTACCGGCGGCCACCAGACCAAGGGCGAAGTTCTCGTACTTGCGTGCCGCCACGCCGAGCGCCGGCAGCAGGATCAGTACCGGCCCGGAAACGGCCGAGCGATAGACGCGATAAGGGCAATGGAACCGACCTGCGGAAAAACGGAAAGCCTCGGTCACCTTGTTCTCCTTGTTCCGATCGAGGAGGCGTGAACAATCTAGAGCAATTGCTCTAGACGTGCCATTGCAGAACCTCGGGCTTCGGCAAGACTCAGAGGATCAAGCGGGTTAATCTCCGCGTCACATTTCCCAACAACGGATGAAGGAACAGCTGAACCATGGGTCGAGTCGTTGCCGCCGCTGTGTACGCCAAAGGCCGGAAAGTCACCGACATAACCCTCGATGAAGGTCTGCAATGGGCCAGCAAGCCGGGGCACTTCGTCTGGATCGGCCTGCATGACCCCGGCGCAGAGGAGCTTAGCAACCTGCAGCGGCAGTTCGACCTGCACGAGTTGGCCCTGGAAGACGCCCTCACCCGCCACACCCGGCCCAAGCTGGAAACCTTCGGCGATGCCCTGTTCCTGGTGGTCTACTCGCCAATCGAGGTGAACGGAGAGCTGCAGTTCATCGAGACCCAGCTGTTCGCCGGCAAGGGCTACATCATCAGCGCCCGCTATGGCGAATCCGCCCCCTACTCCCGTGTTCGCCAACGCTGCGAAGCCCGCCCGCTGCTGCTCGAACATGGCGAGGACTTCGTTCTCTACGCGCTGCTCAGCTTCGTGATGGAGAACTACCGGCCGTTGATGGACAGCTTCCATTCGGAGTTGGAGGAAATCGAGCAGGCCGTACTGGAACGTCCGCTGGGCAAGGCCGACGTCGAACGCATCCATTGCCTGCGCCGTGACCTGCTGCGCCTGCGCCGCTACATCGGCCCCATGGGGGAAATCTGCGAAGAGCTGCAGCGCCTGGACTTCCCCTTCATCGACAAGCACATGCGACCTTACTTCCGCGACATCGCCATTCACGTCAAACGCCTGCTGGAAGACCTCACCGGCCTGCGCGAAATGGCCGACCACGCCATCGAGATCGGCCTCCTGCTGGAGTCTTCGCGACAAAGCGTGGTACAGCGCAAGTTCGCTGCGTGGGCCGCCATCCTCGCCTTCCCCACGGCCATTGCCGGCATCTACGGGATGAACTTCCAGTACATGCCGGAGCTGACCTGGCACTACGGCTACTACGGGGTGCTGGGGGTGGTAGCGACGGGCTGCACCGCGCTCTATGCAAGTTTCAAACACTACGGATGGCTGTAAGGCGACGCGTTGCCAAGCCGGATCAGGCCCAACAAAAAAGCCCGCCATATGGCGGGCTTTTTCATGGGTGAAGCGAGGATCAGGCGGCGCGGTCGCGGGCGATGAAACGCATCATCCACTCGGCAACGGCGGCGCCCTGGTGGTCACGGTCCAGGCTGCTCACGCCCTGTTTGTAGACTTCATCGCCCAGGAAGTCGTGGCGCAGGTCCAGGATTGCGCGGGAGTAGTCAGCGACGAACTCCGGATGCCCCTGGAAGCACAGCACCTGATCGCCAACGGCGTAAGCCGCATTCGGGCAGAAATCACTGGCCGCCAGCAGCGTGGCGTTCTCGGGCAGCTGGGTGACCTGGTCCTGATGGCTGATCAGCAGCGTCAGATCGTCCAGCGCAGGAGTCATCCATTCCGGCTTCTGTTTCAGCTGGTAGCTGTGAGTACCGACGCCCCAGCCTTGGGTTGCGCGCTCGGTACGCCCGCCCAGCAAGAGGGCAAGCAGCTGATGGCCGAAGCACACGCCCAGCAGCTTGTCACCGGCCTCGTAGCGCGCCAGCAGGAACTCCTTGAGCTTCAGGATCCAGGGGTCGGTCCCGAAGGAGTCGGCCTTGCTGCCGGTTACCAGGTACGCGTCGAACTTTTCGCCCTCAGGCGGGTAATGCCCCTGCACCACGTTGTAGACACTGAACTCCGCGGCAATCGGTTGCTTGGCGAACAGCTGTTCGAACATAAGGCCGTAGCCCTTGTACTGGTCGATCAGTTCGGGGCGGAGAATGTCAGTTTCGAGAATGCAGATGCGAAGTGGCATTAGCTCATGGTTCCTGAAATGCAGAGAGGCTCTATGTGGGGGAAATGTGCGTTTTATTTAACACAGTGACGGTGTGATTGAAATACCGTCTGGTCTACCTCTCCATAGCCTGCGCCTAACGGGCCGATAGACTGCTCCAGCCCTCCTTGCTCCCCCTCGGAACCCGCGAGGCCACACCGCTCTAGCGCGGGGCTTCCCGAGCACGTCAAGTAAAATTGACGGCGCCTCGGGGAACTATTGGTTCCATCGATAGTTACCATGCTTGAAGGTCGTTTTTTCATCGAAACGATTTTCGCGACTCTACGCCCATCCCAAGTCCCCCCGGTCGCGGAGTCCAGTCATGAGCAACCCCACCATCAA
This sequence comes from Pseudomonas sp. BN411, assembly GCF_029871235.1. Lineage (GTDB taxonomy): Bacteria > Pseudomonadota > Gammaproteobacteria > Pseudomonadales > Pseudomonadaceae > Metapseudomonas. Next base: position 18,616 of record NZ_SSOM01000055.1, read on the forward strand.
GTACGCACGCAACGGTGCCCTCGCCAGCCTCGGCCTGTATTTCGTCGTGGTGATGGTGGTCCTCGCGGTCAGCCTCGGTTACGAGCGCGGACGCATCGGCGTCAGCCCCACGGACGCATCGGTGAGCTTCTACCAGCAGCTGAGCCAGAGCATTCCGGTGCTGCTGGCAAGCCAGAGGAAGCCGAGTGGCAGACACCAGGGCTGATGACAGGAACAGGCGATCACGACGATGAAGCAGCAACGGAACCGGCTCTATTTCCTCACCGCCCTGGCTGTCATGACCAACGGCTTCTCGCTGATCGGCTGCGCCCATGGCTCGGTGGGTGCGGTCGCCAAGAACATCGAGGCCAACCACAACATCAGCCGCGGCATCACCACTGAACTGTCCCTGCGCGGCCATTCCAGCAACCCACCGCAGCGCAACCTGCCGCAAGTACCCAAGCCCTTCATGCTGGAGTGCCTGGACAAGGGCACCTGCGTCTGGATGGGTTGAGATGCAACCACTGAATCGCCATGGCGAGACCCTCAACGGCGCCTTGGGGACAACCACCTGAGCGACAAACGGGCCACGAGTGGCAACAACCATCTGGCGTTAAATTCCGTCGTACCCGTCAACTTCCGGTAGACTGCCGCCCCGTTTTTCACTCAAGGGAACGCAGCAGTGTTCATCAAGGCATTACGAGTCGGCTTGGGCCAGTTGATCATCTTCCTCGACTTCATCACCCGTCCGCGCAAGCTGCGTCGCCCCGCCGAGGCGCAAGCCCAGGTGGCGGAAGAGACCGCCAACCTCGCGCTCTACCAGTTCAACGCTTGCCCCTTCTGCGTGAAGACCCGCCGCGCCATGCACCGGCTGAACCTGCCAATCGCCCTGCGCGACGCGAAGAACGATGAAGGTCATCGCGCCGCCCTGCTGGCCGGTGGTGGAAAGATCAAGGTGCCCTGCCTGCGCATCGAGGAAAACGGTGAAAGCCGCTGGATGTACGAGTCCAACGACATCATCCGTTACCTGGAAAGCCGCTTCGCCAAGGCGTGACTCACGCCGCGCGCAAATAAAAAACCGGCTCACAGTGAGCCGGTTTTTTATGCGCCGCAGGAAGCTAGAAGCGTTCGTCCCTGGCCGCCTTGTCCAGCAGCAGCGCCGGCGGCTCGAAGCGCTCGCCATACTGCTCGGCCAGGTAGCGGGCGCGGGCCACGAAGTCGCGCAGGCCGTACTGGTTGATGAACTGCAGCACGCCACCAGTCCACGCGGAGAAGCCGATGCCGAAGATGGAGCCGATATTGGCGTCGGCCACGGAGTGGAGTACACCCTCCTCCACGCAGCGCACGGTTTCGATGGCCTGGATGAAGACGATGCGGTCGCGCACGTCTTCCTGCGGGATCTGCCGGTCGGCCTTCTCGAAGCGCACCTTCAGCTCCGGCCAGAGGCGCTTCCTGCCGCCCGCCGGGTAGTCGTAGAAGCCGCCGCCCGCCGCTTTGCCCAGCCGCTTGTACTCGTTGACCATCAGATCGATCACGGCAAAGGCCGGATGCTGTGGCATCACTTTGCCCTCGGCCTTGAGGTCCTCGGCGGTCTGGTTGCGGATGTGGGTCATCAGGCCCATGGAGACTTCATCGGAAATCGCCAGCGGCCCCACCGGCATGCCGGCCTTGCGGGTTTCGTTCTCGATCATCGCCGCCGATACGCCTTCACCCAGCATGGCGATACCTTCGTTGGTGAAGGTGCCGAATACGCGGGAGGTGAAGAATCCGCGGCTGTCGTTGACCACGATCGGGGTCTTCTTGATCTGCAGCACGTAGTCGAAGCCACGGGCCAGGGTTTCGTCCGAGGTCTTCTCGCCACGGATGATTTCCACCAGCGGCATGCGGTCCACCGGACTGAAGAAGTGCAGGCCGATGAACTTCTCCGGACGGCTCACCGCCTGGGCCAGGCCGGTGATCGGCAGGGTCGAGGTGTTGGAGGCGATCACCGCATCCGGCAACGCGTTGGCCTCGGCGGCGGCGCTGACCTTGGCCTTCAGCTCGCGGTTCTCGAACACGGCTTCGATGATGAGATCGCAGCCGTCGAAGTCAGTGTCGCTGGCCGTCGGTTTGATGCGGGCGAGGATGGCATCGCGCTTCTCGGCGGCCATATGTCCACGGCTGACAAGCTGGTCGAGCAGGCCCTGGGTATAGGCCTTGCCCTTCTCGGCCGCCTCGACCGACACATCCTTCAGCACCACCTCGATACCGGCAATGGCGGAAACGTAGGCAATGCCCGCGCCCATCATGCCGGCGCCGAGCACGCCCACTTTCTTCGTCACGTAAGGCGCCGGGCCCTTGGGACGGGAGCTACCGGCATTGATCTCGTTCAGCTGGAACCAGAAGGTGCCGATCATGTTCTTGGCCACCTGGCCCGTGGTCAGCTCGGTGAAGTAGCGCGCCTCGATCAACTGGGCGGTGTCGAAGTCCACCTGAGCGCCTTCAACGGCGGCGCACATGATCTTCTCCGGCGCCGGGAAGCAGCCCTTGGTCTTGTCACGCAACACGCTCGGCGCGATGGCCAGCATCTGCGCCACGGCGGGGCTGGACGGAGTGCCGCCGGGAATCTTGTAGCCGGGGGTGTCCCAGGGTTGCGCCGCCTTGGGGTTGGCGACGATCCAGGCGCGGGCCTTGGCCAGCATCTCCTCCGGCGACTGCGCCAGGTCGTGGATCAGTCCAGCCTTGAGGGCCTGCTCCGGACGCACCTTGCGACCTTCGGCGAGGTACGGCAGCACCTTCTCGATACCCAGCAGGCGCACCATGCGCACCACGCCGCCACCGCCCGGCAGCAGGCCGAGGGTCACTTCCGGCAGGCCGAGCTGCACGCTGCTGTCATTCAGGGCGATGCGGTGATGGCAGGCCAGGCAGATTTCCCAACCGCCACCCAGCGCAGCGCCATTAATCGCGGCCACCACCGGTTTGCCGAGGGTTTCCAGGCGGCGCAACTGGCCCTTGAGGCCCAGCACCATCTGGTAGAAGGCGTTGGCTTCGGCCTTGGTGACCCTGATCAGCTCATTGAGGTCGCCGCCGGCAAAGAAGGTCTTCTTGGCCGAGGTGATAATCACGCCGGCGATGCTGTCCTTCTCGGCTTCGAGGCGTCCGACGGTCTTGGCCATGGCCTCGCGGTACACCGCATTCATGGTGTTGGCGCTCTGGCCGGGCATGTCCATGGTCAGGACGACGATGTTGTCCTGGCCTTTTTCGTAACGGATGGCGTCTGTCATTTCTTATGTCCCATTCGCAGCCATAGACGGATCAGATTCGTTCGATGATGGTGGCGATACCCATGCCGCCGCCGACACAGAGCGTCGCCAGGCCGTAGCGCAGGTTGCGCGCCTCCAGCTCATCCAGCAGGGTGCCGAGGATGGCGCAGCCGGTGGCGCCCAGCGGATGGCCCATGGCAATGGAGCCGCCGTTGACGTTGACCTTCTCTTCCGGCACGCCCATGTCCTTCATGAACTTCATCACCACCGAGGCGAAGGCTTCGTTGACCTCGAACAGGTCGATGTCCGCCACGCTCAGGCCGGCCTTGGCCAGGGCCTTGCGGGTGGCCGGCGCCGGCCCGGTGAGCATGATGGTCGGATCGGTGCTGGTCACCGCCGTGGCAACGATGCGCGCGCGAGGCTTCAGGCCCAGTTCCCTGCCCTTGGCGGCGGAGCCAATGAGCATGGCGGCCGCGCCGTCGACGATGCCGGAGCTGTTGCCGGGCGTGTGCACGTGCTCAATGCGCTCGACCTGGCTGTACTTGCGCAGGGCGGTGGCGTCGAAGCCCATCTGGCCCATCATCTCGAAGCTGGCCTTGAGCGCGCCCAGGCCTTCGAGGGTGGAGTCGGCGCGGATGAACTCGTCGTGGTCGAGCAGGACGATGCCGTTCTGATCAGTAACCGGCACCAGGGACTTCTTGAAGGCGCCATTGGCACGGGCACTGGCGGCCTTCTGCTGGGAGCGCAGGGCGAAGGCGTCGACATCCGCGCGGCTGAAACCCTCCAGGGTGGCAATCAGGTCGGCACCGATACCCTGGGGCACGAAGCTGGTGTGGAAGTTGGTTTCCGGGTCCATGGCCCAGGCGCCACCGTCGGAGCCCATGGGCACGCGGGACATGGACTCCACGCCACCGGCCACCACCAGGTCCTCGAAACCGGAACGCACCTTCATCGCCGCCAGGTTTACCGCTTCCAGGCCCGATGCGCAGAATCGGTTGATCTGCTGGCCGGAAACGGTCTCGTCCCAGTCGGCCACCAGCGCGGCGGTCTTGGCAATATCGGCGCCCTGATCACCCACCGGGGTCACGCAGCCGAGGACGATGTCGTCCACCTGGCTGGTGTCCAGGTCATTGCGTTCGGCCAGAGCGCGCAGCAGCCCGGCGATCAGGTTGACCGGCTTGACGCTGTGCAGAGCGCCGTCCTTCTTGCCCTTGCCGCGGGGCGTGCGCACCGCGTCGAAAATGAATGCTTCGGTCATGGCGTCCTCTTGAGGCAGCTAGGCGGCACCGCTGGTGCCTGTTGTTCTTGTACGTGGACCACCGGAGTCCCGGCAGGCTGTGGCTACCTTATCGCTATAGGCCAAGTGCTCAATGACGGAAATGCTCAGCCCCATTGACCGCTGCGCTCAGACGAACGGTCAGTTGATGGCCAGTTGCTGGCCAAGGCGAAAGGGATGTGTCTGGCTTCGGGGCTGGTCAATGGCCATCAGACACGCTCAATAACCGGGCATTACTAATACCCTCGCGCTAGTTACCAACCGATATAAGCGCAATGTGATGCCGGCCCTAGAGTTTGAAATGTATGCAGCCACCGCCGGGATTTGCCGGGGTGGCATTTCGTCAAAAGCCACGGGGGAAGGTGAGGTTCCGGGCCGGCCGTAGGGAGCCCTGACCGACGCGCCTCCAACAACAACAAAGGCAGTTGGCCATGTTCAAGCAGCCGAAAATGCGGCAAGCGAGCCTGATCGTCTTTGCCACCACCGTCATTCTCATCCTTCCCAACCTGACCCGACTGGTCAGCTGATCGTCACCCGTCAACTGGTCGTCCTGTGCTGCGTACCGCCATTGCGGTCAACGCAGCGCGGGTAGCCACCATGCCAGCAGCAGCGGAATCAACGCGAAGGACAGCAGCGTCGAGCACATCACCAGGCTCGCCACCGCCTCCGGCGAACGACCCGCGCGCACTGCAAACAGGTAGTTGAACACCGCAACCGGCATGGACGACTGCATCACCAGCACGCCCTGGGCCAGCGGCGACAGGCCGAGCGCCCAGCCCACCAGCCAGCCGATGGCGGCACCGCAGAGGATCCGCAGCGCTCCCAGGAGCATGCCGTTGCCCAGGTGATGCACGCGAATGCTGGCCAGGGACACGCCAAGGGTCAGCAGCATCAGCGGAATGGTCATCCCGCCCAGCAGGCTGATGGTGTTGGCCAGCCAGAGCGGCAGGTGGAGGTCCCAGATCACCAGCGGCAATGCCAGCGCCAGGCTGATGATGATGGGGTTGGCCAGGAGCTTCTTCGGCGAACGCTCGGTGCCGGAAAGCAGCAGGCCCAGGCTGAAGTGCCCGACCGACAACACCAGGAAGAAGGCCACCGCCAGCGCCAGCCCCTTCTCGCCGAAGGCGTAGAGGGCAATCGGCAGGCCCATGTTGCCGGAGTTGGGGAACAGGTAGGCCGGCACGAGGATGCGCCAGTCCTGGCGGAACACCCGGCTGAACAGGATGCCGACCAGCCCCATGGCCAGCATGACCAGCAGACAGGCGATCGCCAGTTGGCCGAAGGCATGGCGGTCGATCTCGGTGCGGCTCAGGGTGGAGAGCACGAGGCTCGGCGTGCCGATGTTCAGCACCAGGCGCGCGATGAACTCCGTGGGATAGGGCTGCCCCGAACGCGCCCAACCGTAACCTAGGCCGGCGGCGATGAGCACCGGCGCCATGACTGCGAACAACTCGGCCAGCACGGCCACTCCTTAAGAGCTGCAGGTGCCCTGAACGGGCTCCGAAACAGAGCTCTGACAATGACGGAAAGCCGCGATCCTAACGGCCTGCGCCCCCCTCGGGCAATTGTGATAGCTTGCCCGGACACGCTTTAGAAGGAGCCGCCATAATGCGAAACCTCCTCGCTGTTCTTGCCCTCTCCCTGAGCCTGCCCGTCGCTGCCGGCGATACCGACCAGGTTGCCGCCGTCCAGGCCATGCAACAGCCCAATGCCGTCCTCATCGATGTACGCACCCCGGAAGAAATCGCCCAGGGCGCCATTCCTGGTGCGCGCAATATCGGCTTTGAAGAGATCGGCCAGCGAATCGCCGAAGTCGCCCCGGACAAGAACACGCCTATAGTCGTCTACTGCCGCAGCGGCCGTCGCTCCAGCATCGCCCAGGACACCCTGCAGGGCCTGGGCTACAGTCGAGTGATCAATGGCGGCGGCTACCTGGACCTGAAAACCGCACTTCACAAGGACTGATCGATGCGCAATGCGCTGCTCGCACTGCTGTTCTGCTTTCCCCCACTCCAAGCCGCCGAGCTGACCCTGGACCTGCCCGGCGGCTCCCGCACCTGGGAAACCGGCGCCCTGCTCGCCCACCCTCAGGCCAGGGAGGTGACCATCCCGGACGACGTCTCCTACAAGAAGACCATGCGCTATCGCGCCATCCCCCTCGCCGCACTGCTGGATGGCGTGACGCCGGAGCAGCATCTGCAGGCCGTGGCCCTGGACGGCTTTGCCGCCGAACTCACCGCTGCCCCGCTGCTGGCCACGAAGGGCTCCCAGGCCTGGCTGGCCATCGAAGACCCGGCCAGCCCCTGGCCTCCGCTCGCTGCCGGGAAGCCCAGCGCGGGCCCCTTCTACCTGGTCTGGACCGACCCCAAGGCCGCCCGCATCGGCCCGGAACAATGGCCCTACCAGGTGGCGCGCATCCGCTACCTACCCTCGGTGACTGAACGCTTTCCGGCCTTGCTCCCGGCCAACGACGCCAATGCCGAGGTCAAGGCCGGCTTCGCCCAATTCCAGAAGAACTGCCTGGCCTGTCACCGACTCAATGGCGCAGGCGACGCCCAGTTCGGGCCGGACCTGAACATCCCCCACAACCCAACCGAATACCTCGCCGGCGACTTCCTCCCGCGCTACATCCGCGACCCGCAAAGCCTGCGCCGCTGGCCCGAGGGCAAGATGCCGGGGTTCTCGAAGGAAGCCATTACCGATGAAGAATTGGGGCAGCTGATCGGCTACCTGAAGCACATGGCGGGGAGGAAGGTGGCGCCCTAGCTAGCTGAAATCCCAGCCCTGTGGGGGCGATTTCAATCGCCAAGGAGGCCGAAGGTCTCCCCTCAAACTCCCTGCATTGCCCACCGGCCCTCACCCCAACCCTCTCCCAGAGGGAGAGGGGGCTGGCCGTGCCACGGACCAACTGTGGGGGCGATTTCAATCGCCAAGGAGGCCGAAGGGCTCCCCTTCAAACTCCCTGCATCACCCACCTGCCCTCACCCCAACCCTCTCCCACAAGTGGGAGAGGGAGCGGGCCGTGCCACGGACCAACTGTGGGGGCGATTTCAATCGCCAAGGAGGCCGAAGGTCTCCCCCTCAAACTCCCTGCATTGCCCACCTGCCCTCACCCCAACCCTCTCCCACAAGTGGGAGAGGGGGCTGGCCGTTCCACCTGGAGTTCCAACCCGGCTCGCGCTCTACACGTTGTACTCCACCGGCGGCGGCGGCAGTTCGCCGATCAGCTCCTGCAGCCCTTCGGCCCATTGGCGGCGGATGTCGGCGAAGTACTTGTCTTCCTCCGTCACCCGGTAGCCGGCCGGCAGGATCAGGCTGTCGCGGTGATAGACCAGCAGGTCCAGCGGCATCCCCACCGACAGGTTGCTTCGGATGGTGGAATCGAACGACACCAGGGCACAGCGCAGGCCCTCTTCCAGGCTGGTGTCGAACTCCAGGTTGCGGTCGAGGATCGGCTTGCCGTACTTGCTCTCCCCCAGTTGCAGGAAGGGTGTGTCCACGGTGGCCTGAATGAAGTTGCCCTGGGGGTAGATGCTGTAGAGATCCGGCGGATTGCCGGCGATCTGCCCGCCCACCAGGAAGGAGCAGGTCAGGTCGGTATTGCCGGCCAGCGGTGCGCCGTCGCGGGCGATCACCTCACGAATGGTCTCGGCCACCAGCGCGGTGGCGTCGTAGAGGGTTGGCACGTTGTGCAGGTTCGGCTTGGGGCCGTTCAGGCGCTGCTTGAGCAGGTTCACCACCGACTGCGAGGTCGCCAGGTTGCCAGCGCTCTGCAGCACGATCAGCCGCTCCCCCGTGACGCCGAAAGAGTAGAGCTTGCGGAAGGTGGCGATGTGGTCGATGCCCGCATTGGTGCGCGAGTCGGACACGAACACCAGGCCGTCGGCCAGGTGCATCGCGACGCAATAGGTCATGCCGGTTCTCCTTGTTGAGGCTCTCTCCGTCGTAAGTCCGGCCACCTGCCCTTGCGGGCTGGCAGTAAGGGGCGGCCGGCGCTGGGGAAAGCCTGGAAAGTCGCGTTACTGCGTCTGCACCAACATCAGCGGCGGCGCATCCACCTTCGCGTGCATCTGTTCACCACCACCGCCCCGGCGCATGCCGCGCACCGGGCAGGCGTCGAGGTAATCCAGGCCCACCGCCAGCTTCAGGTGACGCTCAGGACGGGACAGATTGTTGGTCACGTCGAAGCTGTACCAGGCATCGCCCAGCCAGGCCTCGGCCCAGGCGTGGCTGGCCAGGTTCTGGTCATTGCCCTGGTAGAGGTAGCCCGACACAAAGCGCGCCGGCACGCCCAGGCTGCGGGCGCAGGCGAGGAAAGCGTGGGTATGGTCCTGGCAGACACCAGCGCGGCCGGCAAAGGCCTCCGCGGCCGTGCTGTCGAGGCGCGTCACGCCCCTCTTGAAGGGCATCTGCTCATGCAGGGCTTCCATCAGTTCGATCAATCCGCTGCGGTCCCGACGGCTACCGCATTGAAGGGCGGCGAACTCGCGCAGGGCCTCGTCGGCGGTGGTCAGGCGGGTGAAGCGCAGGAACGGCAGGGCCGAATGCTTGTCGTGCTCGGCTTCGCGCCGCTCGTCGATCTCCACCTGGCCACGGGCGCTGATGACGATGGCGTCATGGGGCTCGTCCAGGGTCAGCACATGAAGGATGTTGCCGAAGGGGTCGACCTGCGCGCGCACCGGATGCGGCAGCGTGAGCTGCCAGCTGAGCACATGCTGGCGTTCGCTTTCCTGGGGTGTCAGGCGCAGGTACTGGATGCTGGCGCGGACCTGGTCGTCGTAGCGGTAGGTGGTGTCGTGGCGGATGGACAGTTTCATACAGCCTCCAGATACGAGCTATGGATGGCACGGGCAAGTTGCCGGACCAGCAGGATGAAATCGGTGAGCCAGGTATGCAGGCCTTCGTCGAGGATCTCGTCGATGGCGGTGTAGCGCAGCCGCGCGTCCAGCTCGGCGGCCAGACGCTGGGCCGGGCGGCCGTTATCGCCCGGCAGGTGGGAAAGGATGTGGTTCAACTCTTCCATGCAGGCCCGCAGCGAACGCGGTACATCAGCGCGCAGCAGCAGGAGTTCGGATATCTGGCGGGCATCCGGGGAACCCCGGTAGACCTCGGTGTAGGCCTCGAAGGAAGACAGGGCGCGAAGCAAGGCGCTCCACTGGTAATAGCCGCGTGCGGAGAGGTCGCTGACCTCCTCCGACTCTTCGCCAAACATCTCGTAGCGCGAGTCCAGCAGGCGCAAGGTGTTGTCCGCCCGCTCGATGAAGGTGCCCAGGCGGATGAAGCTGTAGGCCTCGCCACGCATGATGGTGCCGTAGGTGGCGCCACGGAACAGGTGCGAGCGCTCTTTCACCCACTCGCAGAAACGGCTGATTCCGTAACGGCCTAGCCCTTCGCTGGAGATGTTCAGCATCTCCAGCCAGGTGGCATTGATGTTCTCCCAGATGTCGGCGGTGATCCGACCGCGCACGGCATGGGCATTGATACGCGCGGCGCGCAGGCAGCTGAAGATGCTCGCCTGGTTGTCGGCGTCGAGCGCGAAGAAGTGCAGCATGCGCGCCGCGTTCAGCTCGCCGTGACGCTCCTGGTACAGCTCCAGGGTGCCGGTGCTGAGCAGCGACATGGCCAACTCGTCCAGGCCATCGCCGCGCCCGTCCTGGGGCATCAGCGACAGCGAGTAGCTGACGTCCAGCATGCGCGCCAGGTTCTCCGCGCGCTCCAGGTAACGCGACATCCAGTAAAGCTCGGAGGCAGTTCTGCTCAGCATGCTCAGTCCTCCACGATCCAGGTGTCCTTGGTACCGCCGCCCTGGGACGAGTTCACCACCAGGGAGCCTTCACGCAGCGCCACGCGGGTCAGGCCGCCGGGCACCAGGCGGGTTTCCCGGCCGGAGAGCACGAAGGGCCGCAGGTCGATGTGGCGCGGGGCGATGCCCTTATCGACGAAGGTCGGGCAGGTGGACAGGCACAGCGTGGGCTGGGCGATGTAGGCCTCGGGGCGGGCCTTGAGGCGCTCGCGGAAGGTTTCGATCTCCTTGGCGCTGGCCGCCGGCCCCACCAGCATGCCGTAGCCGCCGGAACCCTGGGTTTCCTTGACCACCAGCTCGGGCAGGTTGGCCAGCACGTGGGAGAGTTCTTCAGGCTTGCGGCATTGCCAGGTGGGCACGTTCTTCAGGATGGGTTCCTCGTCCAGATAGAAACGGATCATGTCGCCGACGTAGGGGTAGATCGACTTGTCGTCTGCCACGCCGGTGCCGATGGCGTTGGCCAGCACCACGTTGCCGGAGCGGTAGGCGGCCAGCAGGCCGGGCACGCCGAGCATGGATTCCGGGTTGAAGGCCAGCGGGTCGAGGAAGGCGTCGTCCAATCGGCGGTAGATCACGTCCACCGGCTGCGGTCCCGCCGTGGTGCGCATGAACACGCGGTCGTCACGGACGAACAGGTCGGCCCCTTCCACCAGCTCCACGCCCATCTCGCGGGCGAGGAAGGCGTGTTCGAAATAGGCGCTGTTGAAGCGCCCCGGGGTCAGGACCACCACGCTGGGGTTGTCCAGCGGGCTGGAGCTTTTCAGCGTGTCCAGCAGCAGGTTCGGGTAGTGATCGATGGGGGCGACGCGCTGGGCGGCGAAGAGCTCGGGGAACAGCCGCATCATCATCTTGCGGTCTTCGAGCATGTAGCTGACGCCGCTGGGCGTGCGCAGGTTGTCTTCCAGCACGTAGTAGGTGCCATCGCCATCGCGCACCAGGTCCACCCCGGCGATGTGGGCGTAGATATCGCGGTGCAGGTCGAGGCCCTGCATGGCGATCTGGTAGCCCTCGTTGGCCAGCACCTGTTCGGCGGGAATGATCCCGGCCTTGATGATCCGCTGGCTGTGATAGAGGTCGGCGAGGAACATGTTCAGCGCCTTGACGCGCTGGATGCAGCCCTTCTCAACCACTCGCCACTCGCTCATGGGGATGGCGCGGGGAATGGTGTCGAAGGGGATCAGGCGCTCGGTGCCCTGTTCGTCGCCATAGAGGGTGAAGGTGATACCGGCGCGATGGAACAGCAGGTCGGCCTCGCGACGCCGCTGAGCAAGCGACTCCTGGGGCGTGTCCGCCAGCCAGCGTGCGAATTCCCGGTAGTGCGGACGGCATTCGCCACTCGCGTCATACATCTCGTCATAAAAGGTGCGGGACATGCCTAACTCCTTGTCGCCACGGGCTTCTACGCCATCGCAAGCCCCGTGCCATCGCAACAACCGTATGTATTTCAACAACTTGCAGCACACGCACAGTCATCGCGCCCCAGACTGGTGCAGCCCGCTAAGCGGAACTGACCAGCTCGCCCTATTAGGCGGCGGTACCGGGTTTGACGGATTACAGCGGTGGGGTGTTCAACCTGGTCACGCCGGGGGCACCAGCTTCCCTGGATCAGACAGTCTAGTCCGGGCACGCAAAGCCCCTAGGGTCCGATTGTTCTATGCATATGTTGCGATTTTGAAACGGCCGCAATCGCGCCGACCTACGGTCATGAGCGTCCCGCTATGGACGGCATAGCCCGGCCACATTTTCCAAGGTCACGGGAGCCTTCCATACTTGCCCTATCCGATGCCTCCCCCTGCCCCGGAGCACCCCTGCCATGCTCACCATTGGAGACAAGCTGCCGGCATTCGACATGCTGGCGGTGGACCACGACTCGGAACACGCGGCCAGCCCTGAGCACGCGTTCAAGCGGGTCAACCAGGACAGCTATCTCGGCAAGTGGAAAGTGCTGTTCTTCTGGCCCAAGGATTTCACCTTCGTCTGCCCGACCGAGATCAAGGCATTCGGTGACCTGCTGGAGCAATTCAACGACCGCGACACCCTGCTGATTGGCGCCTCCACCGACAGCGAGTTCGTCCACCTCGCGTGGCGACGTGACCACAAGGACCTGAAAGGGCAGAGTTTCCCCTGGCTGGCAGACATCAAGCACGAACTGGCCGGCGCCCTCGGCATTATCGATCGGCGCGAAGGCGTTGCCCTGCGCGCGACCTTCATCATCGATCCGGACAACGTCATCCGGCATGTCTCGGTGAACGACCTGCTGGTGGGCCGCAATCCGCAGGAAACCCTGCGCCTGCTCGATGCCCTGTTGACGGAGGAGTTGTGTCCCTGCAACTGGCACAAGGGGGAGGCGACGCTGCATTACTGAGCGGACCACGGGAGGCCGGTGTTTTGTGGGGGCGAATTCATTCGCTATGGGCAACGCCGTTGCCCCCGAGGCCGAACCTGCGGTCCGGTCAGCGAATGAATTCGCCCCCACAGGAAAGCGAGAGCAAAGCGCCACCAGCCCCTGTCCTTGTCAGCCCCAAAGCCCCGAACTACGCTGCTCAATGCGAGCAGCGGCCGTGTTTTTCGGCTCGCTTTCAGCGCACCGCCGACGGCATGCAGTTCCGCCGAACAGGCTCCGCACGTCATGTACAACAGGAGTCGATAATGCCTTCGCTCAAACCCGTGTTCCTTTCATTCGCCGTCAGTTGCGCCTGCCTCACCGCTTCAGCCCAGGCCGCCGAACCGTTGAAGCAGGTCGGCCAGGGCGAAGGCCAGCTCGACATCATTGCCTGGCCCGGCTACATCGAGCGCGGCGAGTCGGACAAGAACTACGACTGGGTCACCCAGTTCGAAAAAGAAAGCGGCTGCAAGGTCAACGTGAAGACCGCCGCCACCTCCGACGAGATGGTCAGCCTGATGGCCAAGGGCGGCTACGACCTGGTCACCGCCTCCGGCGATGCTTCCCTGCGTTTGGTGTTCGGCAAGCGCGTGCAGCCGATCAACACCGCGCTGATCCCCAATTGGAAAACCCTCGACGAACGTCTCCAGGACGCGCCCTGGCACACGGTCGACGGCGTGCACTACGGCACGCCGTACCAGTGGGGGCCGAACCTGCTGATGTACAACACCAATCTGTTCAAGAAGGCGCCGGACAGTTGGGCGGTGGTCTTCGAACCCCAGCAACTGGCCGACGGCAAGCCGAACAAGGGTCGCGTGCAGGCCTACGACGGCCCCATCTATATCGCCGACGCCGCCCTCTACCTGAGGAGCGCCAGGCCGGAGCTGGGCATCAAGGACCCGTACCAGCTCACCGAGGACCAGTACGCGGCGGCCCTCGACCTGCTGCGCAAACAGCACAGCCTGGTGCACCGCTACTGGCACGACGCGACGGTACAGATGAGCGACTTCAAGAACGAAGGCGTGGCCGCCTCCAGCACCTGGGGCTACATGGCCAACACCCTGAAAGCCGAGAAGCAGCCGGTTGAAACCGTGTTCCCGAAAGAAGGGGTCACTGGCTGGGCCGACACCACCATGCTGCACGTCGACGCCAAGCACCCGAACTGCGCCTACAAGTGGATGGACTGGTCCCTGCAGCCCAAGGTCCAGGGTGACCTCGCTGCCTGGTTCGGCTCCCTGCCTGTGGTCGCCAAGGGCTGCACCAGCAGCGAACTCCTCGGTGCCAGCGGTTGCGCCACCAATGGTTACGACCAATTCGACCAGATCGCCTTCTGGAAAACTCCGGAAGCCCAGGGCGGGAAGTTTGTCCCGTATAGCCGGTGGACCCAGGACTACATCGCGATTATGGGCGGCCGCTGAACTGGCTGCGCGACCTGATGGCTGCGTTGCGTCCTCGCTCGGCGCGTTGCCTACCAGAAGGTATGTCTCGCGCCTCGCTGCGGGGCGCCTTGCCCTCAGGCCGCTCGCTCAGTCCAGCCCGTAGCACGATGCAACCTCCCCTCTCCCTCTGGGAGAGGGGCCGGGGCGGGCCGCGTTCGGATGAGGGTAGCTCGGCAACGCACGGTGCTTCTCTCTCCCCAGCCCTCTCCCGGAGGGAGAGGGAGCAAAGCCCTCCGGAGCCATACCTATGACCACAGCCGTCCAGTTCACCGATGTCTGCCGCCACTACGGTGATGTGAAGGCAGTCGACCGGGTGTCCATCGAGATTCGCGACGGCGAGTTCTTCTCCATGCTCGGCCCTTCGGGTTCGGGCAAGACCACCTGTCTGCGCCTGATCGCCGGCTTCGAGCAACCCACTTCCGGCTCCATCCGCATCCACGGCGAAGAGGCCGCTGGCCTGCCGCCCTACGAGCGCGACGTGAACACCGTGTTCCAGGACTACGCCCTGTTCCCGCACATGAACGTGCGCGACAACGTCGCCTACGGCCTCAAGGTGAAGGGTGTGGCGAAAGCCGAGCGCCTGGCCCGCGCCGAGGAAGCCCTCGGCATGGTTGCCCTGCCCGGCTATGGCGACCGCAAACCGGCGCAGCTGTCCGGCGGCCAGCGCCAGCGCGTGGCCCTGGCCCGCGCGCTGATCAACCGCCCGCGCGTGCTGCTGCTCGACGAACCCCTCGGCGCGCTGGACCTCAAGCTGCGCGAGCAGATGCAGGTCGAACTGAAGAAGCTGCAGCGCCAGCTCGGCATCACCTTCATCTTCGTCACCCACGACCAGGGCGAGGCACTGTCCATGTCCGACCGCGTGGCGGTGTTCAACAAGGGCCGCATCGAGCAGGTGGACAGCCCGCAGAACCTCTATCGCAAACCGACCACCCGCTTCGTGGCCGAGTTCGTCGGCACCGCCAACGTGCTCCACGGCGATCTCGCCCAGCGCCTCACCGGCACGGCCGGGGCCTTCTCCCTGCGCCCGGAGCATGTGCGCTTCGGCAGCGCCAGCAATGGTGAGCTGCAAGTCAGCGGCACCGTGCACGACGTGCAATACCTCGGCGCCAGCAGCCGCTACGAACTCAACCTGGAAGGTGGCGGACGCCTGGCAGTGAGCCTGCCCAATGGCGAGGAATCGGACGTCGCCCGCCCGCAACCCGGCCAGCAGGTGCAGGCCTGCTGGGCCCGCAGCGCGATGGTCGCGCTCAGCGAGTAGGCCATGAGCGCCGTCATCGCCAGCCATCAGAGCGGTCCGCTGCGGGGGCTCTCCAACCTGCTCTACCGCCGCTCGACGCTCTACCTCCTGCTGCTCCTGACCCCGCCCCTGCTCTGGTTCGGGGTGATCTACATCGGCTCGCTGTTCGCCCTGCTCTGGCAGAGCTTCTACACCTTCGACGACTTCACCATGGCGGTGACGCCGGACCTGACCCTGGCCAACTACGGCGCCCTGTTCAACCCGGCCAACTACGACATCATCCTGCGCACCCTGACCATGGCCATCGCCGTGAGTCTGGCCAGCGCAGTCCTGGCCTTCCCCATCGCCTACTACATGGCACGCTTCGCCTCGCCGAAAGAGAAAGCCTTCTTCTATATCGCCGTGATGCTGCCGATGTGGGCCAGCTACATCGTCAAGGCCTACGCCTGGACGGTGATCCTGGCCAAGGGTGGCATCTTCTACTGGCTGATCCAGCAGCTGCACCTGGAGGGCCTGCTGGGCAGCCTGCTTACCGTGCCGGGCCTGGGCGGCAATACTCTCTCCACCTCGCACCTGGGGCGCTTCCTGGTGTTCACCTACATCTGGCTGCCGTTCATGATCCTGCCGATCCAGGCCTCCCTGGAACGCCTGCCGCCGTCGCTGCTTCAAGCCTCGGCGGACCTCGGCGCCAGGCCCCGGCAGACCTTCGTCCAAGTGATCCTGCCGTTGGCCTTCCCCGGTGTCGTGGCCGGATCGATCTTCACCTTCAGCCTGACCCTGGGCGACTTCATCATCCCGCAGCTGGTGGGCCCCAGCGGCCTGTTCATCGGCACCATGGTCTATGTGCAGCAGGGCTCGGTGGGCAACATCCCGCTGGCGGCGGCCTTCACCCTGGTGCCCATCGTGCTGATCGCCCTCTACCTGTCCATCGCCAAGCGGCTGGGGGCCTTCGATGCACTCTGAGAAAGCATCCTGGGGCCTGCGCCTGGCAGCCTGGGGCGGACTGGTGTTCCTGCACTTCCCGATCCTGGTGATCCTGCTCTACGCCTTCAACACCGAGGAGTCGTCCTACAGCTTCCCGCTGCAGGGCTTCACCTTGGAATGGTTTTCCGTCGTGGGCGGCCGCGAGGATGTGCTGCAGGCCATCGTCCTGTCCCTGAAGGTCGCCTGCCTGGCCACCGCCCTGGCCATGGTGCTCGGCACCCTGGCCGCCGCCGCGCTGTACCGCCGCGACTTCTTCGGCAAGGAGAGCATCACCCTGATGCTGATCCTGCCCATCGCCCTGCCCGGCATCATCACTGGCATCGCCCTGCTCTCGGCGTTCAAGACCCTTGGCATCGAACCGGGCATCTTCACCATCGTCGTCGGACACGCCACGTTCTGCGTGGTGATCGTCTACAACAACGTGATCGCACGCTTCCGCCGGACCTCCCACAGCCTGATCGAGGCGTCGATGGACCTGGGTGCCGACGGCTGGCAGACCTTCCGCTACATCATCCTGCCGAACATCGCCACCGCGCTGCTGGCCGGCGGCATGCTGGCCTTCGCGCTGTCCTTCGACGAGATCATCGTCACCACCTTCACCGCCGGCCACGAACAAACCCTGCCCCTCTGGCTGCTCAGCCAGCTCAGCCGTCCCCGCGATGTTCCGGTGACCAACGTGGTGGCGCTGCTGGTGATGCTCGCCACCATGCTGCCCATTCTCGGCGCCTACTACCTGACGCGTGGGACCGAGACGGTGGCTGGGGGCGGGAAGTGAGAGTTCCAGGCCTGCACCTTCTCCCTCGCTTTGCTCCCCTCTCCCGCCTGCGGGAGAGGGGCCGGGGGTGAGGGTGAGGGTGACGAGGCTGATCCAGACCATGCGGCTGCAGGCGACTCCGCAACCCTCTCCCTAGCCCTCTCCCCTAAGGGAGAGGGGACGACTACGAGGACTCCACCATGCAAACCAAACTCCTGATCAACGGCCAGTTCTCCGCCGGCGAAGGCGAGGCTCTGGACGTCCTCAACCCCGCCACTGGCGCCGTGCTGGTGAAGATTCCCGAAGCCAGCGAAGCTCAGGTCGACGCCGCCGTCCGAGCAGCCGACGCGGCCTTCGAGGGCTGGGCGCGAACCTCGCCGCGCGATCGTGCCACCCTGCTGCTGAAACTGGCGGACAAGATCGAAGGCCACGCCGAAGAGCTGGCGAAGCTGGAATCCGACAACTGCGGCAAACCCTATGCCGCCGCACTGAACGACGAGATTCCAGCCGTGGCCGACGTGTTCCGCTTCTTCGCGGGTGCCAGCCGCTGCCTGACAGGCTCGGCGGCGGGCGAATACCTGCCGGGCTTCACCTCGATGATCCGCCGCGACCCGATAGGGGTGATCGCCTCCATCGCGCCCTGGAACTACCCGCTGATGATGGCCGCCTGGAAGCTGGGCCCCGCACTGGCAGCCGGCAACACCGTGGTACTCAAGCCCTCGGAGCAGACGCCGCTGACCGCACTGCGCCTATCGGAGTTCATCGCCGAACTCCTGCCACCGGGCGTGGTGAACATCGTCCTCGGCCGTGGCCCCAGTGTGGGCAGCCCGCTGGTGTCGCACCCGCTGGTGCGCATGGTGTCGCTGACCGGTTCGGTGGGCACTGGCAAGGCCATCATCAAGAGCGCCGCAGAAAGCGTGAAACGCACCCACATGGAACTGGGCGGCAAGGCGCCGGTGATCATCTTCGATGACGCCGACCTGGCCGATGTGGTCGAGGGCATCCGCACCTTCGGATTCTACAACGCAGGCCAGGACTGCACTGCGGCCTGCCGCATCTACGCCGGCCGGAAGATCTACGACAACTTCGTGGCTGACCTCGCCAGCGCGGTCTCCAGCCTCAAGACCGGCCTGCAGAACGACCCGGCCACCGAACTCGGCCCGCTGATCACCCTGAGCCAGCGCGAACGCGTAGCGGGCTTCGTCGAACGCGCCAGCGCCCTGCCCCACATCCAGATCGCCACGGGCGGCAAGCCGGTGGCCGGCAGCGGCTTCTTCTACGAGCCTACGGTGGTGGCCCATGCGAAGCAGGACGACGAGATCGTGCGCAGGGAAGTGTTCGGACCGGTAGTGACGGTCACGCCCTTCAGCGACGTGGACGAGGCAGTGCGCTGGGCCAACGATTCCGATTACGGCTTGGCGTCATCGATCTGGACCCGCGATGTGGGCCGCGCCGCCGCCGTGGCCTCGCGCCTGCAGTACGGCTGCACCTGGATCAACACCCACTTCATGCTCACCAACGAAATGCCTCACGGCGGCTTCAAGCAGTCCGGCTACGGCAAGGACCTGTCCATGTACGGGCTGGAGGATTACACCGTGGTGCGGCATGTGATGATTCGGCACTGAGCCGCGAATGAAACGCCGAAATCTGTAGGGGCGAATTCATTCGCCAAGCAGGCCGCAGGTCTGCCCTTGGGAGTCCCATGGGGCAGCTGCGCTGCCCTTGGCGAATGAATTCGCCCCTACAAGTAATTGTCGCCCTGAAGAATCACCTGCTCTAGCCAAACGCCAGATTCAACCAACGCCGATAGAACCCTTCCGCCACCTGATTCAGCGCCTTCACCTTCACCGGCAGGTCTTCGAGCATGCGCGCCCTGGCCTGCTGGCTGGGCTGGGTCTCGTCCAGCAGGTGCGCCCAATCGGTCAGCCAGCCTTGCACCAGGCCCTCGGTCATCTCTGGATGGCCCTGCAGGGCCAGGACCTTGTCACCCCAGGAGAAGCCCTGGTTGGGGCACCAGGGGCTGTCCATCAGCCACTGGGCGCCTTCGGGCAGGTCGAAGGTATCGCTGTGCCACTGGTAGATCGAAAACTCACGCGGCAGGTGCGCCATCCAGGGGTTTTCGGTGGCCAGGGCACGCTTTTCCAGCGGCTGCCAGCCGATCTCGGTGTAGGGCATGCGATGCACCGACGCGTCCAGGGCGCGGGCCAGCAACTGGCCGCCCAGGCAGTGTCCGATCATGGGTACGTCACGCGCGATGAAGTGACGCAAGGCGTCGATTTCGGCCCTGATCCAGGGCAGCGGGTCATTGACGCTCATGGGCCCGCCCATGATGGCCACGGCCTTCGGCCGATCGAGGTCGTAGCCATCCAGTTCGCCCAGGTCCGTGCGCAATACGGTGAAGTCGCGCTGCTCACGATCCAGGACGTCGGCCAGGTGGCCGGGTGGGCAGAAATCCGCGTGGGTAAGAATAAGGATGTCGGTCATGGGGTCCCCTCCGTGATCGGAGTCTGAGGCAAAGGCCATGCCGAGGTCGAGTAAGGGAAGTGTATGTTTTTGCTGGGAATACGCGAGGCAGAGGGAGGAAGGAAAACCAGCCGGATCATTGTCCGGAATGCCCGGTTCGCAGCAGGCTGGCCGCCGCGAACCGGGATGGTCTCAGGGTTGCTTGACGCCGACTTCCTGGGTCACGCCCCAGCCATCGAGCACACCACCAAGCGGGACCACCAGGGCCTCCAGGTCGTGCTCGAAATCACCAATTCCCGCGTGGGTGGCGTACATCACCTTGCTCACCTGAAGATGCCAGGCCCCATCGGCGCGAACCGACACCTGGGCATTCAAGGACTCACCACGAAAATTCTTCGCCGCCAGCCGTGCCCGGTCCTCGTCGGGGAAGATGGCGTAAAACTCGATCGGATGAACTCGGGCAAAATCGAAACCGCCCTCTTTCATGCGGCGCAACAGATTGCTGCTGACATCATCGTGGAAGGCTGTGCTCATGAAACGACCTCCTCTTAGCGATGGATGAGAGTTCCGCTTTTCCGCTGTTTCCGAGAAGCCGGTGAACTCGGCTTCGCGACACCTCGCGGTGCCGCCCCCGGCCGACGCTGCAGACACAGCGTCAGGCTTTGACCGGGTCCCGCGCGGACCCGGTCACTGATTCACTCGTCGAGTGATCTTTCAGCTTTCATTTTGCAGGGTAGCGCCACCACGCCCGGTCTGCCGGAAAGCTGGACAAATTGTCACAAAAGTGGCGACAGGCGGCGCTCACGCATCTTGCGTCATTAAATTGACCTTTCTCTCAGCCAAGCGCCCCAGGAGTGACGGTTGTAGGAGCGAGCTCTGCTCGCGAAATGTGGCGCTGGGGCACTTCGCGAGCAAGCTCGCTCCTACAGGCTCATGCACCGCTCAGGAGTTTCATGATCCCCCGGTTCACCCAGGCCGGCGAAACCTGTCCCGCGCCATACATCAGCCGGAACAGCCAGCTCACCGGCCGGTGCACCGCGGCGCCGTGGGCCTGTTGCCAGGCGGCTTCGGCGATGTCCTCGGCGTTGAGCTTCACCCCCAGTCGACGGAGCACGGGCGGTTCGAAGTGCTGGCTGCTGACCATGGGCGTGCGCACGAAGGGTGGCATCAGGTCGCCAACGCGGATGCCATGGCGGCGCCATTCCAGTTCCAGCGCTTCGGTGAAGCCACGCACCGCGAACTTCGAGGCCGAGTAGCTGGCCATGTGCGGCGTGCCGTAGACGCCCGACGCGGAGCCCATGTTGATCACCTGGGCGCCACGGGTGGCCTTGAGGTAGGGGAAGGCCGCATGGGTCACCTGCACCAGCCCCAATACGTTGATGGTGAGGATGCGCGCGTGCTCGGCCATGTCGATCTCTTCGAACTGGCCGAAGCGCAACACGCCCGCGCAGTTGAACAACAGGCGCAATTGACCGTCGTGACGACCGCAGAAGTCCGCCAGGGCGGCTTCGACGGCGGCGAGGTCAGTCACATCCAGCGCCTGGTGCCAAACGCCCCCCAGCGCGGCAGCCTGGGTGGCCAGGGCCTCGGCGTCCCGGTCCACCAGCCCCACCAGCCAGCCGCGGTCATGGAACAGGCGAGCCGTCGCGGCGCCGATACCGGAGGCGGCGCCAGTGATCAGGATGTTGTGCATGTCACGCCTCCGTTTCCACGTGCCGGCAGATGAAATCCGCAGCGCTGGCCAATGCCTCGTCGGCCCGGCGCAGCACGCCGGTATGCGCCTGGAACACGTGCCAGAGCCCCGGATAGCGCTCCAGTCGCACCCAACCACCAACCGCCCTCACCCGCTCGGCTAGGCGCAGGCTGTCGTCGCGGAGGACTTCGTCCTCGGCCACTTGCACCAGCATGGGCGAGAGTCCGGACAGATCGGCGAACAGCGGCGACAGCGCCGGATCACGTCGATCCAATTCCGGCGGGCAATAGAGGTCCATGGCCTGCTCCACCCAGGCCGGATGGATCAGCGGATCGCCTGCCGGGGGGTTGTGCTGCGCGGTGCCGCTGAGGTCGGTCACCGGCGAGAAGCAGACCAGCCCGGCCGGTTGCGGCAGGCCCTGGTGGCGGATCTCCAGCGCGGAGAGCAGGGTCAGGTTGCCGCCGGCCGAATCGCCGCCGATGACAATGCGCGACGCTGGATAACCGGCCTCCAACAGCTCGCGGTAGGCGGCCACGGCGTCCTCGCGGGCAGCGGGAAAGCGATGTTCCGGTGCCAGGCGATAGTCCAGCGCACACACGGCGACTCCCGCGCGCCTGGCCAGGCTGGCCGTGATGGCGCGGTGGGTGGCCGGCGAGCCGGTGATGAAGGCGCCACCGTGGAGGTAGAGCAGCACCACATGGCTGCCACCCCGGGGCCGATGCCATTCACAGGGGCGACCGCCCAGTTGGCCTGCTTCCCGCATCACGTCCCGGGGCGCCAGGGTGCTCGCGGTGAGCAGGCGCAATACCAGCCGTTGCAACGACACAGGCAACGGCGGCCGCATCAGGCCACGAAACAGCAGGCGCAGGGCTCCGCGCAAGGTCGCGCGCAACAGCGGCTGGCCGGGCTCGGGGGCGGTGAATTCAACGGGTGCATTCATAGAGGTCCAGCTCCAGGCGACGGGTCTGTTGACGGTAGCTGAAGGTGAATCCCGGCCAGTTGTTGGTGTTGCGGCCGTCAGCGGTCTTGTACCAACTGTTGCAGCCCTGCTCCCAGACGGTGTGGCGCACATCCTGTTGAAGCCGCTGGTTGAAGCGCTGCTGCACCTCGGGCTTGAGGTCGAGGTAGCGTAGACCCTGCAGCGCACGGATACCGTCGAGTACGTAGCGGAACTGGCTTTCCAGCATGTAGATGATCGAGTTGTGCCCGAGGTTGGTATTGGGGCCGTAGAGGATGAACAGGTTCGGGAAGCCGCTGACGCTGACCCCGAGATAGGCCTCGGCGCCCGCTTGCCAGGCCTGGTTCAGGTCGCGCCCGCCCCGCCCGCGAATGCTCATGGGGGCCAGGAAATCCGTGGCGGCGAAGCCGGTGCCGAGGATGATGGCGTCCACCTCGTGGCGCTGCCCGTCGCGGGTCACCACGGCGTTTTCGGTGACTTCGCCTATGCCGTCATCGACCACCTCCACATTGGGTCGCGCCAGCGCCGGGTAGAAGTCGTTGGAGATCAGGATGCGCTTGCAGCCCAGCGGGTAGTCCGGCACCAGGCGCTGGCGCAGCGCCGGATCGGCGATGCCCCGTGCCAGGTGCTGGCGGAAGCGGAACTGCATCAGCTTCATCAGCGGCGGGATCACCGTGAACGCCAGCACCCGCGACTCGTGCTGGATGTACTTGAGCACCCGATCCACCTTCTGCAGCCAGGGCAGGCGCCGCATCACCGCGCGCTCCCAGGAGCGGTAGGCGCGGTCCGGCTTGGGAATCACATAGGCCGCCGAGCGCTGGAACAGGCTCAGCTTGGCGACCTTCGGGGCGATCTGCGGGACGAACTGGATGGCGCTGGCCCCGGTGCCGATCACCGCCACCCGCTTCCCGTCCAGCGGGTAGTCATGGTTCCAGCCTGCCGAATGGAACAACGCGCCCTTGAAGCCATCTAGCCCCGGGATACGCGGCCAGACCGGGCGATTCAATTGCCCGCAGGCGCTGACCAGCGCCCTGGCACGAAAATGCTCGCCGCTTCGGGTCAGAACCTGCCAGGTGCCGCTGGGCTCATCGAACTCGGCGCCTTCCACCTCGCAACCAAAACGGATGTGCCGGCGCAGGCCGTACTTGTCGGCGCAGTGGCGCTGGTAGGCAAAGATCTCCGCCTGCGGGGCGAACTTGCGCGACCAGTCGGCCTTGGGCTCGAAGGAAAAGGAATAGAGGTGCGAGGGCACGTCGCAGGCAGCGCCGGGGTAACTGTTGTCGCGCCAGGTGCCACCGACATCGCTGCCCTTCTCCAGGATGAGGAAGTCGTGGATGCCGGCCTTCTGCAGTTGGATGGCCAGGCCCAGGCCGCCGAAACCAGCGCCGATGATCAGCACGTGCACGGACGCGCCAGGCTGGGAACTGTTGGTCATTGTTATCTCCCATGGATGGTCCCGCGCGGGCACGACGGCCTGCGCAGTGGGGAGAATCCTAGTTCGGCCAATGGCCACGCGTTATGGCATAGTCGGACAGCAAATTGTGAGTTTCGGACAACCCCGCAGAGACCACCGATGCCCCTCCCCCGATCGCCCCGGCGCAGCGCCATCAGCGTGCAATTGATGACCCAGTTCGGCCTCGACCAGGGCCTCACCCTGGAACAGTGCCTGGCCGGCACCGGGCTGGACTGGCGCCTGCTGGGCGACCCCGGCGCCGAGGTGGAGGCCAGCCAGGAACTGGAACTGTTGCGCAATCTGGCCCGCCTCCTCGGCCAGCGCCCCGGAATGGGCCTTGAGGCCGGACGGCGCTATCGCCTCAACACCTACGGCATCTGGGGCTTTGCCCTGCTGAGCAGCGCCACCTACCGCAGTGCAGCGCAACTGGGCCTGCGCTACCTGGACCTGACCTACGCCTTCCACAGCATGCATCTGGAGGAACGGGGCGATGAGGCATGGCTGACCCTTGAAGAGCAGTCGCCGCCCGAGGACCTGCGCAGCTTCCTGCTGGAACGCGATGTTTCCGGAGCTCTCAGCGTGCACCGCGACCTGGTCAATACCGAGATGCCCGTACTCCGCGCCCGTTTCCGCATTCCTTCGCCCGACGACATCGCTCCCTGGCGCGAACTGTTGGGGGTGACGCCCCTCTTCGGCGCGGACGACAACTGCATCGTGTTCTCCCGTTCACTGCTCGACCTTCCCCTGCCCGGTGCCAATCCGCAGGTGGCCGGGCATTGCGAGGAACAGTGCAGGATCATCCTGGCCCGCCGCCGGGAGCGCGCGGGCCTCGCCGGACGTGTCCGCGACCTGCTGCTGGCCCGGCCGGGGCAACTGCCGGATATGGAGCGCCTGGCGCAGACGCTGCACATGACTTCACGCACCTTGCGGCGCAAGCTGGCAGCGGAAGGGACCAGCTTCCGGCAATTGCAGGAGGAAGTGCTGGGCGCGCTGGCCGAAGAACTGCTGAGCTCCACGGCGCTGCGTCTGGAAGAAATCGCCGAGCGCCTGGGCTATGGCGAAGTGTCGAACTTCATCCATGCCTTCAAGCGCTGGAAAGGGATTACGCCCCGTCAGTACAGGGCGTCCACTCGCGGAGCCTGAATCTCCGCGGGCGAGAGCGGTCAGCGGCCGGCGCGCGATTCGCGGATGTAGAAACGCGCCTTCTCGGCCTTGTTGGAGCAGCCCTCGAAGGCCTCGAACTGCTGCTGGGTCTTGGCTGCGGTCAGCAGGCTCAGCGCCTTGGAGTAGCTCACGGTTCCGGAGAAGCCTTCGGCCTTGGCCAGATCCAGTTCCTTCCAGGCGGCGTCGAGTTGGTCCGCGCAACTGTCGCGATAGGCCGTCTTGCCGGCGCAACCCGCTAACACAAGGGCGATCAGAGGCAGGCTGATCCAGGCTTTCATCGATATAACTCCTTTGTTGAAGATCGACAGAGTCTAGTTCCTCGGCAGACGGTTCGGTACCGGGAAGATTCAACTCCGTCTACTGGTCGACACGCACCGACCACCGGCCCTCGCCGGGGTACGGTGCACCTTGGCGGCGGCACTGACGCGGGCGTATCGTCAACTTCACTGACGGGGGATTAGCGCATGAGAAAACGCGTGGCACTGGTGTTGGGATCGGGGGGCGCGCGGGGCTACGCGCACATCGGCGTCATCGAGGAAATCGAGGCGCGCGGCTATGAAATCGCCTGCATCGCCGGCTGCTCCATGGGGGCCGTGGTGGGCGGCATCTACGCCGCCGGCAAGCTGCACACCTATCGCGACTGGACCGAAAGCCTCGACTACCTCGACGTATTGCGCCTGCTCGATGTGAGCTTCCGCCTGGGCGCCCTTCGCGGCGAGAAGGTGTTCGGACGCATTCGCGAGATCGTCGGCGAGATCAATATCGAAGACCTCTCCATCCCCTATACGGCGGTGGCCACCGACCTTACCAACCAACAGGAAATCTGGTTCCAGGAGGGCTGCCTGCATCAGGCCATGCGGGCATCCGCTGCCATTCCCAGCCTGTTCACCCCAGTGGTCCAGGGCAGCCGCATGCTGGTCGATGGCGGCCTGCTCAACCCGCTGCCGATCGTTCCGGTGGTCTCCAGCCACTGTGACCTGATCATCGCCGTCAACCTCAACGCCACCACCCAGCGCGAGTACCAGCTTCCGGTGATCGAGCGGCCCCCGGCGATCAAGGGCCGCATTGACGCACTGATGGCCTCCCTCGGCTCACGCCTGCCCTTCCTCAAGCGCGGCCCGGAGGCCCACGACATCCTCGACCCGGAGAGCCTGCCCGGCGGCAACCCCTGGCTGGAGGACGTGGCGCCGCAGATGCAGCAGCCAGCCGCCGCCCCGGAAACCGACGGCGCGCCCAGGTCCGCCAGTGGCTCGCATGTCGTGGCCAACATCGGCCCCGCGTCCCTGCTGGACCTGGTGAACCAGAGTTTCGAGGTAATGCAGACGTCGCTCGCCCAGTACAAGATCGCCGGCTACCCGCCGGACATCCTGATCAACGTGCCCAAGCGCGTGTGCCGCTTCTTCGAGTTCTACAAGGCGCCGGAGCTGATCCAGCTAGGGCGGCAGATCGCCCGCGAGACATTGGAGCGGTACGAGCAGGGGAATTAAGGGCCTTTTGGCCAGGGGTGAAGGGCTGTTGTAGGGGCGAATTCATTCGCCAAGCAGACTGCAGGTCTGCCCTGATGCTCCGATGAGGGCCGCTTCGCTGCCCTTGGCGAATGAATTCGCCCCTACAGGCTGCGGCTCAGAAAATCGACCAGCCAATCCGCTGCGACAGCTTCTCCAGCGCCGCCATGCCGGCCAGGGAGTTGCCGGCTTCGTTGAGCTCCGGCGACCAGACACAGACGGTGAAGCGCCCCGGCACCACCGCGACGATGCCGCCCCCTACCCCGCTCTTGCCCGGCAGACCGACGCGGTAGGCGAAGTTGCCGGCTTCGTCGTAGAGGCCGCTGGTGGCCATGATGGCGTTCACCTGCTTGGCCTGACGCGGCGTGAGGACCAGCTCGCCGCTGTGGGGGCTGACGCCGTTGTTGGCGAGGAAGCTGAACGCCAGGGCCAGGTCGGCGCAGCTCATGCGGATGGCGCAGTGGTGGAAGTAGCTATGCAGCACCGCCTCCACGTCGTTGTGGAAGTTGCCGAAGGACTGCATGAGGTAAGCCATGGCGGCATTGCGTGCGCGGTGCTGGTATTCCGAACGCGCCACCACTTCATCCGAAACCACATGGGTGTTGCCGGACAGCCGCCGGACGAAATCACGCATGGACAACGACGGTGCGGCGAAGCGCGACTGGTTGATATCGCAGATCACCAGGGCGCCGGCGTTGATGAAGGGGTTGCGCGGTACGCCGCGCTCGAATTCCAGCTGCACCAGCGAGTTGAACGGCTGGCCCGAAGGCTCGTGTCCCAGGCGCTGCCAGATGTCCTCCCCCGAATGCTGGATGGCCTGCACCAGGCTGAAGACCTTGGAAATACTCTGGATGGAGAACGGCGTCAGGCCGTCGCCGGCGTAGTACATCTCGCCGTCATTGCTGTAGACGGCAATACCGAACTGGTCCGCACTGACACAGGAAAGCGCGGGGATGTAACTGGCGACCTTGCCCTGGCCGATCAGGGGGCGGACTTCGTCGAGGATTTCGTTCAACAACTGCTGCATGCCGGTCCTTCCGATGGGGGGAGCGCCTGCGCGCCCATGCAGCACTGGACGCGCGCCAAGTGTCCGACGGCACAGGGTAAATGCGCCGTTCAGGCTTCCTTCAGCCGATAGCCGATGCCCGCCTCGGTGATGATGAAACGCGGGTTGGCCGGATCATCGCCGAGCTTCTGCCGCAGGTGCCCCACCACCACTCGCAGGTAGTGGGTGTCCTCGACATGGGTCGGGCCCCAGATGTCCTTGAGTAGCTGCTGCTGGGTGACCACGCGGCCGAGGTGACGGGCCAAATGCGCGAGCACCGCGTACTCCTTGCGGGTCAGCGCCACCTCCTCGCCGTCGAGGGTGACCCGGCGATAGGCGAAGTCCAGCACCAGCGGGCCGCTGGCGATGCTCGCCTGCTGCTGTTCGCCAGGGCCGCCCTGGCGCAGCGCCACGCGCACGCGAGCGAGGAATTCCTGGATGCCGAAAGGCTTGGTCACGTAATCGTTGGCGCCGCCGTCCAGGGCCAGCACCTTCTCGCCTTCACTGGCGCGCACCGAGAGCACCAGCACCGGCACCTGGGACCATTCGCGCAATTCGCGCAGCACGTCCTGGCCGTCCATGTCCGGCAGGCCAAGGTCGAGCACGACCATGTCAGGTCGGGCCAGCGCAGCCTGTTCCAGCCCTTCGCGGCCATTGGCGCCCTCCAGCACCCGATAGCCCTGGGCGGCCAGGCTGATGCGCAGGAACTTGCGGATCTGCGCTTCGTCATCGATGACCAGGATGGTCGGTTGGTTGGTTGTCATGCTTGCTTCGTCGAATCCATTGCAAATGCGGACGCTTTTCCGTGGGGGCGAATTCATTCGCTATCCGGACCGAAGGTTCGGCCCCGGAAGCCATTGGGGGCAACTGCGTTGCCCTTAGCGAATGAATTCGCCCCCACAAGATAACGCGCCTGCTACGTCACTCTCATTCTTCTTCCAACTGCGGCTGCGGATGCAGCGGCAGGTGCAGGGTCAGGGTGGCGCCGCGGCCGTCCAGGCCATCGCCCACGGTCACGCGGCCGCCATGGGCACCGACCATGCCCTGGCAGATGGCCAGGCCCAGGCCCGTGCCCTGCCCGCCCCGGTCACCTCGGGCGGCGGTATAGAACATATCGAAGATCCTGTCGCGCTCATCCTGGGGAATGCCCGGCCCCTGGTCGCTGACGGAGAAACGCAATTCAGCTTCGTCCGCGTCCACGGCAACCCGCAGTCGCCCCTGGGTGGGCGAGAAGCGCGCGGCGTTCTCCAGCACATTGACCAGCGCCTGCTCGATCAATGCCGCGTGCACGTAAAGCAGCGGCAGTTGCTCCGGCACCTGGGTTTCCAGCTGCAATGGCGCCAGCACCGGACGCAGGCGCTGCAGGGCGCTGGCGACGATGTCCACCGGCGCCACCCAATCGCGCTCCAGCTTGAGGCCACCGTGGCCGAGGCGGGTCATGTCCAACAGGTTCTGGATGTAGCGATCGAGGCGCTCGGCCTCGTCACGGGTGCCTTCCAGCAGTTCACGGCGATCGGCAATGGGGATGGCCTCGCCAAGGGCCAGCAAGCTGTCGATGGAACCGCGCATGGCGGTGAGCGGCGTGCGCAGGTCGTGGGACACCGACGCCAGCAACGCACTGCGCAGTTGCTCGGTTTCGCCGTGCAGGCGCGCCGCTTCCAGCTCTTCGGCCAGCTGCGCACGAGCCATGGCCTGCGCCAGGGGCTGGCCGAGGGCCGCGAGCAGGCGCCGGCGCTCGGCAGGCAATGGCGCCTCGTCACGGGGGCTGACGCCCAGCAGCACCAGCGGCCCTTCTTCTCCCGACAACGGCAACCACCACCAACGGCCACCGGGCAAGGTGTCGGTGCCCAGGCCCGCAGGCTGGTCATGCTGCCAGGACCACTCCGCCGCCGCGCGCTCCTGGTCGACCAGCAGGCGCTGGGCGCCGGCTTCCACCTTCCACACGCCGTCACGACCACGGGACAGCAGGCAGACCTCCACGTCCGACCAGGCGCCGAACTGCTGCACGGCGACGTTGAGCACGGCCTGTCGGTCGGTGGCAGCGGTGAGCTTGCGCGAGAGGTCGAGCAGCGCGGTGGTTTCCGACTGGGTGTCGCGCAGCGCATTCAGTTGGCGGCGCTGGCGTGAAGCCAGGTTGCCGGTGAGCCCGGCCATCAGCAGGAAGAACAGCAGGGTCAGCACGTCTTCCTGGCGGGCGATGGTCAGGGAGAAAGTCGGCGGGATGAACAGGAAGTCATAGGCGAGGAACGACAACCCGGCGCACAGCAGCGCCGGCCCCAGGCTGCTACGCACCGCCACCAAAAGCACAGCGGCGAGGAACACCAGGGATATGTTGGGCAGCTCCAGGGTATGGGATACCGCCCAGGCCAGCGCGCTGGCGGCGATGGCCGCGAGCACCGCCAGGCCATAGTCCACCAGGCGGGTCGGATGGCTGGCGCGCGGACTGGCCGGGCGACGGTCCGCCTCGGTGTCGAGCACGCTGACTTCCAGCCCTTCGGCCAGGTACAACAGGCGCTCCGCCAGGCCACGACCGAGCAACCGGCGGCGCAGGCGTT
The DNA here is from genome assembly GCF_029871235.1 of Pseudomonas sp. BN411. GTDB lineage: Bacteria > Pseudomonadota > Gammaproteobacteria > Pseudomonadales > Pseudomonadaceae > Metapseudomonas. The sequence goes on from NZ_SSOM01000055.1 coordinate 48,549, forward strand.
GGCGGCTGCGACCCACCAGCAGCAGGCTGGCGCGGCGCTCGTCGGCGTGTTCCACCAGCGCCTTTGCCACGGACTCCGCACGCAGGGTCACCACTTCCCCACCCAGGCGCTCGGCCAGTTGCTGGGCACCCTGCAGGCGCGCTCGCACCTCCTCGGAACGGGCGCGGCCGGTATCCACGTACACCACCGACCAGGGCAGGTGGCGCCGCTCGGCCACCCGGCTGGCGTGGCGCACCAGACGCTCGGCCTGGTGGTCGCCGTCGATCCCCACCAACAGTCGTCCACGCACGGCGGGTGCTTCCAGGCCACGCTGGCGATAGCGGCGGTTGAGGTCGGCATCCACCCGCGCGGCGGCGGTCTGCATGGCCAGCTCGCGCAAGGCGGTGAGGTTGGTCTGGGAGAAGAAGGCATCGATGGCGGCGCGGGCCTGCTCGGGCACGTAGACCTTGCCTTCGCGCAGGCGCTCCAGCAGCTCGCGGGGCGGCAGGTCGATCAGCAGGATCTCGTCGGCTTCCTGGAGGACCCAGTCCGGCAGGGTCTCGCGCACCTGCACACCCGTGATGTCGCGGACCTGGTCGTTCAGCGCTTCGAGGTGCTGGACGTTGACCGTGGTGTAGACGTCGATTCCCGCGTCGAGCAGCTCCTCCACGTCCTGCCAGCGCTTGGAATGGCGGCTGCCGGGTGCGTTGGTGTGGGCCAGCTCGTCCACCAGCACCAGTCGCGGCGGATGGTCGAGGATGCCGTCCAGGTCCATTTCGGTGAGCGGCATGCCGCGATACTCGAAGCGCCGCAGCGGTTGCTGCGGCAACCCCGCGAGCATGGCTTCGGTTTCCGCGCGCCCGTGGGTTTCCACCACCCCAGCACGCAGGTCGACGCCCTGGCGCAATTGCGCCTGGGCGGCCTGGAGCATGGCGTAGGTCTTGCCCACGCCAGGTGCCGCGCCGAGGAATACTTTCAGGCGGCCACGCCCGCCCTGGGGCATGTCGGCCAGCAGCGCATCGGCGCGCAGGGCATCACTCATCGAGTCATCTCGTTCAACGCAGTGTTAAGGGCCAGCACATTGACCACCGCCGGCCCCACCAGCGGCCGTTCGGTGTTCTGTTCCACCAGGCGCTCCAGGGAATCGGCCGGCAGACCGCGTTCGGCGGCGATGCGCGGAATCTGGAAGTGCGCGGCGGCCGGCGGCAGGTGCGGGTCGAGGCCACTGCCAGAGGTGGTGACCAGGGCCATGGGCACTTTGCCGTGACCTTCGGTGGCCAGGCGATGTGCATCCTTGTTGATACGTTCGGCCAGGGCCGGGTTGCTCGGCGCCAGGTTGCTGGCGCCGCTGGCCACGGTGGCGAAACTCGCTGCCGAGGGGCGCGGCTGGAACCACTCGGGGCCTTCGAAATTCTGCGCCAGCAGGGAGCTGCCGCGCACCTCGCCCTTGGCATCCCGCACCAGGCTGCCATTGGCCTGCTCGGGGAAGGCCAGTTGGGCGATGCCGGTGACGGTGAGCGGATAGGCGACGCCAGTAATCAGGGTCATCAGGGCCAGGAGGCTAATGGCTGGGCGGAGTTGGCTAAGCATATTCAGTTCCTCGCGGGAAATCTAAGTTGGGAAGAGGTATCTGCCCCCTCCCCCAAACCCCTCTCCCCGGAGGGAAAGGGGTGAGTTTCAGACCAGGCCGACGGCGTTCAGCAGGACGTCGATAACCTTGATGCCGATGAAGGGGGCGACGATGCCGCCCAGGCCGTAGATCAACAGGTTGCGGCGCAGCAGGCTGGCGGCATCGCTGGCCTGCACCCGGACTCCGCGCAGGGCCAGCGGGATCAGCGCGATGATGATCAGCGCGTTGAACACGATGGCCGAGAGGATCGCGCTCTGCGGACTGGCCAGCTGCATCACGTTGAGCACGCCGAGCTGCGGGTAGATGCCGGCGAACAGCGCAGGGAGGATGGCGAAGTACTTGGCCACGTCGTTGGCCACCGAGAAGGTGGTCAGGGCGCCACGGGTGACCAGCAGTTCCTTGCCCACCTGCACCACGTCCAGCAGCTTGGTCGGGTCGGAATCCAGGTCCACCAGGTTGGCGGCCTCGCGGGCGGCCTGGGTGCCGTCGTTCATGGCCAGGCCGACGTCGGCCTGGGCCAGCGCCGGGGCATCGTTGGCACCGTCGCCGCACATGGCGACCATCTTGCCCTCGCCCTGCTCCTGGCGAATGCGCGCCAGCTTCTTCTCCGGCGTGGCTTCGGCGATCACGTCATCCACCCCGGCCTCGGCGGCGATCGCAGCAGCGGTCAGCGGGTTGTCGCCGGTCACCATCACAGTGCGGATGCCCATCTGCCGCAGCTCGGCGAAGCGATCGCGGATGCCGGGCTTGACCACGTCCTTCAGGTGGATGGCGCCCAGCAACTTGCCATCGGCCGCCACCAGCAGCGGGGTGCCGCCGCTCTGGGCGATCTTCTCGATCTCGCGGGCCAGCGGTGCCGGTACGTCCTGACGCGTGATGCCAACCCAATCGAGCACCGCGTCCACCGCGCCCTTACGGTAGCTGCGCCCTGCCCGGTCGGCGCCGGAAAGACGGGTCTCGGCGGTGAAGGGAATCGCAGTGATCTCCTCGCGGGCGGGCTCCTGCATCGAATGCAGCGCACGCAGGTATTCGACGATGGACTTGCCTTCCGGCGTTTCATCGGCCAGGGAAGCCAGCAGCGCGGCGTCGGAGAGTTCCTTGCCGGCCACGCTGGGCGCCTTGATCATCGCGCTGCAGCGGCGGTTGCCGAAGGTGATGGTGCCGGTCTTGTCCAGCAGCAGCACATGCACGTCGCCTGCGGCTTCCACCGCGCGGCCGGACTTGGCGATCACGTTCAGGCGCACCAGGCGGTCCATGCCGGCGATGCCGATGGCCGACAGCAGGCCGCCGATGGTGGTGGGGATCAGCGTCACCAGCAACGCCACCAGGTACACCAGCGGCAGGTCGCCGCCGGCGAAACGGGCGAAGGGCTGCAGGGTGGCCACCACCAGCAGGAAGATCAGGGTCAGGCCGATCAGCAGGATGTCCAGCGCGACTTCGTTGGGGGTCTTCTGGCGCTTGGCGCCTTCCACCAGGGCGATCATCCGGTCCAGGGTGGATTCGCCCGGGTTGGCGGTGACCTTCACCAGCAGCCAGTCGGACACGATGCGGGTGTTGCCGGTGACGGCGGAACGGTCGCCGCCGGACTCGCGGATCACCGGCGCCGATTCACCCGTAATGGCTGCTTCGTTGACGGCAGCGATCCCCTCGATCACCTCGCCATCGCCAGGGATCAGCTCCCCGGCCTCCACCCGCACCACGTCACCGCGACGCAGGCTCGCCGCAGGCACGGTCTCGAACTGGCCATTGCTCTTGCGACGGCGGGAGGTCAGGCCCTGGCTGCCGGCGCGCAGGCTATCGGCACGGGCCTTGCCACGGCCTTCGGCCAGGGCTTCGGCGAAGTTGGCGAAGAGCACGGTGAACCACAGCCAGAGGGCGATCTGCACGGCCAAACCGGTACTCACCGCCGGGTTGGGGATGAAGCAGAGGACGGTGGTCAACACGGCGGTCAGCTCGACCACCAGTATCACCGGCGAACGCATCAGCTGGCGCGGATCGAGCTTGACGAAGACCTGGCGCAGCGCCGGTTTCCACAGCGCGGCGAAGGAGGTCTTGGGTTGCTGCTTGGCGCCGCTTTTGAGCGCCTGCATGGGGGCATTCATCATCAATCTCCCTTAGAGGCCCTGAATCAACGCGATATGTTCGGCAATCGGCCCGAGGGCCAGCGCCGGAAGGAAGGTCAGGCCGCCCACCAGCAGGATGGTCAGGGTCAGCAGGGTGACAAACAGCGGACCATGGGTGGGGAAGCTGTTGGCGCCGAGCGGCGCGCGTTTCTTCATCGCCAGGCTGCCGGCGATGGCCAGTACCGGGAGGATGTAGCCGAAGCGGCCAAGGAGCATCGCCAGCCCGATCAGCACGTTGTGGAACGGGGTGTTGGCACCGAAACCGGCGAAGGCCGAGCCGTTGTTGGCGGTACCCGAGGTGTAGGCGTAGAGGGCCTGGCTGAAGCCGTGGGCACCGGGGTTGGTGATGGACGCCGCCGGGCCGTCGAGGCTGATGGCCAGGCCGCAGAACACCAGCACGCCCACCGGCATCACCAGCAGTGTGGCGACCAGCAGGCGCACTTCGCGGGCTTCCAGTTTCTTGCCGAGGTATTCCGGGGTGCGGCCGATCATCAGGCCAGCGAGGAACACGGCGATCAGCACGAACAGCAGCATGCCGTAGAGGCCGGCACCGACACCGCCGAAGATGATCTCGCCGAGCATCATGTTGAACATCGGGACCATCCCGCCCATTGCGCTGAAGCTGTCGTGCATGGCGTTCACCGAGCCGTTGGACGCGGCCGTGGTGGTCACCGCCCAGAGCGCCGAGGCGGTGATGCCGAAGCGACTTTCCTTGCCTTCCAGGGAGCCGGCCTGCTCGATGGGCAGCGCGGCCAGGGCAGGGTTCGGCTGGTACTCGCTGTAGAGGGTCACGCCCAGACCAATGACGAACAGCACCAGCATGCAGGCCAGCAGTGCGCGGCTCTGGCGCAGGTCCTTGACGTAGTGGCCGAAGGTGAACACCAGGGCCGCCGGGATCAGGATGATGGAGGCCACTTCCAGCAAGTTGCTCCAGGCGGTGGGGTTTTCGAACGGGTGCGCGGAGTTGACGCCGAAGAAGCCGCCGCCGTTGGTGCCGAGCTGCTTGATGGCGATCTGGCTGGCGGCCGGGCCGAGCGGGATGCTTTGGTCCGCGCCCTGCAGGGTCACGGCGTGGGCGTAGTCGAGGAAGGTCTGCGGAACGCCCTGCCAGACCAGGAACAGCGCCAGCACCACGCACAGCGGAAGCAGCCCGTAGAGGGTGCCGCGAGTCAGGTCGACCCAGAAGTTGCCCAGGCGGTCGGTGCTGCGGCGGCTGATGCCACGGGCGAACACCACCAGTACGCAGAGGCCGACGGCGGCGCTGACGAAATTCTGCACGCCAAGGCCGACCATCTGGCTGAAGTAACTCAACGCCGCTTCGCCGCTGTAGGCCTGCCAGTTGGTGTTGGTGACGAAGCTCACCGCCGTGTTGAACGCCAGGCTCCATTCCAGGCCCGGCAGCTTCTGCGGATTCAGTGGCAGCGCACCCTGCAGCATGAGGATGGCGAACAACAGCACGAAGCCCGCCACGTTGAAGGCCAGCAAGGCTGCGCAGTAGCCCTTCCAGTCCTGTTCACGCTCGGCGTCGACGCCGGAGAGGCGGTAGCAGAAACGCTCCACGGGCGCTAGGACCGGGGTCAGGAAGGTGCGTTGCCCCTCCATCACCCGGTAATAGAAACGCCCGAGGAAGGGTGCCGGCGTCAGCACCAGCACGAAGAAGGCCAGGATGAGGCCGATGTCCTGAAGTTGCATGTGGCCTCCTAGCCGCGCTCGGCGCGCAGCAGCGCGACCAGCAGATAGATGAAAAGCCCCATGGCCAGGACCAGGGACACCCCGTCGAGAATGCTCATTGCTTGTGCTCCTAGATGCGGTCTGTGCCGCCGTGGAGCCATTGTCGGAACGAGGGGCGTAAAGGGACGAGACTCGGGAGGGCCGAGGGGCATCAAGAATGCGTAAAGTTGAACGCCATGCTCGTGAGGGGAGCCGGCTACGTAGCTAATCCTGTAGGGGCGAATTCATTCGCCAAGCAGCCTTGTAGGGTGGGCTTTAGCCCACGCTGACCTGCGATGGTGGGCTGAAGCCCACCCTACGGGATCAGCTTGCGCGCCCATGTCAGCGGCCATCCTCGGGGTGGTCGGCACGACGGCTTGTCGCCGATCCACGACAGGAGCTCGACTGAAATAGCCACACCCTTCTCCGGGAAACGACGATGGTGACGTTTCGATCGACCCCGCATAGTTGAACTCCCCCACAGCTTTCGTCCCTTGTGGGGCCAGAGAAAGTCGAACCGTACGTGCCGGACACACAGGCGTTTCACCGCCCCATTGCCCAGCAAATCCCCATGCCAAACGACTTTCTCGGCTCATCGAAAGTAATCAGGTCGTCACTCATTCGCTTGGCATTCCTTCGTCAGGCCGAGGCGCCCTGCTGTCTGTGGAATAGCCCTGCGAACAGCTGCTCCGACTGTCCGCTTAGCCCAATCCGTGCGAGAGAAAGACCATGAAGCCGGAAACCGCCATCGTCGACATTCACAGGAAGTACAAGGTTTATACGGAGCATTACTGCAACCCTGCCGCCAGGAAGACCATCATTCTGGTCAACGGCGCGTTCTCAACCACGGCATCGTTCGCCCAGACGGTGCGTTACCTGCAGCCGCAGTTCAACGTGGTGCTTTACGACCAGCCCTACTCCGGCCAGTCGAAACCGCACAACTACCCAGGTCGGCTGATCAGCGAGGAAGAGGAGGCCGACATTCTGCTGGAGCTGATCGAAAGGGTCGCCGCCGACCATGTGCTGTCCTTCTCCTGGGGTGGCGCGGCTACCCTGCTGGCGCTGGCACAACGGCCGCGCAGGATCGAGAAGGCGGTGCTCGGTTCATTCGCCGCACGGCTCAATCAGCCCATGCGCGACTACCTGGAATGCGGCCTGAGCATGCTGCAGACCTGCGACCGCATCAAGGTCGGCCGCCTGATCAACAGCACCATCGGCAAGCACCTGCCGCCCCTGTTCAAGCGCTTCAATTTCCGCCACATCAGCAGCCTGGCCGAGCACGAATACCGGCAGATGCACGCTCATTTCAATGCGGTGCTCAAGCAAAGCTCCGAGCGCTATCTCGCCTGTGCCGCCGCTATCGATATTCCGCTGCTGTTCATCAATGGCGAATGGGACGAGTACACCTCGGCGGGGGACGCCCGTTTGTTCGCCCGCCATTCCCCTCAGTGCCAGTTCCGCACCATCCGCAACACCGGGCACTTCCTCGATATGGAGCACAAGGAGGCCTTGCAAGCCACCCGGCAGGCCTCGCTCGGCTTTCTGCAGCCCGATTCCGGCTTGATCAAGCCGGCCAGTGTGCGGCCCCTGAACGGGCTATACCGCTATGCCAACAGCAACCACGTACTCACCGTGCGGCGCGCTGCCCCCTGATCCATTGGCGGAGGTTTGCCGCCAGGGCGATGGCTTCCCCGGCAGATTGATGCACCTGCGCGGCGCCTTGGTTCAACCCCTTTTCTGTTCGGCTCGCCCGATGGGAGTATGACGGAGTGTGGTCCATGCGAGATAAACCAGCGGCGGGCATCGTGCCTGAACCCGCGACCATAGTGACAACAGAAGAAAGCGCCACCCCCGACCTGCGCGGCCGAGATGTTCTCTCCACCCTGCGTAACCTGGCGCTGCTGGGCCTCAAGCAACCGGTGCACAGTACCCGACATGCCCTGGCCCTCGGCGGCCAACTGGGTCGCGTGCTGCTTGGCGATACGCCGCACCAGCACTCTACCCAGGATGCGCGCTTCCAGGACCCGACGTGGCGGTTCAATCCCCTCTACCGCCGTGGCTTGCAGAGCTATCTGACCTGGCAGAAGCACCTGGACGCCTGGATCAAGGAGAGCGACCTGGAGGCCGACGACAAGGCCCGGGCTCGTTTCATCGTGACACTGCTCGGTGATGCACTTTCCCCCACCAACGGGCTGCTCAATCCGCTGGCGCTCAAGGAAATGTTCAACACCGGCGGGCTCAGTTTGATCCACGGCCTGCGTCACCTGACGGGCGACCTGCTGCACAACGGCGGCATGCCCAGCCAGGTCAGCAAGGCGGCCTTCGAAGTGGGCCGGAACATCGCCACCACGCCCGGAGCCGTGGTATTCCGCAACGAGCTGCTGGAGTTGATCCAGTACAAGCCCATGAGCGAGAAGCAGTACCTGCAGCCTCTATTGATCGTCCCGCCGCAGATAAACAAGTACTACATCTTCGACCTCAGCCCGGAAAAGAGCTTCGTGCAGTACGCGCTGAAGAACGGTCTGCAGGTGTTCATGGTCAGCTGGCGCAACCCGGACATACGCCATCGCGAGTGCGGTTTGTCGAACTATGTGGAGGCGGTGAAAGAAGCACTCGATGCCTGCCGCGCCATCACCGGCAGCAAGGCGGTCAACCTGGCAGGCGCCTGTGCCGGTGGCCTGACCATCGCCGCCCTGCAGGGCCATCTGCAGGCCAAGCGGCAGCTGCACAAGGTGGCCAGCGCCAGCTATCTGGTAAGCCTGCTGGACAGCCGGGTGGAGAGCCCGGCAGCCCTGTTCGTCACCGAGGAGACCCTGGAGGCAGCCAAACTCCGCTCCTATCGCAATGGCGTGCTGGACGGCCGCGACCTGGCCAAGGTGTTCGCCTGGATGCGCGCCAACGACCTGGTCTGGACCTACTGGGTCAACAACTACCTGCTCGGCAGGCAGCCACCGGCCTTCGATATCCTCTACTGGAACAGTGACAACACCCGTTTGCCGGCAGCACTTCACGGCGACTTTCTCGACCTCTTCAAGCACAACCCGCTGATCCGCAGCGGCGGCCTGGAGATCTGCGGCACACCGATCGACTTGCGCAAGGTCACGGTGGACAGCTTCAGCGTCGCCGGCACCAACGACCACATCACCCCCTGGGACACGGTCTACCGCTCGACCCTGCTGCTCGGTGGCAAGCGACGCTTCCTGTTGTCCAACAGCGGACATATCCAGAGCATCCTCAACCCGCCTGGCAACCCCAAGGCCAACTACCTGGAGAACAGCAAACTGTCGTCCGACCCGCGCGCCTGGTATTTCGACGCGCAGCAGCAGATCGGAAGCTGGTGGCCGACGTGGCTGGACTGGATTCAGGCGCGCTCCGGTGAGCAACGCAAGACCTTGAAGGCCCTGGGCAATCAGGACCATCCACCCATGGAGGCCGCGCCGGGCACCTACGTGCATTCAAGTTGAGCGGCGACGCGCTGGCAGGGATTCCTGCGTGTTTGGTCAGGGAGCCCACGGGGCAACGCAGGTTCGCCATTAGGTCATGATGAGCTGTGCGCACCGATTCCGGGATCGGCTTCATCCTGCTATCCCGGATGGGTTTCCCGCACGGGTGTAGTTCCTCCCCAGCGGCAAGCTCAGGATGGTCGGTTTTCCTGGTCCTTGACCTCAGGCGGAACCACCAGCTGCGGCTGAGCGTGGCCGATCCAGTCGGAGATCAGGCTGTAGGCCACCGCCAGCAGGGTCGGGCCGAGGAACAGGCCCATGAAGCCGAAGGCGAGGATGCCGCCGAACACGCCCAGCAGCACGACTACCAGCGGCAGGTTGCCGCCGCGGCTGATGAGGTAGGGCTTGAGCACGTTGTCCACGCCGCTGATGACGAACATGCCCCAGATGCCGAGGAACACCGCGTAGCCGTAGTCACCGTGCCAGGCCAGCCAGGCCGTTGCGGGCACCCAGACCAGCGGCGGCCCCATGGGGATCAGGCTGAGGGCGAAGGTGACGATGCCTAGCACCAGGGCGCCGGGCACACCAGCGATCCAGAAGCCGATGAGGCCGAGCAGACCTTGTGCGGCAGCGGTGCCGATCACGCCGTTGACCACCCGTTGCACGGTGCCGGCCACCAGCCCCAGGTAATGCTCGGCGCGGTCGCCGATCAGGCGCTCCAGCGCCTTTTCAACGAACAGTGCCATGCGTGGACCATCGCGATAGAAGAAGAACACCAGCACCAGGCTGAGCACCAACTCGACCATCCCGCCGCCGATCTGCGCGGTACGCGCCAATACCCAATTGCCGGCCTGCCCCATGTAGGGCTTGAGGCTGGCGAAGAAGGCTGCACCCTGGGCGTCGATGGAATGCCAGGCACGCACCAGTCGCTCACCCAGCAACGGTATCTGATGCAGCCACTCCGGCGGTGGCGGCAGGCCCTCCATCTGGACGTTCTTCGCCAGCTCGGTGGCGTCGCGTACATGCTCAGCCAGGTTGCCCAGCAGCCACGCCAGCGGCAACGCCACCAGCAGCATCCAGCCTGCGGTGAGCAGAGCGGCGGCAGCAGATTCGCGTCCTTTCAGCGCACTGCTGAGCAGACGCATCAGCGGCCAACTGGCAAACGCCAGCACCGCGGCCCAGAACAGCGCCGAGACGAAGGGCGCAAGCACCCAGAGGCTGGCACCGAGCAAGGCGAGCAGGAGGATCTGCACCAGTAGTCGGTCGTTGTTGAGCATCCCAGGGTCACTCCGGCGATCAGAAAGAAAGGGCCGTACCTGCCATCACGCGATGTGCGCGTGGCAGTCACAAGCATAGAGACTGCTGTCGAGGGTTTCTCAGCGCAGCAGGTTCAGGTGCAGGCCGGGCTCCCTGCCCTCGCCCAGTTCCAGTCGTGCAGCGCGCACACCCTGCCCCACCAGCGCTTCGCGCCAGGCTTCGGCACCCGCTCCGGCCAGGCTGATGCGCAGGGTGCTGTCGAGGTTCAGGCAGCGTCCCAGCAGGGTCGCCCAGGCCTCTGAAGGCTGGTCGGGCAGGCGCGCCAGGTGCAACTCGCCGCTGCTCTTGAGTTCACGCATCAGGGTGTCGGGGGTGGGCAGCAGTTCGCCCAGGGGCGCATTGGCATCGAGCTGCTCGGCGTGCAGGTAGGCCCTGCGGTTGCCGCGGGTGATGCTGTAGAGGGCCAGGAGGCTGTCCTGACGGGGTTCGGCCAGGCGCAGCAGGAGGTAGGCCTGCTGTTCGTCCGGGCCAAACAGCTTGGAGTTGCCGAAGACGGCATTGGCCCAGAGGTTGCTGGAGCCGCAGTCGCGCCCCTGGCACCAATAGAGCAGCTCGGCGCCGCTTTCCAGCAGGTCCTTGCGGGCGCGGTCGAAGGCTTCATTCGAGCTGTGGTCGGTGGGCAGGCGGTAGGTCACCGAGGTCTGCCGGCCTTCGGCGTCGACCTTGCGCTCCATGCGCAGTTGGTTGCTGATGCGGCGGATGGCGCTCTGCGGGTAGACCCGTTCCTGGTCCGGGCTCTCGCGGAAATCAGTGATCTCCGCATGGGGGAAGCGCGGCAGCGCCGCCAGGTCGTGGCTGTCAGGCAGGTCGGATGCCTGGGCGGATGCTGCCAGCAGCAGGCCGGCAAGAAGGGTGAGGCGCATGCGCATCCTTAACGATATGTCCTGGAGTGAGCAGTCTGGACCAGCTTTCCGGTCTTTTCCTGCCGCTCCCCACCGAAGGCGCCCCCTGCGCAACGGCGTCGAACAGGTCGACCATCCTGCTGTTCCCTGACCAAAAGCCGCCAGCCTTCCCGGTTGGCGGGTGCAAGTCAAGGAACGGCGAAGAAGGGATTGAAACAGTCTGCTACGGCCTGGGCACCGGCCTCGTCGTCCAGGTGCAGGTGATGTTTGCCGGGCAGGCGGCGCACGTCTATCGCCAGCCCTTCCACCAGCCCGGCGAACCTGGGCTCGGTGTGCAGCAGGCCCTGCTCGGCCAAGACCAGCATGGCCGGGCACTTCACGGCCTGGGCAAAAGCCAGGGCATGGGCGCGGGTGAGGCGCAGTGGTGACGGCAGCGTCAGGCGGCTGTCAGTGCGCCAGGTGTAGCCGCCGGACACCGGCATCAGGCCACGTTCGGCGAGCAGTTCGGCAGCCTCGCGGCTGACCCCACCAGTGCCATGCATTCGCGCCTCGACGGCACGATCGATGGCCGCGTAGACCGGTTTGCGCTTGCCGGCCAGGGCGAGCTGCGCGCGCAGCGCCTCGCCCAGCTTGGCCGGGGCCTGCTCAGCTTCGCCGGTGTAGGGCATCAGGCCGTCGATCAGGGCCAGGCGCTCGACCCGCTCCGGCATGGCACCGGCCAGCATCACCGAGACGATGGCGCCCATGGAGTGGCCAAGCAGGGAGAAACGGTCCCAACCCAATTGTTCGGCCACCAGCAGTACATCGGCGGCGTAGTCCCACAGCAGGTAACTGGCGCCCGGCGCGCGGTGGGCGGACAACCCGTGACCGGCGAAGTCCAGGGCGACGATGCGCAGCCCCGGCAGGCGCGGTGCCAGACGGGAGAAGCTGTTGGCGTTGTCCAGCCAGCCGTGCAGGGCGATCACCGGCTGGCCGTCTTCGGGGCCGTAGAGGTGCGCGGCCAGTTCGATATGAGGCAGGTTGAGGCGGATTTCCTGGACCTGGGCAGTCATGCACTGGCCTCCTGGTGGCGGCCGTCCCAGCGGCCAAATACGGATTTGAGCAATTCGGCGGTTTCCTGCGGGCGTTCCAGAGGGAACATGTGCCCGCCGGGCAATGACAGGTACTCCCCTTGCGGCACCCGCTTCACCAGCCGCGCATGGTGCGGCAGCACCACCCTGCTGTGGCGCCCACGCACCAGTGCCAGGGGCACCTTGAGTTGCTGCGGCTTGCCCGGAATGCGATGGGGCACGCTGCGGTAGATGCTGATTTCAGTGGCGGCGTCGAACTTCAGCCGCAGGGATTCGCCCTGACGCGCCAGGCCGTGCCGGACGTACGCGTCCAGGCACTCGGGGTCGAAGCGGCGGAACAGGGTCTTGCCGGCGAAATAGTCGCGGGCCTCGCTGAAATCGCCGAACTCTTCGCGTCGGCCGAGGGTGCGGCCAGCGGGAGTGATGCGGTCGATGAAGCCGAAGCGCTTGGCGGCGCGGATGACGATGCGGTCGGCCAGGGTCAGCACAGGCGAGTCCAGCATCACCACGCCGCGATAGAGGTCGGGGCGGCGCAATGCGGCGTGGTAATGCAGCACGCCGCCGAGGGAGTGTCCCAGCCCCCACACCGGCTCACCGCGTTCTTGCAGGTGGTGGATGAGTTCGTCCACCAGGTTTTCCCAGTTGTCGTTCACCGGGAAGCGCGGGTCGTGGCCATGCTGCTCCAGGTGCTCGACGCGGAAGTCCGGCGCCAGGGCGGAGAACAACTTGCCGTAGGTGCCCGAAGGGAATCCGTTGGCATGGGCGAAGAAGATGGTGTGCGACATGGCGTCCAGCTCGTCGGGGAATGCCGGAGATTCTCCGGCAGCCCCGCAAGCACGGCAATGACTGTAACCGCCAGTGATGATGGCGCTATTGCCAAAAGCCCGGTGCCAGCAGCCGCCCCACCAGCCCCAGAGCCACCAGCAGGAACACCAGTCCGCACGCCAGGTCGATGGCCGGGGCCGCACGCAGCAGGCGCTGCTGGTTGCTGGCACGGGTGAGCACCAGTCCCAGCAGGCTGAACCAGGCCAGGCCCATGCCGAAGAGGATCGCGGCGGCACCGAACTTGCCGGCAGCGGACATATCCGCCGGGATCAGTCCTGTCAGCAGCGCGAGGAAGAACACCAGCGCCTTCGGGTTGAACAGGTTGGTGGCCAGGCCGCGCAACCAGGGCCCCAGGCTGGAAGACGGCAGCTCACCACTCAGGGCTCCACCTTGGCCCCGTCCACGCCGGAACCAGCTGCGCACGGCACCGACGCCGAGCCAGCCGAGGTAGCTCGCTCCCAGCAGTTGCAACAGGTCGAAGAGAATGGGCGAACGGCTGACCAGCAAGGCCACCCCCGTCAGCACCAGGGTGCCGTGGATGAGGATGCCGCAGGCGAGGCCCAGGGCACTGAGCAAGCCGGCGCGGCGCCCCTGGTGTACGGCGGTGCGGACCACCAGTGCCACGTCGGGGCCGGGGCTGACCAGGGCGATGGCGAACACGGCCGCCAACGACAGCAAGACGGAAGTCTCCTGCATGGAAGTTCTCCAGGATGTAGGGGGAGTTCAGCGGTCTGGGCGGGTCAGCGGCTGCGCAGCTTCGCCGGCGGCAGGCCGTAGGTACGACGGAACAGTCGCGAGAAATGCGCCTGGTCGTAGAAGCCCAGGTCCAAGGCCACTTCACTCAGGTTCTCGCCGCGCAGCACCCGTGGCAGGGCACGTTCCAGGCGCAACTGGGTCAGCCACTGGTGGGGTGGCAGCCCGCACTGGCGATTGAAGCGCCGCAACGCCTGCCAGGGACTGAGGCCGCAGAACGCAGCCAGTTCCTCCAGGGAGGGTGGCGAGTCCAGCCGCGATTCGAGCCACTCCCGCAGCCGCGCCCAGGTACGCCCGTCGAAACCCTGCTCCGGCTCCCGGACTCGCAAGGTGGAGCCCTGCCCCAGCAGGTTGGCCAGGGCCGGCCACAGCAGGCTCTCCTGCTCCAGCCGCGAGCCCTCGATCAGCGCGCCGTGCAGGCCCTGCAGCTGGCTGCGCAGCCCAGCGTCGCGAAGGATGCTGGTGGTCAGGCGCGGCGCACCCTGGCGGTCGTCGCTGAGGGTGCGGCTGGCTTCGTCCAGCCAATGCGGATCAAAGGCCAGCACGCGGATCTGGTAACCCTGGCCATCGACGCCAGCGCCATCGTGGATCTGCTCCGGCGCCATCAACAGCACATCCCCGGTGTCTGCCTGGTGGCTTTCACCCTGGTGCAGATAACGCTGCCGGCCACGCACAACCAACCCCAGGTGGTACTCCAGGTGGAAGTGTCGGGGGAAGCTGAAGCGCTGGTGCTGGGCGTCGATCAGGCGAACGCCGGGCAGGCAGCTGGGGATGTGATGAGTCTGGTCCATGGGCGCCACTTTACTCCCGGGTAGCGCCGGGTTCTTGGACAAAATTGCAGGGTTGGCTGATGGGTATCGCTTCGCTCCACCCATCCTACGGGTGTGTACGGACGACTTCCTTGTAGGGTGGGCTTCAGCCCACGCTGACCTCCGATGGTGGGCTGAAGCCCACCCTACGCCCGTGGAGGCTCGGCACCCAATGGGACGATGGCCATGGTCAGACGGGAGATGCAGCTCGACTTGCCGTCCTCCCCGGCCAGGCGGATGTCCCACACGTGGGTGGTGCGCCCCAGGTGCACCGGCCGGGCGACCGCTGTAACACGACCGCTGCGCAGGCCGCGCAGGTGGTTGGCGTTGACTTCCAGGCCAACGCAGTAAAAGCGGCTGGTGTCGATGCACAGGTAGCTGGCGGTAGAACCCAGGGTTTCCGCCAGCACTACCGACGCGCCGCCGTGAAGCAGGCCGTAGGGTTGGTGGGTGCGCGGGTCGACCACCATGCTGGCGGTCAGGGATTCGTCGTCGTAGGCCTCGAAGCGGATGTCCAGGCCTTCGCCGATGGTGTTTTTCAGGGATTCGTTGAGTTGTGCAAGATCAGGGGTTTGATTCCACAGGCCCATGGGGTCACTCCTTGTGGGAAGCCGGGACGCGGAGTCCCGGCCAGGCGGATTCAATCGTGCCAGACGACTGCTTCCTGGCGTTCGAGCCATTCGGGGAAGCGCTTGCCGTAGGCATCTTCGACGATGTTGCGCTTGATCTTCAGCGTCGGGGTGAGGAAGCCGTTGTCCACGGCCCAGACGTCCTTGACCAGCACCAGCCCCTGCAGACGCTCATGCTTGTCGAGGTCGCCATTGACCTCTTCCAGCAGGCTGCGCAGGCTGATTTCCAGATCGGAGCGGGCTCCGTTCGCCGCTTCCTGCCGCCCCACTTCAGACAGCACGCAAAGGGCCATCGGCTGCGGCAGGCCGTCGCCCACCACGCACACCTGTTCGATGCGCGGATGCACGGCCAGGCGATTCTCGATGGGCGCGGGAGCCACGTACTTGCCCTTGCTGGTCTTGAAGATTTCCTTGATGCGACCGGTCAGGTGCAGGTTGCCCTTGGCGTCCTGCTCGCCCTTGTCGCCGGTGCGCAGGTAGCCGTCCACCGTGATGGTTTCGGCGGTCTTTGCCGAGTCCTTGTAGTAGCCCTGCATGGTGGCGCCACTGCGGACCAGCACTTCCCCCTCCTCGCTGATGCGGACTTCCACGCCGGGACTGTTGCGGCCGATCCAGCCGGGCATCACTTCGCCCTTGCGGCACAGATGGGAATAGCCGCAGTTCTCGGTCATGCCGTAGACCTCCAGCACTTCCAGGCCGAGGCGCTTGTACCAGTCCAACAGTGCCCCGGGTACCGGCGCCGCGCCACACAGGGCGTTGCGCACGGCATCCAGGCCGAGGCCGGCAAGCACCTTGCGACCGACGATGCGGCCGATGATGGGCAGCCTGAGCATGCGGTCGAGCTTCTGCGCCGGCATCTTCGAGTAGACGCCCATCTGGAACTTGGTCCAGATCCGCGGCACGCCGAAGATGGCCGTCGGCCGGGCACGGCGCAGGTCGTCGAGGAAGGTTTCCAGGCTTTCGGCGAAGAACACCGTCTGCCCGGCGTAGAGCGAACCCATTTCAACGAACATGCGCTCGGCTACATGGCACAGCGGCAGGTAGGACAGCAGGCGGTCTTCCTCGCCGGTCTGGAACATGTCCATGCCGTGGGTGGCGGCGAAAGCGAAGTTGCTGAAGTTGTGCATCACGCCCTTGGGAGTGCCGGTGGTACCGGAGGTATAGATGATGGTGGCGAGTTGATCCGGGGCGCTGCGGGGGCTGTCCTGGATCGGGTTGACGGCCTGCAGGTCGGTCCAACTGAAGTTGAACTCGCCAGCCGGGTGGATCGGCAGCGCGATGGTTGAAACGCCTTCGGGCACGCCGCTCGCCATCGCCGGCCAATCGTCGAGCTTGCCGATGAAGGCCAGCGCCGATTCGGAATGCGCCAGCACCTGCTGGACCGATTCGGCGGTGAGGTTGGGATACAGGGGAACGGAAACGTGGCCGGCCATCCAGATGGCGAGGTCGGCGATGATCCAGTGGGCGCAGTTCTTGGAGATGATTGCGATGCGGCTGCCCTGGGGCAGGTCGCGCCCTCGCAGCCAACTGGCGGCCCGGCGGGCCTGCTCGCCTACTTCACCCCAGGTCAGCTCCTCGATCCTTCCACCGCCTAGCGGCTGGACCAGGTAGCGCTTGTTCGGGTGACGGGCTTCACGCTCAAAAAACACTTCAAGCGGCAAACGGACTGCATCAGCCACAGGGCCTCCTCCTTTGTTCTTTTTGTGGGGGACAACCAAGCACTTGCTTGGGCGACTATTCCACGCACCCGGAGGAGGCGCAAGTTAAGAAATGTTGCGATTCGTCAGTGACGGCGAACGTGATGCACGGTGCGCAGGGACATCAGCCCGGGCACCAGCAGATCGCCTTCCAGCTCGGCCAGGCTGGCCGTGCCCATGGGCACAGGTTCCTGGCGATGGCCGTGAATGAGGAAGCCCGCGAGGTCGCTGACGAAGGGGTTGTGGGTGACCAGCAAGAGGTCCTGTTCACCGCGCTCGGCGAGGAAGTCGAGGGCTTCCCGCGGGTCGCTGTCGGGGGTCAGCCAGGGGACTGTCCCAACAGCGGCGTTGAAGCCCAGGGCATCACGAACCAGTTCAGCAGTCTGCTGCGCCCGCACGTACGGGCTGGCGAGAATCGCCCCCAGCGGTCGGCCGGCAAGCACGGCTGCGGTCTGCAGTACATCCTTGCGGCCGTGACGGGTCAGCTCGCGCTGCGCATCGGTAGCGGCGCGGGGCTCGGCCTCACCGTGGCGCAGCAGCCAGAGCCTCATAGCTTGGGCTCTTCGTCACGCACCGGGTGGGCGGCCGGCGGCACTTCGTGTGCGGCTTCGCCCTGGGGGGCGCTGGCCTCGGGCCAATCGGCGAAGGGCCAGGGCTTCTCTTCGGTGTTGAAGGTGCCGAAGCGGCCGATCTGCGCCAGGTACTGGCTGAGACTGTCGCCGAAGGACAGCAGGCCGCTGTTGGGCGCGCCGTAGAACGCGCGGTAGCCGAGTTGCAGCAGCACCACGGCGCCGAGGACGATCTCGGCCAACTGCCAGACGATGACGAAAATGAGCATCCACAGGACGCGCAGCAGGATGTGTTCGCGCTGCAGGTCTTCGCGCTCTTCGCTCATGGGGGATCTCCTTGTCCGAAAGGGTGAATCAGAAACCGGTGGTTGGAATGAAGTCTACGTCGGTCTTGGGCTCGCCGCGCATCAGCAACTCGATCACCTGAGCCAGCGTACGCCCCTCGAAAAGGATGGCATGCAGACCCGCGACCAGCGGCATGTAGACCTGCAGCTCCTCGGCACGGGTCTTGAGCACCTTGAGGGTGTTGACGCCTTCGGCCACCTCCCCCAATCGCGCCACGGCGTCTTCCAGCGACAGACCTTCGCCCAGCGCGTAGCCCACCTGGTAGTTGCGGCTCTTGGGCGAGGAGCAGGTGACGATGAGGTCGCCCACGCCGGCCAGGCCGAGGAACGTCATGGGGTTGGCGCCGAGCTTGACCGCGAAGCGGGTCATTTCCGCCAGGGCGCGGGTGATCAGCATGCTCTTGGTGTTCTCACCCATGTCCAGCGCGGCGGCCATGCCAGCGATGATGGCGTAGACGTTCTTCAAGGCGCCGCCCAGCTCGACCCCGAAGCGATCCTGGCTGGCGTAGACGCGGAAGGTGCGCCCGTGCAGGGCGGACTGCACACGCTTGCAGAGTTCGGCGTCCTCACTGGCGACCACAGTGGCGGTCAGCGCGTGGTCGGCGATTTCCTTGGCCAGGTTGGGGCCGGAGATCACGCCGATACGGGCATCCGGGGCCACTTCTTCAAGAATCTGACTCATCAGCTTGAAGCTCTGCGCCTCGATGCCCTTGGTGGTGCTGACCAGCAGCTTGCCCGCCAGTTGCCCGGCCACCGGCTCCAGCACCTTGCGCAGTGCGCTGGACGGCAAGGCCACGAACACCAGCTCGCAGTCGGCGAGCACGCCGGACAGGTCGGTATCCGGTTCCACGCCGGGAAGGATCGTCACACCCTTGAGATAGCGCGGGTTCTCGCGCTGGGTACGGATCGCCTCGGCCTGTTCCGGGTCGCGCATCCAGTGGCGCACACGCTGGCCATTCTCGGCCAGCAGGTTGGCGATAGCGGTGCCGAAGCTGCCGCCGCCGAGCACCGCAACGGGTTGCTGTTCAGTCATAACGGGTCCATGTAGGCCATAGGAATGGCGAATCCGCGCATTATACGGAGGCGCCGCTGGCCAGCCAGCCTCTATCCGGGGCCTTTGCGCTGGAAAAGCCCTCATCCTCGGTTAAGATGCCGCAGTTTTGCGGCGTCGAGAGCGCCACTTGGTTCCCTGGCAACCTCAACGCAGCAAAATTTCCCCGAGCACCGGGGCGCAACGGGACTAAAGTTCCAGCATAGAACCGCTCCACGGACGACCCTGCACCGAGGCAATAGGAAGATGTGCCCACCCGCCCCCCGACGCCCGACACCTCCCGCAGCTCAAGGAGCGGCGCACCCATGACCTTGCGGCGCCGCTGGGACATCCATACCCGTACCCAGCTCATCAGCCTCGGTCCGGCACTATTACTGACCCTGTTGCTCACCGGTTTCTTCACCTTCGCCCGTTTGCAGGACCTGCGCCAGGAGCTGAACCACACCGGCCAGTTGATCGCCAGTCAACTTGCCCCGGCGGCGGAATACGGCGTGGTCACCGGCAACCTGGAAGTCCTGGAGGGCCTGCTCCAGGCCAGCCTGGGCACACCCCACGTGCGCTTCCTGGAAGTACGCGACCGCGCCGACAACATCCTCGTTTACCTGGAACAGCAGGAAAGCCTGGAAAAGAGCGGCACCCAAGTGGAGGTCTTCCACGCGCCCATCATCCAGCAGCAGCTCCACCTGCAGGCCCAACGCACCCACGCCAGGGTCGACGGCCGCAGCAGCGATAGCAACTACCTGGGCCGCGTCGTGGTCGGCATGTCCAACGACGCCTTCAGCAGCCGCCAGCAGGAAATCCTCCTCAAGGCCACAGTGCTGGCCCTGATTGCGCTGCTCCTCACCTTCCTCCTCGCCCGCCGTCTGGCCACCCGCCTGTCGCAGCCCATCAGCGCCATGGGCGATGCGGTCAAGGCCATCCAGGATGGCAACTACAACGCCAGCTTGCCCGTGGTAGATGACAGCGAATTGGGCGACCTCAGCCGCCACATCAACAACCTCGCCGGCGGCCTCGAACAGGCCAGCCAGGAGCAGCAGCAGGCGATGGGCCAGCTGATCAAGGCGCGCGAGGAAGCGGAAATGGCGAACCGCGCCAAATCCGACTTCCTGGCAATGATGAGCCACGAACTGCGCACCCCCATGAACGGCGTCCTGGGCATGCTGCAGCTGCTCGAAACCACCGAGATGACCGATGAACAGGCCGAATACGCGGCACTGGCCACGGAATCCACCGAGCACCTGCTGAAGGTGATCAACGACATTCTCGATTTCTCCCGCATCGAGCGTGGCGCGCTGGAGCTGGAGCGCATCCCCTTCAACCTGCTGGACCTGATCCTCGGCTCGGTACAGGTGTTCCAGCACAGCGCCCAGCAGCGCGGGCTGGCCCTGAGCCTGGACACCCAGGAAGGCCTGGAGCGGGTCGAGGTGCACGGCGACCCGACGCGCCTGCGGCAAATCCTGGTCAATCTGGTGGGCAATGCCCTGAAGTTCACCGAAGAAGGCGGCATCAAGGTGCAAACCCGCTGGCAGGCGCTGGACAGCGAAGTGCTCTGGCTCACGTGCGCGGTACATGACAGCGGCATCGGCATCCCGCCGGACCGACTGGAACATATGTTCGACGCCTTCCAGCAGGCCGATCACTCGATTTCCCGCCGTTACGGCGGCACCGGCCTCGGGCTGCCCATCGCCCGCACCCTGGCCGAACGCATGGGCGGCACCCTGCGTGCCGAGAGCCATGAAGGTTCGGGCTCGATCTTCACCCTGGAGATTCCCCTGCCGTTCCGTCCCCAGAGCTCGGAAACGCTGGGCGACCAGGCCCATGGGCATGGCGCGGGTACCGGCCAGCACGTGCTGCTGGTGGAGGACAATCCGGTGAACCAGACCGTGATCGAGGCCATGCTGCGCAGCCTGGGCTACCAGGTGAGCCTGGTGGGCGACGGCGCCCAGGCGGTGCATCAGGCCTCACGCCATCACTATTCGGCCATCCTCATGGACTGCCGCCTGCCGGTTCTCGACGGTTACGAAGCCACGCGCCAGATTCGCCAGATGAATGGCGGCGCCACGCTGCCGATTATCGCCCTGACCGCCAATGCCCTGCAGGGCGACCGCGAGGCCTGTCTGGCCGCGGGAATGAACGACTACCTGGCCAAACCCTTCAAACGGGCTGACCTGCTGCGGGTCATGCAGCGCTGGTTGAGCAAGCCGTCGGACTGAAACGACTGGTGCCGTTTCCAGACATTCGTCGAGTGTCCGGGAATGTTAAAGTGCGAGACGCTTTGCGCGCGGGAGGTCCCCCGGCAGCCCCTTGCGACGGGCTGTGGTCACATCAGGTGAACGACTGTGCTCGGCATTCTGTGACTTTCACCGCAACGCAACAGTCTATGACTAGTCTGCCGCATGACGCCCCCTACAACGGCCACGGCAGAAGGATGAATGCAACGCCCTGTGCCAGACGGGGACCATTGAGGAGCTCGCATGACCAAACAAAACGCCTATACCCGGGAAGACCTGCTGCGCTGCAGTCGCGGCGAGCTGTTCGGCCCTGGTAATGCGCAACTGCCCGCCCCCAACATGCTGATGATCGACCGCATCGTGCATATCAGCGAAACCGGCGGGAAGTACGGCAAAGGCGAGATCGTCGCCGAGCTCGATATCAACCCTGACCTGTGGTTCTTCGCCTGCCACTTCGAAGGCGACCCGGTCATGCCCGGCTGCCTTGGCCTCGACGCCATGTGGCAGCTGGTCGGTTTCTTCCTCGGCTGGCAGGGCAACCCCGGCCGTGGCCGCGCCCTCGGCTCCGGCGAAGTCAAATTCTTCGGCCAGATCCTGCCGTCCGCGAAAAAGATCACCTACACCATCCACATCAAGCGCACTATTAATCGTTCGCTGATCCTCGGTATCGCCGATGGCACCGTTGCCGTCGACGGCCGCGAGATCTACAGCGCCGAAGGCCTGCGCGTCGGCCTGTTCACCTCTACCGACAGTTTCTGAAGGACATCCGCATGCGTCGCGTCGTGATCACTGGCCTGGGCATCGTTTCGTGCCTGGGCAATGACAAAGCCACTGTTTCCGCCAACCTGCGCGCCGGCAAGGCCGGTATTCGCCACAACCCGTCCTATGCCGAGATGGGTCTGCGCAGCCAGGTGTCCGGCTCGGTCAACCTGAACCTGGAAGAGCTGATCGACCGCAAGCTCTTCCGCTTCATGGGTGATGCCGCTGCCTATGCCTACCTGGCCATGCAGCAGGCTATCGAAGACGCCGGCCTGAGCGCCGAGCAGATCTCCAACCCGCGCGTGGGCCTGATCGCCGGCTCCGGTGGCGCTTCCACCGTCAACCAGATGGAAGCCATCGACACCCTGCGCGAGAAGGGCGTCAAGCGCATCGGCCCATACCGCGTGACCCGCACCATGGGCAGCACCGTTTCCGCGTGCCTGGCCACCCCCTTCCAGATCAAGGGTGTGAACTTCTCCATCTCCTCGGCCTGCGCCACCAGCGCGCACTGCATCGGCCAGGCCATGGAGCAGATCCAGCTGGGCAAGCAGGACATGGTCTTCGCCGGCGGCGGTGAAGAAGAGCATTGGAGCCAGAGCTGCCTGTTCGACGCCATGGGCGCCCTGTCCACCCAGTACAACGAAACCCCTGAGCGCGCCTCCCGCGCGTACGACGCCAAGCGTGACGGTTTCGTCATCGCCGGCGGCGGTGGCATGGTGGTTGTCGAAGAGCTGGAACACGCCCTCAAGCGTGGCGCCAAGATCTACGCAGAGATCGTCGGCTACGGCGCGACTTCCGACGGCTACGACATGGTCGCCCCGAGCGGCGAAGGCGCCATCCGCTGCATGCAGCAGGCGCTGGCCACCGTCGACACCCCGATCGACTACCTGAACACCCACGGCACCTCCACCCCGGTGGGCGACGTGGCGGAAATCCGCGGCGTGCGCGCCGTGTTCGGCGAAAAAGCCCCGGCCATCAGCTCCACCAAGAGCCTGTCCGGTCACTCCCTGGGCGCCGCAGGCGTGCAGGAAGCCATCTACTGCCTGCTGATGATGGAAGGCAAGTTCATGGCTGGTTCGGCCAACATCGACGAACTGGACCCGGAAGTGGCCGATCTGCCGATCCTGCGCGAGACCCGCGAAGACGCCAAGATCGACACCGTCATGTCCAACAGCTTCGGCTTCGGCGGCACCAACGCCACCCTGGTACTGCGCCGCTTCAACGGCTGATCCCAAACCCGGCGGTATCCACAACGCCCGTATCCCCCCGGATACGGGCGTTGTCGTTTATGGCGCCTCAACTAATTCCATTAGATCTGTAGGACCTTTCCGAACCGTCTGTTCCGCTATCAAGAAGCGCCGCCCTCCTCCGCTACAGGGACCAGCAACACCCTTTTCGTCCCGGATCGGAGTAGACCCATGTTCCTTCGCCAATTGCCCATCGCCTACCGCGCCGCCATCGGCTTCGCCATCATCACCCTGATGCTGGTCGGCCTCGGTGGTTTCGCCCACAACCGCATGGAGGCCATCAACGAGGCCTCCACCGAGATCAGCGAAATCTGGCTCCCCAGCGTCGAGGCCTCCGGCCAGATGGCTCTGCTCATGGCCACTTTCCGCCTCAGCGAGATGAACCACGTTCTGGCCCAGGACAGCGACACCATGAATGCCCAGGAGCAACGCATGGACAAGCTGCTCGCCGAGCTTGCAACGGTGGAAAAGGCCTACCAGCCATTGCTGCAGCTGCCGGAGGAGAAGCAGTTGTTCGAGGAAGTACTCAGCGCCAGCCGCGACTACATGAACAGCCACGAGGCCCTGCTGCAGCTGTCGCGCCAGAACGACACCGAACGCGCCTACGCGCTGATTCGTGGCGAGCAGTACCAGCGCTACGAAACCCTGTCACGTAGCCTCGCCGCATTGATCGACCTCGACCAAAGCCAGGCGCGGGAATCCAGCCGCCTCGGCGACGAAGTGGTGAGCGATGCCACCCGCTCCGTCGTGCTGGTCATGCTGCTGGCGGTCCTGGCCAGCATCGCCATCGCCTGGCTGCTGACCCAGAGCATCGTCGGCCCTATCCGCGAAGCCATGCGCACCGCAGAACGGGTAGCCGGCGGCGATCTCACCGGTGAGCTGGACAGCACCGGCCGCGACGAACCCGCCCGGCTGATGCAGGCACTGCAGTCCATGCGACAGTACCTGCGCGACACCATCGAACAGATCGGCCATTCCGCCACCCAGCTCGCCTCGGCAGCGGAAGAGCTCAATGCGGTGACCGAGGAAGGCAACCGCTCGCTGAACCGTCAACACGACGAGATCGAGATGGCCGCGACAGCGGTCAACCAGATGAGCGCGGCGGTGGAGGAAGTGGCGCGCAATGCCGCCTCCGCTTCCGAGGCCGCCACCACGTCGGAAGGCGTCGCGCTCAGCGGCCGCGAACAGGTGGAGGAAACCGTCCAGGCCATTCGCGGCATGGGCGAGGAAGTCACCCGTTCCACGCACATGGTGGCGGACCTCGCCGAGCAGGCCCAGGGCATCGCCACTGTGCTGGACGTAATCCGTTCCATCGCCGAGCAGACCAACCTGCTGGCCCTCAATGCCGCCATCGAGGCGGCCCGTGCAGGTGAACAGGGGCGCGGCTTCGCCGTGGTGGCCGATGAGGTACGCGCCCTCGCCCACCGCACCCAGGAGTCGACCCGCGAGATCGAACAGATGATCGCCGCCATCCAGGCCGGCTCCGATGCAGCCGTCAGTGCCATGAACCAGAGCGATACCCATGCGAGGGATATGGTCAAGTTGGCGGAAAGCGCCGGCCAGGCCCTACAGGAAATCGCCCGACAGGCCGGCGAGATCAACGAGCGTACCCTGGTGATCGCTACCGCCGCCGAGCAGCAGGCCCAGGTGGCCCGCGAGGTAGACCGCAACCTGGTGAACATCCGCGATATCTCGGTGCAGACCTCGGCCGGCGCCAACCAGACCTCCGCCGCCACTCATGAGTTGTCGCGCCTGGCGGTGGAGCTCAACGGCATGATCGCGCGCTTCGTGGTCTGACTTCCGAGCCCCGCCCTCCATCGCCAAACATGAAAAAGGGCGCCACCAAGGCGCCCTTCTCTGTTCCCGGCGATCAGGCCGCTTCGCGGTCGCCCGCCGCCTTATCCCGCCCGCCAATGCGCGGCAGCAACATGGGCACCTGGTTCCGATAGTCCGCGTACTCCGGATGCGCCCGCAGCAGGTCGCGCTCTTCCAGCCGGATGGCGGCCAGGATGTAGATGCTGGTCAGCGCGGCGAACAGCAGGTGGGTCGCACTCATGGTCGGGGTGGCCCAGAAACACAGGAACCATCCCAGGTAGAGCGGGTGGCGCACCAGCTTGTAGGCTCCCGGCGTCTTGAACTCCAGCTCGGTGTAGGGCTTGCCAAGCAGGTTCAGCCAGACCTGGCGCACGCCGAACAAGTCGAAGTGGTTGATCAGCAGGGTGGCGTAGAACACCAGCGCCCAGCCGAATCCGAAGGTCGCGCCCATTACCAGACGGCCGGAGCGGTTCTCGATGTTCCAGATTTCACCGCCGAGCGGCTGCCAATAGCTGTACAGCAGGATCAGCGCCAGGCTGGAGAACAGCACGTAGGTGCTGCGCTCAGCCGCTGGCGATACCCACTGGGTCCACCAGGCCTTGAAGGCCGGCCGGGCCATCAGGCTGTGCTGGACGGCGAAGATGGTCAGCAACAACACGTCGATTCCCAAGGCGGTCCAGAACGGCAGGCGCGGCTCGCCATCCAGGGTTCGTGGCGCGAACGGCAAGTTGGCGATGAAGCCGATGGAGTAGACGAAGGTGGCGAAGAAGATCAGGTAGCTGATCAGACCATAGGAAAAGATCGAAATGCGCTTGAAGTAGGTGAACATGATGCGCTCCTGCCGGGGGTTCTGGTCGGCGGGATCGCTCCGCTCCGCCTTGGACACCAGCTTCGCCCCGGCCTGTATCAGCCCGATGGCTGAGAGCGCTCAGTTTGTTTCCACTTTGTATCCGCTCCTGGGGCTCTCCAGCCAAGCGTGCAACAGTTGGTGCAGGCGCTGCTGGTCCAGTGGCTTGGTCAGCAGAGCCTTGACGCCCTGTTGCTGCACTTCGCTCTCCAGCAGGGAGTCGCTGAAGCCGGTGTAGAGCACGATGGGCAGGTCGGCACGGGACGCCAGCAGGCGCCGCGCCAGTTGCAGTCCGGACAGGCGCGGCATGCTCTGGTCGAGGATGACGAAGTCCCAGGCGTAAGGATCGGCGCAGAGCGCCTGGCTGGCCTGCTCCGCATCGCAGTAGATGCCCGGCTCCAGCCCCCAGCCCTCCAGCAGTTCCCCCATGAACTCGGCCACCGTGGCATCGTCGTCCACTACCGCAACACGGCCGCACAGGGCCGAGCGCAGGGGTGGCCGGGCGGCAATCGGCGCACTGGCCTCCTCCCCCTTCGCCGCCGGGCTGTGGGCCGGCATCAGCACGCGGAAGGTGGCGCCCTGCTCCGGCGTGCTGTCCAGGTGAATATGGCCGCCGTACTCATGGACGATGCCGTGCACCATGGACAGCCCCATTCCGCTGCCCTGGCCCGTGGCCTTGGTGGAGAAGAACGGCTCGAAGATCTGCGCCCGCAACGCCGGCTCGATCCCCGGGCCGCTGTCGCTGACCGTCAGTGCCACGTACCGGCCCTTGATCCGCTGCTGGCAGGAGGCGCAGACGCCCTCCAGCTCCTGCTGGCCCAGGCTCACCCGCAACTGGCCGACGCTGCCCATGGCATCGCGGGCATTGATGCAGAGGTTCATCAGCACCTGCTCCAGCTGCACCGGATCGGCCAGTACCCGTGGCAGGTCGTGGTCGAGTTGTACTTCCAGCTCCACCGTGGCCGGCAAGGTGGACTCCACCAGGCGAATGAAATCCCCCAGCAACAGATCCAGCGCGACCACCTGGGGCTTGCCACGGCTGCCCCGGCTGAAGGTGAGCATCTGCTGGATCAGGTCGCGGGCCTTTTCCGCCGAACGCTGCACCCGCGACAGGTACTTGCCCAGGCGCTCGTCGCTGCCCTGCTCCGCCAGTTCCTGGGCCATCACGGTGTAGCCCAGCATGCTGGTCAGCAGGTTGTTGAAGTCGTGGGCGATGCCCCCGGTGAGATGCCCGATGGCCTCCATGCGCTGGGCCTGGCGCAGTTGCTGCTCCAGGCGGGCGCGCTCCTCCTCGGCCTCGGTGCGCTCGGTGATGTCGCGCAGGTAGCAGATGAAACGCGGCCCCTCATCCCCCGGCACCTGGGTCAGGGCCAGTTCGGCGGTGAATTCGCGGCCGTCGGCACGCTGCGCCACCACCTCCATGCGTTTGCCGAGGAAGGCGCCGTGACCGGTCTGCAGGTAGTGCTCCAAGGCGTGCTCGTAGGCCTCGCGGAAGCGCGGCGGGATGATCAGCTTGAGCAACGAGTGCCCCAGCGCCTGCTCGCGACTGATACCGAAGCACTGCTCGGCGGCCGGGTTGAACGCCAGCACCCGCCCGGTCTCGTCCATGCTGATGAAGCAATCCAGGGCGGTATTGGTGATGGCGCGGTACTGCATCTCGCTGGCGCGCAGGGCCTGTTCGGCCTCCTTGCGCTGGGTGATCTCGCGGGTGATGCCGAGGATGCGGTCGATGCCGCCGATGGCCACACGCTTGAGCAGCACTTCGTCCCAGTGCAGGCTGCCGTCACGGTTGCGCCGGTGCCATTCGAAGCGCTGCACCTGGCCGGCAGCCGCACGCGCCAGGTAGCCGGCCGCCTCCTTGCCGGTATAGGGCGCGTAGCCGGCGCTGAAGGCATCGATGTCCAGCTTGAGCATTTCCTCGTAGCTGTAACCGTAGGCACGGCAGGCCTTGGGGTTGACGTCCACCAGGGCGCCGCTCTCGATGTCATGGACGAAGATGGCGTCCTCGGAGGTATCGAAGATCGCCCGGTAGCTGGCTTCCGCCTCCAGCCGCTCGATTTCCGCCGCTGCCCGTACCGAGAAGATGCGCAGCACCGATTCCACCTTGTCGCGGTCCGACATCGGCCCCAGCCGGCCGGCGGCGATCAGGCCCAGCGGCCGGCCATCGCTGGCGAACAGCGGGTAGCCCGCGTAGCTGTCGACGCCAAAGGCAGCCAGCACCTCGTCTGTGGGGTAGGAACTGCGCAGGTCGCGGGGCACGAAGTGGAAGCTGCGTCCGAACACCTCGGCGCAGGGCGTGCCTTTGAGGGAGTAGGTGGCGTTCTCGTGCAACGTCCCGCCGTAGTAGAGGGCCAGGGTGGTGAGGCTTTGCGGCCCTTCGTCGCTGATGCGGCTGACGAAGGCGAAATCGGCGTTCAGCGAACGCACCATGTAGCGGGCGATTGCCTCGAACACCTCGTTTCCTGTGGCGGCAGACACACCCAGGGCCACGAAGCGCAGCACCTCTTCCAGGCTCTTGCGGGAACTGATGTCGGTAGAGATGCCGCAGATGGCGCTGACCCGGCCGTCGCCATCGAAGAGCGGGAACTTGTTCGACAGATAGGTGCGGATGCTGCCGCCCATGGGCACCTGCTCCTCGAACTCCAGTTCATGACCGAGCTGGATCACCCTCAGGTCGTTGGCGCGCAGTACGTCGGCGATTTCCGGGGGAAAGAACTCGTGGTCGGTGTGCCCCAGCACCCGATCGGCGCGGACCTTGAACAAGCGCTCGAAGGCCCGGTTGACCAGCACCAGGCGGCCGTCGAGGTCCTTCACGTAGATCACCGCACTGCTGCTGTCGACGATCTGCCGCAAGCGATGCTCTTCAGCGCTGATGGCAAAGCGGCTGGTCAGGGGCTGGCTCACCGTAAGGCCCTCCGGGGTTGGCGGACTTGCCTGAGTATAGAGACAGCCCACCCCGGCCCGGGGAAACCCCGAGGCCATTGAAACAATTGAAACAAAGAGCTGACGTGGGGCGAATTTAGTGTTGTAACCCGTAGGAGCTGGCTTGCCAGCGAATGGCCCCTTTTTCGCTAGCAAGCTAGCTCCTACAAGGCTCCTAGATCGATGAATTCGCCCCTACAGCCTTACGCTTCAGCCCGGCACGAACATGTAGCCCACACCACGCACGGTGCGGATGATCTGCGGCTTGTCCGGGTCCTGTTCCAGCTTGCGACGCAGGCGGGCGATACGGATGTCGATGGAACGGTCGAAGGGATTCCAGTCGCGGTGCTGGGTGAGGTTCAGCAACTGGTCGCGGGACAGCGGCCGGTTGGGGCGCTGGGCGAAGGCCTGGAGCAGGTCGAACTCCATGGCGGTCAGGGGAATTTCCTCGCCCGAGGCGTCGAACAGCTGGCGGCTCTGCAGGTCGAGGCGGCACAGACCGAGTTGCAGGCAAGGGCTGTCGTTGTCCGCGACAGGCTGGGCGGCTGGTGCCGGATTGCGGCGATAGCGCCGCAGCACGGTCTTGAGCCGAGCCAGCAACTCGCGCGGGTCGAAGGGTTTGGCCAGATAATCATCGGCCCCGACTTCCAGGCCGACGATACGGTCCAGCGGCGTGCCGGCGCCGGACACCATGATCACCGGCAGGTCGTGATGTTCGCGCAGGTAACGCGCCAGGCTCAGGCCGTCCTCGCCCGGCAGCCCCACGTCCAGCAGCACCAGGTCGGGCAGCGCCTCGGCCAGCCGCGCACGCAGCTGGCCGCTGTCGGCCACGGCCTGGACCTGATAACCCTGGCCGCCGAGGTAATCCAGCAGCATTTCGCGGATTGCCTCGTCGTCGTCCACCACCAGGATGCTGATCTGTTCGGCCATGGGCCCGCGCCTCGCGCCTGCTTCAGACCCAGCGACTATAGCGCGCCATTACG
This sequence comes from Pseudomonas sp. BN411, assembly GCF_029871235.1. Lineage (GTDB taxonomy): Bacteria > Pseudomonadota > Gammaproteobacteria > Pseudomonadales > Pseudomonadaceae > Metapseudomonas. The sequence goes on from NZ_SSOM01000055.1 coordinate 78,144, forward strand.
ACGCACGCGGGATCAGCGAACGGTGAAACTCTGGCGGGCCAGCAGGCGGTCGCCCTGGAAGACCATGAATTGCCACTCGCCCGGCACCACTTCGTAGTGCTCGGTGAACTCGAAGGCCATCACGTCGGTGGGGGCACCCGGTGCCATCTTCTGCTCCACGACGAACTTGTCGTGGCGCTTGCCGTCCGGACTGACTACGCCGGGGGTGAGGTAAAGCAGGGTCAGCGGGGTGTCCTTTTCCTGCTTGCCGACCAGGGTGTAGCGCATGCCGAACTTGGTGCCCAGCTTGGCCGGGATTTCGTCGGTCGGCTGGATCGTCTGGTTGCTGCGGGTCAGCACGCGCTCGCCCGGCTGGTAGTCCTGGTACTGGGATTCGAAGATGCCGTATTCCACCGGACCTTCCACGCGCACGTCAGCCAGGGCAACGCCGGAAGCCAGGCCGAGGGCCACGAGTGCTGTCATTCGAAAGGGGATCATGTCGCGCTCCTTGTTTGCGGTGGCGCGAGGTTATGACGCGGTCATGACAACCTCGTGACAGGCTCACTGCGCTGCGGCATTCCCCTGTTTTCGGGGCAGCACGGCGAGGAAATTGTCCCGCGCTACCTGGCGCGCCACCGGCTCCGGCAAGGCATCGAGGAAGGGTCGGTAGGCTGACAGGTAATCCCCCAGCCCATCGAAGCGACCCACTACATCCGAGCCCAGCATGAAGCGCTCCGGATGGCGCTCCACCAGTGCCAGCCAGCGGCGATCCGGTTTGCCGTCGGCGTCCAGCAGGTAGGGTTCCAGCACGCTCCAGGAGAGGTCGATGTAGAGGTTGGGGTAGTCCGCCAGCAGGCGTTCCAGGGTGGGCAGGAGGAAATCCAGCTTCGTCTGGTGGCGGTGGATTTCCATGCTGGAGCCGGCGTGGGCCCAAATGAAGCGCACATGGGGATGGTTGCGCAGCGGTTCTTCCACCTCCTGCAGGAACAGCGGATTGCGTTCGCGCTTGGAGGTGATGTTGGAGTGCAGCAGCACCGGCAGGTCGTATTCGGCGGCCAGGTGATAGATGCGGCCCATGGCCTCGTTGTTGGCCCGTGGCGTGTCGCCGTCGATCAGGGCGGTGAGGTCGTCGTGGCGGGTGAAGACTTCGCCAATCCCCTGCCAGAGCCCCGGGTCCAGCTCCAGCATGCGGCGGATATGGGCATCGGAGTTCTTGTCGTTGGGATTGAAGCCGCTGAGAAAGGGATGGAAGCGCTTGCGTTGTTCGTCCGGCAGTTGCTTGACCGCAGCGGCCACCAGCACGTCGGTGGCGCTGTACCAGTAGGCATCGGCGTCGTCGCCGGCGTAGTAGCGCGGGCGCTTGGGTTCGTCCTCGTGCCACTTCTTGGCCACCGGAATGCCGGAAATCATCACATGGTCGATGCCGCCCTTGTCCATCGCTTGCAACAGGGCCTGCATACCGTCGCTTTCCTGGAAGAAATCCACGTAATGCAAATGGGCGTCGCTGTAGCGGTAATCGCGCGCTTCGCCGGGAATCGCCAGCACCAGCAGGAGCGCGGCGAGACTGGTCTTCAGTCGATACAAGGCTCGTCCTCCGGGATGGGTGAGTGACCTTGGACCGACATCGCAATGGCTGTGTTCAACACCACAAGCCGCTGCCCGGTCGCCAGCCTTTGCGCTAGCCTAGCGGGACTCAATCGCTCACTGGCCAGGAGGCCCTCGATGACTATCCGTCTCACCCGTGATTCCGCCACCGGCACTCGCCAGCGCATCGAACTGGACGGCAAGGCACCGCTGTTCACCGACCTGCCGACGGACCTTGGCGGTGCCGGTGCGGACCCGGAGCCCCATGACTACTTCGATGCCGCCCTGGGCAGCTGCAAGGCCCTGACCGTCACCTACTACGCGCAGAAGAACGGCATTCCGCTGACCGGCGTGGACGTCGAGGTGAACCGCGACGACAGCGAAGAACGCAAGGGACACTACCGCCTGGACGTGAAGCTGACCCTGCGCGGCCCCCTCAGCGACGAACAACGCGCCACCCTGCTGCGCATCGCCGACAAGTGCCCGGTGCACAAGCTGATGACCCAGGTGGAAGTGAGCATCGAAACGCGCCTCGCCGAAGGCAACTTCAGCCAGTGACCTGCGCAGGAAGTCCGAGCATGAACATTCTCACCATCCGCCCGCGCGCCGAAGAGGTCGCCGGGCAACCGATTCTCCGTCCGCTGCCCTCGGCCCAGTGCCGAAGTGTCGGCCCCTTCGTGTTCTTCGACCACATGCTGGAGGCGGACTACGCCCCCGGTGCGGGAATGGACGTGCGCCAGCATCCGCATATCGGCCTCTCCACCCTCACCTACCTGTTCGAGGGCGAACTGCAGCACAAGGACAGCCTGGGTTCGGACCAACTGGTGAAGCCGGGTGACGTCAGTTGGATGACCGCCGGACGCGGCGTCGCCCATGTCGAGCGCACCCCGGCCAACCTTGTGGCCAGCGGTTCCCGTGCCCATGGCCTGCAGGTTTGGCTCGCCTTGCCGAAGGAACTGGAAGACTGCGAGCCCAGCTACAGCCATCACCCGGCCGCCAGTCTGCCGACCCAGGACGCCCTCGGCGTGCGCATCCGCCTGATCGCCGGCAACGGCTTCTGCCTGGAATCCCCGGTACCGGTGCTCTCCCCTACCCTCTATGCCGACCTGCAACTGGAGGCTGGTGCCACCCTGACCATCCCCTGCGAGCATCCGCAGCGGGCGCTCTACCTGCTGGAAGGTGAAGCACTGCTGGACGACCAGCCGCTGGAACCACGCAGCCTGGTGGTGCTACCGGAAGGCGTGGAGTTCGTGCTTTCTGCCTGCAGCGGCTGCCAGTTGGTGATGATCGGTGGCGCACCGCTGGACGGCCCGAGGCGGATGAACTGGAATTTCGTGTCCAGCAGCCCGGAGCTGATCGACCAGGCCCGCAGCCGCTGGGCAACCGGCGACTGGCCTGTGGTGCCGGGGGAAACCAGCCGGATCGAATTGCCGCGCTGATGGTGTGGGGGCGAATTCATTCGCCAGGCGGGACCTAGTTCCGCCGTAGGTTGGCGCTGAGCGCCAACCTACGGACTGTGGGTAGGGAGTGATTGAGCGCTTTTCTGTGGGGGCGATTTTAATCGCGAAAGGGTATGGCACCGAGCCCTGGCCAAATTCGCGAATGAATTCGCTCCGACAAACGGCGTGAAGCTCAGGCGAACACTTCGTCCAGCAGGGTGTACATCGCTGCGAAGGCACGTCGCGAGACCTTGCCGTTGTATTGCGCGGTACCCGGATTGTTGGCCGCCGGGTCGGTAAAGGAATGCACCGCACCGCCGTAGCTCAGCAGCTGCCAATCCACACCCGCCTCGCCCATCTCCCTGGCAAATGCCGGCAGCTGGTCTCGGGGCACCAACGGGTCCTGCGCGCCATCCAGCACCAGCACGGCTCCCTGGATATTGCGGGCGTCAGTGGGGTCCGGCGTATCCAGCGAGCCATGGAAGGACACCGCGGCCTTTAGCGGTGCGCCGGCCCGCGCCAGTTCCAGCGCGCAGGTGCCGCCGAAGCAGAAACCGAAAGCCGCCAGCCGGGCCGCATCAGTGGGAGCCGCTTGTTGGCCACGCAAGGCTTCCAGGGCCGCCAGTAGGCGACGGCGCAACAGCGTGCGGTCCTGCTTCAGCGGCAGCATGGCGGCACTCGCCTCCGCCGGGTTGCCCGGCCGCACCGTCGTGCCATACACGTCCGTCAGCAACACGCGATAACCCCGGCCGGCGACCTTCCCGGCGAGCTCCTCGGCACCACCGCTGACCCCGAACCAGTTGGGGGCCATCAGCAGACCCGGACGCGGCGCCGAGTCGGTGGCATCGAATAGCAGGCGGCCTTCGAAGGCCACGCCATCGACCGAGTAGCGGAGAGACTGGGACTGGATCTGCGTCATGGATTACCTCGTTCCGGTGAAGACTTCGTCGAACAGGTCGTTCATCGCCTGGTAGGCCCGCGCGGCGACCTTGGGGTTGTACTCATTGCGCCCCGGCACGTTGGCACCGGGCTCGGTGAAGGAGTGCACCGCGCCTCCGTAGCTGACCAACTGCCAATCTGCCTTGGCGGCAGTCATTTCGGCGGTAAAGGCGTCCACCTGAGTTTTGGGCACGGCCGGGTCATCGGCACCATGCAGCACCAGGACCGGCGCGCGGATGTTGCGGGCATCGGCCGGGTTGGGTGTGTCCAGGTTGCCATGGAAGGATACGAAGCCCTTCAACTGCGCCCCGGAGCGTGCCAGCTCCAGCACACTGCCACCGCCGAAGCAGAAACCGATGGCGCCGAGGCTGGCCAGATCAAGCGGCACCTTCGCACCCTGGGCCTTGAGCATCTCGACCCCTGCCTGGGCGCGCTTGCGCATCAGCGGCCGGTCACCCCGCACCGCAGTGGCGGCAGCCCTGGCTTCCTCCGGCTTGGTCGGGCGGACGCCCTTGCCGTACATGTCGGCGATGAAAATCACGTAGCGCTGGCCGGCAATGCCCTTCGCCTGGTCGGCAGCGGCCGGCGTCACCCCCATCCAGTTGGGCACCATCAGCAGGCCTGGGCGCGGGGTTTTCACCGCGTCGTCATAGACCAGGGTGCCTTCGAACGGCTTGCCGTCGATTTCATAAGGCACCGTCTGGGTGACCATGCCCGCCCAGGTCGGGCCGGCGAACGCGAACAGCAGCGAGGGCAGCAGCAATCTGTTCATGGACGATCTCCTGTAGCGGAGGGATGACTGAGCTTAGACCCTCTGGTGGGGTGAACTTCCCAACCTGCTTCATGGGAGATCGCAGCCCCAGCCGGCCCAGAATCCCGCACCAAAGAAAAAGGCCCGCAATCGCGGGCCTTTTCCATTGCAGCCGTCTATCAGGCAGAGAGCTCCACCAACAGCTTGTTCAGGCGACGCACGTAGGCGGCCGGGTCCTTCAGGCTGTCGCCGGCAGCCAGGGCCGCCTGATCGAAGAGGATGTGGGACAGCTCGCCGAAGCGGTCTTCGTCCTGCTCGCCGTCCAGTTTCTCGATCAGCGGGTGGGCCGGGTTGATCTCGAAGATCGGCTTGGAATCCGGAACCTTCTGGCCGCTGGCTTCGAGGATCTGGCGCATCTGCAGGCCCAGGTCCTGTTCACCGATGGCGAGGATCGCCGGGGAATCGGTCAGGCGGTGCGACACGCGTACTTCCGAAACTTCCTCGCCCAAGGCGGACTTGAGGCGCTCGATGAGCCCTTCCTTGGTCTTGGCGACTTCTTCCTGGGCCTTCTTGTCCTCTTCCGAGTCCAGCTTGCCGAGGTCGAGGTCACCACGGGCGACATCGACGAAGCCCTTGCCGTCGAAGTCGGACAGGTAGCTCATCAGCCACTCGTCGATGCGGTCGGTGAGCAGCAGCACTTCGATGCCCTTCTTGCGGAAGACTTCCAGGTGCGGGCTGTTCTTGACCTGCGAGTAGCTCTCGCCGGTGAGGTAGTAGATCTTGTCCTGGCCTTCCTGCATGCGGCCGATGTAGTCGGCCAGGGACACGCTCTGCTCACCCGACTCATCGCTGGTGGCGGCGAAGCGCAGCAGGCCGGCGATCTTCTCCTTGTTGGCGAAGTCCTCGGCCGGGCCTTCCTTCAGCACCTGGCCGAAGTTCTTCCAGAAGCCCTTGTACTGCTCGGGCTCGTTCTTCGCCAGTTTCTCCAGCATGTCCAGCACGCGCTTGGTCAGGGCCGACTTCATGGAGTCGATCACCGGGTCCTTTTGCAGGATTTCGCGGGAGACGTTCAGCGACAGGTCATTGGAGTCCACCACGCCCTTGATGAAGCGCAGGTAGAGCGGCAGGAACTGATCCGCCTGGTCCATGATGAACACGCGCTGCACGTACAGCTTCAGGCCACGCGGGGCCTCGCGGTGGTACAGGTCGAACGGGGCCCGGGCGGGTACGTAGAGCAGCGAGTTGTATTCCAGCTTGCCTTCGACCTTGTTGTGGCTCCAGGTCAGCGGGTTCTCGAAGTCGTGGGCGACGTGCTTGTAGAACTCCTGGTATTCCTCGTCCTTCACCTCGGTGCGCGGACGGGTCCAGAGGGCACTGGCGCGGTTGACGATTTCCCATTCCTCCTCGGCAGGCGCCTCTTCACCGTGCTGCTCCTTCGGCAGCTCGATGGGCAGGGCGATGTGGTCGGAGTACTTCTTGATGACGTTGCGCAGGCGCCAGCCATCGGCGAATTCCGCTTCGTCGGCCTTCAGGTGCAGGACGATGCGGCTACCGCGCTCGGCCTTGTCGATAGTAGCGACGTCGAACTCGCCCTCGCCCTTCGATGCCCAGTGCACACCCTCGGCGGCCGGCAGGCCGGCGCGGCGGGTGAAGACGTCGACCTTGTCGGCAACGATGAAGGCGGAATAGAAGCCCACGCCGAACTGGCCGATCAGGTGGGAATCCTTTTTCTGGTCGCCAGACAGGTTCTTCAGGAAGTCGGCGGTGCCGGACTTGGCGATGGTGCCCAGGTGCGCGATCACCTCGTCACGGCTCATGCCGATGCCGTTGTCTTCGATAGTGACGGTGCGAGCGTCCTTGTCGAAGCTGACCCGGATCTTGAGATCGGCGCCGCCTTCCAGCAGCTCGGGCTTGGCCAGCGCCTCGAAGCGCAGTTTGTCAGCGGCGTCGGAGGCGTTGGAAATCAGCTCGCGAAGGAAGATTTCCTTGTTGGAATACAGGGAATGGATCATCAGGTGAAGCAGTTGCTTCACCTCGGTCTGGAAGCCCAGGGTTTCTTTTTGAGTTTCCACACTCATGGTCGTCTGACTCCACTTGGATGGCTTGAGCCGCATGTGCGGCGGCGGATGTCATCCAGATGGGGCCTTCGACAAGGATTTCAAGTGCTTAGCGAAACGCGGGCGTCATTGCTGTGACGGGGAGCTTCGGCCCCCATACGGCTCAGGGCTCGAGCAGCTCGACGTGGGAGACCTCGTCCAGGTCGAAGCTGAAGCTGGCGGCACCCGCTCCGCCCAGGTTGCGACGGATGAGGATGCGGCCTTCGCGGTCCAGGCCGGTGAAGCGGCCTTCGGCGGTGCTGCCACGCACCGTGTACACACGCATGCTGAGCTCCTGGTACTGGCTGGGATTGCTCAGCAAGCGCTGCAACGAGAAGCGCAGGCGACGATCCACCGGGCGGGCGGCGTCCGCTGCGGATGCCGATTCCTGCGCCTCGCTGGGCGCCTGGGGTGCCGCACCGGGTTCGGCCAAGGGCGGGAAGCTGTCGCGGCGCACTCGCCAGCCCTTGGTCTCGCTCTTGGCAAGCTGAATCGACAGGCGCTGGTCCTGGCCATCGACCCGGGCCTCCACTTCAAGGTCCAGCTCGCGCGCCGGCAGGCTGACGGCCGGCAACGGCACCAGCTCGACATTGCGGGTAGCGAATCGCCGCTGCAGGTAGTCGCGTATCACGTAGGCCAGGGTGTCGCGGGAGTCGTAGGTCGGGTCCACCCGGCCGTCGCGATAGCGCAGGCGGTCGGTAAAAACCTCCAGATGCCCGGTGAGCGTGGTGGAGAACTTCGGCGGTAGTACCAGGTGGAAGTCCCCTGCCAGACGGTTCGGCGCCACCGGCTGCAGGTCCAGGTGCAGGGTGTAGCCACGGGGAATGCGCCGCGCCTCCGGCAGCTCCTGCTCCGGCAGCAGCCAGCTGATCTCGACTTCCGGCTTCGGGCCGACGTCCTGGGGCAGGACATCCAGGCGCAGGCCACTCTGGGGCTGGTTGCCGACGCGGATGGTCAGCTCGCGACGGGCGTAGAAGTCCTGCCCTTCACGCAGGCTGAGAATGCCGTCTACCAGCTCGGCCTCCAGCGGTGAAAAGTGCTGCCCGTTGAGTTCGCCGTTCAGTCGGATGTCCAGTTCGGACCTGGCCCGATCCTCCTCGCCCAGCCAGCGCAGGCTGAGAATCGCCTGGAGGCGCTCAGGGTCCTGGGCGGCGAGCATGGTGAGGCCCACCACCAGCGGGATGAAGCCCATGGCGCCCAGGACCACGGCCTTGCGTGCGTTACGCCAGTGGTAGAGCACGTAGGCCAGGGTGACGGGCGGCAACAGGCTGCCGAAGCCCCAGAGCAGGCTGGTGCCGAAGGCCAGCATGACCAGCCAGACGAGTCCGGTGACGATCAGCAACAGGCCGCCAAGAATCAGTAACGCAACCATCGGGCTTTCCTTGTGAACGACCGGACGCGACTGGCGCGCCTCAGGGTTCGTCGACCTTGAAGTGGGCGCGCGCGGTGGCGATGGGTTCGGTCTGGGTGGTCTGCCAGGCGGTGATGGCGACGTTGGCGACGCGGCGGCCTTGTCGCCAGACCTGGCACTGGACGTAGGTGTCACGATAGTGCCCGGCGCGAAGGTAATCTATCGAGAAGTCGATGATTTTGGGCATATGTGGCGTGCCCATGAACATCAGCAGGTGGAGCATGGCCGCGTGCTCCATGAAACCGGCGATCACGCCGCCATGGATGGCCGGCAGGGTCGGATTGCCGATGTTGTCCTTGCTCGCCGGCAGGCGGAACACCATGTCGTCCCCAAGGCGCAGGCATTCCATGCCAATCAGCTTGGCGTAAGGAATCAGGCACACCAGCGAGCCGTAGTCATTCTTTTCATGGGCTTCACGCACCAGGGCGTTGAGGTCGAGGCTCATACCGCACCTCCCTGCTTCAACTGGCCCGGCTTGCCCATGCGCATGAATGCACCGACCACATGGGCGATGGGCTGGGCCGGATCGTCCTGGTAGGCATAGCCGCGGGTGAAAATGACGTTGGGCGTCACCCGGTAGCATTCAGCGAATCCGAAGACGTCCTTGTGGGGCTCGGCCGGATGCATGTAGTCGATGCGCAGGTCCAGAGTCGGGCAGATCTCGAATTCCGGCAGCACGCAGACCGTGGAGATGCCGCAAGTAGTGTCCATCAGAGTGGTGATGGCGCCGCCGTGGATCACACCGGTTTCCGGATTGCCTATGATTTGTGTGCTGTAGGGCAGACGCAGGGTCAGGCCCTCGGGGGTGGCATCGTGCACGCTGAGGCCGAGCACCTGGCAATGGCGCAGCACAGTGAGAAAGCGCTGCGCCCGTTCAATAAGGGAGTTGTCCGTCATGACTGCAACCTTGGCGGAAGATGGGCAAAGAGTCGAATAATACCCTGCTGACGATTAGCCGTTGTCGACAAGTACTGAAACCAGGCTTTTTTTAAAAGACGTTGAACTTAGAATCAGTTCACAAACTCCAACTGCTATCTACGAGGAAAGCCACACATGGAGGCTCAAATGAAAAAAACCCTGTCTCTCGCCCTGCTGCTGGCCGCCAGCCTTGGTCTCGCCGCCTGCGACAAGAAGGAAGAGGCTCAGGCACCGGCTGCACCGGCTGCACCGGCGACCGAATCGCAGCCGAGCACTCCGGCTCCGGCTCCGGAAACCGCCCCGGCTCCGAGCGCACCCGCCGCGCCGGCCGCTCCGGACACCGCCCCGTCCGAGGAGAAGAGCCAGTAAGCTTCCGGCAGCAATAACAACAAGGCCCGCATATCGCGGGCCTTGTTGTTTCCGAAGGGTTCAGAGCGCAGGACTGAGCATCAGCAGCAGGCTGCAGACCAGGCCGACGCCCCAGACCAGACTGCGCAGGCTGGCCTTGTCGTTCCAGTAGAGGAACAGATAGAGCACCCGCGACACGATGAAGGCGATTGCCAGCAGGTCGACGAACCAGCCCTGGCTCTGGGTGACATGGGCCACCAGCACGCCTGCCGCGAACAACGGGAAGATCTCCAGGGTGTTCTGGTGCGCCGCCACCGCCCGCGCGCCGAAGCCAGTCAGTCGCGCCTGCTGTGCACGGGGATTGCGGTTGTCGTACCCCCTGCCCTCCTCGCGCATGGCCTTGGCCACCGGCACCTTGGCCAGGTAGATGAGCAGAGCGGCAAAGAACAGGCACCAGAACGGAATACTCATTCGACTTTCTCCTTGGGCGCTTCCAGCGCCTGGGTCGGGGTGTAGACCATCACATCCAGTACATCCGAGTGGAATTCGCGGCGGTAGAGCACCAGCACGACTCCGGTGGTCACGATGACGAAGAACCAGGGGTTGATGAACCAGGCCAGCATGGCCAGGCCGAAGTAGTAGCTGCGCAGGCCGAAGTTGAACTGGTTGGCCGCCAGCGAAATTACCCTCGCGGTGCGCTCGGCGAAGTCTTTCCTTTCCTGCTCACTGACGTGCTTCTCGCCGATCATCGGGGCAGACCCCACCAGAATGGCGGCGAAGTTGTACTGGCGCATGCACCAGCTGAAGGTGAAGAAGGCGTAGACGAAGACCACCGCCAGCCCCAGCAGCTTGAGTTCGGAAATGCCGCGACTGGCGGGTTGTACGAATGGCAGGTCCGCCAGCACCGACACCGCGCGGTCGGTCGAGCCGAGCACGGTGAGGATGCCGGCCAGGATAATCAGGGTGCTGGACGCGAAGAAGGAGGCATTGCGCTCCAGGTTGCCGATCACGCTGGCATCGGCGATACGGTTGTCGCGCAGCAACAGGCGGCGCATCCAGTCCTCGCGATAGAGGTGCAGAACCGAAGCCAGGCAGGCGGTATCCCTGCCCTTCCAGATGGCGTAGCGGGTGTATCCCACCCAGCACGTGATGAACCAGAGGATGGCCACCAGGTGGGGCCAATTGCGCAGAATGCTGGACATGCGAATTCCTTTTAAGAACGCGGCCGATTATAGCGACCCATTAGCAGGCCCCTGCAGGGTCTGATGACGGCTGTTCGAAACAAAAAGGCCGCCCGGAGGCGGCCTTTTTGCACTAGCCAGCAATCAGGCGGTGACTTCCACCGGCTTGCCCAGCAGGCGGTCGTAGATGCTGGCCGCGGCCAGGGTGGCCACGGACGGCAGCAGCCAGGCGAGTCCTTGCTCGGACAGCGGCAGGTGAGACAGCCACTGCGGCATCCAGCCCGCGAGTTCGGCACCCTTGAGGGCATCGATCAGGCCGAACAGCAGCGACACCAGCATCACCGGGGCCACCACGCGGCCTGGGGAGCGCCACAGACCCACGCAGAAACTCAGGGCCACCAGCACGATGCACGGCGGGTAGATGCCGGTGAGTACCGGCACCGAAACCTGGATCAGCTTGGTCAGGCCGAGGTTGGATACCACCAGGCTGAAGGCGGCAAGGATGATCACCAGGCTGCGGTAGGACAGCGGCAACAGGCGGCTGAAGTACTCGGCGCAAGCACAGGTCAGACCAACAGCGGTCACCAGGCAGGCCAGGGAGATCAGCAGCGCGAGGAAGGTGCTGCCGAGGTTGCCGAAGGTGTGCTGCACATATGCGTGCAGGACCGCGGCACCGTTTGTGGCGGCACCAGCGATGTCGTGGCTGTTGGCACCGAGGCGGAACAGGCTGATGTACACCAGCGCCAGACCGACACCGGCGATCAGGCCTGCGATGATGGCGTATCGGGTGATCAGGCGCGGCGACTCGACGCCACGGGAACGGATCGCGTTCACGATGACGATGCCGAACACCAGGGCGCCCAGGGTATCCATGGTCAGGTAGCCGTTGATGAAGCCCTGGGAGAACGGCGCGGCCTGGTAGGCCGGGGTGGCGTCACCGATTTCGCCCATCGGCAACATGAAGGCGGCGATGCCGAGAATGGCCAGGGCCACGATCTTCATCGGCGCCAGCACGCGGCCGACGGTATCCAGCAGACGGCCGGGATACAGGGAAACCGCCAGTACCACGATGAAGTACACGAGGCTGTAGGCGAACAGGGCCAGCGGGGTATCGCCGGTCAGCGGCGCCAGGCCGACTTCGAACGAGACGGTCGCGGTACGCGGGGTGGCGAACAGCGGGCCGACCGACAGGTAGCAGACAGAGGCCAGGAGCACGCCTGCCGTTCTGCCGATGGGGCTGCTGAGGGTGTCCATGGCGCCGCCGACCTTGGCCAGGGCGATGACGGTTACCACGGGCAGGCCGACGGCGGTGATCAGGAAGCCGAGCGCAGCCATCCAGACATGGGGACCGGACTGCAGACCGACAATGGGCGGGAAAATGATATTGCCAGCTCCGACGAACAACGCGAACGTCATGAAGCCGAGTGCCAGGACGTCCTGGCCTTTCAAGGATTTCATTGGGGAATTACCACATCGCTGAAACAGGGTTTACCGAAGGGGTTTCCCGATTGGGTCGGGGGAAACGTCATCCATCCGTTTGGGATTGATCGCTAGTGCCCGACCTTCGCCCTTGTGGGGCATGGTGAGCGGCATGGTTGCTACCCTACCGATTTTACCGAGGGAAGCGCCTGACGTGGATCAGGTTGTCGGAGTAGCTACCGTTTCTGTCGCTTGGCCGACAGGCGGTTGCACTTTCACGCAAGAGGGTTGCACCTCGAACGACAAAGGCCACCCCGAAGGGTGGCCTTTGTTGGGGGAATCAAGTCGCCTTAGGCGTTCTTGACTTCCCAGCCGGTCAGCTCGGCCAGGGCCTTGCCGATGTCGGCCAGCGAACGCACGGTTTTCACACCAGCGTCCTGCAGGGCAGCGAACTTCTCGTCCGCGGTGCCCTTGCCACCGGAGATGATGGCGCCTGCGTGGCCCATGCGCTTGCCGGGCGGTGCAGTTACACCAGCGATGTAGGACACCACCGGTTTGGTCACGTTGGCCTTGATGAAGGCAGCAGCTTCTTCTTCAGCGGAACCGCCGATCTCGCCGATCATGACGATGGCTTCGGTCTGCGGGTCTTCCTGGAACAGCTTCAGGATGTCGATGAAGTTGGAGCCCGGGATCGGGTCACCACCGATGCCCACGCAGGTGGACTGGCCGAAGCCGGCGTCGGTGGTCTGCTTCACGGCTTCATAGGTCAGGGTGCCGGAACGCGACACGATGCCTACTTTGCCCGGCAGGTGGATGTGACCCGGCATGATGCCGATCTTGCACTCGCCGGGAGTGATCACGCCCGGGCAGTTCGGGCCGATCAGGCGTACGCCCAGCTCGTCGCACTTGACCTTGGCTTCCAGCATGTCGATGGTCGGGATGCCTTCGGTGATGCAGACGATCAGCTTGATGCCGCCGAAGGCCGCTTCCAGGATCGAGTCCTTGCAGAACGGAGCCGGAACGTAGATCACCGAAGCTTCGGCGCCGGTGGCTTCAACGGCTTCCTTGACGGTGTTGAACACCGGCAGGCCCAGGTGGGTGGTGCCGCCCTTGCCGGGGGTCACGCCGCCAACCATCTTGGTGCCGTAGGCGATGGCTTGTTCGGAGTGGAAAGTACCCTGGCTACCGGTGAAACCCTGGCAGATGACTTTGGTGTCTTTGTTGATCAGGACGCTCATTACTTGCCCTCCGCGGCCTTGACGACTTGCTGTGCAGCGTCGGTCAGGCTGGTCGCCGCGATGATGTTCAGACCGCTCTCGGCCAGTACCTTGGCGCCGAGGTCAGCATTGTTGCCTTCCAGACGGACGACCACGGGGATCTTCACGCCAACTTCCTTCACCGCGCCGATGATGCCTTCGGCAATCATGTCGCAACGAACGATGCCGCCGAAGATGTTCACCAGTACGGCAGCGACGTTGCTGTCGGACAGGATGATCTTGAACGCTTCGGTCACGCGCTCCTTGGTCGCACCACCGCCAACGTCGAGGAAGTTGGCCGGCTTGCCGCCGTGGAGGTTGACGATGTCCATGGTACCCATGGCCAGACCGGCACCGTTGACCATGCAGCCAATGTTGCCTTCCAGGGCCACGTAGTTCAGTTCCCACTTCTGCGCATGGGCTTCACGAGCGTCGTCCTGGGACGGGTCGTGCATGGCGCGCAGCTTGGGCTGACGGTACATGGCGTTGCTGTCGATGTTGATCTTGGCGTCCAGGCAGTGCAGGTTGCCGTCAGCCTTGATAACCAGCGGGTTCACTTCCAGCAGAGCCAGGTCGTAGTCCTGGAACAGCTTGGCCAGGTTCACGAAGATGTGGGTGAACTGCTTGATCTGGTCACCTTCCAGGCCCAGCTGGAATGCCAGTTCGCGGCCCTGGTAGGGCTGAGCGCCGACCAGCGGGTCGATGGTGGCCTTGAGGATCTTCTCGGGAGTTTCGTGAGCAACTTTCTCGATGTCCACGCCACCTTCGGTGGAAGCCATGAACACGATGCGGCGGCTGGAACGATCTACCACGGCGCCCAGGTACAGTTCCTTGGCGATGTCGGTGCAGGATTCAACCAGGATTTTGCTGACCGGCTGACCATTGGCGTCAGTCTGGTAAGTCACCAGGCGCTTGCCCAGCCAGTTGGCGGCGAACGCCTTGGCGTCGTCCTTGCTCTTGACCAGCTTCACGCCGCCCGCTTTACCGCGGCCGCCAGCGTGGACCTGGGCTTTAACAACCCATTCGCTGCCACCGATTTTTTCGCAGGCTTCTGCGGCTTCTTCCGGGGTGTCTACGGCAAAGCCCTTGGATACGGGCAGGCCGTATTCAGCGAACAGCTGCTTACCCTGATACTCGTGGAGATTCATGCTTGTCTACCGTCTTCGTTTAGGTATTGCGCATTCGGCGCTGCATTCGTGGTGCCGCGCCACCTGTGACTGCTGTTGAAGGCAGTCCGGCAGACCTTCCGCGGTGAGCCCCAGGGGCTCACAGCACGGGCAGTCCGCCGTGGTTCTTCTTTGCTCTTAGCGCTTCTTGCGGTTGGCGATGTGGATGGCGTGGCCATTCACAGCGAGGGCCGCTTCGTGCAGCGCTTCGGACAGGGTCGGGTGCGAGAAGACCATCATGCCCAGGTCTTCGGCGCTGGTGCCGAATTCCATGCCGATGGCACCTTGCTGGACCAGTTCTGCGGCGCTTGGGCCGATCACGTGGACGCCCAGTACGCGGTCGGTCTTGGCATCGGCGATGACCTTGACGAAACCGGCGGTGTCGTTGGCGGCCATGGCACGGCCGCTAGCGGCGAACGGGAAGGTACCGACGTTGACTTCAACGCCTTCGGCCTTCAGGGTCTGCTCGGTCTTGCCGACCCACGCGATTTCCGGGTGGGTATAGATGACCGACGGAATCAGGTCGTAGTTCATCTGGGCTTTGTGGCCGGCAATGCGCTCGGCGACCATGATGCCCTCTTCCGACGCCTTGTGGGCCAGCATCGCGCCACGTACCACGTCACCGATGGCGTACACGCCCGGAACGCTGGTAGCGCAATGGTCGTCGACGAAGATGAAGCCGCGCTCGTCCAGGGTCACGCCGCTATCGGCAGCCAGCAGATCGGTGGTCACCGGGCGACGGCCCACGGATACGATCAGCTTGTCGAAGGTTTCCTTCTGCTCGCCGTTGGCGTCGGTGAAGCTGACGGTTACCTGCTTCTTCTTCACTTCGGAGCCGGTCACGCGGGCGCCCAGACGAATCTTCAGGCCCTGCTTGGTCAGGACCTTCATGGCTTCCTTGGAAACCTGCTCGTCGGCGGCCGGGAGGAACTTGTCCAGGGCTTCCAGCACGGTCACTTCAGCACCCAGGCGAGCCCAGACGGAGCCCAGCTCGAGGCCGATCACGCCGGCACCGATAACGCCCAGCTTCTTCGGAACGGCCTGGAAGTCCAGGGCGCCGGTGGAGTCGACGATCACGTCCTGGTCAACCGGAGCCGGCGGGATGTCTACCGGCTTGGAGCCGGAAGCGAGGATCACGTTGACGGCTTCGACGATCTGTACCTTGCCGTCGGAACCGGTCACTTCGACCTGCTTGTTGGCCAGCAGCTTGCCGTGGCCTTCCAGCAGGGTGACGCCGTTGGCCTTGAACAGGGTGGCAACGCCGCCGGTCAGGTTCTTCACGATGGTGTTCTTGCGACCAACCATGGTGGGAACGTCGATGGATACGCCCTTGGCTTCGATACCATGGACTTTGAAGGCCTCGTGGGCCTCATGGTACTTGTAGGAGCTGTCCAGCAGCGCCTTCGACGGAATGCAGCCGACGTTCAGGCAGGTGCCGCCCAGAGCGGTCTTGCCTTCCTTGTCCTGGTACTTCTCGATGCAGGCGGTTTTCAGGCCGAGCTGAGCTGCCTTGATGGCGGCAACGTAGCCGCCGGGGCCCGCACCAATCACTACCACGTCGAATTTCTGGGTCATAACTCATTCCTTCTCGTATGAAACCGGACGGCCCCTGTAAGGGGGGCCGCCGTAAAGAGAGACTGCCGATCAGATGTCCAGCAGCAGACGAGCCGGGTCTTCCAGCAGGTTCTTGATGGTCACCAGGAAGCTCACAGCTTCCTTGCCATCGATCAGGCGGTGGTCGTAGGACAGAGCCAGGTACATCATCGGGCGAATAACGACCTGACCGTTGATGGCCATCGGGCGCTGGATGATGTTGTGCATGCCGAGAATGGCGGCCTGCGGCGGGTTGACGATCGGGGTCGACATCATCGAGCCGAAGGTGCCGCCGTTGGTGATGGTGAAGGTGCCACCAGTCATCTCGTCGATGGACAGCTTGCCTTCACGGGCCTTCTTGCCGAAGGTCGCAATGCCGTTCTCGACTTCAGCCAGGCTCATCAGCTCAGCGTTGCGCAGAACCGGAACCACCAGACCACGGTCGCTGGATACGGCAACGCCGATGTCCTGGTAGCCGTGGTAGACGATGTCGTTGCCGTCGATGGAAGCATTGACAGCCGGGAAGCGCTTCAGCGCCTCGACGGAAGCCTTGACGAAGAAGGACATGAAGCCCAGGCGCACGCCGTTGTGGGTCTTCTCGAACAGGTCCTTGTACTTCGAACGCAGCGCCATGACTTCGGTCATGTCGACTTCGTTGAAGGTGGTCAGCATGGCCATGGTGGACTGGGCTTCGACCAGACGCTCGGCAACTTTGGCACGCAGGCGGGTCATCGGTACGCGCTTCTCAACGCGTTCGCCAGCGGCGAAGACCGGAGCCTCGGCAGCCGGGGCAGCGGGCTTGGCGGCCGGAGCAGCCGGAGCGGATTTCTTCGCTTCGACGGCGGCAACCACGTCTTCCTTGGTCACGCGACCGCCCTTACCGGTGCCAGCGATGCTGTTCGGGTCGATGCCGTTCTCTTCGGCCAGCTTGCGGGCAGCCGGAGAGAGGATGGCGTCGTCGGCGCCCGCGGCGGCAGGAGCGGCGGCCTGGGCAGGAGCGGCAGCAGGGGCAGCGGCAGCAGGGGCAGCAGCCGCGGCACCAGCGTTCAGCTTGCCGAGCAGTTCGCCGCTGAGGACGGTGTCACCCTCGTTCTTGACGATTTCAGCCAGGACGCCGTCGGCTTCCGCCAGGACTTCCATGACCACTTTGTCAGTTTCGATGTCGACGATCAGCTCGTCGCGCTTGACCGCATCGCCCGGCTTCTTGTGCCAGGTAGCCACGGTGCCATCGGCAACCGATTCCGGGAAAGTGGGGGCTTTGATCTCGATAGCCATTGTTCAGGGTTCCTATCTAATTCGGTTTCTTCAGCGCGAAGGCGTTAAACAGTAAAGGCATCTTGCAGCAGTTTTTCCTGCTGCTCAGCGTGCATGGAGGCGTAGCCGCAAGCCGGAGCTGCAGAACCTTCACGACCGGCGTACTCGAGGAACAGGCCCTTCTTGTGGGCTGCCGCGACACGACGCATGTGGTGCTGGCTGCAGTACCAGGCGCCCTGGTTCATCGGCTCTTCCTGGCACCAGACGATGTGCTTGAGATTCTTGTACGGAGCCAGAATCTCTGCCAGGTCATCCTCGGGGAACGGATACAGCTGCTCGATACGCACGATGGCGATATCTTCGCGGCCTTCGGCACGGCGCTTCTCCAGCAGGTCGTAGTACACCTTGCCGCTGCACAGGATCAGGCGGTCCACTTTCTTCGGATCGATTGCGTCGATCTCGTCGATGACGGTCTGGAAGGAGCCTTCGGCCAGGTCTTCCAGGGTCGAGATGGCCAGCTTGTGACGCAGCAGGGACTTCGGAGTCAGGGCCACCAGCGGCTTGCGCAGCGGGCGGATCACCTGGCGGCGCAGCATGTGGTAGACCTGGGCCGGAGTGGTCGGCACGCAGACCTGAATGTTGTGCTCGGCGCACAGCTGCAGGTAACGCTCCAGGCGCGCGGAGGAGTGCTCCGGACCCTGGCCTTCGTAGCCGTGGGGCAGCAGCATGGTCAGGCCGCACAGACGACCCCACTTGTGCTCACCGCTGGTAATGAACTGGTCGACCACGACCTGAGCACCGTTGGCGAAGTCACCGAACTGGGCTTCCCAGATCACCAGCGCGTTCGGCGTGGTGGTGGAGTAGCCGTATTCGAATGCCAGCACGGCCTCTTCCGACAGGTAGGAGTCGTACAGGTCGAACTTCGGCTGGTCAGCGAACAGGTGCTGCAGCGGCAGGTGGGTGCTGGCGTCCTTCTGGCTGTGCAGCGCCGCGTGGCGGTGCGAGAAGGTGCCGCGGCCCACGTCCTGGCCGGTGATACGTACCGGGTGGCCTTCGAACAGCAAGGTGGCGTAGGCCATGGTCTCGGCGTAGCCCCAGTTGATCGGCATCGCACCGGCGCCCATCTTCTGGCGGTCTTCGAGGATCTTGGCGACCTGACGCTGAACCACGAAGCCTTCCGGGAATTCCAGCAGCTTGCTGGAGAGTTCCTGCAGGGTCTTCAGATCGAAGCGGGTGTCGTGACGCGCGGTCCAGGCATGGCCCAGATACGGACGCCAATCAACGAAGAGCTCCTTGTTGGGCTCCTTGACCAGACTCTTCACCACGTGCTGGCCGTTGTCCAGAGCGGTACGGTACTCGTCAACCTTGGCCTGGATGGCGGCGGTGTCGAGCACGCGGGACGAGCTCAGGGCGTCGGCATACAGCTCACGAGTGGTGCGCTGCTTGCTGATCTGCTGGTACATCAGCGGCTGGGTGCCGTTCGGCTCGTCGGCCTCGTTGTGACCGCGACGGCGGTAGCAGACCAGGTCGATGACCACGTCACGCTTGAACTGCATGCGGTAATCGACGGCCAGCTGGGTAACGAACAGTACGGCTTCCGGATCGTCGCCGTTCACGTGCAGGATCGGCGCCTGGATCATCTTGGCGACGTCGGTGCAGTACTCGGTGGAGCGCGAGTCTTCCGGACGGCTGGTGGTGAAACCAACCTGGTTGTTGATCACGATGTGGATGGTGCCGCCCGTCTTGTAGCCACGGGTCTGCGACATCTGGAAGGTTTCCATGACCACGCCCTGGCCGGCGAATGCTGCGTCGCCGTGGAGGGAGATAGGCAGAACCTTGTCACCGGTCTTGTCCTGGCGACGATCCTGACGGGCGCGTACGGAACCCTCGACCACCGGGGAAACGATTTCCAGGTGAGACGGGTTGAACGCCAGGGCTAGGTGAACTTCGCCGCCCGGAGTCATGACGTTGGAGGAGAAGCCCTGGTGGTACTTCACGTCACCGGAGGACAGGCCCTCGGTCTTCTTGCCTTCGAACTCGTCGAACAGGTCGCGCGGGTTCTTGCCGAAGGTGTTGACCAGGACGTTCAGACGGCCACGGTGGGCCATGCCGATGACGATTTCCTTCAGGCCGTAGGAGCCGGAGCGCTGGATGATTTCGTCCAGCAGTGGAATCAGGCTCTCGCCGCCTTCAAGGCCGAAACGCTTGGTGCCCGGGTATTTGGTGCCCAGGTACTTTTCCAGGCCCTCGGCAGCGGTCAGGCGCTCCAGCAGGTGGCTCTGGACTTCCGGCGAGAACGCAGGACGGCCGCGCACGCTTTCCAGACGCTGCTGGAACCACTTGCGCTGCTCGGAATCGACGATGTGGGTGAACTCGGCACCGATGGTGCGGCAATACGTCTCGTTGAGGGTCTGCTGAATCTCACGCAGAGTAGCCTCTTCTTTGCCGATGTAGAGCTCACCAGTGCGGAAGGTGGTATCGAGGTCGGCGTCAGTCAGCCCGTAGTGGCGGATCGACAGGTCAGCCGGAGCCGGACGCTGCCACAGACCAAGCGGATCGAGCTTGGAAGCCTGGTGGCCGCGCATGCGGAATGCCTGGATCAGGCGCAGGACTTCAACCTGCTTCTTCTCGTGCTCAGAACTCACTGCACCAGCGGACACCGGCTGGGCGCGGCGCTGATTCTTGGCGAGCAGGACGAAATGATCCCGGATGGTGGAGTGCGAAACGTCGGTGGCAAGATTGCCGTCGGTCGGCAGCTTCTGGAAGTAGGTGCGCCACTCTTCGGGCACAGCGTTGGGATCGTGCAGGTAGAGCTCATAGAGCTCTTCCACATATGCAGCGTTACCACCGGATAGGTGGGCACTGTTCCACATGCGCTGCATTTCGCTTTCTTGCATGCTTTGTCACCCTCGATAAGGGGACACCATCGGCATGGACACCGCTAGGGCTAAGAAGTCCTGGCACAGCGACTTCGGTAAAGCCACCAAGGATCCCGCTGATAGTCCGGGCACCAGCCCGGTTGCCCCTGCTGGTCATCTATATATTTTTCAAATAAGGAACACGGCTTTGTGAGCTGCGTTCCTGGTTTTACTGCGGTACCGACCAGGCCGATACCGCAGGTGTTACGCGTACAGCAATCGAATCAGGTACCGCTTTGCAGCAGCATGCTACGTACGTGACCGATTGCCTTGGTCGGGTTCAGACCCTTCGGGCAAACGTTCACGCAGTTCATGATGCCGCGGCAACGGAACACGCTGAACGGGTCGTCCAGCGCAGCCAGTCGCTCTTCGGTCTTGTTGTCGCGGCTATCGGCCAGGAAGCGATAGGCCTGCAGCAGCGCAGCGGGACCGAGGAACTTGTCCGGGTTCCACCAGAAGGACGGGCAGGAGGTCGAGCAGCAAGCGCAGAGGATGCACTCGTACAGACCGTCGAGCTTCTCGCGCTCTTCCGGGGATTGCAGACGCTCGATGGCCGGAGCCGGAGTATCGTTCTGCAGGAAGGGCTTCACCTTCTCGTACTGCTTGTAGAAG
Organism: Pseudomonas sp. BN411; assembly: GCF_029871235.1. Classification (GTDB taxonomy): domain Bacteria; phylum Pseudomonadota; class Gammaproteobacteria; order Pseudomonadales; family Pseudomonadaceae; genus Metapseudomonas. Next base: position 99,008 of record NZ_SSOM01000055.1, read on the forward strand.
ATGCTCATATCGACGACCAGGTCACGGATGACCGGCAGGCCCGGCAGCGGGCGGATCACCAGCTTGCCGCCCTTCAGGCCAGCGGCGGACAGCGGAGTGATGCACGCCAGGCCGTTCTTGCCGTTGATGTTCATGCCGTCGGAACCGCAGACGCCTTCACGGCAGGAGCGACGGTAGGAGAAACCTTCGTCCTGCTCCTTGATCAGGGCCAGCACGTCGAGGACCATCACGTCCTTGCCGTCGGTGTCGATCTGGAAGTCCTGCATGGTCGGAGCGCTGTCGCTCTCCGGGTTGTAGCGATAGACGCTGACAGTAAGAGTCTTGGACATATCGGCCACCCTTAATAAGTACGTATTTTGGGTTCGAACGCCGGAACGGTCTTCGGCGCGAAGTTGACGGCGCGCTTGGTAACGCGCTTCTCACCCGGGAAGTACAGGGTGTGGCACAGCCAGTTCTCGTCGTCGCGGTCTTCGAAGTCTTCGCGGGCGTGAGCACCACGGGACTCTTTGCGCACTTCGGCGGCGATGGCGGTGGCTTCAGCGACTTCCAGCAGGTTCTGCAGCTCCAGCGCTTCGATACGCGCGGTGTTGAAGGCCTGGGACTTGTCGTTGATCTTGACGCTGCCGATACGCTCACGCAGCTCGGCAAGTTGGGCGATACCCTTCTGCATGTATTCGCCGGTACGGAATACACCGAAGTAGTTCTGCATGCAGCTTTGCAGCTCGCGCTTCAGCGGGGCAACTTCTTCGCCGCTGGTGCGCTCGTTGACACCGGACAGTCGCTTGAGGGACAGCTCGAGGTCGGTCTCGCTGGCGCCGCGCGCCTCGATACCTTCCTTGAGCGCCTTCTCCAGGTGCAGACCGGCAGCACGGCCGAATACCACCAGGTCGAGCAGCGAGTTGCCGCCCAGGCGGTTGGCACCGTGAACCGATACGCAAGCCACTTCGCCCACGGCGAACAGGCCTTCGACGATGGTGTCGTTGCCGTTGGCGTCCTGGGTGATGGCCTGGCCATGAATGTTGGTGGCAACGCCGCCCATCATGTAGTGGCAGGTCGGGATAACCGGGATCGGAGCAACGACCGGATCGACGTGCGCGAAGGTCTTGGACAGTTCGCAGATGCCGGGCAGGCGGCTGTGCAGGACTTCCTCGCCGAGGTGGTCGAGCTTCAGCAGTACGTGGTCCTTGTTCGGGCCCACGCCGTTGCCGGCGATCACTTCTTTCACCATGGAACGGGCAACCACGTCGCGGCCGGCCAGGTCCTTGGCGTTCGGAGCGTAACGCTCCATGAAGCGCTCGCCATGGGCGTTGATCAGGTAACCACCTTCACCACGGCAGCCTTCGGTGACCAGTACACCAGCGCCGGCGATGCCGGTCGGGTGGAACTGCCACATTTCGATGTCCTGGACCGGTACACCAGCACGCAGGGCCATGCCCACGCCGTCGCCAGTGTTGATCAGGGCGTTGGTGGTGGAGGCGTAGATACGGCCAGCACCGCCGGTGGCCAGAACCACGGCCTTGGAACGGATGTAGACGGTTTCGCCAGTCTCGATGCAGATGGCGATGATGCCGACCACGGCGCCGTCCTGGTTCTTCACCAGGTCAACGGCATACCACTCGTTGAGGAACGAGGTGCCGCTCTTCAGGTTGGCCTGGTACAGGGTGTGCAGCAGCGCGTGACCGGTACGGTCGGCAGCGGCGCAGGTACGGGCAGCCTGGCCACCCTTGCCGAAGTCCTTGGACTGACCACCGAACGGACGCTGGTAGATGCGGCCCTGCTCGGTACGGGAGAACGGCAGGCCCATGTGTTCCAGTTCGAACACGGCTTCCGGACCTACGGAGCACATGTATTCGATGGCGTCCTGGTCACCGATGTAGTCGGAGCCCTTGACGGTGTCGTACATGTGCCAGCGCCAATCGTCGTTCGGGTCGGCCGAAGCGATGGCACAGGTGATGCCGCCCTGGGCGGATACGGTGTGGGAGCGGGTCGGGAAGACCTTGGTCACCACAGCGGTCTTGTGGCCACCTTGGGCCAGTTGCAGCGCAGCGCGCATGCCGGCGCCGCCGCCACCTACGATGATGGCGTCGAAGGAAAGAGTACGAATGCTAGACATGGATCACACACCCCAGAGAATCTGCACGCCCCAGACGAAGAACGCGAACATTGCCATGCCGCATACCGCCTGGAACAGGAAACGCACGACAGTCGCCGCCTTGCCCAGCGCCATGGGCGTCAGGTAGTCGGTGGAGATAGTCCACATGCCGACCCAGGCATGGACGCTCAGGGCGACCAGGGCCAGCAGGCTGAAGATGCGCATCGCGGTGTGGGAGAACAGACCGTGCCAGTCGGCAAAGGTCAGACCCGGATTGAACAGCAGGTAGCCCAGCAGGAAGAGGAAATAAGCCGCGAGAACGACCGCAGAAACGCGCTGGGCCATCCAGTCATAAAGGCCCGAACGCGAGAAGTTCGTGACGTTGGTTACCATACCCACACCCCCAGCAGCACGATCAGCACCGCAGAAACTACGATGACGATTTTCGAGCCCAGCGCACCGCCCTCGAGCGTTTCGCCGACGCCCGCATCCATTACCAGGTGGCGCACACCGGCGACCAGGTGGTAAAGCAGCGCGGACAGGAGGCCCCAAATCACCAGCTTGGCCAGCGGACTGGTCAGGCACGCTTTTACCTGCTCGAAGCCTTCCTCGGAGCTCAGCGACTTGTCGAGTGCGAACAGCAGCACGGCAATGCCGAAGAAGAGGATGACGCCGGAGATACGATGCAGGATGGACGTGTAAGCAGTGATGGGGAGTTTGATGGTCCTGAGATCTAGGTTTACAGGTCGTTGGCTATTCACGGCTTTTTTTTCACACTGAGGCCCCTAACAAACAGGGCAAGTTGTCGGGAAGTGCACTGATCAGGTACCCCTCACCAAAGGGAGTGCCGACCTCCAGAATATGGGCCCAAGGCCCCTGGCGATCGGGCGCTGAGTATAGACAGTTAGCTGACTAATGACAATGCAAACGCCTGCCCCCAAAAGCGGATTGCGCTGCCCATATAAAAGGCGTAAATAGCCCCTCTTTTTTTGCCTAAAAACCCACGCAAACCCCACTGCCACATGGGTTTCTTCAAATTGACATTCGAATTTATAGCTCTATAGTGTCCCGGGCCCTGCGTGGGGGGCTGTCTGATGATTTCAAGCATAACTAGGAGGCCGCTATGGCTGACAAAAAAGCGCAGTTGATCATCGAGGGCGCAGCCCCCGTAGAGCTGCCCGTTCTGTCCGGAACCATGGGACCCGATGTAGTCGATGTGCGGGGCCTGACCTCCACGGGCTGCTTCACCTTTGATCCTGGCTTTATGTCGACCGCCTCTTGCGAGTCGAAGATCACCTACATCGACGGCGACAAGGGCGTATTGCTGCACCGTGGCTATCCGATCGAGCAGCTGGCAGAGAAGTCCGACTATCTGGAAACCTGCTACCTGCTGTTGAACGGCGAATTGCCGAACGCTGAAGAGAAGGCCAAGTTCGTTGGCACCATCAAGAACCACACCATGGTTCACGAGCAGTTGAAGAGCTTCTTCAACGGCTTCCGCCGCGACGCCCACCCAATGGCGATCATGTGCGGCGTGGTGGGTGCCCTCTCCGCCTTCTACCACGACTCCCTGGACATCAATAACCCGCAGCACCGCGAAGTTTCAGCGATGCGCCTGGTCGCCAAGATGCCGACCATCGCGGCGATGGCCTACAAGTACTCCATGGGCCAGCCCATGATGTACCCGCGTAACGACCTGAATTACGCGGAAAACTTCCTGCACATGATGTTCAACACCCCGGCTGAGATCAAACCGATCAGCCCGGTGCTGGCCAAGGCCATGGACCGCATCTTCATCCTGCATGCAGACCACGAGCAGAACGCTTCTACTTCTACCGTTCGTCTGGCCGGCTCCTCCGGCGCCAACCCCTTCGCCTGTATCGCAGCCGGCATCGCGGCCCTCTGGGGCCCGGCACACGGCGGCGCCAACGAAGCGGTGCTGACCATGCTGGACGAGATCGGCGACGTATCGAACATCGAGAAGTTCGTGGCCAAGGCCAAGGACAAGAACGATCCGTTCAAGCTGATGGGCTTCGGCCACCGCGTCTACAAGAACTTCGACCCGCGCGCCAAGGTCATGAAGCAGACCTGCGACGAGGTTCTGGCCGAGCTGGGTATCAACGACCCGCAGCTCGAGCTGGCCATGAAGCTGGAAGAGATCGCGCGCAACGATCCGTACTTCAAGGAGCGCAACCTCTACCCGAACGTGGACTTCTACTCGGGCATCATCCTGAAGGCCATCGGTATTCCGACCAGCATGTTTACCGTGATCTTCGCCCTGGCACGTACCGTGGGCTGGATCTCGCACTGGAAGGAAATGCTCTCCGGTCCGTACAAGATCGGCCGTCCGCGCCAGCTGTACACCGGTTACGAGAAGCGCGATTTCGTCGCGCTGGAAGGCCGCAAGTAAGGCTTTCCGCCAATGAAAAAGGCTGCCGATTGGCAGCCTTTTTTATTTCAACTTCGTCTAGCCGTTCAGCGCTTTTCCGCCCGCTGGCGCATTGCTTTCAGGGTATTGAAGGGCGCATCGACCACGAAACTGTTCGCCAGCCAGGATGGCACGCTTCCGCCCGGCTCGGTGTGCACCTGATAGGTCACTTCCACCTCCCCCGTTCCTTTGGGCGCCAGCTTCCAGAAGCCTTGCACCTCGGTCACCCGCACGAAGCCATCGGCTTCCGGCAGGTATTTGGGCACACCCTCCAGAACGCGCGTCACACTGCCATCAGCCCCGATCTCGGAGGTGACGTGCAGCACCGAGTCGCGCGGAGTGACCGGCCAGGGCGTATTGAAGCGGGTATAGGTCCAGCTCTGCGCCCCTTCGCTCTTGAGCAACTTCTGCTCCTTGCACTCGTGGATCCAGGTGCAGGAACCAACGACGTCTTCCTGCAAGGCACGCAGTGTGGCCATGTCGGCCTTCATTGTGACGACGCCGCGATAGGCCTTGTACTTGGACCCGGGCACCTCGCTCAAGAACACCTTGATGCCGTCCTCGTCCTTGGCCAGCTTCCAGTCCTCGGCCTGCACGGCGGATGCCGCCAGCAGCCCCAGGGCACAGAGCGCCGCAACCTTGATTCTCATGATCTCTCCTTGCTCAGGCGGTACCGGCGATCTGCCGGCAGATTGATTAGGCGGCCGAAGTTGCCTGCTCTAGCCAACCGAGCAGGCGGATGGCCTCTTCGCGGCTCTCTCCACAGACCTCGGGGTCCGCATCGAAATCGCCACAGACCGCCGGTCGGCGTGGGTCGCCGAATAGCTGGCAGAGGTTCTCCGCGGACAAGTGCAGGCAACGCTCACCCGCGGGCTTGCCCTCAGGCATGCCGGGCAGCGGGGAACTGATGGATGGAGCTATGCAGCAGGCGCCACAGCCTGGGCGGCAATGCATGGCGAAGAACCTCGAACGACAGGAATGACAACACGAAGCGCCATTTTACTTGGGCAGAGCCGGCGTTGACACGACCCCAGGCACCGAAGATTGCAAGGCACGCAGCTCTTCGAGGCTATCGCCCTTGTAGATATATGCCTTGAGCCGCCCCTCATGCACTTCAAGTCCGACACGCTGGGGGTCACGCAGATCGAACAACTGATAGGCACTGGACTGGCTCTGAAAGGCACGAAGGCGTGAGGTCACGAAAAAGGCCTGGGTCGCCGAAGAGCTCCAGCCCCCCTCCTCCTCCGGTCGGCTGCCAGCCGCCAGCACCGCCAGGCGCCGCCCCGACATGTCGTAGACGCCGGACACCTCGCCAAAACCGAAGATTCGCTCCCCCGCCTCACGACTCCAGCTCAGGTACAGTCGATTCAGCGCCGGGTCACCCAGCACCACGACCAGAATCAGACCGCGCTCGCCATCATCCTCCAAGGTCAGCACGTAGCTGCTCAAGGCTCCATCGGCACAGCGCAGTTGCCCCTTCAGCGAGAGCCTGCTCCCCAGACGCTCGAAGGCTTCCAGGCTCTGCTCGCGGCATAGCCGGTCACGAAGATCGTGCACTTCCCGCCCCGAATCGAGCAGACCAGGCACCGCCTGTCCCATTCCGGCCGCCAGAAATCCACCCTCGGCAGCCCAGAGCACCTTTTCCGGCCGCCCCTGCGGATAGACGATAAGGCCCCGGCCGCTCCACGACATCCGATAGCGGCCAAAGTCGAAATCCCGCGCAACCTTGAACGCCGGCGGCACATGCAGCGTCGCGATCACGGGCTCCTTGCGCCAGGCATCGATACCGCGCAGCGCTGCGATCGCCACCCCGAGCAGCACAATTGCCACAAACCACAATCCACGCCAGACGGCCATGGCTCACCCCTTTCCTTGAGAATCAGCACCCATTAGGCTTGCGCGCTCCTCCCAGACTCAGAGCACCCGATCATGCCTGTATGGATGCAGACCGCCACTCTGCTTGCGCTGTCCAACGTATTCATGACCTTTGCCTGGTATGGCCATCTCAAGACCCTCAACACCAAGCCCTGGGTGATTGCAGCGCTGATCAGCTGGGGAATAGCCCTGTTCGAATACATGATCATGGTGCCGGCCAACCGCATCGGCTACACCGAACTCTCGGTCGGCCAGCTGAAGATCATGCAGGAAGTGATCACCCTGGCCATCTTCGTCCCGTTCAGCGTGCTCTACATGCAGCAGCCGCTGAAGCTGGACTATCTGTGGGCGGGGCTATGCCTACTAGGCGCGGTCTACTTCATTTTCCGCAGCTAGGCGCCCTGATCGTCGACCAGGCGTTGTTGGAAATCGGATCGAAATGCTCATTGACGGTCGTCAACTCCGCTTTCTCCCCGATTTCCGCCTAGCCTGGTCTTAGCTCAGGACGCCTGCCTCACTCGCTACGCCGGTTTTTTCAGCCGCGCGATCAGGCTGGACGTGTCCCACCGCCCGCCGCCCATGGCCTGGACCTCAGCGTAGAACTGGTCCACCAGCGCGGTAACGGGCAGTTGTGCGCCGTTGCGCGCCGCTTCGTCCAGGACGATGCCAAGGTCCTTGCGCATCCAGTCAACGGCGAACCCGAAGTCGAACTTGCCATCCAGCATGGTCTGGTGGCGATGCTCCAACTGCCAGGACTGCGCCGCGCCCTTGCTGATGACCTCCATCGCGCCTTGAGGATCGAGACCTGCGCACTGGGCGAAGTGCAGCGCCTCGGCCAACCCCTGCAGCAACCCGCCGACACAGATCTGGTTGACCATTTTGGTGAGCTGGCCGCTCCCGACCGGCCCCATGCGGCGGATCATCTTGGCGTAGCTGTCGATCACCGGCGCGGCGCGATCGTAGAAGGCCTGCTCGCCCCCCACCATCACCGACAGCATGCCCGCTTCGGCCCCGGCCTGGCCGCCGGAGACCGGGGCGTCGAGGAAGCCCAGTTCACGCTCGGCGGCCAGGACGGCCATTTCCCGCGCCACGTCCGCCGAAGCCGTGGTGTGGTCCACCAGGATCGAACCTGGCGCCATTCCTGCGAAGGCACCGTCCGCCCCCAGCAGCACCGCACGCAAATCCTCGTCGTTACCGACGCAGACCATCACGAACTCCGCCCCCTCCGCCGCCTCTCGCGGCGTGTCGAAAGCATCGCCACCGAACTCGTCGCACCACAGCGCGACCCGCCCCGGCGTGCGGTTGTAGATCCTTACCGAGTGACCTTCGCAAGCCAGGTGCCCGGCCATGTTGAAGCCCATTACCCCCAGACCGATGAACGCTACTTCAGCCATTGTTGTTCTCCTTCGTCGACCTGCGGAAAAGCCTAACACGCAGTTTGCCGACCCGCGAAAGCGCCACCATACTCGCTCCGGGCAGGACTCGACCGCCCCATGCCAAGGAGAACCCCATGCCACATTGGCTGGTCATCGATCTGGAAGCCACCACCGAAGAAGGCGGTTGGCCCCTGGAAGAAATGGAAATCATCGAGATCGGCGCGACTCTCGTTCGCGCAGACGGCCATGAAGTGGACCACTTCCAACGCTTCGTGCGTCCCGCGCGCCGCCCATGCCTGACCGGTTTCTGCCGCCAACTCACCCATATCAGCCAGTCCGACATGGACAGCGCGGCGAGCCTGCCTCAGGTATGGCAAACCTTCGAACGCTGGCTCAGCCATCACAGCCCGCGCCTGGTGGGATGGGCGAGCTGGGGCGACTACGACCGCCACCAGCTGGAACAGGAGTGGCACCTGCATGGACTCGACAGCCTGCTAGCTGCCGTACCGCACCTGAATCTCAAGCAGCGCTTCGCTGAAGTGCGCCAACTCAAGCGCGCCGTGGGCCTGCACGCCGCCCTGCAACTGGCGGGCCTGCACTTCCAGGGGCAGCAACACCGTGCCCTAGAGGATGCCCGCAACACCGCGCGCCTGCTGCCTCTGGTGCTCCCCGCCTGAAGGTTCGAACCTAGTGACGGCATAACCCGCCTTGGGCATACTGTCGGCCCCTTTCAGACCCCATCCAGGAGCCCAGCATGTTCAAGGTCAACGAATACTTCGACGGCACCGTCAAATCCATCGCATTCGGCATGACCGAAGGCCCGGCCACCATCGGCGTGATGGCTGCCGGCGAGTACGAGTTCGGCACCAGCCAGCTGGAAGTGATGCACGTCATCGCCGGCGCCCTGACCGTGAAACTGCCGGGCAGCGACGCCTGGGAAACCTTCGCCGCCGGCAGCAAATTCACCGTTCCGGCCAACAGCAAGTTCCAGCTGAAAGTGGCCCAGGACACCGCCTATCTCTGCGAATACCGCTAAGCGCCCGCCTCGGGCCTGACGCGCGTCGGCGAGGCAGCCTTGCCGATACGAGAGAAGAAAAAACCGGCCATCTGGCCGGTTTTTTCATTGGCGGGAAGTGAGCCTCAGATCAGGTTAGGCTCCATCTCCAGCTCCACCCCGAACTTCGTTGCGATATCCGCCTGGATGCGGCGAGCCAGCTCATGGAGCTGGTTCCCGGTAGCCGAGCCATAGTTCACCAGCACCAATGCCTGCAGACGGTGCACGCCTGCATCACCTTCGCGGAATCCCTTCCAGCCGGCACGCTCGATCAGCCAGCCGGCGGCCAGTTTCACCTGCCCATCCGCCTGGGGATAGGCGACCAGATCGGAATACTCGCCACGCAGGCGCTGGGCGAGGTCGGCATTGACCAGCGGGTTCTTGAAGAAGCTGCCGGCGTTGCCCAGCTCGGCGGGGTCGGGCAGCTTTTCGCTACGAATGGCACAAATCGCGCGACTGACATCACTGGGAGTCGGCGCATCGATACCCTCAGCCTGTAGGCGTTGGCGCACCGGGCCGTAGTCCAGATGCAGCTGCGCAGCGCGGCTCAGGTTGAAACGCACCCGCAGGATCAACCAACGACCAGCCTCGCGCTTGAACAGGCTGTCGCGGTAGGCGAACTGGCAGTCCTCAAGACCGAAATCACGCAGCTCGCCGGTTTCTCGATCCAGTGCGGTCAGCCCGGCGAACACGTCCTTCAGCTCGACGCCATAGGCCCCGATGTTCTGCATGGGGGCGGCACCCACCGTGCCGGGAATCAGGCTGAGGTTCTCCAGCCCGCCCATGCCCTGTTCCAGGGTCCAGAGCACCAGCGGATGCCAGGGCTCGCCGGCCTCGGCCTCCAGAAGCACCTTCGCGCCGTCGTCGGCCAGGACGCGAATACCACGGCTGGCCATGCGCAGTACCAGCGCATCCACATCGCGGGTCAGCAGCAGGTTGCTGCCACCGCCGATCACCAGTAGCGGAAGACCGCGCTGGGCCGCCAGGGCGAGGCCCTCACGCACCTCGGCATCGTCACGGGCTTCGCCGAACAGACGCGCCTTCACGTCCACGCCAAAGGTGTTGTAGGGCTTGAGGGACAAATTGTCGTGCAGGACCAGGCTCACAGGCGCCCCTTGATTTCCAGGATCAGCGCATCGCAGGCCTGCTCCACCAGGTCGAGTACCTGTTCGAAGCCTTCCTCGCCGCCGTAGTACGGGTCCGGCACCTCATCCAGCGCCAGCTCGTAGCGGCGCAGGAACAGGTCGAGCTCGGCCGACGAACTGCCGGGACGCAGCCGGCGCAGATTGGACAGATTGCTCTCGTCCATCGCCAGGATCAGGTCGAAACGAGCGAAGTCTTCTGCAGCCACTTGCCGTGCGCGCAACTGCGAAAGGTCATAGCCGCGACGCTGTGCGGCCACGCGAGTACGGGCGTCCGGCGCCTTGCCCACGTGCCAGTCACCGGTGCCGGCGGAGTCCACCTGCACCCGATCGACCAGTCCGGCTTCACGCAATTTGTGCCTGAGCACACCTTCAGCAGTGGGCGAACGGCAGATATTGCCGAGGCAAACGAACAGAACGCGCATCAAGCCCCCAGCAGGCGCCGGACGCGCTCGAGGTCTTCCGGGGTATCGACGCCAGCGGGTGGCGCTTCCAGAGCGTCGGCCACATGGATGCGCACGCCATGCCAGAGCGCACGCAGCTGCTCCAGGCACTCGGTGTTTTCCAACCAGCACGGTCCCCAGGTGACGAAGTCATGGAGGAAGCCCGCGCGGTAGGCATAGATGCCGATATGACGGCGATAAGGCACATCTGCCGGCAGTTGGTCTCGGCTGACCGCAAAGGCATCGCGGGCCCAGGGCAGCGGTGCACGACTGAAGGTCAGTGCCAGGCCGTTGAGGTCAGCGACCACCTTCACCACGTTGGGATTGAACAGCGCCTGCACATCCTCGATTGGCTCGGCCAGGGTGGCGATGCCAGCTTCCGGGTGAGCGGCGAGGTTGGCGGCCACCTGATCGATGATGGCCGGCGGAATCAGCGGCTCGTCACCCTGCACGTTGACCACGATGGCGTCGCTGGCCAGGCCAAGCTGGCTGGCCACTTCGGCCAGACGATCAGTGCCGGAATTGTGGTCCACGCGGGTCAGCAGCACCTCGGCGCCAAAGGCGGCGCAGGCTTCGACGATGCGTGCATCGTCGGTGGCCACCACAACGCGCTGGGCCGCACTGCGCCGCGCCTGCTCCCACACGTGCTGGACCATCGGCTTGCCGGCGATGTCCTGCAGCGGCTTGCCAGGCAGGCGAGTCGAGGCGTAGCGGGCCGGAATGACGACGGTAAAAGCCTGGGTCATTTGTCCAGTCGCTCGTCGACATTCAAGGTACGGGCTTCACCTTCCAGCATCACCGGGATGCCATCGCGTACGGGGAAGGCCAGAGCATCGGCCTTGCAGATGAGCTCGCTCTTGTCGTCGGCCAGTTTCAGCGGGCCCTTGCACAGGGGGCAGGCGAGGATATCGAGGAGTTTCGGGTCCATGAGTGTGTCCTTGAGACGGCAGCCCAAGGGCTACCCGGATTAGAAATGGTTCGGCAGCAGGCGGGCCAGCTGTCCGTCGAGCCAGGCGACGAAGGCTGGAGACGGATCGGCATCGACCGCCAGGTACCACCAGTCGGTAGCCGCGAAAGCCCGGCACTTCACCGCATCCTTCTCGGTCATCAGCAACGGTAGCGACGGTGTGAAATCCAGGGCTTCCGGGCTATAGACCGCGTGATCGGCGAAGGGGTGCGGAATCGGGCGCCAGTTTAGCGCCTCCAGAGTCCTGAAGAAACGCTGGGGGTTGCCGATACCGGCCACCGCGTGCACGGCCTGGGCCGGCGGGAAATGCTCCAGCAACACGCGCTCGCCACTCTTGAGGTTGACCAGCACGCTCGGCCGCAGCTTGAAGGCGAAACCTTCGGCGGAATCGGCGGCGGCGCCATTACGCAGCACCGCATCCACCGAAGCCAGGCGTTCCGGAGGCTCACGCAGGGGGCCGGCCGGCAGGCAGCGACGATTGCCGAGTCCACGAGCCGCATCGATGAGCACCAGCTCCAGGTCGCGCCCCAGGCGGTAATGCTGCAGACCGTCATCGCTGAGGATGAGGTCCAGCTCTTCCTGCTCCAACAGGGCCTTCACCGCGCGGGATCGGTCAGGATCGATCATCAGTGGAACGCCACTGCGCTGAACAATCAGCAGAGGCTCATCGCCTGCCTGCTCAGCGCCCTGCTCCGCGCGTACCCGCCAGGGCAGCTGCGGTGGTTTGGCGCCATAGCCACGGCTGACCACACCGACACGCAGCCCGCGCGCCCGGCAGTGTTCGATCAGCCAGAGAATCATCGGAGTCTTGCCGGTGCCGCCAACAGTGATGTTGCCGACAACGATCAGGGGTACGGGCGGGCGGTAGCTGTTGCCCTGCCCCGCTAGAAAGGTCGCGCGCTTGCGCTCGGCCACTCGGCGATAGAGCCACTCAAGCGGAGCAAGAAGACCCAGGGCCGGATGGCCCCGGTACCAGGCGTCCAGCAAACGGTCGGAGAAGGCCATCAGGGCTTCTTGGCCGGTTCGGACTCGATGGTGGTCATGCGCAGATGGCTGAAACCGAGTTTGCCGGCAGCGTCCATGGCGGTGATCACCGATTGGTGGGTAGTGCGGGCGTCGGCGGTAATCACCAGCGGCAGGCTGTTGTCGCCTTCCGACTCGCGCCCCAGGGCCGAGATCAGCGTGACCAGGTCGCTTTTGACCAGGTTCTGGCCGTTGAGCGAATACTGGCCATCGGCAGCAATGCTCAGCTCCAGGGTCTTCAGCTGGGTTTCCTCGGGCGGCGTGCCGCTCACCGCTTCAGGCAGCTCGATCTTCAACTGACTCGGTTTGCTGAAGGTGGTGGTCACCACGAAGAACAGCAACAGCACGAAGATCACGTCGATCAACGAAGTGAGGTTGAGGAACACCTCTTCGCGGGCGACATTGCCCGCCCTGCGGCGGAACTTCACGCTTTGGCTTCCTCTGCGAAGTCGACCTCGCGATCACCCTGGACCACTTCCACCAGCTTGATCGCTTCCTGTTCCATGGCTACAACCAGCTCGTCGACACGGCGCAGCAGGTAGCGGTGGAAGAATACTGCCGGGATGGCCACGATCAGGCCCGCCGCGGTGGTCACCAGGGCCTTGGCGATACCGCCGGCCAGGATCGGCGCGTTGGCCATGCCGTTCTCCATGAAGCCGCCGAAGATATCGATCATGCCGAACACCGTGCCCAGTAGGCCGAGCAGCGGCGCCATGGCAGCGATGGTGCCGAGGGCATTGAGGTAACGCTCCAGCTCATGGATCACGCGGCTGGCGGCCTCCTCGATGCACTCCTTCATGATCTCGCGACCATGCTTGGAGTTGGCCAGGCCCGCAGCCAGCACTTCACCCAGCGGAGAAGAGGCGCGCAGCTCCTTGAGCTTCTGGCTATTGAGCTGCTTGTCCTTGATCTGACGCCAGACCTGGCCAAGCAGGTGCGGCGGAGAAACCCGGCTGATGCGCAGGGTCCACAGGCGTTCAGCGATGATCGCGGTGGCGGCGATGGAACACAGAATGATCGGCAGCATCATCCAGCCACCGGCTTTGACCAACTCCCACACGGTAGGAAATCCCCTTCGGAAAAGTGGCGCCACTCTAGCATAGGGTCGGGCCCTCGCCGACCGCCGCTGTTCTCATTTTTCCCTCCAGAACACGGACTTTTCTCGCTCGACTTCCGGCTCGCCAAAAGCGCCAAGACGTAGCAACAGGTGGCCCTGTTCCGCCGTATCGTGGATTTCCGCCGGCAGCGCGCGAATTCGTGATACGACCAACGGATGCGGGTGGCCATAGGCATTCAGATGACCGCGGGAAACCAGCACCTTTTCCGGTTTCACGGCGCGCAGGAAAGCGGCGTTTGAAGAGGTCCGGCTGCCATGGTGCCCGGCCACCAGCCAGCGCGCCGCGAGGGGCTGGCCGCTGGCAATCCAGGCCGCCTCCCCGCGAACGCCCAGATCACCACTGAGCAGGATCCGCTCGCCGGCGGCTTCAACGGCCAGCACACAGGAGCTGTCATTGCTGTCGCCGCCCGACGGCGGCTGCCAGATCAGGAATTCCACTCCATCCCAGGACCAGGCCGTACCTACCGCGCAGGGCTCCGCCTCAAGCTCGGGCGCAAGGCGTTGGGGCTCGCCGCTGAGTACTCGCGCCACGGTCAATCCGCGCCGTACTGCCAGAGCCCCGCCGGCGTGGTCGGAATCGGCATGACTGATCAGCATCAGATCGAGCCGGAACACGCCAAGGCCCCGCAGGGTTGGCACGACCACCCGCTCGCCGATATCGAAGTCACCCCGGCGAGGTCCGGCGTCATAAAGCAGCGCGTGCTCGCGAGTACGCACCAGCACCGAAAGCCCCTGCCCGACATCCAGCACCCGTACCTCGGCCTGGCCGGGTTCAAGGCGCTGCTGCGGCGGGAAGAGCGCCGGCATCAGCATCGCCAGGCCGAGAGCGCGTAACGGCACGCCAGACGGCGCTATCAACAGCAGGACACCCAGCGCGCCCAGCAACCAGGCCCAGACCGGGAGCTGTACGGGAATCCACGCGGGCAGCTGCGTGGAGGTCCAGGCCAGCATCTGGAACAGGAGTTCCAGCGCACCTCCGGCCAGCCAGAGCAACGCTTCTCCCAACCACGGGATGCCTAACGTGGCGGTTCCCAACAAGGCCAGCGGCAGCACTACCAGACTGATCCAGGGCACGGCCACCAAGTTGGCCAAGGGACCACTGAGGCTAATGGGCAACGCCAGGGCCAGCAGCATCGGCGCAAGGCCGAGACCCATCACCCATTGGGCGCGCCACCAGGTCATCCACCAGCGCCAGGCCCCCAACCGCCCGGCGAAAGTCAGAACCAAAAGGGCCACAGCGCCGAAGGACAACCAGAAGCCGGGCTGCAGGACCACCAAGGGCTCGACCACCAGCACGACGCAGAGTGCGACCAGCAATGGAGTGAGGAATCCCAGGTGGCGAAAGCGCAGACGCCAGATCAGGACCACAGTCAGCATCACACAGGCCCTTCTGACCGGTACGTCGAACCCCGCCAGGATTCCGTAACCGAGCCCACCAATGAAGGCCATGGCGCACGCCCAGGGCAGCCAGGGCAAGCGCCTTGGCCAGAGCGCCAATCGCGCGAGAACCGCTACGAGGCCGTAGAGCACACCGGCGAACAGGGTGATGTGCTGCCCGGAGATCACCATCAGGTGCGTGGTGCCGGTGTCCTGCAGCAGGCGCCAGTCCCGATCCTGCAGGCCGGAGCCATCGCCCAGCACCAGCGCGGAGAGCCCACCGGCCCGGCCCCAGGCATCCACCTGGAGCAGGCGCTGGCGCAACTGGTCGCGCCAGGCAATCGGGCCGCTGGCAGGCAACAGGAGCTCACCAGTCTTTACCGAGCCGGTCGCACCGATGCGCCTTGCCAGCAGCCAGGCTTCGAAATCGAAGGTCGCCGGATTCACGAGACCGCGCGGCCGCTTGAGACGGACTGCCAGGCGCCAACGCTCTCCCGCCAGCACAGGCGGCCCGTCGTACCACGACAGCCGCAGGCGCTGGGGCATGTGCGCCCGTGGCGCATGAACATCCTCCAGCTCGAAACGCACCACGCCATCCGCCCTGCTTGGCAGGCCGACCACCCTCCCCTCCAGCCAGCGGACCTGACCATCCAGCCGCCGCTCCAGACGGTCATCCAACGCCCACTGGGCGCTCAGGCAGGCCCAGCCGAGCCCGAGCAGGAACAGCCCCACTCGCCAGGCCCGCGAGCCCAGCAGCAGCAATCCGAGAATCAGCTGGAGATAGAGCCACCAGACAGGCGGCAGGATGGGCATCCAGCGTAATAGAAGAAGGCCGACAGCAAAGGCGGCCAGGCCCGAGACCATAGATTTCCGACTCCCTTTCCCTGGGTCGGGAAGCGCGGCAACGTCCTGTGCCGCCCAGCGCCGGCCGATGCAACCCGCGCAAATCCCCTTACACTTGCCGACACAAACTGACCCGGCGATGTCATTTCCCGGTGTGCATAATACCCGGCGCTTCCGTCCGCCAGAGACCGCCCATGCCGCGTCGCATCTTCAAACGCTACATGCCGAATCCGGACACCATCAGGGACCACAAGTCCCTGCGTTTTCTCGGCACTCTGATCCACGATCCGAACCTCTGGCACCTCAATCGCCATTCGGTCGCCCGCGCCATGGCCATGGGCCTGTTCGCCGCGTTCGTACCGATTCCCATGCAGATGCTGCTGGCCGCCGGCCTGGCCATCATGGTGCGCGCCAACCTGCCCATCTCCGTGGGCCTTGTCTGGCTGACCAACCCCATCACCATGCCGCCGGTCTTCTACTGCACTTACAAGATGGGCGCCTGGATCATGCAGATATCTCCGCGCGCCCTCCCCGATGAACTGACCTGGGAATGGATCACCCAGGAACTTTCCACGCTCTGGCAGCCGTTTCTCCTAGGATCATTGGTCTGTGGCGTGCTGGTCGGGGCGCTCGCCTACATGCTGACGATGCTCTATTGGCGCTGGTGGGTCGGTCACAGTTGGCGCAAACGCCAGAAGGCGCGCCGGGAAGTCAGCCGTTGAACAGACTTGCTAGCTGACTGGTCGCCCAAACACCGGGGCGCATGGCGCACCCAACCCGTCGACTCAATCGCGCCAGAAAGAAAAACGCCGCATCTGATGCGGCGTTTTCGTTTGCGGAGGGCAACCCGTTACTCGTAGCGCAGGGCTTCGGCTGGCTGGGTCTGGGCCGCGCGCCAGGCCGGGTAGATAGTGGCCAGGAAGCTCAGGACCAACGCTGCCGTGCAGATCAGCACCACGTCACTCAGTTGCAGTTCGGAAGGCAGGTAGCTGACGAAGTAGACGTCGGAGCTGAAGATCTGCCTGCCGCTGGCGCGCTCCAGTGCGGCGATCCACTGGCTGACGTTGAGCGCAGTGATGATGCCCAGCACGGTCCCGATCAGGGTGCCGACGAAGCCGATCACGCTGCCCTGCACCATGAATACCGCCATGATCTGCCTGGGCGTTGCACCGAGCGTGCGGAGAATGGCGATATCCGCGCGCTTGTCGGCGACCACCATGATCAGGGTGGCGATGATGTTGAATGCCGCCACGGCCACGATCAGCAGTAGAAGGAGGCCAATCATGGTCTTCTCCATCTTCATGGCGCTGAACAGGCTGCCCTGGGTGTGAGTCCAGTCATCGGCGCGATAGCCCTGCCCCAGCTCGGCGACGATCTGCTTCGACACTTCAGGCGCCTGGAACAGGTCCTTCAGGGCGATGCGCACACTCTGCACCTGACCTTCCGGCAGGCGCTGGATGACAGAGGCATCGGCGACGTTGATCAGCGCCAGGGTGCTATCCAGTTCGGCGCCGACCTTGAACACGCCCACCACATTGAAGCGCTGCATGCGCGGGGTGATGCCACCCGGCGCGCTGCTCACCTCGGGGACGATCAGGGTCAGCTTGTCGCCGACGTTGAGGCGGAAGCGCCGCGCAGTGATCTCGCCGATGACGATGCCGGACTCTCCCGGCTTCAGCGCTCCCAGGTCACCCTGCACCATGTGCTTGCCGATGATGGAGACCTTGGTCTCTTCCCGGGGATCGATACCGTTGATCTGAACCGGCTGCATCAAGCCCTTGAACGAGAGCATGCCCTCCAGTTCGGCAAAGGGCACCGCCCCGACCACTTCCGGATGCTTCATCGCGGCGTCGGCCACGCGGCGCCAGTCATCCAGGGGCTGATCGGCGCTCAGGGTGGCATGGGACACCATGCCGAGAATGCGCGAGCGCATTTCCTTCTGGAAACCGTTCATCACCGAAAGCACCACGATCATGGCCAGCACGCCGAGCGCCAGACCGATCATCGAGGTCAGCGAGATGAACGAGATGTAGTGGTTACGGCGCTTGGCGCGCGTATAGCGCGTGCCGATGAAGATCGGGAGAGGTCTGAACATCTCAGGCAGCCACCAGCCGGCCTTCTTCCAGGCGCAGCACCCGATCCATCTGGTGGGCCAGCTGCAGGTCATGGGTCACCACCAGGAACGCGGTCTGCAGGGAACGGCTCAGCTCCTGCATCAGCTCCTGGATGCCGTGGGCTGTGTGCTGGTCGAGGTTGCCGGTGGGCTCGTCGAGCAGTACCAGCGCCGGGTTATTGACCAGCGCACGAGCGATGGCCACGCGCTGACGCTCGCCACCGGACAGCTCCGCCGGCTTGTGCGACAGGCGATGCCCAAGGCCCACGCGCTCCAGCAGCGCCGTGGCGCGCTGACGCGCTTCACCGATGGCGGTGCGGCCGATCAGCAGCGGCATGCAGACGTTCTCCAGGGCGGTGAACTCCGGCAGCAGGTGGTGGAACTGGTAGACGAAGCCCAGGGCGCGATTGCGCAGCAGGCCGCGCGCGGTCTCGCTGAGGGCGGACAGTTCTTCGCCGGCCAGCCAGACGCTGCCCTTGCTCGGGGTATCCAGGCCGCCCAGCATGTTCAGCAAGGTGCTCTTGCCGGAGCCGGAGCTACCCACAATGGCCACTCGCTCGCCCGGATTCAACTCCAGTTCGACGCCAGCCAGCACCTCGACCGATTGCGGACCTTCCTCGTAGCTCTTGCCCAGGTTGCGGCAACTCAGGACTGCCTTGTTACTCATAGCGCAATGCCTCTGCTGGCTGGGTGCGCGCGGCACGCCAAGCGGGATAAAGGGTGGCGAGGAAGCTCAGGACCAGCGCGGCCGAGCAGACCATCACCACGTCCTCGGTCATCAGTTGGGATGGCAGGTAATCGATGAAATAGACATCGGCGCTGAGGAACTTGTGTCCCAGCAGGCGCTCCAGCAGGGCAATGGCATCGCTCACATTGAGCGCGGCGAGAATGCCCAGCACCCCGCCGATGAGGGTACCGACGACCCCGATCACCGTGCCCTGGACCATGAAGATGCCCATGATCTGTCGAGGCGTGGCGCCCAGCGTGCGGAGAATGGCGATATCGCCGCGCTTGTCGGTGACCACCATCACCAGGGTGGAAATGATGTTGAAAGCAGCCACGGCGACGATCAGCAGCAGAAGCAGGCCGATCATGGCCTTCTCCATCTTGATCGCCTGGTAGAGGTTGCCGTGGGTACGGGTCCAGTCACGGGCGTAGAAATCCTCGCCCTTCAATTCGCCGGCGATCTGCCAGGCCACCTGGGGCGCCTGGAACAGGTCATCGAGCTTGAGGCGCAGGCCCTGCACCTGGTCCGGTTGCCAACGCTTCAGGCGGGCGACATCGGACAGGTTGGCGACGGCCAGGAAGCCGTCCAGCTCACCGGCACCGACATGGAAGATGCCGACGATGGTGAATCGCTTCATGCGCGGGAAGACGCCGGCAGGGGTGACTGCCACTTCAGGCATCACGAAGGTGACCTTGTCGCCCATGCCCACGCCCAGTTTGGCGGCAGCGCGATCGCCGATGACAATGCCGAACTCGCCGGGCTTCAAGGCAGACAGGCTTCCCTGGCGGAAGAAGTCGCCAATGATGGAGACCTTGGACTCTTCCTGAGGATCCACGGCATTGACCAGCACCTTCTGCACTTTGCCGTCGGCGGTCAGCAGGCCCTGGACCTGGGTGTAGGGCGCGACGGCCTTCACCTCGGAATGACGGGCGACACCTTCGGCCAGTTTGCGCCAGTCCTTGATGGGGACGGCGGATTCCACCGTGGCGTGGGGCACCATGCCCAGCACGCGGGTACGCATCTCATGGTCGAAGCCGTTCATGACCGACAGCACCAGGATCATCACCAGCACGCCGAGGGCCAGGCCGATCATGGAAGTCAGGGAAATGAAGGAGACGAAGTAGCTACGGCGCTTGGCGCGCGTGTAACGGGCGCCTATGTACAGGGACAGCGGTCTGAACATGGAAGTGGAGTTCGCTGGCGAAAGAAGGGACGTCCTTGTGGCGGGGCCTGGCGAGCAGCGTTTACACTCAAATTCTGTTCGTGATCTGTCGCGGCGCCCCGGGCGACGCAAACGGACTTGCGATAACGGAACAGCTCTTCGACCACCACTGCTGCCATGGGTTCGCCATGTCGACACGAGACGCGGATGACCGCCGCGAATACTACCGCATCGAAGATACGATCGCACTGGAATTTCACCCGCTGAAACAGGGCGAAACAGCTGATGCAAGCGGCGCCGACAGCGCTTCCCAGCTGTTCAGCCTGCTCAGCGAACTGCACCTGATGGACTTTGAATCCCAGCACTTGCTGCGGCATATCCATGAGCGCGATCGCACGTTGGCCGGCTACCTGAAGGTCATCAACAAACGCATTGACCTGCTCGGCCAGGCACTCGCCCAGAGTCTGCTGCGGGACATCGGCCCGGCGCGTCAGGTCACCCTGTCCGAGGGCGGCATCAGCTTCAGCAGTGCGCAGCCCCTGGAAACGGGCACCCACCTGGCGATCAAGATGGTGCTGATGCCCCAGGCCCTCGGCATGCTGTTGCGTGCCGTGGTGGTCCATAGCCGGCCGCGCGAGGATGGCCAATTCGAAATCGGCACCGAATTCGAGGCGTTGACCGACGCCCAGCGCCAGCTGTTGGCACGGCACATCCTGCAGAAACAGGCCCAGAAGCGACGCCAGGCCCGTGAACGCTCCTCCCCTTCCTCCTGAGACCCTCGCATGACGCGCCCCGGCCTGTTGCTGACCTGTCTCCTCTTCGCGCTGCCCGCTGGCGCTCAAACCATCGAAATCCCCGTCGGCGACCAGGGCGACCAGGCCCTTTCGCTGCCGGCGCGCGGTGAGAGCCAGAACGCTGTGCTGGAGCGCTTCGGCCTGCCCGACGAAGAACACCCTGCGGTCGGAAAGCCGCCCATCAGCCGCTGGGACTACCGCGAATTCTCGGTCTACTTCGAAAGCGGACGCGTCATCGACAGCGTTCGCCACCATCAACCCAGAGCACCAAGGGAATAAACGTGACCCTGATCTACGGCCATCGAGGCGCCAAGGGCGAATGCCCGGAAAACACCCTGGCCAGCTTTCGTCAATGCCTGTCACATGGCGTGAAGCGTTGCGAGCTGGACCTGCATCTGTCCCGTGACGGCGAGCTGATGGTGATCCACGACCCCAGCTTGAAGCGCACCACCGGCCGCCGCGGCAAGGTAGCGGAGCATGACTCCGAGGAACTGGTGACCTACGACGCCCGCCTGGGCGGTCCCGGTTGGCATCAGCCCTGCCCCATTCCGCGCCTGGCGACCTTGTTCGAGCAATGCGACTTCGAGCACTGGCAACTGGAAGTGAAGAGCGCATCGCGGGTACGCGCTGCACGGACGGTGCTGGCGATCCAGGAACTGGCCGAGCGCCATGGCCTGATGGACAAGGTGACCGTCACCTCCAGCTCGCGGGAAGTGCTGCGCGCACTCAACCGCCTGACGCCGAAGCTGTCCCGTGGCCTGGTGGCCGAGTACGCCTGGCTCGACCCGCTCAAGGTGGCCAAGCACCACGGCTGCCACCTGCTGGCGCTGAACTGGACCCTGTGCACACCGGAACGCCTGCTGCGGGCGCAAAAGGAAGGACTGCATGTGTCGGTGTGGACGGTCAATGAACCCGCCCTGATGCGACGCCTGGCGGACTTCGGCGTGGACAGCATCATCACCGACTTCCCCGGACTGGCCAGCACCACGGTCGGGATTCGCTGAAGAACCCAATCCATCCCGCCCCGTGGAGCGAATTCATTCGCGATTGAAATCGCTCCCACGACTCCGGGCAGTTCCCCATGAAAAAGCCGGCCACAAGGGCCGGTTTTTCGTTCTGGGCGTCGCCTGATCAGAAGCTCTCCCGGTTCGGCCAGCGCCAGGTGCGCGGATCGTCGAGAGGATCCTCCCCGGCCGGTTCAGGCGCCCGGCCGGTGCCGCTCAAAAAAGCCGGTTGAGGCCGTCGAACGCCGCCACCCGATAGGCTTCCGCCATGGTCGGGTAGTTGAAGGTGGTGTTGACGAAGTACTTGATGGTATTCGCCTCGCCCTTCTGGTTCATGATCGCCTGGCCGATGTGCACGATCTCCGACGCCTGGTAGCCGAAGCAGTGGACGCCGAGGATTTCCAGGGTTTCGCGATGGAACAGGATCTTCAGCATGCCCACCGGCTCGTGGGAGATCTGCGCGCGAGCCATGCCCTTGAAGAAAGCCTTGCCCACTTCGTAGGGGATCTTCGCCTGGGTGAGTTCGCGCTCGTTCTTGCCGATGGAGCTGATCTCCGGAATGGTGTAGATGCCGGTCGGCACGTCGTCGACGAAGCGCCAGCTGTCATTCTCGACCGCGCTCCCGGCAGCCGAACGGCCCTGGTCGGCGGCGGCGCTGGCCAGGCTCGGCCAGCCGATCACGTCGCCAGCGGCGAAGATGTTGCTGACTTCGGTGCGGTAGTACTGGTCGACGTTGATTTGGCCACGGCTGTTGACCTTGATGCCGATGTTCTCCAGGCCCAGCTTGTCGGTGTTGCCGGTACGGCCGTTGCACCACAGCAGGCAGTCGGCCTTGATCTTCTTGCCGGACTTGAGGTGCAGGATCACCCCGTTCTCCAGGCCCTCGATGCGCTCGTACTCCTCGTTGTGGCGAATGAGCACGTTGTTGTTGCGCAGGTGATAGCTCAGGGCGTCGGAAATTTCGTCGTCGAGGAAGCTGAGCAGTTGGTCGCGGTTATCGATCAGGTCCACCAGCACGCCCAGGCCACTGAAGATGGAGGCGTATTCGGAACCGATCACACCGGCTCCGTAGATGATGATGCGGCGCGGCGTGTGGGTCAGGCTGAGGATGGTGTCGCTGTCGTAGATGCGCGGGTGGTGGAAGTCGACGTCCGCCGGGCGATAGGGACGCGAGCCGGTGGCGACGATGATCTGCTTGGCCACCAGCTTCTCCACTACGCCGCTGGTGCAAACCACTTCCACGGTCTGTTCGTCATGGAAGCTGGCGGTGCCGAAGAACACGTCGACGCGGTTACGCGCATAGAAGCCGGTACGCGAGGCCACCTGCTTGGAGATTACCCGCTCGGCGCTCTTCAGCACGTCGGGGAACGAGAACCAGCGCGGCTCGCCGATCTGGCGGAACAGCGGGTTGGTGTTGTACTGCATGATCTGCCGTACCGAGTGGCGCAGGGCCTTGGACGGGATGGTGCCGAGGTGGGTGCAGTTGCCGCCGACCAGCGGGCGGTTGTCCACCACCGCCACCTTGCGACCAGCCTTGGCGGCGTTCATTGCCGCGCCCTCACCCGCCGGGCCGGAACCCAGCACCACTACGTCGTAGTTGTAGACAGCCATGCTTACTCCTCATAACGGGCCGGGGCGCCCTCTGGCGCCCCCGGCAAGGTCCGCGGCGAACCACACCGCAGAATTCGGAACCTGTTTCGGCGATCCCGGGCGGGACCCTGAACTGGCGTGCAGCTTAGCCGAGCCGCTTGGCGCTGCACATTAGCGCTTGGTCGCGTCGTAGGCGAGCGCTGAATCCACTACATCGCCCTCGCGGCGCACTTCTTCGCATTTCTCACGATTACCACCACAGATCGAGCATTCCTTTTCGATGCCGAGGTTGGCGATACCCCCACAGGAGCCGGCGATCGGCTTGCGTCCCATGATCACGCCGATGGCCATGCCCAGCACTACCAGCAGCATGATCACGAACACCAGAACGAAGGTCATGCTCACTTCTCCTCTTGCTCGAACAGTTCGTGGAAGCGGCTGCTGCCACGACTCCTGAATCCATCACCTTCGCGCGTTACGAAGAGCGCGGCGATGCCGTGGCGTTCAGCAAAGGCCGCACCTTCCTCCGGCCCCAGCACCATCAGCAGGGTAGACAGGCCGTCCGCCCGCAGCGCCGACTCGTCCACCACAGTCACCGCCGCGAGGTTATGGCTGATCGGTGCCCCGGTCTTCGGGTCCAGCGTGTGGGAATAGCGCTTGCCATCCCTTACAAAGTAGTTGCGATAGTCGCCCGAGGTGGAAACGCCAAGCCCGTCCAGTCGAATGACCTGCTGCGCCACCTGGCGATCGTCGCGTGGCGCTTCGATGGCGATGCGCCAGGGCGCGCCATCCGGCTTGCGACCGATGGCCTTGAGTTCACCAGTGATCTCCACCAGGGCGCTGCTGACACCCAGTTCACCAAGCCTTGCCACCACGCGATCGACGGCATAGCCGGCGGCGATGCTGTTGAAGTCCAGCTGCACCGCCGCGTCCTTGCACAGTTCCGAATTTCGAATGAACAGGTGCTGCTGGCCGACATCGGCCTTCGCGGCGGCAATGGCTTCGGCGCTGGGCACCTGGTCGCCCCTCGACTGAGGACCGAAGCCCCAGAGATTGAGCAGCGGCTCCACCGTCATGTCGAAGGCGCCCGCGCTGTCCTTCGACAGTGCGCCCGCGAAGGAAACCAGTTCCAGCATCGAGGCAGGCAACGCCATGCAGCTACCCGCAGGCAGGGCATTGAAACGCTCCACTTCGGAGTCGGCACGGTAGGTGGACATCTGCTGATCGATCTCGGCCAGGATGCCCTCCACCTCGTTGCGCGCCTGCTCCACTGAGGGACCGGACGCGCTGCGCACATACTTCACCGAGTAACTGCTGCCCATGGTGGGGCCGCCGAACTGCTCCAGGCGGTCGCCGCATCCGGCCAGTAGCAAGCCGACCGAAAGCAGGAAGGCGATGCGCTTAGCCACCGAAGTCATCCAGCAGGATGTTTTCCCGCTCCACGCCAAGGTCGGTGAGCATCTTGATCACCGCAGCATTCATCATCGGCGGACCGCACATGTAGAACTCGCAATCCTCAGGGGCCGGGTGGTCCTTGAGGTAGTTCTCGTACAGGACGTTATGGATGAAGCCCTTCAGCCCCGTCCAATTGTCCTCCGGCTGCGGGTCGGACAGCGCCAGGTGCCACTGGAAGTTCGGGTTTTCGGCCGCCAGTTGGTCGTACTCCTCGGTATAGAAGGCTTCGCGCAGAGAACGCGCGCCATACCAGAAGCTGATCTTGCGCTTGGACCCCAAGCGCTTGAGCTGGTCGAAGATGTGCGAACGCATGGGTGCCATGCCCGCGCCACCACCAATGAAGACCATCTCCGCTTCAGTGTCCTTTGCGAAGAACTCGCCGAAGGGACCGTAAACGGTGACCTTGTCGCCCGGTTTGAGGCTGAACACCCATGACGACATCTGCCCTGGTGGCAGGTGGTCCTTGCCCGGCGGCGGCGAAGCAATGCGGATGTTGAATTTGACGATGCCCTTTTCGTCCGGGTAGTTGGCCATCGAATAGGCGCGGATCACCACCTCATCAACCTTGGACACGTACTTCCACTGGTTGAACCTGTCCCAGTCGCCCCGGTACTCGGGCTGGATGTCGAAGTCCTTGTAGGCCACCTGGTGAGGCGGGCACTCCAGCTGCACATAGCCACCGGCGCGGAAGTCCACGCTCTCCCCTTCTGGCAGGCGCAGGGTCAGTTCCTTGATGAAGGTGGCCACGTTGGGGTTGGACTCCACCGTGCACTCCCACTTCTTCACGCCGAAGACCTCTTCCGGCACTTCGATGTGCATGTCTTGCTTCACCGGGGTCTGGCAGGACAGGCGCCAGCCTTCCTTCGCCTGACGGCGGGTGAAGTGGGATTCCTCGGTGGGCAGCATCTCGCCGCCACCGCTTTCCACCACGCATTTGCATTGGGCACAGGTACCGCCGCCACCGCACGCAGAAGACAGGAAGACGTTATGGGATGCCAGGGTTTGCAGCAGCTTGCCGCCGGCCGGCACGGTGACGGTCCGCTCGCCGTTGATCACGATGTTCACGTCGCCGCTGGAAACCAGCTTGGCGCGGGCCGCCAGGATGATCACCACCAGCCCGAGGACGATGGCGGTGAACATGCCGATGGCAAGGAAGATTTCGAAACTCAGCATGTCCTTTCCTTAGAGCTGCACACCGGAGAACGACATGAAGCCGAGGGACATCAGGCCGATGGTGATGAAGGTGATACCGAGGCCCTGCAGGCCTTCGGGGACATCGCTGTATTTCAGCTTCTCGCGGATGCCCGCCAGCAGCGCAATCGCCAACGCCCAGGAGAAACCGGAGCCGATGCCGTAGACCACGCTTTCGCCGAGGTTGTAATCGCGCTCCACCATGAACAGCGAGCCGGCCATGATGGCGCAGTTCACCGTGATCAGCGGCAAGAACACGCCGAGGGCGTTGTAGAGCGAGGGTACGTATTTATCGAGCAGCATCTCGAGGATCTGCACGATGGCGGCGATCACCCCGATGTAGCTGAGCAGACCGAGGAATGACAGATCCACATCCGGCAAGCCGGCCCAGGCCAGGGCGCCGTCCTTGAGCAGCAGGCTGTACAGCAGGTTGTTGGCCGGCACGGTGATGGCCTGCACCACGATCACCGCGATACCCAGGCCGATGGCGGTTTCCACCTTCTTCGAGATAGCGATGAAGGTGCACATGCCGAGGAAGAAAGCCAGGGCCATGTTTTCGACGAACACGGCCTTCACGAACAGGCTGAGGTAATGCTCCATCAGTAGGCCTCCTTATTGGATACCTGGGGCGCGATCTTGTAGGCCGGCGCCTCTTTCTGCTCGGTCTTCCAGCTGCGCAGGGCCCAGATGATCAGGCCGATGAGGAAGAAGGCCGAGGGCGGCAGCAGGAGCAGGCCGTTGGGCTGGTACCAGCCGCCATCATTGATTACCGGCAGCACCTCGTAGCCCAGCAGCTTTCCGGCGCCGAACAGCTCGCGAACGATGCCGAGGACAATCAGCATGGCGCTATAGCCCAGGCCGTTGCCGATGCCATCGAAGAACGACAGGAGCGGCGGATTGGCCATGGCAAAGGCCTCCGCGCGGCCCATCACGATGCAGTTGGTGATGATCAGGCCGACGAACACCGAGAGCTGCTTGGACAGGCTGAAGGCATAGGCCTTGAGCACCTGGTCCACCACAATCACCAGCGACGCGATGATCACCATCTGCACGATCATGCGGATCGAGCTGGGGATCTGGCTGCGGATCATCGAGATGAACAGGTTGGAGAAGCCGGTCACCAGGGTCAGGGCGATGGACATCACCAGCGCGGTCTTCAGGTTGGAAGTGACCGCCAGGGCCGAACAGATGCCGAGGATCTGCAGGCCGATGGGGTTGTTGTGCAGGATCGGGTCCAGCAGGACCGACCGGATAGTGGGCTGCGCCATGCTCATGCTTCCCCGTCGTTCAGTTTGGCCAGGAAGGGACCGAAGCCGTTCTTGCCCAGCCAGAAATGCAGCAGGTTGTTGACGCCCTTGCTGGTCAGCGTCGCACCGGCAAGACCGTCGACCTGGTGACTGGCGTTCGGCGACTGCGCGTCGACACTGCCCTTGATGATCTGGATCGCCAGTTGGCCCTGCTCATCGAACAGGTTCTTGCCATTCCACAGCGCCTTCCATTTCGGGTTGTCCACTTCACCACCGAGCCCCGGAGTTTCGCCGTGCTGGTAGAAGCCAAGACCGACCACGGTATTGAGGTCGCCCTTGAGTGCGAGGAACCCGTAGAGGGTCGACCACAGCCCATAACCTCGCACCGGCAGGATCAGGGTCTGCAGCTTGCCCTCCTGCTCCACCAGGTACACGGTGGAGAATCGCTCGCGGCGCTTGATGGAAGCGATGTCCTGCTCGGCCGACAAGGCATCCGACAGCTCCGGGTCCTTGGCGGCTTTCAGCGGATCGAAGCCGGCAGCCTGGATGGCATCGCTGAATTCGCCGGTGGAGAGGTCCACCACCTTCGCACTGATGCGCTCGGCATAGAGCTTCTTCACCTCGTCGGCGGACATGCCCGGTTCGCCCAGACCGGCGATAGCGAGGATGCTGCGCTGCTTGTCCAGCTCGCGGTTTTCCACTTGAACCGGCTTCAGCGCCACGGCGCCACCCGCCACGAACACGGAGCACACCAGGCAGACCACCAGGGCCACCATCAAGGTGCGGAGAGTGGATTCTTTCTGGTTAGCCATTGCGAGCCAGCCTCCGCTTGATATTGGCCTGGACGACGAAATGGTCGATCAACGGCGCGAACAGGTTGGCGAAGAGGATCGCCAGCATCATGCCTTCCGGGAAGGCCGGGTTGACCACGCGGATCAACACCACCATCAGGCCGATCAGCGTGCCGAACAGCCATTTGCCGGTGTTGGTCATGGACGCGGACACCGGGTCGGTGGCCATGAACATCATGCCGAACGCGAAGCCACCCAGGACCAGGTGCCAGTACCAGGGCATGGCAAACATCGGGTTGGTGTCCGAACCGATGGTGTTGAACAGCCAACTGGTGGCGATCATCCCCAGCATCACGCCGGCGACGATGCGCCAGGCTGCGATACGGGTGACCAGCAGCACGCCGCCGCCGATCAGGATGGCCAGCGTGCTGGTTTCGCCGATGGAGCCCTGGATAGTGCCCAGGAATGCATCCATCCAGCTGATGCCGTGGCCGACGATGTTCTCGACGCCGCCTGCAGCACCCAGGCTCAGGGAGGTGGCGCCGGCGAAACCGTCCACCGCCGTCCACACCTCGTCCCCGGAAATCTGCGCGGGATAGGCGAAGAAGAGGAAGGCGCGGCCGGCCAGGGCCGGGTTGAGGAAGTTCTTGCCGGTGCCGCCGAAGACTTCCTTGCCCAGCACCACGCCGAAGCTGATGCCCAGCGCCACCTGCCAGAGAGGGATGCTCGGCGGCAGCGTCAGGGCGAAGAGCACGGAGGTGACGAAGAAGCCTTCGTTCACTTCATGGCGGCGAATGGAAGCGAAAAGCACTTCCCAGAAGCCACCAACGATGAAGGTCACGGCGTAGATGGGCAGGAACCAGGCAGCGCCCTGGATAAAGTTGTCCCACAGGCTGTTCGGGTCGAAACCAGCCAGCGAACCGATCAACGCGAAGCGCCAGCCTTCCTGGGCCACCAGCAGCTCAGGGCTTTGCGCGAATACCAGGTTGGCCTGGTAGCCGACGTTCCACATGCCGAAGAACATCGCCGGGAAGGTGCAGAGCCAGACGGTGATCATCATGCGCTTGAGGTCGATACCGTCGCGCACATGGGCCGTGGTGCGGGTCACGTTGGCGGGGCGATAGAAAAAGGTATCTACCGCCTCGTACAGCGCGTACCACTTTTCATAGCGACCGCCCTGCTCGAAGTTGTGCTCGATGCGGTCGAGGAATTTTCTAAGGCCCATCTCAGCCCTCCTTCTCGATACGGCTGAGGTTGTCCCGCAGGATCGGGCCGTACTCGTACTTGCCGGCACAGACGTAGCTGCACAGGGCCAGGTCTTCTTCGTCCAGCTCCAGGCAGCCGAGCTTCTGGGCCATTTCGGTATCGCCGACGATCAGGTAGCGCAGCAACTGCGTGGGCAGGATGTCCAGGGGCATCACCGACTCGTAGTTGCCAACCGGCACCATGGCGCGCGGGCTGCCGTTGGTGGTGGTGCTGAAGGCGAACTTGCGGCCGCCCAGCAATTTGGAAACGAAGATGTTCAGCACCGAGTGCTTGTCCATCCCGGCGCGCAGGTAGTGCAGCAGCTCGCGGTCATTACCTTCGCGCAGGCAGGAAACCTGCAGGTGATAACGGCCGAGGTAGGCGCAAGCGCCGCGAGAGGTGCGACCGCCCAGCAGCGAGCCGGACACCACGCGGTTGGCACCGGGCTGCA
Organism: Pseudomonas sp. BN411; assembly: GCF_029871235.1. Lineage (GTDB taxonomy): Bacteria > Pseudomonadota > Gammaproteobacteria > Pseudomonadales > Pseudomonadaceae > Metapseudomonas. The sequence goes on from NZ_SSOM01000055.1 coordinate 128,515, forward strand.
GTTCGCCAGCGGTCAGCTCTTCCAGGCTGGCACCGAGGCGGGTGCGCACCAGGCGCGGCTTCTCCACCACGGGCCCCGCCAGCGACACCACTCGCTCCACCCAGAGGCGGCCAGTAGTGAACAGCTTGCCGATGGCAAGCACATCCTGATAGCCGATGTGCCAGACACTCTTGCTGGCACTCACCGGATCGAGGAAGTGGATGTGGGTGCCGGGCAGGCCTGCCGGATGCGGCCCGGCGAAGGATTCGCTGCGAACCTGGGCCAGGCCTTCGCCCGGCAACACGGCACCTTCGGCCTTGCAGAGGAATACGCGGGCCAGGCGGGCGAGCACCTTGAGGCCGTGCTCGAAGTCGGCGGAATGCTCGGCGATCACCAGGGCGGGATCGGCAGCCAGCGGATGGGTGTCCATGGCCGTGACGAAGATGGAACTCGGCGTGGCGTCGATGGCCGGTACTTGGCTGAACGGTCGAGTGCGCAGCGCAGTCCAGAGGCCGGAGCGGATCAGGTTGTCACGCACTTGCTCGGGGCCGAGCTGATCGAGCTGCCCGGCGGCGTACTGCTCGAAGAGGACTTCGTCCTCGCCGTCGAGGTCGATCACCACCGACTGCAGCACGCGCTGCTCGCCGCGATGAATGGCACTGATCACACCGGCACCTGGCGCGGTGTAGATGACACCGGGGGTTTTCTTGTCGGAGAACAGTGGCTGGCCGAGTTTGACCCGGTCCCCCACCTGGACGTCCATGGTCGGCTTCATGCCGTGATAGTCGAAGCCGATGACGGCGACGCTGCGAACCGGGCGCCCTGCCCCGATTCGCTGGACGGGCTCACCTGCCACCGGCAGGTCCAGCCCTCGCTTGATTCTGATCATAGGTTTCGCCTGAAACAGAAGTGCTTCCCGGCCCAGCCCACTGGCCAAAAGACCAGCATCGCGCCAGGCAAGACCTGGCACGAACGTGCTGAATTCCGAACGATTAAGGGGCGGATTATAGAGAGCGCACTCCGCCCGCGCCAACCAAAGGCTTTCTTTTCAGGGACTTAGGAAATATCAGGCAACAAGGCGTCCGCTTCTGAACGAAGGGTCATCCCTTGCGCCCCAATGAAAAACGGGAGCCAGAGGCTCCCGTTATCTTGTCCGCAATGGGCTTCAGTGGGCGGTCGCGCGTGCCGCGGAACGCTTGAAGTAGTAGCAGACGCCGATCAGGGCCAGCCAGAAGGGAATGGCATAGACCGAAACGTTGATGCCCGGAATCATCAGCATCACGCCGAGGATCAGCGCCACGAACGCCAGGCACAGGTAATTGCCAAGCGGGTACCAGAGCGCCTTGAAGGAGGGCTCGATACCTTGGGCAACCATGCTCTTGCGGAACTTCAGGTGGGACAGACTGATCATCGCCCAGTTGATCACCAGGGCCGCTACCACCAGCGCCATCAGCAGTTCCAGGGCCTTCTGCGGCGCAAGGTAGTTCACGACCACGCAGAGGAAGGTGATCAGTGCGGAGAGGCCAATGGCAAGTACCGGCACGCCACGGTCATCCACCTTCATCAGCGCCCTGGGCGCATCGCCCTGCTCGGCCAGACCGTAGAGCATGCGACTGTTGGCATAGACACCGCTGTTGTAGACCGACAGGGCTGCGGTCAATACCACGAAGTTCAGGATATGGGCCGCAGCATCGCTGCCGATCAGCGAGAAAATCTGCACGAAGGGGCTGCCGCTGTAGGGATCGCCCGCAGCGTTCAGGGTCTCCAGCAGCCTGTCCCAGGGATAGAGCATCAGCAGCACACTGAGGGCGCCAATGTAGAAAATCAGGATGCGGTAGATGACCTGGTTGACGGCCTTGGGAATCACCTTCTTCGGCTCGCTGGCTTCGGCAGCAGTAATGCCGATCAACTCCAGGCCACCGAAGGAGAACATGATGATGGCCAACACCATCACCAGGCCTTCCAGGCCGTTGGGGAAGAAGCCGCCATGGCTCCAGAGGTTGCTCACCGCCGCCTGCTCGCCGCCCGTGCCGCTGACCAGCAGGTAGATACCCAGGATGATCATGCCGATGATGGCCACCACCTTGATCAGGGCGAACCAGAATTCCGCCTCACCGAAGACCTTCACGTTGGCCAGGTTGATCAGGTTGATCAGCACGAAAAACACCGCCGCCGATACCCAGGTGGGAACCTCCGGCCACCAGAACTGGATGTACTTGCCCACGGCTGTCAGCTCGGCCATGCCCACCAGGACGTACAGCACCCAGTAGTTCCAGCCGGAGAGGAAGCCCGCATAACCGCCCCAGTACTTGTGGGCGAAGTGGCTGAAGGAGCCGGCCACAGGTTCTTCGACGATCATCTCGCCGAGCTGACGCATGATCAGGAATGCGAAGAAGCCGGCAATGGCGTAGCCGAGAATCATCGACGGTCCCGCCGACTTGAGCACCCCGGCCGAGCCCAGGAACAGGCCGGTACCGATGGCGCCGCCCAGCGCGATTAGCTGGATGTGGCGGTTTTTCAGGCCCCTTTTGAGCGGCCCCTGGTGAAGGTGATGTCCTTCCATCTGGGTAATCCCCAAGCGATTCTTGTTATCCGATTACAGACGCAAAAATGAAAAACGGGAGCCCGAGAGCTCCCGTTTTTCACAGATCACAACTTACTGAGGGAAGGACGGCGGATTCACGCCTGCCATGTCTTCCATCACGCGCACTACCTGGCAGCTGTAACCGAACTCGTTGTCGTACCAGACGTACAGCACAACGCGGTTGTCGTTGCAGATGGTGGCTTCAGCATCGACCACACCGGCGTGGCGGGAACCGACGAAGTCGGAGGACACCACTTCCTGGGAGGAGACGTAATCGATCTGCTTGTGCAGATCCGAATGCATGGCCGCCTGGCGCAGGTATTCGTTGATCTCGTCGCGGCTGGTGGCCTTCTCCAGGTTCAGGTTCAGGATCGCCATGGAGACGTTCGGAGTCGGAACGCGGATGGCGTTGCCGGTCAGCTTGCCCTTCAGCACCGGCAGGGCCTTGGCGGCGGCGGTGGCGGCACCGGTCTCGGTGATCACCATGTTCAGCGGAGCGCTACGACCGCGACGGCTGCCCTTGTGGAAGTTGTCGATCAGGTTCTGGTCGTTGGTGTACGAGTGAACGGTTTCGACGTGGCCGTTGACGATGCCGAACTGGTCATTGACCGCCTTCAGCACCGGCACGATGGCGTTGGTGGTGCAGGAAGCGGCGGAGACGATCTTGTCGTCGGCAGTGATGTCGCCGTGGTTGATGCCGTGAACGATGTTCTTCAGAGCACCCTTGCCCGGAGCGGTCAGGACGACGCGGTCGATACCCGGGCACTTCAGGTGCTGGGCCAGGCCGTCGGCGTCACGCCATTTGCCGGTGTTGTCGACCAGCAGGGCGTTCTTGATGCCGTAGGCGGTGTAGTCGATCGAGGCGGGATCGTTGGAGTAGATCACCTGGATCAGGTTGCCGTTGGCGGTCAGGGTGTTGTTTTCTTCGTCGATGACGATGGTGCCGTCGAACGGACCGTGTACGGAGTCACGGCGCAGCAGGCTGGCACGCTTGACCAGGTCGTTCTCGGCACCCTTGCGGACGACGATGGCGCGCAGGCGCAGGCCGTCGCCACCACCGGTCTTCTCGATCAGGATGCGCGCCAGCAGGCGGCCGATGCGGCCGAAGCCGTACAGGACGACGTCGGTGCCTTCGCGGGCAGCGCCGTTCTGCTTGCCAACCACGTCGGCCAGCTCGTCCTTGGTGAACTGCTCGATGCTGCGGCCATTACCTTCGGCCTTGAACTTGGCAACCATCTTGCCCAGGTCCACGGAAGCGGCGCCCAGCTTGAGCTCGCTCATGGCCTTGAGGATCGGGAAGGTTTCGTGAACCGACAGCTCGGCTTCATCCGCGAGGCGGTGACGAGCAAAGCGGTGGGCCTTGAGGATGGCGATCACGGAGCGGTTGATCAGGCCACGGCCATAGATCGAAGTCACAACATTGTTGTTGCGATACAGCTGGCCAATCATCGGAATCATGGCTTCCGCGAGGGCTTCACGATCGATCCATTCACCGAGACACTGGTCGGGCTTCTGAGTCACGGGCAGTACCTTCCACATGTAGGGGATGAAAAAAGGGGCTACATTATGACGGCGCACGCAGGCGCCGGCAATCAGCAGCGGGCCCAACACTGACATCCGCTAGTCGGGATAGTTACAATCCGCCGATCTTTTTCCGACCGGAGCCACCTTGCCCGTGTCCGTACTGCGCCTTCCGCCTCTTCCCTCCGCCGCCGGCAAGCAGCATTGGGGCAATCTGCCCGGTGCCGCCCTGAGCCTGGCCATTGCCGAAGCCGCCAGCGCCGGCAAGCGGTTCACCCTGCTGCTGACCGCCGACAGTCAGACTGCCGAGCGCCTGGAGCAGGAACTGGGTTTCTTCGCCCCGGACCTGGACGTCCTGCACTTCCCCGACTGGGAAACCCTGCCCTACGACCTGTTCTCGCCGCACCAGGACATCATTTCCCAGCGCGTCGACACCCTTTACCGGCTGCCCGAGGTCAAGCGCGGCGTGCTGGTGGTGCCCATCACCACCGCCCTGCACCGACTGGCGCCCACACGTTTCCTGCTGGGTTCCAGCCTGGTGCTGGACGTCGGCCAGAAGCTTGATGTGGAGCAGATGCGACTGCGCTTCGAAGCTGCCGGCTACCGTTGCGTGGACACGGTGTACGAACACGGCGAGTTCGCCGTTCGCGGCGCCCTGATCGACCTGTTCCCCATGGGCAGCGACCTGCCCTATCGCATCGACCTGTTCGATGACGAGATCGAAACTCTGCGAACCTTCGACCCGGAAACCCAACGCTCGGTGGACAAGGTGGAGTCCATCCGCCTGCTACCAGCCCGCGAGTTCCCGCTGGACAAGAAGGCCGTCACCGATTTCCGTGGTCGCTTCCGCGAGCGCTTCGACGTCGACTTCCGCCGCTGCCCCATCTACCAGGATCTGGCCAGCGGTATCACGCCAGCGGGCATCGAGTACTACCTGCCGCTGTTCTTCGAAGAGTCGGCGACCCTGTTCGACTATCTGCCGGCGGACACCCAGGTGTTCTCCCTGCCTGGCATCGAGCAGGCCGCCGAGCAGTTCTGGACTGACGTCCGCAGCCGCTACGAGGAACGCCGCGTCGACCCGGAACGCCCGCTGGTGCCGCCCGCCGAACTGTTCCTCCCGGTGGAAGACTGCTTCGCCCGCCTGAAAGGCTCGCCCCGCCTGGTACTGAGCCAGGAAGACGTCGAGCCGGGCGTCGGCCGCGAACGCTTCTCCGCCCGCGCCCTGCCCGACCTTGCGATCCAGGCCAAGGCCAGCGAACCGCTGGCAGCCTTGCGCCGCTTCATCGAAGAATTCCCCGGACGGGTGCTGTTCAGCGCCGAGTCCGCCGGTCGCCGTGAAGTGCTGCTGGAAATGCTCGCACGCCTGAAGCTGCGTCCGCAGGAAGTGGACGGCTGGCCGGACTTCGTCACCAGCTCCGAGCGCCTGGCCATCACCATCGCGCCACTGGATGAGGGCCTGTTGCTGGACGACCCGGGCCTGGCGCTGATCGCCGAAAGCCCGCTGTTCGGCCAACGCGTGATGCAGCGTCGCCGCCGCGAACGCCGTAGCGACGCTGGCGACAACGTGATCAAGAACCTCGCCGAGCTGCGCGAAGGCGCGCCCGTGGTGCACATCGACCATGGCGTTGGCCGCTACCTGGGCCTGATCACCCTGGAAATCGACGGCCAGGCCGCCGAATTCCTCGCCCTGCAGTACGCCGAGGAAGCCAAGCTCTACGTGCCGGTGGCCAGCCTGCACCTGATCGCCCGCTACACCGGCAGCGACGACGCCCTGGCGCCCTTGCATCGCCTGGGCTCGGAAGCCTGGCAGAAGGCCAAGCGCAAGGCCGCCGAACAGGTCCGCGACGTGGCCGCCGAGCTTCTGGACATCTACGCCCGCCGCGCCGCCCGCGAAGGCTACGCCTTCAAGGATCCGAAGGCCGACTACGCCACCTTCTCCGCCGGCTTCCCCTTCGAAGAAACCCCGGACCAGCAAGCCGCCATCGAAGCCGTGCTGGCCGACATGCTCGCGCCCAAACCCATGGATCGCCTGGTGTGCGGCGACGTTGGCTTCGGCAAGACCGAAGTCGCCATGCGCGCCGCCTTCGTCGCGGTACACAGCGGCAGGCAGGTCGCCGTACTGGTGCCCACCACCCTCCTCGCCCAGCAGCACTACAACAGCTTCCGCGATCGCTTCGCCGACTGGCCGGTAACCGTGGAAGTGATGAGCCGCTTCAAGTCGGCCAAGGAAGTGGAAGGCGCGGCGCAGCAACTGTCCGAAGGCAAGATCGACATCATCATCGGCACCCACAAGCTGCTGCAGGATGACGTGCGCTTCAAGAACCTGGGCCTTGCCATCATCGACGAAGAACACCGCTTCGGCGTGCGCCAGAAGGAACAGCTGAAGTCCCTGCGCAGCGAGGTGGATATCCTCACCCTCACCGCCACGCCCATTCCGCGAACGCTGAACATGGCCGTGGCCGGCATGCGCGACCTGTCCATCATTGCCACGCCGCCGGCGCGCCGGCTGTCGGTACGCACCTTTGTGATGGAGCGGCAGAAAACCGCGATCAAGGAAGCGCTGCTCCGCGAGCTGCTGCGCGGTGGCCAGGTCTACTACCTGCACAACGAGGTGGCGACCATCGAGAAATGCGCCGCCGAGCTGGCCGAACTGGTGCCTGAGGCGCGCATCGCCGTCGGCCACGGCCAGATGCGCGAACGCGAACTCGAACAGGTGATGAGCGACTTCTACCACAAGCGCTTCAACGTGCTGGTGGCCTCGACCATCATCGAAACCGGCATCGACGTGCCCAGTGCCAACACCATCGTCATCGAACGTGCCGACAAGTTCGGCCTGGCCCAGCTTCACCAGCTGCGCGGTCGCGTCGGCCGCAGCCACCACCAGGCCTACGCCTACCTGCTGACGCCGCCACGCAAGCAGATGACCCCGGACGCCGAGAAGCGCCTGGAAGCCATCGCCAACGCCCAGGACCTGGGCGCCGGTTTCGTGCTGGCCACCCATGACCTGGAAATCCGTGGCGCCGGCGAACTCCTCGGCGACGGCCAGAGCGGCCAGATCCAGGCCGTCGGCTTTACCCTCTACATGGAAATGCTTGAGCGCGCGGTGAAGGCAATCCGCAAGGGCGAACAGCCCAACCTGGAACAACCCCTGGGCGGCGGACCGGAAATCAACCTGCGGGTTCCGGCGCTGATCCCCGAGGATTACCTGCCCGACGTCCACGCGCGCCTGATCCTGTACAAGCGCATCGCCTCGGCTGCGGACGAAGACGGCCTGAAGGAACTGCAGGTGGAGATGATCGACCGCTTCGGCCTGCTGCCCGAACCCAGCAAGCACCTGGTGCGTCTGACACTCCTCAAGCTGCAGGCGGAGAAGCTCGGCATCAAGAAAGTCGATGCCGGCCCGCAAGGTGGCCGCATCGAGTTCGCCGCCGACACCTGCGTCGACCCACTGGTACTGATCAAGCTGATCCAGGGCCAGCCCAAGCGCTACAAGTTCGAAGGCGCCACCCTGTTCAAATTCCAGGTGCCCATGGAGCGCCCGGAAGAACGCTTCAACACCCTCGAAGCCCTGTTCGAACGCCTGACCCCGCAGTAGTCTGCGGAATGATTGCCCCTATAAGGAACAACCCATGCGTGCCATTCGTAACTTCGCCCTGCTGCTCGCCCTGCTGGCCCCGGCAGCTTTCGCCGACGGTCTCTATTCGGTGGAAATGATCATCTTCCGCCAGTCCGGCGATCCGATTCCCGCCAGCCAGCCGGCGCCGGACGACTGGGCCGCGGGCAGCCAGTCCATCGAAGGCAGCGAGCGCGGAACCGCGCTGGACGGCGAAGCGGCGAAGCTCAATCCCAATGCCGGTTACGAAGTGCTGCTGCACAAGGCCTGGTCGCAGAACCTGTCCGCCACGCCGAACATGGTCTCGGTGACCTCCGGCGAACAGCAGCTCGGCCATTACCCGGTGGAAGGCACCCTGGCACTCACTCTCGATCGCAGCGTCGACGCCCAGGCCGACTTCTGGATCAACCGGTTCGACGGCAGCGGCCTGATCAGCAGCAGCGAGCGCCTGCGTCAGGGCACCCGCCTGAAGAACGGCGAACTGACCTTCCTCGACCACGGCAACCTGGGCATCCTGATCCGCGTCAGCCCGCTCTAAGGCACCATGAGTGTCCTGCTCGACCAACTGAGGCAACTGGACTGGCGCCTGGATTTCGATCCAGGCGCCATTTCCCGTGGCCTCAAATACGCCACGGAAGACCGCATCCGGCTGCTCAGCCTGAGCGACAAGGCCATCGAGACCAGTTGCGAAGGCTCCGAAGGCCACTTCTACACGCAGCGAATCCGACTCGCCCCCAAAGGCCTGGGCGTGGTCGGCAATTGCAGCTGCCCGGTGAACTACAACTGCAAACACTGCGTCGCCGCCATCATGGTCTTACTGGCGCAGCCCGCCGACGGCTGGCAGCCGCCACCGCCCCCGACCGAGCGCCTGGTGGACGACCTGCAGCCGCTGCCGCACCTGATCCTCGGCAGCCACGCCCAGAGCCAATACGACCTTCGCAGTGGACGCATGGTGGGCAGCCAGCAGCATCGCGCCGGCCTGGTCTTCGAATACGGCAGCGCACAGATTCATGGCAAGACCACGAAACCGGAGCGGCTGCATCACCGCAGCAACGGCGAACGTCTATCCATCGCCCGCCACCCCCGAGCCGAACAGGCCTGGCGTGATGTCCTGCGCCAACTCGGATTCAAGGAGGCCCTGCGGCAAAGCCTGGCGCTTCCCGCCAACAGCGCGGAAATGTTCGAGCTGCCCAGCGACGAGCAGTGGCTGCACTTCATGCGCGAACAACTGCCGGCACTGCGCGAGCAGGGCTGGAAAATCGATATTCGCCCAGGTTTTCAGTTCGACCTCACCCAGGTGGAAGGCTGGTACGCCGAAGTCGACGAGGCGCCGGGCCGCGAGTGGTTCGACCTGGAACTGGGTATCGTCGTCGAGGGACGCCGAATCAGCCTGCTGCCGGTTCTCCTGCGCCTGATCCAGCGCAACCCCGAATTGCTCGACCCGCAGAACCTGCAACGACGCAAGGACGACGACCAGTTGCGACTGCAGCTGGATGCCACGCGTGCCGTCGATGGCCGCCCGCTACAGGTGATGCTGCCGTTTTCCCGCCTCAAACCGGTGCTGACCACCCTGGGCGAACTCTACCAGCGCGACCAGGACCCGACCCAGAGCCTGCGCCTGTCCCGACCCGATGCCGCGCGACTGAGTCAACTGGAAGGCCTCGACCTGCACTGGCAGGGCGGCGACGAACTACGTGAGCTGGCGCGCAAGCTGCGCGACAGCGGCAAGGTCACTATCACTCCACCCAAGGGCCTGAACGCCGAACTCCGTCATTACCAGCTGGAGGGCCTCGCCTGGCTGCAAACCCTGAGGGACGTCAACGCCGGCGGCATCCTGGGTGACGACATGGGCCTGGGCAAGACCCTGCAAACACTTGCCCATCTGCTGATGGAAAAGGAGAGCGGCCGCCTCGATCGGCCGGCCCTGGTGGTCATGCCCACCAGCCTCATTCCGAACTGGCTCGACGAGGCGGAGCGCTTCGCACCGGACCTGCGCGTGCTCGCCCTGCACGGCCCCGGCCGCAAGAAGGCGTTCGAGCAGATGGCAGAGCACGACCTGCTGCTCACCACCTACGCGCTACTCCCCCGGGATCTGGAGCATTTCGCCGAATTGCCGCTGCACCTGTTGATCCTCGACGAAGCGCAATTCATCAAGAACCCCACCAGCAAGGCGGCCCAGGCGGCGCGTCAGCTGGAAGCCCGCCAACGGCTCTGCCTCACCGGTACGCCGCTGGAGAATCATCTGGGCGAACTCTGGTCGCTCTTCCATTTCCTGATGCCGGGCTGGCTCGGGGACAGCCAGAGCTTCCTGCGCAATTACCGCAATCCCATCGAAAAACACGGCGACGCCACCCGCCTCGCCCATCTCAATGCGCGCCTCAAGCCCTTTCTGCTGCGTCGCAGCAAGGAAGCGGTGGCCACCGAGCTACCGGCCAAGAGCGAGATTACCCAATGGGTCGAACTCAGCGACCGCCAGCGCGACCTGTATGAAACCGTGCGGCTGGCGATGGATCACAAGGTGCGCGACGAGATCGACCGCAAGGGTCTCGCGCGCAGCCAGATCGTGATCCTTGAAGCCCTGCTGAAGCTGCGCCAGGTGTGCTGCGACACCCGCCTGATCGAAGAGAGCGGCACCCGCACGCGCGGCAGCAGTTCAGGCAAGCTGGACAGCCTGATGGAAATGCTGGAGGAGCTGATCGCCGAGGGACGCAAGGTGCTGCTGTTCTCCCAGTTCACCAGCATGCTCGCCCTGATCGAGGACGAGCTGCGCAAGCGCAGCATCGACTATGTGCAGATCACCGGCGATACCCGCGACCGGCGCACCCCGGTGCAGCGCTTCCAGAATGGCGAGGTTCCGCTGTTCCTGATCAGCCTCAAGGCAGGCGGCACCGGCCTCAATCTCACTGCCGCCGACACAGTGATCCACTACGACCCCTGGTGGAACCCGGCAGTGGAACGCCAGGCGACCGACCGCGCCTATCGCATCGGCCAGGACAAGCCGGTTTTCGTCTATCGGCTGATTTCGCGGGGAACAGTGGAAGAGAAGATCCAGCAGTTGCAGGCGCAGAAGGCGGCGCTGGCACGAGGCATTCTGGACGGTCGCGAGAAGGAGGGCTGGCGATTGGCCGAAGAGGACATCGATGCCCTCTTCGCCCCCCTGCCCCGTTTCACCTGAAGCGCCAAGGTGGAACAGGTCGCCTTTCAGACGTGCTGATTCACTGGTGATTCAGCACGCCAACGGCCGAAAGGCCTCAGCCTTTCAGCACGTGAGCCAGGACGCTACGCACCTTACCGATGCCCTCGGCCAAGGCAGCCTCGATCTCGGCCATGGTGATGATGCCGTCGGACTTGCCGGCGGCAGGATTGACCACCAGCGACAGGCAGGCATAAGGCAGGTTCAACTCACGCGCCAGCGCCGCCTCCGGCATGCCGGTCATGCCGACGATGTCGCAGCCATCGCGCTCCAGGCGGGCGATCTCAGCCACGGTTTCCAGGCGTGGGCCCTGGGTGCAGCCATAGACGCCAAAATCACTGTGCGGGAAGTCGCAAGCGTTCAGGGCCGCCAGCAGTCGGGCACGCAGTTCTTCGTCATAGGGATGGCTGAAATCGATATGGGTAACGTGATCCAGGTCGCCCTCGAAGAAGGTGCCGATACGCCCGTGGGTGTAGTCGATCACCTGATGCGGCACAACCAGGTGGCCGCTCCCCATGGCCGGATGGATGCCGCCTACCGCGTTCACCGCAATTACCGCTTGGGCACCAGCATGCCTGAGGGCCCAGAGGTTGGCGCGATAGTTCACCTGATGAGGCGGAATCCGGTGCGGATGACCGTGACGGGCCAGGAACAGCACGTCATGCCCGGCGTACGAGCCATGGACAATGCCTGCCGACGGCGCGCCGTAGGGCGTTTCAGGGTTGAGCAGGGCTTTCATGCTCAGGCCTTCGAGCTGGGTCAGGCCTGTTCCACCAATGATGGCGTAGACGGTCATGTCGGTTCCTCAATCGATCAACTGAGCATCGCGCAGAGCCGCAACGGCCTGCAGCCAGCCGGGATCCTGGCGGTATTCGGTGCCTGGGAAGGCGCGACGGCGCATCCGCGCCAAGCTGGCCGGCGGCTTGGCGCCGAGACGTTGCAGACGTGCCAGGGCCAGCTCGGCCGAAGCACGGTCGTTGCACACCAGCCCCATGTCGCAACCGGCGGTCAGCGCCGCTTCGATACGCTCGGCGGCATCGCCCACCACGTGAGCGCCCGCCATGGAGAGGTCATCACTGAAGATGACACCGGAGAATTTCAGCTCGCCGCGCAGGATTTCCTGCAGCCAGCGCCGGGAGAAGCCAGCGGGCTGGTTGTCCACCTGCGGATAAATCACGTGCGCCGGCATCATGCCGTCCAGCTCGGAAGCCAGACGGGCGAAAGGAACCAGGTCGCTCTGGCGAATCTGCTCCAGGCTGCGCTCGTCGGTAGGGATGGCCACATGGGAGTCGGCCTCCGCCCAGCCGTGGCCGGGGAAGTGTTTGCCGGTAGCGGCCATGCCAGCCTGACGCAGGCCACGGATGAAGGCACCCGCCAGGCGCGCGGCGCGCTCCGGGTCACCTTCGAACGCGCGGCTGCCGACTACCGCACTGCGCTGGTGGTCGAGGTCCAGAACCGGGGCGAAGCTGATGTCCAGGCCAACGGCGAGCACTTCGGTCGCCATCAACCAGCCACACTGCTCCGCCAACTGCTCGGCGTTTTCGTTGTCGGCCAGGGCGCGCATAGCGGGCAGGCGCAGGAAGCCTTGGCGCAGGCGCTGCACGCGGCCGCCTTCCTGGTCGACCGCGAGGATCAGATCGGGGCGAACCGTGCGGATGGAAGCACAGAGCTCACGCACCTGGCGCGGGCTTTCGATGTTGCGGGCAAAGATGATCAGACCGGCGACTTCCGGCTGACGGAGGATCTGCCGATCCTCGGCGGTCAGCCAGGTGCCACCGATATCCAGCATCAGGGAACCTTGCATGGAAAATCCTTAAAAGAGTTGTGCCGCCGCCCAGTCCGGGCAAGGCGCTTCGTCTATGCGTACCGCACAGTGGACGGGCACGCGATCGAAGAGTTCCAGCACGTCGGCGTTGCGCAGACGAATGCAACCATGGGATAGCGGTACACCCATGGGTTCAGTGTCCGGCGTGCCGTGTAGATAAATATAGCGGCGGAAGCTATCCACCCGGCCGAGGCGATTGCGGCCAGGCTCGCACCCGCTCAGCCAGAGGATGCGAGTGAGAATCCAGTCCCTTCCGGGAAAGCGCTCATGCAGCTCGGCATTCCAGACCTCACCGGTCCAGCGCCGCCCACGCAGGACAGCACCAAGGGGCAAGCCGTCGCCAATGCGCGCGCGGATCTGGTGCAATCCCCGGGGGGTGCAGTTGGAACCATTGGTTTCGCCCGCGCCATTCAGGGCGGTAGAGACAGGCATGCGCAGCACCAACTGCCCCTTGGCGAAGCCATAGAGCTGCTGGTCGGCGATGGAGATATGCAGGAGATCGAGGTTTTGCATGGGCCGCAAGCTTAGCCGATCAGCCAGCCTGCGCCCAAGTGGATTTAAGCCTTGGCGGGCGCTGCCGGCGCCTTGTTGCGCGGCTTGAGCACCGCACCGGCCAACGCGTCGTCGGTGACTCCGGTTTCGGCACGCATGCCGGCGGCCAGGAACGGCACCATCAGTCGCATCACCTGCTCGATGGAGGTGTTCACGCCAAAGTCGTTTTCCGCCATCGCGCGCAGCGCCTTGATCCCTGACATGCTGAACGCGGCGGCGCCGAGCATGAAATGCACGCGCCAGAAGAGCTCAAGCGGTGGCACCCTGGGTGCGGATTCGTTCACCAGCAGCATGTAGCGGCGGAAAACCTTGCCGTAAACCTCTTCGAGGTACTTGCGCAGGTGGCCCTGGCTCTGACTGAATGCAAGTCCGAGCAGGCGCATGAAGATTGACAGGTCGTTGCCACTGCGGGGCTTTACTGCCAGGGCCTGCTCGACGAGCATTTCCAGCAGTTCTTCGAGGCTGGCCTTGCTCTCCGCCTTGGATTGGCGGCGGTCCAACTCTCGTTCTAGGCTCTGGCAGAACGGACCGAGGAAGCGCGAGAAGACTGCCTGGATCAGCGCCTTCTTCGAGCCAAAGTGATAGTTCACAGCCGCCAGGTTGACCCCGGCCTTGCTGGTGATCAGGCGCAACGAAGTCTCGGCGAAGCCTTTCTCCGCGAACAGCTGTTCCGCAGCATCCAGAATGCGTTCTACGGTTTCCGACTGGGCCATGGCTCCTCCGCCTGACAAACACTTGTTTGAAACATACGTTTCAGCCAGCCAGCTTGTCAAGCCGTGCTCACCATTATCTGACGCAACGGTCATTCCCGCGGCCAGATGACTTTCCCGACCACTGGTCAGCCCCTCTCCTTTCCAACCTTGCAAAAGAAGCGTTGCCAAGGCCGGAGCACTGTATATAATTCCAGTCACTGTATAAAAAGACAGAGCGCCACCATGCTGAAACTGACGCCCCGCCAAGCCGAGATTCTCGCATTCATCAAGCGCTGCCTTGAAGACAACGGCTTCCCCCCGACCCGCGCGGAAATTGCCCAGGAGCTTGGCTTCAAGTCCCCCAATGCCGCCGAAGAGCACCTCAAGGCCCTGGCCCGCAAGGGCGCAATCGAGATGACGCCGGGCGCCTCTCGCGGCATTCGCATCCCCGGATTCGAACCCGGCAACAATGAAGTCGATGGCCTTCCAGTGATTGGCCGGGTTGCCGCTGGCGCGCCGATTCTGGCCCAGCAGAACATCGAAGAATCCTGCCGCATCAACCCCGACTTCTTCCATCCCCGCGCCGACTACCTGCTACGTGTCCGCGGCATGTCGATGAAAGATATCGGTATCTATGACGGCGATCTGTTGGCCGTACACAGCACCCGCGAAGCCCGCAACGGACAGGTGGTCGTTGCCCGCCTGGGCGAAGAAGTCACCGTCAAGCGCTTCAAGCGTGAAGGCGAAAAGGTCTGGCTGATCGCCGAGAACCCCGAGTTCGCCCCCATCGAAGTGAACCTGGATGAACAGGATCTGGTGATTGAAGGTTTGAGTGTCGGCGTGATCCGCCGCTAAAGGAGGCGTTATGCAGTTCCCGCAGTCGCTTGGTCGGTCCCAGCTTCCCCTGTTCCACGACGCCATCCTGGCCAATCCCGTGGTACCGATGCTGACCGAGGTGGTCGAAGATCCGCGCCCGGAAGAGCCGGAAGCGTTCAGCGAGCTATCCCTGCGCGGCGCCACCGGGCACTGCCGGAACCTCCTGGCCTCGGTATTGCGGGAATTAAGCGAGGAACAGGACGCGCGCTGGCTGACGCTGATCGGCGCACCCGTGGGCCTGACCCGCGACTGGCTGCGCGAATCCGGACTCAACCGGGAGCGCATCCTGATCCTGCAGCCACGCGGTGAGCAAAGTGCTCTGGAACTGGCTTGCGAAGCCCTTCGGCTGGGCCGCAGCCACACCGTCGTCAGCTGGCTGCGCCTGGGGCAGAAGGCCAAGCAGCAACTGGCCCACGCCGCACGCCAAGGCGGCGCACAGAGCCTGAATATCCTGTTGGGTTGATTGAGCGCCGGGGCCAGGGAAGACCTGTGCCCTGTGACATCAGACGGTAACCGAATCAGCGGAAGATCCGGCTCCGGAGATCAATGCAGGACGCGCGGACCTTCGTGATGGTCCATATCACCTTCGGCCAGACGACCAGCCATCTGAACGCCAACATTCAGCATGGCCTTGGCGACTTCCAGATGGTGCCCCTGAAGGAACGCCTTGGCATCAGCGGAGAAATCCAGCGTCACCAATGCTTCCTCGTCCTCGGCCCGGCGCAGGATGATGCGCCCGTCAGGCAGTTCGACTATTTCCAGAAAGGACGTTGGCATAGGTTCATATCTCCACGAAAGCGGCCATTGTACCAGCGCGCCGCCAGCACGCCCTAGCCCGTCGATCAAATCAGCATTCGCTGAGCGTTTCCCGGAAGCGCAAGGCGAGGGATTTCAGATTCTGCCTCCACGCCTCAAGGCACTCCCGCGACAGCGGCGCCTCTTCCTCTTCCACACTCACTGCAGTAATCAGCGGCAAGGTCGGATCAACCTTGGCCTGCCTGGGCGTCTGCGGCGGCTGGAACAGCGCGGAATAGGCAGCAAGGAGTTCAGCCAACCAGGTTTCCCGCTGCTGGGCGAGCTCCACCAACTCCGCCAGCTCAGGACTGGGGGCAGCAGCCAGCACTTCTTGCGTCAGCAGTAATTCGACGCGAGGAGCGTTGGCTTCCGGAAGACGGTAGTAACCAGCGATCTCATGGCACAAGCCGAGCAACGCACCGTAGAGGTGGAAGAGCGATGCTTCCCGCTCGGCTTGCACCAGCGCCTGGGCATTCATCGCCCTGCCCTCTTCCGCCTTGCGCCAGGATTCCAGCGACAGGCCGGCGAAGAAGATCTTCTGGTTGGTGCGGGTATAAAGCTCGTGGGCCATGACGGCACCCTCCACAGGTGATTCGGGCAGTATATGCGCGCCCGATGCCGGGCGCGCTGCAGCCGGTCAGCGCTTGTCTTCGACCTTCCACTTGCCGCCATCGAAGAAGGCGCGCCAGCCAGTGGGCTTGCCCTCGACCTCGGTCTGCACGTACTGCTCCTTGGTCTTGCGACTGAAGCGAATCACCGCCGGACGACCCTCAGGGTCCTTCTTCGGCGCGTCGAGCAGGTAGTGATACTTCGCGTCCAGCTCATCCTTGTGCGGGATTAGTTCCTGCACCAACGGCGCACGGGTTTCCCGATTCTTCGGGAACTGGCTGGCGGCCAGGAACAGGCCGGAAGCGCCATCACGAAGCACATAGATGTCGTCGACCTTCTCGCACTTCAGCTCCGGCATGCGGATCGGATCGATCTTCGGCGGTGCGGCCTCGCCGCTCTTCAGCAGCTTGCGAGTGTTCTTGCAGCTGGCGTTGGTGCAGCCGAAGAACTTGCCGAAACGACCCGTCTTGAGCTGCATCTCGCTACCGCACTTATCGCACTCCAGGCTCGGACCTTCGTAGCCCTTGATGCGGTACTGGCCCTGCTCGATCTCGTAACCCGAGCAGTCCGGGTTGTTACCGCAGATGTGCAGTTTGCGGGTTTCATCCAGCAGATAGGCATCCATCGCAGTCGCGCAGATCGGGCAGCGATGCTTGCCACGGAGCACGCGGGATTCCGACTCACCCTCGTCGTCCGCAGCGATTTCGTCACCCGGCACGAGGTTGATGGTGGCCTTGCAGCGTTCTTTCGGCGGCAGGCTGTAGCCCGAGCAACCGAGGAACACGCCGGTCGAGGCGGTACGGATCATCATCGGACGACCGCACTCGCGGCAGGGAATGTCGGTCAGCGTCGGCTGGTTGGCGCGCATGCCCTTGTCAGTACCTTCGGCAAGCTCCAGCTTCTTCCTGAAGTCGCCGTAGAACTCGTCCAGCAGGTGCTTCCAGTCGCGCTCGCCCTGGGCGACATCGTCCAGATGCTCTTCCATGCCGGCGGTGAAGCCGTAGTCCATCAGGTTGGCGAAGCTTTCGTTCAGGCGCTCGGTAACGATGTCGCCCATCTTCTCCGCGTAGAAACGGCGGTTGTGCACCGTGACGTAGCCACGCTCCTGAATGGTGGAGATGATCGCCGCGTAAGTGGAGGGACGGCCAATGCCACGTTTTTCCAACTCCTTGACCAGGCTGGCTTCGGAGTAGCGCGCCGGCGGCTTGGTGAAGTGCTGGCTGGGTTCGAGCTTGAGCAACTCAAGCAGTTCGCCCTCGCTCATTTCCGGCAGGACATCGTCCTCGCCCGGCTTGCTCTGCTGCGGCAGAACGCGGGTGTAACCGTCAAACTTGAGAATGCGGCCCTTGGCGCGCAGCTCGAACTTGCTGGCGTTAACGCTGACGCTGGTGGACAGGTACTCGGCCGGCGGCATCTGGCAAGCCACGAACTGGCGCCAGATCAGGTCGTACAGGCGCTCGGCATCACGCTCCATGCCAGACAGCTGGGTGGGGCGCAGATTGACGTCGGACGGGCGAATTGCCTCGTGCGCTTCCTGGGCCCCTTCCTTGCTGGAATAGACGTTCGGCTTGGACGGCAGGTATTTCTGGCCGAACTCGCCCTCGATGAAGCCACGCACCATGGTGATGGCGTCGGCCGAGAGGTTGGTCGAGTCGGTACGCATATAGGTGATGTAGCCGGCCTCATAGAGGCGCTGAGCCATCATCATGGTCTTCTTCACCCCGAAACCCAGGCGGTTGCTGGCGGCCTGTTGCAGGGTGGAGGTAATGAAGGGCGCGGACGGACGGCTGGAGGTCGGCTTGTCCTCACGCTTGGCAATGGTGTAGCTGGAAGCCTTGAGCTTCTCCAGGGCCGCCATGGCCTGGGCCTCGTTCAGCGGCTTGAAGGCCTCGCCGTTCTCCCGGGCTACTTCGAAGCGGACCTTGGCGCCCTTGGCGGTGCCGAGGTCGGCATGCACTTCCCAGTACTCTTCGGGTACGAAGGCGCGGATTTCGCGCTCGCGCTCCACCACCAGCTTCACTGCAACCGATTGCACACGACCAGCGGAGAGGCCACGGGCGATCTTCTGCCAGAGCAGCGGCGAGACCATGTAGCCCACTACGCGATCGAGGAAGCGGCGCGCCTGCTGGGCGTTAACGCGGTTGATATCGAGATCGCCGGGTTGGGAGAAGGCTTCCTGGATGGCCTTCTTGGTGATTTCGTTGAACACCACGCGCTTATAGCGGCTGTCATCGCCACCGATGGATTCCCGCAGGTGCCAGGCGATGGCCTCCCCTTCGCGGTCCAAGTCGGTTGCGAGATAGATGGTGTCGGCATCCTTGGCCAGACGGCGCAGTTCCTCGATCACCTTTTCCTTGCCGGGAAGGATCTCGTACTTGGCCTTCCAGCCGTGTTCGGGATCAACGCCCATGCGCGCAACCAGTTGGCGCTTGGCCTTTTCCTTGGCGGACAGGACCGGCGCTTCGCCGGCGGTCTTGCCACGCTTGGCCGGTTCCTTGGCGGCACTGGTCGAACCGCTGGTGGGAAGGTCACGGATGTGGCCGATGCTCGACTTCACCACGTACTGGTTGCCCAGGTACTTGTTGATGGTCTTGGCCTTGGCCGGGGATTCCACGATGACCAGCGATTTGCCCATGGATCGGTGTGTTCCTGAATGAAATATGTAAAAGGCGGGAGCCGCCTGTCGCGGCACCGCTATATATAGTGGCCAGCGCGGCGCGGTCAAGCGCGCTCCTGGCTGCCCCTAGCCCCTCAGGGCTGCGGGAAGGGGTCCGGCTCGGCACTCACCAGAGCGAAGCGCGCAATCTGCTCGCCGTTCACCTGAACCGTTTCGGTGAACATGCTGAGTGGGCGCACCCAAAGGCCGTATTCGCCGTAGAGGGCCTGGTAAACCACCAGTTCCTCCTCCGTCTCGGAATGACGCGCAATACCGATGACACGGTACTGCTGACCCTTGTAGTGACGATAGAGACCCGGTTGCAGGCGCATGGTTGCCTCACAGTGATGAATGCAGGCTATCCCGCAAAGGTTGCGCATGGTGCCGTGTGATTCGGCATGAAGCCAGCCCTTGCATGAAAATTCCTGCGAAGTATCTCCACATAAAAGCAAAAACCGGGGCACGGGGCCCCGGTTTCTTCATCTCTCTTGCGCGCCGAGAGGACTCACACGCGCTCGAAGATGGTGGTAATGCCCTGGCCGAGGCCCACGCACATGGTGGACACGCCGAAGGTACCGCCGTTCTGCTTCATCACGTTCAGCAGGGTGCCGGAGATACGGGCACCGGAGCAGCCGAACGGGTGACCCAGGGCGATGGCGCCGCCGTGCAGGTTGACCTTCTGTTCCATCTTGTCGAGGAGCTTGAGGTCCTTCAGCACCGGCAGGGCCTGGGCGGCGAAGGCTTCGTTGAGTTCGAGGAAGTCGATGTCGTCCATGGTCAGGCCGGCGCGCTTGAGCGCCTTCTGGGTGGACGGAACCGGGCCGTATCCCATGATCGCTGGGTCGACACCGGCAACCGCCATGGCACGAACGACGGCCATCGGCTGGATACCCAGGTCCTGGGCGCGCTGGGCGCTCATCACGATCATGCAGGAAGCGCCGTCAGTGATCTGCGAGGAAGTACCCGCGGTAACGGTGCCACCTTTCGGGTTGAACGCCGGCTTCAGGTTGGCCAGGCTTTCCAGGGTGGTCTCCGGACGAATGGTTTCGTCGAAGTCGAACACCTTCAGGAAGCCGTTCTCGTCGTAGCCCTGCATCGGGATGATTTCATCCTTGAACTTGCCTTCGACGGTGGCCTTGTGGGCCAACTGGTGCGAACGCAGGCCGAACTGGTCCTGGGCTTCACGGCTGATGCCGTGCATCTTGCCGAGCATTTCGGCGGTCAGGCCCATCATGCCGGACGCCTTGGCGGCGTACAGGGACATGTGCGGGTTCGGGTCTACGCCGTGCATCATGCCAACGTGGCCCATGTGCTCCACGCCGCCGACCACGAACACGTCGCCGTTGCCGGTCTGGATGGCCTGCACGGCGGTGTGCAGGGCGCTCATGGAAGAACCGCACAGACGGCTGACGGTCTGGCCGGCGCTGGTGTGAGGGATCTGGGTCATCAGCGACGCCATGCGTGCGATGTTCCAGCCCTGCTCCAGGGTCTGGTTCACGCAGCCCCAGATCACGTCCTCGACTTCCGCCGGGTCGACCTTGGTGTTGCGCTCCAGCAGCTTGCTGATCAGGTGTGCCGACATGTCTTCGGCACGGGTATTGCGGTGCATGCCACCCTTGGAGCGACCCATCGGGGTGCGGCCGAAGTCGACAATGACTGCATCTCTAGGATTCAGGCTCATATTCTTCACTCTCGCTCAATTAGCCGAAAAACTTCTGGCCGTTCTTGGCCATTTCGCGAAGCTTGGCGGTCGGGTGGTACAGCGCGCCCAGGTCAGCGTACTTGTCGGCGATGGCCACGAACTCGGCTACGCCAATGCTGTCGATGTAACGCAGCGCACCACCGCGGAAGGGCGGGAAGCCGATGCCGTAGATCAGGCCCATGTCGGCCTCGGCAGCGGTCGATACGATGCCGTCTTCCAGGCAGCGTACGGTTTCCAGGCACAGCGGAATCATCATGAAGTTGATGATGTCTTCGTCGGTCAGCTCACGCTGTTCCTTGACGATCGGCTTCAGTACTTCGTAGGCGACCGGGTCGGAAACCTTCTTCGGTTTGCCGCGCTTGTCCATTTCGTAGGCATAGAAGCCCTTGCCGTTCTTCTGGCCCAGGCGGTTGGCGTCGTACATGACGTCAACGGCAGTCTTGCCTTCGACAGCCATACGATCCGGGAAGCCTTCGGCCATTACATCGCGGCCGTGGTGGCCGGTGTCGATGCCGACTACGTCGGACAGGTAGGCCGGGCCCATGGGCCAGCCGAACTTCTCCATGATCTTGTCAATGCGAACGAAGTCGACGCCCAGTTCCAGCAGCTTGGCGAAGCCGCCGAAGTACGGGAACAGCACGCGGTTCACCAGGAAGCCGGGGCAGTCGTTGACCACGATCGGGTTCTTGCCCATTTTCTTGGCGTAGGCAACGGTGGTGGCGACTGCCACTTCGCTGGACTTCTCGCCACGGATCACTTCCACCAGCGGCATCATGTGCACCGGGTTGAAGAAGTGCATGCCGACAAAGTTCTCCGGACGCTTCAGGGCCTGGGCCAGGTAGCTGATGGAGATAGTGGAAGTGTTGGAAGCGATGATGGCGTCTTCGCGAACGTGGCCTTCCACTTCAGCCAGCACGGCGTGCTTGACCTTCGGGTTCTCGACCACGGCTTCAACAACGATGTCGACGTTGCCGAAATCGCCGTAGGACATGGTCGGACGGATCGCATTCAGGGCTTCAGCCATCTTCTCAGGCTTCATGCGGCCCTTCTCGACGCGCTTGCCGAGCAGCTTGGAAGCTTCCTGCAGACCCATCTGGATACCCTCTTCGCGGATATCCTTCATCAGGATCGGAGTGCCTTTGGAAGCGGACTGGTAGGCGATGCCGCCACCCATGATGCCAGCGCCGAGTACGGCAGCTAGTTTCACGTCCTTGGCAGCTTCGTCGTACTGCTTGCCCTTTTTCTTCAGTTCCTGATCGTTCAGGAACAGGCCGATCAGGCTGGTGGCAACCGAAGTCTTGGCCAGCTTCACGAAACCGGCAGCTTCCACTTCCAGAGCTTTATCGCGGCCGAAGTTGGCAGCTTTCTGGATAGTTTTGATGGCTTCTACCGGGGCCGGGTAGTTCGGACCGGCCTGGCCAGCGACGAAGCCCTTGGCGGTCTCGAAGGCCATCATCTGCTCGATGGCGTTGAGCTTCAGCTTTTCCAGCTTGGGTTGACGCTTGGCCTTGAAGTCCAGCTCGCCGGAGATGGCGCGCTTGATCAGGTCCAGGGCAGCGGCCGGCAGCAGCTCGGGAGTGACCACGGCGTCGACGGCGCCGACTTTCAGGGCGTCTTCGGCACGGTTTTCCTTGCCGGAGGCGATCCACTCGATGGCGTTATCGGTACCAATGATGCGCGGCAGGCGCACGGTGCCGCCGAAGCCCGGGTAGATACCCAGCTTGACTTCCGGCAGACCGATCTTGGCAACGGTGCTCATCACGCGGTAGTCGGCTGCCAGGCACATTTCCAGGCCGCCACCCAGGGCGATGCCGTTGATAGCGACAACGGTGGGGACTTCGAGGTCTTCGAAGGCGCTGAAGATCTTGTTGGCTTCGAGGTTGCCGGCAACCAGTTCTTCGTCGGGCAGCTGGAAGTTGTCGACGAATTCGGTGATATCGGCGCCGACGATGAAGACGTCCTTGCCACTGCTGACGATCACGCCCTTGACCGAAGCATCGGCCTTGATGGCTGCAACTGCATCGCGCAGTTCGTTCAGGGTGAGACGATTGAACTTGTTGACGGACTCACCCTTGAGGTCGAACTTCAGTTCGACGATACCGCCCTCAAGAGCCTTAACCGTGATGGCTTTACCTTCGTAAATCATCAACTGATCTCCACGGTTTGGGAAACTGGACTGTACGCATCGGAGCCAACCGGCGGACTCGCCTCCCGGCGCTGCCGGAGCATAGTCCCGATCGATTGGGCACACCCGCCGATACGATATTCGGGCTGTATGGCTAGAATTGTCATACAAGACAAACGCTTGATTCATACGCCCGTTTGATTTGGGTAAGCGGAGATTCAGGGAAAAGTCTGCGCTTGTCAATCTCGCAGCGTGACCGGCCGGCCACGATAAAACGGCGCTGCCACTAGCCTCGCCGCAACGCGGGCCGCACAGTCGAGACAAATTCACAACTTTGATTGCATCTCATCACGCTCACCGCGCATTGGCAGAAAAGCCGCCGGGAGGCCGCTGGCAAATTGCCTGTCCCACGAGTACATTCGTGCCACTCGATCCGCCAGGATTCGAACGCCAAAACAACAACAATCAAGGCCAATGGCCCACGGAGAAGCACCCATGACGAGCCGCCTGCTTGCCATTCTGCTGGGTACCCTGCTCACCCTTCCCGCCTTCGCTTCCACCCAGACATCCCCGGCGGACAGCCTCCTCAAGCTCCACCAGATGCGCCTGGCAGCCCAGCGCAGCCTCGGTGACTTCTATATGTACAACGGCATGGAAGGCGACCAGCGCTACGCGCGCCTGATCGACGAGTCGGTGCAGCAAGCGGATGCCCGCCTGAAAGAACTGGGCGAGATGCCCGGAGAAGCGTCGAAAGTCCTGCGCACGCAACTGACGCAGGAATGGCAGAGCTACAACAGCGAGCTGACCGGCCTGGTCACTGCACTCAAGCAGCAGGGCTTTACCGACCTGCAGCCGGTAGCCGACCTGACCGCCCGCAACAAGCGCCTGATGGACCTCTCCAACGAGCTCTACGCCAAGATCCAGCAGGAAGGCGCGACCCAGATCCCGCCCCTGACCCAGCGCAGCCGCGACCAGAGCCTGCTGATGCAGACCATCGCCGTGGACTACGCCTCGCGCAGTGCTTCCATCGGCGGCAGCTTCATGGGAGGCAACGGCGGCAAGGCCATCGATGAACTGGCCGGCGAATTCGCCAACCAACTGGCCAGCCTGGAACAGGCACCGCAGAACACCCCGGAAATCCGCCAGGCGCTGGATGGCATCAGCACCAAATGGCGCTACATCGAGAAATCACTGAAGAACTACAACGAGAACAGCGTTCCTTTCCTCATCAACAAGTACTCGGACCGCATCATCGACGGTCTCGAAGACGTCTCCGCGCGCTACTCGGCTGCCCAGAGCTGAACCGCCGACACCCGGTGCGGCGACAACAGCGCCGCGCCCACTTTTCAGGCCAGCGACTTCAGCGCATCGGCGATGCGCTGCAGGTCTTCCGCCGTGCCCCGCTCGCCCCAGTAGAGAGCGACCATCTGCGAACTGGCTTCCACCTTGTAGACATCTTTCGGCAAACCAGCCAGATGGGCCAACACGGCCGCGTCCTCGCACGGCTCGCGCCACTGGTTCAGCCACTTGCCAGGCTCACTCTGCCAGTAGCACCAGGCCTCACGCCCGCGCAGGCGTGGCCGATGGTATTGGGCGCAGGAATGTGGCGGCTCCTGGACCAGCCAGTGGGGCCACTCCTGGCGCGACAGCTGCATGGCCAGCCCCATTCGCCGCGCCTGCAGGCGCAGCTCCATGCGGCCTCGCTGCCCCTTCGACGGCACCAGCCAGACCAGGGGGCTGAGCACCGCCAGAAGGAGCAACATGACGATCCAGAAGGTCATAAAGGTTATCTCCGCGCAAAAGCCTGTGTTAAACGTTCCGGACAGCCATACTTGTGAACATGCGAAATCTTAAGGAGGAGTCACCCCATGCCCTACCAGCACATTCTGGTCGCCGTCGACCTTACCGATGAATGCCATCCGGTGGTGCGTCGTGCCCAGGCACTGGCTCAGGCCAGCGAGGCCAAGCTGTCGCTGGTGCACATAGTCGAACCGATGGCCATGGCCTTCGGCGGCGATGTACCCATGGACCTTTCCATGCTCCAGCAGCAGCAGTTCGAGCAGGCTCGAGAGCGCCTGCAGACCTTCGCAGGCATCTACTCCGAACTCACTGCCGACCAGCGTCACCTGGCCTACGGCCAGCCCCGGCAGGAAATCCATCGCCTGGCCGAAGAACAGGGTTGCGACCTGATCGTGGTCGGCAGCCATGGCCGTCACGGCCTGGCCCTGCTGCTCGGCTCCACCGCCAATGACGTTCTCCACGGCGCACCTTGCGACGTATTGGCCGTGCGCCTGAAGAAACCTGAATAAATAGAAGCGAATCGCCGGGCGCGGGCTTCAATCGAAGCCTTCGCCCGCGCTCATCACCAGAGGCCGGATCTTCTGCAACTGGGTTTCCAGCGAATAGGTCATGCTGGACGCCATGGAGAAGAAGGTCAGGAAAGCCTTGAGGTTGGAATCACCTTCACAGGTATCGTGGATGCGCTGCCAGAAGGCCTGGTTCACCAGTTGCAATTGCTGGAACAACCGCACCAGTCCCTTCAGCTCCCAGTCCGCGTGGCGCCCTTCCCGGAAATTGAAGTATTGCCGGGCCAGGTAGAGCGAAACCGCCCTGAGGATGAACTCCTGATTGGTGGCGAACGGCAGATGCTGCTGCGCCATCGGCTTGAGCTTGCCCAGCACCGGGCAGGCGCTGGTAGCCATGATCACCCCCAGCAGGGCACGCAGCCCCTCTTCCAGGCCCACCACCTTGGCGTACTCACGATCCGGCGTACGCACCGACACCTGGACCTTCTTGAAGGCCGGCAGCCCCTGGAAATCCTCGATTACACGGTGCAGGTCGACCGCTGCCGGGCAGTGGCTGTAGGCATCCTTGCTGAGCGGGCAGTTGCTGCACTGCTGGTGCTCCAGGCGAGTCCACTTCGGCGCGGCGCTCGCACGCTCCGCGTCGTAAGCACGCTCCAGCTCGATGCGGTAGCTGAACTCGTGCAGATCATCCAGGTTGATGCGGTATTCGATGGCCATGGGCGCTCCGGCTCACTTCCTCAACTGTCTTCCAGCTCCGCCCAACGCTCGATCAGGCGGTCCAGTTCCTTCTGCAATTCGTCCAGGCGTTCCAGCACCACGCGGGTCTGCTCCGCAGGGCGCTGATACAAGGCCGGATCGGAAACCTCCGCCTGCACCTTCGCCTGTTCCGTTTCCAGGGCCTCGATCTGCCCGGGAATGGCCTCAAGCTCACGTTGCAACTTGTAGCTCAGCTTTTTCTTCGGTGCCTCAACCGCGACAGGCGCTGGCTCGGCCGCCTTGGGAGTTTCGACCTTGGCCTCACGGGTATCACCCACGCCAAGAAGACGCGGTGAGCCGCCTTGGCGCAGCCAGTCCTGGTAGCCACCGACGTACTCGCGAACGCGGCCCTGGCCTTCGAACACCAGCGTGCTGGTGACCACGTTATCGAGGAAGGCCCGGTCGTGGCTGACCATCAGCACGGTGCCCGGGAAGTTCAGCAGCACCTCTTCGAGCAATTCCAGGGTTTCCACGTCCAGGTCGTTGGTTGGTTCGTCCAGCACCAGCAGGTTGGCCGGCTTGCTGAACAACTTGGCGAGCAACAGTCGTGCCCGTTCGCCACCGGACAACGCCTTCACCGGCGTGCGGGCGCGCTGCGGGCTGAACAGGAAGTCCCCCAGGTAACTCAGCACATGACGGCTCTGGCCGTCGATGGTGATGAAATCGCGACCTTCGGAGAGGTTATCGATAACGGTTTTTTCCAGATCCAGCTGGTGACGCAACTGGTCGAAATACGCCACTTCGAGGCGAGTACCGATCTCGATGCTGCCGCTGGTGGGCTGGAGATCGCCCAGCAGCAGCTTGAGCAGCGTGGTCTTGCCGGTACCGTTGGCACCCAGCAGGCCGATACGGTCGGAGCGCTGCAACACCAGGTTGAAATCGCGGATCAGCGGCTCGCCGCCCGGATGGGCGAAGCCGACATTCTCCGCCACCATCACCTGCTTGCCGGATTTCTCCGCGGCGTCCAACTGGATAGTCGCCTTGCCCTGACGCTCACGACGCTCGGAACGCTCGACACGCATCGCCTTGAGCGCACGCACCCGGCCTTCGTTACGGGTACGACGGGCCTTGATGCCCTGGCGAATCCAGACTTCTTCCTGGGCCAGGCGCTTGTCGAACAGGGCATTGGCCACTTCTTCCGCCGCCAGCTGCTGTTCCTTGTGCACCAGGAAGCTGGCGTAGTCGCCGTTCCAGTCGATCAGGTGACCACGGTCCAGTTCAAGGATGCGGGTGGCCAGGTTCTGCAGGAAGGAACGGTCGTGGGTGATGAACAGCACCGCGCCGTTGAAGCCCAGCAGGGCCTCTTCCAGCCAGGCGATGGCACCGATGTCCAGATGGTTGGTGGGCTCGTCGAGCAGCAGCAGGTCGGGCTCGGCCACCAGGGCCTGGGCCAGCAGGACACGCCGGCGCCAACCACCGGAAAGCTCGGCCAGGGTCTTGTCCGCCGGCAGCTGCAGGCGGCTCAGCGTGCTGTCCACCAATTGCTGCAAGCGCCAGCCGTCGCGGGCTTCGAGATCCTGCTGGACCCGCGCCAGGCGCGTCAGGTCATGCTCATCGTTGATATGCAGGCTCAGGTGGTGGTACTCGGCCAGCAGTTTGCCGACATCCGCCAGCCCTTCGGCTACCACATCGAATACGGTGCGATCATCAGCGAGCGGCAGCTCCTGCGGCAGTTCGCCGATCTTCAGCGCCGGCGCCTTCCAGATCTCGCCGTCATCGGCGAACTGGTCGCCCTTGACCAGGCGCAGCAGGCTGGACTTGCCGGTACCGTTGCGGCCGATGATGCACACGCGCTCGCCCCGGGCGATCTGCCAGGACACCTTATCCAGCAGCGGCATGGCGCCGTAGGCGAGGGATACGTCGGTGAACTTGAGCAGTGTCATTGCGGGGCCTCCAGGATCAGGGCGCGCATTCTACCCGACTTGCCGCACCGTCTCTCGGGCATTTTTTACCGCCGGTTTCCCCTGCTGGCGCAATGCTTTAACCGCCCCTGCCTAAAGGCTAAGCTAGGCGCTATTCGATGCCCCGCAGGGGGCATTCACAATGATTTATCTGCCCCGGAAGTGTCATGCGCAGTCGTCTGCTCAGCCTGTTTTCCTGCTTGTTCCTTTCCACGGTCGGCCTGCATGCCACCGAGGCCTCCTCGGCCCCTCTCGCCCAGCAACGCTTGATGTACGACGAGGCCAAGCGCGCCCTCGCCAAGGGTGATTCCGGCCCCTACCAGCGCTACGCCAATGCCCTGCGCGACTACCCGCTGGAACCCTACCTGGCGTACGACGAGCTGACCGCCCGTCTGAAATGGGCGAGCAACGAGGAGATCGAGAAGTTCCTCGCCGAACATGGCGACCTGCCCCAGGCCGGTTGGATGAAATTGCGCTGGCTGCGCTGGCTGGCCGAACGCGGCGAATGGCAGACCTTCGTCAACTACTACGACCCCAAGCTCAACTTCACCGAGCTGGACTGCCTGTTCGGCCAGTATCAGCTCAAGCACGGGATGAAGAAGGAAGGCTATGCCACCGCCAAGAAGCTCTGGCTGGTCGGCAAGTCCCAGCCCGACGCCTGCGACGTGCTGTTCGGCATGTGGAGCGCCGAAGGCCAGCTGACTGAAGAGCTGCGCTGGAAGCGTGCCAAGCTGGCCGCCGAAGCGCGCAATTACGGCCTGGCCAAGCACCTGGTGAAAACCATGCCGCGCCTGGGTACCCCGGGCAATCTCATGGTGGAAGTGGCGCAGAAGCCCCAGCTGCTGAGCCAGACCGCCCGCTTTGCGCCCGCCGATCGCCACATGGCAGACGCCGCGGGCCTCGGCCTGCGCCGGCTGGCCCGCCAGGATCCGGAAAAGGCGCTGAGCCTGTTGGATGTCTATGCCGCCCGCCTGCCCTTCTCCAAGGAAGAAAAGGTCGCCATCGCCCGCGAAATCGGCCTGACCCTGGCCAAGCGCTTCGACTCCCGCGCCCTCACGCTCATGACCAAATACGATCCCGAGCTGCGCGACAACACTGTCAGCGAATGGCGCGCGCGCCTGCTGCTGCGCCTCGGCCGCTGGGACGACGCCTACCAGTTGACCCGCCAGATGCCCGAAGACCTGGCCAAGACCAACCGCTGGCGTTACTGGCAGGCACGCAGCCTGCAACTGGCCCAGCCGGAGAGCCAGCAGCCGATTCCCCTCTACCAACCGGTCGCTCGTGAACGTGATTTCTACGGCTTCCTCGCCGCCGACCGCATCCAGGCGCCCTATCAGCTGAACAACAAGCCACTGGTGATCGACCCGAAGGTCATGCAGAAAGTGCGCAACACTGCGGGCATCCGCCGTGCGCTTGAATTCCACGACCGTGGCGAGATCGTCAACGGCCGTCGCGAGTGGTACCACGTCAGCCGCCTGTTCGACCGCGACGAGCTGGTTGCCCAGGCCAAGATCGCCTACGACCTGCAGTGGTACTTCCCGGCCATTCGCACTATCAGCCAGGCCCAGTACTGGGATGACCTGGACATCCGCTTCCCCATGGCCCACCGTTCGACTCTGACTCAACAGGCCAAGGTTCGCGGTCTGCACTCGAGCTGGGTCTTCGCCATTACCCGCCAGGAAAGCGCCTTCATGGCCGATGCGCGCTCCGGCGTCGGCGCCATGGGCCTGATGCAGCTGATGCCGGGCACCGCCAAGGAAACCGCTCGCAAGTTCGGTATTCCGCTGTCCTCGCCGAACCAGGCACTCAACCCCGACGTCAACATCCAACTCGGTGCGGCCTACCTGAGCCAGGTCCACGGCCAGTTCAACGGCAACCGGGTACTCGCTTCCGCCGCCTACAACGCCGGCCCCGGTCGCGTGCGCCAATGGCTGAAAGGCGCCAATCACCTGTCGTTCGACGTCTGGGTGGAAACCATCCCCTTCGACGAAACCCGCCAATACGTGCAGAACGTGCTGTCCTACTCGGTGATCTACGGCCACAAGCTGAACGCGCCGCAGCCCCTGGTGGACTGGCACGAGCGGTATTTCGACGATCAGTAAGAGACAGAAAAGGGCGCCAGTTGGCGCCCTTTTTCATTGGCCTCTCCCAACGAGGCTCGTAGGGTGGGCTTCAGCCCACCAACACACCCCGCACCGATCCGCTACTCCAGCACCTCGACCTCCATCCCCACTTCCAGCACGCCGGCGCTGCGGTTGATCAGGTTCTGTCCGAAGTAGACCTCGCCTTCCCGCTCGCGGTAGGTCTTGAGCGTGGTCAGCGGCTCGCGGTCGGCGCTGCGTTCGCCGGTAGCCGGATCGATGGTGGTCAGGATGCAGCGGCTGCAGCCCTTGGCCACGCTGAACTCGATGCCGCCGATGCGGATGCGTTTCCAGCCGTCCTCGGCATAAGCCTCGCTACCCTCCACCACCAGGTTCGGACGGAAGCGCAGCATTTCCAGCGGTCGCCCCACCCGCTTGCTGAGGTCGTCCAGCGAAGCCTGGCCGATCAGCAGCAGCGGAAAACCGTCGGCAAAACCTACCTTCTCCTCGGGCAGCAGGCTGCCGGGAATGTCCCGTGCACGGTGATCCGGCACGTGGACCAGGCGACACGCCTTGCCGAGGAAACCACTGAGCCATTCCGCCGCTTCGTCGCCGGCGTCCGGTACATGCATCGGAGCGCCCCAGACGAAGGTGCCGCGCAGGTTGGCGTCGGGCTCCGGCAACGGCACCTCCAGGGTGGGCAGGCCCGCGGCGCTCAAGGTCAGGCCGCCGGCATCGTTCCAGCGCGCCGAGAGTTGGGACATCTGGGAAAAGGCGCGCTGGGTCAGGAATCGGCCGTTTTCCGCATCCACCAGCATCCAGCGCCGATCTCCCGCCAGGCCCAGGCCATCGAGCCGGGCCTGCTGGAGGGGTTCGCCAATGGCGGATTTCATGGGGAAACGATAGAGGGACGAGAGACGCAACATGGCCAGCTTCCTGATCGGCGTTTGAGCGAAGTGCCCGTTATACGCAGCCGGCCCCTGTCAGCTCAAGCTCATCGATCCCGCTGTAGGCGATCCAGCACCACGTCCACCAGCTTGTCGGGCTGGAACTTGGAGAGGAAGTTGTCGCAACCGACCTTTTTCACCATGGCGTCGTTGAAGCTGCCCGAAAGCGACGTGTGCAGTACCACGTAGAGATCACGCAGGCGCGGATCGTTGCGGATCTCGGTGGTCAGGCGATAGCCGTCCATCTCCGGCATTTCCGCATCGGTGAAGATCATGAGCAGTTTTTCGGTCATGTCCACGCCACTATCGGCCCAGGCCTTGAGCATCTTCAGCGCCTTCAGGCCGTCGCCAGCCATGTGCATGCGCATGCCGAGCTGCGACAGGGTTTCGCGTAGCTGGGTCAGCGCCACGCTGGAGTCGTCCACCAGCAGCACCTCGCGCCCGACGGCCATCTGCAGCAGCGGGTTATCCAGGCGGTCCGAGGAAACGCGGGTACTCATGGGCACGATCTCGGCCAGGACCTTTTCGACGTCGATGACCTCGACGATCTGCTCGTCCACCTTGGTGATGGCCGTCAGATAGTGCTGGCGACCGGCACTGCCGGGCGGCGGCATGATGGATTCCCAGTTGAGGTTGAGGATGCGGTCCACGCCCCCCACCAGGAACGCCTGCACCGAGCGGTTGTACTCGGTCACGATGATAGTGCTGCGCTCATCCGGCACCAGCGGACGCATGCCGATGGCCTGGGACAGATCGATCACCGGCAGGGTCTGGCCGCGCAGGTTGACCACGCCGCACACTACCGGATGGCGCTGCGGAATCAGGGTCATCTTCGGCAACTGCAGGACTTCCTGCACCTTGAACACGTTGATGGCGAAGAGCTGACGGCCGCTCAGACGGAACATGAGGATTTCCAGCCGGTTCTCACCCACGAGCTGGGTGCGTTGATCGACGGTGTCGAGAATGCCGGCCATGGAACTTCCTCTGCTGCGAATACGATGGTGGGCAGGACTGCCTTGCAGCTTTTCGGCAAGGCACCGGAAAACTGAAGACATGGCACTGCGCCATCATGCAACAGCCACCCCCATGACGCCAGCGCGCTGGCGCTAAGCGGGGAGCAGCACTGGAGAGTCTTCCGGCAGATGCACGCGCAGCGCCCCTACCCGCGCTGAGATACGCAGACGCACGCTTTCCATCGGCTCGCCATCGAGGTTGAGGTCCAACCCTTCCTGCGCTTCCACTTCCACCCAGGGCAAGCGCGCACTGACCGAAACCGACTCCAGGCCCATGATCCCGCCGGAGAGCAGCGTGGTCAGGGTGCCCACCACGTCCTGCGGCGCCGGGATGATGCAGAGATCCAGCAATCCGTCGTTCACCGTTGCCTGCGGACAAAGCGGATGCCCGCCGCCCGCCTGGCGTCCGTTGCCGATACCAAGAGCGAGAAACTCCCCTTCCCAGGTGAAGTCCGGCCCACGGAAACGGCCGAACGCTGAATGCACGTCGGAGAAGCGGCTCAGACCTGTCAGGAAATAGGCCGCGCCGCCCAATACCTTCTTCAGGTCTTCCGGGGTATTGGCAGTGATCTTCGAACCGAACCCGCCAGTTGCCATGTTGAGGAACAGATGCCCATCGGCGTCCCCCAGGTCGATTGCACGCGGCGCCACGTCCAGCAACGCCAGGGCTCCCTGCGGGTCCAACGGCACGCCGGCCGCCCGCGCAAAGTCGTTGGCCGTGCCCAGGGGCAGCAACGCCAGGCCGGCATCGCTGCCCGCCTGGACCACCGCTTCGGCCACATCGCGCAGGGTGCCGTCGCCACCGCCGGCGATCAGCGTCCGATAGCCCGCAGCCAGGGCGTCCTCCACCAGCCGCCGGGCGTCGCCGCTTTCCCAGGTCACCCGTACCGCAAGCTCCCAGCCCGCGTCGCGGCGCGCCTGGACGGCCGCCCGCACCTCATTGTTGGACGCCTGCTTGCCGTGCAGAATCAGCAAGGCCTTGCGCTCGACCATGGTCGCCTCCATCGCTCCGGAATGGCCGGAGTATAGGACCGCGATTACTTCAGCCTGGCCTCACGAAGGCCTTATCGCTGGTCAATCGATCTATTTTTACGATTGATAGAGCGGATAAATTGCGCTTTTACGCAGTTATATGATGATTGATCATGCCGCCCATTCCTCCCGGAGAACCCCTTCCGCGAGCAGACAGGAGACCGAACATGATCGAAGTACGCCCCTTCGCCGAACTGGGTGGTGCCAACCACGGCTGGCTCAACGCGCGCCACCACTTCTCCTTCGCCGGCTACTACGACAACCTGCGGATGAGCTGGGGCCAGCTGCGCGTGTGGAACGACGACGAAATCGCGCCCCACTCCGGCTTCCCGCCGCACCCGCACCAGGACATGGAAATCATCACCTACGTCCGCGAAGGTGCCATCACCCACCAGGACAACCTGGGCAACAAGGGCCGCACCGAAGCCGGCGACGTGCAGGTGATGAGCGCGGGCACCGGTATCGCCCACAGCGAGTACAACCTGGAAGATGAAACCACCAAGATCTTCCAGATCTGGATCATGCCCACCGAGTACGGCGCAGAGCCGTCATGGGGCACCCGCCCGTTCCCGAAAGGCGAGCGCTCTGGCAGCTTCGTGACCCTGGCCAGCGGCATCGACGAAGGCAGTGACGCCCTGCATATCCGCGCCAATGCCCGACTCGTCGCTGCGACCCTGAAGGCCGGCCAGACCGCCGAGTACCGCCTTGAGAATGGCCGCAGGGCCTACCTGGTGGCCGCCAAGGGTCGATACGAGGTGAACGGCATCGCCGCCGAAGCCCGTGACGGTGTGGCCGTGCGCGATGTGGAAGTGCTCAGCTTCAGCGCCAGCGAGGACAGCGAGATCGTCCTGGTGGATGTGGCCTGATCTGTAGGGCGCGCCGCGCGCACAGGAACTCCTTGCCGAGTCCCGGTACGCGCGGCGCACCCTACATTCACGCCGGATAGCCGGTGATATCCCTGATCTTCCGGTACAGCGGCCGCAGCTGCTTGTACATCCCCTGGTAAACCTCCCGGTACAGCCGCTCGTAGGTGAGCCGTGCCTGCGGGTCAGGCTGGAACACCCGCCCCACTCGCGTCATGGCGCGGATCGCCGTGGGGAAGTCCGGGTGCAGCCCCAACCCCACCGCGCAATCGATGGCCGCCCCCAGGCCCGATGTCTCGTAGACATGGGGCCGCTCTGCTGGCAGGCCGAAGATATCGGCGGTCAGTTGCATGGCCGCATCGCTCTGGGAGCCACCGCCCGACACCCGCAGGCGGGTGATGCTGGTGCCGGAGCGTTTCTCGATCTGTTCCTTGCCTTGGCGCAACGCGTAAGCCAGACCTTCGAGGATGGCGCGGTAGATGTGCGCGCGAGTGTGCACGTCGCCAAAACCTATGATCGAACCCTTGGCCTCCAGGCCCGGCTCGCGAATGCCGGGTGACCAGTAGGGCTGCAGCATCAACCCCATGGAGCCAGGCGGCACGCTGTTTACCAGCTCGTCGAACAGCGCCTCGGGCTCCACACCCAGTTCCTTCGCCCGCTGCATCTCGCGCAGGCCGAATTCCTGCTTGAACCAGCTGACCATCCAGAAGCCCCGGTAAATCATCACCTCGGTGTTGAAGTGATCGGGAATCGCGGCCGGATAGGGCGGGATCAGCGGAATGGTTTCCAGGTACTTGCGGCGCGTGGTGTTGATGGTCGCGGTAGTGCCATAAGAGAGGCAGGCGGTGCTCGGCTCGACGCCACCGGCGCCGATCACTTCGCAGGCCTTATCGGCCCCCGCGGCGATCAGAGGCAGCCCCTCCGGAATACCGGTATGGCGGCTGGCTTCGGCAGTGATGCTGCCCAGGCGCTCGCCGGGCTTGAACAGCTCCGGCAACTGCTCGCGACGCACCGGCATCGACTGCCACTTCCAGTCCCGTGGCGCGGCCCATTGCAGGCGCTTGTAGTCAAACGGCAGATAGGCCACCTGGCACGCCACCGAGTCGACGAACCGGCCGCACAGGCGATGGCTGAGGAAGCCCGAGAGCAACAGCACCTTGTCGGTCCGCGCCCAGAGCTCGGGCTGGTTCTGCGCTACCCAGTTCGCCTCGGCCTGAGCGCGGAAATAGTCCACGGTGCCTTCCAGGCCAATCGCCTTGAACAACCAGCCCCAGGGTCCCTTGATGCGCCCCTGTACTTCGGCCTGGCGCTGATCCAGCCAGAGGATGGCCGGGCGCAGCGGCTTGCCCTGTTCGTCGACATTGATCACCGTGCCGCGCTGGGTGGTCAGCGACACACCTCGGATCAAGCTGCGGTCGATATTCACCGATTCCCAGAGCAGCCGGCAGGCTTCGCCCAGGCTGTCCCAGTAATAGTCCGGGTCCTGTTCGGCCCAGCCGGGCTGGCTCGAATAGTAGGCCTCGAGCGGCACCTTGCCCTTGCCCACCAGGTTGCCGTCCAGGTCGAACAGCAGCGCCCGCACGCTCTGGGTGCCGTTGTCGATGGCCAGCAGATAGCTCTTTTCGCTCACGATGCGTCCTTGTTCTTGTTATTCGGGCAGGCTGTAACAGCGTCGG
The DNA here is from genome assembly GCF_029871235.1 of Pseudomonas sp. BN411. GTDB lineage: Bacteria > Pseudomonadota > Gammaproteobacteria > Pseudomonadales > Pseudomonadaceae > Metapseudomonas. The sequence continues at coordinate 163,812 of NZ_SSOM01000055.1, forward strand.
TAGAGCGCCAGGTAGTCGGCCTCTTCCCGCACCCAGCGAGCGTCATCCCATCCCAGCAGCGGTTGGCACAAGGCGCGGACACGTGGCAGTTCTCCACGCGCGCCGTTGGGCAGCAGCAGGCCGAGCCGGGTCCGGCGCAACATCAGGTCATCCAGGTGCAGCACCAGCTCGCCTTCCGCCGCCCAGGCCAGTTCGGCCCAGAGCGTATCGGTGGCGCCGACGCGTTCATTGCCCAACCGCGCGACCCAGCGCGCGAGTTCCATTACTGTCCGCCCATGGCGCCCGACCAGTCGCAGATGCTGGGCAGGCGACAGGGACGGAAGCACAGGGGCGGAAACCGGTGGGAACACCGGGCCATCGCCGTCCTCCACAGTGCGACCGACAAACCCTGCGCACGCGTGCAGCACCTCCAGCGCCAACAGGCGGAAGGTGGTCAGCTTGCCTCCGGCGAGGGTCACGCAGCCGGGCTCGGTCCAGAGGACATGCTCGCGTTTTTCATCCGAAGGCTTGATCTGCGAGTCGCCGTTGCTCACCACCGGCCGCACGCCGGCCCAGGTGGACAGCACATCGGCGCGTGCAATCGCCGCCGCCGGGAACTGCAATGCGCAGGCCTGCAGCAGGTAGTCCACTTCGGCCTCGCTGATCCGCGCATCCTGGTCCAGCCCTTCCCCATGATCGAGGTCGGTGGTGCCGATCACCGTCGCCCCCTCCCAGGGGAACACGAACACAGGTCGCCCATCGGCAGGGTGCATGAAGCTGATGGCATGGGCCAGCGGCAGGCGCCAGCCCGGAACCAGTAAGTGGCTGCCACGCAGCGGGCGGATATGTTCGGTTCCCTGGGCCCCACGCAGGCGATCAGCCCAGGCGCCCGTCGCCAACGCCACCGCGCGGGCACGGAAAGTGAGACGCCGGCCGCTCTCCAGGTCCTCAGCCTCCAGGCCGTTCACCCTGCCCTGCTCACGCTTGAGGTCGACGACGCGCATGCCGTTCAGCGCCTCGCCGCCTTCGGCGCGCGCCTCGCCCAGCACCCGCATGACCAGACGGGAATCGTCCGTCACCGCGTCGAAGAAACGGGTCCCGCCCTGCAACCCGCCTTCACCCAGGCCGGGAACCAGGTAGCGCAGTTGCTGCAGGGGGTAATAGAGGTGGTTGCGTCGTCCAGCCAGGGCGTCATAGACCGCCAGCAGGCTGCCAAACACGCGCGGCCCCGGAAAGCCGCCGCGATGGGGCATGACGAAGCTCAGCGGCTCCACCAGACCGGGGGCTTCGGCCAGCAAACGCTGGCGTTCGCGTACCGAAGCGCGAGTCAGCCCGAACTGCCCCTTGGCGATGTAGCGCAGGCCGCCATGGACCATCTTCGACGAGCGACTGGAGGTGCCCCAGGCAAAATCCCTCTGCTCCAGCAGCAGGCATTTCCAGCCACGCCGAGCCGCTTCCCGAAGGATGCCCGCGCCACAGATGCCACCACCGACGACAATCAGGTCCCAGTCCTGGGCGGCCAGTTCAGGCAAGGCGGTCGCGCGCCAGGCGGCGCTCCAGGTGGCCATGTTCAGTCCTCGATCAGGACGCCGGGAGCCAGGCGCCCCTCGGGATCGAAGTGCTGCGCCAGGCTGCGCAGGGCGGCCATACCCAGCGGCCCCTTCTCTACCGGCAGCCAGGGCGCGTGATCGCGACCGACGCCGTGCTGGTGGCTGATGGTGCCGCGATTCTGCGCGATCACTTCGCTGGCGGCGCGCTTCAACTTGCTCCAGCGCGCCAGCGCTTCGGCGTAGCTGTCGCCCGGACGGTAGACATAGGTGGTGTAGATGCTCGATCCCTCGCCGTAGACATGGGACAGGTGGGTGAATACGTGGACCCGCTCGCCCTCCTCCTTCAACCCGGTGCGCAGGCTGGCCTCGATCTTGTTGAGCAGGCTGTCGACATTGACCCAGTCGGTGGCGGTTTCCAGGGTGTCCACCACATAACCGGCACTCCACAGGGCGTGGCGCAGATAGGGGAAGCGGAAGCGATTGTGCTCCCACTTCTTGCCCAGCAGGGTGCCAGTGAACACACCGCCGAAGCCCTTCAGCAGGCGACGTGCCTGCTTCAGCGAAGCCGCGTTTTGCGCGCGGTTTCCGGTGACGCCGAAAGTCAGCATGCATTTACCGGCGCCAGCGCCACGCAGAGCGAGGTACTTCTCCAGCAGGGCGATCTGCCCCGGATGGCCAGCCAGCGCCAGCTGGGTTTCCGTCTCGATGGCATTGGACAGGCGCAGCATGGACAGCGGCACCCGTGCCTGGGCCAGGCTGCGGATCCCTTTCAGAGCCTGGTTCCAGCTGGGCAGGAAGACAGCGTAGAAGGACTCCTGCTCGGCCAACCGGGTGACCCGCACCCGTACTTCGGAGATCACCCCGAATCGCCCTTCCGAACCGAGCACCATTTCGCGCAGGTCAGGGCCCGCCGCCGACGCCGGGAAGGTGGGCAGCTCCATGGGGCCGGCGAAAGTCTCCAGGGTGCCGCCGGCAAACAGCTGCTCGATGCGGCCGTAGCGCAGGGACTGCTGGCCACTTGAACGGCTCGCAACCCAGCCGCCGAGGGTGGACAACTCCCAGGACTGCGGAAAATGGCCGAGGGTGTAGCCACGGGCACGGAGTTGGCTTTCCACCTGCGGGCCGCTGGCGCCGGGGCCGAAGGTGGCGATCTGACTTTCCTCGTCCAACTCCAACAGGCGGCTCATGCGCTCCAGGGAGACAGTCAGTACCGGCCGCTCGCCGGCCTGGGGATTGATGTGGCCGGCTACCGAAGTACCGCCGCCATAAGGAATCAGCACCAGGTCACGCTCGACGGCCAGGGCCAGCAATTGGCGGATCTGCTCCGGGGTTTCCGGAAAGGCCACGCCATCGGGGAACTGTCCGAAGTCGCCCTCACGCATCGCCAGCCAATCCGGCAGGCTCTGCCCACGGGCGTGACGCACGCGGGTCTCGGCATCCAGGGTGATCAGCGGGTGGGGGGCCAGACGCGAAGTCGGCACGCGGGCCAGCACCTGTTCCAGGCTGGCATCGGGCAAGGGCTGCCCTTCACTGATGCGCTCGGCCAGGAACATCGCTCCATTGGCGGGCAGTTCCACCACCGTCGCCTCATCGCCCCAGCCGTTCCAGCGTCGCATGCCGTTCTCCTTGTTCAGGTTGTTTCGAAGGTTTTCGATGGCTGCCTATACTAGCCAGCCGCCCAAAGGCGTCACTGTCGGATCGGGACAGTGGCAATCGCCAATCAGGACATAACAAGAAACACATGCAAGCGCTCGGCTATACCTCGGTTCCCGCACTTCTCAAGTACCTGCGCCATGCAGAACAACTTGGCATGGATCAGGCCTCGACCCTGGCCGCAGCCGGCATTCGCCCGGACGACCTCGCGGACAACAGCAAGCGCCTACCCAGTGAAGCCCACGAGCGCCTGCTGACCTACCTGATCCGGGAATCCGGCGACGCCCTCTTCGGCCTGCACTCGGCGCGCTACGTGCAGCCCGGCTCCTGGAGCGTGCTGGGCTACATCACCATGAACTGCACCACCCTGGGCGAGGCCATGAGCCGCATCGCCCCCTACGAGAAACTGGTGGGCGACATGGGCGTGAGTCGCGTGGAAGCGGACAGCGACAAGGTGCGGATGATCTGGAGCTGCCGCCACCAGGACCCGGCGATCCGCCGCCACATGGTGGAGAACGTGCTCGCGTCCTGGCTGCTCTACGCCCGCTGGATCGCCGACATGCAGCGTTCGCCGCAGGAAGTATGGTTCGAACACGCCCAGCCCGAGGCGACCCGCATCGAGGAATACGAAGAAGTGTTTGGCTGCCCGGTGCGTTTCGAGCAGCCCTGCAACGCCCTGCTGGTACCGATGGAGTACCTGGCCGTGCCCCTGCGCCAGGCGGACGCCAATCTGCTGCGCACCCTGGAAGAACATGCCCTGGCCCTGATGGCCGGGCTGGATGACGACGAGCCGCTGCCGCAACGGGTGAAGAACGCCCTGCGCCTGCTGCTCAAGGACGGCCTGCCACGCAAGGAACGGGTGGCGGAGAAATTCCACATGACAGTGCGCACCCTGCAGCGCCACCTGCAGCAGGCCGGCACCAGCTACCAGCAGATTCTCGATGAACTGCGCCGCGAGCTGGCCGAACACTACCTGCTACGCAGCGACCTGCCGATTCAGGACATCGCCTGCTACCTGGGCTTCACCGAGTCCCGCTCCTTCCACCGCAGTTTCAAGGCTTGGACGGGGCAGACGCCGGGGGAGTACAGGGAAGAGAAGCGCCAAAGCTGAAGGCAGGAACAAACCTGTGGGGGCGATTTCAATCGCTAAGCAGGACGCAGTCCTGCCATAGGGTCTCCCATGGGCAGCTGCGCTGCCCTTAGCGAATAAATTCGCCCCCACATAGAGAGGCAAAAGCCTCACAGCGACTAAGCCTGCAACTCACTCAACGGAATGAAGCGCAAGGTGTCACCCTCAGCCAGGGTGGTGCCTTCCAGCACCTCCACCAGTCCCTCGGCCCAGGCTGCGCTGCGCAGCACACCGGAGCTCTGGTTCGAGTAGATCACCGCACGGCCGTTCTCCAGCCGCGCGCGCAGGTACTCGCGTCGATTGCCCGGCTTCTTCCAGATGAATCCAGCCGGCACTGTGAAGCCGAGCGGTTCCACCTCTTCCACGCCCAGGCGGCGCAGCAGGTAAGGCCGTGTCAGCAGGCCGAAGGTCACCAGGGTGGAGGCCGGATTGCCCGGCAGGCCGATCACCGGCACACCCCGGAAATGCCCGAATGTCAGGGGCTTGCCTGGCTTGATGGCCAGCTTCCACAGCGCCAGCTCGCCTTCCTCACGCAATGCCACGCCAAGGAAGTCCGCTTCACCCACCGAGACGCCGCCGGTGGAGAGAATCAGGTCGACCTGTCCCAGCTCACCAAGCGCCTTGCGAGTGAGCGCCAGGTCATCGGCGATGATGCCGGCATCCACCACAGCGCAGCCCAAGCGCTTGAGCCAGGCGATCAGCAGACTGCGATTGCTGTTGTAGATCTGCCCCGGCCCGAGGGGCTGGCCGGGCGGCACCAATTCGTCACCCGTGGAGATCACTGCTACGACGGGACGGCGGCGCACCACCAGCTCGGCGGCGCCGAGGGAGGCGCACAGGCCCATTTCGATAGGACCCAGGCGAGTGCCGGCGGGCAGCACCGTTTCGCCGGTGTGGGTTTCCTGGCCACGGGCGCGGACGTTCTGCCCAGCTTTGATAGGTTCTAGGAAACGTACCCGGCCATCGGCCAGGACTTCGGCGTTCTCCTGCATTTCCACCAGGTCCGCACCCTCGGGCAACGGCGCTCCGGTGAAGATGCGCGCACAGGTTCCCGGTTGCAGGGGTTCCGGTGCGCTGCCGGCGAGAATGCGTTGGCTCACCACCAGCGGCTCGCCCTGCCAGTCGGCCAGGCGCAAGGCGTAACCGTCCATGGCGCTGTTGTCCCACGGCGGCAGGTCCAGGCCTGCCACCAGCGCTTCGGCCAGCACGCGGCCATCGGCATCAGCCAGCGCGACGGTTTCACAGGCTTCGATCGGTGCAGCCGCCGCCAGGTCGAGCAAACGCCGCAGGGCGTCCTCGACCGGCATCAGGCCGGGATGATCGCAACCGCTCATCCGCGGCTCTCGCAGGCGTTGGCCTGGGTCAGGTGCGGCACGAAGTTGCAGGGGCGATGACGGTTGTCCAGCTGCTCGGCGAGGATGCCATCCCAGGCGGTGCGGCAGGCATTGGTGGAGCCCGGCAGGCAGCAGACCAGGGTGCCATTGGAGAGGCCCGCCAGGGCGCGGGACTGCATGGTGGAAGTACCGATATCGCTGACGGAAATCTGTCGGAAGTATTCACCGAAGCCATCCACCTGCTTGTCCAGCAGGCAGGCGACCGCTTCCGGGGTGCTGTCGCGGCCGGTGAAACCGGTGCCGCCGGTGATCAGCACTACCTGCACGTGATCGTCGGCGATCCAGGTGGCGACCTGGGCGCGGATCTTGTACAGGTCGTCCTTCAGCAGCACGCGCGCGGCCAGGTTGTGGCCAGCGGCGGTGAGGCGGTCAACGAAGAGCTGGCCGGAGGTGTCGGTCTCCAGGCTGCGGGTATCACTGACAGTAAGAACGGCGATATTGAGCGGCACGAACACCGCCTCGGCCTTGTGACTCATGGCAGGCTTCCAGTTGTAGGAGTGAATGCCCGGTGTTATATCACAGCGCCGTCCCGGAGACCGTGCCATGTCCGACAAGCCTTTGCCGCCCTGCTCTGTCCTGCTGCTTTCCGGCGGTCGAGGGCGGCGTCTTGGCGGCCTCGACAAGGGCCTGGTGGAGTGGCAAGGCCGCCCGCTGATCGCCTGGCTGCATGAGCGGGTGCGCCCCCTCACCGACGACCTGATCATCTCCTGCAACCGCAATGCGGACCGCTATGCCGCCTGGGCCGACCAACTGGTGCAGGACGACAGCCCCGACTATCCCGGCCCGCTGGCCGGCCTTCGTGCGGGCCTCGCGGTGGCCCGCCATGAGCAGGTGCTGATCCTCCCCTGCGACGCCCCCAAGGTCGACGATGCGCTGATTGCCGAGTTGCTCGCCGCCGCCTGTGAGCGCCCCGTAATGGTCCGACAAGGCAAATTCTGGGAGCCGCTGTTCTGTGTCCTGCCCCGCGCGGTGCTGCCGGTACTGGAAGCCGGATGGCAGGCCGGGGAACGTAGTCCGCAGCGCATCCTCCGCCAATTGAATCCGGTTGCAGTGGTGTGCGCGGAAGGTGATCCACGATTGGCCAACTTCAATACACCCGACCTGCTGGCCCCTTCACCCCTGAAGGACTGAGTCAGGTTGCCGGAACTTTGCCGGGACGTTCTTCGTCAGAAGCTGCGTACAACCAGCGTAATCATCAAGGAGATGACGATGAACCAGCGGATCGCCCCCGCTTTCCTGCTCGCAATGGGCCTTTTCACTCTGGCCGGCTGCTCCTCGCCGACCGTGATAACCCTCAATGACGGGCGCGAGATCCAGGCCGTGGACAAACCCGACTACGACGAAGACTCGGGCTTCTACGAGTTCGAACAACTGGATGGCAAACATGCCAAGGTGAACAAGGATCAGGTCCGCACCATCAAGGAGCTCTGATTCCACCGGCCCGCTCGCGCCCTCCCGGTAAAGCGGGCCCTCACCTCTTCCCGGCAATCCCGCGCCGTTCGCAGTCTCCCACCTCCCCCCGCAAAAAAATTAAAAAATCTTTCGCTAACCCCTTGTAGGCCAAAAGTTTTTCTGTAGAATGCGCGCCACACAACGGAGCGTAGCGCAGCTTGGTAGCGCGTCTCGTTCGGGACGAGAAGGTCGCTGGTTCGAATCCAGTCGCTCCGACCAAATCCCGAAAAACCCGCCTTAAAGGCGGGTTTTTTATTGCCTGCGATTTTTCATCGCCACGACGCGCCACGGCAAATACCCAAAGCCATCGACAGCTCCATCAGCTACTCGAAGAAGAATTGCGCAGCCGTGCTCGGCCAGCCAGCGGCCAGAACATTCTGTGCGGGAGCGGAACGATTTGCGTGGGTGCGCGCGGAAGGCATTACTGCCTGACGCCGGCTACATCAGGACGTAGCAATCACGTCAGAAAAGAGGCCACCTGGCAGGCATCAAAGGGCCAGCCCAGCTCGCTACCGGTATCGCAACGGCGCAGGACCGGAATGCGCAGGCCGTAGGTTTCGACCCACTCCTCGCGGTCGGCAATGTCCACCAGTTCCACCAACAAGCCACGTTCGACGAAGGGCATGAGCACGCCTTCGGCTACCTCGCAGAGGTGGCAGCCGAGGGTGCCGAAGAGTTGGCATTCAGGAAGCATGGGGACGCGCCTCGAAAATCAGCGAGGCGCGAAGTCTAGCACGGGGTCAGTCGTCAGTGGATTCGCTCTTGGCCTTGTCCAGCAAGGGCTGCAGGCCATCCAGCAGGCGGCTGTTGAAGCGTTCGGCCTTGGCCAGTTGGGCCGGGTCGAAACGCTCGTCGAGGCCGAATCCGCCCTTGAGCAGTTCTTCCAGGGCACCACGGCCGTTCTCGGCGAGTTCTCCCGCGCTGCGCAGCGCCTCCAGAAGGCTGTTGGCGTAATCCTTGAGGTTGCCGTTGACTGCGCTCGCCGCCTGACCACCCTGCTGGGCGACGGCGCCATATGCGTCGGTCGCCTGCATGATCTTGGTCTGGGTGAGGTGCAGAGACATGGAAGCCAGTTGTTCGCCATCCATGTCCAGGGCCATGGCCCGGTCGAAGGCGCCAGCCACGTCGCCAGAGTAGAACTTGCTGGAGATGTCCTGGACCTGGCCAAGCAGGTCGCTCAGGGCCGCCTTCTCTTCGTCGTCCAACTCCCCTTCCACCTCGATCTGCCAGGCGCCGATCTGCAGGCTGGACGATTGGCTGCTGACGGACACCAGCGAGTTTTTGCCGTCGCTCGCCGCCGCCACGCTGCTGCGCGACCAACTGGACGACGCCTGGGCGATGGAAATGCGCAGCTTGTCGCCGTCGCGGGTTTTCACTTCCAGGTCGAAGGTTTCCGATTGGGCGTTGAAGCGTTCGCTGTAACCCGCGACTGCCACTGTCCCACCGGCCTGGGGAGATTGCGCCGGCTGGGTGTAGGTCTTCTGCAATTGATCCAGGCCATCCTGGATGCGGCCGAAGGTGTCATCGATGTCGTCAGCGACCTTGCCGCCAAGTACACCGAGGCCGTCCAGAACCTTGCGCGCGTCGTCGAAGCCTTTCTGAATCCCGGCGCGGGCCTGATCCAACAGCCCCTGCAGCTTGGCTGGATCGGCACCGTCCGCCTTCTCTTTGCGCAGACGCTGGTCGATGAAGCCCAGTACGCGGTCCGCGACTTTCTCGGGGGTGTATTTGGATGCCTTGTCACTCAGGGCGCCCGGCTCGAGACCCAGACGCTCACCCAGGCGACCAGCGAGGACTTCCTGTGCATCCGCCTGTTTGCGGGCCAGGACGGAAGCCAGGCCGGGGAAGGAGGAACGATGGGCGGCAGAAGCGAGGGAGGCCAGGGCATTCATGTCGGGAGCATCCGGAGTCGACGGTGTCCCTTCTTTGGCGGCCAAAGGCCGAAGAACTTGAACTGCCGACGACGAACGGGGCCCGACGTCAGACGCCGGCGGCGCGCAGCAGTTGTTCCGCGGCGTCCTTCGCCTCCAGCGCCTGATCGCTCGGGCCCTGGATGTGGGCCATGCTGATCGCCCCTTCCATCAGGTACTGCAACTGACGCGCCAGACGCTCAGGCTGAGCGCCACCCAGGCTCTGCAGGGCGGCGATGAAGTAGTTCTGCGTAGCGATCTTGTAGGACGCCGCAAGACGATGCACCGGATGGGCGCGGTCGTGAAATTCGGCCGCCGCATTGATGAAAGCGCAGCCGCAGAACTCTTCCTGCCGCAGCCATTCATCCAGGCCGTCGAATACCCGCAGGATGGCTTCCCGCGGCGGCAGGTTGGCGAAGGCCCATGCCATGCGCTCGGCCGCTGGCGCGAAGCGGGATTCCAGGGCGGCCATTATCAGTTCGTCCTTGGACTTGAAATGCTTGTAGAGGGTCATCTTGGCCACGCCGGACTCCGCCAGGATGCGGTCGATGCCGGTGGCGTGGAAGCCTTCGCGATAGAAGAGCGAAAGGGCCGTGTTGACCAGTTGATCGCGTTTACTCGATGCCATTGCAGCCTCCTGAACCGGCGCATTATGCGCATCCCACTTGAACGTCTCGAACCACACGGGGCGCGGAATGCGCGGGCGAAGCAAAATTTGCCCTTGAAATATACAGACAGGTCTGTCTACTATCCAGATCAAATTCCAACCAACGCGAGGGACTCGCCATGCAACTCCACGATTTCTACCTTTCCGGCAACTGCTACAAGGTCCGCCTGTTCCTTGGCCTGATCGGCCAGCCCGTCGAGTTGCTGACCGTCGACCTGCCCAAGGGCGCGCAGAAACGTCCGGAGTTCCTCGCCCTGAACCCGCGCGGGCAGGTCCCGGTACTGGTTGATGATGGGCAGCCGCTGGTCGACTCCCAGGCCATCCTGGTCTACCTGGCGCGACGCTATGCGGATGCGCACTGGTACCCGTTGGACGCCGTCACCGAGGCGCGGATCGCCAGTTGGCTGAGCCTGACCGCCAACGAAATCCACAACGGCGCGGCACGGGCCCGGATAGGACTGAAGTTTGGCCGCCCGATAGACCTGGACGACGCCCAGGCCCGTGGCCGCCAGGTACTGGAGCTGGTGGACGCGCACCTGGCCGACCGCACCTGGCTGGTCGGCGAGCAGCCCACCATCGCCGACGTGGCGGTCTACCCCTACCTCGCCATGGCCGATGAAGGCGGCCTGGACCTGACGCCCTACCCGCACCTGCACACCTGGTTCGCGCGCATCCGCGCCCTGCCCGGCTACGTCGACCTGCCCCACTTCTGAGGGGCCTGGAGGCCATCATGAGCAGTCCGTTCCACCCTGGCGAACAAGCGATCCAGACCCGTGTCGGCGTACGCGAGCAAGTAGAAGACATGGGTAGCCGGATGATTCGCGACTACATGCCGGAGCAGCATCGCCTGTTCTTCGCCCAGTTGCCCTGGATGCTGGTGGGCAGCCTGGACAGCGACGGCCAGCCCCAGGCCTCAGTGCTGTGGGGCAAGCCGGGCTTCGCCCACTCGCCGGAGCCCAGCCTGCTGCGGATCAACGCCCGCCCGGAGGCCGACGACCCGCTGGCCGCCAACCTGCACAGCACAGCGCGCCTTGGCTTGCTCGGTCTGGAACTGCCAACGCGGCGGCGCAACCGCATGAACGGCCCACTGCTGGACAACGACGGAGAAGGCTTCGCCCTCGCGGTGCAGCAGTCCTTCGGTAATTGCCCGAAGTACATCCAGGCTCGCGATTGGCACTGGCATGAGCGCGCCGCCGGACCGCTGGAGCAGGGCGATGGCCTCGACCCGCGTTGGCTGCAGCTGGTCAAGCGCAGCGACACACTGTTCATCGCCAGCCAGCATCTCGACCCGGAAACCGGCGGCGTCGACATCTCCCACCGTGGTGGCGTGCCGGGATTCGTGCAGCTGGGCGACGACGGCCGACTCTGGCTGCCGGACTACAGCGGCAACCAGATGTTCAACACCCTCGGCAACCTGTTGCTGGAACCTCGCTGCGGCCTGCTCTGGGTGGACTTCGCCAGTGGCGACCTACTGCAACTGGAAGCCCGCGCGGAAATTCTCTGGCCAGGCCAGGACGGCTCGGCCGGCCTGCCCGACTTGCCTGGAGCCGAACGCCTGGTAGCGCTGACTCCCGGCCGCTGGCGCCTGCGTCGAAGCCGCCTGCCGCTGGGCTTTGACCACGCACGTCCCTCCCCCTTCCTGCCTCAAGGACACTGATTCCATGCGTCTACGTTCGTACTTCCTGTTGCTCCTGCTGGGGACGATCAGTGCGGTCACCCAAGCCGAAGGACTGCGTTTCTCGCTGGTGAAGACGTCCGAGACCGAAACCCTGGACGCCTTCACCGTGGCTGATGGCCAATGGACCGAGAAGGTGAAGGCCAACCATGTGGCGGTACTGATCCAGCACCACGCCGCCACCCTGCTTTTCGATACCGGACTCGGCCGCCAGGTGGACAGCCAGTTCAGCGGCGAGATGCCCTGGTGGGACAAGCCGCTGATGCAGTACGGCGCCGTGACCCCGGCCCGCGACCAGCTCGACAGGGACGGCATCCGGGTCGACCGCATCCTGCTCAGCCATGTCCATTGGGACCACGCGTCGGCGCTGGCGGACTTCCCCGAAGTGCCGGTCTGGGCGCCCTATGAGGAAATCGAGTTCACCGAGATCGCCACGCCGCCGGCCATCCTGCCCAGCCAGTTCGCCCACGGTGTGAAATGGCATCCCTTCACCTTCCTCCCCATCTCCTTCATGGGTTTTGAGGAAAGCCTCGACCTGTTCGGCGACCGCAGCCTGGTACTGGTGCCGCTCAGCGGTCATACGCCGGGTTCAGTGGGTCTGTTCCTGACTCTGGAGGACGGGCGGCGCTTCTTCTTCACCGGCGACGTCAGCTGGCGCCTGGAAGGTTTCACCGGCCCGAAGGAAAAGTTCTGGGTCAGCCGCAGGATGGTCGACAACGACCGTGAAGCCACGCGCGCCCAGCTGCAGAAAGTGCATGACCTGCTCCAGCGAGAACCCGGTCTGATCGTGGTTCCGGCCCATGATGCGGCGGTGCAGGATCGGCTCGGGTACTACCCGCAATGGGTGCAGTGAGCGACCGACCATCGTCTAACTGCAAAAGTTGTAACGAAATGCTTTAGTCAAATTGTTGTAACAGGACGACCCGACCGACCTGAAAACCAACGAGGAGACAATAACAATGAGTAAGACCTCGCTTGCGCAAGCCGTGGCCCTCGCCGCGCTCGGCGCCAGTGTCACCCTGCCGGGCGTCGCCCAGGCCGAGTTCATCAAGGACAGCAAGGCCAGCCTGGAGCTACGCAACTTCTACTTCAATCGTGACTTTCGCCAGGAAGGAGCCGCCCAGTCCAAAGCCGAGGAATGGGCCCAGGGCTTCCTCCTGCGTTACGAATCCGGCTTCACCGAAGGCACCGTTGGCGTGGGTGTGGACGCCCTGGGCCTGCTCGGCGTCAAGCTTGATTCCAGCCCCGACCGCAGCAACACCGGCCTGCTCAAGCGCGACCGCGAAACCGGCCGCGCCCAGGACGAGTACGGCGAGCTCGGCCTGACCGCCAAGCTGCGCGCGTCCAAGAGCGTGCTCAAGGTCGGCACCCTGCTGCCCAAGCTGCCGGTGGTCCAGTACAACGACTCGCGCCTGCTGCCGCAGACCTTCAAGGGTGGCCAGCTGAACTCCATGGAACTCGATGGCCTGACCTTCGATGCCGGCCAGCTCAAACAGGTGAACCAGCGTGACTCCTCCGACTACGAGGACATGACCATCACCACCGGCGCTGCCCGCGCCATCACCGTCCGCAGCGGCACCACCAGCGACAAATTCAACTTCGGCGGCGCCAGCTACAAGTGGACCGACAACCTCGTCACCGGCTACCACTACGGCGAGCTGCAGGACTTCTACAAGCAGCACTATTTCAGCGCCGTGCACACGCTGCCGCTGGCTGACAAGCAGTCGCTGAAGAGCGACCTGCGCTACGCCCGCTCCACGGACGACGGCACCAGCAACGTCGATAACAAGGCCTTCGGCGCCATGTTCACCTATGCCCTGGGCGGCCACGCCTTCGGCCTCGGCTACCAGAGCATGAGCGGCGATACCGGCTTCGCCTACATCAACGGCACCGACCCCTTCCTGGTGAACTACGTACAGATCGGCGACTTCGCCAACAAGGACGAGAAGTCCTGGCAGGCCCGCTACGACTACAACTTCGCCAGCATCGGCATTCCCGGCCTGACCTTCATGACCCGCTACCTGTCCGGCGACAACATCGACCTGGGCGCGGGCCGCGAAGAAGGCAAGGAATGGGAACGCAACATGGACATCGCCTACGTGTTCCAGGAAGGCGCGCTGAAGAACTTCGGCATCAAATGGCGTAACGCTACGGTGCGCTCCACCAACTTCGGCAACGACCTCGACGAGAATCGTCTGATTCTCAGCTACGTCATGCCGCTCTGGTAAGTTCGCCAGGCAATGAAAAGCCCGCCAGATGGCGGGCTTTTTCTTTCGTCCTGAGGGCGAATTCACTCGCGAATGCGGAGGCTCAATCCTGCGAGGTAGCCCCGATCTTGTGGATCGACAGGTCGGCGCCGTAGTACTCCTCTTCCTGGCTCAGGCGGATGCCCCAGACCGACTTGAGCAGGCCGTAGACCGCAAAGCCGCCCACCAGCGCCACCAGCACGCCGACGCCGGTGCCGATCAACTGGCTGACGAAGCTGACGCCACCCAGCCCGCCAAAGGCTTGCTGGCCGAAAATGCCGCAGGCGATACCGCCCCAGACGCCGCACAGGCCATGCAGCGGCCAGACGCCGAGTACGTCGTCGATCTTCCACTTCACCTGGGTCGCGGTGAACGCCCAGACGAACAGGGCGCCTGCGATCGCGCCGGTGACCAGGGCGCCCACCGGGTGCATCAGGTCCGAGCCGGCGCAGATCGCCACCAGGCCGGCGAGCGGTCCGTTGTGCAGGAAGCCGGGGTCGTTGCGGCCCACCAGCAGCGCGGCGACCGTGCCGCCGACCATGGCCATCAGCGAGTTCACCGCCACCAGGCCGCTGACGCCTTGCAGGGTCTGGGCACTCATCACGTTGAAGCCGAACCAGCCGACGATGAGGATCCAGGAACCCAGGGCCAGGAAGGGAATGTTCGACGGGGCGAAGGCCACCAGGCGGCCTTCGCGATAGCGGCCATTGCGATGGCCCAGCAGCACCACGGCGCCGAAGGCCAGCCAACCGCCAACCGCGTGCACCACCACCGAGCCGGCGAAGTCATGGAAGCTCGCACCGAAGCTGTTCTTCAGCCAGTCCTGCAGGCCAAAGTTGCCGTTCCAGATCATCCCCTCGAAGAAGGGATAGATGAAGGCGACGATCAGCAAGGTGGCGCAGAGCTGCGGGCAGAACCGGGCGCGCTCGGCGATACCGCCGGAAATGATGGCCGGAATGGCCGCGGCGAAAGTCAGCAGGAAGAAGAACTTCACCAGGGCGTAACCATGGTCGGCGGCGAGTACGCTCGCCGGCTCCAGGAAGGTCACGCCATAAGCGATCCAGTAGCCGACGAAGAAATAGGCCAGGGTCGAGATCGCAAAGTCGGAAAGGATCTTCGACAGGGCGTTGACCTGGTTCTTCTGGCGCACCGTGCCCACTTCAAGGAAGGCGAAGCCCGCGTGCATGGCCAGCACCATGACGGCGCCCATCAGGATGAACAGGGTGTTGGAACCGTGGATCAGGGTTTCCACGGCGCTATTGAGGTTTTCCATTGGCGAAGACAACTCCGGCAGCGAGGAAAAAAGCACCAAAGCGGTTCAGGCGAGGTTTTCTGCGCACCATCCTGAGGCCATGCCGCACCGCAAAGGATCAAACCCGAATCCCGACTTGGTGCAGGCTGGCCAGCGCAGGAAAAATCCCGAACGGCGTTTCTCTTTGATTTTCATGAGGTTGAGCGCTGCTTCCGGGTCTCGACGGGCCATCCAGGGCGCCCCGATCCAGCGCATCTCGCCACAACCGCGCACCAGCCCGATGCAAGCGCTATACCAGCGGACAGAAGGAAATTCCGGGTGAACCTTGGAAGAAGGCACCTACTCTTAGGCATTGAGTCCTACATGGAGAATCGCCATGCCCCGTAAGACCGCCGCCCGCGCCCAGGATGACCTGCTGGCCGACTTCCAGACCCTGGTCAGCGATACCGAGAAACTCCTGCAAGACACCGCCAGCCTGGCAGGCGAACAGGCCGACGAGCTGCGTCTGCAGATCCACGAAAGCCTCAAACGCGCCCGCGACACCCTTCGCGACACCGAGCAGAACTTGAAGGAACGCGGCCAGGCCGCGGTACAGGCCACCGAGGACTACGTCCAGGAGCATCCCTGGCAGAGCGTCGGCCTGGCTGCCGGTATCGGCTTCCTACTCGGCCTTCTGGCCGCCCGGCGCTGACCATGAGTGAAGAAACCCCTTCCGCCCAGGAGGCGGGACGCGGCCCTTCGCCCAGACGCCTCAGCGCCTCGCTGCTCGGCCTGCTGCAAGGCCATGTGGAGCTGTTCGGCATCGAGCTGCAGGAACAAAAGGCCAACAGCCTCTACCTGTTGTTGTTCGGCGGGCTGACACTGATTTTCGCCATGCTCCTGCTGATCGGGCTGTCTGGCCTGATCCTGGTCCTGCTCTGGGAGAACTGGCGCTTCGAGGCCCTCGGGGGTCTTTGCCTCTTCTACCTGCTGGCAACCATCTATTGCGGCGTGCGTTTGCGGGCAGCGGTGGATGACGAGGAATCGCCTTTCAGCGCAACCCTCGAAGAACTGGCCCGTGACCGGGAGCGCCTGCTGCCATGAGCCTGCCGGAACTACCCCGCAATGCGAGCCGTCGCGACATGCGCAAGGCGCTGATCCGCCTGCGCCTGGAAATGCAGCGCCAGGAACTGCGACACGAGTCCCTGCTGCTGACCCAGCCCTTGCGCCAGGCGCGGGAAATGACCCGCAAGCTGGACATCCCCCATGCCCCACTCTGGGGCATCGCCGCGGTGGCGGCCCTGGGCTTTTTCGCCGCGCGCAAGGGCAGCCTGAAGCGTGGCCTGCGCCTGGGCGGCGTTCTCCTTCCCTTGCTGCAGGCGCTATTGAAAGTCCCACCTCGAGACGACTCCGGCTGACAACCAGCCGGTGCAAGGCAACTGGCCACATTCTTGCTACGGGTGAGCGGCCCGTCGCACCAGCCATGGGCACCGACCCGCACCATGCGCAATCCCATGGCCTTCCAGCTAAGGAGTCAACGTGATCGATGGGCAACCGCTCGCCTGCTTCCAGCCCTTCATCGATACCGCTACCGGGCTGATCGCCGGCGTCGAAGCCTTGGGGCGGCTGCGCCAGCCGGACGGCAGCCTGCAATCGGTCGGCCCCCTCTTCCTCGACTCCAGGGCGTCCCAAGCGGCCCTGCGTCGGCTCGACCGGCAATTGCGGGAAGATGCCCTGCAGCGCTTGCACACTGCCCCGGCGGAATGGTTCCTCAGCCTGAACATCTCCCCGCGCTGGATCAGCCGCCTGCGTCCGGGCCAACCCCTGCCCAGCCTCAAGCAGCTGCAGCGCTTCGGCATAGCGGCCGAGCGCATCGTCTTCGAGATCACCGAATTGGGCGGCGCCAGCCAGCGCCTGGCGGAGGTGGTGGCGCGTTATCGTGAAGCCGGCGCGCGGATTGCCATCGACGACTTCGGCGCCGGTTACTCCCAGCTCGACCGGGTGCTGGCCCTGCAACCAGACATCCTCAAACTCGACATGCGCCTGTTCCAGGCCGCGGCCCGGGGCGGCCCCAGTGGCGAAGTGGTGAAGGCCCTGGCGCAGATGGCCGAGAAGACTGGTTGCTGGATCATCGCCGAGGGCGTGGAAACCGAAGCCGAACTGGACTTCGCCCTGGAGTGCGGCGCCCGCTACGTGCAGGGTTACCTGTTCGCCGCCCCGCGCCTGGAGTTCTTCGCGACCGACGCCTTCGTCCAGCGCTTCGCCGTGCTACGCGACCGCTATGTGCAGAGCAAGCTGGCTGAGCGTGCACGCCTGATGACCCTGCGCCGAGATCTCAACCAGTTGATGGCGCAGTTGCGCACCTGGGCCGAAAGCGGCGCTCCGGCATCGAGCCTGGCCAGGCCCGATGAATATCCGTGGCTGCTGCGCATCTACCAATGTGACCGCAATGGCACCCAGATCAGCCCCAACCTGCAATGGGGGCCGGGTGGCTGGCAGGAGGACCCGAGCTATCTGGGCCACAACTGGTCCTGGCGCCCCTACTTCTACCAACTGCTGGCCGAGGGCTGGGAAGAGCGCCGCCTGACCCTCTCCACGACCTATCGCGACGCCACCACCAACCAGTACTGCCTGACTGCCGGGCAGTTCATCGACAATGGCCGCCGCCTGCTGCTGGTGGATATCGACGCCGCCGGCCTGGCGAGGGACTGAGCCGCAGGCAGGCGCTTGGGTTAGAGTAGGATCTTCGGCCACTGAACGGCGAGGACAGGCCTTGGACTGGCAGACCCTGCTCACCCGCGAACGCCTCGGCAAACCGGTGCACAGCACCGATGAGCTGGGCCGCAGCCCCTTCCACAAAGACCACGACCGCATCATCTTCTCCGGCGCCTTCCGGCGTCTCGGACGCAAGACCCAGGTGCACCCGGTCTCCAGCAACGACCACATCCATACGCGTCTGACCCACTCACTGGAAGTGAGCTGCGTCGGGCGATCCCTGGGCATGCGCGTGGGCGAAACGCTGCGCGACGCGCTGCCGGACTGGTGCGAGCCCTCGGACCTCGGCGTCATCGTCCAGTCGGCCTGCCTGGCCCACGACATCGGCAACCCGCCGTTCGGCCACTCCGGCGAGGACGCCATCCGCCACTGGTTCGAGCAGGCTGCAGCACGGGGTTGGCTGGACGCCATGAGCGACACCGAGCGCGCCGACTTTCTCAGTTTCGAGGGCAACGCCCAGGGCCTGCGCGTGCTCACCCAACTGGAGTATCACCAGTTCGACGGCGGCATGCGCCTGACCTACGCCACCCTCGGCACCTACCTGAAATACCCCTGGACTTCGCGTCATGCCGAGGCCCTGGGCTACAAGAAGCACAAGTTCGGTTGCTACCAGAGCGAGCTGCCTTTGCTGGAGCAGATCGCCACCAAGCTGGAACTGCCGCGCATCGACGAACACCGCTGGGCACGTCACCCGCTGGTCTACCTGATGGAGGCGGCGGACGACATCTGCTACGGCCTCATCGATCTGGAAGACGGCCTGGAGATGGAGCTGCTGGATTACGAGGAGGTCGAAGCATTGCTCCTCGGCCTGGTGGGCGACGACCTGCCGGAAACCTACCGCCAGCTCGGCCCCAGGGATTCCCGCCGGCGCAAACTGGCCATCCTGCGCGGCAAGGCCATCGAGCACCTGACCAATGCCGCCGCCCGTGCCTTCGTCGATCAGCAGGACGCCTTGCTCGCCGGCAGCCTGCAGGGCGACCTGGTGGAACACATGCACGGCCCGGCCAAGCACTGTGTGCTCCGCGCCAAGGCCATCGCCCGCGAAAAGATCTTCCAGGACAAGCGCAAGACGCTCCATGAGATCGGCGCCTACACGACGCTGGAGATCCTCCTCAACGCTTTCTGCGGCGCGGCGCTGGAGCAACATGGCGGGCGCTCGCCGTCGTTCAAGCACCGGCGCATCCTCGACCTGCTCGGCAACAATGCCCCCGATCCTGACTGGCCGCTCTATCGCGCGTTCGTCCGGGTCATCGATTTCATTGCCGGGATGACCGACAGCTACGCTACCGAAATGGCCCGTGAGATGACCGGCCGCTCCAGCCCGACCTGATCCAGCGCCTTCAGGAGCCGTGTCGATGCGCAACCTGCTCAGTCGAAGCCTTAGCTGGCACGCTGGCCCACCCACTTGGGGCCCCGCTCTGATGGCGGGCATGGGCTGCGGCCTGCCGCTGGTGCTTGGCCTGTTCACCAGCCACAGCGGCTTCCTCTGGGCCGCCACCGGTGCGTTCCAGGCCGCCCTGGCCAATCCCTACCATCGACTCGGCATGTTGCGCATGAGCCTGCTCACGAGTCTCGGTGCAATCGCTGCCGGGATGGGCTTCTGGGCCGCAAGTCATCCGTTACTGAGCCTTGCCAGCTTTGCCTTCATGGGGCTGCTGTTGGCAGTGATGCAACGCTATGGCACGGAGTTCGGAAAGTTGGGCGCGGGGCTGGCGGTCTGCCTTTGCCTGGGTCAGGGCCAGGCGGGGCTAGGCAACCTGCACAACGGCCTGGCGGTGGGGGCCTTGTTCGCCATCGGCGGCTTGTGGGTGATGCTGCTGGCGTTCGCCCTGCGCGCCTCCCGGGGGATGCGGCTGTGGCCACTGATGCCACGACTGGGCAAGTTCGCACGGGTCATGCGTCGCCATGCCCAGCGTCTGCCCCAGCGTCTCTGGCTGATCCATGCGCTGGCCTGCAGCCTCGCGGGCGCCATGGCCGGTCTGGCAGTCAATCTGTCCGGGCTGCCACGGGGCTACTGGCTGACGCTCACGGTGATGACCACTATTCAGATGGATCTCCATGGCAGCCTGGAGCGCGGCATCCAGCGCAGTCTGGGCAGCCTCATCGGAGCACTGATCCTGATCGGCATCGGCAGCTGGCTGCAGAGCCCGGCGCTGCTGGTGGCCTGCATGCTGCCGCTGATCGTGCTAAGCCGCGCCTACATTGCCCATCACTATGGCCTGTTCGTGGTCCAGACCACCGTGTGTTTCGTGCTGCTGGCGGAGAGCCTTTCCAACGACTGGCACCTGCCCGAGCTTCGTCTCTACAACACGCTTCTCGGGGCTGGATTGGCGCTACTGGTGGCCTATCTTGCCCACCGCGCGCGCCTGCGCTGGGCCACTCCCGCACCGCGAATGGAAACCGCTCCCCAGAGTGACTGAGCCTTTACGCTTTCAGCCGCCCAGCAGTTGCTCGAGCTCTCGCTGCAGGCCCCCAAGGCTCGTCCGTATCGCTTCGCCCAGATGCATCAGTTCGGTGACATTGGCACCGCGTCGATGGGCAGCACCGAAGGCAATGCAATGGGCGAGCAGCGGCTGGGCGTCGATCAACTCCATCGCACCCTTGATCTTGTGCACCAGGCGCTCCAAGTCGTCCCAGCGTTCCTCGCGCAGCAGGCCCGCCATTTCCTGGCCATCGGCCTCGTTGGCCTTGTGCAATTCATGCATCAGCATGCGCGCCACTTCGGGTGATCCCCCGGTAGCGCGATCCAGCAGGCTGAGGTCGAAGCGGACGGAGTGCTCGGCCCAGCCCGACACGGCGTCGAGGTCAACCACGCGCAGCAGGTAACGCTGCAGGCCTTCGAGACCGATGGGTTTGAACAGACAGTCGTCCATGCCGGATTCGCGACATCGCGCCAGTTCCTCCGGCTGGGCATTGGCGGTAAGGCCAACGATCAGCGCCGGCTGCGTATCTCGTTCACGCTCGTACTTGCGGATGCGTCGTGCCAGCTCGTAGCCATCCACCACTGGCATGTTGCAGTCGGTAATGAGCAAGTCGAATGCCGACGCCATCCACAAGCGCAGCGCCTCCTCGCCATTCTCCGCCTGCTGCGCCGTCTGCCCCAGCAGCTCGAGTTGCTGCGCCAGCATCATGCGATTGATCGGGTGATCATCCACCACCAGCACACGCAGGGCACCGGCGGGCAGATCGCGGACGGCCTGCGGCTCCGCGACCGTCGGCAGCGGCTCCAGCCGTGGCAGGCACAGGCTCACCGCGATCCGCGTTCCGACACCCACCTCGCTGCGCATATCCAGCTGGCCATCCATCATGCCCACCAACCGGCGGCAGATGCTCAGGCCCAGACCGGTGCCACCGCGTCCCGCATTCATGCTACCGGCCACCTGGGTGAATGGCTGGAACAGCCGTTTCTGGTCGCCTTCGGCTATGCCGATCCCGCTGTCCTCGACCACCACGATCAGCTGCAGCTGCTCTTCGTCCACCGGACGGGCTTCCAGCTCCACGCGGATGGCGCCCTGGTCGGTGAACTTGATGGCATTGCTGACGAGGTTCGAGAGGATCTGCTTGTAGCAGGACGGGTCCACCAGCACATCGTCCTGACTCTGGATTTCCAGACTCAGCGACAGTTGCAGCCCCTTCTGCCGCGCCAGCCCCTCGAACACGCGGATCACGGACTCGGTCAGCGCGCGGGGCGACTGGCGCCCAGGCTCCAGCGTCATGCGTCCGGACTCGATCTTGGCGATGTCGAGGATGTCGCCGATCAGTGCCAGCAGGGAGTCGGCAGAGCTGCGAGCCACCCGGATCGCCTCCCGATCCAGACGCTCGCGCTTCAGGGCCAGTTCGAGCATGCCGGTGATGGCGTTCAGCGGTGTGCGGATCTCATGGCTCATGGTGGCGAGGAAACTACTCTTCGCCACATTGGCGGATTCCGCCTGCTCCTTGGCCTGTCGCAGCTCCTCCATCAGACGGTTGCGCTCAGTGATGTCCACCCAGCCACAGATCAGGCCCCGGACGCGCTGCCTGGCATCGCGATAGGGAATCGCCCAACAGGAGACCTCCAGCACGAAGTCGCGCAGGTGCAGTTGCTGGTCTCGGAACTGTGCCTCCCCCTGTTCCAGGGCACGCTGGCTCAGCTCATCCAGTACCCCCAGCTCTCCCTCGGCATCGGCATGCAGGCCGTCAACCTTTGCCAGTCGCCGGCCGATCAATGCTTCACGCGGCACGCCGATGGCTTCGATGAAACTGCGGTTGCAGGTGATGGTGCAGCCATCCAGGTCCCGTACCGACAGCGGAAAGGGGATCCCATCGATCAGCGAACGCTTGAAAGCCAACTGGTCGTTCAAGCGACGCTGCTCCCGCTCGCGTCGGCGGACCTGGCGGCGCAGGTGAAGCACCCAGACGGCGAACAGCATCGCCACGAGCAGAAAGACGAAACCCACCTTAAAGAGCCGAGCCTGGTATTCGATCCAGCTGCTATCGGCCTCTTCGGCCCGGGTGTACCAGCGATTGATGATGCTGCCCAACTCGTCCGGGGAAATGGATAGCAATGCCTTATCGAGGATGCTCTGCAGTTCAGGCGCGTCGCGGGAAACGGCGAAGGCAAAGCGGCCTGGATCTCGGCCTACGGTGTCAGCGATGCGGAGCCGCCCCGGAAAGTAGCGGCTGATCAGGAATGTGGAAGACGCCATCGCATGCAGCGCCGCGTCGAACCTGCCCTCCACGACGCCCGAAAGCCCCTGGATTCCGGTTTCTACCTCCTGCAGCAGCAGCTTGGGGTAGTGATCGCGAATGTATGGGATCAGCGAATGCCCGGCCGGAATGGCGAGCCTGCGCCCGTCGAGGTCATCGAGCCCCTGCGGGCTGTTGTCGGAGTCCCGCACCACCAGCACGCTACTGGTGCTGAAGTATGGGCGGGTGAAGCTGAGACTCTGGCTGCGCTCAGGGGTGGAGAACAGCGTGGCGGCCATGTCAGCGCGTCTGGCGCGCAGGTCGGCGAGCATGTCCCGGGCCGAGGAGCGTGCACTGATCTCGAACTCCAGTCCCGTCCTCTGCCGGATCAGATCCAGGAGGTCCGGCACGATGCCCCGAAAACGGCCCTGGCTGTTGAAGAAGGTCATTGGCTCGAAGGTTTCATCTACCACCAGCCGCGCGGGGCCATGCCGCTCCAGCCAATGCAATTCGCGCTTGGTGAGCTGGGGGCGAAGATTGTCCAGGAACATGCCCGCGCCATCGCCCCAGCGCTTCACGATTTCGGCGCTCATGGTCTCCGGGATTGCGGCGATCGCCGCGTCGAGAATCCGCAGCAAGTTCTCGTTGCCCCTGGCCACGGAAAAGCTCACGCCTACGCCATCGAACCCGGCGAAATTGGCCATGCGCAGGTTGATGAGGTAACCCTGCCTTATCAGGTAGTTGGCGGCGATGGCGTCGCCGATGAAGACATCGCTCTGATCGAACGCCACCGACTGCAGTGCGCTGCGCACCGAGTCGTAGCGGAACGAGCGCGCGTCGGGATAGGCCTGACAGAGCTTTTCCAGGCTCGGGCCTTCCGCGGAATAGGCCAGACGCAACCCGTCGAGGTTTCCCGACGCGGCACGCCGGTCATCGATGCGGGTCACCATCACCGGCTGCTGCTGCATGTAAGCGACGGTCTGGGACAGGCCGGGGCTGGCGGAGTCGCCGTCCATGCTGTTGCCCAGCAGGTCGATATTCCCGCTTCGCAGGGCGTCGCGGGCCAGCTCCCGGTCCGCAAAGCGCACCACTTCCGTCTCGACGCCGATGGACTGGGTGATCAGCCGTACGAAGTCCGCGGTCACGCCTTCGTAATCCTGGCCGCTGGCGGTGATGTCGAACGGCGGAAAGTCGGGCTCGTTGGTGCCGATCCGCAGGACGCGCTTCTCCCGCAGCCAGCGCGTGTCCCGTTCCTCCAACGGCACTCTCAGGTCCCGGGCCTGGGAACGACCCAGCAGTTCCAGGCTGGGTTGATCCTCCGCCATGCAGTTCGCGGGCGGCAGCATGCCTGCGAGCAGAAGGCAGACGAACAGGGCGAAAAGACGCATGGAGACGATCAAACCAGGGCGTTACGGTTGGCGAACTCCACCAGTTCGATCAGGGAACGGGCGTTGAGCTTGAGGAGAAGGCGGGTTTTGTAGGTACTGACGGTCTTGTTGCTGATGAACATCTCCTCGGCAATGTCCTTGTTGCTGTAGCCATTGGCGAGGAACTTGAGCACCACCAGCTCGCGGTCGGATAGCCGCTCGATCATTTCGTTCTCGTCGGGCAGGCCGACCTGGCGCTTGCCGGACCTGATCACGTCGCTGGGGAAATAGCTGTAGCCGGACAGGACCGCCCGCACCGCCGCAGTCACTTCGGCGAGGTCGCCTTCCTTGCAGACGAAGC
Source organism: Pseudomonas sp. BN411 (assembly GCF_029871235.1). Lineage (GTDB taxonomy): Bacteria > Pseudomonadota > Gammaproteobacteria > Pseudomonadales > Pseudomonadaceae > Metapseudomonas. The sequence goes on from NZ_SSOM01000055.1 coordinate 187,866, forward strand.
CCGCGGCGCCGGCCTGCATGCAGCGCGTCGCGTAGTGGTTGGGGTTCTGCCCGGTCAGCACCAGCACCCGCAGCGGCAGGTCCAGCGCGTGCAGGCGGGCGATGACATCCAGGCCGCCGAGCTTGGGAATTCCGATGTCGAGAATCACCAGGTCCGGCTGGTGTTCCCGCGCCAGGGCGATGGCATCCACACCGTTATCCGTCTCCGCGACGACTGCATAACCTTCACGATCCAGCAGCAGGCGTACGGCAAGGCGAATGACCGGGTGATCGTCGACGATCATCACCTTGTAGGCGGACTCGCTTCCGGGTTCGAGGAAATCATCCAGATTGACCATTTTGCTCACAGCATCGCTCCCTTGGCGCGGTTTGGAGGCTGCCACGATAGAGAAGCGACCTGCACTGTCGACCCCTGAAACAGACAGGGCACAGCTTTCAGGAATCGACCTACCTCACCTTGCGTTTCCTCCTACAAGGGAGAACTGATTTCGGCGGCAATACGTGCTCGATTCCCGGCAGATGACGGTTATATCCACGGCCACCCGTGCTCCCGAGCAAGGCGGCGCTTCGCCATTTCCAGCCTTTCCCGCCACGCCGGCCGACAGCCCCCGCCCCATGGCAAATTGCACGACGGGCGTCACAAGCCTCATCTATGCTCCTGTAGCCCCTCAGGGATGGGGTTAAGGAGCTGCTGCAATGCCGCAAAAGTTCGCTGAGCGTCGCTTTCCGCTGCACGTCCATATCAGTGCGCTCTTTACGCTTCTTCTACTGTTCACCGGAGTGGTTCTGGGCATTTTCAACTATCGCCAGACCAGCCAGATCATCCTTTCCAGCAGCGATGAGCTCTTCGGCCGCATCAGCCAGGAAGTGGAAACCGATCTGCAGCAGACCTATCAACCCATCTATCACCTGCTCAACCTGCTGGCCCTGGGTGGAACCAACCAGCGCCTGAACAGCTTCGACCGCCTGGACATCCTGCTAAGGCCGCTGACCCAGGCCCTGCATGACAATCCCAAGCTGGCGTCGCTGTACGTCGGCTATGACGATGGCGACTTCTTCATGGTCCGCCACCTTCGCAACGACACGCTGAAAAAGACCTTCAATGCCCCACCGAACGCGGTTTATCAGGTATGGAGCATCGAGCGGGACAACCTGAGCCGTGCCCGTTCGCTGACCTTCTTCTTCGACGGCCAGCTCAATGAGATCGTCCGCCGCCAGGAACTGAAGGAGCGCTACGATCCACGCAGCCGGCCCTGGTTCTACGGGGCGCTGGAGCAGGATGAACCGATCACCACGGCCCCCTATGTGTTCTTCTCCAGCGGCGCGGTCGGCACGACCCTGGCACGCCCCGGCGGCAGCGATGCGGTGATAGGCGCCGACCTGACCCTGGATGACCTGTCGGCCACGCTGGCCAGCCACCGGGTCACGCCTTCAACCGAAGTGGTCCTGTACCAGGCCGACGGCCGTGCGGTTGCCTACCCCGACACCAGCAAACTGGTCAAACGCATCAACGGAGCGCCCGAACTGGGCGAGGTGAAGGACTTCAGCCCGCCGCTCGCCGCCCTGATCGGCCTTGCTGGGCAGGAAGACCTGCGCACCAGCGCGGAAATCGGTGATCGCCGCTGGGTGATCGCACGCCAGCATCTCGCCGAAGGCGGGCCCAAGGGGCTGCAACTGGCCATCCTCTCCCCCGAAGACGAACTGCTGGACGATGCCTACCGCATCCGCTGGCAGGGCGCGATGCTGACACTGGCCATCCTGCTGCTGTGCATCCCGCTCGGCGTCCTGCTTTCGCGCATCGTGGTGAAGCCGCTTCGGGCGCTGGTGGTCCAGGCTGAAGCCATCCGCAGCTTCAATTTCAACTTGCCCGCCATGGGACGCTCGCCAGTGCTGGAGGTGGACCAGTTGGCGGTTTCCATGGCGCGGATGAAGGAAACCATTTCCAGCTTTCTGGAGATCGCATCCAGCCTCTCGGCGGAGAACCGCTTCGACAACCTGCTACGCCGCGTCCTGGACGAAACCATCGACATCAGCGAAGCCTCCGGCGGCCTGCTCTACCTGATCGACAACCAGAAGGGCCGCCTGGAACCCCACGGTCTGTTCCTCAACGACCAGGAGCAGGATCTGGAAGCCCACGGCATCCGCGGCTTCGGTCTGGAAAGCCCGGCCATGCCGCACTGGCTCGACCTGCCGTCCCACGGTGGCCCCAGCCAGGTGTGCTCGTTCGGCTATGACCAGGCCGGCGCCTATCGGGACCTGCTGCAGACCCTGGAAAGCCCGCGGATACACCTGGTCAGCACGGGCCTGCATAACCGCCAGGGAATCACCATTGGTGTGTTGGTCCTGCTGCACCGCGACACGGGCAAGGAATCTCGCCCCGCCATCCTCAGGCCGGAACGCATCGCCTTCGTCGAGGCCATCTCCGGCGTCGCCGCGCTGTGCATCGAAAGCCAGCGCCTGCTGGAGAAACAGAAGCAACTGCTGGACGCCTTCATCCAGCTGATGGCCGGCGCCATCGACGCCAAGAGCCCCTACACCGGTGGCCACTGCCAGCGCGTACCGGAAATCACGCTGATGCTGGCCCGTGCTGCCGCCGCCAGCAACGAGACGGCATTCCGTGGTTTCCAACCCACGGACGAAGAATGGGAAGCCCTGCACATCGCCGCCTGGCTGCACGATTGCGGCAAAGTGACCACCCCCGAGTACGTGGTGGACAAGGCCACCAAGCTGGAAACCCTGAACGACCGCATCCATGAAATCCGCACCCGCTTCGAGGTGCTCAAGCGCGACGCCTGGGTGCGCTACTGGCAGGCCCTGGCCCAGGGCGCCGAGGAGAACGAACAGGCGCGGCTGCGGGACGCGGAATTGGCCGCGCTGGACGACGACTTCGCCTTCATCGCCCGCTGCAACCTGGGTGGCGAAGCGATGGCCGAAGCCGACCAGGAACGCCTGAAAGGCATCGGCGCTCGCACCTGGACCCGAACCCTGGACAACCGCCTGGGCGTGTCCTGGGAGGAGGCACAGCGCCTGTCGCGTACGCCGCCGCAATCGTTGCCGGTGGAGGAAAACCTGCTGGCCGACCGGCCCGACCATCTCTTCGAGCGCCCCGCCACCGAACTGATGCCGCCGGACAACCCCTGGGGCTTCAAGCTGCAGGTGCCCGAATACAAGTTCAATCGGGGCGAGCTGCACAACCTGTCCGTCAGCCGCGGCACGCTGACCGATGAAGAGCGCTACATCATCAACCACCACATCGTGCAGACGATCCTGATGCTCAACCACCTGCCCTTCCCCGCGCATCTGGCGAACGTGGCGGAGATCGCCGGTGGGCACCACGAGAAGATGGACGGCACCGGCTACCCGAAGCGCCTGACCCGGGAAGAAATGAGCCTTCCAGCGCGGATGATGGCCATCGCCGACATTTTCGAAGCACTGACGGCCGTGGACCGCCCCTACAAGAAGGGCAAGACCCTCTCCGAAGCACTGGGAATCATGACCGGCATGTGCCGCGGCGCCCACATCGACCCCGACCTGTTTGGCCTGTTCATCCGTTCCGGGGTGTACATGGATTACGCCAGGCGCTTCCTGAAGCCGGAGCAGGTCGACCAGGTGGATGAGAAGGCGGTATTGGCGAAAGCGGGTTTGGCTTGAGCCGCCCGCGTACGGATCAATCGAGGCGGCACACCCCTTGTAGGGGCGAATTTATTCGCCAAGGGCGGCGAAGCTGCGCCTGGCGAAGCGGCAGGCAGACCTGTGGTCTGCTTGGCGATTGAAATCGCCCCTACAGCAATTCGCAGGCAACAAAAAAGGGCGCCAACAGGCGCCCCTTTTTATTCCGTCATCGCACTCAGGCGTTGACCGGATTCTCCGGGTACCACACGTCGATCAGCGGGCTGACGGTGGAGCCGGCCAGTTCGGCGTGGCCCTTCTGCAGCCAGGCTTCCACCTGGGTACGCTGGTCGGCGTTTACCGAACCACGCTTGCCAAGGCAAACGAAACCGTAGTCCTCGGCACCGATGAAGCCCAGGCCGTTGCTTTCGATCGCTTCGTCGATGAAACGCTCGAAGAACACCGAAACCGCTTCCGGATTCAGACCCTCCTTGTAGCTGAGGGTGAGTTCGAAACCCAGTTCCGCGATTTGACTATTTAGCAACCTTTGTCATTATTTTTTCAACGCCCCTGGAATGGGCCATTCAGACCGCCACGGCAACTCAATAAAAATGACAATTATCAAAGACACCCGGGCCATCCGCTCTCTGAATCGCCCCGGCTTTCCTAGACACTCTCCAAGCTCTGGAAATAGCGCTTTTCAAACTCCACTGGCGATAGCTGCATAGCGCTGCTGTGCCGGCGTTTGGGGTTATAAAACATCTCGATGTAATCGAACACATCACTCCGAGCTTCTTCGCGGGTGCCGTAGGTCTTCCGTCGGATGCGTTCCCGTTTCAGCAACTGAAAAAAGCTTTCCGCTACCGCGTTGTCGTGGCAGTTGCCGCGTCGGCTCATGCTGCTGATCAGGTTGTTGGCCTTGAGGAAACTCTGCCAATCCGAGCTGCTGAACTGGCTGCCCTGGTCGGAGTGGATCATCACTTCCTGCTTGGGCTTGCGCCGCCAGACCGCCATCAACAGGGCATCGATGGCCAGGTCGCTGCACATCCGTGGCTTCATCGACCAGCCGATCACCTGGCGTGAAAACAGATCCAGCACCACCGCCAAATACAACCAACCCTCATAGGTGCGGATGTAGGTGATGTCGGTGACCCAGACCTTGTTCGGTTCACTGACGTTGAACTGCCGCTCCAGGCGATTGGGCGAAGCTACCGTTGGCCGGCCGCCGTAATAGCCGGGGCGCCGACGATAGCCGGTCTGCGAGCGCAGCCCTTCTCCCCGCATCAGGCGAGCCACGCGGTGCCGGCCACAGGACTCTCCCAGCTCACGCAGGTCGTCGTGAATCTTGCGATAGCCGTAGACCCCACCGCTTTCCAGCCAGGCATGTTTGATCAACCCGAGCAGGCGCTGATCTTCCTTGGCGCGTACGGATTTCGGCTCGGCCAGCCAGGCGTAGTAACCGCTGGGATGCACTTTCAGGGTCTGGCAGAGACGCCGTACCGGGTACTCCACCGACAGCTTGCTGATGAAGGCGTACTTCAGCCGGACTCCTTGGCAAAGTACGCGGCGGCCTTTTTTAGGATGTCTCGCTCTTCGGTCACTCGCTTGAGTTCGGCGCGTAGACGACGCAGTTCGGCCTGCTGATCATCTTCTTGCTGCCGCTGCGCCTGGGGCTTGCCGTAGCGCTTGATCCAGGCATACAGGCTGTGCACCGACATGCCTAACCGCGCTGCCACCTCGGCTACGGGGAGGCCGCGCTCGGTCACTTGCTTGACCGCTTCGATTTTGAATTCTTCGGGGTAACGCTGGTTGCTCATGGCACCTCCTAACGGGCCTCATTATGAGGCTTGGAGGTGTCTACGAAACTAGGGGCGATTCA
>NZ_SSOM01000056.1 GCF_029871235.1 Pseudomonas sp. BN411
GCCTTCAGGTCGCCAGAGTCCTGTTCGACTTCGTGAACAACGAAGCCATCCCCGGAACCGGCATTGCGGCCGAGCAGTTCTGGGCCGGTGTGGAAGCCGTCATCAATGACCTGGCTCCGAAGAACAAAGCCCTCCTCGCCAAACGCGATGAACTGCAGGCCAAGATCGACGCCTGGCACCAGGCCCGTGCCGGCCAGGCCCACGACGCCGTGGCCTACAAGGCGTTCCTCCAGGAGATCGGCTACCTGCTGCCGGAACCGGCCGACTTCCAGGCCACGACCCAGAATGTCGACGAAGAAATCGCCACCATGGCCGGCCCGCAGCTGGTCGTGCCGGTGATGAACGCACGTTTCGCCCTGAACGCCGCCAACGCGCGCTGGGGTTCGCTCTACGATGCGCTCTACGGCACCGACGCCATCAGCGAAGACGGTGGCGCCGAGAAGGGCAAGGGCTACAACAAGGTTCGCGGTGACAAGGTGATCGCCTTCGCCCGCGCCTTCCTCGACGAAGCCGCGCCGCTGGAGGGTGCTTCCCACGTCGACGCCACCGCCTACGCCGTGAAGAACGGCCAGTTGGCCGTGACCCTGAAGAACGGTAGCGAAGTCGGCCTGAAAAACGCCGACCAGTTCATCGCCTTGCAGGGCGAGGCCGCCAAGCCGGCCGCCGTGCTGCTGAAGCACAACGGCCTGCACTTCGAAATCCAGATCGACCCGACCAGCCCGATCGGCCAGACCGACGCCGCCGGCGTGAAAGACGTGCTGATGGAATCCGCGCTGACCACCATCATGGACTGCGAAGACTCCGTCGCCGCCGTCGATGCCGACGACAAGGTCGTGGTCTACCGCAACTGGCTCGGCCTGATGAAGGGCGACCTGGCTGAATCCGTCAGCAAGGGCGGCCAGACCTTCACCCGCACCATGAATCCGGACCGCGTCTACAGCAAGGCCGATGGCTCCGAGCTGACTCTGCACGGCCGTTCCCTGCTGTTCGTGCGCAACGTCGGTCACCTGATGACCAACCCGGCCATCCTCGACGCCGCGGGCAACGAAGTACCGGAAGGCATCCAGGACGGCCTGTTCACCGGCCTGATCGCGCTGCACAACCTGAAGGGCAACACCAGCCGCAAGAACACCCGCACCGGCTCCATGTACATCGTGAAGCCGAAGATGCACGGCCCGATCGAGGTGGCCTTCGCCACCGAAATCTTCGGCCGCGTAGAAGACGTGCTGGGCCTGCCGCGCAACACCCTGAAGGTCGGCATCATGGATGAGGAGCGCCGCACCACCGTCAACCTGAAGGCCTGCATCAAGGCCGCTGCCGAGCGCGTGGTGTTCATCAACACCGGCTTCCTCGACCGCACCGGTGACGAAATCCACACCTCGATGGAAGCCGGCGCCGTGGTGCGCAAGGGCGCCATGAAGAACGAGAAGTGGATCGGCGCCTACGAGAACAGCAACGTGGACATCGGCCTGGCTACCGGCCTGCAAGGCAAAGCGCAGATCGGCAAAGGCATGTGGGCCATGCCGGACCTGATGGCCGCCATGCTCGAGCAGAAGATCGGCCACCCGCTGGCCGGCGCCAACACCGCCTGGGTGCCGTCGCCGACCGCCGCCACCCTGCACGCGCTGCACTACCACAAGGTCGACGTGTTCGCCCGCCAGGCCGAACTGGCCAAGCGTGCCCCGGCGTCGGTGGACGACATCCTGACCATTCCGCTGGCGCCGAACACCAACTGGAGCGCGGACGAGATCCAGAACGAACTGGACAACAACGCCCAGGGCATCCTCGGTTATGTCGTGCGCTGGATCGACCAGGGCGTCGGCTGCTCCAAGGTGCCGGACATCAACGATGTCGGCCTGATGGAAGACCGTGCCACCCTGCGTATCTCCAGCCAGCTGCTGGCCAACTGGCTGCGCCACGGTGTGGTCACCCAGGCCCAGATCGTCGAGAGCCTGGAGCGCATGGCCGCCGTGGTCGACCGTCAGAACGCCAGCGACCCGCTGTACCGCCCGATGGCGCCGAACTTCGCCGACAACGTGGCCTTCCAGGCCGCGCTGGAACTGGTAGTGGAAGGCACCAAACAGCCTAACGGCTACACCGAGCCGGTCCTGCACCGTCGTCGCCGCGAGTACAAGGCGAAGAACGGTCTCTAAGACCTGCCCATGAAAACCGCCCTTCGGGGCGGTTTTTTATTGCCTACAGAAAAGCCGAGCGGGCGTCGACGTAACGCCTGCATACAAAACTTGTGTACAAAATCCCCATTCCCACACTCAACGCACGACCAGCAAAACTGACTCGCAAGTCAATGAAATACATAGACTAATTTCCGATGACCGGAGGAAAAGCGCGCCATGACTGGGTTTGAGTTGACCTCTTATGGTGCACGAAAGGCCTGAAATCGCCGTCTGATCTGCCGAAACCAATGGGTGGCACGAAACTGGCTTGCATACAAAAAACACAAAATAGTGCACACAAGTTCACGGAGGCCCCATGGCGCCCACCCCACTCTCCGGCGTTACCCAGCTCGACTCCCCACCCGCCGATGCGGTCGCTCCCGCTGAAGTGGCCCTGAGCCCGCGCCTGTACAGCGCCGACCTCGCGCCGACCAAGGCACAAGGCCGCAGCTGGGGGCGCTACAGCCTCTTCGCGCTGTGGACCAACGATGTGCACAACATCGCCAACTACTCCTTCGCCATCGGCCTGTTCGCGCTGGGAATGAGCGGCGCGCAGATCCTCGCCGCGTTCGCCCTGGGCGCGCTGCTGATCTACGGCCTGATGAACCTGTCCGGCTACATGGGGCAAAAGACCGGCCTGCCCTACCCGGTGATGTGCCGCATCAGCTTCGGCATCCACGGCGCGCAGATCCCGGCGCTGATCCGCGCGGTGATCGCCATTGCCTGGTTCGGCATCCAGACCTACCTCGCCTCGGTGGTCCTGCGCGTGCTGCTGACGGCCGTGTTCCCATCCCTCGCCGCCTACGACCAGGACTCCCTGCTCGGCCTGTCCACCCTCGGCTGGATCACCTTCCTCGGCATCTGGTGCGTGCAACTGGTGATCTTCGCCTACGGCATGGAGATGGTGCGCCGCTACGAATCCTTCGCCGGCCCGGTGATCCTGCTGACCTTCGCCGCCCTGGCCTACTGGATGTATCAGCGCAGCGGCTTCTCCATCACCTGGTCCACAGGCGAAGGCTACACCGGCTCGACCAAGTGGCTGAAAGTGCTGGGCGCAGCGGCGCTGTGGGTCTCGCTGTACGGCACCATGATCCTCAATTTCTGCGACTTCACCCGTAACTGCCCGGACCGCCGCACCATCAGCGTGGGCAACTTCTGGGGCCTGCCGGTGAACATGCTCGGCTTCGCGCTGATCGCCGTGGTGCTGGCCGGTGCGCAATTCAGCATCGACGGAAAACTGGTGAAGAGCCCGACCGAGATCGTCGCCAGCATCCCCGACACCCTTGGACTGGTGCTGGCCTGCCTGGCCTTCCTGATCGTTACCGTGGCGGTGAACATCATGGCCAACTTCGTCGCGCCGGCCTACGTGCTGACCAACCTCGCTCCCAGGGCGCTCAACTTCCGCCGCGCCGGCCTGCTCAGCGCCACCATTGCCGTGCTGATCCTGCCTTGGCACCTGTACAACAGCCCCGGCGTGATCGTGTATTTCCTCGGTGGCCTCGGCGCGCTGCTCGGCCCGCTCTACGGCATCATGATCGTCGACTACTACCTGCTGCGTCGCGGCCGGGTGAACCTGCCGGAGCTGTACTCGGAAAGCCGCGAGGCGGCCTACCACTACCGCCGTGGCGTGAACCCTCGGGCGCTGGCCGCCTTCGTGCCGGCAGCGCTGATTTCCACCCTGCTGGCGCTGCTGCCTGCCTTCGAATCGCTGTCGGCGTTCTCCTGGTTCTTCGGTGCGGGTCTGGCCGCGCTGATCTACTGCGCCATCGCCGATCGCCGTGCCCAATACCACGACGTGGACGGCGAAGGGATCGCCGTCGACAGCGTCCATCACTGAAACACACCGGGGACAGGCATAAAAAAACCGCCTGTCCCTGGCGGTTTCTTCAAGCGCTCTTCAGCGCGATGACCTTCGCTTTGGCTTTCGCTTTCGCCGGCCTGGGCCGCACCTCGGTTGGCGGCGTCCTGGGCGCAGGCGGGGTACCCAGCTCGTTGCGCACCAGATTGGCGAGACGGCTCATGTCCACCGGCTTGAGCAGGAAGTCCACCACCTTCATGTGCATGGCCTCGATGGCATCCTGCACGTCGGCGTCGCCGGAAACGATGATGACCGGCAGGGTCGCCCGCGCCGACTGGCGCACCTGGCGCACCAGTTCCAGGCCGCTGCCGCATTGCATGTGGAGTTCGGTGATCATCAGGCCGATGGACGGGCGGGTGACCAGCAGCGCCAGCGCCTGTTCACCACTGTCAGCGGTGATGCACGGGATGCCCTGGGCCACCAACCGATCAGCCAAGGCGTCGCGTCCGACTTCATCGTCGTCTACCAACAGAACACTGGGTGGTGCGCTGGGCACGCGCATGATCTCATCAAGCGCTTGCAGCTCGGCATCACTCAGCAAATCACCGTAACTCATGGGGTCGTCCTCGATGGGGCCTTCCCTAGCAGGCCCAACTCCCCTCACTACTAGCTGTAGCACGGGGTACGCTGGTCGGATAGGCAAAATGCAAGCAAGTTCCCATGCAGATTGCAGCATCCGCCGAACGGTAGCGCCCTATCAGGATTTCCGACGACCTGCGTGCCAACCCTTAGACTTACGTCCAATTTGTGTCCCCTGCCGCCGCGCGCAGCATGGCTCTTCTAACAAGAACGACGGGCAGTAAGATGACCAAGTCAGACGCCTTCGCCCAGGCCGGTAAACAGGCGGTCATGCAGAACATCCAGGGCACCATGGAGTTCCTGCAGAAGTACCCGCCCTTCAACCAGATGGAAAGCGCCCACCTCGCTTTCCTCGTCGAGCATTGCCTGCTGCGTTTCTATGCCGCCGGCGAATCCATCATCAAGCCCCAGGATGGGCCGGTGGAGCACTTCTACATCGTCAAGCAGGGCCGGGTGGTGGGAGAACGCCCGCACTCGGCACGGCGCGGCACCGAAACCACCTTCGAGATCACCAGCGGCGAGTGCTTCCCCCTGGCCGCTCTGCTCGGCGAACGGGCCACCCGCACCGAGCACCTGGCGGGAGAAGACACCTTCTGCCTGCTGCTGGGCAAATCCGCCTTCGTCAAACTGTTCGCGCTTTCCAACCCTTTCCGCGACTTCGCCCTGCGCGGGGTCAGCAGCCTGCTCGACCAGGTCAACCAGCAGGTGCAATTGCGCGCTGTGGAAACCCTGGGCGCCCAGTACTCCCTGGATACCCGCCTGGGTGAACTGGCGGTGCGCCAGCCGATTTCCTGCCAGCCGGAGCTGCCGTTGCGCGACGCGGTGCGGCTGATGCACGAGCAACAGGTGGGCAGCATCGTCATCGTCGACGCCAGCCAGCGGCCGCAGGGCATCTTCACCCTGCGCGACCTGCGCCGGGTGATCGCCGACGCCAGCGCCGACCTGGCCCAGCCCATCGCCGAAGTCATGACCCAGGCCCCCTTCCACCTGCCGCCGGAAGCCAGTGCCTTCGATGCTGCCCTGGCCATGACCGAACGGCACATCGCCCACGTCTGCGTGGTCAGCGGCGCGCGCCTGGTGGGCGTGGTGTCCGAGCGTGACCTGTTTTCCCTGCAGCGGGTGGACTTGGTGCATCTGGCGCGCACCATTCGCCATGCCGGGCGGGTCGAAACCCTGGCTGCCCTGCGCGACGAAATCCAGCGCCTGGTGGACAACATGCTGGCCCACGGCGCCAGCTCCACTCAGATCACCCGCATCATCACCCTGCTCAACGACCACACCGTGTGCCGGGTGATCGAGCTGACCCTTGAGGAAATGGGCGATCCGGGCATCCCGTTCACCTGGCTCTGCTTCGGCAGCGAGGGGCGCTGCGAGCAGACCCTGCACACCGACCAGGACAACGGCATCCTCTTCGAGGCGTGCGACGCAGTGGAAGCCGCCGCCATACGCGGGCGCCTGCTGCCGCTGGCCGAACGCATCAACCAGCACCTGGCGCAATGCGGCTTCGAGCTGTGCAAGGGCGGCATCATGGCCGGCAACCCGGAGCTCTGCCTGTCCCGCAGCGAATGGAGCCGCCGCTTCGCCACCTTCGTCCGCGAGGCAACGCCGGAGAACCTGCTGGGCTCCTCCATCTACTTCGACCTGCGCGCCGTCTGGGGCCCCACCGAGGGCTGCGAGGCCCTGCAACGGGAACTGCTGGCCCTGGTCGCCGACAACAGCCTGTTCCAGCGCATGCTGGCCGACAACGCCCTGCGTCAGCGCCCGCCGGTCGGGCGTTTTCGTGATTTCGTGGTGGCCCGCAAGGGCGCCGAGAAAGACACCCTCGACCTCAAGGTGCAGGGCCTGACGCCCTTCGTCGACGGCGCCCGGCTGCTCGCCCTGGCCCATGGCATCAAGGCCTGCGGCACCCTGGAACGCCTGCGCCAGCTGGTGGAACGGGAAGTGGTGGATGCGCTGGATGGCGCGGCCTATGAGGAGGCCTACCACTTCATCCAGCTCACCCGCATGCAGCAGCACCAGCATCAGGCGCGGCAAGGCCTGCCCTACTCCAACCGCCTCGACCCGGACACCCTCAACCACCTGGACCGGCGCATCCTGCGCGAGTCCTTCCGTCAGGCCCAGCGCCTGCAATCGAGCCTCGCGCTACGTTATCAACTATGAACGGTTTCCCCTGGTTCACCCGTCGCAAGCCCCTGGACCCGGACATCGCGGACCGTCGCGACCGCCTGTCCGATCCCCAGCAACTGGACGAACGCCCCCTGCGCCAGCAACGCTTCGTCGTGCTGGACCTGGAAACCAGCGGCCTGAACATGAGCCGCGACCTGGTGCTGTCCATCGGCGCGGTGAGCATCACCGATGGTGCCATCGACCTCGGCAACCAGTTCGAATCCACCCTGCTGCGCGAAACCGGCAAGCTCAGCGCCAGCGTGCTGATCCATGGCATCGCGCCGAGCGAACTGGCCGCAGGCGTGGAACCCGCCGAAGCCTTGCTGGGCTTCATGGAGTTCCTCGGCGACAGCCCGCTGCTGGCCTTCCACGCCACCTTCGACCAACGCATGCTGAGCCGAGCCCTCAAGCAGGACCTCGACCACCGCCTGCGCCACACTTTCCTCGACATCGCTGAACTGGCGCCCATGCTCTGCCCCGAGGCGGGTATCCGCAACGGCGGCCTTGACGAGTGGGTCGAGTACTTCGGACTGCAGGTGCTGCAGCGCCACAACGCCAGTGCCGACGCACTGGTAACCGCCGAAATCGCCCTGATCCTGTTCAGCCGCGCCCGGCGCCAGGGCCTGGAAAGTCCTGCCGCGCTGGCCTCCGCCTTGAGCCGCTGGCAGCGCCGGCAACACGCACCCGCCCTCTGATCTGGCAGGAAGAACCCTGCCGTTCGGGAATTTCTGCGAACCCCCGCCCTCCTTCCGGCGTCGATTGATAGATGACCCCAGGACACGGAGGCCTTCCCATGATCCGTCCGACCGCCCTCGCCCTGTGCGCAGCCCTGCTTTGCGGGGCGGCCACTGCGGCGGATGTCACCTACTACCCGGTCCCCGTCGGCACCGGCCCCCGCGACGTGGCGCCGGCCACCGACGGGCGCGTCTGGTTCACCGCGCAACGCCAGGGGTCGGTCGGCCTGCTCGACCCGCTCACCGGCCAGACCCAACTGGTGCCCCTCGGCGTCGGCTCCTCTCCCCGCTCCCTGGTGGTGGACCAGGAAGGCGCCGCCTGGATCACCGACCCCGGCCAGGATGCGCTGGTGCGGGTCGACGCGGTGGACCAGTCGGTCAGTACCTTCCCCCTCAAGGGGACGGCGGCCGGCATCGAACTCGAAGGCCTGGCCCAGGACCGTAACGGCGACCTCTGGTTTACCGGCAAGCGCGGGTTCTATGGTCGCTTCAAACCGACCGACAGCAGCGTGGACGTCTGGCCGGCACCGGGAGGCCCCGGCCCCAGCGGCATCACAGTGACGCCCAACGGCGAGGTCTGGTACTCCAACGAGCCTGCCCGCCACATCGGCCGCATCGACCCCGACTCCGGCCAAGCCAAATTGGTGGATCTGCCAGCGGACAGTGCCGGCCCGCGACTGATCTGGAGCGACTCGCGCGGCACCCTCTGGGTCAGCGAAGCAGCCGGCGGGCGCCTGAGCCGCTTCGATCCGTTGGGCGAAGCCTGGAACAGTTGGAACATCCCCGGCAGCAATGCCGACGCCCACGCCCTCTATGTCGATGAGCAGGAGCGGGTCTGGCTGAGCGACTTCAGCGCCAATGCCATCCTCCGCTTCAACCCGTTCAGCCGTCTGTTCGCCAGCTTCCCCAGCGATCGCCCTGGCGCCCAGGTGACCCAGCTGGCCGGACGTACCGGCGAAGTCTGGGGCGCGGAATCGGCCCAGGACCGACTGGTGATGATCAAGTACTGAGGTGGATAGGTAGCGGCATTCCAATGCGGTATAAATGCGCCATTCCCCCGCTGTAGACGCCGAGGATCCCGCATGAGCGCCAGCCTGACCCTGTTCTTCTCTCCCACGTCCCCCTACGTCCGCAAGGTCATGGTGCTGCTCCACGAAACCGGCCAGCTCGGCATGGTCAACCTGCACGGCGTGACCCTCACCCCGGTGAACCCCAGCGCCGACGTGAACGAGCACAACCCCGCCGGCAAGATCCCGGCCCTGCAACTGGCCGACGGCAGCGTGCTGCACGACAGCCGGGTGATCCTCGACTACTTCGACCACCAGCACGGCGGCCAACCGCTGATCCCCCGCGACGGCCCGGAACGCTGGCGGCGCCTGACCCTGGCCTCGCTTGCGGACGCGGTAACGGATGCCGCCATCCTGGTGCGCTACGAAACCTTCCTGCGTCCCGAAGACAAGCGCTGGGACGATTGGGTCCTGGGCCAATGCAGCAAGATCGACCGCGCCCTGGCGGCCTTCGAAGACGCCGCTGGCGAGCTGGATGAGCGTTTCGACGTCGCCGCCATCAGCGCCGCCTGCGCCCTGGGCTACCTGGACTTCCGCATGCCCGACCTCAACTGGCGCCGCGACTGCCCGAAACTGGCCGCCTGGTACGCCAACACCAGCCAGCGCGCTTCCCTGCAGGCTACCGCCCCCGCGCCCTGACGTTTCAGCTGCGCAAGCATTCGCGTACGTAGGGTGGATAGCGCTCTTCTATCCACCATCACCGTTCGGCCGGGCTCCGCTGGTGGAAGTGAAAGGCGACTTCCACCCTACGGGCTGACTTCTTTCAAGTTGGGCTGCGCGCTCGGTTGCAGTTCGTAGGGTGCACCATGCGCACCGATTCCAGGGGTGGCGGCGACCTGGGGAACAACCGCGCGATCTTCGTCGCCAACTTGGCACCGGCAGCCTGATCCTCACGCAGGCCCACCCAGCTCATTGCCCGACTCCCGCGTGCCGGTACCAGAGGCGGAAGAAACCTGCCGCCAGTACCAGCGCGCCCTGGCCCAGGGCCGCGCAGAGTTCGAGGAAGGAACGCACCGCCGGGTTGTGCGCGGCGTCGACCACACCGGTCAGGCCCTGCCAGAACCCGGCCGGTAGCAGCCACAGGGCCAGGCCCGCCAGCGGTTTGCCGGTGAACAGCCAGAGGTCGATGAAGCCGAAGGCGCCCGCGAACATCATTGCTCCCAGCACCAGCACCGAAATCACCAGGCCGAGCAGGAAGCAGCCGCCGAATTGCATCAGTACGCGCATGGCCGGTCCTCCTCAGTTGCCGCTGGCCGGCTGGGTGCGGCCGACGCCGTACCAGTCCAGCTTGCGGGTCAGCACCATCACGCAGGCGAGCAGGCCGAACACCAGCAGCGAACCCATCAGCAGGGCGTAATCCTCGGCGCTGAGCAGGCCGTAGAGCATGCCGTAGAGCGCCGCCAGCCCCAGGGTGAAACCACCGCCACGCAACCAGCTGTGTAGTACGTGACTGACGTAGAACCCCACCAGCGCCACACAGGCCGAAGCCGAGATGAGATAGGCCACGGCAAACTCCAGGTGCTCGGACAGCGACAGCAACAGCAGGTAGAAGAACGCCAGGGCGAGCCCCACCAGGCCGTACTGCACCGGGTGCACCGCCAGGCGCTTGAGCACTTCCACCAGGAAGAAGCCGGCGAAGGTCAGGGCCACGAACAGCAGGGCGTATTTGATCGCGCGGTCGGTCTTCAGGTACTGGTCCACAGGGTCGGAAAAGCTGACGCCGAAGTCCCGCGAATTGAACGGGTCGCACTGGGCCTCGCCCACACATTCGGCCAGGGCCTCCTGCAGGTTGGTGGCGAAGAAGCTGGTCTGCCAGGTGGCGGAGAAGCCCTGGGCGCTGATGCTGCGCTCGCTGGGGAGGAACTCGCCGATGAAGCTCGGGTGCGGCCAGGACGAACTCAGTTCCACCCGCGAATCGCGGCCCACCGGCGTCACGCTGAGGGACGAGATGCCCTGCAGCTTGAGGTCGAAGCCGAAGTCCAGGCTCTGCACGATCCCCGCCTGCATCGCCGCCAGCGGTACGTGCACGCCACCCGACAGCATGCGGTCGCCGCTACCGGGCTGGAAGTCCAGGATCTGGCCGTTCAGGCGCAGCTTGAGCGCGTTGCCGATGCCACGGATGTCGCTGATGCCCACCGTCAGGAAAGGCGCCTCGAAGCGATAGTCAGCCAGGTTCTCGTCAATGCCGTAGTTGGCCGGCACCAGGATCTGCCCGCTGACCTGGCTGTCGCTCTTGTACAGCCGCGCCTTGTAGATGCCCCGGGCGCGCACTTCGGTGTCCACGGTACCCGTGAGGTTGAAGCGCTCCGGCAGGAAGTAGAGCCGGCCACTCACCTCCCGCTCTTCCATATGGCGCTGGCCGGTCTGCTCGTAGGTCTTCCACTCGCGCAGCGTGCGCTTGTACGGCACCACCAGGATCGGCCCGGTGATGCGCTGGCTGTAGCTGGAGCTCTGGGCGATGTTGATCAGCACGCTGTCGCGCGCGGCCTGGCGTTCGCTGATCAGGCCGTCGATCAGCGTCAGTGGAATCATCAACAGCAGTATCAGCAGGGCGATGGTGCCCAGCTTGAATCCGAGGGTACGGGTCATGGCAACTCTCCTTGTGTCGGGATAGGGAGAGTCTGGGGAGCCGCCAAGATGTGGCTGTGTGAGAAATGTGGAGTTTGTATGGGGAAAGCGTGGAGGCCGGTTGCGCTTTTACTGTGGGGGCGAATTCATTCGCTAAGCAGGACGCAGTCCTGCCATCGATCTTGCAGGGGGCAGCTGCGCTGCCCTTTAGCGAATGAATTCGCCCCCACAAGGTTTCCGTCGACCTACAGGGGGCGTTACGCCCCGCGAATGTACTGCTCCAGATGCTGGATCAGGCTTTCCTGTTCGGCGGTGATGTCGCGCACCAGGTCGCGGATGGAGAGCAGCCCCACCAGCTTGCCGTCATTGAGCACCGGCAGGTGGCGCAGGTTCTTCTCGGTCATCAGCTGCATGCAGTACTGGTTGCTGTCGCGCGGGGTCACCACGAAGAGGTTGGAGGTCATCACCTCTTCGATAGTGGTGGCATAGGCCGAACGCTCCAGGGCCGCCACGCGGCGCACGAAATCGCGTTCGGTGACGATGCCGACCAGCTCGCCACCCTGCAGCACCACCAGTGCGCCGATGTCCTTCTCGGCCATCAACAGGGCGGCTTCCAGCACGGTGGTCGTCGGTTCGACGCTGAACAACTGGGTATGGGACTTGGCTCTGAGAATCTCGGCGACGCTTTTCATCCGGCAGCTCCTGGAGGGCCTGTGGTTCTTGTAGTCCAAGCACGGCGCTGTGCAAGACGGCCGCATCAAGAATCAAGCCAAAACCTGGTTACAGGGCGGCGACGCCCGTCAAAAGTCGGGCCACCGTTCTGCTCAATTTATAGTCGAAGGCCGATGTCGCCAGCGTCAGCAGGCGGCGAGCGCATATCAATCCGCGACAGCAGGAAGTCGCAGACAGGCTTCCACACCGCCTTCGCGGTTGGCCACGCGCAATTCGCCGCCGTGCAGCCCGGCGACCTCCTGCACGAAATTGAGGCCCAGGCCCGTGCTCTTGCGCCCCGTTGCAGGGCGCGGCAGGGAATAGAAGCGCTCGGTGAGGCGCGGCAGGGCGAACTCAGGGATCGTCTCGCCCTGGTTGAACACGCGCAGCTCCAGCCACTCGCCGTGGCGCTCGGCGTCCAGTCGCAGCTGGCCACCGGGCGGGGTGAAGTCCAGGGCGTTGTCCAGCAGGTTGGCCAGGGCCTGGCTGAGCAGGAAGCGCTCACCGAGCGCGCACAATCCCGGTGCGATCCGGTTCTCCACCTTGAGGTCGGCCGACTCGATGCGGGCCGCCTGGGCCTGCAGCAGCTCCCCGGCCAGTTCGTGCACGGGCACCGGCACCCGTTCTTCCAGGCCCTGGCGCTGCTCCACCTGGGCCAGGTTGAGCAGGCGCTCGATCAACTGCTGCAAGCGCGCACCTTCGTTGCCGATGTTGGCCACGAAGCGCTGCCGCTGCTCGACCGGCATCTCGCCTTCCAACAGCTCGGCGGCGCCACGGATGGCCGCCAGCGGGCTCTTCAGCTCGTGGGTCA
Organism: Pseudomonas sp. BN411; assembly: GCF_029871235.1. Taxonomy (GTDB): domain Bacteria; phylum Pseudomonadota; class Gammaproteobacteria; order Pseudomonadales; family Pseudomonadaceae; genus Metapseudomonas. The sequence continues at coordinate 12,669 of NZ_SSOM01000056.1, forward strand.
GGGTGTGTACGTAGCGTTCGACGTAGGCCTTGCCTTCCAACTGGGTGCGCATGCGTTCCACCGCGGCCGCCAACTGGCGCAGCTCGCCGCCGCTCATGCCCGGCAGCTCCGCACGCTGCCCTTCGCTCACCGCCTGGGCGTAATCGCGCAGGCGCCGCAGCGAGTGGCTGAGCCACCAGGAGAGCAAGCCGCCCACCAGCAGGCCGAGCCCGATCAGCCCGGCGCCGAGCCAGGCCAGGCGCGTCTGCGAGCGTTCGATGTAGGGCTGCAATGAGGCGTTGGGTTTGGAGACCGACACAACACCGATGATCCGCTCGCCATCGCGAATGGGCGCGGCAACGTACATCACCGAGGAATCCGGATCGTCCGGCGCCTCGCGGGTGGAGCGGGCACCGTACTGGCCGTGCAGGGTCAGGTAGACGTCGTTCCAGCGGGAGTAATCCTGGCCAACCGCCGCGCCACTGGAGTCCAGCAGCACCACGCCGTTGGCGTCGGTGACGTAGATGCGATGGTTCACCTGGGTCTTGCGCACACCCCAGATGTCCGCGCCCGGCTGGCGCTGGCCGTAGGCGCGCAGCACCTCGGGCAGGCGCCCCTGGTCGAGGGTGCCGGCACGCACGTCGTCACGCAGGAGTTCGGCCAGCAGGTTGGCGGTGTCCACCAGGGTCTCCTCGGTGGACTGGCGCACGCCGGGACGGATCTCATCCATCACCGTGCTCAGCACGAACCACCCCGAAAGCCCGACGAAGAGGAAGTAGACCAGGAAGAGGCGAATGCCCAGCGGCATCAGGCGTGGTCCGGCGAGTAGCTGTAACCCAGGCCGCGATGGGTCTGGATGGGTTCAGCGGAGGGCGCCACCTGGCGCAACTTGGCACGCAGGCTCTTGATATGGCTGTCGATGTTGCGCTCGTAGCCGGCGTCTGCGGCCACACCCAACGCATCCAGCAACTGCTCGCGGCTGAATACCCGCTCGGGCTGCGCCAATAGGGTCTGGAGCAGGCGGAATTCGTGGCGGGTCAACCCCAGGAGCTGACCCTGGTAATGGATACGCACGCGCTCGGCATCCACCTGGAACGGACCGTTGGCGGCAGGCGCAGGGGCGGGATCGCGAGGCGCTGTGCGCTTGAGGATGGCGCGTACCCGCGCGGCGACTTCGCGCGGGCTGAAGGGTTTCACCACATAGTCGTCGGCGCCGATCTCCAGCCCCACCACCCGGTCGATCTCGGCGTTGCGCGCAGTGAGAAAAAGCACCGGCACCTCGGAGAAACGCCGCAACGCCTTGCACAGCTCGAAGCCGCTGGTGTCCGGCAGGCCGACGTCGAGAATCACCAGATCCACCGGCTGCTGGCGCAACAGCTCCAGCGCCGGCCCCCCGAGGCTCAGCCAGGTGGTGGCATTGCCATCAGCTTCGAGGGCGTAGATCAGCGTGTCGGCGATGGACGATTCATCTTCGACGATGAGGATGTGCGGCATGGGCGTCCCGGCTCATGGAATTGACGGCGAACTTGCCGCAAGACGCCCATAGCGTCAATCAACACTGCGGCTTGCCGGCGGTGAACTTGCGCCCCGGATAGACCGCGGCCTTGAACTCACGCAGGGCTTTGGCGCCAATCAGCAGCGGGTAGTTAAAGCTGGAGCGGTCAGTGAGGTTGACCTCCACCGTGCGCTTTTCGCCGCCCAGGCACATTTCCATATCCACGACCGGGCGCTTGGAAAGCTCAGCCGAGGGCGCCTCGTCTTCCTCGCCCACTTCGTCGGCGCGGTTCTTGATCTTGCTGATGCGCGACACACGATGCTCGAACACTGTGTCATCGGCATCCTTGGTCGCCAGGCGGAAGCGCACCCATTCCTCACCGTCGCGCTCGAAGCGCTCGATGTCCTTGGCGGACAGGGAGGCGGTCAGGGCGCCGGTATCCATCTTGGCCTTCATGGTCTGGCCGATCTCCGGCAGGCGGATGTACTCGTAGCGGCCGTAAAGCGTGGGTTCCTTGGCGGCGAAAGCAGGCAGCGCCACCAGGGCCAGCAGGGCAATCAGGGGTTTCAACGCAGCATCTCCTGGTTGAGGGGTACGGTTGTGGGACTAGCCGGGCGGCCAATGGTTCGTTGCGGCTGATTCAGCGAGTGCCCGAAGCATACTCGCCCCCTTGCGGGTAGCAAGGCTCCCGACCGCTCGTCGCACCGGCGGCGACTGCGTATCATGGCCCGCACTGACGCGGACAAGGAGCCGAGGACCCATGCAGGCACTGCTGACCGGAATCGCCACCACCCTGCTGCTCTTGCTCAACACCCTGATCCTGATCGGCCCGATGCTGGCCGTCGCCCTGCTCAAGCTCATCCTGCCGGGCCAGCGCCTGCGCGACGCCTGCTCCCGTGGCGTGATGTGGATCGCTGAAGCCTGGGCGGAGAACTGCAAGCGCGTATTCGCCGTCTTCACGCCCACCCGCTGGGATATCCGCGGTGGCGACGGGCTGCGCAACGACACGTCCTACCTGGTCATCAGCAACCACCAGTCCTGGGTGGACATCCCCGCCCTGGTCCAGGCCTTCAACCGCAAGGCGCCCTACTTCAAGTTCTTCCTGAAGAAGGAGCTGATCTGGGTACCCTTCCTCGGCCTGGCCTTCTGGGCCCTGGATTACCCCTTCATGAAGCGCTACAGCAAGGCCTTCCTGGACAAGCACCCGGAAATGAAGGGCAAGGATCTGGAGATCACCAAGGCCGCCTGCGAGAAGTTCAAGCGCATGCCGGTGACCGTGGTGAACTACCTCGAAGGCACCCGCTTCACCCCGGTCAAGCACGCCAACCAGGGCTCGCCCTATCAGCACCTGCTGAAGCCAAAAGCCGGCGGCGTCGCCTTCGTCCTCGCGGCCCTCGGCCAGCAGCTGGACGCCATCCTCGACGTCACCCTGGTCTATCCGGGCAAGGGCGTGCCCGGCTTCTGGGCGCTGCTGTCCGGTCGGGTACCGCAGGTGATCGTGGATATCCAGACGCGTCCGCTGGACCCGGCCCTGTGGCAGGGCGATTACGAGAACGACGGGGAATTCCGCCAGTACGTGCAGGCCTGGGTGAGCGACCTCTGGCAGGAGAAGGACGCGCGCATCAGTCAGCTGCGCGCGCAATTGCAGGGGTAGGCGCGCGGCCTACCCTCGCTGTTCAGGTCGACAGACCATTCACCACCGGCACTGCCTGTCCGGCTGGAACGGCCGGCGTGGCGGGTACTTGCGGTATCGTCCACTTCCACAGGTTGCCGAGGTTTTGCAGCAGCGATTCAGCCAGCCCCTGCTGGCCGAGGAAAGACAGGATCAGCGGGGCGAACTGGCCGATCAGGCCGCTATCCATCCCAAGCGAACCAAAGGCCTGGCTCACGTCGGTCATGTTGTTCATCTGCTGCCCGGCGAGCACGCCCGGCTGACCGCCCAGGGCATTTCCCGACTGCTGGCCGAGCAGGCCGCCGATGCTGCTGAGCAGGCCCTGGGTATTGGGATCGGTGAGCATGCCCACGCCCGGCACCGCCTGGTCCAGCTGGGCGAACTGGTCGGCCGGCAGGTTGTTGCGCGCCACGCCGAACAACGCAGTAAGGCCACCAATGGCTTGCTCCGGGGTGATGTTCAACTGGTTACCCAATTGCCCCAACAAGGCCGCCGACTCCGCCGGTGCGATACCCGGCGCCTGTTCCTGATGGCCAGTCGTGGCAGCGGCGGCGACGACATCGCCCAGGGAGACGGCGAATACCGGGCTGGCGGCCAGACTGAGCAGGGCGGCCAGGGTCAGGCTTCGGGGAATGTGCATAGGTCGACCTCAAGGAAAAGTCCGCGCCGGAACACTACGTACCGGACTGTGAGCGGAAACTCGAGGCTGTGACAGCGGCGACCGGCCGGGTGTTCCCCGCCTCCCGTCGGTCAGGTCCGTAGGATGTGGCGGGCGGCGTTCCGCTAGAGCGCAGCGAAACCCATCACTTCGAATCGATGGGTTTCGCAGGCTCTACCCATCCTACGCGGGATTGGTGCTGGACTAGCCTTGAAAGATCACCCTCCCGGGCATCCGCCATGAACGAATCCCTGATCGCCGAGCTCGATGCCGCCCTCCCCCGCCTGGCCCGCAAGATCCGCGTGCTGGAGGCCATCGCCTGGCCCGATGGCGTCGAAGAGCGTTTCCTCGCTGACTGGCGCGCCGGGCGTCTTCGGCTGCCGGAAGTCTCGCTGCAACCCCGCGATCACACTGCCGAGATCGAAGCCCTGGAACACCTCGCCAGCCGCTGCGACACGGGCCACCCGGCGGGTGCTTTCCTCGCCGCCACCGCCGGCAGCTATGCGTGCGCCGGACGCATGCTGGGCGCCATTGGCACGCCAGCCTTCACCGACTACTCCGCGCGCCTCTACCAGCGCCCCGACCACTACTACGAGCGACAGAAAATGACGCCGCTGGATGCGGCGCGCTTCTTCCTCGACACCACCGACGCCCTGCTGGACAGCCGCTGCATCCCGGCCACCGATGCCTGCATTCCCGCCGAGGACTTCGCCGCCTGGATGCGCACCGAAGTGGATGCCTTCTTCGGCCCCGACCAGGTGCGCGTGGTGGTGGACCCGGACCTGGCCTCCAAAGCCATCGCCGGGGCTACGCGCATACGCCTGCGGGCCTCGGCGCTCTTTTCTGAACTGGACAAGGCCCAGTTGCTGCAGCACGAAGCCTTCGTGCACGTCGCCACAGCATTGAACGGCCGCGCCCAGCCACGCCTGACCAGCCTGGCCCTGGGCGCGCCGCGCACTACCCTGACCCAGGAAGGTATCGCCATGCTCGCCGAGCTGATCACCGGCAGCATCGACATCCAGCGCCTGCGCCGCGTCGCCCTGCGGGTGGTGGCCGTACAGCAGGCTCTGGATGGCGCCGACTTCATCGAAGTGTTCAAGGGCTTCCTGGAGGCTGGACAGTCGGAGGAGGAATCCTTCCGCTCCACCCAGCGGGTGTTCCGCGGGGCCGACGTGCGCGGCGGCGGCGCCTTCACCAAGGACGCCTGCTACGTCATCGGCATGCTCGGCGTGCACACCCTGCTGCGGGTGGCGGTGCGCGACAACCGTCCGGAACTGCTGCGCCAGCTCTTCGCCGGGCGCCTCAGCGCCGGCGACGTCGTGCGCCTGGCACCGCTGTTCGAATCCGGCTGGCTGGAACAACCACGCTTCGTCCCACCCTGGGCCGCCGACCTGCGCCGCCTGGCCGCCACCCTGGCCTTTTCCGCCTTCGTCGGGCGGATCAATCTGGAGGTGATCGAGCTGGAGCGGTTCGTGGAGTTGGAGGACGAGTAACCACCCGCTTCGTTTTGGGCCGCTCTTTGTGGGGGCGAATTCATTCGCCAAGCAGGACGCAGTCCTGCCATCGGTCTTGCAGGGGGGCATCTGCGCTGCCCTTTAGCGAATGAATTCGCCCCCACAAGAAGCCAGGCCTCGCCCAAATAAAAAAAGGGGCCCCGAAGGGCCCCTTGAGGGACAGACGCCACGGCTGTCACATCGCGGCGTCGGGGTCTTGCAGTCGATCAGGCCGCGCTGAAGGTCTTGTGCGGGTCGATGACGAATTTCTTCGGTACGCCGGCATCAAATTCGCCGTAGCCGCGCGGGGCTTCGTCCAGGCTGATGACCTGCACGCCCACCACTTCGGCGATGTTGATGCGGTCCCACATGATCGCTTGCATGAGCGCGCGGTTGTACTTCATCACCGGGGTCTGGCCGGTGTGGAAGCTGTGGGATTTCGCCCAGCCGAGGCCGAAGCGGATGCTCAGGGCGCCGATCTTGGCGGCTGCATCCACCGCACCCGGGTCTTCGGTCACGTAGAGGCCGGGGATACCGATCTTGCCGGCCACGCGAGTGACCTGCATCAGCGAGTTGAGGACGGTAGCCGGGGCTTCGTGCTTGGCGCCTTCATGGCCGTGGCCGCGAGCTTCGAAGCCCACCGCATCCACTGCGCAATCCACTTCCGGCTCGCCCAGCAGCGCGGCGATCTGCTCGTGCAGCGGGGTGTCCAGCGACAGGTCGGCGATCTCGAA
>NZ_SSOM01000057.1 GCF_029871235.1 Pseudomonas sp. BN411
GCCTTCAGGTCGCCAGAGTCCTGTTCGACTTCGTGAACAACGAAGCCATCCCCGGAACCGGCATTGCGGCCGAGCAGTTCTGGGCCGGTGTGGAAGCCGTCATCAATGACCTGGCTCCGAAGAACAAAGCCCTCCTCGCCAAACGCGATGAACTGCAGGCCAAGATCGACGCCTGGCACCAGGCCCGTGCCGGCCAGGCCCACGACGCCGTGGCCTACAAGGCGTTCCTCCAGGAGATCGGCTACCTGCTGCCGGAACCGGCCGACTTCCAGGCCACGACCCAGAATGTCGACGAAGAAATCGCCACCATGGCCGGCCCGCAGCTGGTCGTGCCGGTGATGAACGCACGTTTCGCCCTGAACGCCGCCAACGCGCGCTGGGGTTCGCTCTACGATGCGCTCTACGGCACCGACGCCATCAGCGAAGACGGTGGCGCCGAGAAGGGCAAGGGCTACAACAAGGTTCGCGGTGACAAGGTGATCGCCTTCGCCCGCGCCTTCCTCGACGAAGCCGCGCCGCTGGAGGGTGCTTCCCACGTCGACGCCACCGCCTACGCCGTGAAGAACGGCCAGTTGGCCGTGACCCTGAAGAACGGTAGCGAAGTCGGCCTGAAAAACGCCGACCAGTTCATCGCCTTGCAGGGCGAGGCCGCCAAGCCGGCCGCCGTGCTGCTGAAGCACAACGGCCTGCACTTCGAAATCCAGATCGACCCGACCAGCCCGATCGGCCAGACCGACGCCGCCGGCGTGAAAGACGTGCTGATGGAATCCGCGCTGACCACCATCATGGACTGCGAAGACTCCGTCGCCGCCGTCGATGCCGACGACAAGGTCGTGGTCTACCGCAACTGGCTCGGCCTGATGAAGGGCGACCTGGCTGAATCCGTCAGCAAGGGCGGCCAGACCTTCACCCGCACCATGAATCCGGACCGCGTCTACAGCAAGGCCGATGGCTCCGAGCTGACTCTGCACGGCCGTTCCCTGCTGTTCGTGCGCAACGTCGGTCACCTGATGACCAACCCGGCCATCCTCGACGCCGCGGGCAACGAAGTACCGGAAGGCATCCAGGACGGCCTGTTCACCGGCCTGATCGCGCTGCACAACCTGAAGGGCAACACCAGCCGCAAGAACACCCGCACCGGCTCCATGTACATCGTGAAGCCGAAGATGCACGGCCCGATCGAGGTGGCCTTCGCCACCGAAATCTTCGGCCGCGTAGAAGACGTGCTGGGCCTGCCGCGCAACACCCTGAAGGTCGGCATCATGGATGAGGAGCGCCGCACCACCGTCAACCTGAAGGCCTGCATCAAGGCCGCTGCCGAGCGCGTGGTGTTCATCAACACCGGCTTCCTCGACCGCACCGGTGACGAAATCCACACCTCGATGGAAGCCGGCGCCGTGGTGCGCAAGGGCGCCATGAAGAACGAGAAGTGGATCGGCGCCTACGAGAACAGCAACGTGGACATCGGCCTGGCTACCGGCCTGCAAGGCAAAGCGCAGATCGGCAAAGGCATGTGGGCCATGCCGGACCTGATGGCCGCCATGCTCGAGCAGAAGATCGGCCACCCGCTGGCCGGCGCCAACACCGCCTGGGTGCCGTCGCCGACCGCCGCCACCCTGCACGCGCTGCACTACCACAAGGTCGACGTGTTCGCCCGCCAGGCCGAACTGGCCAAGCGTGCCCCGGCGTCGGTGGACGACATCCTGACCATTCCGCTGGCGCCGAACACCAACTGGAGCGCGGACGAGATCCAGAACGAACTGGACAACAACGCCCAGGGCATCCTCGGTTATGTCGTGCGCTGGATCGACCAGGGCGTCGGCTGCTCCAAGGTGCCGGACATCAACGACGTCGGCCTGATGGAAGACCGCGCCACCCTGCGTATCTCCAGCCAGCTGCTGGCCAACTGGCTGCGCCACGGCATCGTCAGCCAGGCGCAGATCGTCGAGAGCCTGGAGCGCATGGCCGCCGTGGTGGACCGCCAGAACGCCAGCGACCCGCTGTACCGTCCGATGGCGCCGAACTTCGCCGACAACGTGGCCTTCCAGGCCGCGTTGGAAATCATCCTGGACGGTACTCGCCAACCCAACGGTTACACCGAACCGGTCCTGCACCGACGACGCCTGGAGCTGAAGGCCAGGCTGAGGGCCGGTTGACCCCACCGGCCTGATCCGGCCCGGCTGCCACCGGGCCTGTGCTCCTCACCGATCCCGCCTCATCCGCACCCATGCGGAGGGGTTTCTGCACCGAAAATAAAGACAAGAAGAGGTAAATCGCTATGAAACAAGGCCGTCAGTTGCGGCAACTCAAAACCCTGTCGTGCTTCATCCCCCTGTTGGGTATGAGCAGCCACGCGAGCGCGGAGGGTTTTGTCGAGGACGCCGAAGCCAGGCTGTCCCTGCGCAACTACTTCATCAATCGCGACTTCGTCCACAACCCGGACCAAAGCAAGGCTCAAGCCTGGACCCAAGCGTTCATGTTCGATGCCAGCTCGGGGTTCACCCAAGGTGTCGTTGGCTTCGGTGTGGATGTGCGGGGGCTGTTCGCCGTGAAGCTCGACGGTGGCCGTGGAACCGGTGGTACCGACTTGCTGCCGATTCATGACGACGGACGCCAGGCTGATGACTTCGGTCGGCTGGCCGTGGCAGCCAAGGCCAGGATCTCCGACACCGAGTTCAAGGCAGGGGAGTGGGTACCGCAGATTCCGGTCCTCTACGCCGACGAGTATGGGCGGAGCTTGCCGCAGACCTTCAAGGGCGCGCAGGTCACCTCCAAGGAGTTGGATGGACTGACGCTGATGGGGGGGCAATTCACCCAGACCAGCCAACGCGATGATGCCAGCATGGAGGATATGCCCGCCTTTGGTGTCACCAGCGATCAGTTCAGCTTTGCCGCGGGTGAATACAGCTTCAACCAGGACCGTTCGTTGATTGGCCTGTGGCACGCCGAGCTCAAGGACATCTACAGCCAGGAATACGTGCAGTACAAGCACTCCCAGGAAGTCGGGGCGTGGACGCTCAGCTCAAGCCTGGGTTGGTACACCGGGCGCGAAGATGGCAGCGCCAAGGCCGGCGACCTGAAGAACAACACTTACTCCGGCTTCTTCTCCGCCAACCTGGGGCAACACACGTTCTATCTCGGCCTGCAGAAGGTCGACGGCAAAAGCGACTGGATGAACGTCGACGTAACCTCGTCCGAGGGCCAGTACCTCGCAAACCACACCTATAGCAGCAAGTTCGACGCCGCCGGAGAGCGATCGGTCCAACTGCGTTATGACTACTACTGCCGCGAGGGCTGGGTGCCTGGCGCATTTTTCATGGGGCGATATGTCAAGGGCGATGGTGTGAACGCCGGCCTGGACAGTGATGGCGAGGAATGGGTTCGGGAGCTGGAGGTTGGCTACATGTTCCAGAGCGGCCCTCTGAAGGACCTCGCTGTTCGCTGGCGTAACAACACCGTGCGGCGCGACTGGATGGATTACGACTTCAACGAGAACCGCATCATCGTCACCTACCCCTTGTCGCTGCTCTGAGTTCGCAAATCGAAGGACGCCCGCCGCCGAGGCGGGCGTCATTGGAGAAACCACCCATGACCAAGATCCTCGTCATCGAAAGTAGCTTTCAGCAGGAGCCCGCATCGGCCTCACGACGTATCACCAATCGCTTACTGGTTGAGTGGGAACGCCGTGAGCCGACAGTGACCATCGTGCGTCGCGACCTTGGCAGGAACCCACCTCCGCATGTTTCCGAGGCTCTCTTTACAGGTCTTTCCCTTCCAGTCCAGGAGCGAACCCCGGAGCAGGTAACAGCCGTCGCGGCCGCTCAAGCACTGATAGATGAGCTACTCGACGCAGACGTCATTGTCATTGGCGCTCCGATGTACAACTTCTCGGTTCCCTCAACCTTGAAGTGCTGGATCGACAACATCGCGATTGCAGGCAAGACCTTCCGCTATACCGCCGAAGGGCGTCCGCAAGGCCTGGTGCACGGTAAGCGCGTTTACGTGATCGCCAGCCGTGGCGGGATCTACAGCGAGGGCCCAGGTGCCGCGAACAATTTCCAGGATACCTACCTGCGCGCCGTGCTCGGCCTGCTGGGCATGACGGACTTCAGTGTCATTTCCGCTGAACGACAAAAAATGTCGGCGGACCAGCAGGCGCTGGGAACCCGGACTGCGGAGCAGCAGATTGCCGATGCTCTGGCCCTGGAGTTCAGTGCATAGACTGGAGACGCAGTCCGCTTGTGCCACTTGGCTGCCCACCTCGCGCAGGGCAAACCATTTTCCCAATTGCGTTGCTCTGACCGACTTCGCGTCGGCTTTCGGCCCGTCCTTGTGATGGGTCTCTTTTTTGGGGCGGGTCAATAAGCAAGGCCAGGCGACCGTGTGCGGTGGCTGATCCACGCTTGTCCTTCCTCAACGCGGAGGACAAGCCATGAACACCCATACTTCGTACACCGGGAACGCCCCTGGTTACCTCCTCTCAGCGCCCGTCCAGCATCGCTTCGCTTTCCAGGATCAGGCGCAACTCGTCCGTGCCGCAGGATCGCTTGCCGATGAAGAAGTAGGTGATACCGGACACCGCCAGTCCGATAACGAAGGTGATATCCGCGCCACCCAGTGCCTGCGCGGCGGGCCCCACGTAGAAACTCAATGACATGAAGGGGACCATTGCCAGGATGCCGAGAAAATACGCGCTGAGCCCGTTCCTCGACCATTTTCCGTAGATGCCTTCAGGGTTGAAGAGCTCGCTGATCGCGTAATGTCCTTTGCGGACGAAGTAGAAATCGACCAGGTTCACGGCGGTCCAGGGAATGAGCGCGTAGAGCATCATCATGATGAAGGTGTTGAACGTGCCGATGTATTTCTCGGGAATTACCAGGCTGATGGCCAGGGCGATCAGCGCGGCCGCTGCGATGCCCACCAAGCGACTCTTCAATGTCGGTGTAACCGGCTTGAATGCATCGATAGCCGTAATGCTGGTCAGCATGGCCCCATAGAAGTTGACGGCCATGATGCCCAGGATCGCCGGAACCGAAACGAGCACGGCAAAGGTGCCGAAGCCTGGAATCAGCCGGTTTCCGATCTCACGCAGGCTGCCAATAGCGCTGGGCTCGGGCATGGACGACGCGATCAACGACCCGAGCGACATCATCCAGACTGCGGAAAGCAAAGCTCCCAGGTAGGTCCAACTGATGATCCTGCGTGCGGGCGTGTCGTGTGGCAGATAACGCGAGTAGTCCGAGACATACACCGAGTAGCTGATCTGATAGCCAGCCGCCGCGCCGAGCTGTACCAGGAAGGCATCCATGGAAAAGCCTGCGCCCTTCAGTGCCGCATCTGGTGTCAGGTAGACGACTGCGGCGACCGACATCAGCGCGTAGACCACGACAATCAGATAGGTCAGCCAGCGCTGGAAGCGATGCAGGAGATCGTGCCCGAAGATGGCCATGGCAGCCGAGGCTGCAATCCAGATGAAGTACCAGGGGTCGCGTGGGCCGGAGGTGACTGTCTGCACGGCATCCGTCGCCAGAATGGCATTGAAGACGTTGAAGCCCGTGTAGCAGAAGTACACGGCGAACAGCGGCAACACGACGCCGCGAATACCGAACTGCGCCCGGGACTGGATCATCTGTGGCAGCCCCATCGTCGGTCCCTGATTGGCGTGGAAGGCCATGAACAGGGTCCCGAAAGCAACGCCCAGCAGGATGGCCAACACTGAATAGAAGGCTCCCAGGGACATCGATGGACCAATGAACCCGATCATGAGCGTCATGATCACGAAGTTCCCGGCAAACCAGAATGGTCCCTGGTGCCAGACCTTTCCATGTCGCTCGTTGCGCGGAACGTAATCGATGGAACGCACCTCGATGACAGGCCGCATCGGCCCGCTTGGCGGATTCTTGTTCATTGGATGAATCACCTTATTCTTGTGTTTGTAATGGGCACTGCAAGAAGCGCAAGGAACCTCAGTTCCCACGCACGTCGGGAACTGTTCTGCAGCGTTTGCAAGGAGTGGTTGGGCAGTCTGGAAGCGTCAGTTCAGCCAGGCGTGTGAAGTTGTTCCTGGATGCTGGCGAACTCAGTGTGCGCTCAGAGTTGAAGGGCAAAAATCAGCGTCTGCAAAAAATAACTTCAGAAATCCAAGAACTACCATGCAGACTTTCGGCAGCCGCTTTGGCTGATCGAGATCCTGATTAACTATATGATTTGTATGCATATTTGTGATTTCAGGAAACACCGGATACTTGTCCAGAGCCGTGAGGCGCTGCCGTGGAGACGCTCCGGGAACGGCACGAAAGATAAGAATTTCTAAAACGTCGAATCTGAGCTTTCAGCGATTCTATAGAGATGTCCGGCATCCATTCGGTGCCCACAAAGCCTGCCGGTTGGCATGCCGGGTTGGACGTCCGATACTCCTCTGCAGTTCTTTCACTCGGCGCGGACAGTTGCGCTCGCGTCATCACTTTTCAGCGGATAGTCGCCAGGCAAACCAAGCATGCTGCGTAATGTTTCCGATATGGACCTGAAGTTGCTGAGGCTGTTTTCGGCAGTGGTCAAATGCGGTGGCTTCACGGCCGCTCAGGCCGAGTTGAACATCAGCCATTCCAATATCAGCATGCAGATTTCCGCGCTGGAGAAGCGCTTGGGCTATCGCGTTTGCGAACGCGGAAAGGGAGGCTTCAGCGTCACGGAGAAGGGCCAGATAATCCTCGATGCGGCGGAGAAGATTTTTGAAGCGCTGGACCAGTTCAAGGACCAGGCCCAGTCCCTGTCGGGCAAGTTGATGGGAGACGTGTACGTTGGCTTGGCGGACAACATCTCGACCTTGTCGAGCGCCCACATCGACGCCGCCATAGCCCGTTTCTACCAGCGCGGACACAGCGCCCATCTGCATCTGTTCGTCAACTCTCCCGCTGAGCTGGAGGTTGCGGTGATCGACAAGCAGATCGATGTCGCCATCTCCTACTTCAACAGAGTCCTCCCCAATCTGACCTACCGGAATCTATACACGGAACCGGTCGGCATCTTCTGCGGGGCGTCGCATGCCCTGTTCGACAATGACGACATCCAGCCCCTCGACCTGGAGGACGCGGACTGGATTTCCTACGGCTTCCTCTCCGCCGACCTGGAGCGCATGGTGAGGCCGACGACCTCCACCGCAACCGCTTACCACCTCGAAGCGGTGATCCACGCGATACTTGCCGGCACTCACCTGGGGTTTCTGCCACTGCATTGCGCAGAGCCCTGGGTGGCTCGGGGCAAGATGCGAATCCTGCTGCCCGAAATCATGCAGCAGGATGTCCAGCACTACATGATCACCAGCAACGCCAATCCGCAGAGCGAGGCTGCCCAGGCATTCATGGAAGACCTGCTGCATGTCCACGGCGTCATCACCCCCTGAGCGCGCCGGCCAGCAACCCCTCACCCAACGCACTCGTCCCTGCCGATAAGCGTCCGCCAGCTGCCTCAACCGGCGTTGCACCTGGCTTCAGAAACCGCTGAAGCCAGCTTCTGAAGTTCGGGATATATCCCGAAATCGATCCTTCCTATCCTGCCTTCGACCGGCGTTCCTGAAGCGCGACCAGCGTCCTTCAGAGCGAGTCCGGCACCCATCCTTTGCGTTTTTCATGCCTCGTTACGGCACCGTTTGGGAGCCGTCGAGCGCCAACCAGAACAAGAGGTAGCAATCATGCCGGTAGATTTCACGCTCACTCCGGAGCAGACCGCCGCCCGGGAGGCGATGCGCGACTTCGCCATCACCCATCTTTCCAACGTCGAATCCGCCATCGCCCCTTTCGCCACCCCGGAGGAGCGCGTCAGGGCCATCAAACCCTTCTTCAGGGAAATGGTGCGTGCCGGCTTCATGAAATCCATCATTCCGGTCGAGGATGGCGGCACGTACCAAGGGCTTCTCGACATGGTCATCAGTGGCGAAGAGGCTTCGATTGGCGACGTCAACGTCACCTGCGCGCTGTTCTCCTGCGCACTTGCCCTGTCGCCGATCATCACTCATGGCACCCGGGAGCAACGCGCGCAGTTCCTCGCTCCCTTCCTGGTCGACGATGGTGCCCCGCTGGCCGCGCTTGCCTTCAGCGAAGTAGGGGGCACCGCGAACTTCGATGATCCTGACCCAAGCGCTGGTTCACAGACATTTGCCTACCGCGACGGCGACGAATGGGTGATTTCAGGGGAGAAGTTCTTCATCACCAACGGCTGGGGTTGGGAGGGCGAGGGCGCTGACCTGTTCGTCGTCTCCGCGCGAACCGATCCGTCAGTCCCCGCAGCACAATCGTTGGCGGTGTTCGCCGTGCCGCGTCCCACACAGGGCCTGTCCTTCGGCAAGGGGTTGGACACCATGGGGCACCGCGCCACGCCATCGCCGCGAATCAGATTCGACAAGGTACGCGTGCCCCTGGCGAACATGATCGGCAAGCCCGGTGACGGGGTGCAGATTCTGTCTCAGACATTCGCGGCCTCTGGTGTGGGTGTTGCCGCCGAGGCCGTATGCGTCATGCGGCAGGCTTTCGAAGCCGCCTTGGCGTTCTCCAAATCCGACCGGCGCAACGGGTCGGTTCCCATCATCGAGCACCAGAACGTCGGCTACATGCTGGCCGACATGAAAATGCGCCTGGAGGCAGCCCGGTACCTGACCTGGAAAGCCGCTCACTACTTCGACACCACCAATGGTGAGGGCACTGAACTCGCCGTGATGGCGAAGGTGTACTGCTCCGAGCAGGCCGTTCAAGTGGTCTATGACGCGATGCGCCTTGTCGGCATTGAAAGCTATGCCGATGAAATGCCGTTCGCCCGCCTGCTCAAGGACGCCATGGCCTTCCCCCTGTATGACGGCGGAAACATGGGCATCAGAAGGCGCGTGCTGCACAAGGCCCTCGCCAGCGCTAACTACGATCACCTGGCTGCGTGCGAAGGCCGCGCCCCTTCCAAACATTGAGGTGAACCATGCCTTTCATTTCGCTACGAATCACCAAGGGCGCAACTGAGCGCCAGAAGCAGGAAATCATCCACGAGTTCACGGCCACGCTGGAACGGGTCCTGGGCAAGAACCCGGAGTGGACCCACATCGTGATCGAGGAGGTCGATCCGGAAAACTGGGGCCATGCCGGCCTTTCCGTCAAACAACACCTGCTGGCGGATGGCGGCGATTGAGTGAATGGAAAACCGGCCCTGCACAGGGGCCGGCTTCCTGGCCTTTTCCACTTTCGCAAGACGCACGAGGGTGCACCGCCATGGCATTGCCTTCGCTCAACAGCCTCAGGGTATTCGAGTCCGTCGCACGACTCGGCAGTGTCACTGCAGCCGCTGGCGAATTGAACGTGACCGCCGGAGCCGTCAGTCAGCAAGTAAAGACCCTGCAGGGCCATCTTGGCTTCGAGCTGCTGGTCAGAAGCGGAAGGCATCTCGCACTGACCGACAAGGGCACCCTGTTGCAGAGGCGCGTTTCCAGAGCCATCAGCGAGATCCAGGAAGCGATCCACGCACTGCAGGATGATGATTCGACGGCCCTGCAACCCGTAAGGCTCACCTTGTCGTTGCCACCGCTTCATACGATCGGTTGGCTCGCGACGCCCTTGTTCGACTTCATGGAGTCCAATGAGAGAGCAGACCTCACCATCATCACTGCCAGCTCCTTCGATGAGGTCGACTGGACGATAGCTGACTGCGCAGTGGTACATGGCACGCCGCCATGGGAAGGATTTTTCTGGAGGCATCTACGTGAGACGCGCCTGACGCCAGTCTGCAACCCGCGCTTGTCAAAAGGCTCTGACGCAATCCGCAGCGTGGTCGATCTGCGCAAGCACAGGTTGTTGCACGAGGACGACGGACACCAGTGGCAGCAATGGCTTGCAGCGGTCGGCGGCACAAACCCAGGTGGAGCCGATATCCATTTCGAGGATATCGAGATGGCTCTGCAAGCGGCTCGCGATGGCCTTGGCGTGGCTCTGGCCGACGAAAGTACCTCCCGCCAGGACTTGGAGGAAGGCCGTCTAATCCAGCCCCTGAAGCTCGCGGTTCCGGCGGCGAAAAGCTACTACGGCCTTTGCTCTGCTGCTAAACGCGGGCAGCCGGGTGTCGACTACTTGCTCGATTGGCTCGAATTCATTGCGAACGAGCGATTCTGATTAAACCCGTTCACGACGGGCCGTTTTCGACCAGAAGCCGTTATTACACCGAGCTGCCGCTGCTCCAGTATTCGAGCCGATCCTCACGATTTCGAAGACGGCCCCCGCCATTTTTCAAAACCATCCAGCAGCATGGTCATGCCTGCATCGAATGTTGCGGGACTGTCGATTGTGGAGAAAGGCACAGCCAGGCCGTAATCAATCGCGCCTGGCTGCACCCGCTGGAACAGGCGGAATTTGTTCTCGGTGAGGCTGTAGGTGGCCAGTTCCAGCCTGCGCGCCAGGCGCCATGAGTGTCATTGAAAATCAAATTGTTGGCGCGAAAAGCCAAGCTATTTCGGTCCGTTTGATCCTAGCATCCGGGCGGCAGGCAGCGCGGTCGATCAGCTGCCGCCCGCCCGCCGGCAGGGTCCGGAGTATCCCAATAACAAGAATGGAGTTGCCCGCATGTCACAGGCCGCCACCCGCCTGTTCGTAGACCTTGCCGTGGGCAAGAAGCTGTTGTGTGGTTTCGGTCTGGTGTTATTGCTCACCGTCGCGGTCACGGTCAGCGGCTTCCTGGCGGTCCAGGCGGTGCTGCAAGGGCATCGCCAGGTCGATCAGTTGGCGGCGGTGAATGTGGAGATCCTGCAGGCGCGGCAGCTGGAGCGCAGTTTCGCCGTCGAGCAGAACGCCGAGAGCGCCAGGCAGGTGCGCGAGAGTTTGCTCCGGGTGCAGGAGCTACTGGCCGGTCTGGCGCAGGACGCTGCGCCCTCCGAGCAGCAGCGTGTGCAGGAGATGCAGGAGGCGGTGACCGGGTACCTGAATCAATTCGACAGCTATGTCGAGTTGCAGGGCAAGGCGCGTACCGCGCGGCAGGACATGGGCAAAGCCGCCGCCGAGGCCCGCGATCAGTTCGAGGCGGTCGAGCTGGAGATGTACGACGGCGTGCGCCAGCAGCTCCAGCAGAGCGACCGTGTTTCCGGTAACGACCCCCTTGGTCTGGCGGAGACCGCCTCGAGCCTGAGCAAGTCCATGTTCGACCTGCGCACTCAGGAGACCCTGTTCATCATCGACGGCTCGTCCGAGGCCCTGAAGCAGTGGGCCTTGGTCTGCGAAGACCTGCGCGGCGTCGCCGACAGCATGGTGACCGGATTGACCGATGAGCAGAAGGCTGTGATCGACACGGCATTGCAAGCCTTGACCCGATACCAGCAATCCTTCGGCCATTACCAGCAGATCCGCGAGCAGAGCCGTGGCAGCGAGAAGTCGATGATCGAGCAGGCGCGCTCGGTGCTGGACCTTGCCGAGGCGGCGCAACTGCGGGAGCGGCAGCACATGACGGATGCCAGCGACTGGGCACTGATACAGCTCGGTGGCATGGGCGTCGCCGCCGTTGTGTTCGGCCTGCTTGCCACCTTGCTGATCTCCCGCTCGATCGT
Organism: Pseudomonas sp. BN411; assembly: GCF_029871235.1. Taxonomy (GTDB): domain Bacteria; phylum Pseudomonadota; class Gammaproteobacteria; order Pseudomonadales; family Pseudomonadaceae; genus Metapseudomonas. Next base: position 11,564 of record NZ_SSOM01000057.1, read on the forward strand.
CGGGCCCTTGCGTCAGAGCGTGGTTGTTGCCCGGCGTATCGCCGAGGGAGACCTGAGCCAGGATATTCCGCTGCAGCGGCGTGACGAACTGGGCCAACTGATGGCCTCGATGCAGGACATGACCGGCAACCTGCGAACCCTGGTGGGCCGGATCGGCGGCGGGGTAGGGCAGATTGCCGCGGCGGCCGAGCAGCTGTCGGCGGTCACTGCGCAGACCAGCGCCGGGGTACAGAACCAGAAGCTGGAAACCGACCAGGCCGCCGCTGCCATGCATCAGATGGCCGCCACGGTGCAGGAGGTGGCGCAGAACGCCGAGGAGGCCTCGCTGGCGGCGCGCGAGGCCGATCATGAGGCGCAGCAGGGCAACCAGGTGGTGCAGCAGGCAGTGAGCCATATCGGCGAGCTGGCGGCCGAAGTCGAGCGTTCGGTCGAGGCGATCGCCGCGCTGAACCATGAGAGCGACCGCATCACCAGCGTGCTGGAGGTGATCCGCAGCGTTGCCGAACAGACCAACCTGCTGGCACTCAATGCCGCCATCGAGGCCGCCCGGGCCGGCGACCAGGGGCGCGGTTTCGCCGTGGTGGCCGACGAGGTGCGGGCGCTGGCGCGGCGCACCCACGACTCGACCGAGGAAATCGAGAGCCTGATTGCCAGCTTGCAACGCATGGCCAGGGGCGCCGTGGAGCAAATGGACAGCAGTCGCAGCCTGACCCAGCGCACGGTCGGTCTGGCCGCACAGGCAGGTAATGCCCTGGTGCGCATCACCCAGGCGGTGAGCACCATCGAGCAGATGAACCAGCAGATCGCCGCCGCTGCCGAGGAACAGAGTTCGGTGGCGGAAAACATCAGTGAAAGCGTGAGCCGGGTACGTGACATCGGCGAACAGAGCACCAGCGCCAGCCAGCAGACCGCCGCCTCCAGCGCCGAACTGGCGCGCCTGGGCGGCGAGTTGCAGGACCTGGTCGCACAGTTCCGTACCTAGACAATCCACGCCCTAACCAGCGCAGGGCTTACTTCTACACGGAGGACGCTGAGTGATGAGAGCTTTACATCTGGTGTTTACATTGGCCTGGCCGGTGCTTGCGTGGGCGCAGGTTGAAGACGTCTCCACCGACGCAGAGGCGGCGAGTAAGGCCCAATTGTTTATCAAGGAAGCGAATGCCTTGCATGCCAAGGTCACTGAAATCTGTACAGACCCGAGCGCCACGGGGCTGCTCTATGAAGCAGCTGAAGATGCAGTGAAGCAGTTGGATGAATGGCCAGAGCATCAGAACGGCCAGGCATTGGCTTCATATCATGCCTGCCGCCAGTCCATGGTGGACGTCCAGAGCTATGCGTACACCTGCGCCCAGGGTGTGTACAAGGGCAAGACGGAGAGCTACCTGCAGCGCCGGTGGACAGAGGACACCGTCCATTGTGACGAAGCCATTCGTGCATCAGGTCTCGCGCTGAAAGACAGCAACTGAGCTCAAGGCCATCGACGTACGTCCAGATCAGTCAAGTGAGCAAAGCGGCTTGGTCTGTGGCGGCTTGGGCGAGCTTGTCGGCCTTTTCTCTGACGCAGTGGAGCCGCGAAACCGTGCTCTCCGAGCGGCAGGGCAGGGTCAGGAACTGCGACGCACAGGCCTGCCGTGATTGCCTGACTTGGGTATTTCGGGCGGGTCCGCATCGGCAGCTCGCGCTTGGTCGATGGCCGCGCGTAAATCCTCGTGAGAGCTCACGCCGATCACGCGTTCCACAGGCTGGGTCATGTAGTGGCCGACGACCTTGACGCCAATGGCCGCCTCCTCAATGGCGGGAAGTTTCGTGAATCGCACGTCCCAGCCGTTCACCTGAATGGCATCCAGTCGAACGCCGTCTCTTAGTAGCGTCTCGACCTTTTCAAGCAGAAGATCCCTTTGCCGCACCAAGGCTCGGTAATCCTCTTCCAGGACAACCCATCGCCGACCGTGGACGTTCGGGTAGTTCATCATCACGTGGTAGCGCGGCAGCTGTCTTGGGTAAACGGTTCTTATAGCTTTGCCCATGGCCAGATTCCTCATTCCCTTTTCGGGACAGGCAAAACCACAACGCTTCACAGCATGCTGTGAAGGCCCTGGCGGCCATGGCTATTCGGAACTGTTCGACAGGTTCCTGGCGAACTGCGTCCTCGCTTATCAAGCAGTCTTTCGGTCTTCGCCGTCGCGGTATAAGGATAGTTCCAGCTATGTGTCCGGTTCAGTTGGCAGACCGATGGCACTTTGCTCTCTAACGGTGCGGCTATGCCCCTACAGCCCGCCGCTGACGTGCCGTTCCCGGTATGGGCATGTTGGGTTTCCGTAAGTGGGTAGCCCGTCTCTGGGCAAGACACGACAAGTTTCTCTCTATTGGCGGTAATTAATCGGTGGTGCTAGGCATTCTTAACTAGGCTTATAGCTGGAGGTCCCTCCATACGGGTGATAGCACCGCCTTAGACGACAGCTACTGTGGCTGCAATGGGCGCCCAGAGTGGCGAGCTTTCTCTCGTCGTTAGAGGCGGGGTCTACAGTGGACAAGTGCTGCCATGTGCTCCGCCATCGGTGGGGTGCAAAAAATGGCTATGAATCGAGCGAGTCAGCAGTTGCGTCGTGAGTTGTTGGACATGGAAAAGCGTTGCGATGACGCAACCGTGGTCATTTGGAACGAATCCAAATTCTTGCCAGGGACCTCATCAATCACATTGATGAAGGCTATAGCGCTGTTACACCAGAACATGGATCACCTGCAGTCGATGGCTGAACACGTCCAATCTGGTGTTGTCGTTGCAGAGAAGTCCCTGAAAACCAAGTAACCAATAGCTGGAGCAAAACGGCGGATTTGAACCGTCCGCCGTGCACCCCCTAGAGCCAAAACCGCCCGTGGGGTGGTCGGTATGCCCGGAGAAACCTTGCCGGAGTGGAGCCGAACCATGCCAAGGCGGGGGAGGTACGACCTCACGGTGTATCGTCCGTGATGGGAGGTGGCAAATGCTCCAACTCCAGAAATTCAAATGCCAGGCGAGGGACTGCGGTGAGTGGTCGGATGTCCGTCTGCATTACGACCCAGACTACGACGCACAAACGGTGATCTGTGCGAAGTGCGGTGCCAGACACCTTGCCTTCCAATTGCCTGCCGCAGACGGCCATCCAGCGCAGTTCAAAATCATGTTGCCCTGCGCAGAGTAGGAACGTTGTCTGTGAACACTGGGCGCGGTCATCACTGATCAACTGCCCCAGCCGCACGTGTAGGGCTGTCGTAGGGTGGATGTCGCTTTTCACATCCACCTTCCAATGTCCCAGTTGCTGCAAGGCTCGCTTAGCTCTGGAGGTTCGATTGGCGGTTGCGCAGCAGGCGTGGCTGCCGGTTTGTGGCGTGCTGCTTTTGCCACTTCAAGGGGCTGTCGTTGAACCAGCGGTTGAAGGCCCGGCTGAATCCGCTGGCGTCGGAGTAGCCGAGCAGCCCGGCCATCTGCGCCATGCTGATGGACGGGTCATCGAGGTAGTGACGCGCCATTTCCTGGCGGGTTTCATCCAGCAAGCGCTGGAAGGATGTGCCTTCCTGTTCGAGCCGGCGTTGCAGCGTGCGCGGATTGACGGCTATGCAGTCGGCGACCTTCTCGAGGGTGGCGCGGCCACTGGGCAGCAGGCTGCGTAGCAGCTGCCGGACATAACTGGGCATCTCGTCGGCTGGCAGCCGCTCCATCCTTGCGATGTGTCCGGCGAGCAGTTGGTGCAGCCTTGCGTCGGTCGCGGCCAGCGGCAGGGAAAGCACCGAGGCGTCGAATTCCAGTTCGGTGCAGCCGGCGGCAAAGACCGGTCGCACACCGAATGCCTGGCAATAGGTCGCCTCATTGCCCAGTGGCTGGTGTCGGAGCCGGACCGCTGCCGGTCGCCATCCAGCACCGACCAGGGCACGCAGCAACTGCACGCCGACTCCGCAGGCCAGCTCTTCCGCCTGGGGCAGTCCGGGAACATCGCGCTGGTTGGCGAGATAGCCGAGGCGGGCGACGCCTCCATCGAGGTCGAAGCCGATTTCGGCCGCGCCGTTGTACAGGAAGTAGTTGGCGCGCAACTCGGCAAGCGCGTCACCGACGGTGCCGGCATTGCGAATCAGATAGAACAGCTCGCCAAAGACATCGATGCCCTGGAACAGCCCGTACTGCAGGCCAAACGAGGCATTGCCCGATTGCGCCGCGCAGCGTTCCAGCAGCTCGCAGTAGCGGCGATGGGAGAGGATGCCGTCCTGCCGGCGCAGGCTGTCTTGGGGCAGCGACACCTGGCGAAGCATCTCCGCCGGATTGAGGCCCTGACCGCTGGCGAATGCATCGAAGCCAACAAGGCTGAGGGCGCGAACGAACGGATTGAGTGCCATGTTCCGCTACTGCCCGGTCGCGCGTGGCGGGCGAAAGGATGCCGGCGCGGCGCCGGACTCGGCCAGCAGTTGAGCCTGCCGAAAGCGCTGTTTCCATTTCTGCGGACTGACGCCGTTCCAGCGGGTGAAGGCCCGGGAGAACACGCTGAGATCGGCATAGCCCAGCAGCGCGGCGAGTTGCGTCAGTTTGATGGACGAGTCGCAGATGTAGCGTGTGGCCATTGCCTGGCGTGTCTGGTCCAGCAGCTCCTGAAAGCTGGTGCCCTCGGCCTGGAGATAGCGCTGCAGGGTGCGCGGACTGAGCTGCATGTGCCCGGCGATCTGCTCGATGCTGATGTGACCCGTGTGCAGCCGCTGGCGCAGCAGCTTCTGCACGTAGGCCGGAAGTTCCTGCACGGTCAGCCGGGCCAGTTCGTTCAGCTGACGCCGAGCCGATTGCTGGAACCTTTCATCGGTAGCGCTGAGGGGTGTTTCCAGCAAGGCTGCATCGAAGACCCAGGCATTGACCGGGCCGCCGAAACGCGGTGTGACGCCCAGCAGGCGCCGGTAGGCGCCGGGCTCGCTTGCCGCCGGGTGTCGCAGCCACAGTGCGTTCGGCTTCCAGGGATGGCCCAACAGGCTTTGCATGAGCTGGGCGCCGATGCCCATGGCCAGTTCCACGGTCTGCCGCACCGAGGCAGCCTCACCGTCGACGACCTCGTAGAGGAACCGTGCCTGGTCACCCTGTCGTTCGAGATGGAGTTCAGCGCCGCTGCTGTGGACATGGAAGTACTGCGCCAGCGCCTTCAACGCGTCGCCCACCGTGCGGGCACTCTGGATCAGGTAGAGCAGCCCGCCCAGCGCCTGGGAGCCTTGGTGCAGGCCGAACTGCAGCCCGAACAGTGGATTCCCCGTACGCCTCGCACAGAGCTCAAGCAGGGCGTTGAACTTCCCACCGGAGATCAGTCCGTCCAGGGCATCGGTAGGGAGTCCGGCTTCCGCCAGGACGGCATGCGCATCGAGGCCCTGGCTGATGGCGAACTCGTCGAAGCCCAACAGGGCGATGCCGCGGACAAAAGACGTCATTGCGAGTGCCTGATTGATTCCTGGCGAAGGTGGGGACCAGCGGAAATCCGATGACTGCCGTATTCGTTGCGATCCTACACCACGGCGCCGAGCCCGCAGCGCCACGCATCCGGCGTGTCATGAATTACCGATTTTATGGCGCGAACTGCAAAGCTTTCGTGCCGGTCAGCGCCCAGACTCAAGCTACTTAAAACAACAAGGCACTGCATTCGGCGCCAGCCGGATGACGGAGGTTTCCATGCGCCGATTCCTGCTCTCTTGCCTGCTCGTGCTCCTGGCCGCCGCTGCCATTCATTCGATCAAAGCCCCGATCCTGGTCACCCTCGCAGGCCCTCCCACGGCATTGCCGATCGCCAGCATCGGCGATGTGTTCAGGCATTTCTAAGCAACCAGGCGGGAGGCGTCTTCCCGCCGCGCGGTGACTGCCTGGCAACCCGAGGATTTCCATTGAGCGACCTGATCCACTACCGCCTTGAAAAGGGGCTGGCCCTGATCGGCCTTGATCGCGCGCCGGTCAACGCGCTTGACCAGACCCTCCGCGCGGCGCTGTCCGACGCCTGTGAGCGTGCCGCATCTGACCCCAGGGTGCTGGCCATCATCCTTCACGGCGAGCGCGGGCTGTTCAGCGCTGGTTCTGAAATTAAAGAGTTCGGCACCGACGCGTCATTTGCCGAGCCGGACCTGCCCAGCACGCTGACGCGCCTGGCCGCCATTCACAAACCGATGATCGCTGCCCTGGGTAAGGTCGCGCTGGGCGGTGGACTGGAACTGGCCCTGGCCTGCGGCTATCGCATTGGCGAACCGAATCTGCGTGTCGGTCTGTCGGAGATCAACCTGGGTTTGCTACCCGGGGCCGGCGGTACCCAGCGTCTACCGCGTCTGATCGGCGTCGAGTCCGCCCTGAACCTGATTCTCTCGGGCAAACTCATCGGGGCTGAGAACGCTCGTCTGCTGGGCTTGCTTGACCGCATCGCCCCCAGTGCGGAGCGGTTGCTGGAGGAAGCCCGTGAGTACGCGTATGAGCTGATCGCCTGTCGGGCGCCGGCGCGGCCAGTGGAAGCTTGGCCGGAGCCCGGGGAGGGCCTGCCGGATGACTTCCTCGCCCGCTATCGCGCCGAGCATGAACCGACCTGGAAAAGCCGCCTTGCGCCGCGGCTGGTGCTGTTGGCCATGGAGGCGGCCTGTCTGCTGCCGCTCGATGAGGGGCTCCTGAGGGAGTTGGCACTGTTCAGGCAGGCAGAGTCTTCTCGTCAGTCGAAGGCGCTTCGCCATGTGTTTTTTGCCGAGCGCGAGGCGGCCCGGATTCCAGGCGTAGGTGCCGATCTGCCGCTGCGAAAGATCACGCGAATTGCGGTGATAGGCGCCGGCACCATGGGCGGCGAGATTGCCATGAGCTTCGCTAATGCCGGTATTCCTGTCGCCCTGCTGGATAACGATGGAAAGGCCCTGGACCGGGGCCTGACACAGATTCGCGGCAACTATGAGACCAGCGTCCGACGTGGCAGGCTCCGCCCCGAGGAGGTGGAGTCACGCATGGACCTGATCTTCGGCACCCTTGACTACGCGGACCTGTCCGAGGCCGACCTGGTGATCGAGGCGGTCTTCGACAAGCCGGAGGTCAAGCAGCAGGTGTTCCGCACCCTGGAAACGGTGTGCAAGCCGGGCGCGATTCTGGCGACCAACACTTCGTCCCTGGATGTGGACGCCATCGCGGCGACCACGACGCGCCCGCATGATGTCGTGGGCGTGCACTTCTTCAGCCCCGCCAGTGCCATGCGCCTGGTCGAGGTCATGCGGGGAGAGGTCACTGCGCCCGACGTGTTGGCCACCGTCATGGACGTCGCCAGGCGCATTGGCAAATTGCCGGTGATTTCTGGCGTCGGTTTCGGCTTCATCGGTAACCGCATGTTCGAGCCGTACGCTCGCGAGGCCAATCGACTGGTATTGGAAGGCGCGACACCCGCTCAGGTGGATCGTGTGCTCACCGAGCTGGGCCTGAACATGGGTGTGTTCAGTACGCTCGACCTGGCCGGCATCGATATGGGTTTCCTGATGCGCGATTCCCACCTGGCCTCTGTCTCCCAAGACGCGAGCTACTGCCGCTTGGGCGAAGAGCTGCATGCCATGGGGCGATACGGCCAGAAGAGCGGGCGAGGCTTCTATCTCTATGAAGGTCGGAACCGCAAGGACGACGCGGAGGTGATCGCGCTGGCCGAGCGTCTTGCGGTCGAGTTGGAGATTCCCCGATGCCCGATTGGCGACCAGGAAATCCTGGAGCGCTGCCTGTTCACGCTGATCAACGAAGGTATCCAACTGCTGGATGAGGGCATTGCCCTGCGCGCGGGTGATATCGACCTCGTGTGGATCAACGGCTACGGCTTCCCCGCCCACCTGGGCGGCCCAATGCACTACGCCGAGCAACTGGGCCTCGGCAATGTACTGGTCGGCCTCCAGCGCTACCGCCAGACCTTGGGCGAGTACGGTGAGATGTGGTTCAAACCGGCACCACTGCTGGAGCGCCTGGTGGCTGCCGGCAGGAAGCGCATAGAGCGCTTCTGAGGGTTCCCCTGCTCCGGGAATGGGTTCGTTCAGGGTGACCACGCCCGACCTTGGACGACACCGTTTCCGGGGGAGGTGGGGAGCCTGGTGTAGCGATCGTTGATCGATGCTGCCCGGTTACCCACCGTCTGTACGCCGGGATTCGTCCCGTAATCGCTTCATCCTCTCCGCGGTATCCCGCCTGGCTCCCTTGCCGGCCAGGGAGCTTGCCAGTTCCATCTGTCCGAGGTTCTCCCATGACTCACCCCTACATCCGTAACTTTTCCCTCGCCGATCGCGTGGTGCTGATTACCGGCGCCTCGAGCGGCATCGGTGCGCACCTGGCGCGGCTGGCCTCCCGTGCCGGTGCCCGCGTGGTGCTGGCGGCGCGCCGTCTCGAGCGGCTGCAGCAGGTGGCCGCGGACATTGAGTGGGAGCACGGACAAGTGCTGCCGGTCAGCCTCGATGTCACCAATCGGGCCAGCGTCGAGGCGGCCTTCGATGCGGCCGAAGCGCATTTCGGAGTGGTCGATGTGGTGCTCAACAACGCGGGTATCGGAAACGGTCAGCGCCCGCTGGAAATCAGCGAGGAAGACTGGCGTGCCATGCTCGCGACCAACCTCGACGGCGTCTGGCGGGTGGCTCAGGTGGCCGCGCAACGCATGGCCCGTAGCGGGCGCGGCGGCAGCATTGTCAATGTCGCGTCCATCCTCGGGCTGCGTGTCGCAACGGGGTATAGCCATTACTGCGCCGCCAAGGCGGGTGTGGTGCAACTGACCAAGTCACTGGCGCTGGAGTTCGCGCGCTATGGAATCCGGGTCAACGCCATCGCCCCCGGCTACTTCAAGACCGAAATGAACGAGGCTTTCTTCGAGGGCGACAAGGGCGGCGACTACATCCGCAACATGGTGCCCATGCGCCGCCTGGGAGAGCTACAGGAGTTGGAAGGGCCATTCCTGCTGCTGGCCAGTGAGGCTGGATCCTTCATGACCGGCAGCGTGCTGGCGGTTGATGGAGGGCACCTGGTCAGCAGCATGTGAGGCTACAGGAAGTTCCTTTTCTTGCCCTGGACGGCGGCTGGACCGGGAAAGTGGAACTGTAACGCGATATCAAGTTGTGACTGCGACGTTTAAGGGGGCCTGTCGTCGATCGGCGACAGGCCCCTTCTTTTTTTGCCTTCAGCGGGCTGATGAGCTCGACTGTTTCTCACGCATAGGCCTTGCTCCATGACTGGAAGTCACGTCCGGAGATTGGCTTGCTGATGCAATAGCCTTGGGCTTCCTCGCACCCCCAGTTCGAGAGCATATCCATCGTTGCCGCCGACTCGACTCCTTCAGCGACCACTTCGATACGCAGACTGTGGGCGAGTTTGATGATGGATTCGACTATGGCCGCCGACTCCCTGTCGCTGTCGAGCTCCTTCACGAATGACTGGTCGATCTTGATGTAGTCGACCGGGAGTTTCCTGAGGTAGGAGAGGGATGAATAGCCTGTGCCAAAGTCGTCGATGAACAGCTTGAAGCCCGCTTCGCGTAATTGCATGAGCACACGCTGAGCGGCCGGCAGGTCTTCCATGATGCAGCTTTCGGTCAGCTCGAACTGAATCCAGTCTGGGGAGCCGCCCCAGGTCTCCAGGGCGCTCGAGATCTGCTCGAACAGCTGCGTGTCCCGAATGTCATGGGGCGACAGATTGATGGCAATCGGTACAGCCTGGCCCGAACCATGCCAGGCATGGCTTTCGCGAACGGCTGCCGCCAGCACCCAATAGGTCAGCCGCGTGATCAGGCCTGTGCTCTCGGCGAAGCCGATGAACTGTGCCGGGCTCATCAATCCCCGTTCAGGATGCTTCCAGCGTATCAGCGCTTCCACTCCGCTCACGCGCCTGGATTGCACCCGTAGCTTGGGTTGGAACAGCAGGAGCAATTCGTCGCCGTCGATGGCTCGGCGCAAATCGGTCATCAGGATCAGCCGCTGGGCATTGTCGCTATCGAGCGAGCCCGCGTAGACCGCCAGTTTTTCCGCACTGCGAGTGGCGCCATAGCGCGCAACATTCGCCCGGCGCAACAGCGCATCGGGGTCGCTGCCATGTCCGGGAAACAGGGCGATTCCGGTGCTGCAGTCAGCGGTTACCAGAAGAGTGTCCAGCTCAAGGGGCGTATTCAGCGTCTGCATGATCTTGCGTGCGGTCTGCACGGCATGACGGGCATCCATTCCCGGAAGCAGGACTGAGAACGATGAATCGGCAATGCGGGCAACTGTCTCGCCGTCGTCCACCGTGCCCCGCAGCTTCTTCGCGACCTCCTGCAATAGCCGGTCACCCTCGTGATAACCCAGGGTTTCATTGATGTCCCGGACGTTGTCGACTTCGACGTGCAAAAGGGCGAAGGGTCTGTGGGCGTCTCCTGACGTGGTGATGGCCTTACCCAGGGCGTCCCGCATGGAAAGCCGATTGGGCAGACCAGTCAGCTCATCGAAATAGGCCATGCGCCGGATGCACTCCTCGGCCTGCTTGCGCTCTGTGATGTCGGTGAAGAAGCCTTCCAGCGCGATGACTTGCCCCTGGGCAGAGTAGACGGCGCAGCCCTTGTCCCAAACCCAGCGAATCTCGCCCTTTGCGGTGCGGATTCGGTAGGTGGACTGGAATGGCCTCCCGGTCCGCAAGGCCCTGGCGACCTTGCGCTGGAGCTCGGGAAGGTCTTCCGGGTAAATGATGTCCAGCATCTTCACCGTGCCGTCGACGAGATCGGAGGCGGCATATCCAGTGAGCTGAAGACAGCCCTCGCTGACGATTTCGGGGCGCCAGGACTGATCGTTGCGGCAGCGGTAGGCCACCCCCGGCAGATTACTCACCAGCGTCTGCAGTGTGCGTTGGCTTTCCCGCAGATTGTCGAGGGCACTGGACTCCCGGCTGGCGGCAGCATCCAGCAGGTTGCGCATGCGGTTGCGTTGGCGAAGCAGGGTCGTGATCTGGTCAGCCAGAAGCTGCAGGGCCTCCATCCCTGTCGCGTCGAGGTGTCGGACTTCGGTATCTGCGACCGAAAGGACGCCGACCATGCCCTGTCCGGGCACCGCGATTGGGATGCCCGCGAAACACCTGACGTGGGGAGGACCTTCCACCAGGCGGCAATGGCGCAGCCGCTCACTGGCAATGGCATCGGGTACCTGTAGCAGATGCCCGGCTTCCGTCACGGCGGCACTCAGCGACAGAGGCCGTGGTATCTCGCCGCATTCCAGTCCGTACTGGGCCACGAACCATTCCCGCTCGGTATCGAGGAAACCGAGCAGGGCGATCGGAACCTGGCAGGCGATGGCTGCCAGCCTGAGGTAGCCGTCGAGTTCCGGATCGGGCAGGGGGTCATGGTTTGAGCGTGGCTGACGAACGGTCATTTCGCGACTCCTCCCGCCGGGCTGGCACGGGTTCGTAACGAGATCGCCTGACGTACCGCTGATGGACCTTCTGCCCGTGCAGGGAAGACGGGCAGGTTCCAGCAATCAGTGTAGTTGCGTCGGAGCCAAGCCCGGAATCGATGCGCGCAGTGCACCCTGAGGCGGGGCGGGTGCAGGCTTCATCCCTTCCAGGAAACGCCCGGCTCTGTCTATGACACGGGCGCGGGAGAGTGGCTGCTCACCAGCAGGGCCAGCGCCCGGCACGCGGTTTCCGTTTCCGCTCGCAGGCGCTCGAGGTCGCCGTGGGCGGTCCAGGCTACGAGCAGACCGTCGAACAGCAGGACGAGCGTGCGGCTGGTGGCCTTGATCGCCGCCGGGTCGAGATGATTGCCAATGGCGCGCCCAAGGGCCTGCTCAGTTACCTCGACGCCTAACGAATAGATCTTGCTCGCCATTTCCGGCTGGTTGCGAATGGCCCAGAAGAAGAGTTCGGATTGCGCCCGGGCCAGATCCGGATTGGTCGAGAACCAGTTGACCACCTGACGCAGCATCCCGGCCGCCGTCTCTGACGGGGTGGTGCCTGCCGGTACCTGCTCGAGGGACTGCTGGGGCAGGGTGAATAGCGATTCGTAGACGGCGTAGAAAAGCTCGTCCTTGGTCCGGAATACATAGTGCAGCGAGGCGAGTGGGCAGCCGGCTTCAGCGGCGATTCGCCGTGTGGTGGCATTGGCCACGCCATGTTCGGCGATCACCTTGACCGTCGCCTTCACGAAGTCCTGTCTGCGCAGTTCAGCGCCCACTCTGGCCATGCAAGTTCCTCCGTTCCTGTCGCAATTGCGCTCATGCCCTGGCAGGGGCGGCGCCGGCGGATGCTACCCCATGCCCCTTCGCGGCGTCTTGGAGCGATATGTATCCATCCATGGCGCCTTTCCGTTGTCCGGCCAACCGGCGTGGAGCTCTCCCCGGTGTTTCTTTTCTCCTGCTTCGGAGATTTAAGGTAACAATTGTTTCGTAAATACCCATGCTGGTGCATGCGGCTGAAGCAAGTTGGTGCGTTTATGGGGTTTCAGGTATCACATGACAATTGTTATAAAAAATATAAGTGCATGAAATACAAGGATAAATAGACTTTTTAAAGGGTTGGCACACGGCTTGCTCTTGGTCATCTGACTTGGTCAATTGATCAAGTCAGATGATCAGCAGTCTGGCACAGCCCGTTTCGTCCTTCCAGGAAGCTCGGGTGGCCGGTCAAAGCCCCATGAGGACCTTCCAATGAAAGACGTGATTCAGCGCCCCGATGTCGGCAATTTCACCCCGGTTGGGGTCAGGCAACTGCTGGTAGCGCTGGCGGCATCGGCCGCCTTCTGTTCGGCTCAGGCGGCCGATAGCGATGCTTCCCGGCTGGGTACCACGCTGACGCCGTTGGGGGGAGAGGTTGCCGCGAGCGCCGATGGGGCGATCCCGGCCTGGACGCCGCCCGGTCAGCAGGATGAGGGCTGGAGCTACGGCCAGGTGCGTGGTCAGCACTGGAAGTTCAAGGGCGACAAGCCGCTGTACAGCATCGATGCGAACAACGTCGCGCAGTATGCGAGCAAGCTGTCCCCCGGCCAGTTGGAGCTGTTCAAGAAAATCCCGGGCTATCGCATGGACGTGTATCCGACCCGCCGCAGCTGTGGCGTGCCGGATTTCGTGGCCGAGAACACGAAGAAGAACGTCGGCTTCGCCAGCCTGAATTCCGACGGTGTGGCCCTGCAGGACGCCCACGTCCCAGGCGTGCCGTTCCCGATGCCGACTACCGGCGCCGAGGTGATGTGGAACATGAAGATGCGCTACCGCGGCGTAGGCTTCGACATGTCCAAGACCGTATCCGGGCTGTCCCCGCGCAAGGGCGGCGGCGACTGGCTGCGGACCTCCACCGACTGGTTCATCTTCACGCCCTGGGGTGAGAAGGGTAGCCAGCTGTTCTCTTCCTTCGACCGCCTGGAGAGCTCCACCTACTTCTCCTACATGGAGCCTGCCGCCCTGGCCGGCCAGTCCGGCGTCATCACCACCAAGGCCGGCGAACAAGCAACCACCTTCTACTACTTCCCCGGCCAGCGTCGTGTGCGCCGGATGCCGTCGTACTCCTACGATGCCCCGCAGATCGGGCTCGACAACCAGTACACCATCGACGAATCGAACGTGTTCTTCGGCCCCATGGACCGCTTCGACTGGAAGCTGGTGGGCAAGCAGGAGCTGCTGGTCCCCTATAACGCCTTCGGCGCCTATGACGCCTCCGCGAAGATCGAGGACGTGGCCAAGCCGGACTCCATCGCCCCTGAATTCCGCCGCTATGAGCTGCACCGCGTGTGGGTGGTCGAGGCCAACGTCCGCCAGGGTATGCGCCACCAGGCACCGAAGCGCCTGTTCTATGTCGATGAAGACAGCTGGAACGGCCTGATGGCGGTGGACTACGACAAGCAAGGGCAGATCTGGAAGGTCCGCGAGGGCTACACCATCCCCGTGTACGAGACCGGCACCTGCGATATGGAGGCCCAGGCCCAGTACAACCTGGTGGACGGCCGCTACCTCTACGACATGACCTCCATCGGCGTGGGCAAGAAAGATCACCGCTGGATCACCGAGAACGCCGGCAATCCCCGCCTGAAGCGTGACTTCTACACCTCCGACAACCTGCGTGCCATCAGCGAACGCTGAACCTCCGCTATTCGAGAGCCAACATGAAAAGAACAATCACAAAAGCTTCAGGCCTTGCTATTGCGTGCGTGACTCCCCTGGCGATGGGATTCACCTTCGAAACAGAAAACATCCGCGGCTCGTTCGATTCCACCATCTCCTACGGCATGGGGCTGCGCACCGAGTCCCAAGGCTGCAACCTGATCAACCAGGGCGCCACCGGGCACCATCCGCCCGCCGGGTGTCTGGCACAAACCTCCAGCATCGGCGACCAGGGCAACCTGAACTATGACAAGGGCGACCTGTTCACCAACTACCTGAAAGGCACCCACGAGCTGCTGCTGAAGTTGCCGGACGACTTCACCTTCATGGCCCGTGGCAGCTGGATCCGCGACTTCGCTGCCAGCGATACCACTGGCGCGCTGTCGTTCAATACGCCACCGGGCGTCGGCAGCGACGGGCTGACCGACGCCGCTCGCGACGATCTGGAGTTCAAGGCGCGCCTGCTCGACCTGTGGGTGAGCAAGAGCTTCGACGTGGGCGACCAGCGCGTTCGCGCGCGCCTGGGCAACCAGGTGATCAACTGGGGCGAGAGCCTGTTCGTGGTGGGCGGGATCAACGCCACCAACGCCTACGACTACCAGGCACTCGCGCGCCCCGGCGTCCAGCTCAAGGAGGCCGTGCTGCCGGCCCCGATGCTCAGCGTCGCCTCGGGCCTGGGCTCCGGCCTGAACGTCGAGGCGTATTACCAGTTCGGCTGGAACAAGAGTGAAGTGCCGCCGGTTGGCAGCTACTGGTCCACGACCCAGGCCCTGGGCAAGGGCATGGAGACCTACGGCTTCGTCGACAAGGACGCGCGCGACAGCGGGCAGTGGGGCGTCTCGCTGCGCTGGCAGCCGGAGGACAGCGACGTCAACTACGGCCTCTACGTGATGCGCTACCACGACAAGCTGCCGTCGCTGACCATGCAGCTGCTCGACCCCAACACCTTCGCGCTGTCGCAGGAGTGGGTCTATCCGGAAGACCGCATGCTCTACGGCATCAGCGCCAACATGCCGATCGGCGACTGGGCCGTGGGCACGGAGCTCTCCTACCGACCCAAGGACGCAGTGCCGCTCAACGCCGCCGTCGACCTCTGCGCGAACAACGGCGGTGAGTGCTGGAAAGACGAGAAGAAGTTCCAGTGGCACCTGACCGGCCTGTACAGCATGACGCCGTCCAACTCGCCCGCACTGCTGGATTTCACTGGCGCCAGTACCGGCACCCTGCTGACCGAGCTGGTGGTGATCCACTACCCGGGCTTGCATGACGAGTTCGACGGTGAGCCCGTTGCGCCGGGTGCCTACACCTGGCAGCTGGACCCAGCCACTGCGCCCACGGGGAAGGGTGACAAGACGTCCAAGGGCATCAACCTCGATCTGAGCCTCACCTACGACGGCACCTTGATTCCGGGCTGGCAGGTCACGCCGGGGATCTTCTATTCGCGGTCCCTGGGCGGGCGTACGCCGAACCTGGCGATGACCTTCACCGAAGACTCCAGCAGCATGAACCTGTACCTGAACCTGGTGCGTAACCCCGCCAGCTGGCAGGTCTCCTTCAACTACGCAAAGTTCATGGGCGGCGACACGCCCTACGACCAACTGCTGCGTGACCGTGACTACGTTGGCGTCGTGATTTCGCGTTCTCTGTGAGGCCTGTCGTGAACAGTTCTGTAAAGCTGTCGGAAACCCCGGTGCGTGGCGTCCTGCCGCGCATCGAGGACCTGTTGTTCGGGCATCGCCGGCTGGTGCTGGCGGTGCTCGCGCTCTTCACCCTGGGCATGGCCTGGTTCGCCGTACAACTGCGCATGGATGCCGGCTTCGAGAAGCAGTTGCCCATCGGCCACGAGTACGTGGACACCTTCGAGCAGTACCGCGAAGACCTGCTGGGGGCGAACCGCCTGACCATCGTGGTCAAGGCGCGCCAGGGCAATATCTGGACCGAGGCGGCGCTGAAGCGCCTGTACGACGTCACCCAGGCGGTGATCTTCCTGCCCAGCATTTCGCGCAGCAGCGTGCGTTCCCTGTGGACGCCCAACGCCTTCGTCAACGAGATCACCGAGGAAGGCTTCCGCGCCGATCCGCTGGTGCCGGGAACGGTCACCCCTGATCGCCTGGACACCGAGATCATCGGCAAGATTGCCAACTCCACCGCCCAGGGCGGTTTCATCGGCACCCTGGTGTCCCGCGACCAGACCAGCGCGATGATCACCGCCGAGCTCAACGAGTACGACGCCAAGGGCGAGCGCCTGGATTACGTGGCCTACAACGGGGTGCTGGAGAAGCAGATTCGCCAGCAGTTCGAGGACGCCGGCTTTGAAATCCAGATCATCGGCTTCGCCAAGCAGATCGGCGATATCGCTGACGGTGCCTCGGCGGTGCTGGAGTTCTGCCTGCTGGCGCTGCTGCTGACGGCGGCGGCGGTCTACTGGTACTGCCACTCGCTGCGCTTCACGTTGCTGGCCCTGGGCTGCTCGATGGCCTCGCTGGTGTGGCAGTTCGGCAGCCTGCGCCTGCTGGGCTACGGCCTCGACCCGCTGGCGGTGCTGGTGCCGTTCCTGGTGTTCGCCATCGGCGTCTCCCATGGCGTGCAGCAGATCAACTTCATCGTCCGCGAGATCGCCGTCGGCAAGAGCGTCGAAGCGGCGGCCCGCTCCAGTTTCATCGGCCTGCTGATTCCCGGCACCCTGGCGCTGGTGACGGCTTTCGTCTCCTTCGTGACCCTGGTGCTGATCCCCATTCCGATGGTGCGTGAGCTGGCCATCACCGCGTCTCTGGGCGTGGCCTTCAAGATCATCACCAATCTGGTGATGCTGCCGCTGGTGGCCTCGATGCTGAAGGTGGGCGGCAACTACGCTGCCGCCGAGGAGAAGTCCCGCGAGCGCCGTACCCGCTGGCTGCACGGCCTGGCGAAACTGGCGGAGTGGCGAAAGGCGCGTCTGGTTCTGGTGGTTGCCTTGCTGGTGTTCGCCACGGCGGTCTGGCAGAGCCACGACCGCGTCGTCGGCTCCCTCCAGGCGGGTGCGCCGGAGCTGCGCGAGGACTCACGCTTCAACCGTGATGCGGTGGCCATCGCCAGTAACTACGACATCGGCCTCGACTGGCTCAGCGTGGTCTTCGAGGCGCGGCCGGAGGAAGCAGGCGAGGGCGCTGCGGCCGCCTGCGAAGACGTCGCCCTGGGGCAGTACCAGGATCGCTTCGTCTGGGCCATGGAGGGCGTGCCCGGCGTGCTCTCGGTAGCTTCTTTCTCCACCGCGATGCGCCAGTTCAACGAGGGTTACAACGAAGGCAACCCGAAGATGAGTGCGGTGCCCATCGACCCGATGAACTACTCCTCGCTGGCCGCCGAAGTAGCGCGTATTCCAGGGCTGATGCGTGGCGATTGCAGCATGACCGCCGTGCACCTGTACCTGGCGGACCACAAGGCCACCACCATCAATCGTGTGATCGAAGCCGCCAAAGCCTTCCGCAGCGAATACCCCATGCCGGGGATCGCGGTGCGACTGGCCTCGGGTAACGCAGGAGTGATCGCGGCCATCAACGAGGAGGTGGAGAAGAGCGAGACACCGATGCTGCTCTACGTCTACGCCGCCATCGCCCTGCTGGTGTTCGTCGTCTATCGCGACCTGCGTGCGGTACTGGTGTGCTGCCTGCCGCTGACCATCGGCACCTTCATCGGCTACTGGTTCATGAAGGAGCTGCAGATCGGCCTGACCATCGCCACCTTGCCGGTGATGGTCCTGGCGGTGGGCATTGGCGTCGATTACGCCTTCTACATCTACAACCGCATCCAGCTGCACCAGGCCCACGGCCAGCCCATCGTCAAGGCGGTGGAACATTCGCTGCTGGAAGTGGGCGTGGCGACCATCTTCACCGCCATCACCCTGGCGGTCGGCGTGGCCACCTGGGCCTTCTCCGACCTCAAGTTCCAGGCAGACATGGGCAAGCTGCTGGCCTTCATGTTCATGGTCAACATGGTCATGGCCATGACGGTGCTGCCGGCCTTCGCCGTGTGGCTGGAGCGGGTGTTCCCGCGCAAGCGCCCGGTGCGCATGATCGGCGCGCTGGCGCACTGAGGAGAGAAGCATGGGATACCTGAACACACTCCTGGCCGCTGTGCTGGCCGGTCTGTTACCCCTGGCCTCCGGACAGGGGGCTGTGCTGCCGCCGGTGGCAGCGGTTCCCTCGGCGAATGCCTCCCAGGCCATGCTGCTGGGCGCCTCACACGCCACGGACCGCCTGGTGGCGGTGGGTGATCACGGCATGGTGCTGATCTCCGACGATCAGGGGCGGAGCTTCCGCCAGGCACGGTCCGTACCGGTGTCGACGTTGCTCACCGGCGTCAGCTTTGCCGACGCCAGCCACGGCTGGGCGGTGGGCCAGTGGGGGACGATCCTGGCCAGCGCCGACGGCGGCGAGACCTGGGACATCCAGCGCCTGTCCAGCGAAGAAGACCGGCCGCTGTTTGCCGTGCATTTCTTCGATGCGCGGCAGGGCGTCGCCGTGGGCCTTTGGTCCCTGGTGTTGACCACGGAGGACGGCGGCAAGACCTGGAACGAGCAGACCCTGCAGGCGCCGCCTGGCTACAGTCGCGCCGACCTCAACCTGATGGGCCTGTTCGCCGACGGCCACGGCAACCTTTACGCCACCGCCGAGCGGGGACAGCTGCTGCGCTCCGATGACCGTGGCAAGACCTGGCGCTACCTGGACACCGGCTACGAAGGCACCTTGTGGAGCGGGGCGGTATTGGCCGACGGCAGCCTGCTGGTCGGCGGTCAGCGCGGCACCCTGCTGCACGGTTCGGCGGATGGTGCGTCCTGGCAGCGTGTCGCCCTGGAGGGCAAGAGCTCGATCACGTCAATCGCGGTGTCCGGACCGCACGTGGTCGCGGTCGGACTCGATGGACTGATGGTGAGCAGCCCCGATAGCGGCCGCACCTTCGAGGAACAACGGACCGCCGATGGCGTTTCGCTGACCGCGGCGCTCTTCACCGGGCGGGATGCTCCGCTGCTGTTCTCCCGACGCGGTGTCATCCCGGTGCAGGCGCAGTGAGGACAGGGCTGGTCGTCGGCACGACTGCCGCTGCCTTGCGGCTCCGGGTTGAACGGTTCTTGCCAGCCCGTAGGGTGGGCTTCAGCCCACCATCGGAGGTCAGCGTGGGCTAAAGCCCACCCTACAAGGCTCCGAGCCCCAACCGGAACTTCTTAGCAACAGCTATCAGGGACATAGCCCTGCCGTTCGCCCGGAGCTTCGGCTCTGGAGCGAACGGTCCTTGCCAGCGGCGGTTCACGAAAAATAAAATAACTGACGTTATCTAAATTAGATGACCGGTATCCGAGCCGCTTCGGCGCGGACGGATACGTGCGACTCGAACAACTTACATGACAGCCTGGTGGGGTCTTTATGCATACGAGAGTTACGGAACTGACGGGAACGCGCTATCCGATCATTCAGGGTGGCATGCAATGGGTGGGTCGTGCCGAGCTGGCAAGCGCGGTTTCCAACGCAGGTGCGCTGGGTGTGCTGACCGCACTGACGCAGCCGACGCCCGATGCCCTGGCGGCGGAGATTGCGCGCTGCCGTTCCCTGACGGACCAGCCGTTCGGCGTGAACCTCACGATCCTGCCGACTACCACCCCGCCTCCTTACGCGGACTACGTGACGGCAATCATCGACAGTGGCGTGAAGGTGGTGGAAACCGCTGGACGCAGTCCTGCCGACTTCATCGAGCGATTCAAGTCAGCCGGAGTGAAGATCATCCACAAGTGCACCTCGGTTCGCCATGCGCTGTCGGCTGAGCGCGCCGGAGTCGATGCGATCAGCATTGATGGATTCGAGGCGGCAGGGCATCCCGGCGAGGATGATGTGCCGGGACTTGTGCTCATTCGCGCCGCCAGCGCAGCCCTGCGGATTCCCATCATCGCGTCGGGCGGTATCGCCGATGGCCGTGGTATGGCCGCAGCACTGATGCTGGGCGCAGAGGGGATCAACATGGGCACACGCTTCATGCTGACCAAGGAAGCGCCGATCCACGAGGACATCAAGGCCGCGCTCGCAGCGGGTAACGAGCGGGACACGAAGCTGATTTTCCGGCCGTTCAACAATACCGGTCGCGTGTTCCGCAACGCTGTGTCGGAAGAAGTGGTCGAGATCGAGCGTCAGGCCGGCTCCACCTTCGAGGACATCAGGCCTCTGGTGGCCGGCGCGCGTGGCCGTGCCGCCCTGGAAAGCGGGGATGTGAACGGTGGGCTGGTCTGGGCGGGGCAAACCATCGGCCTGATCGATGATGTGCCGAGTTGTGCCGAGCTGGTTAAACGCATCGTGACGGACTGCCGCCTGGCCATCGCTCGCGGCGTAACGCTGACGGGAGATTGAGGCGTGTCTTACGAGACGATTCGCTATGAGGTGAACGACGAGGGCATTTTGCTTCTCACTCTGTCGCGTCCGGACAAGCTCAACGCTTTCACCGTCCAGATGTGTGACGAACTGGTCGATGCCTACCGCCGCGCCAGCCTGGACGATTCGGTGCGCGCCATCGTCGTGACGGGGGAGGGGCGTGCTTTCTGCGCCGGCATGGATCTGTCGGTCGAGGGCAACGTCTTCGGCCTGAATGAGTCCCTGACGCCAACGCTGCAAGACGTGCGTGAGCGGGGGGAGAGCGCGGAGATCCTGCATGGCGTGCGTGACACCGGCGGGCGCGTGGTACTGGCCATGTACGAGTGTCTCAAGCCGATCATTGGTGCGATCAATGGTGCGGCGGTTGGTGTCGGGTCGACCATGCTGCTGCCCATGGATTTTCGCTTCGCTTCGGACAAGGCCCGTTTCGGGTTCGTGTTCGGCAAGCTCGGGGTTACCCCAGAGGGCTGCTCGAGCTGGTTCCTGCCTCGCATCGTTGGTCTGGAGCAGGCTATGGAGTGGCTTTACCGGGCGGATATCTTCGACGCCAACGAAGCGCACGAGAAGGGGCTGATTCGCGCAGTTCTGCCGGCAGAAACGCTGGTGGAGGAGGCCTGTGTATTCGCCGCAGCGCTGGTGAAAGACCGTTCACCGGTATCTATCGGCCTGATTCGCCAGATGCTGTGGCGCAACAGTGCTCAGCCCTCTCCCATGGCTGCACATGAGGTTGAGTCACTGGCCATGTTCTACACGAGCCAGGCTGACGGGCGCGAAGGCGTGCGGGCGTTTATCGAGAAGCGCGTGCCGCACTTTTCCGGGCGGGCTTCCAGCATGCCGCCGTTCTATCCGTGGGAGTGATCAGACCGAATCGCGGCGCCTGCTGTTGAGGCCCGCTCGTCGGGCCATTTGCAGTCAGGCATGGTGCTCCGTGCTCCGCACCGGGTGATGCCTCTCCCTGGTCGGAGTCTCGTATCGCGGCAGCCCCCGTTGTTGGGGGCTTCCCGTCTTTCAAGCAGGCGATTTTCGTCCTGGAACGGCCAATAACTGGCGCATTTCGGCGTTACGCCGGGGGATGAATTTGTCTCGCGACAAATTAAAATAACAGTTGTTGCGTAAAAGTATTTCCAGCGTTAGAGTTCGACAAAACAACAAAAGCTTCCCAGGAGACACCTCCATGTTCGCGACCCGTCTTGCAGAAGAATCAAAGGGAAGTCCCTTGGCCGAGAGATTTCGTCTCATTGGCGGATGGGTGGAACAGCCTGACGATCTGCAGCCGGAACTGGTGGGTGATGTCAGCGCCGACGTGATCGTGGTCGGTGCCGGCTTCGCTGGCCTGTCCACTGCACTGGAACTCACGGCCCTGGGGGCGAAGGTCATCGTCCTTGAGCAGGAGTTCGCCGGCTTCGGTGCGAGCGGGCGAAATGCGGGCTACCTCGCCGGCAGCATGGGCATCGAGTTCGAGCTCTTCCTCAAGCGCGTGGGCCACGAGCAGGCCAAAGGGATCGTCAAGTTCTACGACGAGGGTGTGACCTATGTGGAAAGACGGCTGCGCGAACTCGCCATCGACTGCGACTACAACCCGAGCGGGCTCATCCGCGCGGTAGTGCATCCGTCCCAGGAAAAGAGGCTGCGGCACAGCATGGCCCAAGGTGCGGAGCTGGGCTCCGTCACCCGCTTCGTGGATTCCGCTGAGATGCGTGCACGGGGTATTCCGCCGGCCTTCCTGTTCGGCTGCGTGCAGCATGGCGGCACGCTGGACCCCGGCAAGTACGTGATGGGGTTGCGGCGCGCGGCGCTGAAGGCCGGCGTGAAGCTGTACGAGCAGACCCCTCTGCTGTCTTACAGCGAAGGTCCGACCATCACCTGCAAGACCGCGCGGGGCACCGCCAGCGCGCCATTCATGGTGCTCGCCACCAACGCCTATACGCCGCAGCTCGGCCTGCTGCGTGACAAGGTGGCGCCTCTACGGGTTTCTGCGATCGAAACCGAGCCGCTGTCCAAGGCGCAACTCGCCTCCCTCGGCTGGGCGGGACGAGAGGGTGTGGTGACACCGCACTGGACCATGGAAAGCCACCGCCTGACGGCGCGCGACACGCTTCTGGTTACGACCAAGCAGCTTGGCTATGCCTATGGCTCGCAAACGCCAAACCAGCCGGACACGGCAGCCTATGGCGCATTGGTACAGGCTATGGACGAACGTTTCCCGACCTTGCGGGGCATTGCCATCCGCGCGTGCTGGAGCGGCTACATCAGCCTGGCGTACGACGCCTTGCCCGTGGTGGGGGAAACCGGACCGCAGCAGAACATCCTCTACACCGCAGGCTGCTCGGGGCACGGCGTCGGCACCCAGTCCCTGGTCGGCTATCTGCTGGCCGAGCGGATCGGTGGCATCGAACACCCGCTGCTCGCGGCGTTGCGCCACAAGACGCCTTCCACGCTTCCCGAACCGCTGCAGTGGTGCGCCATCAAGGCTGCGCTGATGGGCGCGAACGCAATGGACCTCTTTGTGAATCGCCGGGTGCGTGGCGCCTCCGTCGACTGACCGCCAACGCCGGCGGTCGATGGCCCCGGCTTCGGCCATCTCTTTCAACTCATGGAGTACCTATGAATACCTGCTCGAACGGGGCCGTACGCGTGACGGCCTGGGCCGCGATCCTGGGCGGCATCTTTGCCTACCTGAACGTCATCTTCATGGTCATGGTGACGCACGGCGACATGGCGGTGACGCTGCAAGGCGCCTCGATGCTGACCTTGCCCGCTGAGGCGAGGCAGTACTTCCGGCTGTCGATGTTCGCCGACGTCCTGGGCTTCTACCTGCCGTTGCTGGCGATCGGCGGCTACCTCTGGAACCGCTTTCGCAGCGAGGCGGGCGCCCTGGGTGACATGGCCGTTCTGGCGATCACCACTTATGTCGTGCTGGGTGTGGTCGGTGCGGGGCTGCAATTGGCCGTGCTGAATCCGCTTGCCGAACTCCATGCCGCAGGCGGGGAGGCCGCGAGGGCTGCCGCCGAAACTGCCTGGACGACCATCGCGGTCGGCAGCCAACGGGGCCTGTGGTGGTGCGAAGGGCCTGTCGTTCTGTTCTGGGGGCTGGTCGTTGGCGGCCACCTGAAGAGAGCGGGCTGGGGAGCTTCGATACTGCTGCCGCTGAAGCTTGTCGGCTGGTGCTTCGGGCTCTACTTCGTAGCCGGGTTCTTCCCGGAGCTGGAGGCGTTCACCGCTGCCTTGCTGGTTGTCGTCGTGCTGATCTTCCCCCTGTGGATGGTCATGTTCGGCGTGCAGTTGCGGCGCAGGCTGGTCCTCAGCCCGCTTGGCGCCTGAGCCATTTCCTCGATTCCGCACAGCCGTTCAACGGCGAGCGGCGACACCGAACAACCCTTGCGTGAGGCTCCTTGTATGGCTGACAAGCCCACCTCATCTTCATCCTTCGATTTGAATCGGCGGCAACTGCTGAAGTTCGCCGGCGCCTCGGCGGCCGTGGGCGGCCTTGGCTTGCACGTGGGGCTGGCGGGCGCCAGCGAGAATCCGCAAATCACCCGCGGCGAGGCGGATGGCATCCTCGACATCGCCATCATCGGTGCGGGGATCGCCGGGCTGACTGCGGCTCGCGACCTGCAACAGGCGGGCTGCGATTCCTTCGTGGTCCTGGAAGCGCGGGACCGGGTCGGGGGCAGGGTGCTCAACCACGACCTGGGCTCGGGCTACATTTCCGAAGTGGGCGGTCAATGGATCGGGCCTGGCCAGACGGCCGTGGCGGATCTCGCCCGCGAGCTGGAGGTGGGGACCTTCCCGACCTACTGCGAGGGCAAGACCGTCATCCTGGGTGGCGAGAAAGGACGCCTGGCGATCGACCTGAAGGGCACCTTCGGCACCGATGAGGCTGTCGCTGCCAAGCTCAGCGAGCTGTCCCGCGATGTGCCTTCCGGCTCGCCCTGGAAGTCCCCGCGTGCCGCCGAGCTGGACAAGCTCTCGGCGGGCGATTGGCTGGCGCAGCAGAACATCAAGCCCGAGGATCGCTCGGGCTGGGACACCAGCTTCACGCTCACTTGCGGCGTGCCGCCGGCCAAGATGGGGTTTCTGCATTTCCTGTCGATGGTCAATTCGGCGAGCTGCGACTACATGAAGCTCGACTCGATCAAGGACAGCGCCCAGGGGACCCGGCTGGTTGGGGGTTCGCAGATTCTGTGCATCAGGATGGCGGCGCAGCTCGGCGACAAGGTGCGCCTGGCGTGCCCCGTCCGTGAGATTTCCGGCTGGAATACCGACGTGGTCACGCTGCACACGGACCAGGGGGAAATCCGCGCCCGCCGGGTGATCGTGGCCATCCATCCCGCCCTGTGCAACCAGGTCCGTTTCGATCCGCCGCTACCGGAAGGGCGCGCAGCCCTGCAGCGTGCCTGGCCGGCTCACAGCCCGGCACGCAAGACGGCGATGGTCTACAAGCGGCCGTTCTGGCGCGAGCAGGGCCTGAACGGGCACACCATCCAGGTCAAGGGACCTGTGCTCTGGGCCTGGGACAACTCGCCGCCTGGAGGGGAAATCGGCGTCATCAATGCCTTCATCGTCAACGCCCAGGTGCCTTCCGACCATCAGGCTGCGCAACGGGTTCTGACGGAGGTCTATGCGCGGTCCCTCGGCGACGAGGCGTTGAGCCCGGTTGCCTATCACGAGCATGACTGGGGGCAGGCCGATCCCTGGAGCATCACCTGCGTCTCCGCGATCCCGCCGGGTTTCTGGACCACCCATGGTGAATCCCTGCGGCCGTCCTGCGGCAACCTTTTCTGGTCTGGCACCGAGACCGCCGAGATCTGGGCGGGCTACATGGACGGCGCCGTTCGCTCGGGTCACCAGAGCGCGCTGCAGGCGCTCAGTTCGTTGCGCAAGGCATAGGGGGCGGTGATGAAGAAGAAACTACTGCTGGGTATCGGCGTTCTGCTCGTTGCGCTGCTGGCACTGTTCGGGCGCGACCTCGTCGGCCTCTACTACCTGCTGGACCATATAGAAACCACCACCAAGGCCTATGAGGCCGAGGGCGCATGGCCGCAAGTGACAGATGCTTGCACCGGCTGCCACGGCGCCAACGGCAGCTCCCTGCACCAGCGTTATCCGAGTCTGGCGGGGCAGCCCGCCGCGTACCTGACGGCACAGCTCCACAGCTTCGCCAATGGCCAGCGGAGCTTCCCGAACATGGAACCGCTTGCAAAGACCCTGAGCGAGGACGAGATCACGCGGCTGGCGGACTACTTCGCCCGCCAGCCAGCCATCGCGAACCACGGGTTCCAGCCCGATCCCGCCTTGCGGGAGAAAGGCGAGAAGCTGGTGGCGACCGGAGCCTGTACGGCCTGCCACGGGGCGACGTTGATGGGGCAAGCGCAGTTCCCGCGTCTGGCGGGGCAGGGGGTCGACTACCTCCAGGCGCAGCTGGATGCCTTCGCCGAGGGCCGGCGAACCGATCCGACCGGCTCGATGAAGGCCGTCACCGCGAACCTGTCCCCGGACGATCGCAAGGCACTTTCCCACTACCTGGCAGCACTCGCTCCAGCGGCGAAGTAACCAAGATCAGAGGCTATTACCATGGATATCAAAGAGACTTTGGCGCTGCTTTCCTGCGTCCTGCTGGTGCTGTGCGGATACATCTACGGGGCGAAGTTCGTCAGACGGGGTAATTACCTGCTCGGCTTCGAGTGGATGATCGTCGCGTTCTCCGGCACCAATCTGTTGCTCTGGATGTTGATCCAGACCGACCTGCCGGGGCTGGCGAAGATCAACTACAGCATCTCGTACTTTCTCGACGCCTTCTCCCGTGGCTTTGGCATCCCCATCGTCGCCGTCCTTGGCCTGATGGCCGTCACCCACAGCTTCAAGCCCTCGGCATTCAAGGACGCCTTGATATTCGTGGTCACCTTTGCGGCGACCTTCGTCCTGATCAAAGCCGACTTCATGGTCAAGCCGCTTCCCTACTACTACGTGAGCATGTGGGGGGTATATACCCTCTACCTCGCCTACTTCATCTGGAAGCTGGCGAGCGTTGGAGAGAAGTGGCATGCGCTGGGCGTCACCCTCGGGGGCGCCTTGGGTCTGATGGTTGCCTGCATCTATGACTTCTTCCCGATCCCCGGTGACGAGACGAAGGTGGTGTTCCTGACGATTGCCCTGGTGAGCTGGTCGTACATGATGGTCCAGCTGTACTACTCCTATTTCGCTTTCGAACGGGCCAAAGCGGTCCGCATTCGCTGAAACGCCGGAGTCCTTCCTATGTCGATCGAACAAGTCGGGCCGGCCGTCGAGCAGATGCGCCAGGTCTTTGCCAGTCAACGCGCGGCCTTCGCCCTTGAGCGTTATCCCTCGTATCAGACCCGTCGTGCCAACCTGTTGGCTTTGAAGGAACTGGTGCTGGACAACGCCGATGAAATCGCAGCGGCCATTTCCGCCGACTTCGGCCATCGCTCCGTGCACGAGACCAAGTTGCTGGACATCTTTGGCCTGGTCAGCGAAATAAACCATGCGCTCAAGTGCCTGAAACGCTGGATGAAGCCGCAGCGACGGGGTGTCGGGATCTGGTTCCAGCCCGGACGCGCTGCGCTGCTCGCCCAGCCGCTCGGGGTGATCGGTATTGCCGCGCCCTGGAACTATCCGCTGTACCTGACCCTGGGACCGCTGTGCGGGGCCCTGGCCGCCGGCAACCGCGCCATGATCAAGATCGCCAGTGACTCCAGTCGCTATGGGGCGCTGCTGGCGCGCTTGCTCGGCCAGCGTTTCAGCCAGGACCTGGTGGCCGTGATTCAGCCTGGGCCCGGAATCAACGACCAGTTCTCCCGCCTGCCGTTCGATCACCTGATCTTCACCGGGTCACCGGAAGTCGGTCGGCAGATCATGCGCAACTGCAGCGAAAACCTGACGCCGGTGACCCTGGAGCTTGGCGGCAAGTCACCGACCCTGGTGGCGCCTGGATACTCCTTGAAGGTCGCCGCCGAGACCATTCTCTGGGGCAAGTGCCTGAACTCCGGTCAGACCTGCGTCGCCCCGGACTACCTGTTCCTTCCCGAGGGCAGCGAGGCCGAATTCATCGAGCACGCCAAAGCTGCCGTGGCCCGCTACTACCCGCAGCCGCTGGGAGCGAATCCCGACTACAGCTGCATGATCAACGGCCGCCAGATGGCGAGGGTCGAAGCCCTATTGGCCGATGCTCGCGACAAGGGCGCGCGGGTCGTCGCGCTGGCCGATGTCGAAGAGGCTCGCCGCGCTGGCAAGCTGGCGCCTCACCTGGTGTTCGGCGTGCGCGACGACATGCAGATCATGCAGGAAGAGATCTTCGGCCCCTTGTTGCCCGTGCTCAGCTATCACCAGCTGGAAGAGGCCCTGGACTACATCAATGCCCATGAGCGGCCGCTGGCGCTGTATCTGTTCGATGACGATTCGGGGCGCGTCCAGCAAGTGCTGCGGCAAACGCTTTCCGGCGGTGTCTCGGTCAACAGCGTGATGCTGCACGTGCTGCAAGAAAACCTGCCGTTTGGCGGCGTCGGCAATTCGGGTCTGGGGCACTACCACGCGGAAGAGGGCTTCCAGACCTTCAGCAAGATGCGACCGATCTTCTACCAGGCCCGGCTCAACGGCAGCTTCCTGCTCAAGCCACCTTACGGGCGGCTGACCCAGGGATTGCTGAGTTTGCTACTGCGCTGATCGCCTTCGGCGAGAACCGTACCTACTCCTTTTGGCGCCCTTCGGGGCGCCTTTTTTTGGGGTGGAAGAAGTGCCGTGTCCAGGGGGACGTTGACTGAAAGTGGAAGCTTCCGGCCAGAAGCGGCCAGCCCTAACCTATTGAGCGTTCCCTGCTAACAGCTCCGAATCCTGCTCCGCCTGCTCGCTCAACCATTGTGATACCGCGCGGAACCGAGCTACCTGACCTGCATCCTTGTGGCTGAGCAACCACAGCTCCCTCTGTGACTCTGTCTCCTGTTGTAACCGGACAAGCCCCAAGCGATCGCCCACTACACAGGGAAGCAGTGCGATCCCGATCCCTGCTTCGCAGGCGCTAGCAATCATTGAAATGCTGGTCAGCCGAATCTTCTGTAGCGGTCCAATCTTGGCCAGCCATTGCATCTCTGCCAGCCGGGCCATCTCATCTGGGAATGACAGCCAAGGCAGGGCTGGCCAGTCTTTGCGTGTGGCACCGGAGAAGTTCTCGGCGCCGTAAACCGCAAAACCCAGCGTCCCGATCTTGCGCATTCGTAGGGCGGCGTCTGCACTGGGCCTGTTGAGACGAAGGGCGAGATCGGCTTCGCGCCGGGTGAACGAAAGTTCACGGAAATCTCCTATCAGGTTCAACTCAAGGCGTGGATGCTTGGCCAACAGTGCCGGCACATGACGCACCAGCCAATGGCTAAGCAGTACGTCGATTGCAGTGATATTGACTGCACCGGAGATGGCGTGTGCTTCCTCCTGGCTTTCCAGGAGCATCGTCTTGACACGGTCAACGATGGTGTCGGCATGGGACAAGAGAATCTTTCCACCAGCAGTTGGCTGGTAGCCGGTGTTGTCGCGGATGAACAGTCTGATTCCCAATGCTTGCTCGGCCGCCGCGACCCGTCGGCTCACGGTGGAGGTAACCAAGCCCAGCTCGCGTGCTGTCTGGGCCATGTTGCCGGATTCGGCGAGCTTCAGCAGCAGGGGGATGTCATTCCAGTCGAAGTTCATGGGTTTCGTACTCAGGGCAAGTGTTGCGCCAATTGCATTGCTTTTTTGCAACTTGCGATTGCAATCGTAGCTATTTAAGCAACGGCCAGCGAGGCGTAAAAAGTGCCCATCGGATGACTACAGCGCCGGCATCAGCGGCGACAGAGCTCTGGCAGGACGGCCCGCTCACCACTTCGACTTCTATCTCGCTACAGGAAAAATGTTCATGAGCACCCCGCTTGCCACACCCCTCGAAGAAACTGCCGCGACTGCCAAAAATCAGTACGTGCAAGTCAATGGCAACACCATCGCCTATCGCTCCATCGGCTCAGGCAGCCCCATCGTCTTGGCCAACCGTATGCGCGGTACGCTCGACACCTGGGATCCGCTGTTCCTGGACAAGCTGGCCGAACGACACACCGTCATTACCTTTGACTATCCGGGCGTTGGATACTCGAGTGGCGAGCTACCCGACGACCTGGGGCAGGTCGCCAGCTTCGTCAACGACTTCACCACTGCCATCAAGCTGGACAAATTCGCCATGCTGGGCTGGTCGTGGGGCGGGTTTACCACGCAGACCTTGCTGCTCGACCAACCGGAGCGCGTGACCCATGCGATCCTGGTAGGCACCAATCCACCGGGGCCGGGCCAACTGCCGATCCAGCAAGTGTTCATCGAGCGCGCCATGAAACAGGTGAACGACCTGGACGACGAAGAAGTGCTGTTCTTCGAACCACAATCCGAGTTCAGTCGCGCCGCAGCCAAGGCCTCCCATGAACGTATCTACGCCCGCGCCGATGTGGTGTCGAAGATTCCTTCGCAACTGGAGCAGTTTCTGGTGTACCTGAAGGCCGCCGAAGCCTTCGGCGAAGATGCACTGGGACGCCGCGCCAGATTGACCCAGACACGTACGCCGATGCTGGTCATCAGTGGCGATAACGACACCAGCACCGCCGGCCAGAACTGGTTCCCGCTCATCGGCCAACTGCGCAACGCACAATTCGTCTTCTATCCCGAAGCTGGGCATGGCCCGCAGCACCAGTATCCGGAGTTGTCAGCCGAGTACATCGCCGACTTCATCGCGCGCACATCCAAGTAACCATTTGCCATGCAGGCCGCCGAACGCGGCCTGTCCATTACGGGAACACACCATGCGTTATCGCATCTTCGGCAATACCGGACTTCGGGTTTCCTCACTGGCTCTGGGCACTGGCAACTTCGGCAAGGGCTGGGGTTATGGCGCCGACCAGGAGGAAGCTCGCCAGATCTACACCCGCTATCGCGAGGCCGGCGGCAACTTCATCGATACGGCCGATCAGTACCAGTTTGGCCAGTCGGAAGCGATGCTTGGCGACTTCATCGCCGCTGACCGCGACGACATCATCCTTGCCACCAAATTTTCCCTCGGCGACTCACCTGATGCTGGCCTCCAGCGCTCCGGTAACAGTCGCAAGGCCATGTTTCGCTCGGTCGAAGCCAGCCTGAAACGCTTGAAGACGGATCACATCGACCTGCTGTGGGTGCACATGCCCGACGGGGTAACTCCCATCGACGAAATCGCCCGCGGCCTCGACGACCTGATTCGTTCCGGCAAGATCCTCTACGCTGGCTTGTCGGATTTCCCCGCCTGGCGGGTGGCCACTGCGGCTACCCTGGCGGAGCTACGGGGCTGGTCGCCCATCTCGGCCGTGCAGCTGGAGTACAGCCTGGTGGAAAGGTCGGCGGAGCGCGAGCTTATACCGATGGCCGCTGGATTCAATCTGGGAACGGTCGGCTGGTCACCGCTAGGAGGCGGTTTGCTTACCGGTAAATACCGCAAGGGCGAAACGGGTCGAGCGCAGGGTCTGGGTGTGGTCATCCACGGCGAGAGCGACCAACGCAAGACCTCCACCCTCGATGCCGTGCTGGCAATCGCCGAAGAGACAGGGCATTCACCAGGACAAGTCGCCATTGCGTGGGTTCTCGCCAAGGGAACACTTCCGATCATCGGCCCACGCACCGCCGAACAGCTCGCTGACAACCTTGCGTCGCTAGAGGTTCGGCTGACGTCGGCACAGCTCGAACGGCTAGATGCGGCCAGCGCCATAACCCTCGGGTTCCCGCACGACGTGGTAGCCGCCACGGCACCAGCGCTCGCTGGTGGGAAGCCGGAGCTTATCGATGCGCCAACCCGCGCTATTCGTTGATTTGGAGCGGTAGAGGCCAAAGGCGTGATTGTCAGATACGCCTTTGGCCAAAAAGCGAAGGTCGTCTTTGGTTCGATTTCAGCCGGCAGCGAGAATCAGCTTTCGGCAAAAAGCGGCAGTTTAGAGTAGAGAAATAATCTATCCCTTCCCCCGTCCCATGCTGCCTGGGAAAGGCACCGATCACTCCAGGCATGACGACAGGCCAGGGCAGGTACGCACGCGATGCGCAGTGAACCTCTGGGCGCTTCGGCTAGACCCCGGTTACGCCCATCCTGGGACAGGGTCCCCGTTGCGCCCAGAACCCCCTCGTATAGCCCCGGTCACAACGCATTCATTTCAGCAATATCACGCACCA
Organism: Pseudomonas sp. BN411; assembly: GCF_029871235.1. Classification (GTDB taxonomy): domain Bacteria; phylum Pseudomonadota; class Gammaproteobacteria; order Pseudomonadales; family Pseudomonadaceae; genus Metapseudomonas. The sequence goes on from NZ_SSOM01000057.1 coordinate 43,246, forward strand.
CATGATCAGCGGAACGGTCGAACATCGCCTGCTCCTGCGCATCCAGAGGCAGTTCGATCACCCGCACCAGCCCCTCTTTTGCCAGTACGCAGGGGACACCCATGGCAATGTCTGTTCGCCCGTACTCGCCCTCGAGAATCGCGACCGTCGGCAAGATGCGGTTTCGCCCATTGGCGATAGCATCCACCATCTGCGCAATTGCCACGCCCGGCGCATCGCAGGCGCTCCCGAGTTTCTTCAAACCCAGAATCTCGCCGCCACCCTGACGTGTGCGCTCTACAATCCGCTCTATCTGCTCACTGGACAGGAAGTGAGACAGCGGCACCGAACCGATCGCACAGTAACGCATCAGCGGCACCATGCTATCGCCATGCCCTCCCAGCACCAGCGCCGTGATATCCCGGGCAGAAAACCCTGTCTCCTCGGCGATGAAACACTTCATGCGCGCTGTATCCAGCACCCCCGCCTGCCCGAACACCTTGTCGCGTCCCAGCCCACTGAGAGACCAGGCCCGATAGGTCAGCACGTCGACCGGGTTCGACACCACCAACACCGTCGCTGCCGGAGCATGATGGTTAATATCCCGCATGATGCCGTCGAGGATTGGCAGATTGATGCTCAATACATCCTGGCGTGACTGACCAGGCTTGCGGGGCACACCCGCCGTAATCACCACCAGGTCAGAATCCCGCAGCATTTCAGCATTGGAGCCGCCGTAAACCCGGGTATCAGAACCTGACTCGACTGCCGCCTGCCAGACGTCCAGCGCCTTGCCCTGTGCCAACTCACCCTGCACATCAATCAACATCAACTCACGACAGAACTCTTCCCGGGCGATGATCTGAGCTGCCGCCTCACCGACCATGCCGGCACCCACAATTGATAGCTTGTTCACCTCACACCTCCGCGAGGCGCGCGCCACCAGCGACATGCCCACCTCTGCAGAGAAGTATTACCCGCTAATGCAAAAAGGCCACCCGAAGGTGGCCGAAGCCGTTGCTAATGGGCAGTCCTGGCCCCAGGGCGTGTCCCGAAGCGCCCGAGGCGGCGTGTTGAAGCGAGTTAGACCCGGTTGACGGAGGTGATGCAGCACATGCGTCCAATAGAGGGCTCCACGGCGTCGCCATAGTAGCGGCACTTGCATCAGCCCTCGGGACACCCATGAGCGCCGAAATTATCGATCTGAACAGCGTGGTGACGCTGGTCGTCCACCATAAGGTGCGCCGCGAAGCCCTGCCCAGCTACGAAGCCTGGTTGCGCCGCACCGTGGCGGCCGCACGTCGGCAGCCGGGGCACCTGGGCGTGAACGTAATCCGCCCAGGCGGCGAGGGCGCGATGTTCACCACCGTGGTGCGCTTTGCTCGAGCCGGGCAGTTGCAGGCATGGATCGATTCGGCCGAGCGTGCGGCGCTTATCCAGGAAGTCTCGCCGTTGCTGGAAGAGGGTGACCACCCGCTGATCCACAACGACGCCGAGTTCTGGTTCACCCCGGCCCACGGCAACGTCCGCCAGCCACCGAAGTGGAAGCAGGCGGTGCTCACTTACCTGGTGATCTGCCCGCTGACCATGGTCATCCCGCGCCTCTGGGCGCCGGCTTTCGAGCGCTACCCGGTGCTGGGAGGCGTCGTGCCGAGCAACCTGCTGATCACGTTGTGCATCGTGGTGCCGGTGGTCTTCCTGATCATGCCCTGGGTCACCCGGCGGTGCGCCGGCTGGCTCCGCGCCGACTGACGATTCCCTTTCCGCGGCGCCCTGCGTGGCGCCCGTTCCCACAACGACCTGCACCGCAGTCACAGGAGTTTTCCATGAGCACCTTCGTAACCCGCGACGGCACCGAGATCTACTACAAGGACTGGGGCAGCGGCAAACCTGTGCTGTTCAGCCACGGCTGGCCGCTGGACGGCGACATGTGGGAATACCAGATGGAGTACCTGAGCAGTCGCGGCTACCGCACCATCGCCTTTGACCGCCGCGGTTTCGGCCGCTCCAGCCAACCGTGGAACGGCTACGACTACGACACCTTTGCCGATGACATCGCCGGTCTGATCGAGCACCTGGACCTGCGTGACGTCACCCTGGTCGGCTTCTCCATGGGCGGTGGCGACGTCAGCCGCTACATCGGCCGCCATGGCGCCTCGCGCGTTGCAGGCCTGGTTCTGCTGGGCGCGGTGACGCCGATCTTCGGCCGATCCGCCGACTTCCCGCAGGGCGTGGAAACCTCCGTGTTCGACGGCATCAAGGCCGGCCTGCTGAAGGACCGCGCGCAGTTCATCGCGGACTTCGCTGCACCGTTCTACGGCACCAACCACGGCCAGAAGGTCTCCGACGGCGTGCTGACCCAGACCCTCAACATCGCGCTGCTGGCCTCGCTCAAGGGCACCGTGGACTGCGTTACCGCGTTCTCGGAAACCGACTTCCGCGCGGACCTGGCCAAGGTCGATGTGCCGACCCTCGTGATCCATGGCGATGACGACCAGATCGTACCGTTCGAAACCACCGGCAAGCTGGCCGCCGAGCAGGTCCCGGGTTCCCAGCTGAAGGTTTACGCCGGCGCGCCCCATGGCTTCGCCGTCACCCACGCACAACAACTCAACGAAGACCTGCTGGCCTTCCTGCAACGCTGAGGTACCCGAACATGAGCACTGCAGACCTGATCCTGTTCAACGGCAAGCTGCACACCGTCGACCCCGAGCGCCCGCACGCCACCGCCGTGGCCATCGCCGACGGCAAGTTCCTCGCCGTGGGCAGCGACGCCGAAGTGATGGCCTACCGCGACGGTTCGACCCAACTGGTCGACCTCAACCGCCGCACCGTCATCCCCGGCCTCAACGACTCGCACCTGCACCTGATCCGTGGCGGCCTGAACTACAACCTGGAACTGCGCTGGGAGGGCGTGCCTTCGCTCTCCGACGCGCTGGAGATGCTGCGCCTGCAGGCCCAGCGCACGCCGTCGCCGCAGTGGGTGCGCGTGGTTGGTGGGTGGAACGAATTCCAGTTTGCCGAGCGCCGCCTGCCGACCCTCTCGGAGCTGAACAAGGCGGCGCCGGACACCCCGGTGTTCGTCCTGCACCTGTATGACCGCGCGCTGCTCAACCGCGCGGCGCTGCGTGTTGTCGGCTACACGAAAGACACGCCGAACCCGCCCGGTGGCGAGATCGTCCGCGACAGCAACGGCGAACCCACCGGCATGCTGATCGCCCGTCCCAACGCGATGATCCTCTACGCGACCCTGGCCAAGGGGCCGAAGCTGCCGCTGGAATACCAGGTCAACTCGACCCGGCAGTTCATGCGCGAGCTGAACCGCCTGGGCCTGACCAGCGTGATCGACGCCGGCGGCGGCTTCCAGAACTACCCGGACGACTACCAGGTGATCCAGCAGCTGGCCGACGCCGACCAGCTCACCGTGCGCATCGCCTACAACCTGTTCACCCAGAAGCCCAAGGAAGAGCTGGCCGACTTCAAGAACTGGACCTCCAGCGTGACCTACGGCCAGGGCACCGACTTTCTGCGCCACAACGGCGCGGGCGAGATGCTGGTGTTCTCGGCGGCAGACTTCGAGGACTTCCTCGAACCGCGCCCGGACCTGCCCGCCACCATGGAAGCGGAACTGGAGCCGGTGGTGCGCCACCTGGTCGAGCAGCGCTGGCCGTTCCGCCTGCACGCCACCTATGACGAGTCCATCTCGCGCATGCTCGACGTGTTCGAGAAGGTCAATCGCGACATTCCCTTCAATGGCCTGCCGTGGTTCTTCGACCACGCCGAGACCATCTCGCCGAAGAACATCGAGCGCGTCCGCGCCCTGGGCGGTGGCATCGCCATCCAGGACCGCATGGCGTTCCAGGGTGAGTACTTCGTCGATCGCTACGGCAAGCAGGCCGCCGAGGCCACGCCGCCGATCAAGCGCATGCTGGCCGAAGGCGTGCCGGTGGGCGCCGGTACCGACGCCACCCGCGTGTCCAGCTACAACCCCTGGACTTCGCTGTACTGGCTGGTCAGCGGCAAGACCGTGGGCGGCCTGAGCCTGTATCCGGAAGGTTTGTCGCGCGAGGTGGCGATCCAGCTGTTCACCCACGGCAGCGCCTGGTTCTCGAGCGAGCAGGGTAAGAAGGGCATGCTCAAGGTCGGCCAACTGGCGGACCTGGCGGTGCTCTCCGAAGACTTCTTCAGCGTCGAGGAAGAAGCCATCAAGACCATCGAGTCGGTGCTCACCGTGGTAGGCGGCAAGATCGTCCATGGCGATCGCGAGTTCGACAAGCTGGCCCCGCCGAGCATCCCGGTGGTACCGGAGTGGTCCCCGGTGGCCATGGTTCCCGGCCACTGGCGCCCGCAGGCGCCGCTGCAGCAGGCCGTGCACCAGTGCATCGGCTCCTGCGGTGTGCACGGCCACAGCCATGAGCGCGCGCGCACCAAGGACGTGCCGGTGAGCGACTTCGCCGGGTTCTGGGGCGCGTTCGGCTGTTCGTGCTTCGCGTTCTGATGGATCAGGTCGGCACCGTTGCCTGTCGGAAGCGCTTCCAGGTCAATGCCCGGACCAGGGTAATGAACCTGGATCGCTTCGATCTGCGCTGATCCCTGGCGAAAAGCACGCCCCGCGAGCGCTATCCAGTTCGCGGGGCGTTTTGTTTTCCGCGAGCGGCATCTCCCTTCTCCTGTGGTTCCATCAGCGGCGGAAGGCCGCTCCGGAATGGGGGCAAATGAAGGCGATCCGATGCTTGATCGAATCGGGCCGTGGACTGTGGTTTCAAGCGCAGCCGTACAAGAAAAGCGCGGCGAAAGTTGATCGACTGGCGCGACCCTCTCCCGCGTAACCAACCGCATTCCTCAGAGCCCCGAGCGACTACCCATGAACCGAAACGACCTGCGCCGCCTGGACATGAACCTGCTGGTGATCTTCGAATCCCTGATGCTGGAGCGGAACCTCACCCGCGTCGGCGAGAAGCTATTCATCACCCAGTCCACCGTCAGCGCCGCCCTGGCGCGCCTGCGCGACCTGTTCGACGACCCACTGCTGGTGCGCGTCGGCCGCGGCATGGAGCCCACCAGTCGGGCACTGCACATCTTCGAGGAACTGCGTCCGGCGATGGATGTGATATCCGCCGCCGTCAGCCGGGCCAAGAGCTTTGACCCGCAGAGTAGTTGCAACATCTTCCGCCTGGGGCTCTCGGACGACGCCGAATTCGGTCTGTTCCCCGCGCTCCTCGCGCGCCTGCAGCAGGAGGCACCGAACATCACGGTGGTGGTGCGCCGTGCCAACTTCCTGCTGATGCCGGCACTGCTGTCCTCCGGCGAGATCACCGCCGGCGTCAGCTACACCACGGATCTACCGGCCAATGCCAAGCGCCGCAAGCTGCGCGATATCGGCGTGAAGGTACTGCGCGGCGACGACCGCCCCGGCCCATTGACCCTGGACGAATACTGCTCGCGACCGCATGCGATGGTCTCCTTCTCCGGCGACCTCAACGGCGCCATCGACCTCGACCTGGAACGCATCGACCGTCGCCGCCGGGTAGTGCTGGCCGTGCCGCAGTTCGGCAGCCTTCGCGCGTTGCTGCGCAACACCGGGATGATCGCCACAGTGCCGGACTATGCCGCCTGTGCCCTGGTGGAAGACAGCTGCTTGCGTGCCGAGGACCCGCCGTTGGAGATCAAGCCGGCGGAACTTTCTCTGGTCTGGAGCGCCGCCCACGACAACGACCCGGCCGAGCGCTGGCTGCGCGAGCGAATGGTCGAACACATGAGCGCGCCACTACCCTGAGCCCAGTGCTTTTCGTCGGAGGGAGCGAAGCGATACCCGGCGCAAATGTCCGAGCCTGTTCGTGGCTGAATCAGAAAACGCCGCTGGTACGGTCGTCTGGGGACAGGGGAGCTACCAGGAAGAAAGGGAAAAGGGAGCGACAGCGCCGCTCCCTCGCGAGGCTCAGTGGCCTTCGCTGGCGTTGAACATGGTCTTGGCGTAGATCAGGCCCAGGCCGTAGGCGCCGCCGTGCTCGATGGAGGTCTTCACGGTCTGGTCGTAGGTTTCGCCGCGGGCCCAGTCGCGTTGCAGTTCGAGCAGGTACTGCAGGGAGGTCATGGGGCGCGCGCCGAGCTGGATCATGCGCTGCATCGCCATCTCGTGGGCCTCGGTGGACACGTCGCCACAGGCATCGGCGATCACGTAGACCTCGAAGCCCTGGTCCAGTGCCGACAGTGCCGGGCCGACGATGCATACGGAAGTCCAGAGGCCGGCCAGGACGATCTTCTGCTTGCCGAACTTGTTCACTTCCACAGCGATGCGGGGGTCTTCCCAGGTGTTCATGCTGGTGCGGTCGATGATGTTGTGCTCGGGGAACACCGACTTGATCTCGTCGAAGATCGGCCCGGAGAAGCTCTTCTCGGCAACGGTGGTGAGGATGGTGGAGACGCCGAACTCCTTCGCCGCCTTGGCCACCAGCGCGGTGTTGTTGCGCAGGGTCACCGCGTCGATCGACTTGGTGGCGAACGACATCTGCGACTGGTGGTCGATCATGATCAGGGTGTGGTCGATGGGGCTGAGCAGGGTCTTGCCGGGAACGGCGGAAGCGGTGGCCATGAAATGAAGCTCCTGGGTCGGTGACGCGCCGGATGGCGCAAAGGGACGCGCCAGCCGGCGGCCGGCGCGATGGCCCACTATCGCCGGGGTGGCGGAGGAGTTATTGGATCGATGTGCTCGGTGCGGGCGCGTTGTGTACGTCGAAGATAGAATGGCTGTTCCGTGTAGGTAGATACGCAGATCAGCCAATGGGTTGCTGTGATGCTGAGAGAGTGAGGGTGGCGAATTGAGCGGTGGTGCGATGAAAACAGTGGCGATGGTGCTTTATAGCGATGTGCTGATGCTCGATGTGTCGGGGCCGATGGAGGTGTTTTCCATCGCCAATCGCTTCCTCGCGCCGGAGCATCACTACCGCCTGCTGACCGTCGCCGAGAACCGCGAGCCGATCCGCAGTTCCTGCGGCTTGAAGATGCTGGCCGACCTGACCCTGGAAGAGCTGCCCGCCGGCATTGACCTGCTGCTGGTGCCCGGCGGCCCCGGCGCGTACGACACCGCGCAGCCGGCGCTGAGTGCCTGGCTACCACAGGCGGCAGGGCACGCGCGGCGACACGGGGCGATTTGCACCGGCGCCTTCCTGCTGGGCAATGCCGGCTTGCTCGACGGTTACCGTTGCACCACCCACTGGAACTACCTGGAGCGCCTGGCGCAGCGTTTTCCCTGCACGCGGGTGGAGGCCGAGCAGATCTACGTGGTGGACCGCAACCTGATCACCACTGGCGGCATCACCGCCGGCATCGACATGGCCCTGGCGGTGCTCGGCGAGGACCATGGCAAGGAGCTGGCGCTGGAGGTGGCGAAGGTGCTGCTGGTGGTGATGAAGCGTCAGGGCGGCCAAGCCCCCTTTGCACCGCTGCTGGCCACGGTCCTGCGCGATGGCTCGGCAATCGCGAGGGTGCAGGCCTACATGGCCGATCACATTGAGGAGCCCTTTACCATCAAGCGTATGGCCGAGCTGGCGGCGATGAGCCCGCGCAATTTCGCCCGCGCCTTCCAGCGCGAAGTAAAACTGACGCCCATGCAGTACCTGCAGAATGCCCGCATCGAGCACGTGCGGCGGTTGCTGGAAACGACTGACCTGCCACTGAAGGTGGTGGCCTGCCGCAGCGGCTTCGGCAGCGCCCGGCACCTGCGCACGGTGTTCAGTGAGCGCATCGGCATGACGCCCAGTCAGTACCGTCAACAGTTTTCCGCTACTTGACCGTCTGATGCACCCTTCTTGGCCGTATCCGTCCCTCTGGCCGAATTGCGCTGTCATCCAGAGACCGGAGAATGGGTCCATCGACAAAAAGGAGCCACCGCCCCGATTCGTTCGAATTTGCTCGGATCCCCCCGTGGTAGAGCGGTCGGTACGGACAAGGCGGGAGATGACATGAACGCCCCCACGCCAATCGGCACGGAAACGGTATTGCAGTTCGGCCGCTTCCAACTGCACCCCTATAAACGTCAGCTGTTGCAGGGCAATCGCCCGGTCCGCATCGGCAGCCGTGCCCTGGACATCCTCTTGGTACTGGTGGCTCAGCCCGGTGAGATCATCGCCAAGGAGACCATCATTGCCCGCGTTTGGGGCACCACGGTGGTCGAGGAGATCAACCTGCGGGTGCACATCGCCGCGCTGCGCCGCGTCCTGGGCGAGGGGCACACCGGTGAACGCTACATCGCCAACGTGCCGCTGCGCGGCTACGGCTTCGTCGGCGTGGTGGAGACGCTGCAGGCTCAGCCGACCCAGGTCACGCCCGCCAGCAATCTGCCGGTGTTGCTGGCGGGGCTGGTGGGGCGCGGGCACCTCACCCAGCACCTGTTCGAGCAGATGCTGGGCACCCGCCTGCTGACCCTGGTGGGGCCGGGAGGGATAGGCAAGACCTCGTTGGCAATCCAGGTCTGCGAGTCGCTACAGCAGCACTACGTCTGCATTCGGTTCCTCGACCTGTCGTCAGTATCCGACGCAGAGGCGCTGGCCCGGTTGCTCGCCACGGTGCTCGAGGCGGCCGGCAAGGGACGGCTGCTGCTGGTGCTGGACAACTGCGAGCACTTGGCTTGCGCCTGCGCCCAACTGATCGAGCGGTTGTTGCGCCAGCACCCGGCGCTCAGCGTCCTGGCCACCAGCCGCGAACCGTTGCGTGCCGAGGGTGAACACGTACTGCGCCTGCCGCCGCTGGAACTGCCCGTCAGCGACGAGGTGACGCTGGTCGGTGCGCTGTGCTGTTCGGCAGTGCAACTCTTCGTGCAGCGCGCTCGCGATGTGTACGACCGCCTGGAGTTGAGCCCGGCCCAGGTGCGCGCGATAGTCGAAGTCTGTCGGCGTCTGGACGGTATCCCGCTGGCTATCGAGATGGCCGCCCGCCAGATCGATACCCTGGGCCTGACCGGACTGCCGAAGCTACTCGACAGCGGCGTTCTACTGCATATGCCCGGCCGCCGCACCGCTCCAGCGCGGCAACGCAGCCTATGCGCCACCTACGACTGGAGCTATGACCAGCTCAGCGGCACCGAGCAAACATGCCTGCGCCTGCTCGCGCCGCTGGGCAGCAGCTTCACGCTGGAAACGGCGGTTAGCGCGCTGGTGGATACCCGGCTGTGCCGCGAACGCATCTTCGCCGCGGTCAGCCAGTTGGCTGACAAGTCGCTGTTGCTGGTGGAAGAGGGCGAGCGCGGCGTGCGCTACCGGATGCTCCACACGGTTCGCGCCTATGTACTCGAGGGGATCTGCGTCAGTAGGCCTGACGCCGCCAGCCCGGCGGCGTGACGCGGAAGACTTGGCCGCGCGCCGTCTACCGTGCCATCGCCTTTATCCGTGACTGGCTTGCACCTCCGTACTTGCTACGCAGGGCCGCACGACGACCGGTTCTTCATCGGTACAGGCGGCCGGTGGAAGCGGGCGGGCGTGCCGGCGCTCCTGCAGATTCCGACCACCAGTTCGGCTACGAAGCGGAGGTAAGGGGGCAGGCCCGCGCTTGGCGTATCCAGCCTTTGGGAGAAATCCCCGTCAGGCGGTTGAACACACGACAGAAATGCGCTTGGTCGTAGAAGCCACATTCCAGACCGATCTCCGCCAATGGCCGATCCGCGTCGGTCAGCAGGCGCTTGGCCTTTTCCACCCGCTGGAGCCGTACCCACTCCAGCGGCGAGTGGCCGGTGCTGACCTTGAACTTGCGTGTGAAGTCGCTTCTGGACAGTGCGCAGGCGTCCGCCAGCCACGTGACGGTGATGCCTGCTTCCAGGTGCGTGAGGATGAGCTTCAATGCTTGTTCTTCCTGCCAGCGGGCGAGCTTGCGCGCTTCTGCGTAACTTGTGGATCGCTCGATACTTTCGCTCAGCATGGGTGTTCTCGCCGATCTGATGTATCGCTATCTTTCGCAGGCTGGAGCGAGGCGGCCAGTTAATGCCGGTTAAAGTTCATTAAGCGGACAGTCGCCTGGGAACCATGAACTTTGCGATGGCGCAACCGTCAATCAGTGGCGTGACCAGGCCCATCTTTCTGCGACGTTTCTGTGAAGCCGAAGGGTGCCTTCAGGTGCCCAAGTGCCACGGGTGAACCGTGCGGGTTTGGTGAGTCGGCCGGCCACTTCCGCCGGCGTCGGCACCGTGACGACCGTGCGCGGGACGAGCGCAAGGTTTTTCGTGAACCGCTTGCCGCCGGAAGCAGCGGTGATGGTCGTTGTTAATTTTTATGAAGAGCCCTCGGCAGCTCACCTTTTTTGCAATAGAACGGAGGTGGCAGCTCTGCGGAGCTGTGTTCGAGGCCTCCCGTTAGAAAGAGACCGGCACCCGGCCCGCGTGCAATTTTTTGTTGGTAACGATGAGAAAAGAACAACTGATGCCGGTCGAGTCCGCGTTGTGCTTCGGCCCCTACGTGGTCTATCCCACCTCGCGCTCGATCGTGGATAGTGGCCGACCGCTACGCCTGGGGCAGCGCGCCTTCGATCTGCTTCTCGTGCTGTTGGAAAACGCCGGCGAGGTCGTCGGCAAGCGCGACCTGATGGCCAGGGCCTGGCCCGGCCTGGCGGTAGATGAAGGCAACCTTCGCGTGCACATGGCGGCATTGCGGAAGGCTCTTGGAGATGGCCAGGAAGGGCGCCGCTACATAGTGACGGTGGCGCTGCGAGGCTACAGTTTCGTCGCACCGATCAGCCAGGTTGGCAGTGTCCCACCTTTGATGAGCGTGGATCCGTCGAGCCAGCACAACCTGCCGGCGCGGCGCAGTCGCCTGGTCGGCAGGGAGCGGGAAGTAGCACATATCATCGGCCAGCTGCAGAGCGGTCGCAGCGTTTCGGTGGTGGGCTGCGGGGGAATCGGCAAGACCAGTGTCGCCCTGCTGGTGGCTGAGCAGCTGATCGGCCGCTATCGCGATGGGATCCGCATGCTCGACCTCACGCTGCTTCAGGATGCCGGGCCGCTGGCCAGCACCCTTGCCGCGCTGTTGGGCATACCCGGGCAGGCAGATAGCTCGCTCGAGGTCCTCTGCAGCCAGCTCGGCTCGCGCGAGATGCTCCTGCTGATCGACAACTGCGAGCACATGGTCGAAGCGGCGGCGCACCTCATGGAGTGCCTGCTGTGCGCTGCTCCGGGGATTCATGTGCTTGCCACCAGCAGGGAGGCGCTGCGTACCGCGCACGAGCGCGTTTATCGATTGCCTCCGCTGGCCAACCCACCAATGCAGATTACCGAGGTCGCCGAGGCGCTTGCCTACCCGGCGCTCGCCCTGCTGGTTGAGCGGGTCAGGAACGTCGACGAAGCCTTCGAGCCTGGTGCGGCGGATCTGCCGCGCCTCGTTGATATCTGCCATCGCCTGGACGGCATGCCTCTGGCGATTGAACTGGCGGCCGGCCAGATCGCCAGCGAGCGGGACATTGGCGCGGCGCTGCTCGGCGGCGATTGCTACCTGGACTGTCCCATCGACGCCCAGGATGTCCATCCACGACACCGGCACTTGCGCACAATGTTCGACTGGAGCTACGCCCTGCTGTCCGATGCGGAGCGGGCCGGCCTGCGTCGCCTGGGAGTGTTTCGCGGGAGCTTTTCCCTGGAGTCCGCCGCGGCGTTGTTTGGCCTCCCGGGCGACCCTGGGGCCGGTTGCATGCTCATCTCGCAGTTGGCGATGAAGTCGCTGATCAGCGTCGAGGTCAGCGACGATGAGTTCGCTTACCGCCTGCTCGAACCGGCGCGGCTCTATGCCTTGGAAAAGCTGGACGCGGCGGGTGAGCTCCACGAAACCCGCGTCCGACACCTTGGAATTTGCATGGCGCGCCTGGAGCAGGCGCAGCTTGAATGGGAAAGCCTGCCAACCAGCCGTTGGTTGGAGCGATACGCCAGGTGGCTGGGTGACCTGCGCTCGGCGTTGAACTGGGGGCTGGATGCCGAGGTGCGCCACCCCCTGGCCATTCGCCTGACAGCATGCTCGGCACCGATCTGGCAGGAGATGTCGCTCCTGCACGAGTATGGTTCCTATGTGGCGAGTGCCCTCAGCCTACTGAGCACGGCTTTCGATGCTGAAGGCCATGAGTCTTTGCAACTGGCGACGCAGTTGCAGCTGGCGTTGGGCAACTGTTCCTACCATGGTCAGATTGTTGCTACCCAGGCCATCGGAGCCTTCCAGAGCGCCCAGTCGCTCGCGGAGAGAAGCGGGGACCCGGGCGCGATGCTGCATGCTATTTCGGGCCAGCTAGCGGCCAACCTGCGTTCTGGACGGTACCTGCAAACCTTGGCGCTGAGCGAAGAGTTCGATCAGTTGGCCCAAGGGCGTGGTGAAGAGTTAGCGGTCAGCTCGCAACGCCTCAAGGTCCTCGCCCTTCATTATTCGGGGATGCAGGAGCGGGCCCATCACCTGGCTGAATCGGTGTTGGAGGCGCTCGAGCGCGAAAATCGCCCGAACCGCTTTGCGCTTTGCATGGGTGTGCAATACGAGCAAAGGGTGGCGTCGCTCACCGTCCTGGCTCGTATCCTCTGGCTTCGGGGTTACCCGGACCAGGCCGAACAGCGCGTGCAGCAGGCCCTGGACCTGGCCTACCAGCTGGAGCACATCCCGTCGATATCGTACTTGCTGGCCACGGCCGGTTGCGTGATTCCCTACTACAACGGTGAGTACGAGAAGGCATCCCTCCGCCTGCAACTCCTGCTCGAGGCCTCTTCACGCCACTCCATCCCGTTGTTCGCCGACTGGGCGCAGCACTATGCCGGGGTGATGGGCTGCGAAGGTCTTCCCAGGCCGACGCTACCGGCAAGTGGATTGGTGAGGGATATCGTCATGACACTCGGGGGATCGAGGTCGTTCGAGGAGCGACCTGCATCGCTCCAGAGCAGCATCGGCGCCACTGGATGGTGTGCCCCAGAGATGCTTCGACTGGAGGCTTGCCAACTGCTTGAAGCCGGTGCGGAGGGGGCCGAGGCCCTGCTGACCCGATCGTTGGAGCTGGCCCGCAGAGGCGGCGCGCTTGCCTGGGAGCTGCGCAGCGCGACCACCCTGGCCCAGGTATGGCGTGACCAAGGGCATAGGCAGCCGGCGATGGAGCTGCTTGAACCCGTCTATGGTCGTTATGAAGAAGGCCTGGGTACACCCGATCTTGTAGCCGCACGCGCGTGCTTGGAGACGCTGCGCTGAAGGTGAGCGTTTTCCGGCCTGGTTCAACCGCGCTGTGACCACTGCGTCCTGGCCTACGGGGAGTGACCAGGGAGGGCTGCTTGTGCAACTGAAGAGCCCGCTTCTGGCCGGAAGCTGCCTCTTCCGGCCGAGGGTGTTGAAGATATTTATGGCTATTGAATGAACTTCACGCCCGGCTTGGTTCGCTCATCGACGACCAGCTCAAAGACATCGGGTCGCGCGTAATGACCGGTCACGTCGAAGTCATAGCGCGCACGTACCAGGTCGGCTGTATCGATCTCCGCTACCAGCAGGCCGCGTTCTCCGGTTAGTGGGCCGGCCAGCACATCTCCCAGAGGGCCCACGATCACGCTGCCGCCGTTGATCAGCGGACGCTCTTCCGGCCAGTTCTCGACCTTGAGGCCGAGCGCCGAAGGTGAGTCCTGCACCTGGCAAGCACTAACGACAAAGCAGCGCCCCTCGCAAGCGATGTGGCGCATCGTGGCTAGCCACATTTCCCGCTCATCGACCGTGGGTGCGCACCAGACGTCGACCCCCTTGGCGTACATCGCGGTGCGTAGGAGGGGCATGTAGTTCTCCCAGCAAATGGCCGCGCCCAGTCGGCCAGACTCACCTTCCACCACGGGCAGGGTCGATCCATCGCCCTTTGCCCAGATCAACCGCTCGGTGCCCGTGGGCATCAGCTTGCGATGCTTGGCAACGAATCCTGCCTGGGGAGTGAAGAACAGCACGGAGCAGTAAAGGCTGTGGCCACTGCGCTCGATTACGCCAACCACCAGGTCGGCGCCAGTGCGCTCGGAAAGGGACGCCAGAGCATCAGTTTCAGTCCCGGGCACATCGATCGCGTTTTCATAGTAGTGGGCGAAGGCCTCGCGCCCTTCCGGCAGCCTGTAGCCGAGTTGGGTGCCAAATCGCTCGCCCTTGGGATACCCACCCAGCAGAGCCTCCGGCATGACCACCAGATTGGCGCCGGCTTCGCGAATGGCCGTTTCGTAGGAAAGAATCTGTTCGAGTGTGTCGGCCTTGCCGCCAGGTAGCGAGCCGATTTGTAGCGCAGCGACGATGGACTTGGACATGGGGTGACGCTCCTCGATGTGCGGTGGGGTTTCGCGCATTTTCAGGGTCGGACAAACTATAAATAAACAACCAATCACTTCTAGTTGATATGAGCCTCATGAATATCGCCGATGTAGACCTGAACCTGCTGAAGGTGTTCGAAGCGCTGTATGAGGAATCCAGCGCAAGCCGGGCAGCCCTTCGCCTTGGCGTCACCCAGTCGGCCGTGAGCGCGGCGCTTCGGCGATTGCGCGACGTCTATGGGGATGCGCTGTTTGTGCGAACCGGGCGCGGTCTGGCGCCCACGCTGCGGGCGAACCAATTGCGACCCCTGATTGGCGAGGCGCTTGGCAAATGCAGGCAGAGCCTTGCCTTACTGGCTCCCACTGCAAGCGATTTCGCCGGCCGTGCCGTCTCATTGGGTTTGTCGGATGATTTTGAAATCGCGTACGGGCGCCGGCTGATCGATGCCGTCCAGAAGCGGGCGCCGGGCTTGCGCTTGATCTTCCGTCAGACACACAGCCAGATTGTCGCGGATGCCCTGCTTGACCGAAGTATCGACCTGGCGCTCACTGCTGGCGGATTCAACGCACGGATGCTCAGCCGAGAGATTCTTGCCGACGGAGGCTATAGCTGCCTGGTGGACGCTGGCAGCCTGGTGCCCGAGCAGATGGCCCTGAGCATCGATGAGTTCGTTGCCCGGGAGCACATCCTGATTTCGTCGGGTGGATTCATCGGCATAGTCGATGAGGCTCTGGCGGCTATTGGGCTGACGCGCCGAGTCAGTGTCTCGACCACGCACTTTGCCGCATTGCCTTACCTGTTGCCCGGTACCGGAGCCGTGGCCACCATACCCAGCCATGCGGCCGACGAAATCGCCCGAGTGACAGGATTGGCCGCGCTGCCGTGCCCCCTGCCACTGCCTCGTTATCCAATCGAACTGGGATGGAGAACGACGCCTCAGGTTGACCTCGCAATACAGCGGGTGAGAGAGGCAATAGTCGACTGCTTTCGGCCAAGCGCAGACATGAGCGACACCCATGGATAGTTTTTCGTCCGATGGTTTTCGGGTTCCGGGCTAGCTCTCATCCTGGCTGCGAGAAGCAACCATCGGCTTGGTTTCATTCGTGTCCGTGGCGTCTGTCATCGATCGGCGAAAACCCTTGATCGATTCACCCAGGTCACCGCCGAGGTGCCGCAGACGCTTACCGCCAAATAGCACCAGAGCGATCAGCAGAATGACTGCCCAGTGCTTCCAATCGAAAATACCCATTTGCAGTTCTCCTCTCCAGGTCAAGTGATCTTGTGCCCGTGAGCCTGCCGGTCCGCGTGGTACGAAGAACGCACCAGGGGACCTGCCGCCACGTTCG
>NZ_SSOM01000058.1 GCF_029871235.1 Pseudomonas sp. BN411
TTCGAGATCGCCGACCTGTCGCTGGACACCCCGCTGCACGAGCAGATCGCCGCGCTGCTGGGCGAGCCGGAAGTGGATTGCGCAGTGGATGCGGTGGGCTTCGAAGCTCGCGGCCACGGCCATGAAGGCGCCAAGCACGAAGCCCCGGCTACCGTCCTCAACTCGCTGATGCAGGTCACTCGCGTGGCCGGCAAGATCGGTATCCCCGGCCTCTACGTGACCGAAGACCCGGGTGCGGTGGATGCAGCCGCCAAGATCGGCGCCCTGAGCATCCGCTTCGGCCTCGGCTGGGCGAAATCCCACAGCTTCCACACCGGCCAGACCCCGGTGATGAAGTACAACCGCGCGCTCATGCAAGCGATCATGTGGGACCGCATCAACATCGCCGAAGTGGTGGGCGTGCAGGTCATCAGCCTGAACGACGCCCCGCGCGGCTACGGCGAGTTCGATGCCGGCGTACCGAAGAAATTCGTCATCGACCCGCACAAGACCTTCAGCGTGGCCTGACCGCTGAACCGGGCCGATTCGGGCAGGTCACCCACCCCGAACCGGCCCATCCCTCGGACCTGCTGGCCAGGTCCGAGTCCCCTTGCATGCACGACTGACAACAACAAGAAGGTATCGACATGTACATCCTGCTCTCCCTCCGTTGTGGGGCGGTTTCGGCTGCCCGTCGTTTGAATCCCCTTCCCCTCCAGTACCAGGGAGCCTGATCACATGAGCCAGACGATTGGGCAACAGATGGATGAAAAACCCATGGCCGGGTTTCAATGGGGCGTCGTCGCGCTCTGCTTCCTGATCAACATGCTCGACGGCTTCGATGTGCTGGTGATGGCCTTCACTGCCGCATCGGTGGGCGCCGACTGGGGCCTGAGCGGCACCCAGCTCGGCTATCTGCTGAGTGCGGGACTCGTGGGCATGGCGATCGGTTCACTGTTCATCGCGCCTTGGGCCGACCGCTTCGGCCGCCGCCCGCTGATTCTGGCGTGCGTGAGCATTGCCGGACTGGGCATGCTGGCGTCGTCCCGGGCAACCTCGCCGGAGATGCTGGCGGCCTTGCGCCTGATCACCGGCCTCGGCATCGGTGGAATCCTGGCTAGCAGTTACGTCATCGCCGGCGAGTACGCCAATAGCAAATGGCGGGGCCTCGCCATCAGCCTGCAATCCACCGCCTATGCCCTGGGCGCGACCGTGGGCGGCATCATTGCCGCACAAATCATCCCCACGCTGGGCTGGCGTTCGGTCTTCTTCTACGGCGGTATCGTGACGCTCCTGACCCTCCCGTTGCTCGCGCTGTGGCTGCCGGAGTCCCTGGCCTTCCTGGTGTCCCGCCAGCCGTCAGGTGCGCTGGAGCGGATCAACCGGTTGCTGAAGCGTGTGCGGCTCGCTCCGGTGACGCAACTGCCCGCTACCCAGGAGGCCTCGCGCAAGCCCCTGAAGGAAAGCTTCGCCGAGCTGTTCTCCCCGCAGCTCCTGCGCTCCACGCTGTTGATCTGGGCGGCGTTCTTCCTGGTGATGTTCGGCTTCTACTTCGTGATGAGCTGGACGCCTCGCCTGCTGGTTTCGGCCGGCTTGTCGAACCAGCAGGGCATCACCGGCGGCGTGCTGCTCAACGTCGGCGGCATCTTCGGCACGGCCCTGGTGGGGCTCCTGGCCGCACGCTTCCGCCTCCCTCGCGTGCTGATGGTCTACTTGCTGGTGAACGCTGTCCTGTTAGCCGCCTTCGTGCAGTTCACCCACAGCCTGGACCTCGCCTTCGCCGTGGTGCTGCTGATCGGTGTGTTCGTCAACGGCTGCGTCGCCGGCCTCTACGCGCTCACCCCGTCTATCTATGACGCGGCGCAACGGGTGACCGGCCTCGGCTGGGGAATCGGCATAGGCCGCATGGGCGCCATCCTGTCCCCCCTGGTGGCCGGACGCCTGATAGATGCGCAGTGGCAACCCGCCGACCTGTACTTCCTGTTTGCGCTGTCGTTCGTCCTGGCAGCGTTGGTGATCTGGAAGCTGAAGCCCCGAAGAGCCCTGCAGCTCCGCTCCGCCACCAGCGCCTGAGTCGACACCCGCCTACAACAAGAACAGGACAGACCCATGAACATTCCATCCAGACGCCTGGGGCTCGATGCCCTGGGCGTAGCGGTAGCTTTCGCCTCAGCCAACGCTTTCGCGAGCTTCGTCGACGACGGCAGCCTTACCCTCACCGCCCGCAACTTCTACCTGGACCGGGACTACAAGGGCGCCACGCCCTACCCGGCGGCGCGCGAGTGGGCCCAGGGCTTCATCCTGCGGGCCAACTCCGGCTTCACCGAGGGAACCGTGGGCTTCGGCCTGGACCTCACCGGCATGCTGGGCATCAAGCTGGACTCCTCGCCGGACCGTGCCGGCACCCAACTACTGCCCCTCGACCCACAGACCCGTGAGGCTAAGGATGACTACTCGGAGCTCGGGGCAACGCTGAAGGCAAAGGTATCGAAGACGCGGCTATCGGTGGGCACCCACTTTCCTGCGCTGCCGGTCATCACGGCGAGTCCAGCTCGACTGCTACCCCAGTCCTATCGAGGTGCCTATGGTCTATCCGAGGACATAGATCGCCTGAGCCTGCACGTGGGGCGAATGGACCGCGTAAACCTGCGTGACTCCACCAACTATCAACCTATATCCCTGGCCTCTCCCAATGGGCGGTTCAAGGCGAGTGCCAACTCCGAGCGATTCGACTTCGCGGGTGGCGACTATCGCTGGTCCGATGCCCTGACATTGCGCTACTACCATGCGGAACTGAAGGACATCTACACCCAGGACTTCGCGGGAGCCATTCACGTGGTACCGCTGGGAGCGGGGAAGTTGAAGACCGACATTAGGGTCTTCAACAGCCGGGAAAACGGCCGCGCGGAGGCCGGCAAGGTAGATAACCTGAATGCCGGCGCCATGTTCAGCTACCAACTGGGTGCACATACCATGGGCGCGGGGTACATGCACCAGACCGGGGATACCGCCATGGCGTACCTCGCCGGTGGCGAGCCCGCGGTCCTCAGCGACGGCACCATGAGCGCCGACTTCGTCAACCCCAAGGAACGGACCTGGGTCGCCCGATACGACTACGACTTCGCTGCCGTCGGAATCCCGGGCCTGACCGGCATGGCTCGCTATCTCCGAGGCAGCAACATCGACTTGCCGAAACTGGGAGGAACAAACCTCAGCGAGTCCTCCAAGGATTTGGAACTGGCCTACGTCATTCAGTCTGGGCCTGCAAAAGGACTCGCTCTACGCTTACGCCACGCGACCTACCGCAATGAGCAGACTGCCGCCTCGACTTTCCGAAGTGACAACGAGACCAGAATCAACATCGATTACACGCTGAAAATCTGGTAACTCGCGACTCACAACGCTTGAATCGCCGCCATGGAGGGCTCGGCACTCAATCACTACGCGCTGCACTGTAGGGAAAGAGC
This sequence comes from Pseudomonas sp. BN411, assembly GCF_029871235.1. Classification (GTDB taxonomy): domain Bacteria; phylum Pseudomonadota; class Gammaproteobacteria; order Pseudomonadales; family Pseudomonadaceae; genus Metapseudomonas. The sequence goes on from NZ_SSOM01000058.1 coordinate 3,447, forward strand.
GACTCTACTGGTTAAAACTAACTGCGGTGCAGCCCGTACCGACCGGTTTTGGGCCGATAACAGCCGTTCTCGACCGGCAGCTATCGGCCAAGAGCGGTCATCTAATGTCTACGAAACCCGGGGAGACTCAACTGCAGGCCACGGAATGCTCTGGTGGCGACGTAAGACAGAACAGGCGAAGATTACCTCCCATCAAAACGGGGATACCAAGTGCCGCTCACTAACAAGGTGAATCGCCCCTAGTTTCGTAGACACCTCCAAGCCTCATAATGAGGCCCGTTAGGAGGTGCCATGAGCAACCAGCGTTACCCCGAAGAATTCAAAATCGAAGCGGTCAAGCAAGTGACCGAGCGCGGCCTCCCCGTAGCCGAGGTGGCAGCGCGGTTAGGCATGTCGGTGCACAGCCTGTATGCCTGGATCAAGCGCTACGGCAAGCCCCAGGCGCAGCGGCAGCAAGAAGATGATCAGCAGGCCGAACTGCGTCGTCTACGCGCCGAACTCAAGCGAGTGACCGAAGAGCGAGACATCCTAAAAAAGGCCGCCGCGTACTTTGCCAAGGAGTCCGGCTGAAGTACGCCTTCATCAGCAAGCTGTCGGTGGAGTACCCGGTACGGCGTCTCTGCCAGACCCTGAAAGTGCATCCCAGCGGTTACTACGCCTGGCTGGCCGAGCCGAAATCCGTACGCGCCAAGGAAGATCAGCGCCTGCTCGGGTTGATCAAACATGCCTGGCTGGAAAGCGGTGGGGTCTACGGCTATCGCAAGATTCACGACGACCTGCGTGAGCTGGGAGAGTCCTGTGGCCGGCACCGCGTGGCTCGCCTGATGCGGGGAGAAGGGCTGCGCTCGCAGACCGGCTATCGTCGGCGCCCCGGCTATTACGGCGGCCGGCCAACGGTAGCTTCGCCCAATCGCCTGGAGCGGCAGTTCAACGTCAGTGAACCGAACAAGGTCTGGGTCACCGACATCACCTACATCCGCACCTATGAGGGTTGGTTGTATTTGGCGGTGGTGCTGGATCTGTTTTCACGCCAGGTGATCGGCTGGTCGATGAAGCCACGGATGTGCAGCGACCTGGCCATCGATGCCCTGTTGATGGCGGTCTGGCGGCGCAAGCCCAAGCAGGAAGTGATGATCCACTCCGACCAGGGCAGCCAGTTCAGCAGCTCGGATTGGCAGAGTTTCCTCAAGGCCAACAACCTGATCAGCAGCATGAGCCGACGCGGCAACTGCCACGACAACGCGGTAGCGGAAAGCTTTTTTCAGTTGCTGAAACGGGAACGCATCCGACGGAAGACCTACGGCACCCGCGAAGAAGCTCGGAGTGATGTGTTCGATTACATCGAGATGTTTTATAACCCCAAACGCCGGCACAGCAGCGCTATGCAGCTATCGCCAGTGGAGTTTGAAAAGCGCTATTTCCAGAGCTTGGAGAGTGTCTAGGAAAGCCGGGGCGATTCA
>NZ_SSOM01000059.1 GCF_029871235.1 Pseudomonas sp. BN411
GCCGCGCCCATTTCGCGGCCGACGCCGGAGAGCTTGTAGCCGCCGAAGGGCAGGGCCGGGTCGAGGGCGCTGTGGCAGTTGACCCAGACCGAGCCGGACTTGATGCGCGGAATCATCCGATGCACCGCCGACAGGTCGTTGGACCAGATGCTGGCGCCGAGGCCATAGGGGTTGTCGTTGGCCATGCGGATGACTTCATCGATGTCGTCGAAGGGCATCGCCACCAGCACCGGGCCGAAGATTTCTTCCTGCACCAGGCGGTGCTGCTGGTCGACGTCGACGATCACCGTCGGCTTGACGAAGTAGCCGGGGCCGAAGCCGTCGCCGCCGCAGGCGATGGTGGCGCCCAGTTCGCGGCCGAGGTTGATGTAACCGGTGACGCGGTCCTGCTGCTTGGCGGAGATCAGCGGGCCCATCTGCACGCTCGGGTCGAGGCCGTTGCCGAGCTTCATGCCGTTGGCGATGCCGGCGATGTCGGCGATCACGTTGTCGAAGTGCTTGCGGTGCACGTACAGGCGCGAGCCGGCGCAGCAGACCTGGCCCTGGTTGAAGAAGATCGCGGTGGCGGCGCCGGCAGCGGCTTCGGCGAGGTTGGCGTCGGGCAGGACGATGGTCGGCGACTTGCCGCCGAGTTCCAGGGTCACGCGGGTCATGTTGTCCATGGCCGCCTTGCCGATCTGCTTGCCGACTTCGGTGGAGCCGGTGAAGGTCAGCTTATCGACGCCCGGGTGGCGGGTGAGGGCGACGCCGGCATTCAGGCCGGTACCGGTGATGACGTTGAACACCCCGGCCGGGTAGCCGGCTTCCAGCACCAGTTCGGCCAGCTTGAGGGCGGTCAGCGGGGTTTCGTCGGCGGGTTTCAGCACCACGGTGCAGCCGGTGGCGAGCGCCGGGCCGAGCTTCCAGCAGGCCAGCAGCAGGGGGAAGTTCCAGGCGACGATGGCGCCGACCACGCCGACGGCTTCGCGGCGGATGTAGCCGTGGAACTGGTCGTGGGGCATCAGCGGCAGGGAGGCGTCGACCGTGCTGCCTTCGATCTTGGTGGCCCAGCCGGCCATGTAGCGGAGGAAGTCGATGGCCAGCTGCACGTCCATGACCTGGGCCACGGCGGCGCTCTTGCCGTTGTTCAGGCACTCCAGCTCGGCCAGTTCCTGGGCGTCGCGTTCCATCAGGTCGGCCAGGCGCCACAGCAGGTTCTGCCGTTCGCGCGGACGCATACGGCTCCAGGCGGAATCGTCGAAGGCCTGGCGCGCGGCCTGCACGGCGCGGTCGACGTCCTCGGCGGTGGCCGAGGGCACGTTGCCGAGGACTTCGCCGGTGGCCGGGTTGCGGAAGCTCATGGTGTTGCCGCTGACGGCGTCCTGCCATTCGGCGCCGATCAGCATCTTCAGCTTGCGATTGAGGAAGGCATTGGTCTGGGGAAGGACGGGCAGGTCAGCGAGCATGGGGGAAGCCTCTGTTCATTGAAGTTGTACCCGTCTTTCGCAACCCCCATGCCAAGGCCGCCAAATACAGATAAGACAATGATTTAAAAGGAATTATCGGGTTGTTTCGGGTCGCCGCCGAAGTGCTCGCTGTTGCACTTTGAGACTCGCTGAGACGGGCCTGGAACAGTCGCACTGTCTACCTTTACTGGATGCTGCATGGCGCAGTCTCAGCGTGGAACAGTCTGTCGCGAAATTAGACGCCGGACCCCGCCGCCAGCATCCCCGCCAAGCCAGCGTTTTACGGCTAAATCATTGTTGTAAAAGGACTTTCTTCGGCATGGCACACATTATGTATTTGCCGTGACAACTGCACCCGCTCCGCCGTGGGGTGCAAATCATAAGAACAACACCGTGGAGGTCTGACCTTGAAGACGACTCGACTCCGGCAGCACGCGGGCACCCTGGCACTGGCCATGGCGTCCCTCATGTTCGCCCAGGCCCATGCAGCCGAGGAGGGTCCAGCCCTCCTCAAGTCCAAGTGCATGGGTTGCCACATCCCCGAGGGCAACGATACCTACAGCCGCATCAGCCACCAGCGCAAGACCCCTGAGGGCTGGCTGATGAGCATCGGGCGTATGCAAGTGATGCACGGCCTGCAGATCAGCGATGGCGACCGGCGCACCCTGGTCAAGTACCTGGCCGACAAGCAAGGTCTGGCTCCCAGTGAGACCGAGGGTGTGCGCTACGCCATGGAGCGTCGCCTGAACACCGTCGAGAAGTTCGATGACCAGTTGAGTCAGACCTGTGGCCGCTGCCACTCGGGGGCCCGTGTCGCCCTGCAACGTCGTCCGGCCAAGGAGTGGGAACACCTGGTCAACTTCCACCTCGGCCAGTGGCCGTCCCTCGAATACCAGGCTCAGTCCCGCGACCGCGACTGGTTCGACCTCGCCATCAAGGAAATGGTGCCGGAACTGGCCAAGCGCTTCCCGCTGGAAAACCAGGCCTGGGCCGACTGGCAGAAGGCCAAGCCCAAGGCCGATGCATTGCCGGGGCAGTGGAGCTTCAGTGGCCACATGCTCACCAAGGGTGACGTGCGCGGCGTGATGACCGTGACCGCCGATGCTGGCGACACCTTCAAGGTCGAGGTGAAAGGCCAGTATGCCGACGGCACGCCGTTCAACGGCAGCGGCTCGGCCATCCTCTACAACGGCTACGAATGGCGCGGCAATGTGAAGGTCGGCGAGACCAACCTGCGCCAGGTGTTCGCTGCCCTGAACGGCGAGATGAAGGGCCGTATGTTCGAGGCCGAGCACGACGAGCGTGGCCTGGACTTCAGCGCCGCCAAAGACGGCAACGCCAAGTTGCTGGCCGTGCAGCCCGCGTTCATCAAGGCCGGCAGCGAAACCGAACTGACCCTGGTGGGCAGTGGCCTGAAGGGCACCCCGGACCTCGGTGCCGGCGTCGAGGTGGTGAAGGTGCTGGAAGTCACGCCGAAGCTGGTTCGCGTCAAGGTCAAGGCTGCCGCTGATGCCGCACCCGGCGTGCGCAGCGTCGCCCTGGGCGAGCTGAAGGGCGTCGACCTCGCGGTGTACAAGGACATCAGCGAGGTGAAGGTGGTGCCCGAGTTCTCCATCGCCCGTATCGGCGAGAACGGCGGCTCCACACCCAAGGTGCAAGGTCGCTTCGAAGCGGAAGCCTGGGGCAAGGGCGCTGACGGCCAGCCGTACCGCATCGGTTACCTGCCGGCGAAATGGTCGGTGGAGCCTTTCGACGAGCGCGCCAAGGACGACGAGGACGTGAAGTTCGCCGGTGTGATGCAGAAGGACGGCGTCTTCATCCCCGGCGGCGCCGGTCCCAACCCGGAACGCAAGATGATGACCAACAACGCCGGCAACCTGAAGGTGATCGCCCAACTGGAAGAGGGCGGCCAGAAGGGTGAAGGCCATCTGATCGTCACCGTGCAACGCTGGAACAACCCGCCGATCCCGTAAGCGGTATCGGCTCGGGCGGGGCAGCCCCCGCCCGGATTCGCAACGACGATTGGGAAGAATTCCGGGAGGTCGCCATGGGCGCAATCTTGAATCTGGTCGAACGCAACCTGCACGAAGTGCGGGTGGATGCCGACCGCATGCTGTTCCATATCCCGAGCAGTTCGCTGTTCGCCACCGATGAAGTCACCGGTGGCATCATCGACGCGCTGCGCCAGCAGAGCTGCTCGTCCGAAGACCTGGTGCAACGCCTGGCCGGGCGTTTCGCCGGACAGGACATCAATGAAACCCTGCGCGAGCTGATCGCGCTGGAAGTGGTGAGCGACGGCTCGCCGCTGACGCCGGAAATCGGCATCAGCAAGGTGGAGCGCACGGCGCTCAACACCGTGGTGCTGAACGTCAACACCGGCTGCAACCTGAGCTGCACCTACTGCTACAAGGAAGACCTGGACAAGCCTTCCGCCGGCAAGAAGATGGGCGCGGAAACCGCCGAAGCTTCGGTGGAAATGCTGCTCCGCGAATCGCCCGATGAAGAGCGCTACAGCGTGGTCTTCTTCGGTGGTGAGCCGCTGTCCAACCGGCCGCTGATCGAGCACATGGTGGACTACTGCGAGCGTCGCTTTGCCGAGGCTGGCAAGCAGGTGGAGTTCATCATGACCACCAACGCCACGCTGCTCACCGAAGAGATCATCGACTACCTCAATGCCCATCGCTTCGGGCTGTCGATCAGCATCGACGGGCCGAAGACGGTGCACGACCGCAACCGCATCACGGTGGGCGGGCAGGGCACCTATGACGTGGTGCGGCGCAAGGTTGACCTGCTGCTGTCGCGCTATCGCAGCCGCCCGGTGGGCGCGCGGGTGACCCTGACCCGCGGCATCACCGACATCGAGACCATCTGGAACCACCTGTTCAACGAACTGGGTTTTGCCGAAGTCGGCTTCGCGCCGGTCACCTCGGGCGACATGGCGAACTACAACCTGACCAGCGAAGAGTTGGTGGAAGTCTTCGCCAACATGAAGGCCCTCGGCCGTCGTTACCTGGAAGCCGCGCTGGAGCACCGCAACATCGGTTTCTCCAACCTGCACCAACTGATCACCGACATCCACGAAGGCCACAAGAAGGCGCTGCCCTGCGGTGCCGGCCTGAAGATGCTGGCGGTGGATCACAAGGGCGAGCTGAACCTCTGCCACCGTTTCACCGGCTCCAGCATGCCGACCTTCGGCAACGTGCACAGCGGAGTGAAGCAGGTCGAGCTCAACGACTTCCTCTCCCAGCGCCTGGACCGTTCCGGCACCGGCTGCGACACCTGCCGCATCCGCAATCTGTGCTCCGGCGGCTGCTACCACGAGAGCTACGCCCGCTACGGCGACCCCACTCACCCGACCTATCACTACTGCGAGCTGATGCGCGACTGGGTGGACTTCGGCATCGAAGTCTACAGCCGCATCATGGCCGTCAACCCGGCCTTCATCAGCAGCTACATCTCTCCGCGGAAGGCGCACTGACATGAAACATCTGAAGCCGCTCAACAACAAAGCGCAAATGCTCGAAAAAGCCGCAGCCGAAGATCGCATCGAAGAAGTCATGGCCATGAGTGCGGTGGCCGGTTGCACAGCCACCACTGACCCGGGCTGGGAAGTGGACGCCTTCGGCGGGGTGAGCTCGCTGTGCCAGCCGATGGAGGCTGACCTCTACGGCTGCTCCGACCCTTGCTGGTGGCCGGCCCAGGTGCCCGACATGATGAGCACCTACCAGGACTGGAATGCCCAGGCGTCCAACTCCGCGGAAGACTGGCGCAACCTCGGCACCGTATTCCCGAAAGACAAATGACCGGCGATAAGAACAAGAGGGAAACACTGATGAAACTCAAAGCCATCGCCAGCCTGGCGACCGCTGTTGCCGGCCTCGCACTGGGCATCAATGCCTGGGCTGCGGACGAATCCGGCCCTGCACTGAAGGCCGGTCATGAATACATGATCGCCACCAACTACCCGAACAACCTGCACGTGGTCGATCTGGCCACCGACAGCCTGTACAAGACCTGCCGCCTGCCGGACGCCTTCGGCCCCGGCACCGCGATGATGGCGCCGGATCGCAAGACCGCGTTCATCCTCAACAACCACTTCGGCGATCTTTACGGCGTCGACCTGGACAACTGCAAGACGGTGTTCCACGCCAAGCTGTCGCAAAAGCCAGGGGAGAAGGTGCGCTCGATGTTCTCCTTCGCCCTCAGCCCGGATGGCAAGGAGCTCTACACCACCGTCAATCCGACGGAAATGCTCAATGATCATTACGTGGTCAAGCAGCCGCGACTGGAGGTCTATGACACCAGCGCCGGCCTGGACGCCAAGCCGGTGCGCAGCTTCCCGATGCCGCGCCAGATCTACCTCATGCGCGCGGGCGACGACGGGAGCCTCTACGTCGCCGGGCCGGACATCTACAAGATGGATGTGAAGACCGGCAAGTACGAAGTCGCAGTGCCGGGCCGCAACTGGAAACGTCCGTTGTACAGCCCGCCGGATGTCCTCTACTTCTGGCCGCACCAGACGCCGAACCACGAGTTCTCGATGCTCTACACCACGGCCAAGTTCAAGGACGAGAAGCAGGACCTGGCCACTGCCGACTTCATCTATGGTTTCGTCAGCATCGACCTGAAGACTGGCAAGTCCACCGTCCAGGACTTCGCGCCGCTGACCGAGCTGTACTTCACCGGTCTGCGTTCGCCGAAGGACCCGAACCAGATGTTCGGCGTGCTCAACCGCCTGGCCAAGTACGACATCAAGGAACAGAAGCTGATCAAGGCAGCCAACCTGGATCACTCCTACTACTGCGTCGCGTTCAATACCGAGGGCTCCAAGCTCTACCTGGCTGGCACCTTCAATGACATCGCGGTGTTCGATCCGGACAGCCTGGAGAAGGTGAAGAACATCAAACTGCCGGGCGGTGATATGGCGATCACCACGACGCAGGTGTTCATTCGGTAAGACAGGGGGTTGGTTGGGTTCTCTGTGGGGGCGACTTCAGTCGCTAAGGGCAGCGCAGCTGCCCCATGGATCTAGATGGCAGGACTTTGTCCTGCTTAGCGAATGAATTCGCCCCCACAAGGAATCGAGCCGGCCAAGACCGAGGTACGGCTCAACGGACAACCGAACCCATATCCGACCAATGGGTCACTAGACAGGAAAACAGGCTTTATTTACCTTTACGTTTACGTAAAGGTAAATAAAGCCCAATTACGTACCGGGCCTCTCTGCCGTAGTCGAGGCCAGTTGATCAGCGTCGATCCCAGCACAAAGACAAGAAGGGAAAGCCATGAATCACCAGAGCTACACCCGGGGGCGGCAGGACAAGGACCTGCTCGCCATGACCATAGGCGCGGCATTCGATGCCACGGTTGCCCAGTTCCCCGAGCGCGAGGCGCTGGTCGTCAGGCATCAGGGCCTGCGCTACAGCTGGAAGGAACTGGCCGAAGCGGTGGACCGCCACGCCCGTGCCTTGCTCGCCCTGGGCCTCAACAGCGGCGACCGCCTCGGCATCTGGGCGCCCAACTGCGCCGAGTGGTGCATCACCCAGTTCGCCAGCGCCAAGATCGGCGCCATCCTGGTCAACATCAATCCGGCCTACCGCAGCAACGAGCTGGAGTACGCACTCAAGCAATCCGGCTGCCGCTGGGTGATCTGCGCCGATGCCTTCAAGACGTCCGATTACCACGCCATGTTCCTCGGCCTGGTGCCCGAACTTGCTGCGGCCGAGCCGGGCAGCCTGAACTGCGAGCGCCTGCCGGAACTGCGCGGCGTGGTCAGCCTCGCCGCCAACCCGCCGGCCGCCTTCCTGCCCTGGGCTGTGCTGCAGCAGCGGGCAGGGGAGGTGAGCATCGACGCCCTGGCCGAGCGCCAGGCCGGCCTGCAGTTCGACGACCCCATCAACATCCAGTACACCTCCGGCACCACCGGCTTCCCCAAGGGCGCCACCCTCAGTCACTACAACATCCTCAACAACGGCTACATGGTCGGCGAGAGCCTCGGCCTGACCGAGCAGGATCGCCTGGTGATCCCGGTGCCGCTGTACCACTGCTTCGGCATGGTGATGGGCAACCTGGGCTGCGTGACCCACGGCTCCACCATGATCTACCCAGGCGATGCCTTCGACCCGCTGACCACCCTGCGTGCCGTGTCCGAGGAGAAGGCGACTGCCTTGTACGGCGTGCCCACCATGTTCATCGCCGAACTGGATCATCCGCAGCGTGGCGAGTTCGACCTGTCGAGCCTGCGCACCGGCATCATGGCCGGCGCCACCTGCCCGATCGAGGTGATGCGTCGCGTCATCAACGAGATGCACATGAGCGAAGTGCAGATCGCCTACGGCATGACCGAAACCAGTCCGGTATCCCTGCAGACCGGCCCGGATGACGAGCTGGAACTGCGCGTGACCACCGTCGGCCGTACCCAGCCGCACCTGGAGAGCAAGATCGTCGACGCCGAGGGCAGGATCGTCCCGCGCGGCACCATTGGCGAACTCTGCACCCGTGGCTACAGCGTGATGCTGGGCTACTGGAACAATTCGCAGGCCACCACCGACTCCATCGATCCGGGCCGCTGGATGCACACCGGCGACCTCGCCTCCATGGACGAGAACGGCTACGTCTGCATCGTTGGCCGCAGCAAGGACATGATCATTCGCGGCGGCGAGAACGTTTACCCGCGCGAGCTGGAAGAGTTCTTCTTCACCCACCCGGCCGTGGCCGACGTGCAGGTGATCGGCATTCCCTGCAGCAAGTACGGCGAAGAGATCGTCGCCTGGATCAAGTTCCACCCCGGCCACACTGCCACCGAGGACGAGCTGCGTGCCTGGGCCAAGGAGCGCATCGCCCACTTCAAGGTGCCGCGTTTCTTCCGCTTCGTGGATGCCTTCCCGATGACGGTGACCGGCAAGATCCAGAAGTTCCGCATGCGTGAGATCAGCATCGAGGAACTGACCCCGCCGAAGGACGACAAGGTGACCGCGATTCGGTAGGGCCGGCAGACAGGGGCATTCTTCGCTCTTTTGTGGGGGCGAATTCATTCGCGAAGCAGGACGCAGTCCTGCCATTGGTAGTTCCATGGGGCAGCTGCGCTGCCTTTAGCGAATGAATTCGCCCCCACAGGTAAAGCCCCTACAATGCCGCATCGCCGGAAATCACCCCAAGGGAGCCCATGACAGGCACGTCCGCCGAGAAAGGCACCATCTCCGTCCGCCTGGTCCACGAAGCCCTGCTGGAATTGCGCCAGCGGGGCTTTGACGATTCTGAGCTGTTGAGCCAGAGCGGCATTCCCGCCGAGCTGCTGGCCAAGCCCTATGGGCGGGTGTCGTCGCAGCTCTATGGAGCGCTCTGGCTGCTCATCGCGCAGACCATGGACGACGAGTTCTTCGGCATGAATCCGCGGCGGATGAAGTCCGGCAGCTTCGCCTACATGACCCGCGCGGCGGTGAAGGAGCCCACGGTGGGGGCGGCCTTGGAGCTGTCCCTACGTTTCCTCGAACTGGTCTTCGACGGTCTTTCGCCGTGTCTGGAACGGCGGGGTGGCCTCGCAGAAATCACTCTGGATGAGCCCGAAGGCCAGCAATGCCGTGCCTTCAGCTATTTCACCCTGTGGTTGATGATTCACGGCCTGATGTGCTGGCTGGCCGGGCGGCGCATTCCCATCCTCGGTGTCGACCTGCGCTGCACAGTGCCGGACTACATCGAGGACTACCGGGTGATGTTCAGCACCAACCTGCGCTTTTCCCGTCCGCAGAGCCGACTGTTGTTCAATGCCGACTGCCTGGAGCTGCCGGTGCGCCGCAGCACTCGCGACCTCAAGCGTTTCCTCGGTGGCCTGCCGGCGAACATCCTGGTGCGTTATCGCGACCCGCAGAGCCTGGCGGCGCGCATCCGTGCCTACCTGCGCAGCATCAAGCCCGAGCGCTGGCCGGATGTGGAGGCGTTGTCCAGCCACTTCTACATGGCGCCATCCACCCTGCGCCGCAAGCTGTCCCTGGAAGGGCAGTCCTACCAGGGGCTGAAGGATCAGGTGCGCCGCGACCTTGCCATCGCCCGGCTGGACCACGGCGAAGGCAACTTCACCGAACTGGCCTTCGAGCTGGGCTTTGCCGACACCAGCGCCTTCTACAAGGCCTTCAAGAAATGGACCGGCTCGACGCCGGGGCAATACCGTTCATTGATCCATCCCGACTCAAGTTGAAGCCGTTTTCTGCCGCTAAATAGAAAGGCGCGCCATGTCCGCGCCCCATCGCCGATCCGAAGTAAACAGGACCCTTGCCCATGCCCCTCAACCGACTTTCCATCCAGTGGAAGATCACCCTGCTGGCTGGCCTCTGCCTGCTGGCCATCGTTGCCGTGCTGATCGGCATTTCGCTCTACCGCATGGGCGCTGGCACCGAGCTGGTCAAGGCCAATAGCGCGCAAATGCTGGAGACCTCGGCCCGCGAGCGTATGGAGGGGGAGGGCAAGGTGCAGGCACTGACCATCCAGCGTTACTTCCTGTCGGCCTACCAGGACGGCCTGAATTTCTCCCGCCAGGTGCTGCTGCAGAAGCGCCAGGCGCAGAAGCTGCAACGGGACAGCCAGGCCCTGCGCGAGGATCTGAACCAGCAGGTGAAGGAAGCCCTGCAGGCCAACCCGCAGCTGCTCAGCCTCTACCTGGTGTTCGAGCCGAACGCCCTGGATGGCAGTGACGCGCTCTACGCCAACCGCACGGAACTCGGTAGCAACGAGGTGGGCCGCTTCTCCGCCTACTGGGCGCAGCGCGGCGGCCAGCTCAGCACCCTGGCACCCACCGAAGCGATGATCAGCGACGCCACGCCGATGCTCGACGGCAGCCCCTTCAATACCTGGTTCAACTGCCCGAAACAGACCCTGAAACCCTGCCTGCTGGACCCGTACTTCGACGATGCCTCGGGCCAGAAGACTCTCATCACCACCCTGACTTTCCCGGTGATCGAGGACGGCAAGATGCTGGCCGTGGTTGGCATGGATATCAGCCTGAGCAACCTGCAACAGCTGGCCAGTGCCGGTAGCCAGGGCCTGTATGACGGGAAGGGCGCCATCAGCATCCTCAGCCCCGCCGGCCTGCTCGCCGGCTATAGCGCGGATGCCGGCCTGCTCGGCCAGGGCCTGGCCAAGGCCTACCCGAACGAGGCCAATGCGCTGCTCGGCCTGCAACGCGAGGGCAAGGCCCACGAGCAGCAGGCCAATGGCCATCTGCAGGTGCTCGCACCGCTCCAGCCGATCCCCGAATCCAAACCCTGGGCCGTGCTGCTGGACGTGCCCATGCCGTCCCTCCTGGCACCGGCCCTCGAACTGCAACAGGACCTGGATGCACGTAACGCCCAGGGCACCTGGCTGGAGCTGCTGTTCGGCGTAGCCGCCGCCGTTGCCGGCCTGCTGCTGGTGTGGCTCACCGCCCGGGGCGTGACCCGGCCGATCCAGGGCGTGGCCAGCATGCTCAAGGACATCGCCAGCGGCGAAGGCGACCTGACCCGCCGCCTGGACTACGCCCGCCAGGACGAACTGGGTGAGCTGGCCGGCTGGTTCAACCGCTTCCTCGACAAGCTGCAGCCGATCATCGCCGACGTGAAACGCTCGGTGCAGGACGCCCGCGGCACCGCCGACCAATCCGCCGCCGTGGCCAGCCAGACCAGTGCCGGCATGCAGCAGCAGTACCGCGAAGTCGACCAGGTGGCCACCGCCTCCCACGAGATGAGCGCCACTGCCCAGGACGTCGCCCGCAGCGCCGCCCAGGCCGCCGAAGCCGCCCGCGGTGCCGACCATGCCACCCAGGAAGGCCTCGGCGTGATTGGTCGCACCACCAGCGCCATCGAGCAACTGGCCAGCGAAATGAGCGCGGCCATGGAAGAGGTGCAGGCGCTGGCCAACAGCAGCGAGCAGATCGGCTCGGTGCTGGAAGTGATCCGCGCCATCGCCGAGCAGACCAACCTGCTGGCGCTCAACGCCGCCATCGAGGCGGCGCGGGCCGGTGAGGCCGGGCGCGGCTTCGCGGTGGTGGCCGACGAGGTGCGCAACCTGGCCAAGCGCACCCAGGACTCGGTGGAGGAAATCCGCCAGGTGATCGAAGGCCTGCA
>NZ_SSOM01000060.1 GCF_029871235.1 Pseudomonas sp. BN411
GACGTCGACCGCGCCGTGCAGGCCGCGCGCCAGGCCTTCGACGATTCCGCCTGGAGCCGTATGCGTCCGCGCGAACGGCAGAACCTGCTGTGGCGCCTGGCCGACCTGATGGAACGCGACGCCCAGGAACTGGCCGAGCTGGAGTGCCTGAACAACGGCAAGAGCGCCGCCGTGGCCCAGGTCATGGACGTGCAGCTGGCCATCGACTTCCTCCGCTACATGGCCGGCTGGGCCACCAAGATCGAAGGCAGCACGGTCGACGCCTCCCTGCCGCTGATGCCCCACGACCAGTTCCACGGCTACATCCGCCGCGAAGCCGTCGGCGTGGTCGGCGCCATCGTCGCCTGGAACTTCCCCCTGCTGCTGGCCTGCTGGAAGCTCGGCCCGGCGCTCGCCACCGGCTGCACCGTGGTGCTGAAACCCGCCGACGAAACCCCGCTGACCGCCCTCAAGCTGGCCGAACTGGTGCTGGAAGCCGGCTACCCGGCCGGGGTGTTCAACGTCATCACCGGTACCGGCCTGAATGCCGGCGTCGCCCTCACCCGCCACCCGGGCGTCGATAAGCTGACCTTCACCGGCTCCACCGAAGTCGGCAAGCAGATCGGCAAGGCGGCCATGGACAACATGACCCGCGTGACCCTGGAACTCGGCGGCAAGTCGCCGACCATCGTCCTGCCCGACGCCAACCTCGCCGAAGCCGCTGCCGGCGCCGCCACCGCGATCTTCTTCAACCAGGGCCAGGTCTGCTGCGCCGGCTCGCGCCTGTACGTGCACCGCAAGCACTTCGACAACGTGATCGCCGACATCGCCGGCATCGCCAACGGCATGAAGCTCGGCAACGGCCTCGACCCGAGCGTGCAGATGGGCCCGCTGATCTCCGCCAAGCAGCAGGACCGCGTCACCGGTTACATCAACCTCGGCCGCGAACTGGGCGCCACCATCGCCTGCGGCGGCGACGGCTTCGGCCCCGGCTACTTCGTCAAGCCGACGGTGATCGTCGACGTCGACCAGCAGCACCGCCTGGTGCAGGAAGAAATCTTCGGCCCGGTGCTGGTGGCGATGCCCTTCGACGACATCGATGAAGTCATCCGCATGGCCAACGACAACCCCTATGGCCTCGGCGCCAGCATCTGGTCCAACGACCTGTCGGCGGTGCATCGGATGATTCCGCGCATCAAGTCCGGCTCGGTCTGGGTCAACTGCCACAGCGCCCTCGACCCGGCCCTGCCCTTCGGCGGCTACAAGCTCTCCGGCGTCGGCCGCGAAATGGGCGCGGCGGCCATCGAGCACTACACCGAGCTGAAGTCGGTGTTGATCAAGCTCTGAGTGCCCGGACGACCTTCGTGCTGATGGGTTTCGTACCTCTACCCATCCTACAAAGGCCCGACCGTAGCGCGATCGTAGGATGGGTGGAGCTTGCGATACCCATCACGCCCTTGCCCCACCTGTGGGGGCGAATTTATTCGCGAATGAATTCGCCCCCACAATCCACCATCCGCAGCACAGCCCCGCCTCCGGGGACGAACTAGACTGATAGAGGTCGGAATGACAGCAAGCGCTGTCATTCGAACCGCAGTCGAAATGACATCACACGCCGCATGCTGTTGATCTGAAAGGATTTCACTTCTGGCACGGAATGTGACGAGGACCCTTTGCCATATAACAGTCGAAGGGAACCATCATGAAAGTCCCCAGCTTCACCCTGTGCCTTGTCCTGCTCGCTTCATCTCCCGCCTTTGCTGCGGAAGTCCTCTCCGAAGTTCCTGACACCACCGCCGGCAAAGCGGGCGGCGGCATGACCGGAATGATGCTCGGTGCCATCGGCGGCCCGGCGGGTGCCATCGCCGGTGCCGCGGTGGGCTACTTCGGTGGCGGTGCCGCCCAGCAAGCCACCGGCCTCGCCGAACCCGCCTACATGGTGAAGATGGATGACGGCTCGGTGCAGCGCTTCCGCTCCCCCGGCCAGCACTTCAAGCCGGGTGATCAGGTCGTGGTGCACGGCATCCGCATCGAAGCCGTGAACTGAAGGCACGGCGCCCCTATCCCAATGGGGCGGGGGCGCTGGCGCGGGTCACTTGTTCAATGCCTCTTCCGTCGCGGCGATCTCCGCCTGGCGCTTGGCGATCATGTCGCCAATGGGCGGCCCCTGGAAACGCCGTGCCTCGAAGGCGAACCAGACGATCCCGGTGAGGATCAGGAAGCCGATGGTGATGTACAGCGCCCAGTCGTTCGGTGGCTGGATGCCGATGATGAAGATCAGCGCCATCGAGATGATCGACAGGATCGCCACCAGCGAGAACAGGCCGCGCCCGAGATTCCACGGCCCCATGCGCGGCCACTTGGCCGTGCCAAAGGTGAACAGCCCGAGCACGATCGGAATGGCGAAAGAGAAGAACAGGAAGATCACGGTGCACGACACGACGATGGTGTAGACCGGCGTCTCGCCGATGGACACCAACGACGAACCCCAGACGAACAGCACCGCCAGCGTGGCGCCGGTCCAGATCGCGGCCACCGGGGTGCGATGGGCCGGAGAAACACTGGCCAGTGCCTTGGACGCCGGCAGGCCGCCGTCGCGGGCGAAGGCATAGATCATCCGCGAAACCGAGGTCACCGTGGCCAGGCCGCAGAGAATCTGCGAGATGAAGATGGCCAGGTAGAGCAGTTCCTTCACTGTCGAATTCACCTGGGTGTCCATGGCCCAGAAGAACACGTTCCAGCCCTGGGCCGCCGCCTCTTCCATGCTTGGCAGCATCAGCACGAAGGCACTCAGCATCAACCAGCCGAACAGCAGCGACCAGACCACCGACATCACCATCCCGCGCGGCACCGAGTGGGCCGCCTGCACGGTTTCCTCCGAGGTGTGGGCCGAGGCGTCGTAGCCGGTGATGGTGTAGATCGGCAGCAGCAGGCCGAGAAGGAAGATCCAGCTGTTGGAGACTTCCGGCCAGACGTTGCCACCAGCCGCGCCGGAGAAGTTGCCGAAGGTCCAGAGCCGGGAGAACTCGTAGCTCGGTGCGGCCGCCAGGCAGACGATGGTCAGAGCGATGGCCGTGGCGAAGATCAGGTAGCCGGAAAAGTCCGTGAGCTTCGCTGTCAGTCCAATGCCGAAGTGGTTACAGAGCGCCTGCCCGCCGGTGAGGATGGCGAGGAAGATGATGCGCGTGGTGATGGTGTCTTCCATCCCCAGCATCGGCCCGAAGGAACCGAAGAAGAAGTAATAGGTGCCGACGTTGATCGCCCCCAGCACGGTCACCAGGCCCAGCAGGTTGAACCAGGCGGTGAGCCAGCCGGTGAAGCGGTTGCCGAGGATCGAGCCCCAGTGGTACAGCCCGCCCGCCGTGGGATAGGCCGAGGCGATCTGCGCCATGGCCACGGCGAAGACCCCGGAGATCATGCAGCCCAGGGGCCAGCCGATGCCGATGGATGCGCCGCCGGCGCCGGAGGTGCCCTGGGCCAGCGAGTTGATGCCGCCGGACAGGATGCAAATGATGGAGAAGGAAATGGCGAAGTTGGAGAAGCCGCCCATGCGTCGCGACAGCTCCTGGGCATAGCCCATGCTGTGCAACAGCTTGACGTCATCGTCCTGATGCGTAGAGCCGTGTTGGCCTGCAGGATTCATCTTGGGTGCCCTTTGTTGGGAATGGATTGCTCCATGCGGCGGTTCGGGCACCTTCCCCGCCGACTCTCAGACAGCCTGTCGTACTGCTCCCATCCCCATTACAAACCGGTCAGCGGACGTGCCCGAACCCGCCGCTGGCCAGACAACGAAAACCTTCAGTAACGCTCGAAGCCGCGCTGCAGCTCCCAGTCGGTGATTCGCCGGTCGTACTCCTTCTGCTCCCACTCGGCGGTGTGCACGTAGTGGTCGACCACCTCGTCGCCGAAGGCCTTGCGCAGCATCGCCGAGCCCTTGAGGGCGGCGGTGGCCTCGCGCAGGGTCTTGTCGACTTCCGGCAGTTGGTCGTTCATGTAGGCATCGCCCTCGAAGGGGGCTGCCAGTTCGAGCTTTTCATCGATGCCCGCCAGGCCGGCAGCGATCAGCGCGGCGAAGGCGAGATAGGGGTTGAGGTCAGCGCCACCGATGCGGCACTCGATGCGCACCGACTTGCTGCCCTCGGCGCAGAGGCGGAAGCCGGCGGTGCGGTTGTCGCGGCTCCAAACCGCGCGCGTCGGCGCAAAGGTACCGGCCTGGAAGCGCTTGTAGGAGTTGATGTAGGGCGCGAGGAAGTAGGTGACTTCGCTGGCGTACTTGAGCTGCCCGGCCACCCAGCCGCGCATCAGCTTCGACATGCCGAACTCGTCCTTGGGATCGTAGAACATCGGCTTCTTGCCCTTCTTGTCCCAGAGCGAGCTGTGGATGTGGCAACTGGAACCAGCCAGGTCATAGCGCCATTTGGACATGAAGGTAATCGACTTGCCCTGCTGGTGGGCTATCTCCTTGCAGGCGTGTTTGATGATGGCGTGGCGGTCGGCCATGGTCAGGGCGTCGGCATAGCGAACGTTGATCTCCTCCTGCCCCGGCCCCCACTCTCCTTTCGAGTTCTCCACCGGCACCCCGCAGGCCTGCAGGTGCTTGCGGATCGCCCGCAACACCGGTTCCTCGCGGGTGGTCTGAAGGATGCTGTAGTCCTCGATGTAGTTCGAAGCCGTCTTCGGACGGCTGTAGTTGCGTTCGTGGATGGCGTCGTAGCTCTCGTCGAAGAGGTAGAACTCCAGTTCCGAGGCGAACATGCCCGTGTAGCCACGCTCGGCCAGGCGCGCCACCTGCTTCCTGAGGATCGCGCGCGGGCTGTGGGGCAGGTCCTCGCGGTGGTGATGATCCAGCACGTCGCAGAGCACCAGGGCCGTACAGTCCAGCCAGGGCACCCGGCGCAGGGTGCTCATGTCCGGCTTCAACACGAAGTCACCGTAGCCCTTGCTCCAACTCGCCGCCGCGTAGCCGGGCACCGGCTCCATGTCGATGTCGTCGGCCAGCAAGTAGTTACAGCAGTGCGTCTCCTCGAAGGCGCTGTCGACAAAGAATTCTGCCTGGAAGCGTTTGCCAACCAATCGTCCCTGCATGTCCACCATGCAGGCCAGCACCGTGTCGATCTCGCCGCTGGCAACGGCTTGCTTGAGTTCGTCGAAGCTGAGGAGAGGTTCGCTCATGAGGCGGTCCTTTGGTCGGGGGACTGCCGAAAGCTTAGTTCAGGAATGGAAAGTGCAAGGTTTGCCCGCACCAGGACGGTGCGAACGGCGTAGATCGGGGAATTTGCGGGGGGTTTTGCCGTATCGAGATACCCAATTATGGGGCCAATCTGTGGGGGCGATTTCAATCGCCAAGCAGGACGAAGTCCTGCCATTCACTCCCTCGGGGCAGCTTCGCCGCCCATAGCGAATGAATTCGCCCCCACAAAAAAGCGAGCGCGTTCTTGTGCCTGACACCCACAAAAAAAACCGGCAGGCGTGAAGGCGCCTGCCGGAAATCGAGGGTTCGAATCAGTGGGAGATGCAGACCGACTTCAGCTCGGTGTACGCCTCGATCACCGCGCGGCCGAACTCGCGGCCCATGCCGGACTGCTTGACGCCGCCGAAGGGCATGTTCGGGTCCAGCAGCACGTGGGCGTTGACCCACACGGTGCCGGCTTCGATGCGCGGCACCAGGTTCATCGCCTTGGACAGGTCGTTGGTCCACAGGCTCGCCGCCAGGCCGTACACGCTGTCGTTGGCCAGTTCGATCATCGCGTCCTCATCGGTGAAGGGGATCACCGACAGCACCGGGCCGAAGACTTCTTCGCGCGACACAGTCATCGCGTGGTTCACGTCGGCCAGCACGGTGGGCTGGACGAAGAAGCCGTCGCCCTCCAGACGCTCGCCACCGGCGACTACGCGGGCGCCTTCCTGGCGGGCCAGGTCGATGTGCTTGAGCACGTTCAGCTGCTGCTTGCGCGACACCAGCGGGTTGATCGCCGCGTTCTGGTCCATGCCCGGACCGATGGACAGGCCTTTCACCGCCGCCGCCAGGCCCTCGACGAAGGGCTCGTAGATGGACTGGTGCACGTAGAAGCGCGAGGCCGCGGCGCAGACCTGGCCGTTGTTCAGCAGGCCGCCGAGCAGCGCGCCCTGCACGGCCTTCTCCACGTCGGCGTCGGCCAGCAGGATCATCGGGTTCTTGCCGCCCAGCTCCAGGGCGAAGCGGGTCATGTTCTCCATGCAGGCCACGCCGACGCTCTTGCCCACGGCGGTGGAACCGGTGAAGGACACCTTGCTGATCAGCGGGTGCGACGCCAGGGCGTTGCCCACGGTGCTGCCGCCGCCGGTGACGACGTTGAACACGCCGGCCGGGATGCCCGCCTCGAAGGCCAGCTCGGCCAGGCGCAGGGCGGTCAGCGGGGTTTCGCTGGCGGGCTTGATGACCACGGTGCAGCCGGTGGCCAGCGCGGGCATGGCCTTCCAGGTGGTGATCATCAGCGGGAAGTTCCACGGCACGATGCCAGCGACCACGCCCACCGGCTCACGCCGGGCGAAGGCGGTGAAGCGCGAGCCCGGCGGGATCGGGATCGACACGTCCATGGTCTGGCCTTCGATCTTGGTCGCCCAGCCGGCCATGTAGCGCATGAACTCGACGGTGGCGCCGACGTCCAGCATGCGCGACATGTTGATCGACTTGCCCTGGCTCAGGGTTTCCAGCTGGGCCAGTTCCTCGGCGTTTTCTTCCACCAGGGCGGCGAAACGCAGCAGGATGCGCTCGCGGTCGGCCGGGCGCAGGCCGGACCA